>NZ_JBWAXP010000002.1:0-1916449 GCF_056135305.1 Jatrophihabitans sp. sgz311053 | reverse complement strand
GACCACCCGCCGAGACGCCCTACCCGGCTGGCTCCACTTCTACAATCACCACCGAGCCCACAGCGCCATCGCAGGCCTACCACCGATCAGCCGCCTGACCAACCTGCCTGGACATCACACCTAGTTCACCCCGGCCGTGACCTTGTCGTCGACGGGACGGAACGCTCCCGAGGCAGGGTCGAGGACGGTACAGGTGGCCGACGGGATGTCGAAGAACATCCCGACCAGCTCCAAGCCGCGGTCCCGCTGGGCGCGGGCGACGACCTCGATGGCCGCGAGGTGTTCCAGCTGGACGGCCACATTGGTCCGGGCCAGCCGGTCGAGGTCGTCGCCGGTGCAGGAGTGGGCGGTGGCGTGACCGTTGCCGGCCTGGTGCACCGATTCGTGGCCGGCCGCGAGCCAGGAGCTGATCGCTCCGGGGGGCGGGCCGTCCAGCAGCGCCTTCATCGCGCCGCAGCCGGAGTGGCCGCAGACCACGATCCGGCTCACCTGCAGCACCTCGACGGCGTACTCCACCGCGGCCCGGACGGAGGTGTCCGGGTGCGACTCGTCCGGGACGATGTTGCCGATGTTGCGGACCGTGAAGAGGTCGCCCGGCCCGCTGCTGGTGATGAGGTTGGGGACGATCCGCGAGTCGGCGCAGGTGATGAACATGGCGTCGGGGTGCTGTCCGTCGGTGAGGTCGGCCATTGCCGGACGCAGCTCGCCGGCGAAATTGCGGTGGTAGTCGGCGACCCCGGCGTGGAACGGCCGCGTGACCGACGAGCTCGACTCGCTCTGCCACTGCTCCCAGCTGGCGAACCAGCGCTGCGGCAGCAGCACGCTGCGCGTCGCGCGCTTGTCGTGCTCGTCGATGCGACGCGGCCCCACCTGCCGGACGGCGACGGTGCCGCCGGTGGCCTCGTGCCGGGACCGCCACTGCGCCACGTAGTCGAAGGCGGTGTGGTCGACGTAGTCGACGTTGATGTCCATCTCGACCGGCGCACCAGCGGGAACCCGTCCCAGCACGGCGGCCAGCCGCGGCACGGCGAGGAAGCTGAGCGTGCCCCGCATCCGGACGCGCCAGGCCTCACCCGCGAGGTGCTCGGCCGGGCCGGGGATGTCGACGTCGATGGCGGCCCACACCGCGCGGCGGACCACCAGCACGGCCGAGAGGGCGAGTCCGATGAGCACGCCCTCGAGCAGGTTGAGGAAGACGACGCCCGCGACGGTGACCAGGTAGACGGCGAGCTGGCCGTGGCGGCGGGACTCCCGGATGTCCTTCGTCTTGACGAGGCCGATGCCGACGGTGACCAGGAGCGCGGCCAGGGCGGCCAGCGGGATGAGCTCGATGAGGTCGACGAACAGCAGTGCGGTGAGCGCCATCCAGACCCCGTGCAGCACGGCCGAGGCGCGGGTGCGGGCGCCGGAGGTCACGTTCGCGGTGCTGCGGACGATGACACCGGTGATGGGCAGGCCGCCGAGCAGGCCCGAGGTCGTGTTCGCCATGCCCTGACCGACGAGCTCGCGGTCCAGGTTGGACTTCTGCCGTCCCTTGGCCATCGTGTCGGTGGCCAGCGCCGACAGCAGGCTCTCCACGCTGGCGACGACGGCGACGGTGAAGACACCGACAAGCACCGCGCCCCACATGCCGTCGGGCAGCTCAGGGAGGCGGATGGAGTCGGTGACCGAGCCGCCGAGCTCCACGCGCGCGGCGTCGGGGACGGCGAGCTGGGCGACGACGGTCAGCAGGACGACGGCGACGAGCGGACCGGGGACGGCCCGGATGCGGCGGGGGAGCCTCGGCCAGGCCAGCAGCAGCGCGATGGCGGCGAGGCCGAGCAGCAGGGCGGGGACGTCGGCGTCGACGATGTCCGCCGGCAGCGAGGTGATGTTCTCCCACGCGCTGCTGCCGGCACTGGCCCCGAGCAGGACGTGGAGCTGGCCGAGGACGATGGTGATGCCGATCCCGGCGAGCATGGCGTGCAGCACCGTCGGCGAGATCGCCATCACCGAGCGGGCGATGCGACTGACTCCCAGCAGGATCTGCACCAGCCCCGCGGCGGCGGTGATGGCGCAGGTGACGGCGAAGCCGAACTGCTCGATCAGCCCGGCGACGACCACGACCATGCCGGCCGCCGGTCCCGAGACGGTCAGCGGTGAGCCGCCGAAGACTCCGGCCACCACCCCGCCGACGACGGCGGCGATGATGCCGGCGGCCAATGGCGCCCCGGACGCCGCGGCGATCCCCAGCGAGAGCGGCAGCGCGACGAGGAACACCACCAGCGACGCGGGCAGGTCGTAGCGCAGGTCGGTGAGCAATCGCCGTTCGGCGAGCGGGGAGGACATGGGACGACGGTCCCCGGGCGATCTTGGAGTCCGTTAGGAACTGAATGTCCGAAAAGTAAATAGTGCACGATCTGTGACGTGGGTCATGCTGTCACGACTCGGCGAGACGAGCCGGGAACCCGCCCGTCGCGACCGGACCCCAGCGCTCGGGCGTGACCCGGATCAGGGACTTGCCCTGGTCCTGCATCGCCTGCTTGTACTCGTCCCAGTCGGGGTGTTCGCCGCTGATGGAGCGGAAGTACTCGACCAGCGGCTCCAGCGCCTCGGGCAGGTCCAGCACTTCGGCGGTGCCGTCGATCTGCACCCACGGGTCGTTCCACTCGTCGCTGATGACCATCACCGAGCAGCTGCTGTCCCGCCGCAGATTGCTGACCTTGGCCCGCTCCGGGTAGGTCGAGATGACGAGGCGGCCGTCGCTGTCCACGCCCCCGCTGACGGGGGAGAGCTGCGGGCTGCCGTCCTTGCGGCGGGTGACCAGGATCATGCGGTGGCGGGGCCGGACGAAGTCCAGCAGCCCGTCGCGGTCGACGCGGTCGTTGGTGGCGATCTTCTTGGGCACAGCGCAAGCCTTCCCCGTGACGAAAGCCGCCGAACCGGCGGCTGCCGTTGTCGGTGGCCGTCCGTACTCTCGATGACGTGAACGACCGACTCATCGTCCGTGGCGCCCGCGAGCACAACCTCAAGGACGTGAGTCTGGACCTCCCTCGCGACGCGATGATCGTCTTCACGGGCCTGTCGGGGTCCGGCAAGTCCAGCCTGGCCTTCGACACCATCTTCGCCGAGGGCCAGCGCCGCTACGTCGAGTCGCTCTCGGCCTACGCCCGGCAGTTCCTGGGGCAGATGGACAAGCCCGACGTGGACTTCATCGAGGGGCTCTCGCCGGCGGTCTCGATCGACCAGAAGTCGACGTCGAAGAACCCCCGCTCCACCGTCGGGACCATCACCGAGGTCTATGACTACCTGCGCCTGCTCTGGGCCCGCATCGGCAAACCGCACTGCCCGGTCTGCGGCGAGCCCATCGCCAAGCAGACCCCGCAACAGATCGTGGATCGCATCCTCGAGATGCCCGAGGGCACGCGCTTCCAGGTGCTGGCGCCCGTCATCCGCGAACGCAAGGGGGAGTACGTCGACCTCCTCGGCGATCTGCAGGTCAAGGGTTACGCCCGTGTCCGCATCGACGGCACCGTCTACCCGCTCACCGACCCGCCGAAGCTGAAGAAGCAGGAGAAGCACACCATCGAGGCGGTCGTGGACCGGCTCTCGGTGAAGCCGTCGAGCAAGCAGCGCATCACCGACTCGGTCGAGACGGCCCTCGGCCTCGCCGGCGGCATCCTGATCCTCGACTTCGTCGACCTCGACGAGGACGACCCGAACCGGGAGCGTCGCTACTCCGAGCGATTGGCCTGCCCGAACGACCACCCGCTGGCGATCGACGAGCTCGAGCCGCGTTCGTTCTCCTTCAACTCGCCCTTCGGCGCCTGCGTCGAGTGCGCCGGCCTCGGCACCCGCCAGGAGGTCGACCCCGAGCTGGTCGTCCCCGACCCCGAGGCCTCGCTGGCCGACGGCGCCATCGCGCCCTGGACCGGAGGCACCACCAGCGAGTACTTCCTGCGGCTGCTGCAGGGTCTCGCCGACGCGATGGGCTTCGACCTGCGCACGCCGTGGGAGAAGCTGCCCGTCCGCGCGCAGAAGGCTGTTCTCAACGGCACCGACGACCAGGTGCACGTCAGCTACAAGAACCGCTACGGCCGGCAGCGGTCGTACTACGCGGCGTACGAGGGCGTCATCCCGTGGATCGAGCGGCGCTACACCGAGACCGAGAGCGACTGGTCGAAGGAGAAGTACGAGGGCTACATGCGGGAGGTGCCGTGCCCGGCGTGCCGCGGCACCCGCCTCAAGCCGGAGATCCTGTCCGTGATGGTCCACGGCCGCTCCATCGCCGAGGTCGCCGGACTGTCGATCGGCGACGCCGCGCAGTGGCTTCGTGACCTCTCCCTCGACCAGCGCGAGAAGATCATCGGCGAGCGGGTGCTGAAGGAGATCAACGCCCGCCTCGGCTTCCTGGTCGATGTCGGGCTGCACTACCTGTCGCTGGACCGGGCCGCCGCGACGCTCGCCGGCGGTGAGGCCCAGCGCATCCGGCTGGCCACGCAGATCGGCTCCGGCCTCGTCGGCGTGCTCTACGTCCTGGACGAGCCCTCCATCGGCCTGCACCAGCGCGACAACCACCGCCTCATCGAGACGCTGGTCCGGCTGCGCGACCTCGGCAACACCCTCATCGTCGTCGAGCACGACGAGGACACCATCCGTACCGCCGACTGGGTCGTCGACATCGGCCCGCTGGCCGGCGAGCACGGCGGCAAGATCGTCGTCAGCGGCACGGTCGACGACCTCCGCTCGTCGGAGGAGTCGGTCACCGGCGCCTACCTCTCGGGTCGCCGCCGGATCGAGGTGCCGGAGCTGCGACGCCCGCGGCAGAAGGGCCGCGAACTCGTGGTCGAGGGCGCGCGCGAGCACAACCTGCGCAATGTGGACGTCTCCTTCCCGCTGGGCTGCTTCGTCGCAGTGACGGGCGTCAGCGGCTCGGGCAAGTCCTCGCTGGTCAACGACATCCTCTACGCCTCGCTGGCCAACAAGATCAACGGCGCCAAGCTGCCGCCGGGCCGGCACAAGCGGGTCCGCGGCATCGAGCACCTGGACAAGGTCGTCGGCGTCGACCAGTCGCCCATCGGCCGGACCCCGCGCTCCAACCCCGCGACCTACACCGGCGTCTTCGATCATGTCCGCAAGCTCTTCAGCGAGACGACCGAGGCGAAGGTCCGGGGTTACCAGCAGGGTCGCTTCTCCTTCAACGTCAAGGGCGGGCGCTGCGAGAACTGCGCCGGTGACGGCACCATCAAGATCGAGATGAACTTCCTGCCGGACGTTTACGTGCCGTGCGAGGTCTGCAAGGGTGCGCGGTACAACCGCGAGACGCTCGAGGTCCACTACAAGGGCAAGACCATCAGCGAGGTCCTCGAGATGCCCATCGAGGAGGCCGCCGAGTTCTTCGCCCCGATCGAGCGGATCGCCCGGCACCTGCGCACGCTGGTCGATGTGGGGCTGGGATACGTCCGGCTCGGCCAGCCCGCGCCGACGCTGTCCGGGGGTGAGGCGCAGCGGGTCAAGCTCGCCGCCGAGCTGCAGAAGCGTTCCACCGGACGGACGGTCTACGTCCTCGACGAGCCGACCACCGGCCTGCACTTCGAGGACGTCAACAAGCTCCTGGGCGTGCTGCACACGCTGGTCGACAAGGGCAACTCGGTGATCGTCATCGAGCACAACCTCGACGTCATCAAGACCGCGGACTGGATCATCGACATGGGTCCCGAGGGCGGCTCCGGCGGTGGCATGGTCGTCGCCGAGGGGACGCCCGAGGCGGTCGCGGCGGTCCCGGAGTCGCACACCGGCACCTTCCTGAAGGACATGCTGGACAACACCGCGATCCCGAGTCGCGCCCCGCGCAAGGCCTCCACCGCCAGCGCGCGCCCGTCGGCCGGGCCGAAGGCGCCCGGCCGCAAGACGGTCGCCCGGAAGCGGCCTGCCCGCAGCTCCGCCTGACGCCCCCGAGCGATCACACGCCGATCACCCGCCGATCGCCCCGACGCCGCCGCACCTCGCCGCAGCGTCGGGGAGGTGCGGCGCCGATCGATCCGTCGATCGCACGGCGCAACGGCGCAACGGCGCAACGGCGCAACGGCGCGAGCGTCCACGCGGCGGAAAGTTGTCGGTGGCCCGTGCGACGCTCTGGGCATGGGTTTCGGGACGTATCGGTCGGTGCTGGCGCTGCGGGACGTGCGCCGCGTGCTGCTGCTCGGGCTCGTCGTCCGCATCCCGATGTTCGCCGGTTCGGTCATCCTGACGCTGCACGTTGTCGGCACTCTCGACCACTCCTACGCGGCGTCCGGGTTGGTGGTCGCGGTCGCCACCGTCGCCATCGGCATCAGCGCGCCCTGGCGGGGGAGGCTGCTCGACCGGCACGGTCTGCGACCCACGGTCCTGCCGTCGCTGATCGTGCTGGCCGCGTGCTGGTCGGTCGCGCCCTTCGTCTCCTACTGGCCCCTGCTCGGCCTGGCCGGTGTGGCGGGACTCTTCGTCATCCCGGTCTTCTCCATCGTCCGACAGGTGTTGCTCGGGGCCGTGCCCGCCCACCAGCGGACGACCGCGCTGGCCGTCGACTCCGTCGTGGTCGAGTTGTCGTTCATGATCGGTCCCACGCTCGGGGTGCTGCTCGCCACCACCGTGCCGACCTCGTGGGCGCTCTTCGCCTGTGAGCTGGCCTCAGTCGCCGGCGGCGTGCTCATCTGGGTGGCCAACCCCCGGCTGACACCGCCCGACGGCGCACACGGGGAGGCGTCGCCTGCCTCCGGTCGTACCCGGGACTGGCTGCGACTGCCGGCCCTGACCGTGCTGGCGATCAGCCTCGCCACGACGGTCGTGCTCACCGGGAGCGATGTCGGCATCGTGGCGGCGCTGCGGGACATGGGGCACCAGTCGTGGATCGGGTGGCAGCTCGCGGTCTGGGGCGCCGGCTCGGCGATCGGCGGGCTGATCTACGGCGCGCTGCGCCTCCGGCCACCCGTGCCCGTGTTGTTGGGGTTGCTGGCGCTCGCCACCATCCTGCCTGCCTTCGCGCGCGAGCCGATGCTCCTCGCGGTCCTGCTCTTCGTGGCCGGCGCGTTCTGTGCCCCGACGATCACCGCGTCGGTCGACGCGCTGTCGCGGGTGGTGCCGGTGGCGAACCGGGGCGAGGCCATGGGCTGGCACGGCTCGGCGATGACCGCCGGGTCCGCGCTCGGAGCCCCCGTCGGCGGAGTGGCCATCGACGCCGTGGGCTGGCAGGGTGGCTTCGTCTCGGTGGCACTGGTCGGCGTCGCCGTTGCCATCGCCGCCTTCGGCGTGCTGCGGCGGAGTGGGGAGCCGTCCGTCGATGCGGCGCCCACGGAACCCGCCGATCTCGTCGCCGGGGCGGCCGCCGAAGCGGAGTCGGTAGCAGCCTCGGTCACCGCGGGCCGGCCTGGTCTCGAACTTGACACGCGTGTGTCAGAATTTGCCCATGGCGCATCTGACTGAGTTCATCGCCGGACTCCCCAAGGCCGAGCTGCACGTGCATCACGTGGGGTCGGCGTCGCCGCAGATCGTCGCCGAGCTGGCGGCGCGGCACGAGGGGGCCACCCCGGTGCCCGCCGACCCGGCGCTGCTCGCCGACTACTTCCGCTTCACCGACTTCGGCCACTTCATCACCGTCTACCTGTCGGTCGTCGACCTGATCCGCGACGCCGAAGACGTCTGGACCCTCACCCATGGCGTCGCCCGCGACCTGGCGGCGCAGAACGTCCGCTACGCCGAGTTGACCCTGACGCCCTACTCCTCGGTGCACCGGGGCATCCCGGCCGAGGCCTTCTGCGAGGCGGTCGAGGACGCGCGTCGCCGGGCCGCCACGGAGTTCGGCGTCCAGCTGCGCTGGTGCTTCGACATCCCCGGCGAGGCGGGGCTGCCCGCCGCCGACGTCACCCTGGACATCGCGCTGCGGCAGCGTCCGGACGGGCTCGTCAGCTTCGGCCTCGGTGGTCCCGAGGTGGGGGTGCCCCGCCCGCAGTTCGCCCCGCATTTCGAGGCGGCGCGCGCCGCCGGGCTGCGTAGCGTTCCGCATGCGGGGGAGTCGACCGGCCCCGCCACGGTGTGGGACGCGATCGAGCACCTCGGCGCCGAGCGCATCGGGCACGGGATCTCGTCGGCGCAGGACGAACGGCTGCTGCGGGTCCTGGCCGAGCGGCAGATCCCCCTCGAGATCAGCCCGACGTCGAACCTTCGCACCCAGTCCGTCGCCTCGCTGGCCGAGCACCCGCTGCCGACCATCGCCGCCGCCGGCGTCCCGTTCTCGATCAACTCCGACGATCCGCCGATGTTCTCGACCACGCTGAACCGGGAGTACGCGGTGGCTGCGGAGCTGCTCGGCCTGGACGAGCGCGGCGTGGCCGACCTCGCCCGCGCCGCGGTGCGGCAGTCGTTCCTGGACGATGCCGGCACGCGACTGCTGCTCGCCGAGATCGACGACTACGTCTCCGGTTGGGTCCGCATGTCGCGTAGCGGGACGTAAGCCCCTGGCCGGTCGCGAGTGCACGCGATCTGATGCGGGGCATCGTCCGTCCGCCGTAGGAGTCCATTGTGCCCAAGACCATCACCGGGGATCCGGCATACGAGATCAAGGCAATCAACGTCAACCAGCTGGCGAACTTCGACACCGGCAAGCTCGTCAAAGCCGTTGGTGATGACCTCGCCGGTCATGTCGGCAAGCCCATGCAGGGCCTGGTCGTCAAGGCCGCCGATGCGAAGAAGCTCTTCGACAAGCTGGTGAAGAGCGATCTTCCCAACGGCAAGGTCGCGCAGCCCTGGCTGCGGGCCGGCATCGTCGGCAAGGACATGGTCTTCCTGGTGACCGATGCCAAGAGCGGCGGCAAGTACGAGGAGTTCTGCGTCCTCGTGAAGGATTACGTGCCGCTGCGCGACAAGCTGAAGAAGCAGGCCGCCGAGGTCGTCAACCTCGATCCAGGTGACAAGGTCATCGACAAGGCTGCCGCTGACATGGCAGCCACCCACGGCAAGGGCGGCAAGGTGTCGACCGCGGCTGACGCCGACCTGGGGCTGATCACCGGCACGACCCCGATCATCCTGCTCGCCCACGGTGACGAGGACAAGACGTCCACGGGTCAGCTCTACGGCAAGGACTTCGCCGGCAAAACCCCGCAGCAGCTGGTTACGTTGCTCACCGAGCACCCTGAGCCCCGCCGCCGGTTGCGCAAGGACTACGCCGGGACGATCTACCTGGATGGCTGCTTCACCGCGCAGGGCTCGGCGATGCAGAACTACACCAAGCAGGTGTGGGAGCTGCTCCGCAAGGCCGGTTTCGGCAAGCTGTCGGTGAAGGGCAACCTCGGCCTGGCCGCCACTACCAGCAGCGGCGACGAGATCATCAGCTCGACCGAGGCCAAGGCGAAGGCCAAGAAGCTGATGGACGCCGCGGAGGCCAAGAAGAAGCAGGTCGTCGACCGTCGGGAGCAGCTTCTCGACCAGCTCTGGGATGCCGAGTTCAAGCGGTCGGGCCGGGATGCCAATGACCGTTTCAAGGTCGATCCCCGGGTCGTCGAGATCAACACGAAGGCCAAGGCGGCGCTCGACGGCGTCCGCGACGAGCTGCAGAAGACCCTGGCCAAGATTCCCGAGTATCGCGTTCCGAACCTGGTGGGCACCTTCGGTCTGCCGGTCCTCAACCCGCGCAGCTGATGTCGGTGCTCGTCGTCGCCGGACCGGCGACGACGAGCACTGTCGGTCGGGGCTACTAATCTCGACGATGTGCCCGACCCGCAGACGTATCGCCCCGCACCGGGGACGATCCCGCTGGAGCCGGGCGTCTATAAGTTCCGCGACGCGCAGGGGCGCGTCATCTACGTCGGTAAGGCCAAGAGCCTGCGGCAGCGGCTGAACTCCTACTTCGCCGACGTGGCCGGGCTGCACCAGCGGACGCGGCAGATGGTGACGACGGCCGCCAGCGTCGAGTGGACGGTGGTGCGCACCGAGGTCGAGGCGCTGCAGCTCGAGTACAACTGGATCAAGGAGTTCGATCCGCGCTTCAACGTCAAGTACCGCGACGACAAGAGCTACCCGTCGCTGGCCGTGACGCTGAACGAGGAGTACCCCCGACTCCAGGTGATGCGCGGCCCGCGCCGCAAGGGCGTCCGCTACTTCGGCCCGTACAGCCACGCCTGGGCGATCCGCGAGACCCTCGACCTGCTCACCCGCGTCTTTCCCGCCCGTACCTGCTCCACCGGCGTCTTCAAGCGCGCGGGGCAGGTCGGCCGGCCCTGCCTGCTCGGCTACATCGGCAAGTGCAGCGCGCCCTGCGTCGGCCGGGTCTCGGCCGAGGAACACCGCGAGATCGTCGACGACTTCTGCGACTTCATGGCCGGCAAGACCGATCTCATGGTCAAGCGCATCGAGCGCGAGATGGCGCAGGCCAGCGAGGAGCTGGAGTTCGAGCGGGCGGCACGGCTCCGCGACGATCTCGGCGCCCTGAACCGCGCGCTGGAGAAGCAGGCCGTGGTCTTCGGCGACGGCACCGACGCCGACGTCGTCGCCTTCGCCGAGGACGAGCTGGAGGCCGCGGTCCAGGTCTTCCACGTCCGTGGTGGCCGAGTCCGGGGCCAGCGCGGTTGGGTCGTCGACCGGCTGGACGACATGTCCACCGGGGACCTGGTCGAGCAGTTCCTCACCCAGTTCTACGGCCTCTTCACCGACGACGCCGACGCGGCGAACGACATCCCGCGCGAGGTGCTGGTCCCGGTGCTGCCCGACGACCACGACGTGCTCGAGGAGTGGCTCACCGAGCGGCGGGGCCGCCGGGTGTCGATCCGGGTGCCGCAGCGCGGCGACAAACGGGCGCTGGCCGGCACCGTGGAACGCAACGCCGCGCAGGCGCTGAACCAGCACAAGCTGAAGCGTGCCTCGGACCTCACCGCCCGCTCGCGGGCGCTTGACGAGCTGCAGGAGAGCCTCGAGCTGCCGACGGCTCCGCTGCGCATCGAGTGCTTCGACATCAGCCACGTCCAGGGCACCAATGTGGTGGCGAGCATGGTCGTCTTCGAGGACGGTCTGGCCCGCAAGAGCGAATACCGCCGGTTCGCGCTGCGCGACACCAGCGAGGGCACCGGGGACGTCCAGTGGATCGCCGAGGTCGTGCGGCGTCGCTTCGCTCGCTACCTGGACGAGCAGGTCGATCACGGCGCGGACGCCGACAGCGACCCCGGCGCGGAATCCGTCGAACCGGTGCGGCCCGGCATCGACCCCACGACCGGGCGTCCCAAGAAGTTCGCCTACGCCCCCAACCTGCTCGTCGTCGACGGCGGCGCACCCCAGGTCGCCGCCGCGGCGAAGGTGCTCGACGACCTCGGCATCGACGACGTCGCGCTCGTCGGGCTCGCCAAGCGGCTGGAGGAGGTCTGGCTGCCCGACCAGCCGTACCCGGCCATCCTGCCGCGGACCTCGGAGGCGCTGTACCTGCTGCAGCGTGTCCGGGACGAGGCCCACCGCTTCGCGATCACCTTCCACCGGCAGAAGCGGTCGAAGGCGATGACGACCTCCGCCCTGGACGGCATCCCCGGACTCGGCGAGACCCGCCGCAAGGCACTGCTGAAGCAGTTCGGCTCGCTGAAGAAACTGCGGGGCGCCGAGGTCGCCGACATCGTGCAGGTACCCGGCATCGGCAGGCAGACCGCCGAGGCCATCGTGGCCGCACTGGCCAAGGACGGGCCCGAGGGCACGGCCGTGAACATGACGACCGGAGAGGTGCTGTGACCAGTCCCGAGTCCACCGCAGCGCAGACGGAGAGCGCCGAGGCGCCCCCCGACCAGGAGGCGCCGGGCCTGGAGACGGTGATCATCACCGGTCTCTCCGGGGCGGGGCGCAGCGCGGCGGCGAAGTGCTTCGAAGATCTCGGCTTCTTCGTCGTCGACAACCTGCCGCCGGAGCTGATCGGGACGCTGCTCGATCTCGGCAGCCGCAGCCAGGGCGCGGTGACCCGGCTCGCCGTGGTCATGGACGTCCGCGGCCGCGCCTTCAGCAAGGACCTCGAGGCAGTCATCCGCGGCCTGCCGCACCGGCTCCGGCCGCGGGTGCTCTTCCTCGAGGCCTCACCCGAGGTGCTCGTCCGCCGTTTCGAGAACGTGCGGCGCAACCACCCGCTGCAGGGCACCGGCCGCCTCGTCGACGGCATCAACGCCGAGCGCGAGCTCCTCTCCGGGGTTCGGGACGCCGCTGATCTGGTCATCGACACCAGTGCCCGGTCGGTCCACGACTTGCGCCGCGTCATCGAGGGATCCTTCACCGGACCGGCCTCCGAGGCCGCCACCGCGCTCCGCGCGACGGTCCTCTCCTTCGGCTTCAAGTACGGCCTGCCGGTGGATGCCGACATGGTGGTGGACGTCCGGTTCCTGCCCAATCCGCATTGGATCCCGGAGCTGCGACCGCTCACCGGCCAGGACACGGCGGTCAGCGACTACGTCCTCAGCCAGGAGGGGGCGGCTGCCTTCCTCGACGCGTACACCGAGATCCTGCGCATCGTCGGTGCCGGCTACCGGCGGGAGAGCAAACGATTCCTCACCCTCGCCGTCGGCTGCACCGGCGGCAAGCACCGATCGGTCGCGATGAGCCGGGAGCTCGCCACCCGGCTCGAGGCGATGGGCATCCGGACGACCGTCGTCCATCGGGACCTCGGCCGTGAGTGATGCGCTCTCCGACGGGACGGCTCCCCGGCCGGTGAAGGCGGTGGCGCTGGGCGGCGGTCACGGCCTGCACGCCTCGCTGTCGGCGCTGCGGCTGATCACCGACGACGTCACCGCGGTCGTCACCGTCGCCGACGACGGTGGCTCGTCGGGACGGATCCGTCGCGAGCTGAAGGTGCTGCCGCCCGGCGACCTGCGCATGGCCCTGGCCGCCCTCGCCGGCGACGCCCCGGCGCATCGCGAGTGGGCCGACCTGCTGCAGCACCGCATCGGCGGCAACGGCGCGCTGGCGGGACACCCTGTGGGCAACCTCGTCCTCACCGCCATGCTGGAGCGCGATCCCGACCCCGTCGCGGCGCTGCAGCGCCTCGGCACCCTCGTCGGCGCCGTCGGCCGGGTGCTGCCGATGAGCCCGGTCCCGCTGGACCTCGTGGGCGAGGCGGACAACTTCGACCCCGACGACCCCGACCGCACCCGCAAGATCCGCGGCCAGGTGTCGATCGCGACGACGCCGGGCCGGGTCCGCGCGATCTCGCTGCTCCCCAACGGCGCGCCCGCCTGCGCCGCGGCCGTGGACGCGATCCGCGAGGCGGATCTGGTGCTCCTCGGTCCCGGCTCGTGGTTCACCAGCGTGATCCCGCATCTGCTGTTGCGTGAGTTGGGCCGGACGCTGGCCGCCACCCGGGCCCGGCTGGTGGTCGTGCTGAACCTCGTGCCGCAGCTCGGCGAGACGGATACCTACGAGCCCCACGAGCTGCTGGAACTGCTGCAGGACCACGCCGAACCCTTCGGCGGGCTGCCGATCGACACCGTCCTCGCCGACGAGGACTCCGTCCTGAATCGGCAAGACCTGGCCGGTTACGTCCAGGACATCGGCGCGCGTCTGCATGTGTCTAGACTCGCTGCCGACGACAGTGCGGAACGGCACGACCCGGAGCGGCTGAGTCAGGCCCTGCAGACCGTGCTCGACGCCCGGTCGGACGGGCGCAACGACGGCGAATCCTCGGGAGGTGCAGGCACATGGCGATGACCGCCGCGGTGAAGGACGAGCTCAGCAGGGTTCCCGTGGAACGCACCTCAGCGCGCAAGAGCGAGCTCGCCACCATGCTGCGCTTCGCCGGTGCCCTCCACCTGATCGGTGGCCACATCGTCATCGAGGCCGAGCTCGACACCGGCAGCGTCGCCCGCCGGCTCCGTAAGGAGATCGCAGAGATCTTCGGTCACGGCTCGGAGGTCCAGATCGTGGCCGCCGGTGGCATCCGCAAGACCAGTCGCTACCTGGTGCGGGTCACCAAGGACGGCGAGGGGCTGGCACGGCAGGCCGGCTTGGTCGACCTGCGCGGCCGTCCGGTCAAGGGACTGCCGCATCTCGTCGTGGCCGGCGGCGTCGCCGACGCCGAGGCCGCGTGGCGCGGCGCCTTCCTCGCCCACGGCTCGCTGACCGAGCCCGGCCGCGCCTGCTCGCTGGAGATCTCCTGCCCGTCGCCGGAGGCCGCCCTCGCCCTCGTCGGCGTCGGCCGCAAGCTCGGCGTGCAGGCCAAGGCCCGCGAGGTCCGCGGGGGTGATCGCGTCCTGGTCCGCGACGGCGACGCCATCGGTGCCCTGCTCACCCGCATCGGTGCGCACGAGTCGGTGATGGCCTGGGAGGAGCGGCGGATGCGTCGCGAGGTCCGGGCCACCGCCAACCGGCTGGCCAACTTCGACGACGCCAACCTGCGCCGCTCGGCTCGGGCCGCCGTCGCCGCCGGCGCCCGGGTCCAGCGTGCGCTGGAGATCCTCGGCGAGGATGCCCCCGACCACCTGCTGCAGGCGGGACGGCTCCGCCTGGAGCACGCGCAGGCCTCTCTGGAGGAGCTGGGTGCGCTCTCGGATCCGGTGATGACCAAGGACGCCGTCGCCGGACGCATCCGGCGGTTGCTGGCGATGGCGGACAAGCGCGCCGCCGATCAGGGCATCCCGGACACCGAGTCGGCCGTGACGCCGGAGATGCTGGCCCCCTGAGGTCGTCGCCGGGCGGGTGCGACGCCGGTACTAGTACCGACGTCCGATGGCGACTGCAACCCGTGGTGCGGGACAAAGGTGAGGCGAATTCCGATCGCCCCCTTCCCGAGCAGGAGTGACCTCCCGATGAACCGTTACCTGATCTCCGGCGCCGTCGGCCTCGGCGCCGTCGCCATCGCCGTCCCCACCGTCCTGGCCCTCGCCGGGACCCCCTCCTTCAGCGAGCGGGTGCCGGTGCGACTGCCCTCACACGCCAACGTCGTCTCCTTCGACGATCACGGTCACGCCTCCGTCGGCGGCAGCCGGCCTGCTCCGTCGCCGAGCCCGTCGCCGACCTCGACCACGCCGAGCCCCAGCCGGTCGCGGTCGGCCGAGCCGGGTGACGATCACGGCGGTGACCGCAGCCGGTCGCGGTCGGCCGAGCCCGGTGACGACCACGGTGGCTCGGGCTCCGGTCGCGACGGGGACGACTCCCGCCACGGTGACGGTGCCGACGTCTCCGACCGTTCCGGCTCCGAGGAGTCCGGCTCCGGCTCCGGTCGCCACGGTTCGGACGGCTCCGGCTCCGGTCGCCACGGTTCGGACGGCTCCGGCTCCGGTCGCCACGGGTCGGACGACTCGGGTTCGGACCACTCGGACTCCGACCATTCGGACTCCGATCACTCGGGCTCCGACGACTCGGGCCACCACGGCGACGACTGATCGTGACCGACGCGATGACCCCGACGGCGGCCGGGACCGACCCGGCACCGCAGTGGGTCGTCGTCCGTCCCGCCGGCCCACCGACCGGACGGGAGCGACTGCCCCGGCTGCGCAGCGTCCTACTGCTGGTCGGCGCCGCCGCGCTGGTGGTGATCGTCGCCGTGGCCGTCGCGGGAGCGCTGATCAGCCGCCGCGCCGCCGAGCGTGAGGCGGTCCGCGACGCCGCCGAGCTGACCAACGTGCTCGCCGACAGCGCCGTCCAACCCGCGCTCACCGACACGATGGCGGCCAGCGACATCCGAATCAGCACCGCCGCGGCCGCCACCCTCGCCCCCGTCGTCCGGCAGCGCGTCCTGCCCGCCGCCTCCGTCGTGCGGATCAAGCTCTGGACGCCGCAGGGACGCATCCTCTACTCCGACGAACCCCGCCTCGTCGGGCGCATCTTCGGCCTCGACGCCGACGCCCGCTCTGCCCTCACCGACCCGCAGGTGAGCGCCGAGATCAGCGACCTGGACGAGCCGGAGAACCGCTACGAGCGTGGCCGCGGGACGCTGCTGGAGGTGCACCGGCCCGTCTACACGCCCGCCGGGCGCCCACTGCTCTTCGAGGTCTACTACCGCTACGACCAGGTCACCGACCGCGCGAACGCGATCTGGCGTGGCTTCGTCGGCATCACGCTGGGCAGCATCGGTCTGCTGGTGCTGCTGCTCGTCCCGCTCGCCGCCGCGCTGGTGCTCCGGACCCGGCGGGCGCAGCGGCTGCGGGAGGAGTCGCTGCGCCGCAGCGCCGACGCCTCGCTCGACGAGCGGCGCCGGCTCGCCGCCACGCTGCACGACGGTGTGATGCAAGAGCTGGTGGCCGCCTCCTTCGCCGTCGGCGTCGAGGCGCAGGACGCGCAGGCCCGCGGCGCCACCGAGCAGGCCGAACGGCTGGTGGCAGCCCGCGACGCCGTGCGTGCGGGCATCGGGGGCATGCGCTCGCTGCTGGTCGACCTCTATCCACCGAACCTCCACGACGCCGGCCTGCGCGCCGCTCTCGCCGACCTCGTGGCGGGACTGCGGCAGGACGGGACCACCGCGGTGGAGGTCGTCGTCTCCGACGAGGCCTGCGAGCTGCTCGATCCCGGCCAGACGGAGATGATCTTTCGCGGGGTTCAGGAGATGCTGCGCAACGCCGCGGCCCACGCGCGGGCCGGCAGCCTCGTCGTCACCCTCGATCGCGTGGCTGACGACGTCGTCCTGGAGGTCGTCGACGACGGTGTCGGCTTCGACCCCGCCGTCCGCCCGGCGGGTCACTTCGGGCTGGCCCTGCTGACCGATCTCGCCGCCGAGCACGGCGCCGAGCTGGCGTTGCGGACGGCGCCGGGAGCCGGCACCGCCTGGCGGGTCCGGATCCCTGCGGGGTCGGTCTCGTGAGCGGGACCATCAGGGTGGCGCTGGTGGACGACCACCGGCTGGTGCGGGTCGGCATCGCGGCCGCTCTCGCCCCCGCCCCCGACGTCACCGTCGTCGCCGAGGCGGCCGACGGTAAGGAGGCGCTGCAGCTGCTCGGCGATACCGAGGTCGACGTCGTGCTCATGGATCTCTCCATGCCGGGTCTGGACGGCGTCGCCACCACCCGGCTCGTCGCCGACCAGCACCCCGGCGCCCGGGTCGTCGTGCTCTCGTCGTTCGCCGACGCGACCCGGGTGCGGCAGGCCGTCGCGGCGGGTGCCATCGGCTACGTCCTCAAGGACTGCACGCCGGACGAGCTTCTCGCCGCGGTCCGCGCCGCCGCCGCCGGGCACGCACCCCTCGACCCCCGGGTGGCCGGTGCCCTGCTGCCCACCGGCCAGGCTGCGACGGCGCCGGTCGCCGCCGGACTCAGCGAGCGGGAGGTCGAGGTGCTGCGGCTGGCCGCCAGGGGGTTGGCGAACAAGCAGATCGGTCGCGAACTCGGGATCGCCGAGCGGACGGTGAAGGTCCACCTGGGCAACGTCTTCCGTCGCATCGGCGTCAGCGACCGGACCTCGGCCGCGCTCTGGGCCCGCGACAACCTGCCCGAGAACCTGCCCGGCTGAGCTACTCCTCGTACTCGACCGGGATGGCCCCGGCGTCGATGCCGGCGAGGAACTCGGCGTAGTCCTGCTCGGCCTGCGCGGCGTAGGCGAAGGCGAAGTCGGCGATCGCCAGGTCGAAGGGCTTGCCCTTCTCCAGGTAGGCGGCCAGGACGCGGGGGTCCACGGTGCGGCAATGGGCGCGGGCCAGCAGCGACCCCACCAGTCGGGCGTAGTCGTCGAGGTGGTCGGCGGTCAGCACGGTGGGGTCGATGGAGCCCTTGCGGTTGCGGAACTGCCGGACGATGTAGGGCACTCCGTCGATGGTGGTCCAGCCGAAGAGGAGGTCGGTGACACTCTGCACCAGGCGCGCGCCCCGGACGATGCGCTCGCCGTCGTGAGCGACCTCGGTGCCGGTGTGGGGTGCCAGCACCGACGCCCCGGCCTGCTTCACCTGCAGCACGAGCGCCTCGTCGGTGCCGGGGGCGTCATTGCCCTGCAGCAGCACGACGTAGGAGCGCATGCCGACGCTGCCGGTGCCGACCACGCGGCGCGCGACATCGCGTGGCTCGTAGCGGGCGATGAGGGTGCGACGGGACTCGTGCAGGGTCTGCGGGTAGTCGCGCAGCCCGGCGACGACCGCGGCGGCGGTCGCCTCGTCCACGGTGGTGAGAACCGGTGGGTCGGGGACGAAACGCCACTCGTCGGCGTCGCGGGCGGTCGCCTTGGTGGCGACCTTCTCGCTGGTGTTGCGCACCGCCTTGGCGGCGGCCTGCTCGAAGTCGTCGAAGAGCTCGTCGGCGTTGGCCCGCTCGATGGCCGACTCGTCACCCAGGGCCGTCCAGGATTCCAGGAAACCGAGTTCGGCCAGATGCCGGCACGCCTTGCGGTAGGCCTTGGCGGCGTGGCGGGCGGCCTTGCGGGCGGCATCGTCGCCGACCCGCGTGCCGGTCCGTCCGGCCAGGACCAGGCTGGTCGCCAGCCGCTTCAGATCCCACTCCCAGGGCCCCACCGCGGTCTCGTCGAAGTCGTTGACGTCGATGACGATGCGACCGTCGTCGGTGCCGTAGAGGCCGAAGTTCGCGGCGTGGGCGTCACCGCAGAGCTGGGCGTGGACGCCGGTGACGGGCGCGCCGGCCAGGTCGCGGGCCATCAACCCGGCGCTGCCCCGGAAGAAGGCGAAGGCGTCGCGACTCATCCGGCCGTGCCCCAGCGGGACCAGCGCAGGAGCGCGTCCCTCGTTGCGGTGGGCGAGGAAGTCGATCACCGACAACCGGTCGGCCGGCGGGGTGAAGGCGGCGTGCTCGGGGTGGGGGAGGGCGTCACGCAGCTCCCGGCCGCGCCCGGACGCCGCGTCGGCGCTGGTCCACGTCATGCGCCCACTGTGCCAGCGGCCGGGGACCGGCAGGTGAACGCCGCAGCGGACCTCCGGCTCCGGCGGCGGGAAGGGGCCGGGCGTCCTACCCTGGGGGCATGGCCGACGCGAAACGACCGAGTCCACGCGAACGGGTCGACCGCGCGGTCGCCGCCGCGCGTCCCGCTGTCGAGCGCGCCCGCGCCACGGCCGAGCCGCGGGTCGAGAAGGCCGCCGCCCGCGCCGGCAGCATCTTCGGCCAGCTGCGCGACCGCGCCAAGGAGACGGCGAAGGGTTTCGGCGAGGGCTACAAGGGCACCGACGACGCGCAGGGTGCTCCGGGATCCGGCCACCCCGAGCCGGAGGCACCCGAGCGGCCCACCCGGCCGCGACCCGGCCCCGGCCGGTAGCCGTACCGGTCGCCTCACCTCGCCCCGCCGGACTGTCGGAGTCAGACGATAGGGTCGCCCTCGGCAGCGACAGTCTCTTTCCTCGGGAGTTCCGCAGTGACCGTACGTGTGGGAATCAACGGCTTCGGCCGTATCGGCCGCAACTTCTTCCGCGCCGTCGCGGCGTCCGGCGCGGACATCGAGATCGTGGGCGTCAACGACCTCACCGACAACGCGACGCTGGCGCACCTGCTGAAGTACGACTCGATCCTCGGCCGCTTCCCCGGCGAGGTCACGCACAGCGAGGACGAGATCGCCGTCGACGGCAAGGCGTTCAAGAGCTACGCCCACCGCGACCCGGCACAGCTGCCCTGGGGTGAGATCGGCGCCGACGTCGTCATCGAGTCGACCGGCATCTTCACCGACGCCACGAAGGCCAAGGTGCACGTCGACGGTGGCGCCAAGAAGGTCATCATCTCCGCGCCGGCCTCCAACGAGGACGTCACCGTCGTCATGGGCGTCAACCACGGCGACTACGACCCGGCCAAGCACACCGTAATCAGCAACGCCTCCTGCACCACGAACTGCCTCGGCCCGCTGGCCAAGGTGCTGCACGACAACTGGGGCATCGAGCGGGGTCTCATGACCACCATCCACGCCTACACCCAGGACCAGAACCTGCAGGACGGCCCGCACAAAGACCTCCGCCGTGCGCGCGCCGCGGCACTGAACATCGTTCCCACCAGCACCGGCGCCGCGAAGGCGATCGGCCTGGTCCTGCCCGAGCTGAAGGGCAAGCTGGACGGCTACGCGCTGCGGGTACCGATCCCGACCGGCTCGGCCACCGACCTCACCGTCACCCTGGCCAAGGAGGCCGGCGTCGACGACATCAAGGCCGCCTACAAGGCCGCCGCGGAGGGGCCGCTCAAGGGCTACCTGAGCTACACCGAGGCCCCGATCGTCAGCAGCGACATCGTCACCGATCCCGCCTCCTGCATCTTCGACGCCGGGCTGACCAAGGTCATCGGCGATCAGGTCAAGGTCGTGGGTTGGTACGACAACGAGTGGGGTTACTCCAACCGGCTGGTCGACCTGACCGCGCTCGTCGGCTCCTCGCTCTGACGTGCGCACGCTCGACGACCTGATCTCGGTCGGTGTCGCCGGCCGCCGGGTGCTGGTCCGCTCTGACCTGAACGTCCCGCTCAAGGACGGCGAGGTCACCGACGACGGCCGTATCCGGGCGTCGCTGCCGGTCCTGACCAAGCTGCTGGATCACGGCGCCAGGGTGATCGTCACCGCGCACCTCGGCCGGCCGAAGGGGTCGCCGGACGAGAAGTACTCGCTGCGGCCGGTGGCCGACCGGCTCGCGCAGCTGCTCGGGCGGCCGGTCGAGTTCGCCACCGACACCGTCGGTGAGAGCGCCCGGCTGCTGGCCGACGGTCTCGCGGACGGTCAGCTGCTGCTGCTGGAGAATGTCCGCTTCAATGCCGGCGAGACCAGCAAGGACGACGCCGAGCGCCTCGACTTCGCCCGGCAGCTCGCGCAGCTGACCGGCGGCGAGGAAGACGGCGGTGCCTACGTCGACGACGCCTTCGGCGCCGTCCACCGCAAGCACGCTTCGGTCTACGACGTCGCCACCCTGCTGCCGCACTACTGCGGGGACCTCGTCCGTGACGAGCTGGTCGTACTGCGCCGGCTGACCACCGACGCCGCCCGCCCCTATGCGGTCGTGCTGGGCGGCTCCAAGGTGAGTGACAAGCTCGCCGTCATCGAGTCGCTGCTGCCCAAGGTTGACACCCTGCTGGTGGGCGGCGGGATGTGCTTCACCTTCCTCGCCGCTCAGGGTCACTCGGTGGGTGACTCGCTGCTGGAGGCCGACCAGGTCGACAACTGCCGCCGCTTCCTGGCCGAAGCGGGGGAGAAGATTGTCCTGCCGTCCGATGTCGTGGTCTCGGCCGAGTTCTCGGCTGACGCCGCCACGCAGGTGGTCGCCGCCGACGCCATCCCGGACGGGCAGAAGGGCCTGGACATCGGGCCCGAATCGGTCCGCGAGTTTGCCGCCCGCCTCGACGGCGCGCAGACGGTGTTCTGGAACGGTCCGATGGGGGTCTTCGAGCTGGCGCCGTTCGCGGCCGGGACGAAGGGTGTCGCCGAGGCCGTTGCCGCGACGCCGGGTTTGTCGGTCGTCGGTGGCGGGGACTCCGCCGCCGCAGTCCGGGCCCTGGGCATCGACGAGCAGTCCTTCGGCCACATCTCGACCGGCGGTGGCGCGTCGCTGGAGTTCCTGGAGGGCAAGGAACTGCCCGGCGTCACCGTGCTCGAGGGGCGCTGAGCATGGCCAAGAACGACCCGCTGCCACCCCGCAAGGGGCGTCTGCCGCTGATCGCCGGCAACTGGAAGATGAACTGCAACCATCTCGAGGCGATCGCGCTCGTCCAGAAACTGGTCTTCAGCCTCAACGACAAGCAGATGGCCGATGCCCAGATCGCGGTGATCCCGCCGTTCACCGATCTGCGCAGCGTGCAGACGCTGATCGACGGCGACCAGGTGCCGATCACCTTCGGGGCGCAGGACCTCTCGCCGTACGACTCCGGTGCCTACACCGGCGACATCGGTGGTCCGATGCTGGCCAAGCTCGGCTGCACCTTCGTCGTGGTGGGGCACAGCGAGCGGCGCGAATACCACGCCGAGACCGACGAGGTCGTCAACAGCAAGGTCGTCGCCGCCTATCGCCACGGGCTCACCCCGATCCTCTGCGTGGGCGAGACGCTGGAGGTCCGTGAGGCCGAGGGCCACATCGCGCACACCAGCGACCAGCTGAAGGCCGGGCTCGCGGGGATCAAGGCCGAGGACGCCGAATCGGTGGTGATCGCCTACGAACCGGTGTGGGCCATCGGCACCGGCAAGGTCGCCACGCCCGAGGACGCCCAGGAGGTTTGCCAGGCGCTGCGCCTGGAACTGGGCGCGCTCTACACCCCCGAGCTCGCCGAGAAGGTGCGCATCCTCTACGGCGGCTCGGTGAAGGCCGGCAATGCGGCCGACATCCTCGCCAAGCCCGACATCGACGGTGCCCTCGTCGGCGGCGCGAGCCTCGACGCCGACGAGTTCGCCAAGATCTGCATCGCGGCGGGGCAGCCGGCTGCGGTGTGAGCGCGGAACGTCAGCTAACCTCTACCAAGCCGTTCGTCGTCCCGTGAGGTTATCGAGCAAATGATTCTGGGCCTGTCCATCGTCATGATCTTGGCGAGCCTGCTGCTCATCGTGCTGGTGCTGCTGCACCGCGGCAAGGGCGGCGGCCTGTCGTCCATGCTCGGCGGTTCCTTCAACTCCAGCCTCTCCGGGTCGTCGGTGGTGGAGCGCAACCTCGATCGCCTCACCATCGTCGCCGGTGCCGTGTGGTCCATCTCGATCATCGGCCTCTGCCTGCTCTACAAGAACCAGGGATAGCCGGCCGCCGGCCGTATCTCGACGCAAGACCTGTTTCAGAAGGGACACGTACGTGGCTGGTGGCAGTGCGATTCGGGGCAGCCGGGTCGGCGCGGGGCCGATGGGCGAGAACGAGCGGGGCGAGTCCGCACCGCGTCAGATCGTCTCGTTCTTCTGCGCCAACGGTCACGAAACCCGTCCCGCCTTCGCGATGGACGCCCCGCTGCCCGACACGTGGGACTGCCCCCGCTGCGGCTTCCCGGCCGGCCGGCAGTCAGAGGCGCCGCCGAACGCGCCCCGCAACGAGCCGTACAAGACGCACCTGGCGTACGTGAAGGAGCGTCGCTCCGACGAGGACGGCGCCGCGATCCTGGAAGAGGCACTGGCCCGCCTGCGGGCCCGGCGCGGCGAGTAGTCCCGCGCCCCTCGTGATGTTGTCACCGTCGATCGAACTGCCGCTCTACGGCAGTGACCCCGAGCGCGGTGACCTCGCTCCCTGACGCCTGACGAGCCGTCCTCGTCACCTCGTCGTCAGGAGCTCGTCCATGGCGCAGTTGCGCGCTGTCCTCGCCACCGCCGAAGTCCCTCGGCTGCTCGGCTATGCGCTCGTCGGCCGGCTCCCCGGCGCGATGGCGGCGCTGGCCGTGCTGTTGCTGGTGCGGGGTCAGGGTGGCAGCTACACCCTCGCCGGCCTGCTGGCCGCGCTGCTGACCGCGGGGACGGCGGTCGGACAGCCGTTGCTCGCCCGGGTCGTCGACCGACGCGGCCAGCCGCTCGTGCTTCTCGCCGCGGCGGTGGTGAGCACGCTCGCCTTCGTCGTCCTGGCGATGACCGGAGCCGACCATCCCGTGCCGTCCGCGGTGGCCGCGCTGGTGGCGGGGCTGGCGACGCCTCCGCTGGAGCCCTGCCTGCGGGCACTCTGGCCGGGGGTCGTCGGCGACGGACCCCGGCTGCAGGCAGCCTTCAGCCTGGACGTCGGCGCCCAGGAGGTCGTCTACGTCGCCGGACCACTGCTCACCGCCGGGGCCGTCGCGGTCTTCGGTGCCGGCGGGGGAGTCCTGGGCTGCGCGGTCTTCGGGATCGCCGGCACGCTCGCCTTCGTCGCGCTGCGGGCACCGCGGTCATGGCGGCCGGTCCGGCACGACGAGCACGGCCGCGGCACGCCGCTGCGCGAGGCGGTGCTGGCCCGGATCGTCGTGACGACCTTCGGCTGCGGCGTCCCGGTCGGCGCCCTGGCCGTGGTGGTGACGGCGTACGCCGACGACCGCGGCAACGCCGCCATCACCGGCTGGGTCCTCGCCGCGAACGCCGCCGGCGCCCTGGGTAGCGGGCTCTACGGCGCCACACGTCACGCGCCGCTCACCGGCAGCGTCACCCTCGCCGCGCTCGCGCTGGCCGCCGGTTTCGTGCCGCTCGCCCTCCCGCTGCCGCTTCCGCTGTGGGCACTGGCGGCCGTCGTCTCCGGGCTGTCGCTGCCCGTCGTCCTCACCGCGGTCTTCAGCACGGTGCAGCGGGTCTGCCCGCCGCACCTGCTCACCGAGGCCAACGCCTGGATCGTCACCGCCTTCGGCCTCGGCGCCGCCCTCGCCGCGCTCGGCGCCGGCGTGGTCTCCGACCATCTGCACGGTGCCGCCGCGGTCGCCGCCATCGTCCTCACCGGCGTCGCCGTCACTGCGGTCCTCGCCCCCGTCGCCCGGTCGCCCCGGCCGGTTCCCCGTGCCGACGAGGCGGCCGCCGACCGGCGGTGACACCGGCGCAGTCCGAGGTGCCGCCCATCTGCACCCCAGCCGACACCCAGCCGCAAAGGGAATGTTTCGGACATGATGCGACGACGACGCACCACTGTCCTGCTGGCTCCGATCGCCGTGACGGCCGCCTCCGCCGCCGTGCTGGCCACCGCTCCGCCCGCGACGGCTGCCGATTACACCGGGGGTTTCCACGCCTCGTGGTTCCGTGAGTACGCCGAGACCAGCCAGAAGTCCTCGGCCGCCACCGTCACGGTGCCGACCGCCCGCTGCAGCGGCGCCTCCGGCAGCGCCCTGCGTATCGAGTACGGCATCAGCGGACGCAAGATCGACCAGGCGGCCGCCGCCCACGGCCGCATCACCGTGACCTGCACCGGCACGACGCCGACCTACACCGCCAGCATCCGTGTCGACTACCGCGACAGCGGAGCCGGCAGCTTCCCGGTCGCACCCGGTGACACGATCGGCATCACCTCGGGCACCGGCAGCAGCGGGGCCAGTGTGAGCGTCACGTCCCACCGCACCGGACAGCAGCTCCGCTACACGGGACCCGGCCTGGTCACCCACGGCACCACCGTCACGGCCGAGCTGCGCAACGCACCGCGGTTCACACCCGTCGTCTTCAGTGACGCCACCGTGGACGGCCAGCCCTACGGTGATCCTCGCCCGACGCGGTGGTCTCAGACCGACGACTCGGGACGGGTGATCGCCGAACCCACCGAGTTCACCGACGGCGGGCGGACGACGACCATCGTCGACCGACGCTGACGTCCGGGCCCCTCCAGCCCCGGTCCCGTCAGCCCTCGAGACGCGAGGCGGCGTCCTCGTCCAGCAGCCAGACGGTGCGTTCGCGTCCGCGGACGCGAGCCGACGGCAACGACTCGTCACCGGCGACGGCCTTGGCCACTGCCTCGGCCTTGCCGTCGCCGGAGGCGATGAGCCAGATCTCGCGGGCGGCGTCGAGACCCTCGAAGGTCAGCGAGAGCCGGTCCGGCGGCGGCTTGGGGGAGTCGTGGACCCCGATCACCGCCCGCCCGGTCACGGTCGTGCCGGGATGGCCGGGGAAGAGCGAGGCGCAGTGCCCGTCCGGGCCGAGGCCCAGCAGGATCACGTCGAAGGCCGGGACGGAGCCGCCGCCGGCGGCAGTGAGCGCCGCCTCGTAGGCGTCGGCGCCGGCCTCGGCCGTCTCGTACTCGTCGGAGTCGGGCATCCGGTGCAGCTTCGCCGGGTCGATCGGGACCAGGTCGAAGAGCTTGGCCATGGCGGGCAGGTCGTTGCGGTCGTCGGAGTCGGCCGCGACGAACCGCTCGTCGCCCCACCAGACATGGACGCGGGACCAGTCCAGCGCCTCGGCACGGGGCGCCAGCTCGGCGAGCACCTTCTCCAGGATGCTGCCGCCGGTGACGACGAGATGGGCCTCGCCGCGAGCCGTGATGGCAGCCGCGAGCGTGGCGCTCGCCCGGTCGGCGGTGCTGGCGGCGAGCTCGTCCGCGCTGGGCTGGACGACGACCTCGGGTGCGCTCATGACTGGGTCACCGGTTCCTGCTTGCCTTCCTTGCCGGTGGCGGGATCCCACCAGATGTGCTGACGCACCGAGGAGCGCTCTTCGAGCCCGGCGACGCCGGTGACCTCGCTGAGCGCCTCGGCGTAGACGTGGTCGGCATCCAGACGCCGCAGCTCCTCGGCCAGCAGCTCACCCAGCGGTCGCTCGCCGAAGGGCTGGAACGAATCCTGCTGCCCCTCGCGGCGCAGCACGAGACTGCCGCCCTCGAGGGTGGCGCGCGTGGTCTTGCCGTTGTCGAAGTCGATCTCGACGCCACTCACCGGCTCGTCGTCGGTGCCCTGGACCACCGCCTCGAGCCCGAGCCGGGCCGAGAGCCAGCCGGCGAGCAGCCGGGCCGACGGCTCGTTGCTGCCGCCGAGCACGCGGGCCGCCACCGGCTTGTGACGCCGGGCGCCGTCGAAGGCCGAAGCCAGCGCGGCGCGCCACGGTGTCAGCCGAGTCCAGGCCAGGTCCGTGTCACCGGGGGCGAAGTCCACGGCCCGCTGGTGCAGCGCCTCGTTGGGATCCTTGGCCCGCAGCACGTCGGTGATACGCCGCTCGGCGAAGACGCCGAGCGGGTCGTAGGCGATCTTGTGCGGCGGGTCGCCGTACCACCAGGTCACCACCGGGGCGTCGGGGGCGAGCAACGGCAGCGTCACCGACTCGGCGTGCAGCGCGAGGCGGCCGTACATGCGCAGCACGACCGCCTCGCCCGGCCCCAGCCGGCCGCCGATCGTCACCTCCGCGTCCAGCCGGGGGACCGGTGCGTCGATCTGCTGCCGAATCACCATGAGCATCCGCATCGGGTGCATGGACGACGCCAGCGCCGCGGCTTCCTCGGCCTCGTCCACGTCCTTGTGGTCGGTGACGACCACGAGTGTCAGGGCCATGCCGGAGGTGACCGCGCCGCCGGTGCGCCGCTCGGCCGCCAACGCCTTGACCACCGCGGTACCGGTGGTGTCCCAGAGAGTGGTCATTACGGCCTCCGCCACTGCCGGCCGTCACGGGCCAGCATCTCGTCTGCCGCCTTCGGTCCCCACTCGCCGGCGCGGTAGGGGTGCGGCGTCGTCCCGGCCCAGTAGCTCTCCAGCGGATCAATGACGCGCCAGGAGGCCTCGACCTCCTCGCTGCGGGGGAAGAGGGTGGCATCGCCGACCAGGACGTCGAGGATGAGCCGTTCGTAGGCCTCCGGGGAGGACTCGGTGAAGGCTTCGCCGTAGAGGAAGTCCATGGCGACGTCCCGGACCTCCATCGCACTGCCCGGCACCTTGGAGCCGAACTTCAACGTCACGCCCTCGTCGGGCTGCACCCGGATGACGAGCTGGTTGTGGCCGAGCTCCTGCGTGTCGGTGCGGCTGAAGGGCAGGTGCGGCGCCTTCTTGAAGAGCACCGCGATCTCGGTGACCCGCTTGGGCAGCCGCTTGCCGGTGCGCAGGTAGAACGGCACGCCGGCCCAGCGTCGTGTCTCGACTCCGAGCCGGACGGCGGCGAAGGTCTCGGTCGTCGAGTCTTCGGGGATGCCGTCCTCGGCGGTGAAGGCGACGGCTCGCTCCCCGGCCAGCCAACCCTGCTCGTACTGGCCGCGGATGGCGTAGTCGGCGAGGTTCTCCGGGATGGAGACCGCGCGCAGCGCCTTGATCTTCTCGATCCGCACCGCCTCGGCGGAGAACTCGACGGGCTCCTCCATCGCGGTGAGCGCCAGCAGCTGCAGCAGGTGGTTCTGCAGCACGTCGCGTGCGGCGCCGGTGGCCTGATAGAAAGCCGCGCGGCCGCCGATGCCGACGTCCTCGGCCATGGTGATCTGCACCGAGTCGACGAAATTGCCGTTCCACACCGGCTCGAAGAGCTGATTGGCGAAGCGCAGTGCAAGCAGGTTCTGGACCGTCTCCTTGCCCAGGTAGTGGTCGATCCGGTAGACGTCGCGGGCCGGGAAGACGCGGTCGACGAGCTGGTTGAGCTCCAGTGCGCTCGGCAGGTCGTGGCCGAAGGGCTTCTCCACCACGACCCGGCGGAAGCCGCCGGCGCTCGCGGCGTCGGAGAGCCCCGTCCGCTCCATCTGCGTCAGCACGTCCGGGAAGAGCTTCGGCGGGATCGACAGGTAGAAGGCAGCGTTGCCCTGGATGCCGTGCGACTTCGTCAGCGACGAGACCGTCTCCGCCAGCGTGTCGAAGGCCGCGTCGTCGTCGAACGAGCCCTCGATGAACCGGGTGTTGTGCGCCAGCCGCTTCCAGACCTCCTCGTTCCAGGCGGTCCGGGCGCCGTCCTTGGCGCTCTTGCGTGCCAACGCCTCGAAGCTGCCGCCGCCGGGCCAGTCCGTCCGGGAGAACCCGACGAGGACGAAGTCGGTGGGCAGCAGGCCCCGGTTGGCGAGGTCGTAGACGGCGGGGATGAGCTTCTTGCGCGACAGGTCGCCGCCGATGCCGAAGACGACGAGCGCGCAGGGTGCCGGCACGCGGGGAAGCCGGCGATCAGCGGGATCGCGCAGTGGGTTTCCCGTGTCGGGCTCGCCACCCATCACGTCGACGCCGCCGCTGCCGTCGGTCTCGGGCGTGGGCAGCTCGGCCGGCGGCGGCGGACCGGAGTCCGCCGCCGGCGCCGACTCGGCCGGCGGCGCGTCGGTGTCGCTGCCGGCCGTGTCGGCGGGCTCGGTCGACCCGTCGGTCACGCCGGTCTCGCTCGACGTCTCGGTCACTTCGCCTGGTTCTCCAGCTGACCCTTGACGCTCTCGGCCAGCTGCTTGTACGAGTCCTCGAACTTCTGCACGCCCTCGTTCTCCAGCACCTCGATGACCTCGTCGTACTCGATGCCGAGCGCGTTGAGGTCGTCGATGACCTTGCGGGCCTCGTCGTAGGTGCCGGCGATCGTGTTGCCACGGACCTCGCCGTGATCGGCGACGGCGTCCAGGGTGGCCTCGGGCATGGTGTTCACGGTGTTCGGCGCCACCAGGTCCACGACGTAGAGGGTGTCGTCGTACGCCGGGTCCTTGACGCCGGTCGAGGCCCAGAGCGGACGCTGCGGGTGCGCGCCGGCCGACTCCAGCGCCTGCCAGCGGTCGGAGGCGATGACCTTCTCGTACCGCTCGTAGGCCAGCCGGGCGTTGGCGACGGCGGCCTTGCCCCGCAGCGCCTTGGCCTCCTCCGAGCCGAGCTTATCCAGCCGCTTGTCGATCTCGGTGTCGACCCGCGAGACGAAGAACGAGGCCACCGACCGGATGGTCGACAGGTCGATGCCCGCCGCCTTGGCCTGCTCGAGGCCGTCGAGGTAGGCGTCCATGACCATGTCGTAGCGGTCCAGGCCGAAGATCAGCGTGACGTTGACCGAGATGCCCGCCGCCGTCGCGGCCGTGATGGACGGCAGCCCCTCCAGGGTGGCCGGGATCTTGATCATGACGTTCGGGCGGTCCACCAGCCACCACAGCGCCTTGGCCTCGGCGGTGGTGCGCTCGGTGTCGTGGGCCAGGCGGGGGTCGACCTCGATCGAGACGCGGCCGTCCTTGCCGTCGGTGCTGTCGTAGATCGGGCGGAGCACGTCGCAGGCCCACCGGATGTCGTAGGCCATCAGGTACCGCACCGCCTCGTCGACGTCGGTCTTGCGCAGCGACAGGTCGTGCGACTGCTCGTCGTAGGCGTCACCCTTCTCCAACGCCTTCTGGAAGATCGTCGGGTTGCTCGTGACACCGACGACGTGCTTGGTGTCCAGCAGGTCCTGCAGGTTGCCCGAGCGCAGCCGCTCGCGGCTGATGTCGTCGAGCCAGACCGAGACGTCCTGCTCGGCGAGGTCCTTGAGTGCGTCAGTCATGATGCCGTTCTCCTTCGCTGTGGGGGTGTCAGGAGCTCGCGTGCTGCTGCGCCGAGTGCGCCGCCGCGACGACGCGGTCGACGGTGAAGCCGTACTGCTCGTAGACGACGTCACCGGGCGCGCTGGCGCCGAACCGGTCGACGGAGATGATCTCGCCGGCGTCGCCGACGAACTCCCGCCAACCCTGCTTCACGCCGGCCTCGATGCTCACGCGGGCCTTGATCTCGGGGGGCAGGACCTCCTGCCGGTACGACGCGGGCTCGGCCTCGAACCACTCGACACACGGCATCGATACCACGCGGGTGGGGGTGCCCTCGGCCTCCAGGGCCTTGCGCGCCTCCAGCGCGAGCGCGACCTCCGAGCCGGTGGCGATGAGGATGACCTCGGCCCGTCCGGAGCCGGCCTCGGCCAGGATGTAACCGCCACGATTGGCGTGGACGACGTCCTCGGCCGGCAGCACCGGCAGGTTCTGCCGGGAGAGCACGATGCCCGCCGGGTGGTCCCAGGTCTCCAGCATCCGGCGCCAGCAGGCCGCGGTCTCGTTGGCATCGGCCGGCCGGATCACGTCGAAGTTCGGGATGGCCCGCAGCGAGGCGATCTGCTCGACCGGCTGGTGCGTGGGTCCGTCGCCGCCGACGCCGATGGAGTCGTGGGTCCACCAGAAGATGGACGGCAGGTTCATCAGCGCGGCCAGCCGCACCGGCGGGCGCATGTAGTCGCTGAAGACCAGGAACGTCGCGCCGTAGGGGCGGGTGTTGCCGTGGACGGCGATGCCGTTGACGATCGCGCCCATCGCGTGCTCGCGGATGCCGAAGTGCAGGTTGCGACCGTAGGGGCCGCCCTGCCACATCTTGGTCTGGTGGGCCGCGGGCAGGAAGCTGGGCTCGCCGTCCATGTCGCTGTTGTTGCTGCCGGCGAGGTCGGCCGAGCCGCCCCACAGCTCCGGCAGCGCGTCGGCCAGGCCGCTGACGACCTGCCCGGCGGCCTTGCGAGTGGAGATGGAGTTCGGCTTGCCGTCCTTCTCTGCCGGGAACTCGACGAGCGCGTCGCGCCAGCCGGAGGGGAGCTCGCGCCGCGCCATCCGCTCGTAGAGCTCGGCGTTGGCCGGGTTCTCCTTCGCCCAGGCGTCGAACTTCTCCTGCCAGGCGGCGTGGGCCTCGCGGCTGCGGTCGATGACGCCGCGGGCGTGCTCGAGGACGCCCTCGGGGAGGAAGAAGGTCTCGTCCTTCGGGAAGCCCAGGATCTCCTTGGTCTTGCCGATCTCCTCGGTGCCGAGCGCCGAGCCGTGGGCCTTGCCGGTGTTCTGCAGCGTGGGGGCGGGCCAGCCGATGATGGTGCGGACCACGATGAAGGACGGCCGGTCGGTCTCGGCCTTGGCCGCCTCGACGGCTGCCTCCAGGGCGGCGACGTCCTCGCCCGAGTCGACGTACTGGACGTGCCAGCCGTAGGCCTCGTAGCGCTTGGCGACGTCCTCGCTGAAGGCGACCGCGGTGTCGTCCTCGATGGAGATGTGGTTGTCGTCGTAGAAGACGATGAGGTTGCCCAGCTGCTGGTGGCCGGCCAGCGACGACGCCTCGGCCGAGACGCCCTCCTGCATGCAGCCGTCGCCGGTGATGACGTAGATGTAGTGGTCGAAGGGCGACTCGCCGGGCGCGGCGTCCGGGTCGTAGAGGCCCCGCTCGCGCCGGGCCGCCATGGCCATGCCGACACCGTTGGCGATGCCCTGACCGAGCGGACCGGTGGTGATCTCGACGCCGGCCGTGTGCTGGTACTCGGGGTGGCCGGGGGTGCGGGACTCCCACATGCGCAGCGACTTCAGGTCCTCGAGCTCGAGGCCGTAGCCGGCGAGGAAGAGCTGCGTGTACTGGGTGAGCGAGGCGTGACCGTTGCTCAGGATGAAGCGGTCCCGTCCCACCCACTTCGGGTCGGTGGGGTCCAGCCGCATCACGCGCTGGTAGAGCAGGTAGGCCAGCGGTGCCAGGCTCATCGCGGTGCCGGGGTGACCGTCGCCCGCCTTCTGGACCGCGTCGGCGGCCAGCAGCCGCGCGGCGTCGACCGCCTTCGTGTCGAGGTCGGACCACCAGTCGGGGTGTGCGGTGACGATGTCGGCCTTGTCGGTGTCGGTCACGACTGAAAGTGTCCTCTCGGAATGCGTTTACAGCGCCGTGTTCGCGCCTGTTCCTCGTTGCGGTCCTACCCATCTGCCAGCCTAGCCACCTCACCGTTCGCGCCAAGGCTTGCGGGCACGCCTGGTGGGGTAGGCGCGTCGTCGCCGGGGGACCGGCGGGACGCTGAGCCTGCGTGCGGCGCACCCCGGAGCGGCGGTTACCCTGGGCCTCGTGACGCAGACTCCGGTGGCGCCCGTACACGCGGGCCACGAGGAGCCGTCGGCGACATCAACGTCCGGTGACGAGACGGCCGCGCGCGGTCGCCGTCCGGGCCGTCGCCGCGGTGCCGTCGCGGCCTATGTCGCGCTCACCAAGCCCCGGATCATCGAGCTGCTGCTCGTCACCACGCTGCCGGCCATGATCCTGGCTGCGGGGGGCCTGCCCGAGTGGTGGGTGGTCGTGGCGACGATGGTCGGCGGCACCCTCGCCGCGGGCAGCGCCAATGCCCTCAACTGCTACGTGGACCGTGACATCGACGCGGTGATGCGCCGTACCGGCCACCGGCCGCTGGCGCGCCACGAGGTCTCGCCGCGGGGGGCGCTGGTCTTCGGCGTGGCTCTCGGTGTCATCGCGGTGGGCACCATGGGAGCGATCACCAACTGGCTCGCCGCCGGGCTCACCGCCGCAGCCATCGCCTTCTACGTCGTCATCTACACGATGCTGCTCAAGCGCCGTACGGCCCAGAACATCGTCTGGGGCGGGGCGGCTGGCTGCATGCCGGTGCTGATCGGCTGGGCAGCGGTCACCGGCTCGCTGGCCTGGGCGCCAGTGGTCCTCTTCGCCGTCGTCTTCTTCTGGACGCCGCCCCACTTCTGGGCGCTGGCGATCCGCTACCGCGAGGATTACGCCCGCGCCGGGGTGCCGATGCTGCCGGTCGTGGCCGGTCCACAGCGGGTCGCCCGCGAGATCGTCGCCTACTCTTGGCTCACCGTCGCCGCGTCGCTCGCGCTCTGGCCGCTGGCCACGGGCTGGGTCTACGGCGTCCTCGCCGCCGCCGCCGGTGTGGCGCTGCTCGGGGCCGCCTACCGGCTGCTCGCCGGCACGCGTCCCGGCAGCCCCACCGCTGGCCACCCGAAGGCGGCCATGCAGCTGTTCCATCTCTCGAACAGCTACCTGGCCTTCGTCTTCGTCGCCGTCGCCGTCGACACCTTCGTCCGCTGACGCGCCCCGGCGCGCGGCCGGACCCGCTCAGCGCGGGATCGAGATCGTGACGCTGCGGCTCGACGTCACCGTCGTGGTCAGCCGTCCGGTCTTGGTCGTCCCCGAGATGACCAGCGTGCCGCGGGTGAAGTCGGCCGGGACGACGAAGGCATCGAGGATCTTGCTGCCGGGCAGGATGTCGCGGGCGCGGTAGGTCGTCCCGCCCACCTTGAGGCTCAGCTGGCCCGGGCTGAAGGCGTACACGGTGCGATCGCCCTTCACCGTGAACTGCAGCCCGACGGTGAGGAACGCCTGCCGCGTGCTCGACGGCCGGGTGGTGCCGAGCGTCCAGAAGTCCAGCCGCGCGAATCGCGCCGTCGTGCGCAGCGTCGCCTTGCCGGTCCGGCTGCCCTGCTTGAGCCGGACCGGCGTCGAGAAGCTCTTGTTGAGCTCGACGCGTCGCGTCGAGCGGGAGAAGAGGGCGACATTGTTCGCGCCGGCCGTCCCCGCCGGCAACGAGATGGTCTGGCTGACGCCGCCGTCGGTGAGGACCAGCTCGGCACCCGATGTCGGGATCGCCGCGATCACGTAGTCGTCACCGGTCGGCGTCGGCACCGGGCGGCTGCTGCCACCGACGCGCAGGGTGGCCGCACTCCGGCCGTCCGCGCTGAGATCACCGGCGCCGTAGCGCAGCGTGAAGGCGATGAGCTGCTGCCCGCTCGGCGCCGAGCGGGCGTCGTCCCCGGTGCCGTAGCGCGTGATGCGGGCCAGCTCGGTGAGGGTCATCGACACCGATCTGCCGGTGACGCGGAGGTCCACGGCCTTGGCCCGGTCGCCGGCGGAGAGCGGCCCGGTGGTGAGGACGTTCGTCGCGGCCCGCTGCGGCGCCGGCACGGTGAGGTTGCCGGCCCCGCCGTGGGCGGTGGGGGGCGTCTTGCCGTCCGGCCGGACGAGCTGCAGGTCCGAGTCCAACGCGACGGGGTCGGTCGTCCCGAGATCGGCGCGGGGCGTCAGGGTTACCTTCGAGCCCTCGTTGCTGTCGCTCAGCGGCACCTCCAGGTAGGCCGCCGAGCGCTCACCGTCGACGAAGAGGACCGGGCCGCAGCGCAGCGCGTCGTCGATGTCGCTGCCCTTGGCGCCGTCCTGCGCCCGCTTCGGACGGGCGAAGTAACACCGGGTGTCGTCGCCGGAGTTGCCGTGGCGGGCCGCCACCGCCTTCGCCACGACGGCCTCGCCCTTGGTCAGCGTCTGCGCGGCGTCGGCGATCTCCCGGCCCCGGTAGGTCATGGCCGGGTCGTCGTCGGGCCACACCAGGTAGGTGACGCCGGCCGCCACCAGCAGGGCCAGGACGGCGCCGCCGGCCAGCAGCGGGGTGCGTCGCCTCCTCGCGGGACCGCCGCCGACCGGCGCGGACGCGGTCCCGGCGGGGTGCGCTCCGTACCCGGCCGGGACGCCCCAGCTCTGTGTCGGCTGCTGCCCGTATCCGGGCTGTGCCGGCTGTCCGTAGTAGGCCGGCTGTCCGGGGCCCGGCTGTCCGTAGGCCCGCTGTCCGACGCCCGGCTGTCCGTAGGCCTGCTCTCCATGTCCCTGCGGCGGGACCTCCCGGCTCCCGCTCGCGGCCGGGCCGAGGTCGCCGCGCCGCACCGTCTCTTCGGCCGGTGAGACGGGATAGGGACGGCGGTGGCCCGTCCACCGGGTGCCGTCGAAGTAGTGCTGCGACTGGGGGTCGTGCGCGTCGGGATACCAGCCGGCGTCGGCCATCGGGTCACTCTCCGGAATGCAGGGGTCGAGTCCCGATCGTCACACGCCGGTCGGCGTCGCGCGCGCAGGGCCGGCGGGGAGCACTTCCCTAGGATCGCTGTCATGCCCGACCACCGCGCGTCCGTCCTGCTCGCGACCTGCGCCGACCTGCCGCAGGGCGACCCCGACGACGCCCACCTGGTGGCCGCCCTCGCCGCCGCGGGCGTGACGGCCCGCTGGGCGGTCTGGTCCGACCCGGACGAACGCTGGGACGAGACCGCGGTCGTGCTCCGCTCGACGTGGGACTACCACGCGGCACTGCCGCAGTTCCTCGCCTGGACGCAGACGGTGCCGCGGCTCAGCAATCCCGCCGAAATCGTCGCGTGGAACACCGACAAGGTCTATCTCGGCGATCTCGCGGCCGCGGGCGTCCCGACCGTCCCGTCGCAGTTCTTCGCGCCGGGGGAGCGGGTCGCGCTGCCCTCGGAGGTCGCCGAAGTCGTGATCAAGCCGTCGGTCGGTGCCGGTTCGCGTGGGGCGGGGCGCTTCGCTGTCGGCACCCCCGACGCCGATGCCGCCGCGCTGGCGCATGCGGCGGCGCTCCAGGCCGCTGGTCGCACCGCCCTCGTCCAGCCATTTCTCGACGGCGTCGACACCGCCGGGGAGACCGCGCTGCTGTATGCCGCGGGCAGCTTCAGCCATGCGATCCGCAAGGGGCCGATGCTCACCGCCGACGCCGCCCACCCGGTCTCCGGTGCGTCCCTGTTCGTGCCGGAGAACATCACCACCCGGCAACCGGGTGACGACGAACTCGCCGTGGGAGCGCGTGCAGTGGAGTTCGTGAGGGAACGATTCGGTCGTGAACCGCTCTATGCGCGCGTCGACCTGCTGCCCACCGGCGGTGGCCCGGTGGTGACCGAACTCGAGCTCACCGAGCCGTCGCTCTTCCTCGGGTACGCCGACGGGGCTGCCGACCGCTTCGCCGCCGCGATCGCGGCGCGCGCGTGAGCACCACCGAGACCGGCCGCGGGACGCGACCGGCGCCGGGCCCCGGCAGGCCGCGCCGGGTCGCTGCACCACCGGAGCCGGCGGGGACGCAGACGCCGGGCGCCGTGGCGATGCCCGAGGTGAAGCAGGAGCGCATCGACGCCCTGCGCAAGATGAAGCGGGTGGCGGTCAGCCTGCTGATCGTGGCCGCGGTCGTCTACGTGCTCTGCCGCCTCCTCACCGACGGCACCGGCTTCTGGGGTTATGTCGAGGCGACCGCCGAGGCCTCCATGGTGGGCGGGCTGGCCGACTGGTTCGCCGTCACCGCGCTGTTCCGGCATCCGCTGCGGTTGCCCATCCCGCACACCGCGATCATCCCGCGCAAGAAGGATCAGATCGGCGAAGGCCTGGCCGGCTTCGTCCAGGAATACTTCCTCACCACCGAGGTCGTCGCCGAGCGCGTCTCCGCCGCGAAGGTGCCGGAGCGGGTGGGGGACTGGCTGGCCGACACCGAGCACGCCGAGCGCCTGGGCGAGGAACTCAGCAACGCGATCAGCGGCATGGCCACCGTGCTGCGCGACGACCAGATCCGGACCGCCGTCGCCGCCTTCGCCGACAAGCGACTCCGCGAACTCGACATCGCCCCGCTGCTCGGGCGCGTCCTCGAGGCCATCTGCGATGCCGGTCAGCATCAGGCGGCGCTCACCCTCTTCCTGCGCGGCAGTCGCCGCTTCCTCGACACCAACCGCGACGAGTTCCGGCGCCGGGTGGACCAGGAGTCCTGGCTGCCGTCCTTCGTCGACGAGCAGCTCTTCAACACCGGCTTCAAGTGGTCGCAGTCCTTCCTCGCCGACGTCATCGACCAGGACGAGCACCAGCTGCGCAAGGGCTTCGACACCCAGCTGCGCGATCTCGCCGACCAGCTCCGCCACGACCCCGAGCGGATCGCCAAGGTGGAGGCGGCGCGTGACCAGCTGCTGGACCACCCGCGCATCCACGAGTACCTCAACCAGCTCTGGGACTCGATGAAGGCGCTCCTGCTCAACGAGACCAACGACCCCGACTCGGACCTGCGCCGCTCGGCGGTGTCGCTCACGGTCCGCGCCGGCGAGGTGCTGCGCGACGACGAGAACGTCCGCGAGCGCGTCAACAGCGCGCTGAGCCGGCTTGCCGGGCACGTCGCCTCGCACTACGCCGAGGACCTGACCGACGTCATCTCGACGACGGTCGCCCGCTGGGACACCGAGGAGACCAGCCGACGTTTGGAGTTGCAGGTGGGTCGTGACCTGCAGTTCATCCGCATCAACGGCACGGTGGTGGGTGCGCTCGCCGGTCTGGCGATCCACACGCTCAGCCAGCTGTTCTGAGCCTCGCCGGTGCCGCACGGTTGTCGCTGGCGAAGAGGACGTTGAGGGCAGCGAGCCACACCAGGCAGGCCCCCAGCATGTGCACCCCGACCAGCAGCTCGGGCAGGTGCAGGAAGTACTGGGTGTAGCCGACGACGCCCTGCGCGAGCTCGACGGCCAGCAGCAGCCAGGCCGCCCGTCGCAGCGCCGCCCCCGCCGTCACCACGTGGACGAGGATCACCAGGCCGACGGAGAGTCCGATCAGGACCATCACGGCATCGGCGTGCAGCTGCGACATCGACGCCGGGTTGAGGCCGGTGCGGCGTACCCGACCGTCGGTGACATCGCCGGCGTGTGGTCCGCTGCCGGTGACGACGGTGCCGATGACGAGCGTGATCGCGGCTGCCGCGGCGGTGAGCCGGGCCAGCAGCCGGCCGGTGGGCTCGGCCACCGGAGGGTCGGCGCGTACCCGCCACCACAGCAGGAATGTGATCGCGATGATCACCATCGAGAGCAGGAAGTGCGACGCCACCAGCCACGGGTTGAGGTGGGTCAGCACGGTGATCCCGCCGAGCACGGCCTGGGCGGGGATGCCCAGGGCGGCGACGGTGGCCAGGCGCCGTTCGGTCCGTCGCAGCATGGCCACGACCCAAGTGGCGAGCGCGATCGCGACGAGGACGAAGGTCAGCAGCCGGTTGCCGAACTCCACGAAGCCGTGGATCGACGACGCCGAGGTGACGGTGAGCCGATCGTCGGTGCAGCGCGGCCAGGTCGGGCAGCCGAGGCCGGAGTCCGACAGCCGCACCGCACCGCCGGTGACGACGATGACGACGTTCGACACCACCGACGCCACCGCGAGGCGCCGCAGCAGTGTTGCCGTGGGACGCCGGCGCAGCCGTCCCGTGGGCTCGGCCACCGGCTCGGTCATCACTCCCATCGGAACCACCGGGCGGCGGCCGGCAGCGCGACGGCGGCCCAGACGGTGAGGGTGACGACGTCGCGCAGCGGGTAGCCGTGGCCGCCCTCGAAGACCTGGTGCAGCCCGTCGGAGAGCGCGGCCGACGGCAGGTACTGCAGCACGTTCTGCGCGACCGAGCCGAAACGGTCGAGCGGGATGGCGATGCCACCGGCGAAGAGCAGCACCAGCCAGATCAGGTTCGCCGCCGCCAGCGTCACCTCGGCTTTGAGGGTCCCCGCCACCAGCAGGCCGAGCCCGCCGAAGGCCAGCGTCCCCATGATGACCAGCGCCGCCGCGAAGAGGGGATCGCCGTGTGGCTGCCAGGCCAGGGCGAAGCCCACCCCGCAGATGAGCACGATCTGAACCACTTCGAGCAGTAGCACCGACAAGGTCTTGCCGCCGATGAGCACCGAGCGGGGCAGTGCGGTGGCGCCGAGGCGTTTCAGGACGGCGTACTTGCGCTCGAAACCGGTGCCGATGGCCAGGCCGGTGAAGGCGGCGGACATCACCGCCAGCGCGATGATGCTCGGCACGACGTAATCGATGCGCCGCTGCACGCCGAGGGAGTAGAGCAGCGGCAGGTTGAAGAAGAAGAGCAGCAGCAGCGGGATGAGCAGCGTCAGCCCCACCTGCTCGCCGTTGCGCAGCAGCAGCTTGAACTCGATGCCCGTCTGCGCGGCGAGCATGCGACGCCGGGAGGCTGCCCCCGGCGCGGGCGCGTAGGACGGCGCCGTGGTGGTGGCCGGGTTCATGCCCGCAGCTCCCGTCCGGTGAGGTCGAGGAAGACGTCCTCGAGGGTGCGCTTCTCGACGTGCAGGTCGTCGGCCATGACCTGCTGCGAGGCGCACCAGGCGGTGAGGGTGGCGAGCAGCTGCGGCGTCACCTCGGCGGTGACGAGGTACTGGCCCGGTACGGGTTCGACGGCGTTGCTGCCGGCCGGCAGCTGAGCCAGCAGGTCGGGCAGCGGCAGGCCGGCGACGGCGCGGAACCGGATCTGCCCCTCTGCCCCGGAGCGGGTCAGCTCCGCCGGCGAGCCCTGCGCGACGACGCGGCCGCCGTCCATCACGACGACGTCGTCGGCCAGTTGCTCGGCCTCGTCCAGGAAGTGGGTGGTGAGCACGACGCTCACGCCGTCGCGGCGCAGCGTGTCGATCAGCTCCCAGGTGCCGCGTCGCGACTGCGGGTCCATGCCGGCGGTGGGCTCGTCGAGGAAGACCAGCTCGGGACGTCCCACCAGCGCCAGCGCCAGCGAGAGGCGCTGCTGCTGCCCACCGGAGAGCCGCTTGACCGGCGTCCGCGCGGCGTCGCCGAGACCGACGACCGAAAGGAGCTCGGCGGGACGGTGCGGGTGCAGGGCGTAGGAGGCGAAGAGGGTGAGCAGCTCCAGCGCGCCGGCACCGGTGTAGCCGCCGATGCCTTCCTGCAGCATCACGCCGACCCGGGGCTTGAGTGCGGCGGCGTCGGCGACCGGGTCGCGGCCGAGGACACGGACGGTGCCCGCGTCGGCTTGGCGGAAGCCTTCGCAGATCTCGATGGTCGTGGTCTTGCCGGCGCCGTTGGGGCCGAGCAGGGCGAGCACCGAGCCGGCCTCGACGGTCAGCGACAGGCCGGCCACGGCGTGTGTCGCGCCGTAGCTCTTGACGAGATCGACGATCTCGACGGCGGCAGTCACCCCGTCAGTCTAGGAACGGATCCCGCGCCGTCGCGCCGCGCCCGTCCGGTCGTGACCCGGGACGCGACCGTGACCACCGCCCGCCCGCCTGCCGAGTGGTCGAATTCGGGTGCGAGTGGTCGGCCCGCCCGCGACCACTGGGCGTCGAAATCGACCACTCGGCGGGGCGCGGGGCGGAGGTGATCGGGCGGGAACTGCGGCGGGGACTGCAGGACGCAGCTACTCCGCAGCCTTGACGTTCGAGCCGTAGGTGTCGACGTACTCCTGCCCCGAGAGCCCCTGGATGGCGACCCGGATCTCGTCGGTGACCTGACGCAGCACCCGGGCACTGCGTTCCTGCTCGGCGAGGTGGCCGAAGCGCAGCAGCTCGCCGAAGTGGACCTGGACGTGCCCGCGCGGTGCCCGGTGCCAGCGGTTGCTGTCCACGGGTTGGACGTCCGGCGTGCCGACGATGCCGACCGGCAGCACCGGGGCGCCGCTGCGCAGGGCGAGGCGCGCCACCCCGGTCCGGAACTTGTGCAGCCGACCGTCCGGGGAGCGGGTGCCCTCGGGATAGATGCCGAGGGCCTTGCCCGAGGCGAGCACCTCGACGCCGATGTCGATGACGGCGGCGGCCGAGCGGAGGTCGCCGCGCTCCACCGGGACCTGACCGAGGCCGTTGAAGAAAGCGGCCATGGCGCGACCGCGCAGACCCGGCGTGGTGAAGTACTCGGCCTTGGCGAAGTAGAAGATCTGCCGCCGGGCCGCGAGCGGGGTGAAGACCTCGTCGGCGAAGGAGACGTGGTTGGCCGCCACGATGACGCCACCCTCGCGCGGGACGTGGTGCTCACCGGTCACATGCGGCCGGTAGATGCCGCGCAATGCCGGCGCGAGGGTGAGTTCGAGGCTCCGGTACAGCACGGCTGCTGAAACTACCGGGCCGCCGGCGACGGGGTGCGACGTGACCGCGACCACCCAGGCATGCCTTCGGTGCGACGCCGTGGCAAATACGTCATACTGGTGTTGTGAAAATCAAGACGGACGTTCTCGACGGTGCCGCCGGCACCCGCGACGCCGTCGCCCGGTCGATCCTGGAGCGCGGGCCGCAGTCGGCCGCCGACCTGGCCTGCCGCCTGGGACTGTCCGCGGCGGCGATCCGTCGCCACCTCGACGCCCTCGTCGCCGACGGCCTGCTCGTCGAGCGCGAGCCGCGCCCCAACGCCAACCGGGGACGGGGCCGTCCGGCCCGCACCTACGCGCTCACCGACGCCGGCCGCGCCGCCTTCCCGCACGGTTACGACGACCTCGCCAACACCGCACTGCGCTATCTGCGCGAGACCGGTGGGGATCAGGCGGTCACCGGCTTCGCCGAGCACCGCGCCCGGACCCTGGCCGCGCAGCTGGCCGACGACGTGGACGGCGCCGCGCCGGTCACCCAGCGCGCGGACGCCCTGGCCGGCGCGCTCTCGACTCACGGCTACGCTTCGACGACCCAGACGGTGGGAACACCCGGTGGGGCGTCGGGCGTTCAGATCTGTCAGCACCACTGTCCGGTGGCGCACGTCGCCGCCGAGTTCCCGCAGCTGTGCGAGGCCGAGACCCGGGCCTTCGAGGCCGTCCTCGGCACGTACGTCCAACGCTTGGCGACGATCGCTCACGGCGACGGCGTCTGCACGACCCATGTACCGCTCACCGAAACACCCACCCATTCCGGGAGGACCGCTTCATGACCACAGCCCCCGAGCGCACGCTCACCCAGGACGAGCAGATCGACCAGCTCGGCCGTTACGGCTACGGCTGGGCCGACAGCGACATCGCCGGCGCGAGCGCGCAGCGCGGCCTCTCCGAGGCGGTCGTCCGGGACATCTCGGCCAAGAAGAGCGAGCCGGAATGGATGCTGCAGCGCCGGCTCAAGGCGCTCGCCATCTTCGACAAGAAGCCGATGCCCAACTGGGGCTCGGACCTGTCGGAGATCGACTTCGACAACATCAAGTACTTCGTCCGCTCGACGGAGAAGCAGGCCGCCAGCTGGGACGACCTGCCCGAGGACATCAAGAACACCTACGACAAGCTCGGCATCCCCGAGGCGGAGAAGCAGCGCCTCGTCGCCGGTGTCGCGGCGCAGTACGAGTCCGAGGTGGTCTACCACCAGATCAACGAGGAACTCGAGCGCCAGGGCGTCATCTTCATGGACACCGACACCGCGCTGAAGGAGCACCCCGAGCTCTTCGAGGAGTACTTCGGCACCGTCATCCCGTCCGGTGACAACAAGTTCTCCGCGCTGAACACGGCGGTGTGGTCCGGCGGTTCGTTCATCTACGTGCCGAAGGGCGTGCACGTCGAGATCCCGCTGCAGGCCTACTTCCGGATCAACACCGAGAACATGGGTCAGTTCGAGCGGACGCTGATCATCGTCGACGAGGACGCCTACGTGCACTACGTCGAGGGTTGCACCGCGCCGATCTACAAGTCGGACTCGCTGCACTCGGCCGTCGTCGAGATCATCGTGAAGAAGGGTGGCCGGTGCCGCTACACGACGATCCAGAACTGGTCGAACAACGTCTACAACCTGGTCACCAAGCGGGCCAAGGCCGAGGCCGGCGCCACCATGGAGTGGGTCGACGGCAACATCGGCTCCAAGGTCACGATGAAGTACCCGGCCGTCTGGATGACCGGCGAGCACGCCAAGGGCGAGGTGCTCTCGATCGCGTTCGCGGGCGAGGGCCAGCACCAGGACGCCGGCGCGAAGATGCTGCACCTGGCGCCGCACACCTCCTCGACCATCATCAGCAAGTCGGTGGCGCGTGGCGGCGGCCGGACGTCCTACCGCGGTCTGGTGCAGGTCAACAAGGGCGCTCACCACTCGGCCTCGACCGTGAAGTGCGACGCGCTGCTGGTCGACGACATCAGCCGCTCGGACACCTACCCCTACGTCGACGTCCGTGAGGACGACGTCTCGATGGGTCACGAGGCGACGGTCTCCAAGGTCAGCGAGGACCAGCTCTTCTACCTGATGAGCCGGGGTCTCTCCGAGGACGAGGCCATGGCCATGGTGGTGCGCGGCTTCGTCGAGCCGATCGCCCGCGAGCTGCCGATGGAGTACGCGCTCGAGCTCAACCGCCTGATCGAACTGCAGATGGAAGGAGCGGTCGGCTAGTGACCGCAGTACTGAAGCCGACCGGATCGCCGGCCGAGCGTTTCACCTCGCGCGACCCGGAGGCCTTCTCCGAGCCGAGCACGCATCAGGAGGACTGGCGGTTCACCCCGCTCACCCGCGTGCGTGACTTCTTCGTCCCGTTCGCTCCGGACGGCAGCGAACAGGTCACGGTGGACGCCCCGGACGGTGTCACCCAGTCGATCGTGGACCGCACGCACGAGCTCTTCGGTCGGGCCGCCCAGCCCGCGGACCGGGTCGCCGCGCTGGCGATGGCCAATGTGCAGGACGTTCTGCTCATCGACATCGCCGCCGACGCCCGCCCCGACCGTCCGGTCGTCGTGGACGTCAAGGGCGCGCCCGGCCGCAACTACGGGCACGTCATCGTCCACGCCGGACGCTTCAGCGAGTCGACTGTCGTCTTCCGGCACACCGGCCAGACGGGCGACGCCGCCAACGTCGAGTTCGTCGTGGACGACGGCGCCCAGCTGACGGTCGTGACGATCCAGGACTGGGAGCCCGGCACGATCCACCTCAGCGCGCACACCGCCGCGGTGGGGCGTGACGCCAAGTTCCGGCACCACAACATCACCCTCGGCGGGTCGGTGGTCCGGCTCGTGCCGACGGTCCGCTTCGCCGCACCCGGTGGCCGGGCCGAGCTCCTCGGCGTCAGCTTCGCCGGCGACGACCAGCACTTCGAGACGCGGCTGCTGGTGGACCACTCGCAGCCGAACTGCAGCTCGGATGTGCTGTACAAGAACGCGCTGCTGGGCGACTCGGCTCGCACGGTCTGGATCGGCGACGTCCGCATCCGGCCGGAGGCGAAGGCCACAGACACCTACGAGATGAACCGCAACCTGCTGCTCTCCGACGGGGCCCGCGCCGACTCGGTGCCGAACCTGGAGATCGAGACCGGCGACATCGTCGGTGCCGGCCACGCGAGTGCCACCGGACGCTTCGACGACCTGCAGCTGTTCTATCTGCAGTCGCGCGGCATCCCGGACGAGGAGGCGCGCCGCCTGGTCGTCCGCGGATTCTTCGCCGACGTCATCGACCGGATCGGCGTCCCGGACCTGCAGCAGCAGCTGATGAGCGCGATCGAGGCCCGCCTCGGCTTCGCGCCGAGCACGGACGACAACGAGAGCGAGAACGAGAACTGATGGCAACGCTGGAGATCAAGGACCTGCACGTCAAGGTCACCGACACCGACACCCAGATCCTCAAGGGCGTCGATCTGTCGGTGAGTTCGGGGCAGACCCACGCGATCATGGGGCCGAACGGGTCGGGCAAGTCCACGCTGGCCTACTCCATCGCCGGTCACCCCAAGTACACCGTCACCGGTGGCTCGGTGACCCTCGACGGCGAGGACGTCCTGGCGATGTCCGTCGACGAGCGCGCCCGCGCCGGGCTCTTCCTCGCGATGCAGTACCCCGTCGAGGTCCCCGGTGTCTCGGTGTCGAACTTCCTGCGGACCGCGGCCACCGCCACCCGCGGTGAGGCGCCGAAGCTGCGCACTTGGGTCAAGGAGGTCTCGGGGGCGATGGCCGAGCTCGAGATGGACAAGGCATTCGCCGACCGCAGCGTCAACGAGGGCTTCTCCGGCGGCGAGAAGAAGCGCCACGAGATCCTGCAGCTGGAACTGCTCAAGCCCAAGATCGCCATCCTGGACGAGACCGACTCCGGCCTGGACGTCGACGCCCTGCGCGTCGTCAGCCAGGGCGTGAACCGGGTCCGCGAGAACCAGGGCATCGGCACGCTGCTGATCACCCACTACACCCGCATCCTGCGCTACATCGAGCCCGACTTCGTGCACGTCTTCTTCGACGGCAAGATCGTCGAGTCCGGCGGCAAGGAGCTCGCCGACGTGCTCGAGAACGAGGGCTACGCGCGCTTCGGCGTCCCCGAGACCGCCAGCGCCTGACCCACCACATCGGTTTTGGCGGCCTGACTTGGTATCCCAAGCCAGGCCGCCAAAAGCAGAAGGACACCAGATGAGCATCGACGTCGAGGCCGTCCGCAAGGACTTCCCGATCCTGTCGCGCGAGGTTCACGGCAAGCCGTTGGTGTACCTCGACAGCGCCAACACCGCGCAGAAGCCGCAGCAGGTGCTCGACGCGATGACGACGCACTACGCGCAGCACAACGCCAATGTCGCCCGCGCGGTCCACACCCTCGGCTCCGAGGCGACGACGGCCTTCGAGGACGCGCGTGACAAGGTCGCGCGGTTCCTCAACGCGCCCCGCCGCGACGAGGTGATCTTCACCAAGAACTCGTCCGAGGCGTTGAACCTCATCGCCTACTCGCTGTCCAACGCGACGACGTTCCCCGGTGCCGAGCGCTTCCGCCTCGGCCCCGGCGACGAGATCGTCGTGACCGAGATGGAGCACCACAGCAATCTGGTGCCGTGGCAGCTACTGGCGCAGCGCACCGGTGCGACCTTCACGTGGATCCGCATCGACGACGAGGGCCGGCTGCAGGACATCGAGCAGACGATCACCGAGCGCGCCAAGATCGTCGCGTTCGTACACCAGTCCAACGCCCTCGGCACCATCAACGATGTCGAGCGGATCGTGGCGCGGGCCAAGCAGGTCGGTGCCCTGACCGTGCTCGACGCCTCGCAGTCCGCGCCGCACATCCCGGTGGACGTGCAGGCGCTGGACGTCGACTTCCTGGCCTTCACCGGCCACAAGCTCTACGGCCCGACCGGCGTGGGCGTGCTCTGGGGACGCTACGACCTGCTCGCCGCTATGCCGCCCTTCCTCGGCGGCGGCGAGATGATCGAGACCGTCGACATGGCGGGGACGACCTATGCCGCACCGCCGCACCGCTTCGAGGCCGGGACCCCGATGATCGCCGAGGCGGTCGGGCTGGGCGCCGCCATCGACTGGATCAGCGAGCTGGGCATGGCGGCCGTCGCGCAGCACGAGCACGAGCTGGTCACCTACGCGCTGGACAAGCTCAACGCCGTCGACGGCGTCACCGTCGTCGGGCCGAACACCCCCGAATCGCGCGGTGCCACGATCGCCTTCACCGTCACCGGCGTCCACCCGCACGACGTGGCACAGCTGCTGGACGAGGAGGGCATTGCCGTCCGTGCCGGACACCACTGCGCCCGCCCCGTCTGCGTCCGCTACGGAATACCGGCGACCACGCGAGCGTCCTTCGGGGTGTACAGCACCACCGACGAGGTCGACGCCCTGGTGGCCGGGATCGAGAAGGTCAAGGAGATGTTCGCGTGACTGCGCCGCAACTGGAGAGCATGTACCAGGAGATCATCCTGGACCACTACAAGCACCCGCAGCACAAAGCCCTGCCGGAGTCCTTCGACGCCGAGGTGCACCACGTCAACCCGACCTGCGGTGACGAGGTGACGCTGCGCGTCAAGGTCGTCGACGGCGCCATCGCCGACCTCGGCTGGGACGGCGAGGGCTGCTCCATCAGCCAGGCTTCGACATCGGTCATGAGCGGCCTCGTCGCGGGCAAGCCCGTCACCGACGCCCTCGGTCTCGAGCGGAAGTTCCTCGAGCTGATGCAGTCGCGCGGCCAGGCCGAGCTGACCGAGGCCGAGGCCGACGAGCTGGAGGACGCTGTCGCCTTCGAGGGTGTCTCGAAGTACCCCGCACGCGTGAAGTGCGCACTGCTCGGCTGGATGGCGATGAAGAGCGCCGTGGCCGAGGCCGGCTGGACCACAGAGGAGAGCACGTCATGACCGAGACCGCGACCGCGGTTCCCTCCCGCGACGAGATCGACGAGGCCATGCGCGACGTCGTCGACCCCGAGCTCGGCATCAACGTCGTCGACCTGGGCCTGCTCTACGACGTGGACGTCGCCACCGCCGATTCCGGCACCACGATCACGCTGGACATGACGCTGACGTCCGCGGCCTGCCCGCTCACCGACGTCATCGAGGACCAGGCGCACTCCGCGCTCACCGGCGGTCCCAAGCCGCTCGCCACCGAGGTGAAGATCAACTGGGTCTGGATGCCGCCGTGGGGTCCGGACAAGATCACCGAGGACGGCCGCGAGCAGCTGCGGGCACTGGGCTTCAACGTCTGATCCTGATTCGGACGGGTATAGAGGGTCCATGAGCGACCCCGTGCCCGGCGCGCGCGCCGACATCGACCCGGACTTCTTCGGCTACCGCGGTCTGCTGACCGACGACGAGACCAAGACCCTGCACGAGCTGCGGGACTGGCTCGAGACCAACGTTGACCCGATCGCCGACGACTACTGGGCACGCGCGGAGTTCCCGTACGAGCTGATCGGCACGCTGGCCGAGCTCGACATCATGGGCGTGGGTCTCGACCTGCCCGACCGTCCCGCCCGCCGACGGCTGCTGTCCGGGTTCATCGCGCTGGAGCTGGCCCGCATCGACGCCTCCTTCGCGACCTTCTACGGCGTCCACAGCGGGCTCGCGATGGGCAGCATCTTCCACTGCGGCAGCGACGAGCAGCGGGAGCGCTGGCTGCCCGCGATGCGCCGACTCGATCTCGTCGGCGCCTTCGCCCTCACCGAGCCGCACGGGGGTTCCGATGTGGCCGGCGGCCTGGAGACGACCGTCCGCCGTGACGGGGACGACTGGATCCTCGACGGCGCCAAGCGCTGGATCGGCAACGGCACCTTCGCCGACCTCATCGTGGTGTGGGCGCGCGACGTCGCCGACGACCAGGTCAAGGGCTTCGTCGTCGAGAAGGAGATGCCGGGCTTCGCCGCCACCAAGATGGAGAACAAACTGGCGCTGCGGGGCACGCAGAACGCCGACCTCACCTTCACCGAGGTCCGCATCCCCGAGGCCAACCGGTTGCAGCGGGCCAACTCCTTCGACGACACCAACACGGTGCTGCGCAGCACCCGCGGCAGTGTGGCCTGGAGTGCAGTGGGTGTCATGACCGGCATCTACGAGGTGGCGGTCCAGTACGCCAAGGACCGCGTCCAGTTCGGGCGTCCGATCGGCGGCTTCCAGCTGGTGCAGAAGCACCTCGCCGACATCCTCGGCAACCTCACCGCCGCCATGGGGGTCGCGGTCCGCAGCGCTCAGCTGCAGGACGAGGGGAGCTTCGTCGACGAGCAGGGCGCGCTGGCCAAGGCGCTCTGCACGATCAAGCTGAGGGAGAGCGCGGCGGCCGCCAGGGAGCTCATGGGTGGCAATGGCATCCTGCTCGAGTACGGCCTCGCCCGGCGCTTCAACGACGCCGAGGCCCTCTACTCCTACGAGGGCACGCGCGAGATCAACACTCTGATCGTCGGACGGGCGATCACCGGGGAGAGCGCATTCACATGAACGTCCTGAAGGTCTTCCGCGTCGTCGCCGTCGTGGAGGCGGTGTCGTGGCTGCTGCTGATCGTCGCCACCATCGTCAAGTACACGACCGACCCGATGCAGGAGGCCGGCGTCAAGGTGATGGGCCCCGTCCACGGCGTGCTCTTCATCGTCTACGTCGGCCTCGCCGTCTTCGAGGTGCGCCGTCGACTGCGGTGGGATGCCCGCACCACGCTCGTGGTGCTGGCCGAGTCGATCGTGCCGTTCGGCGGTTTCGCCGCGGCGCGGCGCGCCGACCTGAAGGGTGAGCCCGCGGCCGTCCGGTGAGGACTACCGCGTCGCCGTCAGGTACACGCTCTTGGCGTTGAGTCGGGAGCTGAGCGGGTCGAGTTCCCGGCCGTAGCTCGCGGCGATGTCGGCGGCGAGTTCCTGCTCGACGTGCCAGCCGTGCCGCGCCAGCCAGTCGCCGGCATCCTCACGGTCGTCCTCGTGCAGCAGAGCCGGCATGTCGACGCCGAACTTGCCGGCGAGACGGCGGAAGGTGGGGTCCTGGACCTGGGAGACGAGGTTGGTGAAGTTCTCGATCTCGACGGCGGATCCGGCGGCGGAGAGTTCGGTGACGGTGGCCAGCAGCGCCGTCTCGGCCTCGGCCGGCAGGTAGGGGAGCAGCCCCTCGGCGAGCCAGGCAGTCGGCTGTGCCGGATCGAATCCGGCCGCCGACAGCGCAGCGCGCCAGTCGTCGCGTAGGTCCACCGGCACGGTGATGCGCCGGCACGCCGGCCGGCCGTCGTGGCTGGCAATGACCTCGTCCTTGAAGGCCAGGACCGCCGGCTGGTCGATCTCGAAGACGGTCGTCCCCTCCGGCCACGGCAGCCGCAGCGCGCGGCTGTCCAGACCGGCGGCGAGGATGACGGCCTGCCGGACCCCGCGGTTGGTGGCGGCGGTGAAGTACTCGTCGAACCAGCGGGTGCGGACCCCCATGTAGGACGACATCATCTGCCAGAGCTCGTCCTCGCTGTCGTCTGCCGGTGGGACCGGATGCGTCGCCAGCGGCACCGGCGGATGCGCCGCGAGGACGAAGCGCTCGGCCCATGGATCCCGGATGAGCGGGTGGGGGCCGTTCGTCTCCACCGCCCGTCCGGCGGCGACGATGAGGGCGGTGAGCCCGACGTCGGTGACGATGTCCCACTGTTCGTGTCGGCTCATGGCGGCCTCCCCGCGCGCGTCCGGTATGTCCCTTTCTGTCTACTCCTTCGTCGCCGGGCTGGGTACGGCGGGGCGCTCGGCGACGGCCGGGCGTGGCGCGCTCGACACGACGCTGAGGCACAGCAGGGCCGCGGCGGCGCAGAGGGCGGCCGCGACGTAGAAGGCCAGGTCGTAGCTGCCGCGGAGGTCCCGGATCACGCCGGCACCGGAGGCGGCGACGGCGGCGCCCAGCTGGTGTGAAGCGAAGACCCAGCCGAAGACGACGGCGGCGCGCTCGCCGAAGTGCTCTCGGCACAACGCGACGGTCGGCGGCACGGTGGCCACCCAGTCCAGACCGTAGAAGAGGATGAAGACCCAGGTGCTGGGGGTGGTGTCGGCCGAGAGCAGTGACGGCAGCAGGAGGAGTGCGAGCCCGCGGCCGACGTAGTAGGTCACCAGCAGCAGCCTCGGGTCCACCCGGTCGGTGAGCCAGCCGGACGCGACGGTGCCCATGACGTCGAAGACGCCGATGAGGGCGAGCAGCGACGCGGCCACGGTCGCGGGCATGCCGTGGTCATGGGCGGCCGGGATGAAGTGGGTCTGGATGAGGCCGTTGGTGGTGGCGCCGCAGATGGCGAAGGAGCCGGCCAGCAGCCAGAAGACCGGCGTCCGGGCCGCGTCGCGCAGCACCGTCAGGGCATGCCGGCCGCTGTTGCCGACGCGCGCGCTGGGCGGCGGGCCGGGGTAGGCGTCGGTGGCGCCGTAGGCCAGCGTGCCGATGTCGTGCGGATGATCGCGAAGCAGGAGCAGCACGAGCGGGACCACCGCGAGCGCGGCGAGGGCGATGACCACCGACGCCGGCCGCCAGCCGTGGTGGTCGGTGATCGCGGCGACCAGGGGAAGGAAGATCAGCTGCCCGGTGGCGCTCGCCGCGGTGAGGACGCCGCTGACGAGTCCGCGCCGGGCGACGAACCAGCGCCCGGTGACCAACGGCACCAGCGCCATCGACAGTGACCCCGTGCCGGCCCCCACCAGCAGGCCCCAGAAGAGCCAGAGCTGCCAGACCGAGTCCATGACCACCGTCGCGCCGGCGCCCAGGGCGATCACGACCAGAGCCCCCGCGGCCACCGGCCGGATGCCGAAGCGCTCCATCATGGCTGCGGCGAACGGCGCCATCACGCCGTAGAGCGCCATGTTGATCGACATCGCGGTGCCGATGGTGCCGTGCGACCAGCCGAACTCGTCGTGCAGCGGTTCCAGCATGACGCCGGGAGCGGAGCGGAAGGCGGCGGCGCCGAGCATGGCGGCGAACGTGACGCCGGCGACGAGCCAGGCGCGGTGGAGTCTCACGGCGTCGAGTCTGAGTCAGTCGCTCCGGCCTCGACCAGTGGCAGGAATGACATTGTGTGAAAAGATCCTGCCATGGTGCATCGCGTCGTCGTCCTGCTGCTGGCACCGGTCATCGGCTACGACGGTGTCATCCCGCCGCAGCTCTTCGGGGAGGCGCTGGACGATGCCGGACAGCCGCTCTACGAGACGACGATGGTCTCGCTCGACGGCGCCCCGGTGCCCACCGACAACGGGTACGCGATCGTGCCCGGCGGTGAGCTGTCGACGTTGGCGACGGCGGACACGGTGGTGGTGCCCGGTACCCGCATCCGGGGACCGCGCCGGCACGGCACGCTGCCCGACGAGGTCCGGGACGCGCTGGCGACCATCCGACCGCAGGCGCGGATCATGTCGATCTGCACCGGCGCCTTCGTCCTGGCCGCCGCTGGTCTGCTCGACGGGCGACGCGCGACGACCCACTGGGCGCACGCCGACGAGTTCCGGGCGCTGTACCCGCAGGTCGAGCTGGACGAGGATCTGCTCTTCGTGGACGAGGGCGACGTCCTGACCTCGGCCGGGCTGGCCGCGGGCGTGGACCTGTGCCTGCACGTCATCCGTCGGGACCACGGCACCGCCGTCGCCAATCGCGTGGCACGCCACTGCGTGGTGCCGCCCTGGCGGGACGGCGGGCAGGCACAGTTCATCGAGCGTCCCGTGCCCGAGCCGGCCCGGGACTCCACGGCCGGGGCGCGCGAGTGGGCGCTGGGGCACCTCGCCGAGCCGCTGGACGTGGCTCGGCTCGCCCGCGCTGCCCGGATGAGCCTGCGCACCTTCAACCGGCGTTTCCGGGAGGAGACCGGGGCCTCGCCGGGCGCCTGGGTCGCGGCGCAGCGACTGCAGCACGCCCGGCACCTGCTGGAGTCCACCGACCTCGGCGTGGATGAGGTCGCTCGTCGCTCCGGTCTCGGCACCGGTGCCACGCTGCGGCTGCGACTCCGGGACGCCGTCGGGCTCTCACCCGCTGCTTACCGCCGGACCTTCCGCGGGGTATGACCGTCCTCCCTGGCGGTGGTGCGGAGACGTCTAGGATGCGGGACCGCGGCGTCGGGGGGACGGATCAGCCGAGGTTGTCGGTCGCGAAGGTGTCGCAGCGGCGGGGGTCGCCGGTGCGGTACCCGGTGGTGAGCCACTTCTTGCGCTGAGCCGAGGTGCCGTGGGTGAACGAGTCGGGGTCGACGCTGCCCCCGCCGAGCCTGCCCTGGATGTAGTCGTCGCCGATGCGTTGCGCGGCGTCGACGGCGCTGTCCAGGTCGCCCTGTGAGATGTCGACGATGAGGGCGGGCTGCTCGCCCTGCGGCTGCGTCGCGTGGTTCATCCACACCCCGGCGTAGCAGTCGGCCTGCAACTCCAACCGGACCGAGTCCGACGACGCGCCCTGGCGGGACCGCACCGTCGCCTCGGTGCCGAGCAGATCCTGGACGTGGTGGCCGTACTCGTGGGCCAGTACGTACGCGTTCACCAGCGGCCCACCCGCTGCCCCGAACTGCGACTTCAGCTGGTCGTAGAAGCCGAGGTCGATGTAGACGAGGTCATCGCCGGGGCAGTAGAACGGACCGGCGCTGGAGTCCGCGCTGCCGCATGCCGTGTTGATCCGGCCCGTGAAGAAGGTGGTGTCGACGTTCGTGTAGCGCGGTGCTGCGCCCCGCACGCCCTGCGCGACGGTCTCGTACCCGCTGCCGGCCCAGTAGTCCTGGATGGAGTTGATGTCCGCGACGATGGCGCACTCGAGCTTGTCGTTGGCGTCGGCACCGGTGCGGCATTCCTTGGCCAGCTCACGGTTGTCGGCCTGGCTGGCGTTGCCGTCGCGACCGAGGGAGTCCAGCACGCCCGAACCGGTGCCCGAACCGCCGCCGAAGTAGCTGAAGGCGACGTAGGCGAGAGCCGCGACGACGATGAGTCCCCACCCGGCCTTGCCGGTCCGGCCGCGGAAGAGCAGGCCGAGCAGCAGCGGCAAGACGCCCGCCCCCATGGCGCTGCCGCCACTCGACCCCCGGGCGTCGGTCACCTCGCTGGTGTCGAGCTGGGCGTCGTCGTTGTACCGCATCCCGCGATCCTTCCGCAGTGGCCGGAGCAGCGCGCTGCGGCCGGTACCCTGGAGGTCGTGATCGTCCGTTTCCGCAGCTGACCCGGGGCTTGCCGCCCCGCCCGTTCTCTACCCGGAAAGACGCGATGATCACCGCACATGACCTGGAGTTGCGCGCCGGAGCGCGCATCCTGCTCGAGCCCAGCACGCTGCGCGTGCAACCTGGCGACCGCATCGGTCTGGTCGGGCGCAATGGTGCGGGCAAGACCACCAGCCTGCGGGTGCTCGCCGGCGAGACCATGCCCCACACCGGGCGGCTCGAGGTGACCGGACCGGTCGGGTACCTGCCGCAGGACCCACGCGACGGTGACCTGTCGGTGCTGGCGCGCGACCGGGTGCTCTCGGCCCGCGGGCTCGACACGCTCGTCACCGACATCGCCAAGGCCCAGGTCGAGCTCACCGAGCGTCCTGATGACGAGCGACTACTGCGCCGCTACGGCTCGCTGGAGGAACGCTTCACCGCTCTCGGCGGATACGCTGCGGAGAGCGAGGCGGCGCGGATCTGCGCGAACCTCGGCCTGCCGGACCGGGTGCTGGCGCAGCCGCTGCAGACCCTCTCCGGCGGACAGCGCCGCCGGGTGGAGCTGGCGCGCATCCTCTTCGCCGACTCCGGTGCCGAACCCACGACGCTGCTGCTGGACGAGCCCACCAACCACCTCGACGCCGACTCGATCACCTGGCTGCGTGACTTCCTCAAGCAGCACACCGGGGGACTGATCCTCATCAGCCACGACGTCGAGCTGCTCGACGCCGTCGTGAACAAGGTCTGGTACCTCGACGCCAACCGCTCGGCCGTGGACGTCTACAACGTCGACTGGAAGACCTACCTCAAGCAGCGGGAGGCCGACGAGAAGCGGCGGGTCCGCGAGCGGGCCAATGCCGAGCGCAAGATCGAGACCCTCACCAAGCAGGCCGACAAGATGCGGGCCAAGGCGACCAAGGCGCGCGCCGCGCACCAGATGGACCGCCGTGCCGCGGCGCTCTCGGCCGGCCTGGCCGAGGTGCGCGTGCAGGACCGGGTCGCCCGGCTCCGGTTCCCGGCGCCGGCGCCCTGCGGCAAGACGCCGCTCACGGCCGAGGGGTTGTCGAAGTCCTACGGATCGCTCGAGGTCTTCGCCGGCGTGGACCTCGCCATCGACCGCGGCGCCCGGGTGGTCGTCCTCGGTCTCAACGGCGCCGGCAAGACGACCCTGCTGCGGCTGCTCGCCGGGGCCGAGCGCCCCGACACCGGCGAGGTCGTCCCCGGCCACGGCCTGCGGCTGGGTTACTACGCCCAGGAGCACGAAACCCTGGACCACGATCGGACGATCCTGGAGAACATGCGGACCGCCGCCTCCAGCGTCGGTCGCTCGGACCTCAACGACACCGAGCTGCGCAAGATCCTCGGCGCCTTCCTCTTCACCGGTGACGACGTCGACAAGCCGGCGGGCGTGCTCTCCGGCGGTGAGAAGACGCGGCTCGCACTGGCCATGCTCGTCACCAGCGCGGCGAACGTGCTGCTGCTGGACGAGCCGACCAACAACCTCGACCCGGTGAGCCGCGAGCAGGTGCTGGATGCGCTGCACACCTTCGCCGGCGCGATCGTGCTCGTCACCCACGACGAGGGTGCCGTCGAGGCGTTGGAGCCGGACAAGGTGATCATGCTGCCCGACGGCGTCGAGGACCAGTGGAGTGCTGACCTCGCGGACCTGATCACGCTCGCCTGACGGCGACGTCACCCTTGATCAAAACGGACGAAGTCGATCAAGCCGCACCACCGTGGCGCTGGCACGGATTAGCCGCGTGGTCTCTGGGCAAGTAGGGCCATCCGGACATTGGGTCGGTCGCCCCGTTCCGTCGCTCGCGGCGAGCGGCAAGGTTTATTGCCGCCAAGATCCGCTGCTGCTACTCGTTGACACGGGACGCGCACCCGCGGCCACGTACTGCATCTGCTTGGAAATCTGCTTGGAGGGCGACATGACCGCGCTGAAGAAGGGCGCACGGATCACCGGTTCGGAGAGAAGCAAGCTCGCCGGTGACCTGAAGAAGGCTTACGACAAGGGCAAGAGCATCCGGGAGCTGGCCGACACGCACGGCCGCTCCTACGGGTTCGTGCACCGCGTGCTGTCGGAGTCCGGCGTGACCCTGCGCGGACGGGGCGGGGCCACCCGCGGTCCCGCGGCCGGTGCCGCGAAGAAGACCGCGGCCAAGTCCGCGCCGGCCAAGAAGGCGGCGGCGGCCAAGTCCGCGCCGGCCAAGAAGGCGGCGGTCAAGACCGCTCCGGCCGCGAAGGCGGCAGCGAAGACCGCCAAGAAGGCGGCCAAGAAGGCCAAGAAGTAGCCCGCTAGTCTCGGCTCATCGACACCGCAGACGACACCGACCCCACGCCCGCGACCCAGCGTCCCGGGGCCATCTTCGCCACCGATCCGGACGCCGGGTTGCGGGTCGAGCTTCGTCCCGGCGAGGCGCCGGTGCTCGCCGTCGTGACCCTCGACGCCGCCGACCGGCTCAACTGCCAGTCGCCGACGATGTGGGACGAGCTCACCCGCGTCCGCGCGGAGCTGCCCGCCTCGGTCCGCGTGGTGATCATCCGGGCCGAGGGCCGGGCCTTCTCCGCCGGTCTGGACCGGGCGCTGATGTCGCCGGGGCACGAGCAGGGGATCCTGCACCTGCCGCAGCTGCCCCGGCAGCAGGCGACCGAGGCGATCGCGGGCTGGCAGCGGGCCTTCGACTGGTCCTCGCGCGCGGATCTGGTCACCATCGCGGCGGTCCAGGGGCATGCGATCGGCGGTGGTTTCCAGCTCGCGCTCGGTGCCGACATCCGGATCGTCGCCGACGACGTCGCGTTCTGCATGGCCGAGCCGATGATCGGTATCGTCCCGGACCTCGGCGGCACGAAGCGGCTCGTCGACATGGTCGGGGTCTCGCGAGCCACCGAGATCTGCCTCACCGGGCGGCGGGTGGGCGCGGAGGAGGCGCTGCGGCTGGGTCTGGCCTCGCACGCGGTTGCGCGCGACGAGCTCGACGCGGCGGCGCTGCGGACCGCGCAGGCCGTCCTGGCCATCGATCGGGACGCCGCCAACGAGACCAAGGCCCTGCTGCGGGATGCCCCCGGACGCGACCAGCAGGAGCAGCAGGCCGCCGAACGGGACGCGCAATACCGGCGGCTCCGGACCCTGGCCGGGCTCGATGCCGAGGACACGCCCGGCGGCTGATCCGTCCGCGATGGCACCATCGCCGTCATGGCGATGGACCAGATGAGCGCGTACCGACTGATGAGTTCGGCGCGCAAGCGTCGCGATGTCGGGTCCGTCCCCCGGGGCACCTGGCGACGGGTGCTGGCCTTCGCCGCGGGCTACCGGCGGCAGCTGCTCGTCTTCCTCGCCCTGATCACCGGCAGCGCCCTCATCGCGGTGATCACGCCGGTGCTCGCAGGTCGGGTGATCAACCACATCACCGCCAACTCCGGCAGCGGCGCGGTCATCCGCATCGCGCTCGTCATCGCCGGCCTGGCCGTGCTCGACGCTGCGCTGTCGTTCACCCAGCGCTGGTACTCGGCCCGCATCGGCGAGGGGCTGATCTACGACATGCGGACCGCCGTCTTCGATCACGTGCAGCGCATGCCGCTGGCCTTCTTCACCAGGACGCAGACCGGCGCCCTGGTCAGCCGGCTGAACAACGACGTGCTCGGCGCCCAGCAGGCCTTCACCAGCACGCTGTCGGGACTGGTCTCCAACGCGGTCGGGCTGGTGCTGACGGCCGCGGTGATGTTCACGCTGTCGTGGCAGATCACGGCGCTCTCGCTGGTCATGCTGCCGCTGTTCGTGCTGCCGGCCCGCCGCATCGGCAGCCGCCTGCAGGACATCACCCGCGAGTCCTACAACCTCAACGCCTCGATGAACACGACGATGACCGAGCGCTTCAACGTGGCCGGCGCGCTGCTGGTGAAGCTCTTCGGCCGCCCCGGCGACGAGGACGCCAGCTTCCGGGCCCGCGCCGCACGGGTCCGTGACATCGGCGTCACCTCGGCGATGTACGGGCGGGCCTTCTTCGTCTCGCTGACGCTGGTCGCCGCGCTGGCCCAGGCCCTCGTCTACGGCCTCGGCGGCTACTTCGCCATCGAAGGCTCGCTGTCGGCCGGCACGGTGGTGACCCTGGCACTGCTGCTGACCCGGCTGTACGGGCCGTTGACGGCGCTGTCGAATGCCCGGGTGGACGTGATGAGCGCGCTGGTCAGCTTCGACCGTGTCTTCGAGATCCTCGACCTCGAGCCCATGATCAGCGATGCCGCGGCGGCCCGAGAGCTGCCGGCCGGGTCGCGCGACATCGAGTTCGACGACGTGCACTTCACCTACCCGACGGCAGCGCAGGTGTCGCTGGCCTCGCTGGAGGATGTCGCCGTCCTGGACCGCAGCGGTGGCAGCGAGGTGCTGCACGGCGTCAGCTTCCGCGCCGAGCCGGGGCAGCTCGTGGCACTGGTCGGGCCGTCCGGAGCGGGCAAGACCACCATCAGCCAGTTGCTGCCGCGGATCTACGACGTCTCCGCCGGCCGGGTGCTCGTCGGCGGCCACGACGTCCGCGAGGTCACCCAGCAGTCGCTGCGCGACCGGATCGGGGTCGTCAGCCAGGATGCGCACCTCTTCCACGACACCATCGCCGCCAACCTCGGTTACGCGCGGCCGGGCGCCAGCGAGGAAGAGATCTGGCAGGCCCTGGACGACGCCCAGATCGGTGCGCTCGTGCGCAGCCTGCCCGATGGACTGGCCACGGTGGTCGGCGATCGGGGGTATCGCCTCTCCGGTGGCGAGAAGGCGCGCCTGGCGATTGCGCGTCTCCTGCTCAAATCACCGCAGATCGTCATCCTCGACGAGGCCACCGCACACCTGGACAGTGAGAGCGAGGTCGCGGTGCAGCGGGCACTGTCCCGAGCTCTGGTCGGCCGGACGTCGTTGGTGATCGCGCACCGGCTCTCCACGATCCGGCAGGCCGATCTGGTGGTGGTCCTCGAGGCCGGGCGGGTCGTGGAGACCGGACGGCACGACGACCTGCTCGCCGCCGGTGGTCTGTACGCCGAGCTGTACCGGACGCAGTTCGCCGCGCCGGCCGCTCGCGAGGACTGACGCCACGGCCGGACGGCCGGTCGGTCCGGAGGCGGGTCCGCCTCAGCCGGCGGCGGCGACCAGCGGGTCGGCCAGCAGCTCGCCGAAGGCCAGCTCGGCGGCACCGAGCAGCGGTGAGTCGCTGCCGAAGGCCGGTTGGATGAGCTCGACGCTGCGCCCCGGCGCCTCCAGCACGTAGTGGTGCAGGGCGGCCTCGATGCCGTCCCGGCAGAGGTCCAGCACCTGGGAGAGCGATCCGCCCAGCAGCACCCGCTGCGGGTTGAGGGTGTTGACCAGGGTCGCGATGGTCCGTCCCAGCGGGTCGGCGACGGCAGCGATGGCACGCTGCGCGCTCTCGTCCCCGGCGCGGGCGTCGGCGAAGAGCAGCGCGACGGCCTCGTCGGTCGGCGGCAGTGACCGGCCGGCACCGCTCAACAGGGCGGCCTCGCCGATGAACGTCTCGGTGCATCCGGTCTTACCGCAGTGGCACGGTGCCCCCGAGGAGTCGATGACGTTGTGCCCGATCTCGCCGGCGTGGCCGTCGAAGCCCCGCAAGGGCGCACCGTTGACGATGATGCCGGCGCCGACACCGACGCGGCCCAGCAGGTACACCACGTCGTCGAAGCCGCGCGCGGCGCCGCGCAGGTGCTCGGCGACGACGGCGAGGTCCGCGTCGTTGCCGAGCACCACCCGGGCCGTCGGCGGGAGCAGGTCGGCCAGTCGGGCGGAGAGCAGGTCGCCGAACTCGACGTCGTGCCAGTCGAGGTTCGGCGCCACCGTGATCCGGCCGGTGGATCGCACGACGGTGCCGGGGACGCTGACGCCCACCGCGAGCGGCGGCTGGGCGCGGCCGGTCGCCGCGGCGACGCTCTGCACCGCCTCGACGACGAGCCGCGCCGTCGTCTCCGGGTCGTTGGCGGCCGTCACCTCCGCGCCGGTGGGGAGCTCGTGGCGGGCGAGGACGTCGCCCCCCAGCCCGACGGCAGCGGTCACGATGTGCGTCACGTCGACGTCCACCGCGGCGACGTAGGGCCCGTCGTCGTGCGGCCCCACCACGTGGGAGGGCCGGCCGACGCTCGACCCGCCGTTGGGTACCACCTCGCCGACGAGGCCGAGGTCGAGCAGGTCGGCGACGAGCGCGCCCATCGTCGACCTGCTCACCCGGAGTCGCTGGGTCAGCTCGGCTCGGGTCAGGGCACCGTCACGGTGAATGTGCCCCAGCACGAGCGCGAGGTTGTGCCGCCGGATCGCGTCCGGACGAGCCGCGGGGGACCCGACCATCGTGCCGTTCCTCCTGATCGCCGGTGCCTCGGTCAGGACGATGCCGACCGACGCCGCGACAGCGCGTCGACGGCGGCGGCGAGCAGCAGTGCCGCCCCGGTGGCGCCGAACTGCAGCGAGTTGCTGACCGCGGTGTTCTGCGTGTTGATCAGGTTGGCCGTGCCGTTGTAGATGACCTCGACGACGGCACCGCCGACGATCGCGTCGATCATGCGACCGCGGCCGCCGAAGAGGCTGGTGCCGCCGATGACGGCCGCGCCGACGGCGAGCAGCAGCGTGTTGCCGCCGTAGTTCTGCTGGCTGACCGACGAGACGTTGGAGCCGATCATGATGCCGCCGACGGCAGCCATGAAGCCGCCGAGGACGAAGACCGAGATGCGGATGCGATCGACCGGGATGCCGGCGCGGCGCGCAGCCTCCTCGTTGCCACCGACGGCGTACAGGTGCCGGCCGTAGCGGGTGCGGCCGAGGACGAAGGTGAAGACGACGAAGAGCGCGACCAGCACCGGGATGACCCACGGCACGCCCTCGACGGCCGGCGGCGAGACGAAGACGATGCGGCCGTCGATGTTGCGGGGCACCGGGTCCTGGTTGACGGCGCGGTTCAGCCCGAGCAGGTAGATGACGCCGAAGGTCAGGATGGCGAGGACAGCGATCTTGCCGACCCAGACCGCGACCGGCTCTGCGGTGAGGCCCTGCTTGCGACGCGAGGCCATGGCCTGGGCCTTCAGCCCGGCGTAACCGGCGACGATGATGACGCCGAGCACCCAGCCGGCCCAGATCGGCATCTGCGAGTTGGCGAAGGCGAGGACGACGTCGTCGGTGATGCCGACGTCACCGTGCTGGCCGGCGCCGGTGTTGAGGACCAGCAGCATCAGGCCCTGGAAGCCGAGGAAGCAGGCCAGCGTCACGATGAAGGACGGGATGCCCACCTTGGCACGCAGCCAGCCGATGAACAGGCCCACGATCGCACCCGCCGCGAGCGCGGCCGGGATCGTGACGTACCAGCTGTAGTCGTAGCCGACCATGAGCCGGACCATGATCGCGGCGCAGACACCGGCGGTGTAACCGGCGGCGAGGTCGATCTCGCCGAGCAGCAACACGAAGACGAGGCCCATGGCGACGAAGATCGTGCCGGCGCCCTCGGTGAACATGTTGCCGAAGTTGAAGAGCGTGTGGAAGCTCGGCTGGACGAGCGAGAAGAAGATCGCCAGCACGATCAGGCCCGTCAGCGCGGGGAGCGAACCCATGTCGCCGCCGCGGACGCGCTGCACGTAGACGCGCAGGTAGTCGCGCGGTCCGCCCTCGACCGGGGCGGTGCTCGCCGCGGCGGCCAGCAGGTCGGCCTCGGAGGCGGTGGGGGAGGCCGGTCGATCCTCGACCGGGTGGTTGTCGTTGGTCGTGCTCGTCACGCCGAGGCTCCGCTCTTGCTCAGGGTGGGGCCGTCCGAGCCTTCCAGACGCCCCGTGGTGATCAGCTCGACGAGCTGCTGCTGGTTGACATCCGACCGGCGCACGATCGCGGCCGTCTCACCGAGGTACAGCACGGCGATGCGATCGGCCACGCGGAGCACGTCGGACATGTTGTGGGAGATGAGGACCACGGCGAGGCCGCGGTCGGCCAGCCGGCGGACGAGCTGCAGGACCTGCTCGGTCTGCGCCACGCCGAGAGCGGCGGTGGGCTCGTCGAGGATGACGACCTTGGAGTTCCAGAGAACGGCCTTGGCGATGGCGACCGTCTGGCGCTGACCGCCGGAGAGGCTGGAGACCCGCTGCCGCACGGACTTCACCGTGCGCACCGAGAGCGACTTCAGCGTCTCGGCGGCGGCGAGTTCCATGCTGGCCTCGTTGAGCACCAGGCCCTTGTGGCGTTCGCGGCCGAGGAACATGTTCTGGACGATGTCGAGGTTGTCGCAGAGGGCGAGGTCCTGGTAGACGATCTCGATACCCAGCGCGCTCGCGTCGCGGGGGTTGTGGACGGTCACCTCGTTGCCCTCGAACAGGTAGTTGCCCGAGTCGATCGAGTAGGTGCCGCTGATGCACTTGACCAGCGTCGACTTGCCCGCGCCGTTGTCGCCGACGAGTGCTGTCACCTCGCCGGGAGTCGCGCTGAACTGAACGTTCTTCAGGACGTCGACCGGGCCGAAGCTCTTGTTGACGTCACGAAGTTCGAGGATGGGCTGGTCGGCCACGCTGGCCCCTTTCACGAGTGGGAGGACCCGACGGTGGCCGCCGCCGCGACCCGACCGTGACGGTCGGCGCAGACGGCGGCCACCTGGTTCGGGCGGGTACTACTTGACGCCGGCCTTGGTGCAGAGGGCGGCGTAGCTACCCGTGCACACGGTGCTCTTCGGCGTGTACTGGTCGTTGATCGGGTCCGCGACGTTCGACTTGGTGATGACCGTCGGGGTCGCCAGGATGGCGGGGACCTTCTTCTTCGACTGCGTGTCCTCGATCGTCACGCCCTTGGTGTCGGGCGTCTTGCCGTTGGCCAGCTGCGCGATGGCCTCGATGGCCGGCTGGGCCTCCTTGGTGGACGGCTTGTAGATCGTGAAGCACTGGTTACCCGCGAGGATCTGCTGCAGACCCGCCGCGCTGGCGTCCTGACCACTGACCGCGACCTTGCCGTTGAGGTTCTGCCGCTTGAGGTTGGTGATCACGGCGCCGGCCATGGTGTCGTTGGCGACCATGACGGCCTTGATGTTCGGGTTCTTGCTCAGCATCGAGTTGAAGACACGGCTTGCCGTGGGGGCGTCCCACTGGCCGGTCTGCTTCGCGACGCGGGTCCAGCCCGACTTCTTGCTCAGGACGCTGTCGTAGCCCTGCGCGAAGAGCGTGGCGTTGTTGTCGGTGGGGGCGCCGTCGATGTCGACGTACTGGACCGTCTTGAGGTCCTTGACCTGCGGGCACTGGGTGAGCGCGGTGCCCTGCGCCTCGCCGACCTTGACGTTGTCGAAGGAGATGTAGAGCGAGGCGGTGCCGCCGAGGGTGAGGCGGTCGTAGTCGACGGTGATGACGCCGGCCTGGGTGGCCTGCTTCTGGATCGCGGCACCGGAGGCCGAGTCCAGGTTGACGATCATCAGGACCTTGACGCCCGAGGCGATCATCTGCTGGGCGATGGTCTTCATCTTCGACGCCGAGCCGTCGGCGTTCTTGATGTTGCAGTCGAGGTTGTAGGTCTTGCAGTTGGCCTCGAGAGCGTTCGGGTCGGCGGTGATCCACCGCGGCGAGGACGTCGTGTCGGGCAGGATGATGCCGACCTTCTTGCCCTGACCGTCGATCTTGCCGCTGGACGACGATCCGCCGCTCTGCGAGCTGCTGCCGCTGCTGCCGGCCGGGGGGTTGCTGTTGCTGCTACCGCTGCCGCTGCCGCTGTCCGAGCCGCACGCGCTCAGGACGGTGGCGGCTGCGATGCCGAGTACCGCAAGTGACACAGAGGTCTTGCGCATCTGCTGGTCCACGCCTCTCAATGTCGGGCCTCCCGCGTCCGCCACGTCCGACGGCGGTGGATTTGTTCGACCACGTGAATGTTGTGCGCGCGAACATATCTCAGGGTGAGGCCCGTCACCAGGAGAAGTGACCAGGCTGTTACCAATCGAAGTAAAGCCGGTAACAAGGTCCCGGTCCATTGCCCCGGAAAGCGGACATAGTGTCCCGTCAGGACTTGACGCGGGCTTGACGCGGGCGTTCCCTCGGCGTCAAGAACGGGCGACGCCCGGCGGTTCACGTGAACCGCCGGGCGTCGTCTTAGTGAGCGGGGCCGCGCTCGGTGGGTGCGGCCGGCGACTGTGCTCAGAGCAGCGAGCGCAGCACGTACTGCATGATGCCGCCGTGGCGGTAGTAGTCCGCCTCGCCGGGGGTGTCGATCCGCAGCCGGGCGTCGAACTCGACGTCGTCCGCCTTGACGTGCACGGTGCGGGGGACCGAACCCTCGTTGAGGGCGGTGACCCCGGTGATCTCGAAGGTCTCCTCGCCGGTGAGGCCCAGGGACTCTGCCGACTCGCCGTCCGGGAACTGCAGTGGCAGCACGCCCATGCCGATCAGGTTGGACCGGTGGATGCGCTCGTAGGACTCAGCGATGACGGCGCGGACGCCGAGCAGCGCCGTTCCCTTGGCCGCCCAGTCGCGCGACGAGCCCGAGCCGTACTCCTTGCCCGCCAGCACCACCAGGGGCGTTCCCGCCTGCGCGTAGTTGACCGAGGCGTCGTAGACCGTGGTCACGTCGCCGCCGGCGCTGAAGTCGCGGGTGAAGCCACCTTCGGTGCCGGGTGCGAGCTGGTTGCGCAGCCGGATGTTGGCGAAGGTGCCCCGGATCATGACCTCGTGGTTGCCGCGGCGAGAGCCGTAGGAGTTGAAGTCCCGGCGCTCGACGCCGTGCTCGGCGAGGTACGTGCCGGCGGGGGAGTCCTGCTTGATGGCACCAGCGGGGCTGATGTGGTCGGTGGTCACCGAGTCACCCAGCTTGAGCAGGACACGTGCTCCCTCGATGTCCGTCACGGGCTCCGGCTCGGTCGGCATGCCCTCGAAGTACGGAGGCTTGCGGACGTAGGTCGACTCGCTGTCCCACTCGAAGGTGTTGCCCCCGGGGGTCGGCAGCTCGCGCCACCGATCGTCGCCGGCGAAGACCTCGCCGTAGCTGCGGGTGTACATCTCCGAGGCGATGGCGTCGTCGATGACGCTCTGCACCTCGGCGGGCGAGGGCCAGATGTCGGCGAGGAAGACGTCGTTGCCGTCGGTGTCCTGGCCCAGCGGCTCGGTGGTGATGTCGATGTCCATGGAGCCGGCCAGCGCATAGGCCACCACCAGCGGCGGGGAGGCCAGGTAGTTCATCTTCACGTCGGGGTTGATGCGGCCCTCGAAGTTGCGGTTGCCCGAGAGCACGCTGACCACGGCCAGGTCGTTGTCGTTGACGGCTGCCGAGATCTCGTCCGGCAGCGGGCCGGAGTTGCCGATGCAGGTGGTGCAGCCGTAGCCGACGAGGTTGAAGCCGAGCTTGTCGAGGTAGGGCGTGAGGCCCGAGCGCTCGTAGTAGTCGGTGACGACCTTCGATCCGGGCGCCAGGGTGGTCTTGACCCAGGGCTTGCGGGACAGGCCCTTCTCGACCGCCTTCTTCGCCAGCAGTGCGGCACCGATCATCACCGACGGGTTGGAGGTGTTGGTGCACGACGTGATGGCGGCGATCGCCACGGCGCCGTGGTCCAGCTCGCACTCCTCGCCGTCGGCGAGGGTCACCGGACTGGGCTTGGAGACGCGACCGTGGGCGTTCCCCACGGCGGAGGTACGTGCCGGCGCGGCCTCGTCGCCGCTGGGGCTGGCCGGGTCGGAGGCGGGGAAGGACTCGGCGTTGGCCTCGTCCACCGAGTCCTGGACCGAGTCGCCGTCGACGTAGTTGCTCAGGGCCTCGCGGAACATCGGCTTGGCCGACGCCAGCGGTACGCGGTCCTGGGGGCGCTTCGGCCCCGCCAGCGACGGCTCGACCGTGGAGAGGTCCAGTTCGAGGGTCTCGGAGAAGGACGGCTCGACGCTCGGGTCGTGCCAGAGGTTGTTCTCCTTGGCGTACCTCTCGACCAGGTTGATCTGGTCGTCCTTGCGCCCGGTGAAGCGCAGGTAGCGCAGCGTCTCGTCGTCGATGGGGAACATCGCGGCGGTCGAGCCGTACTCCGGGCTCATGTTGCCGATGGTCGCGCGGTTGGCCAGCGGCACCGCGCCGACGCCGGAGCCGTAGAACTCGACGAACTTCCCGACGACGCCGTGCTTGCGCAGCATCTCGGTGATGGTGAGGACGAGGTCGGTGGCGGTGGAGCCGTCCGGCAACTCACCGGTGAGCTTGAAACCGACGACGCGGGGGATCAGCATGCTGACCGGCTGGCCGAGCATCGCTGCCTCGGCTTCGATGCCACCGACACCCCACCCGAGCACGCCGAGGCCGTTGACCATGGTGGTGTGGGAGTCGGTGCCGACGAGGGTGTCCGGGTAGGCCAGGCCATTGCGGGCGAAGACCACGCGGGCCAGATACTCGATGTTCACCTGGTGGACGATGCCGGTGCCGGGCGGGACGACCTTGAACTCGTTGAAGGCACCCTGTCCCCAACGCAGGAACTGGTAGCGCTCGATGTTGCGCTCGTACTCCAGCTCGACATTGCGCTCGAAAGCGTCCGGCGTGCCGAAGAGGTCGGCGATGACGGAGTGATCGATGACCAGCTCGGCCGGAGCCAGCGGATTGATCTTGGTGGCGTCACCACCGAGCTCGACGACCGCCTCGCGCATGGTGGCGAGGTCCACGACGGCCGGGACGCCGGTGAAGTCCTGCATCACCACGCGAGCGGGCGTGAACTGGATCTCGGTGTCCGGCTCGGCCGACGGCTGCCAACCGCCGATGGCGCGGATCTGCTCCTCGGTGACGTTCTTGCCGTCCTCGGTCCGGAGCAGGTTCTCCAGCAGCACCTTGAGGCTGAACGGCAGCTTGTCGTAGCCGTCGACCGCGTCGATGCGGAAGTAGTCGAGCGAGGTGTCACCCAGCTCGAGCGTGGCGCGGGATCCGAAGCTGTTCTTGCTGTCTGGCACGACTGCTCCTGTTCGAGGGCCGACTGAGATCTCTTGACGTCAAGATACCATCTGGCTTGCTGAGGACGCGCAGGTTGCGAACGCGAGGTGCAGGGGCAACCGCCCCGTAAACTCCAGGTTCGTGACGGCCGAACTGCAGCGCGACCAGGCCGTGGACCTTCCTCCTCGCTCTGCTGCGGCAGCGAGCGGCGAGCCGGAGGCGGCGCGGTGGCGGTCGGTGCGCCTGACGGCGTATGCCCTGTACGCGGCCGCCTGGGTCTGGATTCTCATCGCCGAGGGCGTACCCACGGACAGGCTCGAGATCGCGCTGCTCATCGTCTCCGGACTGGTGCTCACCCGGCTCGGCCACGGCTGGCGCAGCCTCGGCAGGGTCGTCCTGGACTGGCTGCCGTTCACGCTGGTGCTGATGGCCTACGACCGCACCCGCGCCGTCGCCGATGCGCTCGGCATGCCCATCCACGTCGAGGACGTGCTTCACGTCGAGCGCTGGCTCTTCGGTGGCACCGAGCCCACGCTCTGGCTGCAGCGACACCTGTACGACGCCGCAACGGTGCACTGGTACGACGTCGCCTGCACCCTGGTCTACTCGTCGCACTTCCTGGTGACTCCGGCGCTGGCCGCGGTGCTGTGGCTGCGACGCCGAGAGCTGTGGCTCTGGTTCATCACCCGGGTCATCGCGCTCTCGGCCGCCGGCTTGGCCACCTATTGCCTCTTCCCGCAGGCGCCGCCGTGGTACGCAGCGCGAGAGGGCTTCTCCGATCCGATCCAGCGGCTCTCGGCTCGGGGCTTCATCCCGCTGCATCTCGGGGACGTGGGGTCGACCGTGGAATCCGCGCAGCGTGCCGGGGCCAATCCGGTGGCGGCGATGCCGTCGCTGCACACCGCCTTCGCCGTTCTCGTCGCGATCACGGCGATCGTCCTGTTGCGGTCGCCGTGGCGGTGGCTCGCGATCCTGTATCCGCTGGCGATGGGATTCACCCTCGTCTACACCGGCGAGCACTACGTGCTCGATCTGATCGCCGGCACCGTCTACGCGCTGGGTGTCCATCTCGCCGTGACCCGGTGGGAGCGCCACCGCCGTCTCGGGCGAGCCCGCGCCCACCGCGAGGGTCTCGGATCGGTCGGGACGACCCCGGACCAGGCGACGGTGGGCGACTCCGCGCGCTGACCGAAGCGACGCAGTCCGCGGCGGGTCGACCTGTCGTGGCATGCCTCGTGGCAGGCAGGGGTGCGGGCGGAGCCGTGGCCACCCCGCCCCGTGCTGGCGGCGCGGCAGGTGAGCGTCGTCCCGTCGCCGCGCCGTGCCCGATTTGTGCCTCAGTGTGACTGTTGAGGTCAGTGTTACTGCCGATTCTGGTGTTGCCACTGGCGTCAGTGAGGCGTAAATGGCAATCTGAGGCAGCTGAGTCCTAGCGGGGGCCGCGAACGACGAAGAGAGCGTGCTGTGCAGCTGTGCCGTAAACACGTCCACCGGGCGGCGATCACGCTCGCCGTCACGGCCGCCTTGGGCGCCGGGTTGTTCACCGGTTCGCCCGGCGCCGCGGCCCTGCCGCCGTCGCCGGTGCCGATTCCGCCGGCGAGCAACCCCGGCACGAACGCGCCCGACAACCCGTCGAACCAGCAGTTGACGGCGGCGAACGCCCGGCGGGCCGTCATCGACCAACAGATCGGCACGCTCAGCGGCCAGATCGCTGCTGCACAGTCGCGGCTGCTCGAGCTGCAACGCGCGGAGGAACTCGCCGAGCAGCGGGTCGCGTACACCTTCCAGCAGTACCGCGAGGCCGAGGCGGCCGCCTCCCGCGCCGCACAAGCCCTGGATCAGGTCAACAAGCAGAAGCAGGCGCTGCAGGTGCGCTTCGCACGGTTCATGCAAGCCAGCTACTCCGACGGCCGGCCGCCGGGGATGACGGGCGTCTTGCTGACCGCGGACGATCCGAACGCCATGCTCGACCAGACCAGTTATCTGCAGTACGAGGCCTCGCACCAGGCCGGGGTCATCGGCCAGATGCAGGTGATCACGGTGCGCTCCTCGAACGTGAAGGCCCGCGCGCAGGTCGCTCGTGAGAAGGCGGCGAAGGCGAAGCAGGCTGCCGCGCAGGCACAGCGCGCCGCCGCCGTCGCCGTCGAGGATCAGCAGAACGAGCAGGCCGGTCTGCAGGCGACGATGACCTCGAAGCAGAACGAGCTCATCACTGCCAAGGCGCAACAGGTGCAGCTGTACAACCAGCGGGCGACGTACACGCAGTACCGGCAGGAGCTCGCGGCGTACAACAACTACGTCACCTACGTGAACCAAAAGCGGAACTACGACTCCGCGGTGCGCGCCCAGCGCGCACGGGAACGAGCCGCTGCCGAGAGAGCCAAGGAACGCGCGGCCAAGGAACGCAAGCGTCACCGCGGCAACGGCGGCGGCAACGGTGGGGGCAACGGCGGCGGTAACAACGGCGGCAACGGCGGATCCAGCAGCGCGCCGCCACCGCCGTCGAGCGGTGGCTGGACGATGGCGAAGGCGAAGCGTGCGGTCGCACGAGCCAAGTCGACGCTCGGCACCCCTTATGCGTGGGCGGGTGGCGGCCCCGGCGGTCCGAGCTACGGTGCCTGCGTGCCGAGCGCGGGCGCTCCTAACGACTGCTACATCAAGGGCTACGACTGCTCCGGACTGGTGATGTACGCCTGGGGCCAGAACTGGGACCACTATGCCGACACCCAGTACAGCCAGGCGGGTTCGTTCCACCCCCGGATCAGTCAGCTGAAGCCCGGCGATCTCGTCTTCTACGGCTACCGCGGCGGCGGTTCGGACCTGCACCACGTCGCCATGTACGTCGGCAAGGGGCGCATCATCGAGGCGCCGTACTCGGGCGGTTACGTCCAGTACAACAACCTGATGGCCTACTCCGACTACTACGGGGCGACACGTCCGCTGACCTGATCTGGTCTCGTCGCACCGCGTCTGCGGTGCGTCGAGGCCGAGTTTGCCGCGTCTGCTGCTCTGCCTGCCGATCGAGTGTGTCCCGGGTAACGTGGAGCCGATGACGACCTCGAACCCGGCGCGTGGCGAGCTGCGCGATTCCTTCGGTCGAGTCGCCACAGATCTGCGGATCTCGCTCACCGATCTCTGCTCGTTGCGGTGCACGTACTGCATGCCGGCTGAGGGGCTGGACTGGCTGACCAAGGCACAGCGGCTCAGCGACGACGAGTTCGTCCGCCTCGCCGGACTCTTCGTGGAGTTCGGGGTCACGAGCATCCGGCTGACCGGTGGCGAGCCGATGGTCCATCCGACGCTCGGCAGCGTCATACGGCGGCTCGCCGATCTGGCTCCCCGTCCGGAGCTGTCGCTGACGACGAACGGCATCGCGCTCGACCGCCATGCAGCGTCGCTGGCAGAGGCCGGGCTGGAGCGAATCAACATCTCGCTCGACACGCTGGACCGCTCTCGCTTCGCCGAGCTCACCCGGCGTGACCGGCTCGAGGACGTGTTGGCCGGCATCCGGGCCGCCACCGAGGCGGGACTGCGCCCGGTGAAGATCAACTCGGTCCTCATGCGAGAGAGCAACCTCACCGAGGCGCCGGCTCTGCTCGGCTGGGCGTTGCGCCATGGCCATCGCCTTCGCTTCATCGAGCACATGCCGCTCGACGCCGACAGGATCTGGTCGCGCGGCCACATGGTCACGGCCGAGGAGATTCTCGGCTTGCTGCGGGAGGCCGGCTTCGAGATCCGTCCCCGCCCGACCCGGGGCAACGCGCCGGCGGAGGAGTTCGATGTCATCGACGGACCGGGCCGCGGCGACTGGGCGAGTCCGAATGGCTCACTCGGGATCATCGCCTCGGTGACCCGGCCATTCTGCCGCGACTGCGACAGACTGCGACTCACGGCCGATGGACAGCTGCGTACCTGCCTCTTCGCGCAGCACGAGACCGACCTGCGGGCACCCATGCGCAACGGCGCCACGGACGATGAGCTCGCCGAGCTGATCCGAGCGGCGGTCGCCGGCAAGCAGGCCGGGCACGGCATCGGTGCCGTCGACTTCGTGCAGCCGGAACGGACGATGTCGGCCATCGGCGGCTGATCAGGCAAGGTGGTCATGCGCGGAGAGCCTGCCCCGGACGCCTGACGCCCCGCGGCCGGTTATCCACAACTCGGCGTGTCGTCCACAGGACGCTCTGACGCGAGGTGCGAACCGGCCCGCGGGCCCCACAGTCGCCGCCATGACCTCTCCACGATGGCGGCGCCGATTCGCCCGAATCCCGCGTCGTCCCACCCTGCGCAGCGGCCGCCCGGCTCTGCGACCCCTGTCCCTGGCGCTCGCGCTGGTGCTCGCCTTGGCCGGCGTGGCGCTGCTCGGCTCGAGTTCGACCGCCGACGCACGCCCGAACTCGCTGCGCAGCGGTCTCGGCCGCAGCGCGGGCCACGACTTCGTCGGCTTCTACATCGCCCGCGACGGAACGAAGGCCTACTGCCTGAGTCCGCGACGGGCCACACCGCGTTCGCTGTCGCTGCGCACGACCTCGCGGATGCCCGGCCTCAGCGCCGCCAGCAGCGCGGCCCTCGCCTATGCGCTGAGAATGTGGGGTGACGCCCGCAGCCGTGACCAGGCGGCGGTGACGAGCCAGGTTCTCAACACCCTCGCCGGCAACCGCGCCGATGTCGGCCGCCGAGCCCGTCACCTCCCGGCCTCCCTGCGACGCCTCACAGCGCAGCGCGTGGCCGAGGCCCGCACCCTCCGCGGGCCGTACCGCGTCACGGTGACGCTGCCGGTCGCCCCTCTACCCGGCGGCGCTGCGGTCGGTTCGGTCACCGTCCGGTCGGCCACCGGACGGGGCGTGCCTGGCGTGCGAGTGACCCTGCGTTCGACGGCGAACGTGCACGTTCCGGCCAAGCTCACCACCGGTCGTCACGGCGCGGCGACGCTGCGCTACGCCACGGTCGGAATCGGCGAGGCCCGTGTCTCCGCGGCCGCGTCGCTACCGAGCACCCAGCTGCGAGTCAGCACCCCGAGACGGGGTGAGCAGCGGCTCGCGACATGGCGCGCGAGTACGACGGCGGCCGGCGCGGCCGCGTTCCGCGGCAGGGCCTCCGGGTTCTCGCACGGTTACGCCTGCGACAGCGAATGCCGCGGAATGCCGCTGCTGACGCTCTCGGCGTGCGCGCCCGGGTCGCGAGTGACCCAGCGCATCACCTACCGGATCGTTACCGGCGGCCGGGTACGGAACCTGTCCCGTGACTTCCGACCCTCACCGCGACGGCACTGCGGCGCGGTGGTGACGAGGGTGCCTGATGGCGGGCGCATCACCGCCTCGTGGCGCTACCTGACGACCCGCGGCTGGAGCGCACCCGTCGCTGCTCCGGGAAGCCTGGTCGTCGACTGCCCGCCGGTTCCCGTGGTCGCAATCAGCATGACCACGGACTGCGAACGCGCGCAGGTGACTGTCACCGGCGCTGCGTCGCGACACCCGACCGTGCTGGTCATCGCAGGGGCGCGGCGCGCCGTGGTGCCGGCCGCTGCCGGGGTCTCGGCGCGGTGGTCCACGACGGCACGGTGCGGCGACCACCTGACCCTCACCGCGCGTGGCGGCGTCCAGCGAGCCTCCGGCAGGTGGAATTACGGCCCTGTCGCCGCGGTGACCACGCCGTGACCCGGCTGTGGCACGGGCGGGGCCAACTCTGGGGAGCCGAGCTGATGCGTGGTCAGCCGGGCGCGCCGAGGGATCAACCGGTGAAGGCGTCGCGCCCCAGCAAGAACCCTCGACGGGCCAGGAAGTCGGCGAGATGATCTGCGTGATCGGGGCAGGCGAGCCAGTGCTTGACCCGGGCGGCGTCGTGCAGCCGCGGGTTGCGCCAGCGCAGATCGACGGTGGCAGGAAGCCGGCACCCCTTCGCGGAACAGCGCGGTGCGCCGTCAGCGTCGTCGGCGCCCGATCCCGGCGCGATCACAGCGAGGCCGACTCTTGCTCGGCGCCCAGCATCACCTAGGCACCGTACAGCGCTGGTCCCGTACGGTTGATCGCAGTCGAACCGGCGTGACCGGTGTCGCTGACCCGCCGGATCCGGCGGCACGGCACCGGTCGCGTGCGGCCAGGGAGAGCGCACAGGGAGTAAGTGTTGACCGAGTCCCAGAGCACGCCGCAGTCCACGAGCACACCGGCGGCCGATGCTGCGGCCATCGAGCGGGTCATGTTCGAGGTCAAGCGGGTGATCGTCGGGCAGGAGCGACTCGTCGAGCGACTCGTGGTGAGCCTGCTGGCGCGGGGACACTGCCTGCTCGAGGGCGTCCCCGGTGTCGCGAAGACGTTGGCCGTGGAGACCCTGGCCAAGACGGTGACCGGCACCTTCTCCCGGCTTCAGTTCACCCCCGATCTCGTCCCCTCGGACATCGTCGGCACACGCATTTACCGGCCCGGCGCGGAGTCCTTCGACACCGAACTCGGCCCCATCATGGCCAACTTCGTCCTCGCCGACGAGATCAACCGGGCGCCGGCGAAGGTTCAGTCGGCGTTGCTGGAAGTCATGGCCGAGCGGCACGTGACGATCGGCGGCAAGCGCTTCGACGTGCCGGCCCCGTTCCTGGTGTTGGCCACGCAGAACCCGATCGAGTCCGAGGGCGTGTACCCGCTCCCCGAGGCGCAGCGCGACCGGTTCCTCATGAAGGTCGTCGTGGACTACCCCAGCGCGGCCGAGGAGCGCGAGATCATCTATCGGATGGGGGCGCAGCCGCCGTCGGCGAACCCGGTCATCAGTACCGACGACCTCCAGCGGCTGCAGGCGACGACCAGCCGGGTCTTCGTCCACCACGCCATCGTCGATTACGTGGTGCGCCTCGTGCTCGCCACCCGCAACCCGCAGCAGTTCGGGCTGGACGACGTGAAGCAGTGGATCTCCTACGGTGCCAGTCCCCGTGCCAGTCTCGGCCTCGTCGCCGCGGGCCGGGCGATCGCCCTGACCCGGGGCCGGGACTACGTGCTCCCGCAGGACGTGCTGGACATCGCCGTGGACGTCCTGGCGCATCGCATGGTCCTCAGCTATGACGCGATCGCCGATGGCGTTCCGGCCGCCCATGCGATTCGGCGCGTGCTGCAGGCGGTGCCGCTGCCGCAGGTCGCCTCACGGCAGCGCAGCGACCAGCCCACCATGGCCCCGCCCGGTGCCCCGGCCCGCCCCCTCGTCTACGGGTCGCAGGCACCTCAGAACCCACACGGTCAGCAGGGCGGCGCACCCGGCCGCTGGGGTGAGCAGTCGGCGTGAGCCACCCCAGCCTGCCGCAGCCGACGGACCATGGTCCGTCGCTCGACCTGCACGGGGCCGACGCGCTGCTGCGTCGCCTCGAGCTCGCCGTGCGGAACAAGCTCGACGGCCTGCTGCAGGGCAACTACCAGGGGCTGGTGCCAGGCCCCGGCACCGAGGCGGGGGAGTCACGCCCCTACGTCGTCGGCGACGACGTGCGGCGCATGGACTGGCCGGTGACGGCGCGGACGACCGAGCCGCACATCCGGCAGACCGTGGTCGACCGCGAACTGGAGAGCTGGCTGGTCGTCGATCTGTCGCCGAGCATGGACTTCGGCACAGCCCGCGCGGAGAAGCGGGAACTCGTCCTCGCCGCGCTGACGGCGGTCACGCACCTGACCGTGCGCGGCGGAAACCGAGTCGGTGCCGTCGTCGGCAACGGTGAACGGATCGACGTCATCCCCGCCCTCAGCGGCCGCGCCCATGCCCGCCATCTGATGCGTCGCATCGCCACCACTCCACGCGCCACCTCAGCTGCCGGCAACGACTTGACCGCGCTGCTGGAGTCGCTGCGGCGACCACAGCGCCGTCGCGGGCTGGTGGCGGTCGTCTCCGACTTCGTCGACAGCGCCGCCGCGGCACCGGCAGCGCCCGGTCCCTTCCCACCCGGCCCGGTTCAGCCGGCACCGGCCGGACCACCGGGCTGGGAACGCGCGCTGCGGGCGCTGGCTGACCGTCACCAGCTGCTGGCTGTCGAGGTGGTGGACCCCCGCGAGCTGAGCCTGCCGGCGGCGGGCCTGGTGACCTTCGTCGACACCGAGACCGGCCGGGAGCTGGAGGTCCAGACCTCGGACCGCAAGGTCCGAGACGCGTACGCGCAGGCGGCTGCCGCGCAGCGCGCCCGCATCGCCACCTCGATACGGCACGGCGGTGCCGCCCATCTGCAGCTGCGCACGGACCGGGACTGGATCTCCGATGTCGTGCGCTTCGTCATCGCCCAGCGCCAGTTCGTCTCGGGCGCCGTCGGGGCTGGAGTCCGCTGATGTTCCTCTCACCGATCTGGCTGTTGCTGCTCATCGTGGTGGCGGTGTTGGCCGCTGCGTACGTGGTCACCCAGCTACGGCGCAAGCAGTTCGTCGCCCGTTTCAGCAACGTCGAGCTGCTCGGCAGCGTCGCGCCGCGCCGACCCGGCTGGCGGCGGCACCTCACCTTCGCGCTGCTGCTCATCTCGCTGACCGTGCTCTCTGTCGGCATCGCCAAACCATCCCGCGCGGTCAAGGTGCCGCGCGAGAACGCGACCGTCATGCTCGCCATCGACGTCTCACTGTCGATGAAGGCCACCGACGTGCTGCCGTCGCGATTCCAAGTGGCCAAGACCGCGGGCAAGCAGTTCGCCGACCTGCTGCCACCCAAGATCAACCTGGGGCTGGTGAGCTTCGCCCGCTCGGCGAACGTCCTCGTCGCCCCCACCGTCAACCGCGAGCAGGTCAAGCGCGGTATCGACTCCCTTGAGCTGCAGAACTACACCGCCATCGGCGAGGCCATCTTCGGATCACTGCAGGCCATCGACGTCTACACCAAGACCACCACGGCCAAGGGCTCGAAGCCGCCGCCGCGCCGGATCGTGCTGCTCTCCGACGGCACCAGCACGGTCGGCCGCAGCGTCAGCGACGCGATCGCGGCCGCGAAGAAGCAGAAGGTCCAGGTCTCGACCATCGCCTTCGGCACGCCGACCGGCACCGTCACCGACCAGGGCCGCACCGTCCTGGTGCCCGCGGACGACGCGACGCTGTCACGCATCGCCCGCGACACCGGCGGTTCGTTCCACACCGCGGCCTCGGAGCAGGAGCTGCGCGACGTCTACTCCGACATCGGCTCGCAGATCGGCTACACCACCGAGAAGCGGGACATCAGCTGGAGCTTCATGGTCGTCGGCGTGATGTTCCTCTTCGCCGCCGGCGGTACCGCGATGCTCTGGTCCGGTCGGCTGGCCTGACGCGTCACCGCTCCTGCGGAGTCAGCACCAGCTTGCCGGTGGAGGAGCGGTCGAGCAGGGCTCGGTGCGCATCGGCCGCCTGCTCCAACGTGTAGCTGGTGCCGGTCACCGGGCGCAGCTCGCCGGTGGCGATGGCGTCGAGCAGGTCGAGGACGGCCTCGGCCAGCCGGGCCGGGTTCTGGGCGATGTGCACGAGCCAGAAACCGACCACCGCCGTGCTGCGGGTCATGAGCCGGGCCGGGTCGACCGGCCGCGGCGGGGTGCGTCCGGCCATACCGAAGACCGCGAGCCGGCCGAGCGGAGCCAGCGCGGCGAGGCTCTGATCGAAGACCGAGCCACCGGTCATCTCCAGCACGACGTCGACGCCACGTCCGTCGTTGGCCTCGCGGAGGGCGGTCTTCAGGTCCGCGCTGCGCGAGTCGACCGCGACATCGGCACCCAGCTCCAGGGTCAGCTGCCGCTTCTCCTCGCTGGAGGCCGTCGCGATGACCCGGCCGGCTCCCCACCGCTTCGCCAACTGGATGGCCAGCGTGCCGACACCACCGGCACCGGCGTGGACGACCACGGTCTCGCCGGCCTGCAGGTGCGTGCTCGTCCGCAGCAGGTGCCAGGCGGTCGCGCCCTGCACCAGTGTCGTCAGCGCCTGCGCGTCGGTGACGCCCTCGGGGATGCCGAACAGCTGCCGTGGGTCGACCGCGATCCGCTCGGCGTAACCGCCGCTGCCGACGAGTCCGACGAGCCGTCGTCCGGTCTCGTCGCGGACGACGACCTCGGAGCCGGGGATCAGCGGCAGCTCCTGCTTGGCCAGGTAGCTGTCCTCGGTCTGGTGCGTGTCGGCGTAATTGACACCCGCGGCGAGGACGTCCAGCACCTGCTGGCCGTCGCCCGGCACGGGCTCGGGGAGGTCGCGGACGACCAGGGTCTCGGGTCCGCCGAATTCGGTGATCTGCACAGCTCGCATACCCGCGACGGTAGTCCCGCACCGGAGAGTCGCCGCGATCCGCTAGCGTCGGTCGGCGTGAGCGAACGGACGGTGCTGGTCACCGGAGGCAATCGGGGTATCGGTCTGGGCATCGCCCGGGCCTTCGCCGCCAACGGCGACCGGGTGGCGGTGACGCACCGCGGCAGCGGCGCGCCGGAGGGACTCTTCGGTGTCGAATGCGACGTGACCTCCACCGAGCAGGTGGACGCCGCCTTCAGCGCCGTCGAGGCCGAGCTCGGCCCCGTCGAGGTGCTGGTCTCCAACGCAGGCATCACCGACGACACGCTGTTGCTGCGGATGAGCGACGAGTCGTTCGACAAGGTCGTCGACGCCAACCTCGCCGGCGCCTACCGCGTCGCCAAGCGCGCCGCGAGCAAGATGATCCGCGCCCGCAAGGGACGGCTGATCTTCGTCTCCTCCGTCGTGGCCTTCGTCGGCTCGCCGGGCCAGGCCAACTACGCCGCCAGCAAGGCCGGCATCGTCGGGCTGGCACGCTCCATCGCGCGCGAGCTCGGCAGCCGTTCGGTCACCAGCAACGTCATCGCCCCCGGTTTCATCGACACCGACATGACCGCGGCCATGACCGAGCAGCGTCGCGCCGAAGTGCTGGCCGGCGTCCCCCTCGCCCGCTACGGGTCGGTCGACGACATCGCCGCCGCCGCGCTCTATCTCGCCTCGGACGCCGCCGGTTACGTCACGGGCGCCGTCCTGCCCGTCGACGGCGGCGTCGGCATGGGCCTGTAGTGACCTTCGGTTAGGAGAAAAGCATGGGACTGCTCGACGGCAAGCGCCTGCTCATCACCGGTGTCATCACCGACTCGTCCATCGCCTTCGCGATCGCCCGGCTCGCGCAGCAGGAGGGTGCGCAGGTCGTGCTCACCGGCTACGGCCGGATGTCGCTGGTGGAGCGGGTGGCCCAGCGGCTGCCCGAGCCGCCCCCGGTAGTGGAGCTCGATGTCTCCGACGACGCCCAGCTCGACTCGTTGGCCGACCGGCTCCGTGAGCACGTGGACGGGCTCGACGGCGTCGTCCACTCGATCGGGTTCGCGCCGCCGTCCGCCCTGGGCGACGACTTCCTCGGCACGCCGTGGGCCGATGTCGCGACGGCCGTGCAGGTCTCGGCCTTCTCGCTGAAGTCGCTCACCGTGGCCTGCCTGCCGCTCTTCGGTGAGCAGGGTGGCTCGGTGCTCGGCCTGACCTTCGACGCCACCGTCGCCTGGCCGGCCTACAACTGGATGGGCATCGCCAAGGCCGGCCTGGAGTCGGCCTCGCGCTACCTCGCCCGCGAGCTCGGCCCGAAGAACATCCGGGTCAACCTGATCTCCGCCGGGCCGTTGCGGACCATGGCGGCCAAGAGCATCCCCGGTTTTTCGGCATTCGAGGACGCTTGGGACGGCCGGGCCCCGCTGGGGTGGAACAACACCGACAGCGAGCCGGTGGCGCGGACCGCGGCGGCCATGCTCTCGGACTGGTTCCCCGCGACGACGGGGGAGATCGTCCACGTCGACGGCGGCTTCCATGCGATGGGCGTCTGAGGTGACCGCGAGCGTCGACACCGGCGGCGATACCGACAACGACATCGCGTCGGGTCTGCAGTACGACGCGCTGCTGCTGCTCTCCTTCGGCGGGCCGGAGGGTCCGGACGACGTCATGCCGTTCCTGCGCAATGTCACGCGCGGCCGCGGCATCCCGGACGAGCGGCTGGCCGAGGTCGCCGAGCACTACCAGCACTTCCACGGCGTCTCGCCCATCAACGAGCAGAACCGCGCCCTGATCGACGCCCTCGGCCCCGCCCTCGCCGAGCGGGGGATCGAGCTGCCGATCTACTGGGGCAACCGGAACTGGAAGCCCTACGTCGCCGACGCGGTCCGCCAGATGCGGGACGACGGCGTCCGGCGCGCCGTCGTCTTCGCGACCAGCGCGACCTCGTCCTACTCGGGGTGCCGGCAGTACCGCGACGACCTGGACCAGGCCCGGCGGGTCAGCGGCGAGGGGGCACCGGTGCTGGTAAAGCTGCGGCACTTCTTCGACCATCCCGGCTTCGTGGCGGCCAACGCCGACGGGGTGCGGGCCGCACTGGACGACCTTCCGGCAGAGCACCGGGACACCGCGCGACTCGTCTTCACCGCCCACTCGATCCCGATGTCGATGAACGACGCCTCCGGCCCGCAGGCCGATGGGCTGTACGAGAACGAGCAGCGCGAGACGGCACGACTGGTCGCCGAGCAGCTGCGCGGTCCGGGCGCGGAGTTCGATCTGGTGTGGCAGTCGCGCTCGGGTCCGCCTCAGGTGCCGTGGCTCGAACCGGACGTCAACGACCACCTGCGGGCGCTCGCCGACGCGGGCACCAAAGCCGTCGTCGTCGCCCCCACCGGCTTCGTCTCCGATCACGTCGAGGTGCGCTGGGACCTCGACACCGAGGCGGCCGAGACCGCCGCCGAGCTCGGCATGGAGTTCCGCCGGGCCAGGACGGCCGGCGTGCATCCCGAGTTCGTGTCGTGCGTCGTCGACCTCGTCGAGGAGCGGCTCCGCGGTACCCAGCCGAAGTTCCTCGGTGACCTCGGCGTCTGCGGCGTGGACTGCCCCATCGGCTGCTGTCCCGCTCCGCGACGACGCGGCTGACACCCGTGGCGGCGGCCGGCAGCTTTCCCGACGGCCCCGAGGTCGAGCTGCCGCGGGGCGACGTCACCGAGGGTGTCGTCCGGATCGGTGAGACCGTCCGCCGGCCGCGGCAGCCGACGAGCGAGACGGTCGCGGCCTACCTCGCGCACCTGGAGGCCAAGGGACTGGCGGGCGTGCCCCGCTGGCTGGGCCGCGACAGCCGTGGCCGGGATGTCCTGACATTCCTGGAGGGGACGGTCCCCGGCGACCCCGTCGAGCCCTGGGCGGCGGCCGACGAGGTGCTCCCCGGCGTGGCGAGGCTGCTCCGGCGCCTGCACGACGCCAGTGAAGGTTTCGTCCTGCCCGCCGAGCCGGTGACGGACGGCCGGCCCCAGCCGCGTTTCCCGGCCGGTGAGCCGCGACTGGTCAGCCAGCGGGACGTCACGCCGCAGAACACCGTCTTCCGCGACGGCCGGGCGTGGGGCCTGGTCGACTTCGATCTCTCGTCGTGGACCACCCGCTCGGTCGACCTGGTCAACACTGCGATGCACTGGGTGCCGCTGAGCGATCCGATCGACCGCGCACCGGTGTACGACGGGACGGAGACCTTTGCGCGCTTCCGCGCGATGTACGACGCCTACGGCCGCGATCGCGTCGACGTCGCCACCCTGCTCGAAGCGTGCGCCTGCCGCTTCGGGGGCTCCTACGCGATCATGAAGTGGAATGCCGACACGCTCGGCGGCGGTTGGCGGCGAATGTGGGACGAGGGGATCGGCGACGTCATCACCCGCCGACTCGCCTGGTTCGAGCGCATCCGCGAGGACCTCGGGGCGTTCCTCGAGGTCACGTCGCCGACCGCTCGCTGACCTCCTTGAGCTGCTCGCGATAGCCCGGCGCCTCGGTGCGGTCGACGGCACCCGGCCGTCCCTCGCGCAACAGCTCGCGCCAGTCCTCGACGCCCCACGGTGAGGGTTTGGTGGCGGCCAGGAAGTCCTCGACGACCGCCACGAAGCGGCGCGGGTCGGTGCGGAACGGGAAGTGCCCGGCGTCGTCGAAGACCTCGAGCCGGCTGCCGGGCATCGCCGCGTGCGCCTGGTAGGCGTGACCGATCGGCAGCACGCTGTCGCGGGCGCCCCAGATGAGCAGCGTCGGCACGGCCTTGGCCAGGTAGCAGCGATCGAGCATGGTGACGACCTGTCCGCGCCAGTCGACGACGGCGCGAAGCGTGCGGATGAAGGCCGCCCGCGCGGTGGCGTCCGGCAGCGAGTAGATGACGCGCCGCAGGTCGACGGCGTCCAGCCCGAGCCCGGAGTCGAGCCGCCCCAGCAGTGCGACGGCGGCGTTGACGGCCATCCGGGAGCCGGGCAGTCGCAGCGCCGACAGCGCGGCCTGCGCACCGGGCAGGGTCGCACCTCGCAGCAGCGGGGAGACGCCCGTCCCTGCGCCACCGCTGGCGACCAGCACCATGCGCTGGGTCTTCTCGGGGAACTGGTAGGCGAACTGCATCGCGACGCCCCCGCCCAGCGAGTGCCCGACCAACGTCACCTCGTCGATGCCGAGGACGCCGAGCAGGTCACGCATGCCGTTGGCGTAGGCCGCCACGGAGTAGTCCGCCCGGGGCTTGGCCGACTGTCCGTGGCCGAGCAGATCAGGGGCGATCACGAGGTGCTGGCGGGCCAGGTCGGCGATGACGGTGCGCCAGGTCGCGGAGCTGTCGCCGATGCCGTGGATGAGCAGCAGCGGCGGTCCGTTGCCGGGTTCGCCGGCGACGCGGAACACCCGCCGGTAACCGTGGATGACACGGGACTCGATCCGCACGACCGGGGTCGCCTGCTCGTAGCCGTTCACCTGCCGCAGCCTCGCCATGCGCAGCATGGTGACCCCGTCGTGCTTCGTCGGTGTTTCACGCCCGGGTCGTCCGGTGTCGGATGTCCCGCCGGGTTGCGCCGTGTCGGGCCGGCTCAGTCCGCGGTGGCGTTGTAGGCGCTCAGCCGTGCCCTCCGGACGGCCAGGGCCAGGGGCCGGAGGGCTGCCGTCCGGACCCCGACGCCGTGCTGGTCCACGGCGCCACCGACGGGGTCCTCGGCGGCGAGGTCCAGGACGGCCTGGAGCCGTTCGGCCTGCGCCAGCAGGGCCACCGCGCGGGACGGGTACCCCGCGGGGAGGACGAGCCGCTCGCCGGCGCGCCGGGCGTCCGACAGCGAGGTGGAGAGCTCGTCGCGCCAGCGGCCGACCTCGGCGGCGGCCAGCGCGCTGGCCGACTCGCGGATCGCCGTCGCCAGGTCGTACTGCGCCTCGCTGAGCTGCTGCTGGTCCGGTGCCGCCGGCTCCACCCGGTAGATCCACCAGGTCACGTCGGTCGGAGCGCTGGAGGGAGCGTAGGAGACGACCTCGGGGACGACCCCGAGTCTGCCGCAGACCACCGCCTCGCCGGCGTCCAACGCCGCCGCACGGAACGGGGCCGGGCCGGGCAGCCCGCGGACGTCACCGGCCGCCGGCAGCACCAGCCGGGGTGGCGCGGACTCGCGGCGGAAAGCGGCGAGCAGGTCGAGCAGCGCCCCGAACCCGACGACGGCGTCGAGATCGGGACCACCGTCGGGCGCAGCCGTGACGGTGTGGGGCGCGTCGTCGCCGGCCACGGCATCGAGGACGTCGTCCGGGGCGGCGTCACCGGAGAGGAACGCGCGGCCCCACACGGCCAGCCGGCCGGATCGCAGATCGGACACGGGTCCCCAGCTTACGGCCGCGCTTCCACCGGCGCCGGTGGTGGCCGACGTAGGGTCCGAAGCCGTGTCCGATCGCTACGCAGACGTCCTGGCGGGTGGTGCCGCGAGCAGCCGACGCCGCTCCGTCCCGCAGGTCGAGGCCGAGACCGACCTCGTCGTCGAGACCGCCGACGGCCGCTTCTGCGGTGCCGTCGTCGGGGTGGGGCGAGCAGTCGACGCCGGGGAGAAGCGCGACGTCGTGACGCTGGAGGACCGGCACGGCGCCCGGCGGACCTTCGCGATGCTGCCGGCCGCCTTCCTGCTCGACGGCCGGCCGGTCACCCTCGTCCGCCCGAGCGTTCGCGCGACGGCGCCGGTCCGCCGCAAGACGGCTTCGGGCTCGTACGCCGTCGAGGGCGCCACCGCCCGGACGGCCCGCGCCAGCCGGATCTGGGTCGAGGGCGTCCACGACGCCGCCCTGGTCGAGCGGATCTGGGGTGACGACCTGCGCATCGAAGGCATCGTTGTCGAACCGCTCGGCGGCATCGACGACCTCGCCGCCCATCTGCGCGACTTCGGTCCCTCGCCGACGCGGCGGGTGGGGGTGCTCGTCGACCACCTTGTGGCAGGCAGCAAGGAGACGCGCATCGTGACCGCCGTCCGCGATCCGAACGTGTTGGTCACGGGGCACCCGTACGTTGACGTCTGGCAGGCCGTGAAGCCGACTGCCCTCGGTATCCGGGAGTGGCCGGTGGTGCCGCGCGGCACTGATTGGAAAACCGGCATCTGCACGGCGCTGGGAGTCTCCGATCCCCGTGAGATGTGGCGTCGGGTGCTGGCCAGTGTCGACAGCTTCGCCGATGTCGAGGTTCCGCTGCTGAGAGCTGTGGAAGAGTTGATCGACTTCGTGACAGCGGGCGATTAGGGGACGGTGCCAGGATGGGGTCATGCCCGCCTGGTTGCTCTGGCTGATCGCCGCCGGTGTCCTCGCCGTCGCCGAGACGACCTCGCTCGCTTTTGTGCTGGTGATGTTCGCCGGCGGTGCTGGGGCCGGCGCGATCACCGCCGCACTGGGCGGCGCGGTGTGGCTGCAGTTCGTCTTCGCCATCGCGGTCACCGCGGTGTTACTGGGTGGACTCCGCCCGGTGGCGCGACGTCATCTGACGCCGCCGGGGGAGACGGCGACCGGGACGAGCGCCCTCATCGGTCAGCGTGCGGTCGCGCTGCAGACGGTCGACGCCCGGACCGGACTCGTCCGGCTCAACGGCACCGAGTGGACGGCGCGTGCCTTCGACGACGTCCCCATCGCCGCCGGGGTGGACGTCCGGGTGGTCCGCATCAGCGGCGCCACCGCCTATGTCGTGGCCGAGCAGGACCCGGCCGAGATCACGGGAACCAACCCGAGTGGAGGGAACTGACATGCCAGGTGGAGTCATCGCACTGATCGTCGTCCTGGCGATCATGTTGCTCGTCGCGGCGCGCTCGGTGCGCATCGTGCCGCAGGCCCGAGCTGGGGTGATCGAGCGGCTGGGTCGCTACACCCGCACGCAGGACGCCGGCCTCACCCTGCTGGTGCCCTTCGTCGACCGGATGCGGCCGTTGATCGACATGCGCGAGCAGACGGTCAGCTTCCCGCCGCAGCCGGTGATCACGTCGGACAACCTCACCGTCGGCGTGGACACCGTCATCTACTACCAGGTGACCGACCCGCGGGCGGCGACGTACGAGATCGCCAACTACATCCAAGCGGTCGAGCAGCTGACCGTCACCACGCTGCGCAACGTCATCGGCTCGCTGAACCTGGAGCAGGCGCTGACCAGCCGCGACTCGATCAACGGACAGCTGCGTGGCGTGCTGGACGAGGCCACCGGGCCGTGGGGCATCCGGGTCGCCCGGGTCGAGATCAAGGCGATCGACCCGCCGCCGTCCATCCAGGACGCCATGGAGCAGCAGATGCGTGCCGATCGCAACAAGCGGGCACTCATCCTCACCGCCGAGGGCCAGCGGGAGTCCGCGATCAAGACCGCCGAGGGCCAGAAGGCGGCGGCCATCCTCGACGCTGAGGGTCGCAAGCAGGCCGCAATCCTCGCCGCCGAGGCCGATCGACAGTCCCGGATCCTCAAAGCCGAAGGTGAGCGGGCCGCGCTGTACCTGGCCGCTCAGGGTGAGGCGAAGGCGGTGGAGACGACCTTCAACGCGATCCACCGGGCCAAGCCTGACCCGGCGCTGTTGGCCTACCAGTACCTGCAGACGCTGCCGCAGATCGCCAACGGCGACGCGAACAAGATGTGGATCGTCCCGAGCGAGTTCAGCAAGGCACTCGACGGGCTGGCCAAGATGACCGGCGGTGACGGCGACGGTACGCCGTCCTGGCTTGCGCAGACCGGCACCGAGGGTGCCGCGACGGGGGAGGAGCTCGACACGTCGGACTGGTTCGATTCGAACCTGCCGCCGGCCGCCGAGCAGCCCGAGGCGAAGAATCTGCGCGCCTCCGACACCGACCCGGCCTCGCTTGCCGCGCGGGCAGGTCTCGCCCCGGAGCCCGTCAGCTACGAGGGTTCTGACGACGCCCTCGCCGGCGCCGTCCCGATGCCGCCGCAGCCCGCACCGTCGTCGGAACCGCCGCAGACACCGTCGCCGCTCGCGCCGCCCGTGGACGACGACGGCTTCCCGCCCCCGACGCAGTACCCGGCGCAGCCACCCGGCTGAGGTGGTTGGCCCCATGCGGGCGCGTCTGAGGTGGCTGATCCCACGCGGGCGCCGCGCTGAGGTGGTGGTTGGCCCCATGCGGGCGCGGTGATCGGTGCCGGTCCACCGCGCCAGGGTGGGGCCAACCGCGCGAGAGTGGGGCCAACCGGGGCGCAGCCGCGCCAGAGTGGGGCCAACCGGGGCGCGGCGGGGACTCAGAAGTGCGTCGAGTTCCAGGGTGCCGTGGGCGTGGCGAAGAGCAGGTCGGCGCGGGTCAGTGCGTCGGCCGAGAGTTCCACGACGCCACCGGCGACGGCCAGCGTCCGCAGCCGGTGCCCGCCGAGGTAGGCCGAGGCGAGGGCGCGCTGCGAGACGCGCAGATCGGCGCTGTCGCTCGTCGCCGTGCAGGACGCCACCCCGCCCTCGACCCGGAGCCGCACCCGTCCTGCGCCGTAGCCGGCGCCGTCGCTGTCGACGACCTCCAGGACGAGGTCGCCGTCGCCGGAGTAGCCGCGTGCCGAGAGCGCAGCGGGGACGTCCAGCAGCCGCACCCAGAGCTCGTCGACGGCCGCGTACTGCTGCAGCGCCCGCCCGTCGCCGAGCAGCCAGCGGGCCGGCTCGTCGACCGGTCGCTGGTCGAGGGTGATCTCGCCGGCGAGATCGATCCCGGCCAGGTACGCCCAGAGCTCGCGGTAGGCCTCGTCGCTCGCGGCCGCCAACAGCTCCACGGTCACCGCCCCTTCGGTGCCGTCGAGATCGAGGCTGCGGGTGGCGTGCCAGCCGACGAGGCCGTCGGCGACCCCCGCGTCGTCCTCGTGGACGTACCACCCCGAGGGCTGCTCGGTCGGCACCCGGAAGCCGTCCGCGCCGAACTGCCGGGGCCACCACGGGTCGTTGCGGTCCATCTGGCCGGCGTGGCGACGACGGGCCCGGTCGAAGACGTCCGCGGCGACAGCCGGCGCCTCCGCGGCCGACAGCGGCCGTACGCCTCGGGCCGGACCGCCGGCCGGTGCCGCCCCCGGACGGCGCGGGTGATAGCGGTAGCGCGCCCCGACGGTCGCCGGTGCGTAGCCGAAGCGGCCGTAGATCGGCCACTCGGCGGCGATGAGCACTGACAGCGCGTCACCGCGGTCGCGGGCGGCGCGCAGCGAGTCGTCCAGCATGGACCGGAGCAACCCCCGCCGCCGGTGGGTGGCGGCGACGCTCACCCCGGTGAGCGCATCGACGGCGACGACCTCGGTGCCGCCGTGGGCAGCCGGGACGGTGAGACTCCGCGCCTCGGTGGCCAGCGATCCCACCCAGGCGCCGCGATCACGAACGCCCCAGACGCGCTCCGGCCGCCAGGTTCGGCGCCGGTTGTGCACCCGAGCGTCGGCCTCGGCCGAGGCCGGGTTGCCGAGCAGGGCGGTGCGCAGCGAGGCCATCCAGCCGGGCAGCGCGTCGACAGGTACCGGGTTGACGATCTCGGGTCCGGGCACGCCCGTGAGCCTGCCAGTCCCCGCAACCGCGATCAGGTGTGGGTGAACGAGCCGTAGCTGACGCCGGAGCCGTCCCAGCCCGGCGTCTGCGACACCGGCTGCCAACCGATGCCCAACCGCGGCGACATGGCGGCGATCGTCATGCCGGGCGAGACGTAGATGCCGACGTGGTGGACGTAGCCCTTCGCGTCGTAGTAGAAGACGAGGTCGCCGGGCCGCACACGCGAGGCCGGGATGAGGTGAGCGGCGGCGAACTGGTCCTGCGCGACCCGGGGCGTGCTCATCCGGTTCTTGCGGTAGGTCCACATCACCAGCCCCGAGCAGTCGAAGGACTTCGGGCCCTCGGCCGCCCAGACGTAGGGCTTGCCGAACTGCTTGCGCGCCAGTGCCACCACGGCCTGCATGCGGCGGGTCTCGGTCGCGGTCAGCGCATCGCGGCGGTGGCTCTTGAGCTCGAACCGCTTGCAGCCGAGGGTGACGGTGCTGCCGTAGCCGACGTCGGTGACGCGCAGGCAGGCGGTGTGCGCCCGGCCCGTCGCCGCTCGTGCCGCGACGCGGTAGTACGAGCTGGGGCCCACCCCGGTGCTCACCGCGCCCTGCTTGCGGGTGAGCGCGGTGGCGACACGGCGGCCGTCGAGCCACAGCGCCACCTGCAGCCGGCGGGCGCGGTAGTCGGGGTCGGTGGCCCGCCCGGTGAAGGTCACGGTTGCGCCGCTGCGGACCGCACGCGCCTCCCCGAACGGGTCGTGCGAGGCGATCGCGGGGAGTCCGGCACCGACGTCGCGGCAGCGGAGCACCGTGGGCAGACCCCGGCCGAGGTTGCGGGCGGCGAGACAGGTCGTGTGGCGCAGGCCGTCGGCCGGCACGGTGACCGACAGCCGGTAGCCCGGCGTGGCGTGGGCGCGATACCGCTTCGTCACTGCGGCGTCGGGGAGGGTCGTCGGTGTCGCGGCCTTCTCGTCCCCGTCGACCAGGGCGATCACCGAGGTGCGGCTGCGGGGGGAGTCGAGATCCAGCGCCCACCCGCTCCAGGTGACGGTGTCGCCGCTCACCGCGGCCGTCGCCGCACCGATCGGGTCACGCCCGACGGTGGCGGCGCCGGCAGGGGCGGCGGCAACCGTGGCGACGGTGGCCGTGGCCAGGACCGCCGCCACGGGCACCGCGAGCGCGAGGGCGAGGCTCGACGCGGTGAGGCGCGAGGGGAGGGACGGTCGCATGGCTGGCCAACTCTCGTGGGGCACCGGCTACGTTCTGCGCCAATGACTTCACAGAGACTAAACGATCAGGTCGACGCGATCCAGCGATAGTCGATCTCGGGACGGCCGGCGCCGCGGTGCCGCTGGCCGCGTCCCAGGACGTTGGTGTCGGCCAGGTGCTCCAGATAGCGCCTCGCCGTGACGCGGGAGATGCCGAGCGCAGTGGCGACCTCACCGGCCGAGTGGGGTCCGGCGGCACGGACCACCGCGACGACCCGGTCCAGGGTCGCGGTGGTGAGCCCCGCCGGGAGCGCGGTGCGGTCGAAGCTGCGCAGGGCGGCGAAGGCACCGTCGATCTCGCTCTGCGCGGCGGCGCCGGCATCGTCGGTCTCGATGCCGAGCCGGCCCCGGTAGTCGGCGTAGCGCTCCAGCTTGTCGCGCAGTGCGGCGAAGGTGAACGGCTTGAGCAGGTAGCTCACCATGCCCAGCGACACCGCCGAGCGGACCGCCGCGAGGTCGCGCGTCGAGGTGACGGCGATGACGTCCACGGGCGTGCCAGCGGCACGCAGCGAGCGGCAGACGTCCAGGCCGTGGATGTCGGGGAGGTTGAAGTCGAGCAGCACCAGGTCCACCCCGGCGCCCTGCTCGTGGGCCCGCCGCAGCCGTCGCAGCGCGTCCGCGCCGTCATGCGCGACGCCGACCACCTCGAAGCCGGCGACACGGCTCACGAACTCGGCGTGGGCCTCGGCGATAAGGCGCTCGTCGTCCACGACGAGGACGCGCAGCGGCGCGCTCACGACGGCACCGGGAGCCGGACGACGAGCCGGGCGCCGCCGAACTCGGAGGTCTCGACGACGACCTCGCCGCCGAGCCGGCGGACGACCTGGTTCACCAGCGCCAGGCCGAGGCCGCGGCCGGCGTCGGTGGCCGCGAGCTTGGTCGACCAGCCCCGGGTGAAGGCGCGGTCCACGGTCTGCGGCGGCAGGCCGGGACCGTCATCGCTGACCTCGACGACGAGCACCGGCTCCGGTTCGGCCATCCCTGCGCGGAGCAGGACCCGGCCGCGACGGGCTGCGCTGCCGCGGGCCTCGACGCTCGCGTCGATCGCGTTGTCGAGCAGGTTGCCCACCACGGTGGTGAGGTCCGTGGCGCCGAAGGCCTCCCACGGCGGGGTGCCGTCGATCTCGACCTCCACGTCGACGCCGCGTTCGGCGCCCGCGGCCACCTTGCCCAGCAGCAGTGCGGCGAGCACCGGCTCGTCGACGGCGGCCATGGTCCGGTCGGTGAGGCGCTGCGACAGGGCCAGCTGCTCGGTTCCGAACCGGACCGCGTCCTCGGTCCGGCCGGTCTCCATCAGCACGATCATGGTGTGCAGGCGGTTGGCCGCCTCGTGGGTCTGCGCGTGCAGCGACTCGGCCAGCGAGCGGTTGGCGTCGAGCTCGCCGGTGAGGGCTTCGAGCTCGGTACGGTCACGCAGCGTCACGACGGTGCCGAAATGCTGCTCACGCCAGCGAGCCGGACCACGGTCCAGCACCAGCACGCGTTCACCGGTGAGGTACAGCTCGCCACGGACCGGGCGGGGATCGGCGAGGACCTCGCGCAGCGGCTCGGGCACCGGCAGCTCGCTCACCGGCCGCCCACGCAAACCGGCCGGGTCCGCCAGCCCGAGCAGCCGGCCGGCCTCGTCGTTGACGACGGTGATCCGGCCGCGTCCGTCGGTGACCAGCAACCCCTCGTGCAGCGACTCCAGCACGGCGCTGTGGGTGGCCAGCATGCCGGCCATGGTGTCGGCGTCCACCCCACCGGTGAGCCGGCGCAGCCGGCGTCCCACCAGGGCCGCGCCGGCGAGGGCGACGGCGAGCAGTACGCAGAGCGCGCCGAGGACGTACGGCAGCTGGCGCAGCGCTCGTTCCCGGATGGAGTCGGTGGTGATGCCGACGGCTACCAGGGCGACGATCCGGCCCCGCGACCGAACCGGCGTCACGGCCCGGACAGACGGTCCGAGGCTGCCGGTGGAGGTCTCGGTGAACTCGCGTCCGGCTGCGGCCGGTGCGATGGTGCCGACGAAACGACGACCGATCAGCGCGGTGTCGGGGTGGGTGAAGCGGATCCCCTGCGGCGACATCACGACGACGAAGTCCACGCCGGTCGCGCGGCGGACGCCTTCGGCGTAGGGCTGCAGCACGGCGGTCGGGTCGCCGGCGGCGACGGCCCGGGGCACCACGGGGTTCGCCGCCACCGTGTCGGCGATGCCCAGCACCCTGCTCCGGGCGTCGTCGGTAGCTCGCCGGTTGCCGACCACGACAGCGGCGACGGCGACCGCCACCAAGACAACGGTCAGCAGCAGGGCCTGCAGCGCGAAGAGCTGCCGGGCGATGCTCCCTCGCCGCAGCCGACCCATCCGCATCGCGCCAGTCTGGCAGCCGGCCGGCCGTGCGGCACTGTCCGCGCAGCGCGTCTCAGCGGGAGAGCGCCTGCTCCCAGAGCAGGAACGTCGAGGACCCCGACAGGGTCCAGCGCAGCACCAGGCCGAGCAGGCCGACACCGAGCAGCAGGACCAGCGCGGGCCGCCGGATGGGGCGGATGAGGCTGCCGAGGGCGCAGACACCGAGCATGACGGCCGCGGCACCGTCGGGCAGGCCGACGCCGAGTGCCGCGGCGGCGGCGAGCGCGACGACGGGGAGCAGGCGCCCCGCGCCGCCGAGCGGGTGGCGTCGCGCCGCGAGGAACACGGTGACGGCGAAGAGGGGTGTCACCGCCAGCGGCACGAGAACTCCGGTGCGAACCCGCTCGGCCATGTCGGCGAGCGAGCCCGGATGGAAGAAGCGTGGCGCGCCGGTGTGCAGCCAGGCCAGCGGCGAGCCGGCGAAGCGCCAGCACAGGAAGGTCCACCCCAGCAGCCCGGCCACCGTCGGGAAGAGCAGCACGGCGGCAGTGGCCCGTACCGCGCCGCGGCGGCCACGGAAGCGGCGTCGGGCGATCATCGGCGCCGCCAGCGCGAAGGCGACCGCGGCGATGATCGCGGCCGGGTGGCAGAGGGCGGCGAGGCCGAGGGCCAGACCCGCCCGGAAACCGCCCTCGGTCTCGGCCCGCAGGACGAAGCGTGCGAAGCCGTCCAGCGCGATGGCCAGGAACATCACCGTCAGCATGGCGGCGAGGTCGGCGGCGGCAGTGAAGGCGAACCACGGGGTTCCCGCGAGCAGCGCCACGAGCAGCAGCGTCGGCGCCCGGCCGACGCCGGCGGCCCGGACCCGGCGGTGCACCGCCTCCAGCACGGCGCCGCCGGCCAGCGCGCCGAAGATCGCGAGCGCGGTGATGGACGGGAAGAGCCGGGCCAGCGCGGACGGCAGGGGCGGGTAGACCTCGGCCACGAAGGAGAGGTTCGGTGATCCCCAGTGGATGTTCCGCGCCCGGCGCAGCAGTTCGGCGTCGGCGGGGCCGACGAAGCCGCGACCGGCGATCATCACATTGAGGACGACCAGCGGCAGGGCGTAGCCGAGCCGGGTGGCCCAGCGGTCCCAGTGGACGGGGAGTCGATCACGGCGGCCCGCGACGGTGGCCGGCGCGGGGTCAGCGTCGCTGGCCGACCTCGGCAGGGTCGGCGTGGCTGTCGACAGTGCTGAGGCCATGGTCGGTCTTCTCCCAGTAGTGGGGCTTGAACATCAGTTGCCAGAGCGCCTTGTAGGCGGCGAGTGAGTGCATGACCCAGTAGGCCGGGTTGAGCAGGCTCCACGGCACGAGCCAGTGCCGTTCCCTGCGGAAGGCGCCCATCATCGACACCCAGATCATCAGCCCGTTGCCCAGCAGCAGGTTGACCAGGCTGAACCAGAGCACCCAGCCGGGCAGGTACTCCGACATCGCGGCGGGCGAGACGAAGAGCGTCACCAGGAAGAGCGTGTACAGCGGCAGCACGGCCAGGAACGAGAGCGCGGTGCCGCCGATCAGCAGCAGGAAGGTGAGGGTCTGCACCAGACCGGCCGTCTGCACCAGCTGCCACGGGTGCCGCAGGTGCACCAGAGTGGTCTGCATGTAGCCCTTGATCCAGCGCGAGCGCTGCCGCAGCCAGTTGCCGTAGGCGTTGTTCGCCTCTTCGAAGGTCGTCGAGTCGATCACCCCGACGCGGTAGCCCCGGGCGCTGGCCCGGATCCCCAGGTCGGCGTCCTCGGTGACGTTGAAGGGATCCCAGCCACCGAGCTCGCGGAGCGTCGAGACCCGGAAATGGTTGGAGGTGCCGCCGAGCGGGATGGGCAGCCGGCCGGCGTCCAGGCCGGGCAGCATGTAGTCGAACCAGAACGAGTACTCGAGCGTGAACATGCGGGTCAGCAGGTTCTCGTCCGGGTTGAAGTAGTTCAGCGCTGCCTGGATGCAGACCGTGCCGCGGCGGGCGCGGGCAAAAGCGATGACGGCCTGCTTGAGCTGGTCTGGCTCGGGGCGGTCCTCGGCGTCGTAGATCACCAGGAACTCGCCGGTGGCCAGTGTCAGGCCGACGTTGCAGGCCCGCGGCTTGGTCTTCGGCTGCCCGTCGGGGGCCACCACGATGGTGATGTTGGCCGGCGGGTTGCTGGCGTATGCGGCGTCGATCGTCTCCTGGTCGTCGGCCTCCAGCAGCAGCAGGATCTCGAGCTTCTCCGGGGGATAGTTCAGCTCGCCGAGGTTGTCGACGAGCTGGTGGACGATGTTCTGCTCCCGGTAGCACGGGACGAGGACGGTGTAGCGCGGCAGATCCTGATCACGCAGCGCGTCGATGTCCTCGCGGGTGATGGGCCGGTCGTGCTCGCGCCGGGCCCCCATCATGCAGAGCACGAACTTGCAGGCGATGCCGGCGAGGAAGCCGGTCGCGAGCAGCAGCGAGAGCGTCGCCAGGGTCTGGTGCGGGAAGAGGACGGCGGCGACCACGAGGCCGACGAGGAGCACCGCGCCGAGGAGCCGCTGCCGACGGTCCAGCACCGTCCGCGCCGAGGCCGACGGGTCACGCTGCCAGAGGCCCAGCGTGGCCCGGGAGACGATCTGGCTGCTGAAGGTCTGCAGCGTCGAGCGGGAGACGTAGCGGTCACTGTCGATGGCGAAGCGGAACGGCTCGTCCACCACGGCAGCGACCCGGGCGGCGAGGGCCTCGTCGGGGCGTCGGGAGGTGTGGATGACCAGCTTGCCCCGCGCGTCCCGACCGCCGGGGACCCAGCCCTCGCTGACGAGCCGGTCGACGTCCAGGTGCCCGAACTCGTCGGGCAGCAGCGGCATCGTGGGGGTGCCGGCCAGGCCGGTCTGCCAGGTCAGGGCGAGGACGCCGAAGAGATCGCGCGGGCGCAGCACACCGGAGGCGACGAGGATGGCGCCGAGCTGGGAGCCGGTCCGGGTCTGGACCTCCAGGGCCTCGTCGCGCTGGGTCGCGGTCACCAGACCCATGTCGACGAGCAGGTTGCCGAGCAGCAGCTCCGTGGCGGGGCGGACACCGGCGGGCTCGGTGGGAGCGGGGTCCGGTGCGATCTGCGCCGAGGGCGCCTCGGTGAGCGCGGTCTCGGTGAGAGCGGTCTCGGTGAGAGCGGCCTCGACGAGAGCCGGCTCGACAGCTGGCTCGGTCAAAGCCGACTCGACGACCGGCTCGACGACCGGCTCGACGACAACCGGCTCGGTGAGCGGCGCGTCGGCGGGATCGGTCACGGCGTCGATCGAGACGCGAGGTGGTGCGGCGGTCATCGGCAGGCCCCCGAGCTGGTCGGCGCGCCACTGACTGCGGCGCGGTCCCGACTACCTCGACATCGTCCAGTTCGTCCCGAACCTGAGCCCGACGACGCGCGATGACCGCCAGAACCGGCCCACGCGTCACGCAATGTGCCGTCGCGGTACGAACTCTATGAACACAACCGTGACGCAGCTCACGGCGCGGCGCATCGTCTGCTCATCACGACGTGGCGCAGGCCACATCTCGACGACGAGGAGCAGAGATGTCGATCATCAACCGTGACCGGGGCAGGGCCGTCCGGCCCGCGCGCCGGGACCGCACGCACTGGCTCTACCTGGCGGTCATCGCCGCGGTGGTCGCCGGCATCGTGGTCGGCTTCGCGGCTCCCACCTTCGCCGTCGAGCTCAAGCCGCTCGGCGAGGGCTTCGTCTCGCTGGTGAAGATGATGATCAGCCCGGTCATCTTCTGCACGATCGTCTTGGGCATCGGCTCGGTCCGCAAGGCGGCCCAGGTCGGCAAGGTCGGTGGCCTGGCGCTGGGCTACTTCATCGGCATGTCCACCGTCGCGCTCGCCATCGGCCTGGTCGTCGGCAACCTGGTCAACCCGGGCAGCGGCCTGACCCTCACCGCGGCGGGGGCGAAGGCGGCCGGCGAGGCGGCCAAGAAGGGGAGCACCGGCGGCCTCGTCGACTTCCTGCACGAGATGATCCCGGACACGCTGATCTCGTCGCTCACCTCGGGTCAGGTGCTGCAGACGCTGGTGGTGGCGCTGCTCGTCGGCTTCGCGCTGCAGTCCCTCGGGGACGCGGGGGAGCCGGTGCTGCGCGGGGTCGCCTCGATCCAGCGGGTGGTCTTCAAGGTGCTGGCGATGATCATGTGGGCTGCGCCTGTCGGTGCCTTCGGCGCCATCGCCGCGGTCATCGGGGCGACCGGCGTGGACGCGCTGACCAGCCTCGCGCTCATCATGTTCGCCTTCTACGCCACCTGCTTCGTCTTCGTCTTCGGTGTTCTCGGCGCACTGCTGCGGTTCGCGACCGGGGTGAGCATCCTCGGCCTGCTGCGCTACCTCGCCCGGGAGTTCCTGCTCATCGTCTCGACCTCCTCCTCCGAGACCGCCCTGCCGCGCCTCATCGCCAAGATGGAGCACCTGGGCGTCGAGAAGCCGGTCGTCGGCATCGTCGTCCCCACCGGCTACTCCTTCAACCTCGACGGTACGGCCATCTACCTCACGATGTCCTCGCTCTTTGTGGCGCAGGCTGTCGGCTCCCCGCTGGCCATCGGCGAGCAGATCTCGCTGCTGCTCTTCATGATCATCGCCTCCAAGGGTGCTGCCGGCGTCACCGGCGCCGGGCTGGCGACGCTGGCCGGCGGACTGCAGGCCCACCGACCCGACCTGGTGGACGGCGTCGGCCTCATCGTCGGCATCGACCGCTTCATGTCCGAGGCCCGCGCGGTGACCAACTTCGCCGGCAACGCGGTCGCCACCGTCCTCATCGGCTCGTGGACCGACCAGGTCGACCGGGACCGGATGCGCCGGGTGCTCGCCGGTGAACTGCCCTTCGACGAGGCCCTGGTCGAGGACCCGCACGGCGCGGCATCGCAGCCGACGGCGACACCGGAGCCGGCTCCGGCCGAGCGGAAGACGCTGACACCCGCCTGACCGATCCGACCTCACCGGCGGCGGCCCGACTCGACCTGAGTCGGGCCGCCATCGTCTGGTTGCGGGCCGATCAGATCCAGCTGACGTGATCCTTGAGATAGACGTAGCCGACGAAGCTGACGGCGTCGATGACACCGTGTGCGACGACCAGGGGCCACACCCGCCGTCTCCGCTGGAACCACCAGCCGAAGATCGCGCCCATGACGAGGTTGCCGACGAAGCCGCCGAATCCCTGGTACAGGTGGTACGAGCCGCGCAGCACCGCACCGACGGCGAGCGCCCGGCTGTCCGACCAGCCCAGCTGACGGAGCCGGGTCAGCACGTAGGCGCAGACCACGATCTCCTCGCTGATGCCCTGCTGCGCCGCCTGCAGCAGCAGAGTCGGGATCCGGTACCAGACGTCGGGGAAGCTGGTGACGACGATCTGCGCATTCAGGCCCAGTTCCCGCGCTACGTAGACCAGTCCCAGGCCGGGGATGCCGATGAGCGCCGCGAAGCCGAGCCCCTGTGCCAGCTCGCGCAGCCGGAAGCGGTCCAGCCCGATGCCGAAGCCGCGGCCGCCGGGGGAGCGGGCCAGCAGCACGAGCACCAGCAGAACGGGCGCGAGCCCGGTGACCAGGTTGACGACCTGGTCAGCGATGTCGAGCCACTGGTACCCGACGGTGTCGGTGCCCTTCTGAATCGGCCCCGTGGCGACCTTGCTGAAGCCGAACCCGCGCTGGATGACGACCTGTGCCCGGATGAAGCTCAGCAGGGCCGACAGCCCGCTGCCGCCGAAGGAGACCGCCAGCACGGCGATCAGTTCCAGGCCATAGCGCGGCGCCTCGGCGCGCGCCTGCTGCTTGCTCAGCTCCACCGCGTCAGTCTGCCGACGCCCGGCTGTGGGTCAGGCGGCGGCCCGCGAGCCGGCGCCGGGGCGGGCCCAGATGTCGGCGCAGGCCTCGCAGGTCTCGGCCGGGATCAGCCCGACCCGCATCAGCGCGCCGAAGACCACGCAGCCCAGGCAGAGCGCGAAGACGCTCTCGAGCGTGGCGGCCACGACAACGGCGAGCAGCAGCACCACGGTGACCGTCGGGGCCCCGACGGCCAGGGCGACCACGGCCGCGACGGTCATGGTGGCACCCATGCCCTGGGCGAAGCGCTTGGGCGGCCCCGGCACCAGCTTGGGCTCGCCGAGCCGGGGTGCGATCACCGTCATCGCGACGCGGCCGAGTGGGCTCAAGGTCGGCCCCGTCAGGACCCGCGCGAGGAAGCCGTAGGCGATCACCACGCTGAGCCACAGCCACCGCTGGTCTAGGGCCGTCCCCAGGACCACGGTCGCGAGCGCGGTGATTGCCACGACCCCGGCGACGGTGCGGGCCGCCTTCTCGTTGACGGGGTTGGGGAAGCCGAGGATGCTCACGGGTCAACCCTACTCAACGGGTAGGCAATCGGGCGACGACGAGTGTCTGCAGTCCGGCGCCGACGATGCCCACGTCGTCGGAGATGGTCGATCGGGCCAGCGCTGAGCCCTGCGGCCCGACCAGGGTCACCGCGTCCAGCAGGATCCACTCGCCGCGCAGCGGGCCGGAGAGGTGGATATCGAGGTCCACGTTGACGAACGACCACGCGTTCCAGTCCAGCTCGGCCGACACCCCGCTCGCCGAGTCCGCGATCAGGGCGACCCGTCCCAGGTCGGTCTGCTCCCACTCCGGAAGCAGCGGCAACCGCGCGCGGGCCCACACCGCTGCCGGTCCGGCGGTGGTGATCGAGCCCGACAGGTAACGCCAGTCGATGCTGCGGCCGTAGCCGAAGTCGAGACCGAGCTCACCACCCCCGTCGGCGTCGGCGCTGGGGACCTCCGGTGGTTCTGGTGTCGGCGTGACCAGACCCGTTGTGTCCGTGTCACGGACGAACCAGACCCGGGTCGAGAGGCATTCCCGATCGTCGGCGGCCACGGTGACCTCGGCCAGCGCCGCCGAGCGAGCGGTGCGCAGCAGCCGCGCCCGCACCTGCAGGGGTGCCACCGGCACCGCCCCGACGAAGTCCACGGCCACTCTGCGAGGCACCAGATCGGTGCGACCGGTGACATTTCGTACCGCGCGATCGGCGACGGCGACCGCGAGTGAGGAGGGCGGCCCGCCGTGCTGCAGGTCGGCCGACCAGGGTCCGACGGTGTGCTCGGTGGGTCGGACGACGAGCGCGTCGGGGGTCTGCGAGGTGAGTTCGAAGTAGGAATCGGACACGCCGAAGAACCTAGTTGCAGCGCGGGGGACTTTCATGCCCTACAGTGGTCGAAGAAGGGGCGAGCGGCACATCCCTCCCGTGCCGCCGCCCCTTCGTCATGCCCGCCCCGGGCTGAGGGAACCGCCGGGGCTCGGGACGACGAACGGTTGATGGAGTGGTGAACTACCCTCCGATCGCCGAGGCCTCGGGAGGCACACGCGTGACACGACGCAAAATCGCCGTCGTCGGTAGCGGAGTCGCGGGACTGACCGCCGCGTACGTCCTGCAACGTGAGCACGACGTCACGCTCTACGAGGCCGACAGCCGCCTGGGCGGCCACGCCGACACGCACGACGTGGTGGGTGCCGACGGCGTGCTGCGCAGCGTGGACACCGGCTTCATCGTCCACAACCACCGGACGTACCCGCACCTGCTGCGGCTCTTCGCCGAGCTCGGTGTCCAGACGCAGGAGTCCGACATGAGCATGTCGATCTCCTGCGCCGGCTGCGGGCTGGAGTACGCGGGCGGACGCGGCCTCTCCGGCCTGCTGCCCGGTGTCCGCACCGTGGCGCGACCGAGGTACCTGCGGATGCTCGGCGAGGTGAAGCGGTTCCACCGGCTGGCGCAGGGCGTCCTCGCCGGTACCGACGAGCAGCTGACCGTCCGCGAGTTCCTCGCCGCCGGCGGGTTCTCGGAGTACTTCGACGCGCACTTCATGACCCCGCTCATCGCGGCGGTCTGGTCCACCGCGCCGACGCAGGCCGGTGACTACCCGGCCAAGTACCTCTTCTCCTTTCTGGACAACCACGGAATGCTCTCGGTGAAGGGCAGCCCGACGTGGTACACGGTGACCGGCGGCTCGGCCCGCTACGTCGAGCGGGCCGCGAAGAGCCTGACCGCGGTGCAGACGGCCACGCCCATCCGGGCGATCAGTCGGACGGGCAGCGGCGTCACCGTCCGCGACGACGGCGACACGGCCGAGTCGTTCGACGCCGCGGTGATCGCGAGCCACCCGCACCAGGCGCTGGCCATGCTGGCCGAACCCACCGCGGCGGAGCGGGAGCTGCTGGGGGCGATCGGTTACACCTCGAACCCGACGCTGCTGCATACCGACACGTCGGTGCTGCCGACGGCACGACGTGCCGAGGCGTCGTGGAACTACGCCATGCCTTCCTGCGGCACCACGCCGACGCAGGTGCAGGTCAGCTACAACATGAACCGGTTGCAGCGCTTCGAGGCGCCGCAGACCTACGTGGTGTCGCTCAACGCCGAGCATCTCGTCGACCCGTCCGCGGTGGTGGCGCGGATGGACTACGAGCACCCCGTCTACACCAACACCAGCGTCGCCGCGCGACACCGGCTCCCTGAGCTGAACGACGGCACCCTGGCCTTCGCCGGGGCGTACCACGGCTGGGGTTTCCACGAGGACGGCTGCCGCTCCGGCGTCCACGCCGCCGAGTCCCTGGGTGTCACTTGGTGAGGGGCTCGAGCGCGGCGAGCGCCCGGTCCGAGCGCGATACGCCGGCGATCTACGACGTCGACATCGTCCACGTCCGCAGTGAGCCGGTCCGCCACGACGTGCGTCACTCCTCCTACCTCTGGTACGTCGACGTCGACGAGCTGCCGTCGCACGGTCCGCTGGCGAGCTTCCGGTCCCGAGACCATGTCGGTGACCCGGAGACGAGCATTCGCGCGAATCTCGACGAATTCCTCGCCGAGCACGACATCCGGCTCGGCGGCGGCCGGATCACCATGCTCACCAACGCCCGCAGCCTCGGTTACGTCTTCAATCCGCTGACGCTGTACTGGTGCCATGACGCCGCCGACGAGCTGGTCGCCGTCGTCGCAGAGGTCCACAACACCTACGCGCAGCGCCATCGCTACCTGCTGCGCACCGACGACGCCGGACGGGTCGACACCGAGAAGCAGTTCTACGTCTCACCCTTCTACCCGGTCGACGGCAGCTACCGGATGAGCCTGCCGGAGCCCGGCGACAGCCTCTCGCTGACGATCACCCTGCACCGGCCGGACGGGCGTCCGTTCACCGCCTCGGTGCGCGGCGTGCGGCGGCCGGCCACCCGCCGCGCCGTGCTCGCCACCGCACTGCGCCGCCCCTTCGAGACCTGGCTCGTCCGCGCCCTCATCACTGCCCACGGCATCCGGCTGTGGCGCAAGGGCCTGCCCATCCAACCGCGCCCGTCGCACCCGTCCGACCCGACCCCGAACCGTGAGGCACCCATGTCGACCGTCGCCACCAAGCTCGAGAGCCTGCTCAAGGAGACCGTCGGGCTCGACCTGCCCGTCCGCATCCGCGCCTGGGACGGCAGCGAGGCCGGCCCCGCGGACGGACCGGTGCTCGTCATCCGGTCCCGCCGCGCGCTGCGTCGGCTGCTCTGGGCGCCGGGGGAGCTGGGGCTGGCTCGCGCCTACGTGACCGGCGACATCGACGTCGAGGGCGACACCCGGGCCCTGGCCGACGGCTTCCGGCGCGCCTGGACACTGGCCCGCTCCCGTCCCACCACCGGGGTCGAACTCTCACTCGGTGGCAAGCTCACCGCCGCGGGTTCCGTGGCCAAGCTCGGCGCCCTCGGCCTGCCGCCGAAGCCCCCGCTGTCAGAGGCGCGCCTGCGCGGTCGGCTGCACAGTCGGCTGCGCGACCGGGCCGCGATCTCGCACCACTACGACCTCTCCAACGACTTCTACGAGCTGCTGCTCGACGAGCACATGGCCTACTCGTCGGCGTACTTCACCCACGAGGGTCAGTCGCTGCACGACGCGCAGACGGCCAAGTTGGACCTCGTCTGCCGCAAGCTCGACCTCGCCCCCGGCAAGCGGCTGCTCGACATCGGCTGCGGCTGGGGTTCGATGATCCTGCACGCCGCCGAGCACTACGACGTCTCCTGCGTCGGCATCACCCTCTCGGCGCAGCAGCGCGACTTCATCACCAAGCGCATCGCCGAGCGCGGTCTGGCCGACCGGGTCGAGGTGCGGCTGCAGGACTACCGCGAGTTCGGCGAGCAGCCGGGCGATGTCGCGGCCTTCGACGCCGTCAGCTCGATCGAGATGGGCGAGCACGTCGGCGAGGGCAACTACGCCGAGTACGTCGGCATCATGCATCGCGCCCTCAAGCCGGGCGGCCGGGTCGTGCTGCAGCAGATGTCGCGGCAGGAGGGTACTGCCCCCGGCGGCGGTGCCTTCATCGAGAGCTACATCGCCCCGGACATGCACATGCGCGAGATCTGGCAGACCACCCGGCACCTGGTCAAGGGCGGTTTCGAGGTCCGCGACGTGGAAGCGATGCGCGAGCACTACGTCACCACCGTCCAGCACTGGATCGACACCTTCGACGCCCACTACGACCAGTTCGTCGCGCTGCAGAACGAGGAGGTCGCGCGCGTCTGGCGGCTCTACCTCGTGGGCGGCATGCTCGCCTTCGACGAGGGGCGGATGGGTGTGGACCAGTTCCTCGCCGTCAAGACCTCGGCGGACGGTGTGAGCGGCATGCCGCTCATGCGTCCGTGGGCTATCGAGCACCATGGCGTGGGTAGCACCTGGGCATGACCTTCTCCACCGGCGCCTTCTGGGGCACCGTCGGGTGGTCGGCGCTGGCCGTGCTGCTGGTGCTGATCGCCACCTTCGTCGCCTCCAAGATCGCCGGCAAGCACAGCGTCATCGACACCACCTGGGGACTGCTCTTCGTCACCGTGGCGATCGTCGTCTTCGCCCTCGATGGCGGCGCCGCCGATCCGGTGCGCCGCTGGCTGCTGCTCGTCCTGCCGGTGGTCTGGGGGCTGCGGCTCGCGATCCACATCGGCCGCCGGTCGGTGGGCAAGCCCGAGGACCCGCGCTACAAGGAGCTGCTGGACAAGAAACCCGGCAACGGCGACCTCTACGCCATCCGCAGCATCTACCTGCTGCAGGGCGTGCTGGCGCTGGTCATCGCCTCGCCGATCATGGTCGGCGGCTTCTCCGGCGGAAGCGTCGGCTGGCTGGCCTGGGTCGGCGTCGTCGTCTGGACCGTCGGGCTCTTCTTCGAGTCGGTCGGCGACATGCAGATGGAGCGTTTCAAGGCCAACCCCGAGAACAAGGGCAAGCTGATCGACGTCGGGCTCTGGCGCTACACCCGCCACCCCAACTACTTCGGCGACGCCTGCGTCTGGTGGGGCATCTTCCTCGTCGCGGCCGACACCCTGCCCGGTGTCGTCACGATCTACGCGCCCATCATCATGACGCTGCTGCTGACCGTCGGCTCCGGTGCGCGCATCCTGGAGAAGAGCATGAGCAAGCGCGACGGCTGGGACGAGTACGCGGCCAAGACCTCGATGTTCTTCCCGCTGCCGCCGAAGGTGAAGCGGGCCGTCACCAGCTGACTTCAGCCGCCGCTGGTGGGCAACCGGTAGCCGGTGATGAGCAGTGCCCCGGCGATCAGGACCCCCACCGTGACGAGCAGGAAGAAGGCGACCCACAGCCCGCCGGGCGTCCTGGTCAGGCGGCCCAGCATGTCGGCGTCGGAACTGCTGCCGCCGCGACGGCGCCGCTGTGCCTGCAGCTCGATCACCGGTCGCGGCGCGGCGAAGAGGAGGAACCACGTGCCGGTGTAGGCGAAGGCCGACTGCAGCGCCGGCGAGGCCCACCACGACACCGCGAAGACCGCGGCGGTGGCGACGAGTACGGACCAGAGTCCGAACCAGTTGCGGATCTGGACGAGCAGCAGCGCCAGCAGCAGCAGGACGAGCCAGAGCAGCGCCACTGCGTGACCGAGGTGGAGCAGCCAGGCCGCCACCAGGCCCAGCAGGGCCGGCCCCGGGTAACCCGCAGCGGCCGTCGCGATCATGCCGGGTCCGGTCCGCCGGCCCCGGCTCACCGTCAGCCCGGAGGTGTCGGAGTGGAGCCGGATGCCCTGTAGCCGCCGTCCCGACAGCAGCGCCGCCAGCCCATGGGCAGCTTCGTGGGTGATGGTCACCAGATGTCGGGAGCGCCGCCAGAGCGGGCGCCAGCCCACCAGTAGTGCGGCGACGACCGCGGTGGCGACGACGACCCGACCCGAGGGTGCGGGCTGCACCGCCGTGATGCTGTCCCAGACGCGGGAGATGTCGCTGTCGAAGGCCACGGACCCAGTCTGATCAGCGCGGCTGTGGTCCGCGGACGGGCCTTCACCGGCTGTGACCGGTAGCGCCAGCCGCCGGCCGGCTCAGCCGCGTCAGCCGTAGGTGCCGTTGAGGACGACCTGGCCGCTGAACGCGGTCTGGCCGTTGCGCTGGACGCTGACCGCGATGCCCTTGTACTTGTCCATGACCGTGCTGGGCACCGAGATCTCGGCGACACCGTCACGGAGGTACCCCACCGGCTGGCGGTGGTTCTCGTCGGTGAGCCACACCTCGTACTGGTGATCAGGACTGAGCTTCGGCAGCGCGGTGGCGTCCACGATCATCCGGTTGTCGCCGACGAGCTTGACGTGACCGTCGGTGTCGTCGCTGATGCCGTCGAGGGCCACGGTCCGGGTCGGCACGCCACCGCCGCCGTCATCGCCGAGGACGGCGTAGGAGACGCCACCGCCGACGACCACGGCGGCCGCCGCTGCGACCGCCACGAGCCGGCGCCGCATCCGTCGCCGGCCGAGCTCGTCGTCGGCCGTCGCCTCGGTGGAAGGCGCTCCGGACGGGACGCCCGGAACCGCCGGCGCGGACTCGGCCCGGGCCTCGGCGAAGAGGTGACTCAGGTCCGGCAGCGCCCTCGGCTCGACGGGTTCGGGCTCGGCCTCGTCGTGGTCGACGGCCACGATCTCCGGGGCGAAGCGATGGGCGGAGGTCAGCGAGGCGTGCGCGATGACCGCGGAGACCAGCTCCTGCTGGCAGTCCTCGCAGACGCGAAGGTGTGACGCCGCCTCCATCACGACGTCACGGGTCGCGTCGCCGGTCAGCAGCAGGGGCAGCTCGTCGGAGATGTGTCGTGACATGGTCACCGCCCCCGGGTGTTCTCGAGTAGTCCGGCCAGCCGCTGCAGTCCCCGCGCGGTCCGCGTCTTCACGGTACCGAGGGGGATGTCCAGGGCGGTCGAGATCTCTGATTGGGTGTAACCCTCGAAGTAGGCGAGCTCGATGACCTCGCGCTGCAGCTCGGGCAGCAGGTCCAGTGCGGAGCGGACCTCGTCGGCCCAGACCAGCCGTTCGGCGGTCTCGCGGCCGTCGTCGCCGGTGACCTCCCGCATGGAGGCCATGTCGACCACGACGTCGCGCCGCTTGCGGAGGTGGTCGATCGCCCGCTTCCGCGCGATGGCCAGCGTCCAGGCCCGCAGCGACTGGTCCGGGTCGAAGCGGTCGTGCACCCGCCACAGCTCGTAGAAGACGCGCTGCATGACGTCCTCGATGTCCGGCTGGGGCACGTAACGCCCCAGGTAGGACATGACCAGCGGCCCGAGGGTGCGATACGCGTCCTCGAGGGCCTGCGGTTCGCCACGGTTGAGCCGCTCACCGATATCGGCCAGCGCTGCTTCCATACCGGACTGTTCGCGCCCCGGGCCACTCATGGTTTCACTCCCCGGCGCCGGATGCCCCGTGGCTCCAGGACCAGGCATAGCGGCCGTCGTCGGCGGCCCGGCCGCCCTCACCGAGGCGCAGCGGACGGAAGGTGTCGACCATGACCGCGAGCTCGTCGACCTGCTGGACGCCGATGGAGCGCTCGTAGGCGCCCGGTTGCGGGCCGTGGGAGTGGCCGCCGGGGTGGAGGCTGATGGAGCCCTGCCCTATGCCCGAGCCCTTCCGCGCCTCGTAGTCGCCGCCGCAGTAGAACATGACCTCGTCGCTGTCGACGTTGGCGTGGTAGTAGGGCACCGGGATGGCCAGCGGGTGGTAGTCCACTTTGCGCGGCACGAAGTTGCAGATGACGAAGTTGGCGCCCTCGAAGACCTGGTGCACCGGCGGCGGCTGGTGCACCTTGCCGGTGATCGGCATGAAGTCCTCGACGTTGAAGGTGTACGGGTACAGGCAGCCGTCCCAGCCGACGACGTCGAAGGGGTGGTGCGGCAGCACGTGGATCGAGCCCGCCAACCCCGAGGGCCCGTCACCGCGATGCTTGACGTAGACCTCCGTCGGCTCGGCGGGATGGGTGCCGATCTCGCCGGGGCCGTGCAGATCGCGTTCGCAGAACGGCGCGTGCTCGAGCAGCTGACCGAAGCGGGACAGGTAGCGGCGTGCGGGGGTGATGTGCGAGTTGGCCTCGACCACGTACGCGCGGACGGGCCCGTCCGGGACGAAGCGGTGCGTCGTTCCCCGTGGCATGACGATGTAGTCGCCGGCCCGGAACGGGACCGGGCCGAAGACGGTCTGGCACAGCCCCTGCCCGGCCTCGATGTAGAGGCACTCGTCGCCGACGGCGTTGCGGTAGAACGGCGTCGCGCCCTGACCCAGGACGTAGGAGATGCGGACGTCGTCGTTGCCCAGGACGAGACGCCGGTCGAGGACCAGGTCGCCCGGCGCGTCGAAGAGCTCGTGCAACCGCAGGTGCCGCGGCACCAGCGGCGCGTTCGGGGTGGTCGTCAGGTCCGGCAGGGACCACACCCGCGCCTCGGTGATGGCCGACGGGATGTACTGGTGGTAAAGCAGCGAGGAGTCCGACGAGAAACCCTCCTCGCCCATCAGCTCCTCGTACAGCAGCCGGCCGTCGGCGTCCCGGTGCTGGGTGTGCCGCTTCGGCGGAATCGAGCCGCGCTGCTGGTAGTAGGCCATGACTGCTCCCGGAGGGTTGGCGACGGTGCCGCCCTCAGCTTGACACGAGTGGTCAGCGCTTCTCGGCAGGGACGTACTCGCGCTCGGCGGCGCCGGTGTAGAGCTGGCGCGGCCGGCCGATGCGGGTGGTGGAGTCGTTGATCATCTCCTGCCACTGCGCGATCCACCCCGGCAGCCGGCCGATGGCGAAGAGCACGGTGAACATGCGCGTCGGGAAACCCATGGCCCGGTAGATGAGGCCGGTGTAGAAGTCCACGTTCGGGTAGAGCTTGCGCTCCACGAAGTAGTCGTCGGCCAGCGCGTGGCCCTCGAGCTCCATGGCGATGTCGAGCAGGTCGTCACGCTTGCCCAGCGCGGAGAGCACCTCGTCGGCGGACTTCTTCACGATGGCGGCGCGCGGGTCGTAGTTCTTGTAGACCCGGTGGCCGAAGCCCATCAGCTTGACGCCGTCCTCCTTGTTCTTGACCTTGCGGACGAACTCGGCGACGTCACCCCCGTCGGCCTTGATCTTCTCCAGCATCTCCAGCACGGACTGGTTCGCGCCACCGTGCAGCGGGCCGAAGAGCGCGTTGATACCGGCCGACACCGAAGCGAAGAGGTTGGCCTGCGAGGAGCCGACGAGCCGCACCGTCGAGGTGGAGCAGTTCTGCTCGTGGTCGGCGTGCAGGATGAAGAGCCGGTCCAGCGCCTTGGCCAGCACCGGGTCGACCTCGTAGGGCTCGGCCGGGAAGCCGAAGGTCATGCGCAGGAAATTCTCCACCAGCCCCAGCGAGTTGTCGGGGTAGAGGAACGGCTGCCCGACGCTCTTCTTGTAGGCGTAGGCGGCGATCGTCGGCAGCTTGGCCAGCAGCCGGTAGGTGGAGAGCTCGACATCGCCCTTGTCGAAGGGATCCAGCGAGTCCTGGTAGAAGGTCGACAGCGCCGAGACGGCCGAGGAGAGCACCGGCATCGGGTGCGCGTCGCTGGGGAAGCCGTCGAAGAAGTTCTTCAGGTCCTCGTGCAGCAGCGTGTGCCGCCGGATGTTGTTCTCGAACTCGGCGAGCTGCTCGGTCGTCGGCAGCTCGCCGTGGATGAGCAGGTAGCTCGTCTCGAGGAAGGTCGACTGCTCGGCGAGCTGGTCGATGGGGTAGCCGCGATAGCGCAGGATGCCGGCGTCGCCGTCGATGTAGGTGATCTCGGAGGCACAGGATGCCGTGTTGGCGAAGCCGGGGTCGTAGGTGACCAGCCCGGTCTTGGCCAGCAGCTTGCTGATGTCGACGCCCGACGCGCCCTCCTTGGCCGGGTGGGGCGCCAGCTCGAGGGGATCGTTGCCGGGCGTGGTGAGGACGGCGGGCTGCTCGGACAAGAATGTTCCCCTCTCGCGACTACTGATCGGTTCTGAACCTACCCACCGCCGCCGGCAGCCTCTCGGCGGGCAGGGTGGGCAGGGCTGCCTGCTCCGTCACGTCGAAGTGGTGAGGTTCTGCAGCCGCACCTGCCCACGCGCGACGGCCTTGCCGTCCTCGCCGGCGATCTCGACGAGCCAGAGCTGCTGGCTGCGGCCGCGGTGGATCGGGGTGGCCGTCGCGGTGAGCCGCCCCTCCCGCGCCGAACGCAGGAAGTCGGTCTGGTTCGAGACCCCCACCACCTGGCCGCGGTCGCCGAACCAGAGCGCACCGGCGATGGAGGCGCTGGACTCGACGACCGAGCAGTAGACCCCGCCGTGGACGATGCCGTACGGCTGCAGGTGCTCCGGTCCGACGGTGAAGCTCATGACCACGCGGTCGGGCGTCGCCTCGTCCAGCGAGATGCCGAGGGTCTTGTTCAAGCCGGTGTCGACGGCGGCCGAGATGTCGGTGGCGAGGTCGCCTGAGGTGTCGTTCATGCCTCCGGACGCTAGAGCATGGCTGACGGCCCCGTGCTCCGTCTCGCGGCGGTCGAGACTCGGCGGGCCCGCTTCAGCGCCGGCGGATCAGCCCGCGGTCCGCGTCAGGGCGACCCGCGCCACGGCGAGCGCGGCCTGCTGCGCCGGCGGGGAGGTCACCGCCGTCGGGTCGATGGTGACTGCGACGGTGCGCCGGTCGTCGGCCACCACGAGCAGCGGCAGCGTGTAGCCGCTGCCCGTGCCGCCGCTCAGATAGGTCCCGCCGACGGCGGGGGAGGAGCCCTCGGCCGGGACGGTGACGGCGGTGCCGGTGGCCCCGTGGGCGGTGTAGTCGGTGGCCGTCGCGGTGACCCGGGCCTGCGCCTGCGCCGCCGTGGCGTAGAGGCTGACGCCGATCTCCACCTTGCTCTTCACGGTGCTGCCGGAACCAGTGACGCCGTAGCGGCAGTTGATGGTGGCGAGCCGGCCGATGCTCGTGTCGGCGACGCCGACGACGAAGGCGGTGCGACCGCCCAGCTGGGTGTTGTCCAGGGCCTGCTCGACGTAGTACTCGCTGAGCGTCGAGTCGCAGGTGCCGGGCAGGCTGGTGGCCTGCGGCGTGGCTGTCGGCGACGGCGTGCCCGTGACCGAGCTGCTGCCCGTCGCCGTGGGTGACGTGGGCGACGCGGTGGCCGCGGTGCTCGGCGGCACCGTGACGGTCACCGTGCGGCCGCCCTTGGGTTCGGCGCTGCAGCTCGCGACCAGTGTCGCCGCCGCCATCGCGGTGGCGACCGCCGCGGTAGTCCGTGCCGTCCTGCTCGCCGTGCCGAAGCGCATGGCCGACGATAGGCAGATCCACCGCCGCGCCGCGGCGACGCGCCGGGAGCGATCCGCTGTGGATCATGTCGCCACAGCGGCGAGCCGGTCGCAGAATCAGGCGGGGTACCGCGGGCCCTGCTGCGACTGCGGGACCCGGGGCCGCAGCAGCGAGCGGTCGACCCTCGCCACGACTCGCGCGCATGGCAGCACCGACACCCACCACAGCCCGAAGGCGACGGCGGCGAGCGGCACGAGGGCGAAGGCGGTGCCCAGGCTGTCGACGGTGATGACGCCGAAGGCTTCGCCGAAGGCCGCCGGGGGCGTCACCGCCCACAGGAAGGGGAAGATCAGGTAGAAGACGGCGCTCAGCAGCAGCGTCACCGACAGCAGCGACAGCGCGCTCGCGACGACGGCGTGGACCATGAGCCAGAGCGCGTCGCGCCAGCTCGCCGGGTCGCGCAGGATGGCCACGACGCGGCCCATCGTTCCGGGTCGGTCGAGTTCGGCGTAGGGGACGCCCACCGGCTCGCCGAGCACGCGGGCGGCCGAGCGACGGTGCGCGTCGGCGTAGCGGCGAACCAGCCAGGTCGCCGGGATGAGCAGCGGCGCGACCACCGTGAGCGGGGTCAGCGCGGCCGCCGTCGCCCAGAGCGGCAGCAGCGCGCAGGGCACGAAGGCGACGATGCCGACGACGGCGGCGCGGCCGGTGAGCCGCAAACGCGTCACCAGCCCGTTCGGCCTCGTCACGCTCGGGTGCTCAGTCGGCCGGCGCTCGTCGAGGAAGGTCATGCCCCGAGCCTGCCGTCGCGGTCGTCCCCGCACAGGGGGGCTAGACCCCCCGTCTCCCCGGCGGGTCAGGCGCTGGCGCGCTCGCCGTCTGCCGCCGTCGAGACCGCCCGGGCCTCGGTGCGGGAGAACTCAAGCAGGCCGTCGTCGATGGCGCCGTAGCGCAGCAGCGGGGCGTCGCGCAGGAAGTTGTTGGTGATCTTCCAGACGCCGTGGGTGCCCTGGCGCGGCAACTGCTTCTCGCCGCGGCGCACGTAGCCGGCGTTGAGGGCGCTCATGGCCGAGGCGGAGTCGCGGTCGGCGGGCTGCGCGTGCACTTCGACCTGGTCGACGCCCCGCGAGCTCATGTGGTTCAGCAGCCGGCAGACGTAGGTCGCGGCGATGTCGGCCTTGAGCGTCCAGGAGGAGTTGATGTAGCCCAGCACCATCGCGGCGTTCGGCACGCCTTCGAGCATGACGCCCTTGTAGAACACGGACTCGGTGACCGGCACCTCGCGGCCGTCGACGGTGAAGTGCGCACCGCCGAGCATCTGCACCGACAGGCCGGTCGCCGTGACGATCACATCGGCCTCGAGCTCCTCGCCGGTGTCGAGGCGGATGCCCCGCTCGGTGAAGGTGTCGATGCCGGCGGTGACGACGTCGGCCTTGCCCGAGCGGATGGTCTTGAAGAGGTCGCCGGAGGGGACGAAGCAGAGGCGCTGATCCCAGGGCTCGTAGGTGGGGGTGAAGTTCTTCATGTCGGACGCGCCCTTGAGCTGCGACTCGATGCCCTTGCGCACGATCGCCTTCAGCACGCCGGGGCGGGCCTTGGCCAGCGCGTAGAGGCCGCGCTGCACGGCGATGTTGCGAGCCCTGGTGGTCTTGTAGACGAGCGTGTCCGGAAGCACCTTCTGCAGCGTCGCGGTGAGGTGGTCGACCACGGGCAGCGACATAATGTACGTGGGGGAGCGCTGCAGCATCGTGACGTGCGAGGCCTCCGGCGCCATGGCCGGGACCAGGGTGACCGCGGTGGCGCCGCTGCCGATGATGACGACCTTCTTGCCGCGATAGTCGAGATCCTCGGGCCAGTGCTGCGGGTGGACGATCGTCCCGGTGAAGTCCTGCTCGCCGGGGAACTCGGGACGGTAGCCCTCGTCGTAGTTGTAGTAGCCGGTGCCCGCCACCACGAAACTCGCCGTGATGGTGCTGGCCTCGCCGGTCCCCTCGGCGACCACGTCGACGCTCCAGAGGCCGGTGTCGTGGGAGAAGTCGGCCGAGACCACGCGGGTGCCGAAGCGGATCTTGTCCGTGACGCCGTACTCCTCGGCGGTGTCGCGCAGGTAGTTCCGGATCGACTCGCCGTCGGCGAGGATGCGGGGGTTCGTCCAGGGCCGGAAGCCGTAGGCGAAGGTCATCATGTCCGAGTCCGAGCGGATGCCGGGGTAGCGGAACAGATCCCAGGTGCCGCCGATGGCCTGTCGCCGCTCGAGGACGGCGTAGGTCCGGTCCGGACACTCGCGTTCGAGGTGGCAGGCCATGCCGATGCCGGAGATCCCGGCACCGATGATGAGGACGTCGACGTCGGCGGTCTGGACGGGCACGGCAAGCCTCCGGGGTCCGAGCGGGTAACTGTTACAGACCGTACCGCCAACTGTGGTCAGGCGCTGGGCTGCACCTCACGCGCACCGAGGTGCGCCAGCAGGTTGGCGGCGAACTTGTCACCGGTCCGATTGATGGTCGAGCTCATCACCTTGCGCACGGCGCCACCGGAGGCCCGCGGCAACGGAAGCTCCACGGTGAGCGTCATCTCGATGGCGAGCGTCGTCGCGGGCTCACCGTCGACGGTGGTGTCCTCCAGGCGGTACCAGCCCGTCGCGCCGGTCCGTTCCCTGCTCCCGGCCGGCGGATCGTGGCGAAAGTCGATGCGGCTCACCGTCTCGCCCTCGTCGAAGTCCATGCGTTCGGTGAAGGTGGGGCTGATGCCGACGCCGAGTGCCTTGATCTCGACCATCCGCCAGGTCCAGTGGTCGCCGTCGGCGTCGATACTGCGCAGCAGCGGCGTCAGCTTCGGCAGCAGGGCGGGATCGGAGATCGCGGCCCACACCTCGGCGCGCGGTGCCGTCACGACGGCCGTGGACGTCGTCGTCGCGGAGAAGCGGTTCATGCCTGCCAGCGTGCCCAACTTCGGTGTCGTGTAGCCGTGGGCCGGATATACAGACGGGATGGACTATCGCCAGCTGGGCCGCAGCGGACTGCGCATCTCGACGCTGACCATGGGCACGATGAGCTTCGGTGGGGGCGGGAACTTCGCCAGCGTCGGCAACACCGACGTCAAGCAGGCCCGTCGCCAGCTCGATCTCTGCCGGGATCACGGCGTCAACCTCGTCGACACCGCCGACGTCTACTCCGCCGGCGCCTCGGAGGAGATCGTCGGCGAGGCGCTGGGACGCAGCCGGGACGACTGGCTCGTCGCCACCAAGGTGCGCTTCCCGATGGGCGACGGTCCCAACGACGCCGGGCTGTCGCGGCATCACGTGCTGCGCGGCTGCGAGGAGTCGTTGCGGCGGCTGCGGACCGACCACATCGACCTGTACCAGCTCCACGAGTGGGACGGCGCGACGCCGCTGGAGGAGACGCTCGGCGCCCTGCAGACCCTCGTCGAGCAGGGCAAGGTCCGCTACGTCGGTGTCAGCAACTACAGCGGCTGGCAGCTGCTCAAGGCGCTCGGCGTGAGCGAGCGCGACGGGTTGCCACGCTTCGCCGCCGAGCAGATCTACTACTCGCTGCAGGCGCGGGACGCCGAGAACGAGCTGCTCCCCGCCGCCGTCGACCAGGGCCTCGGCGTGCTGGTGTGGAGCCCACTGGCCGGTGGCCTGCTCTCCGGCAAGTACAGCCGCGGCCGCGACGGCAAGCTGAAGTCGCCGAAGGGTTCGCGGCTGGCCTCGGAGTGGGACGAGCCGCCCATCGACTTCCCCGACCGCCTCTTCGCCACCATCGACGTCCTGGTGTCGATCGGCAAGGCGCACCGGGTCTCGGCCGCGCAGGTCGCGCTGGCCTGGCTGCTCACCCGACCGGCGATCACGTCGCTGATCATCGGCGCCCGGACGACCGACCAGCTCGCCGACAACCTCGCCGCCGCCGAGCTGACGCTCACGCCCGACGAGGTCGACCGGCTCGAGGCGGTGAGTCGACCGCCGCTGCTCTATCCGTACTGGCACCAGCGCAACACCGCGGCCGACCGGCTCAGCGCCGCGGACCGCGTGCTGCTCGAGCCCTACCTGTGACGGGCGCGTCGTGATGGTCGTCGTCTCCGTCGCCGAGGAGCCGTGGGACGCCCCGGACAGTCAGAACCTCCGCGCCGAGCTCTACGCCGAGCTCGACGAGCGCTACGACGGGGTCACCTCGGCCGACCCCACCGACCCGATCGTGGTCTTCGTCGTCGCCAGGGCGGCTGACGGGACGCCCGTCGGCTGTGGCGCGCTGCAGCGCCTCGGGGCGGCCGAGGCGCAGATCGTCCAGCTCTACGTCGCCCCGGAGGCGCGGGGCTCGGGGACGGCGCGGATCCTGTTGCGCGCCCTGGAGAACCGGGCCCGGAGCGCCGGCCTCACCCTGGTGACGCTGCAGCTCGGTTCCCGCCAGCAGGACGCCATGCGCTTCCTCGAACGGCACGGGTACCGGCGGGTGCCGACGCTGGACGCAGAGACGCTGCGCTACGCCCGGGCGATCGCCGACGACTGAGCCTGCCGCCTGCGGTCACATCGGTCCGACGTGGATGACGGTGAGCACGGGCTCGCCGGCCTCGTCGGAGGCGGCGAGGTCGATCTCGGCGCTGATGGCCCAGTCGTGGTCGCCCTCCGGGTCGTCCAGCACCTGCCGCACCGACCACACTCCGTCACCGACGGTTACGCTCAGTAGTCGGGGGTTGCGGGCGTCCGGACCGGTGCCGACACGCGGGTACTCGGCGAAGTAGCCCTCCAGGGCGGCGGTCCAGTCGACGTCCGGGTCGAGGTCGGTGAGCTGGTCGAGACGGCGCAGTGCGAAGAGCTCGACCCGCCGGAACATGGCGTTGCGGACGAGCACGGTGAAGGCCCGGACATTCTCGGTGAGCGAGGCGGGGCGGCGGACCTCGACAGCCTCCTCGGTCGTCGGGTCGACGCCGGCGGCCAGCGCCTCCCACTCGTCCAGCAGGCTGGAGTCGACCTGCCGGACCAGCGCACCCAGCCACTCGACAATGTCGGTGACGCCCTCGGTGACCGCGGAATCCGGCACCGAGGAGCGCAGCGCCCGGTACGCGTCGGTGAGGTAGCGCAGCACCAGTCCCTCGCTGCGGCTCAGGCCGTAGAACGCGACGTACTCGGTGAAGGTCATCGCGCGTTCCCACATGTCCCGCACGATGGACTTCGGCCGCAGGTCGTCCTCGGACAGCCAGGGGTGGGACTGCCGGTAGATCATGAAGGCGCCTTCGAGCAGCTCCCGCAGCGGCTTGGGGTGGGTGATGTCGGCGAGCAGCTCCATCCGCTCCTCGTATTCGACCCCCTCGGCCTTGAGCTGCGCCACGGCCTCGCCGCGGGCCAGGTTCTGCTGCGCCCGCACGATCTGGCGCGGGTCCTCCAGCGTCGCCTCGTAGACCGAGACGACGTCCAGGGCGTAGCTGTCCGATTCCGGGTCGAGCAGGTCCAGCGCGGCGAGTGCGAAGGTGGAGAGCGGCTGGTTGAGCGCGAAGTTCAGCGGCAGGTCAGCGGTGAGGCGCACCGTCCGGCCCTCGGCGTCGGGCTCCTCGAGCCGTTCGATCACCCCCGCGGCGAGCAGTGCGCGGTACGCGCGGATCGCGGCCCGGATCTGCTCACGCTGCTGCTTCGGTCCGGTGTGGTTGTTCCGGATGAGATCCCGCATGGCGACGAAGGCATCGCCAGGGCGCGCGATCACGTTGAGAACCATGGCGGGGGTGACGGTGAAGCGGGCCGTCAGCGCCTCCGGTTGGGAGGTCAGCAGCCGATCGTGGGTGTTCTTGCCCCACGAGACGAAGCCCTCCGGCGGCTTCTTGCGGACGATCCGCTTGAGCTTCTTGGCGTCGTCACCGGCCTTCGCGACGAGCCGGGCGTTCTCCACCTCGTGCTCGGGGGCCTGCACTACCACGGTGCCGGCGGTGTCGAAGCCGGCCCGGCCGGCCCGGCCGGCGATCTGGTGGAACTCGCGCACCTGCAGGTGCCGCTGCCGTTCCCCGTCGAATTTGCTCAGCGCCGCGAAGACGACCGTCCGGATCGGCACGTTGATGCCGACGCCGAGGGTGTCGGTGCCGCAGATGACCTTGAGCAGCCCGGCCTGCGCGAGCTGCTCCACCAGTCGCCGGTACTTCGGCAGCATGCCGGCGTGGTGGACGCCGATGCCGTGGCGGACGAGGCGGTTGAGGACCTTGCCGAAACCTGCCGTGAAGCGGAACCCGGCGATGGTCTCGCCGATGGTGTCGCGCTCGGCGCGCGAGGCCACGTTGATGCTGGTCAGGGCCTGCGCGTGTTCCAGCGCCGCGGCCTGGGTGAAGTGGACGACGTAGATCGGCGCCTGACCACTGGCGAGCAAATCGCTGATCGTCTCGTGCAGGGCGGTGGTCTCGTAGTAGTGGTGCAGCGGCACCGGCCGTTCGCCCGCGGCGACGGTGCTGGTCTCCCGTCCGGTCCGTCTGGTCAGGTCGGCGGCGAGGTCGGTGGTGTCGCCGAGCGTCGCGGACATCAACAGGAACTGCGCGCGGCTGAGCTCCAGCAGCGGCACCTGCCAGGCCCAGCCACGGTCCGGGTCGGCGTAGAAGTGGAACTCGTCGAGGATCACCACCTCGAGATCGCTGCCGCTGCCGGTGCGCAACGCGATGTTGGCCAGCACCTCCGCGGTGCAGCAGAGGATCGGCGCGTCGGCGTTGACGGCCGCGTCGCCGGTCATCATGCCGACGTTGTCGGAGCCGAAGACGGCGCAGAGCGCGAAGAACTTCTCGCTTACCAGCGCCTTGATCGGGGCGGTGTAGACCGAGCGGACGCCGCGGGCGAGGGCGAAGTAGTGCGCGGCGACGGCGACCAGGGACTTGCCCGAGCCGGTCGGCGTGGCGAGGACGACGTTGGCGCCGGTGACCAGCTCCAGGACGGCCTCCTCCTGCGCCGGGTAGAGCGTGATTCCCTGGCTGCTCGTCCAAGCGGCGAAGGCGGTGTAGAGCTCGTCGGGGTCGGTGGTCTCGGGTGGTACGAGCGGCGAGGTCACGGCCCGGGCTTGCCCTTGTCCTTGCCGGGACCGCCGCCGGGACCACCCCGACCGGGGCCGTTGTCCTTGTTCTTGTCCTTGCCCGGCGCTGGCGCCGGCTGCTGCTGGCGCCGGGTGGTGACGGGTGCGCTGGTGCGGCGGGCCGTCGTGGCTGCCGAGGTCGTCGGCCGGGCCGACGTGCTCGGCGCCGTCGTGGTGGGACGGGGGGTGCTGCTCGGCGTGGCGACGGCCGGGGGTGTCGTCGGCGAGATGGGGGCGGTCGCGTCGTCGCCGCCGGAGAGGATCAGCCCCAGGACCACCGCGAGCACGACGGCGAAGCCGCCGGCCGCGGCCCAGATCAGACCACCGCGGCGCCGGCGACGCTCCTCCTCAGCCGGTGCGGCGGCAGGGACGAAGGCCGCGGCACCCGGGGCGGGGAGGGCGGCCGTGCCCGCGGCGGCGGGTGCCATGACCGCCGTGTCACCGGGACGGCCGCCGGTGGCGACGACCTGCGTCACGGCGTGCGCGGCGTCCGGACGGTGGGCGATGTCGTCCAGGGCGGCGGCCACCTGACCGGCGTTGGGGCGGTCGGCGGGACTCGAGGCCGTCATGTCGCCCAGCAGCGAGCGCCATCGTGCGTCGTCGCCGGCAGGAGTCCCGACCGGGAAGTCCGGCGGACGGTGCAGCCGGGCCGCGGCGGCGGCCACGCCGGTGCCGGGGTAGGCCATCACACCGGTGAGGCACTCGATCAGCATCAGGCCCAGCGAGTAGACGTCGCTGGGCGGACCGACCTCCGATCCCGTGGCCTGCTCCGGGCTCAGGTAGTTGGCGGTGCCGACCGTGGTGCCGGCCATCGTCATGGGGGAGGCTTCGAGCAGTCGGGCGACACCGAAGTCGGCGAGCTTGGCCCGGTCGCCCTTGCCGGTGCGCGCGAGCAGGACGTTGGCCGGCTTGATGTCGCGATGCACCACCCCCCGCTCGTGCACGTACTCCAGCCCGGCGGCCAGCTCAGCGCCCAGGACGGCCGCCTGCTGCGAGCTCATCGGGCCCTCGTCCAGACGCTGGCGCAGCGTCCGACCCGGCACGAGCTCCATCACGAGGTGATCGAAGGCGCCGGGAATCGCGCCGGAGGCGTCGAAGATGCTGACGATGTTCGGGTGGCTCAGGCCGGCGAGGATGCGGACCTCGGCGGTCGCGCGCGCCGCTGCGGCGGGGTCGTTGGCGAGCCCTGCGCCGCCGAAGACCTTGACCGCGACATCGCGGGAGAGCACGGGGTCGTGGGCGCGATAGACGGTGGCCATCCCGCCGCTGCCGAGGACGTCGCGCAGCTGGTAGCGGCCGTCGACTCGATCCCCGACGCGGTAGCGCACGGGTTCGGAGGGCATGGTCGGCTGGTCGGGCATCGAGCCCAACCTACCCATGTGGCGGGCATCCGCGCGGCCGACAAAAGACGCGGCACCGGCGCCCGTTTCCGTACGCCGGTGCCGCACTCCCTCATCCCCCGTGGTGAGGGAGGCTCTCGGCGGGGCCGAGCCCCGCAGCCGAACCCCAACCTACAAAGACGCCGGTGTGCAGGGCGTGTTGCTTCCGTCACGCGCCGCGACCGGTCAATTACGCGATTCCGCGGCCTGCTCTGCCACGAGCTTGCGAGCCTCGGCCTCGGACTCGGCCGCCGGTGCCGATCCCCACATGCGCCTGCCGTTGGGCTCCTGCAGGAAGCGCACCGCCACCAAGCCGACGACGCCGGCGGCGATGAGGTAGTAGGCCGGCCAGTTCAGATCACCGGTGGCGCTCACCAGCGATCCCACGACGAAGGAGGTGGTGCCGGCGAAGAGCGAGATGGCGACGTTGAAGGCGATCGAGAGGCCGGCGCCGCGGACCTTGGTCGGGAAGAGCGCCGGCAGCGTGGACGGCATCGTGGCGCTGAAGGTGATCAACGCCAGGCCCATCAGCAGGAGGCCGAAGAAGATCGACACCCCGCTGCCGGCCCGGATCAGCAAGATCATGGGCAGCGCGAGGACGACCAGTCCCACCGACCCCGTGACGATGATCGGCTTGCGTCCGATGCGGTCCGAGAGCAGCCCGACGAACGGGATGGTGACCAGCGCGATGGCCATGACGACGATCTGCAGGATGCTCGAGGTCAGGGTGGTGACCTTGTCCTCGCCCGGCAGCGTCTCAGAGATGTAGGTCGGCATGTAGGAGGTGAGCATGTAGTTGGTGACGTTCCAGACGATCACCAGCCCCATGCAGACCAGGACGAAGGGCCAGAGCCGCGCCAGTACCCTGGCTTCGTCGCCCGCCTTGTTGGCCTTCTCCTTCTCCTCGGCCTCCTTCTCCAGGGCGGCGTAGGCGGGGGTGTCGGCCAGCCGGGACCGCAGGTACACGCCGGCGATGCCCAGCGGCAGGGCGAGGAAGAACGGCAGGCGCCAGGCCCAGTCGTGTAGCGCCGGGTCGCCGACGACGTCCTGGATGATCGTCGCGACGATGGCACCGCCGAGGTAGCCGGTGAAGGTGCCGAACTCCAGCCAGCTGCCGAGGAAGCCGCGCCGGCGGTCCGGGGCGTACTCGGCGATGAAGGTCATGGCGTTGCCGTACTCACCACCGGTGGAGAAGCCCTGGACGAGGCGGCAGAGCAGCAGCAGCGCCGGGGCCCAGAAACCGACCGCGGCCTGCGAGGGCAGGCAGCCGATGGCGAAGGTGCCGAGGGCCATCATGATCATCGTGATGGCGAGGACCTTGTTGCGGCCGATCCGGTCGGCGAGCGGCCCGAAGAACATGCCGCCGAAGGGCCGGACCAGGAAGGCGACGGCAAACGTGCCGAAGGTGGCGATGGTGCCGAGTGAGTCGCTCAGGCCGGAGAAGAAGATCTTCCTGATCGTGGGCTCGAGGTAGGCGTAGACGCCGAAGTCGTACCACTCCGTGATGTTGCCGATCGCCGCTGCGCCGATGGCCTTGCGGATGATCGGCGGGTCGGTGACGACGACGTCGTCCAGGGTCCAGTGACGGGGCCGTTCTCTCGGCTCCAGGACGGTCACGGTTCGAACACCTCTCTGTCGGGTACCAGCTGTCCCTCCTACCCAGATCCACAGCCGCCGAACATCACGGCCACGGACCGGTGGTGTAGGTCCCGGGTGGCTGGTGGCGCGGAGCGGCGGTTCGGGAGACTGGCGGCGATGGTCGACAACGCCGACGTCTACAAGACGATGAATCTCGCGCTGCGCATCGGCGAGCTGCTGCTCTCCGCCGGTGCCGGTGCCTCGGACGTCGGTGCCCAGATGGACAACGTCGGCCGGGCTTGCGGCCTGCGCAGATTCACTGCGGACGTCACCTTCACCGAGCTGGCCATGAGCCACCAGCCCTCGCCGGAGGAGCCGGCGCTGATCCAGCTGCGGCAGGTGCGGCAGCGGGAGACGGACTACGAGGACCTCACCCTCGTCGACCATCTCGTCCGCGATCTCGTGGCGGGACGGATCGACCGCGACGAGGCCACCACCCGGCTCAACCGCATCACCTCGACCGGGCACGCCCGGCCCCGGTGGGCCGTGACGCTCGGCTACGGCGCGCTGGGCGCCGGGGTGGGCATGGTGCTGGGCGGCAACCTGCTCATGGTGACGATCGCCTTCGTCGCCGCCTGCCTCATCGACCGGGTGCAGCGTCTGCTCAGCCGGGGTCGCTGGCCCGTCTTCTACCAGCAGGCGGCCGGCGGTCTCACGGCCACGCTGCTGGCCGCCGGCGTCGCCAAGGTCGGTCTCGAGATCGCGCCGGGACGGGTCATCACCGCCAGCATCATCCTGCTGCTGGCCGGCGTCAGCTTCCTCGGCGCGATCCAGGACGCCCTCACCGGCTTCCCGCTCACCAGCGCGGCGCGGCTGCTGGAGGCCACCATCGCGACGATCGGTGCCATCGCCGGTGTCAGTGGCGGCCTCACCGTAGCCCGGGTGATCGGCGCGCCGCTGGGGACGGCGGCGGCCGGCAGCAGCGGCTACGCCGGCCTGCCGCTGATGGTCGCCGGGGCGGCGATCGCCTCGGCCGCCTACGCCTATGCCTCCTACGCGCCGCTCCGGGCGCTGGCACCGATCGGGGTGATCGCCGGGGGTGCCGCGGCGGTGTACTTCGTGGTCAGCGAGCGCGGCTTCGGGACGGCCTTCGGCTCCGCGATCGCCGCCGTGGTCATCGGCCTGGTCTCCTTCGCCGCGGCCGGTCGCTTCCGGGTGCCGGCCCTGGTGATCGTGACCTGCACGCTGGTGCCGCTGCTGCCGGGTCTGTCCATCTACCGCGGTCTGGCCACGATCGGGCAGAACGCGGCGGCCGGGCTGGTGGCGCTCTTCACCGCCGGCACCATCGCCATCGGTCTCAGCTCGGGAGCGATCCTGGGGGAGTACATCGCCCAGCCGCTGCAGCGCGAGGCGCGCCGACTGGAGAACCGTCTCGCCGGACCCCGCCTGGTGGGCCCGCTCTCTGTACGTCAGGTGCGGCGTCGCACCCGCGCCGAGGCACCTGCCCCGGATGCGCAGGACCCGCAGGGCGGCGGCAGCACGACCACGGCCGGCGGTCGAACCTGGACCTCGACCCAGCTCTACCGGGGCCGTCTCACCCCGTGGCGACGGCGCTGACCCCACGGCGGCGCTCGGACGTGTCGTCCCGTGCTCGTGCGGCTGGCCCTATTCCAGCGCGGTTGGCCCTATGCCAGCGCGGCACAGCCGGGGCCAGAGGCGCGCTGGGATGGGGCCAACCCCGTCGAGTCGCGCGGTCGTACGCCGGGCGGAGACGACAACGGGCCCGGCTCGGCGGCAATGCGCCGGGCGGGGCCCGAGGACTGTCTCAACACAGCGTGTCCGAGGGGGGACTTGAACTCCGAGCGCGACCGTCCGGCCGTGCCCGGCTCCGTCCGCTTCTCCCGCACTTCCAGGGGTAGTGACCCCACGCGCCGGCCCGCGCGGGCGCCCCCGTCCGGCCACGTCCGGCTTCGTCTGTGACCAATCGCGTGACCAAGCAAAGGCGGCCCCGGCCGGTGTTCCAGCACCGAGCCGAGGCCTTGATCGCAATCCCCTATGCGACAGAGGAGCACGACCCATGCACGAACGTACCGAGAACCCCGGACGCTCTCCGTCCCCCACCATCTATACCGCCGGCCCCGACCTGAGCAGCGCGACCGTCGTGGTCGACGCCGAACTGGCGGCCGAGCTCGACGGCCTCACCGCCGCCCAGCTCCGCGAGGTCCGTTCCCGGGCCCGCGCCGCCGCCCTGACGGCCGCCGCGATCATCCGCGGCCGCCGGATTCCTCCCGCCCCGCCCTGCCCGGCGTGGTGCACCGAGCAGCACCCGCCGGCGGGCTGGTCCAGGCAACCGGCCGACGCCGCCCGCGACGGCTCGGCGAGCAAGCTGTGCCGCCGCGCCGTCGCCGCGGTGGCCCGCGCCGACGGCCACGGCCAGCTCGAGGTGGTGCTGGACCGGCTCGCCGTCGTCACCCTCACTGCAGGAGTTTGGGGCGGTGTCGACCACGGCCGGGAGCTCGTGCACCTGCTCGCCGACGGGCCGACCTTGCTCACCGTCGACGAGGCCGACGCGCTCGCAACTGCGCTGCGCGCCGCCGGTGATCTGGTGGACGTTCAGTGAGCGGCTACGTTGACCCCGTCGCCGTCGAGCGCGCCTGCTGGGGTGACCGGGTTCGTCTACGGCCGGCAGAGCGCGTCGCGGCGGCCCAGCGGCTCACGGCCCGCGGCATGAGCGCTCGTCAGGTGGCCGAGGTGCTCGGCATCAGCGCCCGGACGGTCGTCCGGTGCCGATCCCGCCGGCCGGTGGACGTGTCCGCCTTCGGCTGACGAAGCCCCAGAACACGCCGAACGACACAACCGCCCGCCTCTCATGCCGAGGGGCGGGCGGTTGTGTCGTGAAGCGACTCGCCCGTCTACGGCGCTGCCGGCACCGGCACCAAGACCGGCGAGGAAAACTGCTCGCAGGTCACGACAAGCTCCCCAGGGGTTCGCGACTGCATCGTCTTGACGAGGAGGATGCCGGCGATCGAGGCGCCGCTGGGAAGATCGACACCGCTGGGCAGTCCGCGACTAAGCCCCGGGTCGTAGCCGTCGGGAACGGTGACGGTGACATCAGTGGCGCTGCCGACGCCAACGTTGCGCAGACGGTAAGCCGATCCACCCACCCATTCCAAGACGAACTGAGGCGTCGGCACGCCACGTCCGAGAGGCCCTGCAGTTTCCGGTCGGGCATGAAGCGGGTCCAGAGCGCGCGGCAGGCCCCCTAGGAATTGCTCGATGTTGCCCGCCATGCGCTGAAGCGACACTTCGAGGCTGTCCGCGCCGGCGCGCGCTTCCTCCGCTCGCGCTTCGACGGCGCTGGCCCGGCGGTCCAGGTCACGGTCGCGCTTCCATGCGTAGCCAGCGGTAGCCAGCGCGATCACGACAGCCGCCCAACTGGCAAAGTCCCCCCACATGCGCAGATAGTGTGCCAGGCAGGCGCTGGGCTTTGCGCGGGGGTTTGCCGCTGCCAGCCCCAGCCGTCGGGGGCATGCATACGCTCCATGGCGTGCCGCCTCTTTCACCTTCAGATATCCGTGCGAAGCACCTAGACACCATCGCGGCGTTCGTGCTGCGCGCTCGCCGCGTCGAAGCGCATTCCTGGGCCGAAGGCAGGGACACGCTGCTAAGGGATTCGCAGAAGCCCATGGAGTTCAAGCGCGACCCGGAAACTGGTAACTGGGCGATGCACGTGCAGCTCCCGGACGAAGAGGTCGTCGAGTCGATGGCCGCCCGTGTCCGGCCGTTAATCTTGCAAGGTGACCGCGTCCACGGGCTCCGTGTCATGGGTGCCCTCAACTATTTTGCCGACGGCGTTTCAGACGACCTACGCGCTGGCTTGGACAGCCTCCGCGGCGATTGGAAGAGCTTTGACAGCAGTAGCCGCGAGCTGAGGGGTTACGAACTGCACCAAGTCAATCCTGCGACGGGTGACTCGGTCGAGCTAAGCGACACCGTTCTGGGATACGCATGGATCTATGGCGACACAATCCACGCAGATCAGGCCAGGCTGGCCGAGACCGAGAAGGTAGGCGTCGAGGCCAGGTACGAAGCTGCCGTACCGCTCGTCGCGCGCATTGCCGTCACGGCCATTGCCACCTTGAACGCCGTCCGCGAGCTCGTCCGCGAAGGGCATCTGGAGCTGTCGCCCGAGCTGTTTGAGCGGGCGGTAGTGGTCACAGAAACCACGATCGTGACCGAGGTTTCTGTCTTCATGGCCCCCGCGGACACACCTATGCCTGGTTCGTTCTCGCAGGCCGCGTCCGAGGTCGAACGCGGGCCTTGGAGGCGACTGGACTGATCCGCGTGCTGCCCAAGCACGGCCGGCCATCAGGACTTCCCGGCCTTCAAGTCCGCGCTACTGTGCGCAATATGCCGGACCTGCGCGACATTCGTCTGACCGCGGTCGCCCTGCTCGAAGCTTCGACAGGAAGCTTCTCGGACGGCGAACTTCAGACCCGCGTCCGTGCCCTCTTCGAGGACTGGGACCCGACAGGCGCCGAAGTGGGTCAGCTGATCCAAGCGCTCTGCGTCGCCTTCAAGGCCCTCGCGCACGAGGCGCCTGAAACCGCCGCCGACGTGCTGCACGCGATGCGCCTGGCGGCCCTGGAAGCGCCCGACGCCTAACCTGCTCACCTTTTCCGTCCGTGCTTGTGGATGTTGGTCAGCTTGCGGGCCAGGCCGGCGAGCGCGTGCTCCAACTGCTCGTCGGAAACGCGCGTCGATGCGAGCTGGACCCCGTTCGGCAAGGTCAGGTTCTGAGGCCGTCGGGCGAGCGCAGGCAGGATCGTGGCCAGATCCGCCATCGCGCCGACGAGGTCGCTCTGCTGACCGACGAGGGTCTTGATGCTGGACTCCTGGCCGGCGACCGTGGTTCCGTACATCAGCTTGGACGCGGCGTCCCCTCCGGCCGAGAGGGACCCGCTGTAGGCGGAGTAGGCCTTCGAGATCTGGCTGAGCTCGGCCTTGCTGGACCCGAACAGGGTCTGCAGCGACGTCGTGTTGCCCTCGGCGGCGAGCTTGCGGACGAGGTCGGTCAGCCCGGCGTTGCCCTTCACCCGGTTGGTGAGGGCGGCGACCTGCTTCGCGTACCCGTTGTTGGTGTCGGCACCCGAGCGCAGGCCGGTGACGAAGTCGGCGGCGGAGCCGAACTTGCCGAGATCCACGCCCTGGCCGAGGGTGTCGGTGATGCTCGACCGGTACTCCTTGATCTGGTCGAGCCGCTCACGGGCATTGGCGATCTGGGTCTGCTTGGCGATGAGGCGCTGCTGCCCGGACTGCAGGATCGCGACGGTGCGGGCCGAGGCGCCGGCGTTTCTGGCGTCGGCGACGATCTGGGCGAAGGCGGCCCGGACGTCGTCGGCGGTGCCCTTCATGGCGTTGCGGATGGCCGCGACGTCGCTGGTCTTGATCTTCACGCGCAGGTTGGCCAGCTGCTTCTCGGCGTCGGCGCGCAGCGCCTTGAGCTGTGCTCGGGCGCTCTTCTCGGCCTTCGCCGAGAGGCCCCGCCGGATCTGCTGGTTCAGCACGTCGAGGGCGTGCCGGATCTGGGCATCGACACGGCGGTAGCCGGTCTGGGAGAGGTCGATCTGACGGCTCGGAGCCTGGCCGATGCCGCCGATGGCCGACTGCACTGTGGACGCGGCCTGCTCGACGTCTCGCTTCCCGGCGCGCTGCTGGGCATTCTCTGCGGCACGGCGTGAGGCGTACTTGGTGCCGTCGTAGATCCAGTCCTTCCCGCTGTGCGTGATGCCGCCGCCGCGCGCCCGGTGGACGACGGCGAGCTTTGCGCCGAGGTTGGCGGCGTGCAGCTCAGCGCGGTTGCGGCGGGTCGCCGCGGCGTTGGCGATCCACTCGCCGGCGGACAGGGCGTACTCCCGCACACGGCGGCCGCGGGACATCAGCACGGCCGGTACATCGTCGCTGGTGGCCGTGCCCGGGCCGACGACCGGACCGCCCGCGGCCCGGGCAACCTTCCCGACCGCGCCCTGCTTCTGCCGGACGTCGCCGGAGTGCGTGATTGTGTTGGTGCTGACCGTGATGGTCTTGTCGTGCAGCGCGTCGAGACGGGCCTTGAGCACCGCGAGGGTTGCCGAGGCCTGGTCTCTCGCAGTGATAACCGGGATCCGGCTCTGCTGGAGCGCGTTGATGCGGTTCTGCAGCGCGGCGATGACGGCTCGGCCCCGCTTCGAATCGGCGGAGAGGCCAGGAATTTTGCCCTGCTTGACCGAGTCGAGGACGCGCTGAAGCTGATCCGCTGACGCGGTCGCACTGCTGATGTTGGCGACCATGTTCGTCACCAGCCGCTTCGGCGTGACGCGATACTTGGCGATCAACGCGTCGACCCGCGCGCCATTGAAGCCGAGCGCCGTCGCCTGTCGACGAAGCGCCCCGGTCGTGGCGTCGTAGTTCTTGCCAACCTGGGTGACCGACACGCCTGCTTGGCTCTGCGCCTTCGAGATGTCCTGGTACTTGCTCAACACCGCAGACAGCGAGGCGATGTTCGACTGACCGTCCTTGTTGGCCTTACCGTCTATGCCCTTGGCGTTCAGCGACGCACCGTGCACCGCAACCTGCGTCGTCAATTTCGCGGCGGCCTTGCCGGCAGCAATCTGCTGTGCCGTGATGGCCCTGAGCGCCTTCGCGCGGGCCGTGTCGTTCTTCCCGGCCAAGGTGGTGGCCGCGGCGTAGTCGTCTGCCTTCTTCTTGCCGTCCTTCACGGCGCCAGATTCGGCTCCCACGGCGTCGCGAACCTGCTTCGCCGCATCGACCAAGCCTTTCTGGGCCTCCGCGTACTTGTGGAGACGGGAGATCTCTGCGCCTGTGAGGTCGCGCCCGGCGCCGCCTGGCAGGCCGTCGTACTTGACGCCGAGGAGCTTGGCGGAGTCCTGGGTGAGCTTCCCGAAGAACGGGCTCGACCTGTCCGATGCGACCCCGAGGGCGGTGGCGCTTCTAGCCTCCGCCTTGCTGAGGATGGCGTCGACCTTGTCCTTTGCGCTCTTCACGCCGACGACCGCGTCGGTCAGCGTCTTCGGGTCGATGCCGAGCCGGCGGGCGAAGTCGAAGGCTGTCTTGCCTCCCTTGCCGCCCTTGTTCAGGTCGGTGGCGACGAGGTTCCGGACGTTCTCGCCCAGGGCATCGTTATCGCGCTTGATCGCCTCGGTGAATTCGTCGATCGAGGAGGCGTTCGTCTTGGCGGCCACTCCGGCGTTGGAGAAACCGGTGGCAAGGTTGCTGAGCAGGCCAACGCCGGCGCCGACGGCGGCACCCACGGGGCCGCCGGCACCGAAGCCGATCAGAGCCCCGGCAGCGGTCGATCCCAACGCGCCGATGGCCTTCGTTGCGCCGCTGGCGTTCTGAGTCATCGTGCCAATGCCGTAGCCAATGGCACCAGCCGCCATGGCGACGCCGAGACCCCGCACGGCGCGACTCGCGGTCATCGAGGAGCCGCTGACCATGGTGGCGAAGGCGCGAAACCTCCCGCCGAGACCGACGAGTTTTCCGCCCAGGAACATCAGGGGGCCGAGCGCCGCGGCGATGCCGAGGCTCCACCCGATGACGGACTTCTGTGTGTCGGTGAGCTCGTTGAAGGACTCGAACGCGTGCGAGGCGCCGTTGGCGACCCGGCCCAGGGTCGGAATCAACGCCGTGCCCATGGAGACTGCGAGCAGTTTCGCCTTATTGCCGGCGTCGCTGAGCTTGTAGGCGAGCGTCTGCTGGGTCTTCTCGAAACCGTGGACGTTCTTGCCGGCGTGACCGGCGGCCTCGCCGACCGCGGCGACGTTCTTCGCGTTGTCGCGGGCGTACTTCCCGGCCGATTGCATCGTGACCGCGGCGCCGGTCATTCCGCCGAGCATCTTCTGGTACTGCTGCACCGACGTGGTGAGCGTCCCCTTGCCGGAACGCAGCTGGTTGGAGAAGCCGAGGGCGTTCTTGGTGAGGGCGAGGAACTGCAGCGCGGACGCGCCCTGGGCGCCCCCGAGGGACTTGGCGAAAGCGGTGTAGTCCTTGATCCCGATGCGTCCCGTGTTGAGGCCCTCAGATTGCCTCTTCAGCTTGCCGGTCATCGACCCGATCATGGTGTCGAGCGAGCGGGTGGCCAGCGCCGCGGCCTTGTGCACGTCGACGACGACCATGCCGTCCTTGGTGTGGTCCTTCAGCGCTTTGTCGACGATCGCCAGCGTGCCGGTGAGGCCGCGCTTGCCGAGGTTCTTGGCCAGGTCGACGGTGTCGATGCCGAGCTGCTGCATCGCCGCGCTGGCGACGTTGTTCTGGCCGGCCAGGTTGAACATGAGGTTGCGCATGTTCTGCGTCGCCCGCTGCGCGGAGACGCCGTGCTGCGTCATGGTCGCGAGGGTGCCGCCGACCTCGGCGAAGCTGATCCCGAGAGCGGCCGCGATCGGGGTGACGTTGGCCAGGGACCGCGAGAAGGTGGCGAAATCTGTCTTGGCGAGGCCAGATGCGCGGACGAGCTGATTCTGGACGCTGACGGCGTCGGACGCCTTGGAGTGGTAGTCCGTCATGACCGTGGTCAAGGCGTCGGTCGCCTCTGTCATTGGGACCAGCTCGGCCCGCGCGCCTTGCGCGGCGGCCTTCAAGATCGTCATTTGATCGGCGACACCCCAGCCTCGGGATTTCGCAGCCTTCGCGATGACGTATTCGCCCTCACCGAGTTTCTCGATGTCGGTCGAGGTCTCGCGGGAGATTGCCTTGATGCCGGAGGCGATGCCCTTCAGGTCACGCTCCGGAGTGCCGGCGGCGGTGTGCAGCAGCATCATCTGCCGCTCGAAGTCGGCGGCCTGCTTGGCGCCGTAGGCCACAGCCGCGGCGATCGGGAGAGTCATAGCGTGGGACATCTTGCGGCCGGCCGTGACCAAGCTCGCCGAGCTCAGCGCCTGGGCCGCGGCAAACCGCTTCGACACTGCCAGCGCGCGCGCCTCAGCCTCGGCGAGCCGCGCGACCATCAGCGACTGTCGTTGGGCCGCAGAACCGGCCTGCGCGTGAGCGGCGGCGAGACGCTCCTGCGCAGCCATGTTCTGCAACGCCAGGACCCGCTGACGCAGCGACTGACCCTGGGTGCGCCCCATCAGCGCGGCGACACGCGCCTGCGCGATTGACAGGCGATTGGCGGCCGCGGCCTGGCGCTCAGCCGCCCCTGCCGCCTGCGCGGACGCTGTCGCGGCGCGACGTGCGGACGCCGCGGTCTTGTCCAGGCTCACCGCCGCGCGGCCAGCCGCCGTGCCGGCGCCCGAGAGAGTCGTGTCCAGTCGACGCACCCCGCCGGAGGTCCTACCGGCCATCTGCGCGAAGAGGGCAAGCTTGCGCTGCGCGAGTGGAAGCCGACTGTCGAATTGGGCGGTGTCGAGCAGCACTCGGGCGACGACCGCGCCCAGGTCCAGGGCCATGGGTCAGCCCTCAGCCGCTATGGCGGCGACGATGTCATCGAACTGGACGTTCGCAGCCATCTGCTGCCACGAGCTCCGCAGCAGCTCCTGCTCCTCGGCGCCGAGCAGCGCGAACGTGTCGTAAGCGATGCGGGCAACGTTCTCGAGCATCGCCGCGGCCTCGGCACGCGTCAGAACGTGACCGTCTTCGGCTACCGCGGCCACCGGCGGCCCGGTCGTCACATCGGGCGCGCGCACCCCGAAGACGGTGTTGAGCAGATCCGGTACCCGCACGACTCGGCCCAGCGGCGGGCGGCCGGACTGCTTGCCGCGGCCGGACGGTCGCTTGCTCATGCGCACGCCCCCGGCGCTGGTCGGGTCTCGGGTGCAGGAGAAGGGCCGTGCACCTCGCCGGCCATCGATCCCCGGACCGGCGTCGGACGTGCCGCCGGGGTGACGTTGACGCCGCGGAGCGTGCGCATGCTTCAGCAGCCTGCTTTCGGGGCCCAGGGGTTGGCCTCGGTCGACAGGCCGCCCGGATTGGCCGCGAACCCGGCTGTGCGTGGCTGCTGCCACTGCAGCACGCGGGTCTCGTAGTCGAGATTGCCGTCGTGATACCGGAAGTCGTCTGCTGCGGCGGCTTCGGCGGTCGGTCCCTGGTAGGCGTTGAGGATCGCGTATGCCTCGGCCATCGTCGTCGCTGACGCCATCGGATGCCGGGCGGCGGCCGGCACCTGCAGCAGCTGGGTCGGTTCGATACCGGACGCGGTCCACGGCGGCAGATCCCCGGTCGGAAACAGGGTCGGCGCGGCCGAGGCTCCGCCGTTCCCCGCGGCGCGGGCACGTTCCACCAGAGGGTTCGAGGCGAATGATGACGCGCCGCCGCGTGCAGAAGGGGCAGGCGCGGTCGCGCCGGCCGCGGCGAGGACGTCGCTCTTCCGAACACGACCGCCCACGCCAGTGCCCTTCACACTCGCGAGCGCGACACCGAGCCGGTCAGCGAGCGCGCGCACCCCAGGCGTCACGTACGGCTCCGCCGCCGTCATCGCGCACCTGCCTTCGCGAGCTCGCGTTCGGTCAGGATGTCGCCGTAGAGGCGCCCGTTGACGCGGACGTTCTCGATCTTGGAACCGGTCAGCGAAGCCACAGCCGCCGCGGCGGTGTCGGCGAGGCGGCCAGCCGAGTCGTCTCGGGCGTCGAGCTGCTTCTGCACCTGGGCGTTACGGCGCCGAATGGCATCTGTGCGGGCGAAATCGTCCTGCTGGGCGTCGACGGCCTGCTGCAGAAGGTCGTGGACGCGCTCCGCGCGCGTGACGCTCATGCCACGCCCCTCGCCGCCATGTAGCCGACCACCTCGGCGCGGCTGACGCGCCACGAGCTGCCGAGACGCACGGCGCTGGCGAAGACGCCGCGCGCGCAGAGGTCTCGCGCGTTGCGGGGTTTGGATCCGGTCATGCGGGCTACCTCCGTGGTGTCGATCAGGTCTGCCGCCGACGATGCATCAAGAGGCACGAGATTGACTGCCGCGACTGCCGCGACGGCAGTCGACCGGCGACCCGCTTCCTCCAGCGCGGCCATCACTTCACGCGCGAGCGGCGACGGAGCAACTCCCGCCGTGCGCGTCAGCGTGCGCATCACACCGAGCACCAGGCCTCGCGCCTCAGCCGACACCAGCAGCGTCTCGCCGGCACCCATGACGGCCACGTGCCGGCTCATCGCCGCGGGTCTCCGCCGAACGGCGGCGCGTCGTCCAAGCTCGCGAGATCGGCCCGCGCCCGCTGATGCGTCGCGATCGTGTCCAGCACGCCGGCCCATCCGCCTGGCCGGCGGCCGGCCGCGGTCGCGAGCAACGCGGACAAGTTCACCAGAGCGCTGACAAGGTCGATCAGGTGAGCTACCGCTTCAGCATCGCCTGCCGTCGCTGCCGCCAGTGTCTCGCTCGACACCGACGCGGCCTTGGGCTGTTCGGTCAGCACGAACCGCACGAAATCCAGCGACTCGGCCACGACGCTCGGCTCGCCCAAACGCGGCAAGAGCCACCGCTCGGCGCTCACCACGGCACCCGCATGAAGTCCACTTCCCGGCCAGGCTTCGGCGGTCTGCTCGAGCGGAGATTGTGCTTCGTCGCCAGCTCGTCGCGCCGCGTTGCCACCCGCCGCTCGTGGCGGATCGCACCCATGTGAGCGCGCAACTGCCTATGCGCCGCTTCACGATCCACCAGCGCCCCGCCGGTATCCGCCTCGCAGGCGGGAGATGGCTCATCCGAAACCTCGCGCGCCGGCCGCAACAACGTCTCAACCTCGAACTTCGGCACGCCCAGCAGCGTCGCGATCCTGTCCGGCCTGAACCCGCGCGCCGCCAACTCCCGCACCTGAAAATCCAACGGCGCCGTCACGACGACACACCCTCAATCACACGCACACCCGGGCCGGCCTCAATCGCCAATACCCGCGCCCGCCGCTCCAACTCCGCCGCGACCCGCCGCTGCACCTCAGCCTCCATCCGCTGCGTCGCCGCCAGCTCCTCCTGTTCGACCAGCTCCCGCGCCGGCGCGTAATCCACGTCCGTGAACGTCGACGCCACACCGTGCTCGCCGAGCGACCGCAAGCTCTGCGCCACCAACGCCGTCACGACCCGGTCACGGTTGCTCGCCTTCGACGCGTTCCGATCCACACCGATCCCGAACGCGTGCAGCACCCCACTCAGCAGCCGCACGACCGCGTCAGCCGTCGCCCCCTGCAGCTCCTTCTGCAGCACCTCGAGCTTCGCCGCCGCCAGCAGCTGCGGGTCGGCCTGGATCTTGACGATCGCTTCGAGGACCTGGCGCTGCTCCCGCATGGCCTGCACCGCGGCCGTGGCCTTACGCGTGCGGACAGCCGTTGTCACGACGCGCTCAAGCTCCGTCACCAGCGCCGACAGACGTTTGTGCGCGTCGACGAGCTCGATGGACTGAGGCGCGGCACCGTCTGCGCTGGGCGCGACGATGTCCGCGACCTGCAGGTGGTTCAGCCGGTGCCGGCCGACCGCTGAACGATGCACCCCGAACGCCTCCCCGATCTTGCTGTAGGAGGTGCCGGCCATCAGCGCCGCGTCGATGTCGTCCACCTCCGCGTGACGGCAGATGCTGCAGTCCGACGTCGGCAGCTTCACCTCCGCCGCCGCCTCGTTGCCCGTCATGCGCGTGCTCCCTTCCGCTCCGTGCCCGACCGCTCCGTGCCCGACATCCCGCCCCACACCCCGTACCGCTCCCGCGCCGCGACGGCGTACGCGGCGCACTCCACCCTCACCAGGCAGCCCCCACAGACGGCCCGGGCCGCCCAGGCAGCAGCCGACTCCGGCGCCCCGAACCACAACTCCGGATCCGGTCCGGTCGCGCACGGCGGCAGCGCGCCGGCGGCCACGAGCGCCCGGCCCAGCGCAGCCCATTCACGGACCGCCGCGTCCGGTACGAACAGGGTGGCGTCCACCCGTGCTGGCTTGGCGCCCTGCGGCCTGGCCGTTGTCGTAATCATGCGGCACGCTCGCGGCCATGAGCGACGACACCGACAGCACCGAGGGCCGGCCCGCGCGGCTGGCCGACGTCTGGGCAACCCGCGACTACCCGGTCCTGCTTGAGCTTGCACGGCGCTTTGACGCGAACCACGGCGCGGTCCATGTCCACGAGCTGGCCGTCCCGGACGTCGACGACGAGCAACTGCAGGCAGCCCTGCACGCCCTGCGCCGCCGAGGCCTGATCGACGTCCTTGCGTCTAAGTCCCTCGGATCCCGGGGCGGCCACATCCTCGTCGTGAACGACGTGGCCGGCGAGGTTTACCCCATGACCGGGCTGCATCCCGGGGGCGACGACGCGCTGCTCGCGCTCATCGAGACACTTCGCCAGGCCGCCGAGGACACCGACGACCCCGACGATCGTAGCCGCCTTCGCCGGGCCGCTGAGTCGCTGGCCGGCGTCGGCAAGAACGTCGGCACCGCAGTCGTCACCGCATACCTGACCCATCAGCTCGGCGCGTAGCCCGTGGACGACTGGGGCCCCGCCGAGCAGGAGGCCGCCGCCTGGGACGACATCGCACAGCGAGTCGGCTGGGTCGCTATCGACGCCGCGCGTCTTGAGAACGCGGCCGCCTGGCTCTACGCGATCCTGCTGCAGAGCCCGCTCGCGCCGACCGTTGCGAAAGGCCAGACCTGGGCCACCGTATTGCAGTCCTGCCAGGCATTGATCGCTGTGCACGAAGCCTCGGCGGCTGACGCCGCGGACGAGCGCTGGCAACTGCCGCACTGGACCAAGATCCGCGAGGAGCTGCGGAACGCCGACATCCTGATGCGCGAGCGGGCCGCGGTCGTGCACGGGTACTGGCTGACTGCGCGCGAACCTGGAGGTCTGGCGACGACGAGCCTGAGTCGGCGCTTCAAGCCGCCGCAGCAGCGCGAGTGGACTAACGAGCAACTCGACCAGCTCAGCCTGAACCTTCGGGGGGCGACGCGTTCCCTTCACCTCCGTACCGCGTGGATCTCGCTGCTGGACGCCGATCCCCTGCAGCAAGAAGACACGTAGCCGATGGGCGAGGGGGGACAACTGCTCCCGCGCTGGCGCGGCGTCGAAGGCGGCTAGATACCGGGATCCCGCAGGGATAACGGGGCTCCGCCGGGACGGAAAGTCACGGTTCTGGTCACAAGCGGTCGGGTCTGCCGCGCCGAACGCCGAGCACTCCTCCGACTGAGACGGTGCGGCCGTCTCGCTGCGCATCTCGCCGCCCCGCCCGGACGGGGGCCCCACCGTATGCCCTGAGGAGGCCGGGCGTTTGAGAGCGCGCGCCGATCGCATCTCGGAGTCTCGACGGCCCGCCGCGCTTCTGCGCGGGCAACGAAAGCTCGTCGGTTTCGCAGGTGTGGGCGGGGCCGTGTCGAGGGTGTGGTGGGCGGGGTGGGCTTTGCCCGGCCACTCTCCCTGTTCTCTTCTTGTTTGGTGATTGCTGAACAGAGGAGTACCCCGGTAGAAGCCCACCCTTCCCACCATCCCGACCCCTTTGGCGTGAACCCCCGGTGTTGTTGGGGACGCAGCGTCGGCGAGGGGGTGGGCTTTGGGGTGGGCTTCTGCCCTTGGGGGTGGGCTTTGGGGTGGGCTTGTTGGTGTCACGGTCGGACCTCCGGGTTGGTGGCGATGTCGTAGATGGCGGAGCCGCGGACGGTGGTTTTCCGGCAGAAGACACCGAGGTCTTCGAGGCCGGCCTGGAGGTGGCCGAGCACCTCGGGGACCTTGCGCGGCGATGAGGGCCAGCCGGGCCCGCGTTGATCGCTCCAGCTGGCCTGCGACGCCATCGAGACGGCGGTAAGCAGCTCGGAGGCTTTGCCGCGGAAGCTGCCGCCGCGGGCGTCGAGCATGGCAAGGAGGGCGCCGCCGAAGACGTCGTCGCTGACGGTGCGTTCGCGGCTGCGGCGCTGCCCGTCGGCGAAGGCGTCGAGTAGGCCCGTTGGGACGCCGGACACTTCGCCGGCTGCGACGGCGGCGTCGAGTGCGGCCAAGGCGTGGGCGTGCTCGGCGAGGCGGTGCTGGCTCGGTGGGCGCACGCTGCTCCGCCATCGCAGGACGGCTGACACGCAGTCGGCCCACGCGCCGAGCAGGTGGGGGTGTGCGGCGTCGAATGCCGCCTGGACGACGGTGTCGCCGGCCCGCCGCTCGATTCGGGGGGCGTCGATAACGAGTAGGCGGTCGAGTGCGTCCGGTCGTAGGCCGGCGGGGACGCCGACAGCGGTCATGCCGAGCGGCCGGCGGATGCGCTCGCTGTGGAGCTCGCTGTCGCTGTAGAGCTGCCGAGTTTCACGGGCGGTGCCGGTAATCATGGTGCAGATTGCGTCGGAGCCGGCACCGCTGATGCTGGTGAGGTTGTCCCAGAGGGGGACGGCGCGGTGCAGGGCTCGGACGTGGTCGTCGCCGAAGTTGTGGCCGAAGCTTGAGCCAAGCGCGTCGGTGCCGGAGGGCTCGACGACGGAGGCGACGAGCCGCAGTCGCGTGCTCTTGCCAGTGCCGGGCGGCCCTACCAGTAGCGCGCCGGGGCGGACAGCTGCCGAAAACGCGAGGCCGACCAGCCAGCCGACGAGCATGCGGAACTGTTCCGCGGCGGGATCGAGCGCGAGGATGTGCGCGAGGAGATCGAGGCGACCGCCGGGAAGCGGTTCGGGCAGGGGGCGCGTCGCGTGCGATCTGCGGAACGTGACGCCGTCCGGCACGCCGAGACGCCAGCCGCCTTCGGTGATGATCAGCGCTGGACCGCCGGCTCCGCTCAAGCTGGCCTGTCCCCGCGCCAAGTCCACGACGACCGTTTCGGGAGTGGCCCCGTCTACCACGTGCGCGGTGCGCAGAGCCAGCTCGATCGGAGGCGCATCGAAGGCATCGGCCTTCAATTGGTCGACGACCTTCTCGACCTCGGCCTTGCCGGGCATATTCGGCACGTCGGGAAGGCGACGTCCCATCCTGATGATCTTGTACCTGAAGTGTCCATCGATCGGCTGGGCGACGCCGAGCGGTCCCATCTCCGGGCGGTAGTACTCCGGCATTCGACCAGGTATCGCGTAGGCCCTTCCGCCGGCCTGGGTGAGTGTGTACATCGACGCGAAGTGGCTATAGAGCACGCGTGCCGGGCTGGGCTTCGCAACCGCGGCCGCCGAGATCGCGCCCGGCTGACCGCTCACACCAGAGCCGCAGTCGACGCGGCGAAGTCGAAGCGGCAAGCGTCGAAGCGACAGGAGCGCCGGTACGGCAACGCCTTGTAGGCCGCGCGAAGCTCGTCGGTGAGCTCCCCGACCTCGCGAAGCTCGTAACCCGGGCCGAAGAGCCCGGACTTGCACACGCAGTGTGCGCCGCGGTCGCCGTCTCCGGTGCCGGTCGGGCAGGTGCAGACACCCGCGCGGCGGCATGAGCCGCCGCAGGTACGCCCGTGGTAGTGCCAGCGGTGTTCGTGGACGCACCAGACGGCCAGCTGCCAGCCGTCTGAGCAGCGGTAAGCCGGGAGGATCGGGATGGGCCGTCTGCCCGCGTCGTGGTGGACGTAGCCGAGGACGTCTGTTGGCAAAGGGGTACTCAAGGGGTCACACTCGTTCGTGTCGGCGTCGAGGTCGATGTCTTTGGGGGAGGCCGGGCGGTCGGAGGCCCGGCCTTCTCGCTTTTCTGAGGGGTGCATCAGACGGACCTCAGGTCTGGTTCGGCAGTCGGGGGAGGCGCCGCGGGATCAACGCCCCAGCGGCGGCGGAGTTCGCCGGTAGGCACGAAGAGGCGGCCGTTGATGGTGAGCGATGGGATGTCGCCGCGGCGGATGCCCTCGTATACCGCGCTACGGCCGAGGGGCGAGCATTCAGCGAGACGAGATGCCGTCAGCAGAGGTTCGACGATCGGATCAGGAAGCGGCATGGCGCCTCCCTGATCGCTGAAGCGACCGCAGCAGCCGGGCGTACGCGATCGCCCGGCGGCCGCTTGGGCGGGCAATGTTTGTCTCCCACCGGTGCACCGTCGAGCTGGTGGTGTCGCATGGTTCCGCGACCTCGCGGAGTGACAGCCTCTGCTGTTCGCGTAGGGCTCGAGCCTGGCCACTCGCGCAGAGGGCCCGAACCCAAGCCACTTCGCGCGTCTGTTCGATGTCCATGCAACGACAGTGACGGTTGCGGGACGGATTCGGTAGCACTGTCCCACATTCCCGGCCGACAGCTTTCAGGAATTCCGGGACACATGTCCCGTAAGTTTTCCGGGACACTGCTTGCGAGTCTGTCCCGCAAGTGTCACTCTTGGAGCATGCCAACGAAACAGCGCGGTGCCGTCGCCGCAGACGCAAGCTTCTCGATGATCCGGTTTCCCGACGACGAGGGCGGGCCCTGGGGAATCCGCGCGAACTGGGTCACGATCGACGGCAGGCCAGAATGCGTAGGGCTCGCAATCTGGCGAGGTGCGGACCAAGGGCTGTACTCGCCAATGGAGTACGTCCCGCATGGGGTCGACACGGTCCGACCGATCACGGCGAGCGGCATGGCCGGCCTGCCGGTCGCGACCGTCATCGACAAGCTCCGGGACGCTGCCCGTGAGCAGTGGCGACAGAATGCCGCCGACGTTGAGCGCTTGTTCCCGCATTGGGCGGAGGACGACGCGCGGCGCGCTCACTTCGACGTGTTCGAGGAGCCTCACCGCGGGCGAGTTGGCGCTCCGAGGCGTTACGGCGCGGAGCACTTCGCTCGCGTCGCAGAGGCGTACCTTGCAGCGTGGCAGCGGGGTGACAACCCGACTCAGGCAGTCGCCGACGAGTTCGGTGTGTCGCGGTCTGCCGCAGCGAAGTGGATCAGCCGCTGCAGGACGAAAGAAGCGGGGCTGCTCACGCCCGCCTCGAGCCACGGGCGCGGCGGTGCGCAAGCTGGCCCGACCCTAAAGAAGATCCGGAAAGAGGCATCGCGATGAGTACCCGCCGCGCTGGCGGACCAGAGGTCAAGAAGGACATCGCGACCGGCCGGTACTACTTCGTCATCGACACCGCCGCTCCCGGCGAGCCGCGGCGCCAGCTCAAGCGCCGGTTCCGCACGCGCCAGGAGGCAAATGCCACCCTCCGTGAGGTGCTGGCCGACCTGCACCGCGGCGCTTTCGTTCAGCCGGCCAAGACGACACTGGCGGAGTTCGTCGAGAACACGTGGCTGCCCGAGGTCGAGTCGCAGCTGCGCCCCAGCACTCACAAGTCCTATGCCCGATACCTTCGCCTTCACGTTCTGCCCGCGCTCGGCTCCCGGCCGCTGCAGTCCATCACCGGCGGCATGCTGACCGCGCTCTACGTCGACCTGCGCGCTCGCGGCATGAAGGACTCCGGGAAGATCCCCGACGGCGGCGAACGAGGCCTGAGCGTCCGCACGGTCCGGTACGTCCACACCATCGTCGGTGCAGCCCTCGGATCCGCCGTCGAGCACGGCCTTCTGCAGTCCAACCCGGCGAAGCTCGCGAAGCCGCCGAAGGCCTCCGCCGCTGCAGACGGCTCGGACCCGTTCGTCACTTGGTCGGCCGCCGAGCTCGCACAGTTCCTGACGGTCGAGCGCGGCGACCGCTACCACGCCGTCTGGTACCTCCTGGCGATGACCGGGATGCGTCGCGGCGAGGCGCTGGGACTCGGATGGCGCCACGTCGACTTCGAGAAGGGCACAGCGCTCGTCCGACGCACTCTTGTCGACGTCGAGGACCGCAACGACGACGCTCCGGTGTGGTCCGACCCGAAGACCCGAAGCGGCAAGCGCAGCATCAAGCTCGACGCCGGCACCGTGGCGGTCCTTCGCGCGCTGCGAGCCCAGCAAGCCCAAGAGCGGCTCATGCTGGGCCCCGCCTACCGCGACCACGATCTGGTGCTGTGCTGGGCTGACGGCCGGCCATACCACCCGGAGCGCACGTCTCGAGTGTTCGGCCAGCGGATCAAGCGGCACGGCCTGTCGAAGATCCGCCTGCACGACCTTCGCCACACGTGGGCGACGCTCGCCCTCGAGGCCGGCGTCCACCCCAAGGTCGTGCAGGAGCGCCTCGGGCACGCCAACATCTCCATCACGCTGGACGTCTACTCGCACGTCTCGCCGGCCATGCAGAACGACGCCGCCGAGCGGGTCGCGCGCCTCATCAGCGGCGGTGACGCATGACCGGTCCCGCGCTCGCTCCGATCATCATTCCGGCCGCAACCGGCTTAGCCGGCGCGGCGTTTGGCTACGCAGCAACCTTGTTCGGTGAGACGTTTCGAGACAAGCGCGCCGCTGCGCGTGAAGCGGAGTCACGGGCCGAGGAACATGAACGGCAACGGGACGCTTTCGACCTCGCCAACCTCCAAGCCGTCACGACTGTGCTCGACGACTTCATGACGACCGCTGTCGCGCTGCACGGGCTGAGCGGGCCTCACCCTCAGGAGAAGGAGTGGACCGACGCCGCGCGAGGCTACTGGCAGGCATCCGACCGCCTTTCGTCGATGCTGCTTCGACGCGACGTCCGCGAGGCGGTGCGTTTGGCTACGACGAAGATCGGCGCGCTCGGGGCATCTCGTCAGTCCGACAAGGCGGGCGGCTCGGCTTGGCGACAAGCGGGCGACGCGACCGAAAAGGCGCAGCGCTTGATCGGAGAGCGCATCCGCGAGATCTACGGCGAGGTCCCGGTCCCGGTCAGTGACCAGGATGTGACCACTTCGCCGGCGGGCACTACGTGACCAGGAACGACAACGGCCTCCGAACCCCGATTTCTCAGGGCCCAGAGGCCGAGGACTGTCTCAACACAGCGTGTCCGAGGGGGGACTTGAACCCCCACGCCCGATAAAGGGCACTAGCACCTCAAGCTAGCGCGTCTGCCATTCCGCCACCCGGACGAGTGCGGGTGCAACTCTAGCCGATGCGGTCGAGACGATTCGCGACCCGGGGTGGCTACCGGGAGCCCGCCTGCGACCGTTCGGCTGGACAGTCGCCTCACGAAAATCTAACCTCGGTCTCGTCAGGGCGAGTCTGTGACCACGAAGGGTGACGATGGTGACGCTGCGTGCTCGTCACTCGGCCGCTGCGGTGGCCGCAGCCCTCGTTCTGCTCGGCGTCCTGCTGGTCAGCGTTCTCTTCCCGGCGACAGCCGGGGCCGCTCCCGGTAAGCCCGGCGCACCCGGCCACAAGAGCACTGCCGCGCGCGCCACGCCGGCAGCGGCGACCAAGACCCCGCCACCTCCGGGCCTGCGGCTGACGGTGCCGGGCCTGGTCGACGTCCACGTCACCCTGCCCGACCTCGGTCGCGTGCTCGGTGGCCGGCCCACCACCGCGCCGCCTGCGCCCGAGAAGGTGGTGACCGCCCCGCCCTCCCGGCCCGCGTCACGATCGACCACCCGGAGCTCGACGGCCCCCCGGCCGCAGACGGCACCCGCGCGGCCCGCTCCGGCCCGCACCGTCGAGCGGGCCCGCACCGCGCAGCTCGACAGCGCGGACCGTGCCGCCGTCGCCGCGAATCCGAGTCGCCAGCAGCCGACCCGGCAGCAGGCCCGCACCGCTGCACCGAAGCCGGAGCGCACCGCGCCGACTCGTCCCGAGGCGGTCCAGTTCCAGCGGATGCTCCGCGAGAAGGCCCCCGTCTGGCTCTTCGCCGCCGTGATCGGCACGCTCGTCGCCGGCACGGTCGTCGTCGTCCGTTCTGCCGGTCACCGCTCGCAGGGACAGCACCGGAGCCGGTAGCGCGTCAGCCCGGTTTGGTAGACACAGGGGATGAGCAGCCCCCGCACCGCGCAGGACGAGGTCACCGACCTGCTGGTGGACCTCATCCGCTTCAACACCTCCAACCCCACCCATCCCGAACGTCCGGCCGCTGAATGGGTGGCCGAGAAGCTGGACGAGGTCGGGATCGAGTCGCAGATCATCGAGGCCGAACCGGGGCGCGCCTCCACCATCGCGCGGATCGAGGGCAGCGACCCGTCGCGGGCGCCGCTCCTGATCCACGGCCACCTCGACGTCGTCCCCGCCGACGCGCGCGAGTGGAGCGTCGACCCCTTCGCCGGAGAGGTGAAGGACGGCTACGTCTGGGGCCGCGGCGCGGTCGACATGAAGGACATGGACGCGATGACGCTCGCGCTCGTGCGGGAGTGGGCACGGACCGGCAGGAAGCCACCGCGTGACATCGTGCTGGCCTTCGTCTCCGACGAGGAGGCCGGCGGTCGCAAGGGCGCCCACTATCTCGTCGACCACCACGCCGATCTCTTCGCCGACTGCACCGAGGCGATCAGCGAGGTCGGCGGGTACTCGATCTCGCTCAACGAGCAGGCACGCGTCTACGCGATCCAGACGGCCGAGAAGGGCATCCAGTGGCTCCGGCTCAAGGCCACCAGCCGGCCGGGGCACGGGTCGATGGTCCACGACCAGAACGCGGTCACCCGGCTCGCCGAGGCCGTCAGCCGCATCGGCAACCACGAGTGGCCCATCGTCATCACCGACACCGTCCGCGCGCTGGTCACCGGGCTGGGCGAGACCCTCGGACGTGACCTCGACCCGGAGAAGCCGCAGGAATGGCTGCCGGTCATCGGGGGAGCGGCACGCATGATCGGCGCGACCGTCCGCAACACGGCCAACCCGACGATGCTGCAGGCCGGCTACAAGGCCAACGTCATCCCGGGAACGGCCGAGGCGACCGTGGACTGCCGCTTCTTGCCGGGGCAGGAGGAGGCACTGCTCGCCACCATCGACGAGCTGGTCGGCGAGCACGTCAGCTACGAGACCGAGGTCAGCGACATCGCCGTGGAGACCGGGTTCGAGGGTGACCTCGTCGAGGCGATGTCGGCCGCCCTCAAGGCCGAGGACCCGATCGCCGTCCCGCTGCCGTACCTGATGAGTGGCGGCACCGACGCCAAGTCGTTCTCGACCCTGGGCATGCGCTGCTTCGGCTTCTCGCCGCTGCTGCTGCCGGCCGACCTGGACTTCACCGCGCTCTTCCACGGCATCGACGAGCGGGTGCCGATCGAGGGTCTGCAGTTCGGCGTCCGCGTCCTCGACCGCTTCCTCTCGAACTGCTGATGGTCAGCGCGATCTCGGTCCTCGTGATCGATGCCGTCGACCTCGACCGCATCAGCCGGTTCTGGCAGGACGTGCTCGGTTTCGTCGAGCTCGAACGTGACGGCGACGTGGTGACGATCGGCCCCGCGGGTGGACCGGCGCGCATCGACATCGTGCGGGTACCGGAGGCGAAGACAATCAAGAACCGGCTCCACCTCGATCTGCGGGCAGAGGGTGGTACGACCGACGACGAGCTCGCCCGGCTGATCGGCCTCGGAGCGACCCGCGTGGACGTGGGGCAGGGCGGCGTGACCTGGGCCGTCCTCGCCGACCCCGAGGGCAACGAGTTCTGCCTTCTTTCCCGGACGGTCGAGCAGGCAGGCTGAGCCGCGCTTCGTCGTCGGTGCCTCGGGGCAGGATGACGGCGTGCTGCTCGTCGACGTCGCGCAGGCCTCCGCCGAGGTCGGCGCCACCAGTTCCCGTTTGCGCAAACGTGCGCTGATTGCCGGGGTGTTGTCCTCGGCCGAGGTCGCCGACGTCCCGATCGTGGTGGCCTGGCTCTCCGGAGAGCTGCCGCAGCGCCAGATCGGCGTCGGCTGGGCGTCGCTGCGCTCCGTGCCGGCCCCGCAGGACGAGCCCACGCTGCAGGTGGCCGGGGTCCACGGCGTCTTCGACGAGATCAAGGCGACGACCGGCAAGGGCTCGCAGGCGCGCCGCGCCGAGCTGCTCGCGGGGCTCTTCGGCGCTGCCACCGAGGTCGAGCAGACCTTCCTGCGGCGGCTGCTCGGCGGCGAGCTGCGGCAGGGTGCGCTCGCGGGCGTGATGGCCGACGCGGTGGCCGAGGCAGCCGGCGTCCCGGCGCCGACGGTGCGCCGGGCGGCCATGCTCGGCGGGGCCCTGCCGGCTGTTGCCGCCGCCGCGCTCACCTCAGGGGAGGCGGGTCTTGCGTCCTTCTCGCTGCACGTCGGGCGTCCCGTCGGACCGATGCTCGCCCAGACCGCCACGGGGGTGGCCGACGCGCTGGAACGGCTCGGCGGCACGGCCGTCTTCGAGGCCAAGCTGGACGGCGCCCGGGTCCAGATCCACCGGGACGGCGACGAGGTCACGCTCTACACGCGCTCGCTCGACGACGTCACCACACGGCTGCCCGAGGTGGTCGAGGCCGTGCTGCGCTTCCCGGTGCGGACCCTGATCGCCGACGGCGAGGCGATCTCGCTCCGACCGGACGGGCGGCCGGCGAAGTTCCAGGACACCGCCTCCCGCTTCGGCCGGGACGCCTCCGGTCGGACGTCGCGCGAGCTCTCGGTCTTCGTCTTCGACGTCCTGCACGTCGACGGCGAGGACGTCCTCGACCTTCCCGGCGAGCAGCGCGCGGAGATCTTGGCCCGGGCCGTGCCCGCCGAGCACCGCGTCGATCGGCTCGTCAGCTCCGACGCCGGTGAGGCGCAGGCCTTCCTCGACCGCACCCTCGCCGCGGGGCACGAGGGCGTCATGGCCAAGTCGCTGCTGGCCCCCTACGAGGCCGGTCGGCGCGGCGCCGGCTGGTTGAAGGTCAAGCCGGTCCGCACCCTCGACCTCGTCGTCCTCGCCGTCGAATGGGGTTCGGGACGCCGCACCGGCAAGCTGTCGAACATCCACCTCGGCGCCCGCGACCCCGACAGCGGCGGCTTCGTGATGCTCGGCAAGACCTTCAAGGGCATGACCGACGAGATGCTCGCCTGGCAGACGGAGCGCTTCCTGGCCCTGGCCGAGGGTCCGACCGACGGCTATGTCGTGCGGGTCCGTCCCGAGCAGGTCGTCGAGATCGCCTTCGACGGTCTGCAACGCTCCACCCGCTACCCGGGTGGCCTGGCCCTGCGATTTGCGCGAGTGCTGCGCTATCGGGACGACAAGACGGCGGGGGAGGCGGACACCATCGCCACGGTGCGGGAATTTTACGGCACAGATTAGCTGTCTAACCCGAAGAGGGAATGCGGCCCGTTGGTGGGTGCCCGCTTGAGCCTGGGGACAGTGACCAAACTCCGCCAGCCGGTCCTCGTCGCTACGAGAGATGCGGGCTAGGTCAACACGTTCACGGCGTGGGTGCAGGTGTTCGGTCTCCCAGGTTGGCCCGGGGACGCTGGCGGCGAGCGCAGGCCGGATGGCGCCGCGCGGTTCTCACTCCACCGGTGTTACAGAGTGGCAGTCTGCTGCGATGGTGAAAAAGGTCGCCTACGTTCCGGTCGACCCAGCGCAGCTTGGTAAGTCTCGGCTGGATCGCGCCCGATGTGTGGTAGTCGGGTGAAGGCCGCAGGCGTCATTCAGTGCTGCTCTATCGACTGCTACGTCACGAGCGAGCCGACAATGGGCCGCTCGGCTCCTCGTGATGGCCGAATCTTGAACCGCTTATGGTGAGACCTTCTTCGGCCAGAAGAGGTCATCGTTCGACCGCGACCAAGACTGCTCAATGTGCCCTTTTCGGCGGCCCCGGCTTAGACTGCGGGAAGTCTGAGCCAACGCCAGAAGCACTTGCGCTCCTTGGCAGACATCGCCGTGTCGGCGACTTAGAGTTCCTTGCGTCGAGGTAGTTCGGTATAACAGGAACATGCCGTCGGGACAGGGTGCCGCTACGGTCGCAGCAGCGGTCATCTCGCTTCCTGCGCTCGGCTTCAGCATCTACACATACGAGCGCGGAGGTCCAGCGCTTGACGAAGCGAAATCTGAGTTCAAGCAGAATGGCGGGGTGCTGAGCCAGCAGGTTGTAACTATCCAAGTTCACGACGACGTGCACGATCTCTGGCGAAACATCAGGCCGGGTACACGCTTGGCATCTGAGCAATTCGAGGCCGGTGTCGCGGCTGAGATCACTGTGACGAATGTGGGGCGTGGCTCGGCGGCAATCGACCAGTTCGGGTTGAAGACCGGCAGCAACCGTATACCAGTCGCATCGGAAGATGCATACTGCATGAATGTAACTAAAAGTACTGACTACGCCGTATGTCCAAGTCCGTACGCAATCTTTCCCATGCAGACGGTCAAGCTATGGTTCTACATGACCGATACCGATGTTCAAGCTTTGCTATGCGACAAGCCGGCAACAAAGCCGTCAGCCAGTGGCATTCAGGTGTACTACCGCCCGCTCAACGAAGCTGCTGTCACGGTCGACACCAAGGTGGGCGCAGCTTTGGAGGGCCGGTGTATTACGGCTCCTTCGCCGTAGACGTGAATCGACGTGCGGCAGTTAGTGCGAGAGACCCGGCAGCGGGACCGAGGTCTTGGTCCGGCGGCGCCGCAGCACGACGCGGCGGGTGCCGTCCATGTACTTGACGACGCGCGCGAGCTCCCAGCCGCCGAACTCGGCCTGCAGCGAGAGCTGCGCGGCGGCGTTGGCGCGCGAGACGTCCGGCCCGATGCGCAGCGGCGCGTACTCGTAGTCGGGCTCGTCGGCCTTCGGCGCGTTCCTCATCGCCTCAATTGTGCGTCACCGACGCACTGTCGGCCGACCGGGCGGTGCGACCACGGTCACCGAACTTCATCGAGAAGTCACGCAGTGTCACCGTCAACCACGGACGGTGACCGGCGAGGAAGCCGAGCGGCCCGGTCGGATCCGGGTCGAAGGTGGCTGATGCCAGCTCCAGGCCCGCCTTGGCCCGCACCGGACTGATCTTGGTGGCACCGGCCAGCTGCTGCACCACCCGGAAGCCGACCGGCCACCGGCCGGGCAGCCGCAGCACGCTGCGCACCGAGCCGAGCGCGATGCCGCCGGCGTCGTCCCACGCGTGGAAACGGACCGTCGAGCCGGCCGCCTCGAAGGCGAAGGAGGCAAGCTCCTTGGGAATGCCCCAGAGTGCCCGTCCGCCGTCGCGCGAGGCGGGGCTGTCGACCCAGATCCGGACGATGTGCGGCAGCGGCCGCAGCCCGCGCCGCAGCAGCACCGTCGCCATCACCTCGCGGTAGTCCAGGACGCCGCCGGGCTCGTATTCGACCCAGGCCACGCCGACGATGGCGTGCCGCCCCAGCCGGATGGGCCGGCAGTCCGCCGGCAGGTCGGCCGGGATCCGGCGCAGCGGGACGAGGAATACCGAGGCGTGCAGCTGGCCGCGGAGGTCCCAGGGCTCGGACGGGTACTCGACGCTCATGCCAGGCACCCTACGAGGCCCGGCCGGGTCACGGGGTGCAGTACTCGCGCAGCAGCGGGACGAGTCGGGTCCGGCGTGGGACGGCGCCGACCATCCGCACCGCCCGGGAGACGGCCGGTCCGGCGGCGTGGACCACGGAGAGATGACGCTGCGCGCGGGTGAGCGCGGTGTAGACCAGCGGCCGGGACATCAGCCGTCCCGCCTCCGGCGGCAGCACCACCACGACGGCGGGGAACTCCGACCCCTGCGCCCGGTGGACGGTGATCGCCCAGCCGTGCGTGAGGTCCCCGAGGGCCTTGCCCTTGACCTCGGCCGGGCCGGAGGCGAAGGCGACCGTGACGCCACCGTCGTCGCCGACCGCCGACACCGTTCCCACCTCGCCGTTGGCGTAGCCGTTCGGCTCGGCCTCGAGGTGGTTGGCGGTGGCGACGACCCGGTCGCCGGGGTCGAACCGACGCTTGCCGCTGCCGGGATTGAGCGCGGCCTTCAGCGCCGCGTTCAGGGCCTGCGTCCCGGCGCCGCCGCGGTGGACGGGCGTCACCACCTGGACCGAGTCGGCCGGGATGGAGAGCGCCCGCGGGATCGAGTCGGTGACCAGCTGCACCACCCGGTGCGCGGCCTCCGCCGAGCCGCGGGTGGGGACGATCACGACCTCGTGCGTGGGATCGTCCACCGCGTCGAGCGTCCCGGCCCGGACCGCCGTCGCCAGCCGCGCGATAGTGCCGCCCTCGGCCTGCCGGTAGAGCGTGACCAGCTCGGTGACGGGCACGGTGCCGGAGTCGATCAGGTCGCCCAGCACCCGTCCCGGCCCGATGGAGGGCAGCTGCGCGGCGTCGCCGACGAGGACGAGGTGGGTGCCGTCGGCACAGGCGGTGAGCAGCGCGTCGGCGAGCTCGACATCGAGCATGGAGGCCTCGTCCACCACGACGAGGTCCTCGTCCAGCGGCCAGTCCTCGCCGCGGCTGAAGCCGCCGTCGAAGCTGACGCCGTCGCCCGAGGTACGCGGCTGCGCCCCGAGCAGCCGGTGCAGCGTCGAGGCGGTGGTGCCGCAGAGCTCCTCCAGCCGCTTGGCGGCGCGCCCGGTGGGGGCGGCGAGGGCCACGGTCTTGCCGGCTCCCTCGGCCAGGGTCACCAGGGTCGCGACGGTGCGGCTCTTGCCCGTGCCGGGCCCGCCGGTGAGGACGGTGACGCCGCCGGCCAGCGCCGCGGTCACCGCCGAGAGCTGCACCGCGTCCAGCGCGACCTTCTTCGGCACCGTCGCCTCGATCGGCTCGGCGGTCGCCAGCAGCCGGGCGATGCCCTGCGCGATGCCGTCCTCGGCCTCGGCGTAGCGGGCCAGACCCAGCGTCGGTTCCTCGTCCTCGGTGACGGGGTCGGCCTCGACGACCGAGGCTTCCTCGACGGCGGCCTCGACCGCCGCCTCGGCATCACCCACCCCGAAGGCGCCCAGGGCTCGGACCACGTCCTCGCGGGCGTCGACGGTGTGGCCGTCGCGGGCCTGCCCGGCCAGCACCCAGCCGACCAGCGCGCGTGCCCGGCGCGGATCGTCGCGGCTGACGCCGGGGATGACGGCACGGGCGAGCCGGTCGGCGTCGTCGGGGGTGACGCCGGTGACGGCGAGCAACCGCCACGGATCGTCGCGCAGCAGCCGCGGCGCGGGCGGACCGAAGCGGTCCACCACCCGGCCGGCGAGCCGGGCGTCCACCCCGGCCGGGGCCAGCAGCTGCGTGACCTCGTAGGCCGGTTGTGCGGCGATGAAGGCCGACAACAGCCGTCCCGCCCGTTGCGGACCGACCTTGGGCAGCGCCGTCAGCTTGGCGGCCGTGACGTCCTCGGGACCGCGGATGCCGGCGCCGGCGAGCTCGCCGGCGAGCCGGACGCCGAGTCCGGGCCAGAGTCCGGCGGCGCAGAAGGCGGCGAAGGCGTCGGCGGTGTCGGGCACGGGTCGGGTCAGCCGACAGTCTCGGGATAGTCCAGGACCGGGGCGGAGACGTCGTCCAGCGCGGTGGCGATCTCGCGGGGGAGCTCGACGTCCGCGCTGGCCAGGGCCGCCGTCAGCTGGCCGAGGGTCCGCGCCCCCAGGACGGGCGCCACCACGCCGGGACGGTCACGCAGCCAGGCCAGCGCGATGCAGACCGGCGCCGTCGCCAGCCCCTCGGCGGCGGTGGCGACGGCCTCGACGATCCCGGCCGTGGTGACCCCGTCGGTGAGCAGGTCGGGCCGGTGGCCGACGGCGGCGCGGGAGTCGGTCGGCACCCCGTTGCGGTACTTGCCGGTGAGTACGCCACCGCCCAGCGGGGACCACGGGAAGATGCCGACCCCCAGCGCCTGCGCCGCCGGCACGACCTCCCGCTCGATGCCGCGCTCGACCAGCGAGTACTTCATCTGATTGGCCACGATCGGTGCCCGGCCGGGGACGGCTGCCTGCCACGCCGCGGCCCGGCCGAGCTGCCAGCCGCAGTAGTTCGACACCCCGGCGTAGCGGACCCGGCCGCTGGCGACGGCGTGATCCAGCGCCGCCAGCGTCTCGTCGAAGGGGACGTCGGGGTCGACGGTGTGGACGTACCAGAGGTCGATCCAGTCGGTGCCGAGCTTGCGCAGCGAGTCGTCCAGCTGCCGCAGCAGCGCCCCGCGCGAGGCGTCGACGCGCCGGTCGGTGGGGGTGCGGGTGATGCCGGCCTTGGTGGCGATGGTGAGGTCCACCCGCGGGACGACGTCGGCCATGAGCTGGCCGAGGATGGTCTCGGTCTCGCCGTAGCCGTAGGACGCCGCCGTGTCGACGAGGGTGCCGCCGGCGTCGTGGAAGGCCACGAGCTGGGCGGCGGCCTCGTCGGCGTCGGTCTCGACACCCCAGGTCATCGTCCCCAGGGCCAGGTCACTGACCTTGAGCCCGCTGGCGCCCACGCTGCGTTGCTTCACGGGGGGTGAAACTACCGCTTGCCACGGTTCGCGACCGACCTGAGGGGCGCTGCGTGCGGCGTCACCGGTGACGACGCGTGCCTCGCTATGGTTGCGCGGTGCGGCTGGGACTGAACATCGGGTACTGGGGTCTTCGCGGCGACAGCTCCGACGACCTGGCCCTCGTCCGCGAGGCCGAGCGGCTGGGGTACTCGGTGGTCTGGGTCGCAGAGGCCTACGGGTCGGATGCGGTGAGCGTCCTGGCCTGGCTGGCGGCGCAGACGACCTCCATCGACGTCGGCAGCGCGATCATGCAGATCCCCGCCCGGACGCCGACCATGACGGCGATGACCGCCGCCACCATCGACACCCTGTCGCAGGGGCGGTTCCGGCTCGGCCTGGGGGTCTCGGGTCCGCAGGTCTCCGAGGGCTGGCACGGCGTCCGGTTCGCGAAGCCGTTGGCACGCACCCGTGAGTACGTCGACATCGTCCGGCTCGCCCTGGACCGCCAGCGCGTCGAGTACCACGGCGACACCTACGAGCTGCCGCTGCCGGACGGGCCGGGCAAGGCGCTGCACCTGATGCTGCACCCGGTCCGCGAGCACCTGCCGCTGTACCTGGCCAGCATCGGCCCCAAGAACCTCGAGCTCACCGGCGAGATCGCCGACGGCTGGCTGCCGGTCTTCTTCGCACCCGGCCACGCCGACGCCTCCCTGGACCACGTCCGCGCCGGTCGGGCCAAGGCGGGCAAGGAGATGGCCGGTTTCGACGTCTCGGCCACGGTGCCCGTGGTGATCGGTGACGACCTGGAGGCGTGCGCGGCGCCGGTGCGCAACTACGCCGCCCTCTACCTCGGCGGGATGGGGAGCCGGGAGCAGAACTTCTACAACGCGCTCGCCTGCCGGATGGGCTTCGAGCAGGCCGCGGCGACGGTCCAGGACCTCTACCTGGCCCGCCGGTACCAGGAGGCAGCCGCGGCCGTCCCGCTCGAGTTCATCGACGCGACGTCGCTGCTCGGGCCGGTGGAGCGGATCGCCGACCGGATGCACGCCTTCGACGAGGCCGGCGTCACCACCCTCAGCGTCGCCGCCTACGGCGAGACCCCCGACGACCAGATCACCGCCCTGCGGGGCACCGTCGAGGCATTGGAGAAAGCGGGCTTGGCCACGGCATGAACATCTTCCAGTCGATCATCCTCGGTCTGGTGCAGGGGCTGACGGAATTCCTGCCGATCTCCTCGACCGCCCACCTGCGCATCGTGCCCGCGCTGTTCGGCATGGAGTTCCACTACGGCGGCAAGACGACCGACGACCCGGGCACGGCCTTCACCGCGGTCATCCAGCTCGGCACGATGCTGGCCATCGTCGCGTACTTCTGGCGCGAGCTGCTGCACATCACCGTGGCCTGGGTCCGTGGCTTCTGGGACCGCAGCGTCCGGGGCGGCCTGGAGTACAAGATGGGCTGGTACCTCGTGCTGGCCACGGTCCCGATCGGGTTGCTGGGGCTGATCTTCCAGGACCAGATCCGCACCGGCGCTCGGAATCTGTGGGTGATCGCCTCGACGCTGATCGCGCTGGCCCTGGTGCTGCTCGTGGCCGAGAAGGTGAGCACGCGCGACCGCGGCGAGGAGCAGATCACCACCAAGGACGCCATCGTCGTCGGCTCGGCCCAGGCGCTCTCGCTCATCCCCGGAGCCTCGCGGTCGGGCACCACGATCACCGCCGGGCTGTTCCGCGGCCTCACCCGCGAGGCGGCGGCGCGGTTCTCGTTCCTGCTGTCCATCCCGGCGGTCGTGCTCTCGGGGCTCTACGAGCTCAAGGACGTCAACAGCAGCGACGGTCCGGGGCTGGGCCTCACCGGACTGGCCCTGGTCTTCGCGTTCCTCTCCGGGCTGGCCTCCATCGCCTGGCTGATGAAATGGCTGGCCAAGCACAGCACCTTCGTCTTCATCTACTACCGGATCGGCCTGGGCGTGCTGCTGATGATCCTGCTGGGCACCGGCGTCTTGCAGGCCACCTGACGTGACGACGGTGCTGCTGGTCCGCCACGGGCTGACCAAGATGACCGGTCCGGTACTGACCGGCCGGACCCCCGGCATCAGTCTGGACGAGCGGGGCGTGAAGCAGGTCGAGGCGCTGGCGCAGCGGGCGGCCGGTCTGCCGCTGACCGCGATCGTCACCAGCCCGCTGGAACGCTGCGTCGAGACCGCCACCGCGATCCGCGAGGCCCAGCCCGGCGAGCCGCAGTGGCACGTGGACGAGGGCCTCATCGAGTGCGGGTACGGGGACTGGACCGGCCGGCCCATCAAGGAGCTGCTGAAGGAGCCGCTCTGGAAGACGGTCCAAAGCCAGCCCTCGGCGGTCCGCTTCCCCAACGGCGAGGCGCTTGCCGACATGTCCGCCCGTGCGGTCGCGACGATCCGCAAGTGGGACGAGCACTTCACCACCGAGGTCGGCGAGGACGCTGTCTGGGTGGCCTGCTCCCACGGTGACGTGATCAAGGCGATCGTGGCCGACGCGCTCGGTCTGCATCTCGACCAGTACCAGCGCATCGTCCCGGATCCGGCCTCGGTGTCGGTGATCCGCTACACCGCGACCCGTCCGTACGTGGTCCGCACCAACGACACCGGTGGCGACTTGAGCGTCTTCGCGCCGCCGAAGCGACGGCGCCGTCGCAAGGCCGCCGATGCCGACGCCACCGTCGGCGGCGGCGCGGGCGGCGGCTCGGTCTGATCAGTCATTAGGCTGGAGGCATCATGCGTCAGCTGCACCTCTTCGACCGACCGACCCGCTTCGTGGCCGGCACCGTCGGCTCGCCCGGCGACCGGACCTTCTACCTGCAGGCCGTCGACGGCGCGCGGGTGGTCTCCGTGGCGCTGGAGAAACAGCAGGTCGTGGTGCTGGCCGACCGGCTGGAGCAGCTGCTCGACGAGATCGTCGAGCGCACGGGGACTGCGCTCCCGGCCGGTGAGACGGACAACGAGGCGTTGGACCAGCCGGTGGACGAGGAGTTCCGCGTCGCCGCGATGGGGCTGGCGTGGGACGGCGACAGCGGCCTGGTCGTCATCGAGGCCCAAGCTCCCGTGGACGAGCCCGAGGTGGCCGAGGAGACCCTGCTGGAGGACGTCGAGGACGGTCCGGACGCGCTGCGGGTGCTGATCGAGCCGCCGTCGGCGCGGGCCTTCGTCGCTCGCGCCCGGGCGCTGGTCTCGGCCGGACGTCCGCCGTGCCCGCTCTGTGGGCAGCCGCTGGGTGCCTCCGGGCACATCTGTGCCCGTCTCAACGGCTACCGCCGTGGCGCGTCGCTGAACTCGTGACGTGTCCGGCGACGACACCGGCGAGCTGACGCCCGCCCTGCTGCTGGCCGGTGACGGCTGCCCCGGCGTGAGCGTCGAGGCGGCGATCGAGCTGCTGACCGTCGGCGAGCTGACGATCGAGGGTCGGGTGATGGACGCCTCCAACGCCACGCTCTACTGCGGCGTCGAGGCCGGTGGCCTACGCGGAGCCTGCGTCTACAAGCCCGAGGCCGGGGAGCGGCCGCTCTGGGACTATCCGGACGGCACGCTCGCCGAGCGGGAGGTCGCGGCTTACGAGGTCTCGGCCGCGACCGGCTGGGGGATCGTGCCGCCGACGGTGTACCGAGAGGGTCCGGCCGGTCCGGGCATGGTGCAGCTCTGGGTGGACGTCGACGACGAGGTCAACATCGCCCGCTTCATGCGGCGGCGCGATCTCGAGCGACTCCGCGAGATCGCGGTCTTCGACGCGGTGATCAACAACTCCGACCGCAAGGGCAGCCACCTCCTGCCGACCCCGGACGGCCGTGTCTTCGGCATCGACCACGGCGTCTCCTTCTCCGTCGAGGACAAGCTGCGCACCGTGCTGTGGCAGTGGGCCGGGGCCCGGTTGCCCACGCCCTGCCGCGACGTCCTCGGCCGGCTGCAGGAGGCGCTGGACGGTCCGCTGGGGGAGCGGCTGGGCGAGCTACTCACGCAGCGGGAGGTACGCCAGACCCGGCAGCGGGTCCGTCGGCTGCTCGGTTCGGGACGCCACCCCGAACCGTCGGGGGACTGGCCGGCCGTCCCCTGGCCGCCGGTCTGATCCGGCAGCGATACCGTGGCAGGCATGGATGCCTGGCCGAGCCCTGCCGTTCCCGAGCTCCCCGGCACCGGCCCGGCGCTGCGGCTGCACGACACCGCGACCGGCACCGTGAGGGAGACCTCACCCGGCGAGACGGCGCGCATGTACGTCTGCGGGATCACCCCGTACGACGCCACCCACCTCGGCCACGCCGCCACGTACCTGGCGTTCGACCTGGTGCAGCGGGTGTGGCGTGATGCCGGCCACCGGGTGCACTACGTCCAGAACGTCACCGACATCGACGACCCGCTGCTGGAGCGCGCCGGACAGACGGGGGAGTCCTGGGAAGGACTCGCGGCTCGCGAGACCCAGCTGTTCCGCGACGACATGACCGCGCTGCGCGTGCTGCCGCCGGATCAGTACATCGGGGCCGTCGAGGCCATCCCGGACATCGCGAAGGCCATCGCGTCACTGCTCGACCGTGGCCTCGCCTACCGCCTCGAGGACGGTACCGGCGACGTCTACTTCCCGGTCGCCGCCGCGCCCGGTTTCGGTGACGAGTCGAACTACGACCGCGAGACGATGCTGCGGCTCTTCGCCGAGCGCGGCGGCGATCCCGAGCGGCCCGGCAAGAAGGACGCTCTCGACTCGCTGCTGTGGCGTGGTGAACGGCCCGGCGAGCCCGCCTGGGAGAGTCCGCTGGGCCGGGGCCGGCCCGGCTGGCACATCGAGTGCAGCGTCATCGCGCTTGATCGCCTCGGCATGGGGATCGACGTCCAGGGTGGCGGCTCGGACCTGGTCTTCCCGCATCACGAGCATTCGGCGGCCCACGCCGAGGCGCTGACCGGCGAGGCGCCGTTCGCCCGGCACTACGTGCACGCCGGCATGATCGGGCTCGACGGCGAGAAGATGAGCAAGTCGCGCGGCAACCTGGTGCTCGTCTCGAAGCTCCGCGCCGCCCACATCGACCCGATGGCGGTGCGGCTCGCGCTGCTGGACGGCCACTACCGCGCAGACCGTGAGTGGACCGGCGGCCGGCTGCCCGCCGCCGAGGCACGACTCGCCCGCTGGCGTCTGGCCGTCGCCGCCGACTCGGCCCCGTCGGCCGACAAGCTGCTCGCCGAGGTCCGCGCCGCCCTGGCCGACGACCTGGACACGGTGAGCGCGGTCGCCGCCGTCGACCGCTGGGTCGAGGCGGCTGCGGCTGCTACCGGCGGCGCGGCAGCGACCGGCGGAGCGGCGGTCGGCAGTGGCGCGGCGGTCGGCGGTGGCGCGGCAGCGGACGCCGGTGACCCGCTCGCGCCGGGCCTGGTGCGCGACGTGGTCGACGCGTTGCTGGGCATCGCGCTCTAACCGGGGGCACCGCGCTCCGAGCGGGAGCGCCTGCGGGCTGACCGGTCGGCTCAGCCGCGACTCCGGCGATTGCAGCTGGTCCGAGCCGGGCCACCCACCCTCTTTTCGTCCCCGTGTTCTGCACCCGGATTCGGGTGCAGAACACGGGAAGGAAAAAGGGACGACGGTACCGGTCGGTCGCGTTGTCCACAGGTCCATCGCGACACCGCCGGGACGGGGCCGGATGCGGCAGGCTGCCCGAATGCCGAAGAAGCCGTCCGAGAAGACGTCCTTCCGGCGGGACGATCGCTGCGCGGCGTCATGCCGGGCCGCCCACCCCTCTCTCGCCCCCCGTGTTCTGCACCCGGATTCGGGTGCAGAACACGGGAAGGAAAAAGGACGGCCGGTACCGGTCGATCGCGTTGTCCACAGGTCCATCGCGAGACCGCCGGGTCGGGGCCGGATGCGGCAGGCTGCCCGAATGCTGAAGAAGCCGTCCGAGGAGACGCCCTACCCGGCGGGACGGTGGCTGCGCGCGTTCCGGCGTCACGCCGGGCTGAGCCAGCGCGAGCTGGCGGCCGCGAGCAGCGTGGCGGTCTCTACGATCGCGGCGGTCGAGGCGGGCCGGCGGGTGCCGGGCCTCGTGCTGTTCGAACGAATCGCCCGATCGGCCGGGCTCCGGCTCGTGGTCGTGGATAGTGACGGGAGCCCGCTGGAGCTCGACGATGCGCACGACCGCATCCGTGATCGCGGCGCCCGCCATTTCCCCGCGCACTTGAAGTGGAGCACGTTGCCGCCGTATCTGACGGTCCGAGGGCCGAACTGGTGGGGCTGGGAGCACCTGCGGTGGGAGGTCCCGGGCACGGTGGAACTCCCCAGCCATGTCTACTGGCAGCGTCTCCGTCCGCCCCGTGAGGGGGAGTGGCGTGAGCACCCGTGGCGGGGCGACTACCAGGCCCGTGTGCGGCCCACGCCGGACCCGACCGCGCCGGACCCGACCCCGCCGGACCTGATTACGCCGCCAGAGACTGCGGTGTGAACGGCGGTGCGGACCACCGATCAGTCGCGACCCAGCGAGGGACCGCCGGAGCCACCGCCGGCGTGACCACCGCCCCGATCCCGGCGGCGCAGGTAGCGCTCGAACTCGCGGGCGATGGCGTCGCCGGAGGCTTGGGTCATCTCGTCGCGATCGATCTCGTCGTCGCGTTCCTCGAGGTTGCGGATGTACTCGACGACCTCGTCGTCCTCGGCGGCCATCTCGTCCACCAGCTTCTGCCATTCGTCGGCCTGCTCCGGCAGCTGGGCGAGGGGGATCGGGACGTCGAGCACCTCCTCGACCCCGTTCAGCAGCGCGAGCGTCGCCTTCGGGTTCGGGGGCTGCGACACGTAGTGCGGCACGCCGGCCCAGTACGAGATGGACGGGATCCCCGCACGGACACAGGCGTCCTGCAGCACCCCGACGATGCCCGTCGGCCCCTCGTAGCGGGAACGTTCCAGGCCGTAACGGGCTGCGGACTCCGGGTCGTAGGCACTGCCGGTCACCGAGGTCGGTCTGGTGTGGGGTGTGTCCGACAGCAGCGCGCCGAGGGTCACCACCATCCGAATGTCCAGCTCCGTGATCACCTCGAGCAGCTCGGCGCAGAAGGCGCGCCACCGCATGTTCGGTTCGATGCCGTGCATGAGCACGAGATCGAAGGCGGCCCCCGGCGGGCGACAGTACGAGAGCCGGGTCGTGGGCCAGTCGACGCGGCGCGAGAGCCCGTCCACCATCGACATTGTGGGGCGATTCACCTGGAAGTCGTAGTACTCGTCGGGATCCAGCTCGGCGAGCGGCACCGCGTCCCAGACGAGCTGCAGGTGCTCGATGGCCCCGCTGGCGGCGTCGCCCGCGTCGTTCCAGCCCTCGAAGGCCGCGACCAGGACCGGATCGACGAGCTCCGGCCAACCGGCCGGATCCGGGGGAGTCACCACGCGCACCCGCTGCGGTCGGCTCGGCCAAAGCGATCGGTCATGCGTTCCACCCTACGACCGGGCCACATCGAGCCGGTTTAGACAGGCCCGATGTGCGCCCAAGTGACACACTGGATGACGGCTCGACCCCGCGACACAGCCCGAAAAGACAGAGGACGACTTAGTGCCGGACACCACCCAGCAGGCAGCCCCGTCGACGAACCCGCCGCAGCATCGCCCTGACGCGACCGCGGCGCTCACCGAGGTGCTGCGGCAGCGCCTGGTCGTCCTCGACGGCGCCATGGGCACGGCGATCCAGCGCGACCGTCCCGACGAGGCCGGCTACCGCGGCGAACGCTTCGCCGACTGGCCCAGCGACGTCCAGGGCAACAACGACCTGCTGTCGCTGACGCAGCCGCAGATCATCCGCGACATCCACCTGGAGTATCTCGAGGCCGGCGCGGACATCATCGAGACCAACACCTTCAACGCGCAGGTCATCTCGCTGGCCGACTACGGCATGCAGGAGCTCGCCTACGAGCTCAACGTCGCCTCGGCCCGGCTGGCTCGCGACGCCGCCGACGAGATGACCGCGCGCACCCCCGACCGGCCGCGTTACGTCGCCGGTGCCATCGGCCCCCTCAACCGCACCGGGTCGATCTCCCCGGACGTCAACGACCCCGGCGCCCGCAACATCGACTTCGACACGATGGTCGCCGCCTACAAGGAGCAGGCCCAGGGCCTGGTCGACGGCGGCGCCGACATCATCATGATCGAGACGATCTTCGACACGCTGAACTGCAAGGCCGCGATCTTCGCCGTCGAGACGCTCTTCGAAGAGCAGGGCCGCCGCTGGCCGGTCGTCATCTCCGGCACCATCACCGACGCCTCCGGACGTACCCTCACCGGCCAGGTCACCGAGGCGTTTTGGAACTCGGTGCGCCACGTGCGCCCCCTCATCGTCGGCCTCAACTGCTCCCTCGGCGCCGAGGAGCTGCGGCCCTACGTCGCCGAGCTCTCCCGCATCGCCGACTGCTTCGTCCACGCCTACCCCAACGCCGGCCTGCCCAACGCCTTCGGCGAGTACGACGAGGAGCCCGACCAGACCGCGGGGTTCGTGGCCGAGTTCGCCGAGGCCGGACTGATCAACATGGCCGGGGGCTGCTGCGGCACCACCCCCGCGCACATCGCCGCGATCGCTCGGCGCATCGAGGGGCTGGCGCCGCGAGTGCCACCGGCGATCGCGCCGGCGCTGCGGCTCTCGGGTCTCGAGCCGCTGACGATCGACGCCGACTCGCTCTTCGTCAACGTCGGCGAGCGCACCAACATCACCGGTTCGGCGAAGTTCCGCAACCTGATCAAGGACGGCGACTACAACACCGCCCTGTCGGTGGCGCGGCAGCAGGTCGAGAACGGCGCCCAGGTCATCGACATCAACATGGACGAGGGCATGATCGACGGCTTCGCCGCGATGCAGCGCTTCCTGCGTCTTGTCGGCTCCGAGCCCGACATCTGCCGGGTCCCGATCATGATCGACTCGTCGAAGTGGGACGTGATCGAGGAGGGCCTGAAGAACGTCCAGGGCAAGTCGATCGTCAATTCGATCTCGCTGAAGGAGGGCAAGGAGCCCTTCGTCGAGCACGCCCGGCTCTGCCGCAAGTACGGCGCGGCCGTGGTCGTCATGGCCTTCGACGAGGACGGCCAGGCCGACAACCTGCAGCGGCGCAAGGACATCTGCCAGCGGGCCTACGACATCCTCGTCGACGAGGTCGGCTTCCCGGCCGAGGACATCATCTTCGACCCGAACGTCTTCGCCGTCGCCACCGGCATCGAGGAGCACGCCAACTACGGCGTCGACTTCATCGAGGGCGTCCGGTGGATCACCGAGAACCTGCCGCACGCCAAGACCTCGGGCGGCATCTCCAACGTCTCCTTCTCCTTCCGCGGCAACAACGCCGTCCGCGAGGCCATCCACGCCGTCTTCCTCTTCCACGCCATCAAGGCCGGGCTGACCATGGGCATCGTCAACGCCGGTGCCCTCGTGGTCTACGACCAGGTGGACGAGCGGCTGCGCGAGCGCATCGAGGACGTCATCCTCAACCGCCGCGAGGACGCCGGCGAGCGGCTGCTGGAGATCGCCGCCGAGTTCGCCGGCAGCGGCCAGCAGCGGGAGGCCGCGAGCGAGGAGTGGCGCGAGCTGCCCGTCGGCGAGCGGATCACGCACGCGCTGGTCAAGGGCATCGACGCTCACGTCGAGGACGACACCGAGGAGCTGCGGCAGGAGATCGCCGACCGCGGCGGTCGCCCGCTGGAGGTCATCGAGGGCCCCCTGATGGACGGCATGAACGTCGTCGGCGACCTCTTCGGCGCCGGCAAGATGTTCCTGCCGCAGGTGGTGAAGTCCGCCCGGGTGATGAAGAAGGCCGTGGCCTACCTGATCCCGTTCATCGAGGCCGAGAAGTCACCCGACGACCAGGGGCGCAGCAACGGCAAGGTCATCATGGCCACCGTCAAGGGCGACGTCCACGACATCGGCAAGAACATCGTCGGCGTGGTGCTGCAGTGCAACAACTACGACGTCGTGGACCTCGGCGTCATGGTGCCGGCGCAGAAGATCATCGACGCGGCCAAGGAGCACGACGCCGACGTCATCGGACTCTCCGGGCTCATCACGCCGTCGCTGGACGAGATGGTCAACTTCGCCACGGAGATGGAGCGGCAGGGCTTCGACATCCCGCTGCTCATCGGCGGCGCCACCACGTCCCGCGCGCACACCGCGGTGAAGGTGGACCGGAAGTACCACGGCCCCGTCGTCTGGGTGAAGGACGCCTCGCGATCGGTGCCGGTGGTCGCCTCGCTGCTGTCGGACGAGCGGCGCCCCCAGCTGCTCGAGGACCTGCAGGCCGACTACGACTCGCTGCGGGAGCGGCACGAGGCGCGGCAGAACCAGAAGGTCATCCTGCCGATCGGGACGGTCCGCGACGACCGGACGCCCATCGAGTGGGAGGGTTACCGGCCGACCCGGCCGCATCTGATCGTGCAGCAGGCCCGTGACCTGCACACCGACGACCGTCACCCGTCGGGGACGCCCACGCAGTTCGTCCGGGTCTTCAAGGACTACGACCTCGCAGAACTGCGCAAATACATCGACTGGCAGCCCTTCTTCAACGCCTGGGAGATGAAGGGCAAGTACCCCGACATCCTCAACAACCCCACCACCGGGGAGACGGCCCGCAAGCTCTGGGACGACGCGCAGCAGATGCTCGACCGCATCGTGGCCGAACGCTGGCTCACCGCCAGCGGCGTCATCGGGCTCTTCCCCGCCAATGCCGTCGACTTCGACGACATCGAGGTCTACACGACCGAGAAGCGCGACGAGGTGCTCACCACCCTGCACATGCTGCGGCAGCAGACCGAGCACCGGCCGGGCGTCCCGCATCGGTCCCTGGCCGACTTCGTCGCCCCGGCCTCGACCGGGATCAAGGACTATGTCGGCGCCTTCGCCGTCACGGCCGGGTTGGGCAGCCAGGCCAAGGTCGAGGAGTTCAAGGCCGCGCTGGACGACTACAGCGCAATCCTGCTCGAATCACTGGCCGATCGGCTCGCCGAGGCCTTCGCCGAGCGGATGCACCAGCGGGTGCGCCACGAGTTCTGGGGTTACGCCGCCGGCGAGAAGCTCAGCAACGACGAGCTCATCGCCGAGAAGTACCAGGGCATCCGCCCGGCGCCGGGTTATCCCGCCTGCCCCGAGCACACTGAGAAGCAGACGCTGTGGCGGCTGCTGGACGTCGAGGCCAACGTCGGCATCGAGCTCACCGAGAGCATGGCCATGTGGCCCGGCGCCTCGGTCAGCGGCTGGTACTTCTCGCACCCGCAGTCGCAGTACTTCGTCCTCGGCCGGGTCGGCCGCGACCAGGTCGAGGACTACGCCAAGCGCAAGGGCTGGACCGTGGGTGAGGCCGAGCGCTGGCTCTCACCCAACCTCGGCTACCGCACCGACGACGAGTAGACGCTCGGCGAGCAGGTCGAAGGTGGTGGGGCGTCCGAGGAGGAAGCCCTGCACCCGCTCGACGCCGAGCGCCATGAGCAGGGCCAGCTGCTCCTCGGTCTCCACACCCTCGGCGATGAGCGGCTTGCCCAGCGATCGGGCCAGCGACACGATCGAGCGGACCACCGTCAGCCCGTTCGGGGTCTCGATGCGGCGGACGAAGGACTGGTCGAGCTTGAGGACGTCGACCGGCAGGTCGGCCAGCGCGCCGAGCGAGCTGTAGGAGCTGCCGAAGTCGTCCAGTGCGATGCGCAGGCCGTGGTCGCGCAGCTCCTGCAGCACCGCGACGGCCCGTCCGAGATCAGCCATCACCGCGGTCTCGGTGATCTCGAGGGTGATGCAGCCCGGTGGGCGGCTCGCCACGGCGGTGAGGATGTCGGTGACGACCCCCTCGTCGGCCAGCTGCAGCGGGGAGACGTTCACCGCCACCGGCACCCCGAGGCGTTCCTGGTCGGCCGCTGCCAGCTGCAGGACGCGGCGCCCCACGTCGATGATGTGGCCGTGCTGCTCGGCGGCCGGAATCCACGCCGACGGCGCGACGATGACACCGTGGCGGCGCCACCGGGCGAGTGCCTCGACGCTGATCACGCGGCGGGTGCCGGGTGAGACGATGGGCTGGTAGCGCAGCTCGATCTCGTCCCGCTCGACGGCGTGGGCGAGCTCGCGGCTGAGGGCGACGAGCGAGCGGACCTCCTCGGCCTCGTTGCCCACGTAGATCGTGCTGCCGTCCCGCGGGGCGCGCTGCAGGGCGGCCGAGGCGTCGCGTAGCAGCGAGTCGGCCGTCGCTCCCGGCCGGGCGACGATGCCCCCCAGCTTCAACCGGATCGCGTCGTCGCTGACCGCGTCCCGCAGCGTGCGGCGCACCTCGGCCATGCGATTGCGCAGGAAACCCTCCGGGTCCACCCCGGCCGGGACGTGGTCGGCTACGGCGAGGGTGTCGTCCGACGAGCGGGCCAAGATCGTGCGTGGTCGGCGCAGCCGGTCCATGGCGGTCGCCGCGCCGCCGAGGATGCCGCGCATGCCGTCCGGTCCGTCGACGGCGACGAGGGCACCCAGACCGTCGAGCCGGCACAGCTGGAGCACCAGCGTCGGCCGCGGTGAGGCGGCGAGGTCGTCGGCCATACGGTCGAGCAGGCCGGGCGCACCGAGCAGTCCGGTGATCTCGTCGTAGCGCGCACCGCGGGCGGCCTTGGCCTCGCTGCCGGCCCGGTCGGCCGCGGTGATGAGCAGCCGCAGCAGGGACTCGGTGAACTGCCGGGCTGCCCGATCCTGCGGGACGCCGAGGGCCACCGCACGGAACCGTCGACCGGAGACCCGGACCGCAGGTTCGGTCGAGGTGGGCTGCGGGTGCAGCCGGTCACGCTCGCCGACGGCGACGACGATGTCACCCGAGACCCCGCCGGAGACCCCGCCGGAGAATTCGGCCCGCAGCGTGCGCTGGACGCGCTGGCGCAGCGCGTCCACCGAGTCGCTCACCGCGGCCTGACTGATCGTGACGATGGTCTCCTGGCGGCGGGCGAAGACGTCGCGGCTGCGGGCGGTCCGCAGCAGGGCGCGGCCGGCCAGCACCAGGGTGGCCGTGCCGCCGGGCAGCACGCTGACGGTGAAGAGCTGCTGGTCCACGAGCGCGTCGTGGTTGACGAGGGTGAAGATCTCCACGGCGGCGAGGACCAGGCCCGTGGCGGCGACGGCGCCGCGCAGCCTGGGCCGGCGCTTCGCCTGCCGGTGCACGATCACGCCGAGGGCGAGGACGCCGAGGCTGTAGGCCGCCGTCACGAAGGCCAGCGGACCGTAGTGGGGGAACCCGTCGGCGTCGGTGCCGTCCACGATCAGGCCGGTGGTCCAGCTCACCACCGTCTGCCCGAGCAGCACACCGACCAGGGTCCATCGCAGCCACCGCACCCGCAGTTCCGGCATGACCCGGGCCGCGGCCTGGACGGCGGTGAGGGTGGCCAGGCCGTAGGCCGCGCTGCGGGCGTAAGCGGCGACCACGGTCCAGTCGTCGGACGGCCGTCCGAGCACGACTGCGCCCGAGCCGAGGGTCACGGTCATGGCCAGACCGAGCAGGCCCAGCCAGAAGAACGACCGCATCGAGCGATCGAAGAGCCAGATGCCGAGACAGGCCGCGGCCCCGAAGAGGATGACGCCGCCCAGCGCGCTGTCGATGATGACCAGCACTTCCCAGGTTTCGAGCATGGCTACGGGGCCCTTCCTCGACCCGCGCGGCTCCCCAGGCCTGCGAACTTGACCGACGCTTCACAGGAGTGTGACGCAAAGATCGGCCTGCGTCTCCCTCGGACGCGCGATACGAAGCAAGTGTTGCGCAATGAGAGTGGGCCCGGCCGGACATCGTCCGGCCGGGCCCTGAGTCTCGGAGAAGGGTCCCCCCGGAACCGCGACTCCGCGGGCGCTTCACTACCCCCGTATGCGGAGCGCCTCGTTCGCAGTGTCAGCTGCGATAGGTCATGTCTACCCGAGCAGCCGTGTGAAGGCCGTAGCCCGAGTTTCACGCTGTGCGCACGGTCGGCTCTGTTGGGTGACGGTCGACGAAGGCACTGTTACCGGGGACACCGTGTTCAGGCCATGTTCGCGACATAGCGCTTAGATCGGACGCCGAGCATGATCACGCACCGTGCCCGGGGCGGTGCACGCGTGTGAACCGACTCACGACGCGACCCGCAACCGGGGATTCGCACAGCGACGACCGGGGCCGCGACGGGCAGAATCCCAGCCATGAACGCGGCGTCGTCGGCCTTGAAGCGCATCGGCCTGGAAGTGCTCGGCTGGTTGCTCGTCCTCGGCGGCATCGCCGCGTTGATCCTGCCGGGGCCGGGACTGCTGATGATCGTCGGCGGGTTGGCGCTGCTGTCCCAGCAGTACGACTGGGCGCAGCGCCGCTTGGAGCCGGTGAAGCGCCGGGCCCTGCAGACCGCGGCGGACGGCGTCGAGACCTGGCCGCGCATCCTCGGCTCGAGCCTCGGTGCGGCGATCCTCATCGCGCTGGGTGTGCTGTGGGGTCTGCAGCCGGACGTCCCCGGCTGGTGGCCGTTCGCGGAGTCCTGGTGGCTGCCGGGCGGTTGGGGCACCGGGACGTCGCTGATCATCTCCGGCCTCGTCGCCGGTGCGCTGATCATCTACAGCGTCCGGAACTTCCGCGAGATCAAAGCCACCGACCCGACGCCCTGATCTGCGGTGTCACATGTGTCGCCAGTACGGTCAGTGCCATGAACCTGAACGTCACGTCGGAGGTCGCGGGCGACACCGCGACGGTGCTCGTCGAGGGGTCGGTCGATGTCGCCAGTCGTAGCCGGCTCACCGACGCTGTCCAGATCGTGCTCGCCGACGGCATCACCACGGTGGTCGCCGACCTCTCCGGCGTGACCTTCATGGACTCCACCGGCATCGGAGCGCTCGTGGAGATCGCCGGTGCCCTCGACGACGTGGACGGCACCTTCCGGGTGACCCGGCCGTCCCGCCCGGTGGCGCGACTGCTGGAGGTCTCCGGCCTCTCCGAGCAGTGGAGCGCGGGTCCCGCTGCCTGATCAATGCCGTCTCGCGGCGGTGCTGTTCGACATGGACGGCACGCTGCTGGACTCCGAGAAGATCTGGGACATCGCGCTCCACGAGCTGGCGGCGTCCCTCGGCGGCACACTCTCGCCCGAGACGCGTATCGCCATGGTCGGGTCCAACATGGCCCACTCGGTCGCCCTGCTGCACCGCGACGTCGGGGTCGAGGCAGACCCGGTCACCAGCGCACGCTTCCTCAACAGCCGGACCTTCGAGCTCTTCGGCACCGAGCTGACGTGGCGCCCCGGTGCCCCGGAGCTGTTGGCCGCCGTCCGGGCCGCGGGGTTGCCGGCCGCGCTGGTGACCTCCACCCAGCGGACCCTGGTCGAACGGGCCCTCGACACACTCGGCCGGGAGAACTTCGCGGCCACCGTCTGCGGCGACGAGGTGCGCGAGCCGAAACCGGCGCCGGAGTCCTACCTGCGGGCGGCGGAGCTGCTCGGGGTCCCGATCGGCGCCTGCGTCGCCGTGGAGGACTCACCGACGGGTGTCGCTGCGGCGCAGGCCGCGGGCTGCGCCGTGCTCGCCGTGCCGAGTGAGGTGCCGCTGGAGCCAGCGCCGGGGCGGACGATTCGCGAGTCGCTGGTCGGGCTCACGGTCGCTGACCTGGCCGCGCTGCTGCCGGCCTGAGCCCGGTGGCCGGGCGTGCTCGCTCGGGCTCGGAACCGCCGCGGTCGGCGTCGCCGGAGATCTGGACGCGGTCGAGTCGGCGGTGTCGCCGCTGGTCTACGCCGGGGGGTCCCGCGGATCGGTCACGACGGCGGGGGGCCGGTACGGCGGCGGGGTCCCGCCGAAGGCCGGACAGAGCGCGGCAAAGCTGCACCAGTCGCACGCCCGGCCCGGGCTCGGGGGGAAATCCCCGTCGGGCAGCGCCCGCTTGATCGCCGCCCAGATCGCCAGCACCGTCCCCTCGAAACGCGCCAGCTCGTCCGGCTCGGGACGGTAGCTCAGCGTCTCGGCGTCGGTGAGGTAGATGAGCCGCAGCTGCCGGGGCACGACGCCGCGGGTCCGCCACAGTAGCAGCGCGTAGAACTTCAGCTGGAACAGCGCCGCCCCCTCGCCCGCCTGCCCGGGGGAGGAGCCGGTCTTGTAGTCCACGATGCGCAGCGCGCCGTCGGTGGCGCCGTCCAGCCGATCGAGGACGCCGCGCAGCCGCACGTCGCCGACGACGACCTCGACGTACTGCTCACGGCGGACGGGCTCCAGCCGAGCCGGATCCTCCAGCCGGAAGTAGTTGTCCAGCAGGGCCTCGGCGCTGGCCAGCCACGTCGTCTCGTCCTGCTGCCCGGTGGTGGTCGACGCCGCGAAGAGCTGGTCGAGTGCGGGCTCGTCGAGGCGCAACCGGGACCAGGCCGCGGGGATCATCGCGATGGCGGCCGCCGGTGTCCGCTCGGCGGCGGGGAGATCGAAGAGGTTCTCCAGCACGGCGTGAACGAGCGTGCCGCGCACCGCGGCCGGTGACGGCTTCTCGGGGAGCCGGTCGATCGTCCGCAGCCGGTACTGCAGTGGGCAGGACTTGAAGTCGGCCGCCCGGGACGGCGACAGCGAGCCCAGGACGGGCAGTGGCGCGACCCGCTCGCGGGGCTCGGCGCCGGGGAGGGCGCCGGGGATCGCACCGACTGTCATGGCGTCACCGTAGGCGCGAGGTCCGACACGGTTGACGTCCCCGGCGGCTGCTCAGATGGTGCCGAAGCGCTTCAGCGGCCAGAAGATGAGCCACGCCCGACCGATGACGGAGGAGACCTTGATCGGCCCGAAGGCGCGGCTGTCCTCGGAGTTGCAGCGGTTGTCGCCCATGACGAACAGATCCCCGTCGGGGACGGTCCAGCGGCTGGTCCGCGTCAGCGGCCGCGTCGGGTTGGCGCCGCAGGCGGGGTTCAGGTAGTCCTCGGTGAGCTTGAGGTTGTTGACGAAGACGGCGCCGTTGCGCAGTGCGACGGTGTCACCGCCGACGGCGATGACGCGCTTGATCAGCACGTCGTCGGCCACGGCGGCGGTCGGCGGCTTGGAGAAGACCACGATGTCGCTCGTGCGCGGATCGTGCAGGCGGTAGCTGACCTTGTCCACGAGGATCCGGTCGTCGTTGCAACCCGGGCAGCCGTGCAGCGTCGGCTCCATGGAGGCCGACGGGATGTAGTACGGCGCGACGACGAACTCGCGCAGCCCCACGGCGGCGAGCAGGGCGATGAGGGCGATGACGGCCAGGCGCAGCAGGCCCCGGCCGCGGCGGCGCAGGAACGCCACCGCCGGCGCCGGTCCGGTCCGTGCCGGCTTCGCCGGCCGAGCCGTCTCCGCGGAGCTGCCGGATGCAGCGGTGCCGTCCGGGCCAGCGGTGCCGTGCGGGGTGCTGGCCGACGTGGCCGGGGTGGCAGGGGTGACGGCCGCGGCCGCGGTCCCGGACGTCACGGCCTTCCGGCCGCGGCGCTCCCGCCGCGACCGGCGCTCGGGTTCGTCGTCGCCCGGTTGGGGCTCGGAGGCGGCGAGGAAGCGGCTGAGGTCCGGGTCCTGGCCGGCGGGACGGCCGGCTGCTGCGCCGTCGCCTCCCGCCTCCGGCGCGGACGTCGCCGGGTCACCGACCGGGCGGGGCCGTGGCGCGGGCCGTGGTGAGGCGGCGGAGGTCGGTTCCGAGGCAGCACGTGCCGGAGCAGCACTCGTCGCGGGGACTTCAACCGGCGCAGGAGCCGTGGCGGGGGGCGTCGCACCGGGGGCGGTCGCAGCGGCAGCGGTGTCGGCGCCGGGCGGAGCCGGCGACTCAGCCGTGGTGCTTCGCGGGCGGGGACGAGGCCGGTGGGTGGGGCGGGCGGGAGTCGGGTCGTTCGACACGGAGGTGGTCTCGGGCTCTCGCTCGTGCTCGGCGTCGAGCGGTGGCTGCGGCTCGGCGGAGTCCGATCCGGACGGGACGGCGGTGGTGCTGGCGATCGCGGTGGCGGTGTCGGTGTCGGTGGTGCTGTCAGCGCGGCTCTCGTTCCGGCTCTTGCGGCCGAAGAACCGGCCGGGGCGCCGGGGCGAGGACCCCTTCGCCGCCGGTCCGTCCGCTGCCGGATCCGGCACCGGAACGCCTGTGACGGCGCCGTCGGACGAGGAGTCCGCGTCGGTCGCGGTGTCGTCGCTCGGCGCCTCGTTCGGATCCCAGGTCGCCGCGCCCTTGATGTCCAGGTCGATCGGCTCGGTGAGCCAGGGCGGGGGATCGGCGGCAGGTCCGGTGGTGACGACGGGCGGTGTCCGGGTGGCCTCCCGGGCGGGCGCTCGGCCATCCGTCCCGGCGTCGGGCTCGGCGACAACCTCGGCTGCAACCCCGGCATTAACCCCGGCTTCGGGCACGCCTGCCGTCTCGGCTGCGGGCTCGAGGTCCGTCTCGGACGCGCGTCGGCCGGCGAGTTCTCCGGCGAGCGGACCGAGCACCGTCTCGGGATTGCCGCGGGGCGCGGCGCCACCACTGCTGCCCGGCGGTCGCGGCGGTTCGATGGGCCGACGCTGCCACGGCCGGTTCGGACGCAGTGACCCGTCAGCCGCGCCGTCGCCGGTGGCTGCCGCGTCACCGGAGGGCAGTTGCGGCGGCGCGGGTGCGGAGCCGGCGCCATCGGCCCAGGGCCGGGCCGGACGCAGCACCTCGCCGGCGCGCTCGTCGTCGTCCTGGTCCGCGCGACGCGCGGAGTTCGCCGACGTCGCCCGCCTTGCGGCGATCCGGGCCTCGATGCGGGCACGCAGCTCTGCCTCGTGCGCCTCGTCCGGCCCGTCGCTCACGGTCCGTACCGTAACCGTTCGGCGGCACAACCGGCCTGAGACCGGGCCGTAGCATTGCCGGAGTGAGCAATCAGCCGCCGGCACGGCGGGCGGCGCCGATGATGACGGTCGCGCGGGTATCGGGCGTCCCGGTGATGGTGTCACCGTCCTGGTTACTCATCGGCCTGCTGCTGACCTACGTCTACGGCCCGGTCGTGGACGACGCCGTCCCGGACGTCGGCCCGGGTGGCGCCTACGCCGTCGCCTTCGGCTTCAGCCTGCTCTTCGCCGCCTGCGTGCTCGCCCACGAGCTCGGCCACACCCTGGTCAGCAAGGCCCTCGGCTATCCGGTGAAGCGGGTCGTCCTCTTCGCCCTGGGCGGGGTCTCCGAGATCGACGGGGAGCCGGTGCGGGCACGGCACGAGCTCGCCATCGCCGCCGCCGGACCGCTGGTCTCGATCCTCATCGCCGCCGCCACCTTCGGTGGTTACGCCGCCTCGCCGGCCGGCTCGGTGGCCGCCGCGCTCTTCGCGCTGCTGGCCTGGAGCAACCTGGTGCTCGCCGCCTTCAACCTGCTCCCCGGACTGCCGCTGGACGGCGGCCGCATCCTGCGGGCCACGGTCTGGGGCCTCGGCGCCTCGGCCATCACGGGCACCCGGGTGGCCGGGTGGGCCGGCCGGATCTTCGCGATCCTGCTCGCAGCGGCGGCGGCGATCTTCGTCCGCGGCCCCGGCGCCATCCCCGCCACCGTCCTGACCTTCTTCCTCGCCCTCTACCTCTGGGTGAGCGCGTCGGCGTCGCTGGCGGTGGCCCGGCTGCGCAGTCGGCTGCCGGGCGTGGACGTCGCCCGACTGCTGCGACCGGGGCTGCTCGTCCCCGACGATCTGTCGGTGGCCGAGGCGCTGCACCGGGCGTGGGACACCGGCGCCCGGGGGCTCGTGCTGGTCGACGCCGGGCAGCGCCCGACCGCCATCGTGGACGAGTCCCTGATCGCCGCCGTGCCGCCCCAGCGCCAGGCCTGGACACCGGTGAGCGAGGTCGCGCGGCCCCTGGTCGACGGCACCACGATCCCGGCCGGCACCGGCGCCAGCGAGCTGCTGGAGCACATGCAGCGGCACCCGGCCCGGGAGTACCTGGTCGTCACCGGCGACGGCGCGCCGGCAGGCATCATCGCCGCAGCGGATTTCGCAGAGATCTTGAGGGAGCACAGCAGGTGAGCAGGTAGTGGGAAGCAAGGCACCCGGAGCGGGACCCTTCGAGCCGGGGGAGCGGGTGCAGCTCAGCGACCCGAAGGGCCGGCTGCACACCGTGACGCTGGCGGCGGGCAAGCAGTTCCACACGCATCGTGGCGCGATCGAGCACGACCACCTCATCGGTGCCGACGAGGGGACCGTCGTCACCTCGACTTCCGGCACGCTGTACCTGGCGTTGCGGCCGCTGCTGTCGGACTTCGTCCTCTCCATGCCGCGCGGCGCCGCCGTGATCTATCCCAAGGACGCCGCCCAGATCGTGGCGATGGGGGACATCGCTCCCGGCCTGACCGTGCTCGAGGCCGGCGCGGGCTCCGGGGCGCTGACCTGCTCGCTGCTGCGTTCGGTGGGGCCGCAGGGCCAGGTGATCTCCTACGAGGTCCGCGACGACCACGCCGATGTCGCCGTCGGCAACGTGGAGACCTTCTTCGGCGAGCTGCCGGAGAACTGGTCGCTGCGGCGCAAGGACATCGCCGAGCACCCGCCCGAGGAGACCGTGGACCGGGTGATCCTGGACATGCTCAGTCCCTGGGACGTCCTGCCCGCCGTCGTGCCCGCGCTACGGCCCGGCGGCGTCCTCATCGGTTACGTGGCGACGACGACGCAGCTGTCGCGGCTGATCGAGGCGCTGCGCACGCACGGCGGTTTCACCGAGCCCTACGCCTGGGAGACCTTCGTCCGCGGCTGGCACGTCGTCGACCTCGCCGTCCGCCCCGAGCACCGCATGATCGGCCACACCGCCTTCCTGGTCACGGCCCGACGGCTCGCGCCGGGGGTCGTCGCGCCGCCCCGTCAGCGGCGTCCCACCGCGTCGGAGAAGCCGGCGCTGCCGGAGCGGGACCCCGACGTCCCGTTCCGCCCGAAGCTGCCCTAGCCGGTCGGCTCAGGCGTCGGGGCCGGCCACCTCGACGCCGTCGGCCTCACGGACGACGTGGATGCAGTCGCCGGGGCACTCCTTGGCGGAGTTGATGACGTCCAGCCGCAGCGAGGCGGGGACGTCGGCGCGCGCGCCGGACTCGGTGAGCAGTTCGTCCGAGCTGTCCTTGACGTAGGCGAGGCCGTCCACGTCGAACTCGAAGACCTCCGGGGCGTACTGGACACAGAGCCCGTCCCCGGTGCAGAGGTCCTGATCGATCCATACCTTGAGCGGCTCAGCCACGGACCCGGACACTCCTTCGACACGACTCGTCAACACCGTTGGAACAGGCCCGATCGAGGCTGTCCCGACACCCAGGGTAGAGCGCCGGGAAGTCGACCCGCGCGTGTGTAGGGTGAGTTTTCGGGAACACTCCGCGAGTCGCCGCACCGCATGGTCGGCGAGGTTCAACCGGGAGGTAGACCTCATGGTTCACGATTCGGGGCACGAGCCGAGCGCGAGCTCGGCCGGCGACGCCGACCTGCGCCGGCGCACGGCGTTCCTCGAGCAGGAGCTCGAACTGCTCCGCGCCAAAGTCTCCGAGTCCCCCCGTCACATGCGGCTGCTGGAGGATCGGCTCACCGAGTCCCAGGCCCGTGTCGCCGCGCTGAGCGATCGCAACGACCGCCTCGCCGACACGCTGCGTGAGGCACGCGACCAGATGGTGCAGCTCAAGGAGGAGATCGACCGGCTGGCGCAGCCGCCGTCCGGCTACGGCGTCTTCCTCGAGCGCTTCGAGGACAAGACCGTCGACATCTTCACCGCCGGCCGCAAGCTGCGCGTCGCCGTCTCGCCCGAGGTGGACCTCGACGAGCTGAAGCACGGCCAGGAGGTCATGCTCAACGAGGCGATGAACGTCGTCGCCGCCCGGGGCTTCGAGCGCTCCGGCGAGGTCGTCATGCTCAAGGAGGTCCTCGACGGCGGCGACCGGGCGCTCGTGGTGGGCCACACCGATGAGGAGCGTGTCGTCTACCTCGCCGACCTGCTGCGCGACAAGCCGCTGCGCGCCGGTGACTCTCTGCTGCTGGAGACGCGCTCGTCCTACGCCTACGAGCGGGTGCCCAAGAGCGAGGTCGAGGAGCTCATCCTCGAAGAGGTCCCGGACATCGACTACGCCGACATCGGCGGTCTCGCCGGCCAGATCGAGGCCATCCGGGACGCGGTGGAGCTGCCGTTCCTGCACGCGGACCTCTTCCGGGAGCACCAGCTGCGCCCGCCGAAGGGCATCCTGCTCTACGGCCCGCCCGGCTGTGGCAAGACGCTGATCGCCAAGGCGGTCGCGAATTCGCTCGCCAAGCAGGTGCAGAAGGTCCACGGCGGGGACGAGAAGGCCACGGCGTTCTTCCTCAACATCAAGGGCCCGGAGCTGCTCAACAAGTACGTCGGCGAGACCGAGCGGCACATCCGGCTCGTCTTCCAGCGGGCCCGGGAGAAGGCGTCGGACGGCACCCCGGTGATCGTCTTCTTCGACGAGATGGACTCCATCTTCCGCACCCGCGGCTCGGGCGTGAGCTCGGACGTCGAGAACACCATCGTCCCGCAGCTGCTCAGCGAGATCGACGGCGTCGAGGGGCTCAAGAACGTCATCGTCATCGGCGCCTCCAACCGCGAGGACATGATCGACCCCGCCATCCTGCGGCCGGGTCGGCTGGACGTGAAGATCAAGATCGAGCGGCCGGACGCCGAGGCGGCGAAGGACATCTTCTCCAAGTACCTCATTGACGGCCTGCCCATCCACGCCGACGACCTGGCCGAGAACGGCGGCGACGCCACGGCGACGCTGGACGCGATGATCCAGCGCACGGTCGAGCGGATGTACACCGAGACCGACGAGAACCGCTTCCTGGAGGTCACCTACGCCAACGGTGACAAGGAGACCTTGTACTTCAAGGACTTCAACTCGGGCGCGATGATCCAGAACATCGTCGACCGGGCGAAGAAGATGGCGATCAAGGACCTCATCACCAGCGCCCAGCGGGGGCTGCGGGTCTCCCATCTGCTCGCCGCCTGCGTGGACGAGTTCAAGGAGAATGAGGACCTGCCCAACACCACCAACCCCGACGACTGGGCGCGGATCTCCGGCAAGAAGGGCGAGCGGATCGTCTACATCCGCACGCTGGTCTCCGGGGCGAAGGGCACCGAGGCCGGCCGCTCCATCGACACCGTCGGCAACACGGGCCAGTACCTCTAGGCGATGCCGATCACGCGGGTCGTGCCGAATCTCGTCGTCAGCGACGTCGGCACGGCCCGCGATCTGTATGCCGGGCTCTTCGGGGCGCAGGTCGTCATGGACCACGGCTGGGTCGCCTGTCTCACGCCGCCGGACGACCCCGGCGTGCAGCTGCAGGTCATGTCCACCGACGCGGCCGCACCGCTCAACCCAGCGGTGTCGATCGGCGTCGCCGCCGTGGCCGAGGTGGACGAGGTATGCGCCCGGGTCCGCGCCGCCGGTCTCGAGATCGTGCACGGCCCGGTGGACGAGGAGTGGGGCGTGCGCCGCTTCTTCTTCCGCGACCCCGATGGCAACATCGTCAACGTGGTGGCCAATGTCTGACGCCGAGTCTCCTGAGATCACCGTCCGCCGCCAGCCGGACGCCTACGTGCTCGACCTCGACGGCGAACGGGTCGGGGCTGCCTTCGTCCGGGTGGACGGCACGACCGTCACCTTCACCCACACCGAGGTCGACGACGCCTTCGCCGGCCAGGGTCTGGCGTCGCGCCTGATCAAGGCCGCGTTGGACGACGTCCGCGCGCGGGGGGAGTCGATCGTCGCGCAGTGCCCCTTCGTCGCCGCCTATGTCCGACGTCACCCGGAGTACGCCGACCTCCTCGGCTGACCCCCTCGCCTTTGCGAGGATGGACCGGTGAGTTTCTGGCAGGGCGTGCTCGTCTTCGTCGCCGGCGTCTGGGCCGGGACGATCAACACCGTGGTGGGGTCGGGGACGCTGGTGTCCTTCCCGGTGCTGGTCAGCATCGGCATCCCGCCGGTGACGGCGAACGTCTCGAACACCGTCGGCCTCTTCCCCGGCTCGTTCGTCGGCGCCTACGGCTACCGGCGCGAGCTCGCCGGACAGGGCCGCCGGGCCGTGCTGCTCGGGGCGGCGTCGGTGCTCGGTGCCATCGGCGGCGCGATCCTGCTGCTGACGCTGCCGGCCGACGCCTTCAACGCGATCGTCCCGGTGCTCATCATCCTGGCTCTGCTGCTCGTGGTCTTCGGCAAGCGACTCACCGGGTGGCTGCAGGCGCGCGGCCGCGGTGCCACGGCGCGGGTGACCCCCGCGCTCTGGCTCATGACCCTCTTCACCGGCATCTACGGCGGCTACTTCGGCGCCGCGCAGGGCATCCTGCTGATGGCCTTCCTCGGCCTCATGCTCGCCGAGTCGCTGCAGCGGCAGAACGCCCTGAAGAACATCCTCGCCGGCCTGGTCAACCTCGTCGCCGCCGTCGTCTTCGTGCTGACGACGCACATCGACTGGGCCGCCGCGGGACTCATCGCCGCGGGCTCCATCATCGGCGGTCTGCTCGGGGCCTCCATCGGCCGACGGCTCTCACCGACCGTGCTGCGCGCGACCATCGTCGTGATCGGGCTCGTCGCCGTCGTGAAGCTCCTCGCCTTCCCGTCCTGACCCCGGCCGTGCTCTAGGCTCGGCGGACCTGTCGTCCGACGAAGGGGAATCGGGTGGGCCTGATCATCGGGATCGTCGTCGCCGTGGTCGTCGTCCTGCTCGTGGTGTGGGTGATCGTCACCTACAACGGACTGGTGCGGGCCCGCAACGCCTTCCGGAACGCGTTCGCGCAGATCGACGTGCAACTGCAGCGACGCTTCGATCTCATCCCCAACCTCGTCGAGACGGCGAAGGCCTACATGGCTCACGAGCGTGAGACGTTGGAGGCGGTCACGCAGGCCCGCGCCGCCGCCATCACCGGCCTCGGCGCGGCGCAGGCCAGCCCCGGTGACCCCCGGGCCATGGAGCAGCTGGCCGGGACGCAGGGTGCGCTCGCCGGTGCGCTGGGCCGTTTCACGGCCGTCGCCGAGCAGTACCCCGACCTCAAGGCCAACCAGAACATGATGCAGCTGACCGAGGAGCTCACCTCCACCGAGAACAAGGTGGCCTTTGCTCGGCAGGCCTACAACGACTCGGTGATGAGCTACGAGAACAGGCGCGAGGCCTTCCCCGGCTCCGTCATCGCCGGCCGCTTCCACTTCGGCGAGGCCGCGCAGTGGCAGATCGCGCCGGACGCGCCGCCCGAGACCCGTCAGGCGCCGAAGGTCCAGTTCTGACCCACGCCGCGACGTGAACTTCTTCGAGCGACAGCAGCGCGCCCGCGGCACGAGCCTGCGGCTGGTGCTGCTCTTCGCGCTCGCCGTGCTCAGCATCGTCGCGATCGTCGACGCCGTCGCGTGGTACCTGACGCGGCAGAGTCCGGCGACCGTGCAGCTGCAGTGGCTCGTGGTGGCGACCCTCTTCACCCTTGCCGTCATCGGCGGCGGCACGGCGACCAAGCTCATCGCGCTGCGCGGCGGGGGAGCGGTGGTCGCGCAGTCGGTGGGGGCCGAGCCGATCGACCTCACGACCCGGGACCCGCGGCTGCGCCGCGTCGTCAACGTCGTCGAGGAGATGTCGATCGCCTCCGGCGTCCCGATGCCGCGGTTGTTCGTCATGCCGAACGAGGACGGCATCAACGCCTTCGCCGCCGGCTACACCCCCGCCGACGCCGCGATCGCCGTGACCGCCGGCGCCCTGGACCGGCTCAACCGCGACGAGCTGCAGGGCGTGATCGGTCACGAGTTCAGCCACGTCCTCAACGGCGACATGCGGCTCAACGTCCGCCTCCTCGGCCTGCTCAACGGCATCCTGCTGCTGGGCCTGGTCGGGCTGCGCTTCCTGCAGTTCGGCGGCGGTCGCTCCCGCAACGAGAAGGGCAACCCGCTCGCGCTCGTGGCGGTCGTCCTGATCGTGCTCGGCTTCGTCGGGCAGTTCTTCGCCGGGCTGATCAAGGCGGCGGTCAGCCGGCAGCGCGAGTGGCTGGCCGACGCCTCCGCGGTCCAGTTCACCCGGCAGACGACCGGACTGGCCGGCGCGCTGCGCAAGATCGCCGGCCTGCCCGAGGGGTCGACGCTGCGCGACGCGCACGCCGAGAAGCAGATCAACCACATGCTCTTCGGCGCGGGCAGGCCGCAGTCACTGGCCGCCACCCACCCGCCGCTGACCGAGCGGATCGCCGCGCTCGAACCCGGCGTGACCCCGGCACAGCTCGAACAGCAGCTGGCTGACCTGCAGCGGCAGTACGCGGTGCAGCCCCCGGACGGCGCCGCCGAGGACGTCGCGCTCGGGCTGGCATCGGGCCCGCCGCCGCCTGTCCCGCCGCTGACCACCCCGCACCCGGCTCGGCTCACGCCGTCCGACGTCAGCGCCAGGGTCGGCACCATGACCCCGGACGACCTGGCGCGGGGCGCCCGGCTCAGCTCCCGGATTCCCGCCGAGGTCCGCCTGCTCGCCGGGCAGAGCGGCACCGCGGTGCCGCTGCTGCTCGCCCTGGTCCTGGACCGGCGAGTCGAGCTGCGCACCCGCCAGCTGGACCACGTCGCCGCCCGGCTGGGACCGTCGGCAGCCAACGCCACCGTCGGGTGCGTCGAGTTGGTCGCGGGGCTCGATCCGCTGCTCGCCCTGCCGCTGGCCGGGCTGGCGGTGCCGGCGCTGGCAGCCCGTCCGGTCGCCGAGCAGCAGGCGGTGCTCACCACGCTGCGACACCTGGCCCTCGTCGACGGCCGGGTCGTCGTCTTCGAGTACGCCCTGATGCGGGTCGTGGCGACCTACCTCGCCGACGCCGCGCGCCAGCCGTCCCCTCGCCGCCGACAGACGGCGGCGGCGGTGGACTCGGCGACGCAGGCTTTGCTGGCGGTGCTCGCCGCGGTCGGGCACGACGACGCCGGCTCCGCCGAGCGGGCGTACCTGGCTGCTGCCGCGCACGTCAACGCCAGCGGGGTCGTCGCCGCCTTCGCCCCGCCGCCGGATCCGTGGGCCACCCTGGACGCCGCGTGGCCGGTGCTCGACGCGTTGCCGCCACCGGAGAAGCAGCGGCTCGTCGAGGCACTGGTGGTGGCTGTCCTCGCCGACGGTGTGCTGCGCCCGACCGAGGCCGAGCTGGTGCGCACCGCCTGCGCCGTCCTGCACTGTCCGCTGCCGCCGCTGGTGGCGTGAGCCTCGGGCACCCTCGTCAGCTCGGGCCCCTCGTCGGGGACGGAGCCTGCCGGGCTGCACCCCCCGCGGTCACACCAGCTCGGGCTGCACCCACTCCTGGTCCAGGACGTGCTGCGCCAGCCACGCCCACACCGTCTCGTACCAGACCCGGGCGTTGCCGGGCTTGAGGATCCAGTGCCCCTCGTCGGGGTAGTAGAGGTACCGCGACTCGACGCCGCGGCGCTGCAGGTCGTACCAGAGGCTGAGCGCCTCGCCGACGGGGACGCGGTAGTCCTTGTCGCCGTGGATCACCAGCATCGGCGTGGTGATGTCGTCGGCGTAGGTCCGCGGCGACCAGCGGGCGTAGTGCTCGGGGTCCTCGGCCGGGAAGCCCCACTCCAGGGCCCAGTCGCCGGGGAAGTCCGTGGTGCCGTGGAAGGCACCCATGTCCCAGAGGCTCGCGTGGGTGACGATGGCGCGGAACCGATCGGTGTGGCCGGCGATCCAGTTGGCCATGTACCCGCCGTAGGAGCCGCCGAGAGCCGCCGTCCGGGTCTCGTCGATGTCGGCGCGGGCGACGACGTCGTCCACCACGCTCATCAGATCGGTGAAGGGCGTCCCGCCCCACTGCCGCCACCCACGACGACGCATGTGGACGCCGTATCCGGTCGACAGTGCCGGATCCGGCAGCACCACCGCGTAGCCGCGGGCCGCCATCAGCCAGGGGTTCCATCGCCAGGTCCAGGCGTTCCACGACGAGAACGGTCCGCCGTGGACGAAGAGCAGCAGCGGCGCCGGGGCGGCCTCGGAGGCACCCTCGGGCAGCACCAGCCACGAGCCGATCTCGGTGCCGTCCGCCGCGGTGGTCGCGATCCGGTGCAGCGTGCCCGGCACCTCGACGGCGCCGGGTGCCGGCAGTTCCACGGCCTCGCCGTCGACGCCGGTGGCGTCGTAGCGGACCGGCCGGGGTGGGGTGTCCCAGGCGTCGCGCAGCGCGAAGAGCGTGGCGCCGTCGGCGGTGACCGTGATCGAGGTGTGGTGGCCGGACGCGGTCACCCGGCTGATCTCGCCGCTGCCGACGTCCAGCCGGAAGACCGGGGCGTGGCCCTGCTCGTCGGCGACGAAGAAGATCGTGTCGTTGTCGGCGCCGAAGCAGGGGGCGGACGGCTGGATGTCCGGGTCTGCCACCAGCTCCCGCCCTGCACCGGAGGCGAGGTCGACGAGCCAGAGCGAGGTCGTCCACGGTTCCTCGTCGCTGCAGTCGCCGTTGCGGACCGCGACGACGTAGCGCCCGTCGGCCGAGACCGCGGGCGAGTCGAAGTACGCGGCGGCGTCCTCGGCCAGCGTGCGCCGTTGCCCGGTGGCGGTGTCGATGGCGACCAGCGCCGCCTTGGGGAAGCCTGCCGTCTCCCACCGTTCCCAGGTGGTGATCACCGTGCTGCCGTCGGGGGTGATCGTCCAGCCGACCTCGTCCAGCGCGCGGCCGGGTTCGGGGGTGAGGTCGAGCGGATCGCCGTCGGTGAGGGCCAGCAGCCGGGTCTCGTCCGGGCCGAGGTCGTGGTCCCAGTACCGCACCGGCGAGGCCGAGTGCAGGATCGCGCTGGTGGCGACGTCCTTGCGCGCCTTGCGGGCCGCCTCGTCGCCGTCGGCACCCGACGTGCGTGGCAGCGTCGCCGAGGCGATCACGGTCGTCCCGGCCTCGGCGGCGACCCGGACACCGTCGACACCGCCGGGGCGGGTCAGCACCCGCTCGGCCTCGCCGCGGGCCGGCAGCCGCCACAGCGCCGCCGGGTCGTCGTCCCCACCCCGGCCCGAGACGAAGAGCACCGAGCCGTCCGGGGCGAGCACGGCGCCGCTCTCGCCCTTCTCCGACCGGGTCAGCCGCTGTGCCGGACGCTCACCGGCCGGGTCCACGTCCCAGAGGGCGGTGACGAAGCGGGAGCCGTCCTCGGCGAGCTCGGCGATCGTCGCCACCAGCCGGCTGCCGTCGGGGGAGGCGACCAGTGCGGAGACCCGGGCGTGGGAGAGGTACTCGTCGAAGCTGGCGAATCCGGTCATAGCGGCGACCCTATAGCGCGCATCCGTCTCGGCGGGCCACGTAAGTTGGACCGGTGACCGTGAAACGCGTGATGGGCACCGAGGTCGAGTACGGCGTGAGCCTGCCCGGCCAGCCCGGCGCCAACGCCATGCTGCTCTCCGCGCAGGTCGTCAACGCCTACGCCAGCCTCTTGCCGGCGGGCCGGGCCCGCCGCGCCAGCTGGGACTTCGAGGAGGAGTCGCCGCTGCGCGACGCCCGTGGCTTCGACCTCGGCGGTGGCAGCGGCACCGTGGCCCCGGAGTTCATCGAGGCCGAGGAGGACGCCGGGATGGCCAACGTCATCCTCCCCAACGGCGCCCGGCTCTACGTCGACCACGCCCACCCGGAGTACTCGACGCCCGAGGTCACCACGCCGCTGGACATCGTCCGCTGGGACAAGGCCGGTGAGCTCGTCATGCTGGAGGCGATCCGGCGGTTGCCGACCATCCCCGGCGTCAATCCCGTGATCAACCTCTACAAGAACAACACCGACAACAAGGGCGCCTCCTACGGCGCGCACGAGAACTACCTCTGCCGCCGCGAGACGCCCTTCGCGGCCCTCGTGCGTCACCTGGTGCCCTTCTTCGTCACCCGGCAGGTCTTCTGCGGCGCCGGACGGGTCGGCCGCGGCCAGGACGGCCGCACCACCGGTTTCCAGATCTCGCAGCGCGCTGACTTCTTCGAAGTCGAGGTGGGGCTGGAGACCACCCTCAAGCGGCCGATCGTCAACACCCGCGACGAGCCGCACGCCGATGCCGACCGCTACCGGCGGCTGCACGTCATCATCGGCGACGCGAACCTGTCGGAGATCAGCACCTATCTCAAGGTTGGCACCACCGCGCTGGTGCTCGACATGATCGAGGCGAACTACCTGCCCGACGACCTCGGCATCGCCGCTCCGGTGCGCGAGCTGCATGCCGTCTCGCACGACGCCTCGCTGCAGCACGCGATCACGCTGGTCGACGGTCGGACGATCACCGCCCTCGACCTGCAGGGCGAGTACCTGGCGCGGGCGCGGGCCTTCGTCGCCGACCGCGGCGAACGATCGGGCGACGAGCGCGCCGCCGCGCAGACCCGCGACATCCTCGACCGGTGGGAGTCGGTCCTCACCCGGCTCAAACAGGACGCGATGCAGCTGGCCCGCGAGCTGGACTGGGTCGCCAAGCTGCGACTGCTGCAGGGGTACCGCGAGCGCGACGGCTTGGCGTGGGACTCACCCCAGCTGCAGCTGGTCGATCTGCAGTACTCCGACATCCGGCCGGAGAAGGGTCTCTACAACCGGCTGGTCTCCCGCGGCGCCATGGAGACCCTGCTGGACGCCGGCGACGCCGAGTCGGCTGTCGCCACCCCGCCACCGGACACCCGCGCCTTCTTCCGCGGCGAGTGCCTGCGCCGCTACGGCCAGGCCGTCGCCGCGGCGTCCTGGGACTCGGTCATCTTCGACGTCGGACGAGAGTCGCTGGTGCGGGTACCGATGCTGGAGCCGCTGCGGGGCACCCGCAGCCACGTCGGCGACCTGCTGGAGCGCTGCGGCACCGCCGAGGAGCTCATCGCCGAACTCAACGCCGCCCGCTGACCGGCGTTGGGTCAGCCGCGACGGGTCAGCCGCGACGGGTCAGACCCAGTCGGCCGGCAGGTGGGCGCGCTTGCGCGCCACCAGCGCGACGTACTCCAGCGGCCGGCCGGCGACGCTGAGACGGTGCCGGTAGCGCTGCTGGACGACATCGGTCAGCACCTGCTCGGCGGTCATGCGCTGCAGCAGCCGGGCGAAGGCGCCGGGGAGGTCGACGTAGCGGTCGCGCAGGTTGAAGGCCACCCAGCCGGTCTCGGCGATGGCGTTGAAGGCGGCGGCGAAGGCGGCGGGCGGGATGTCGTCGAAGCCGAGCGCCGCGACACAGGTCATCGCGTTGAGCTCGGCGCTGCGCAACCGCTCCCGCCGCGACTCGTCGAGGGCGGTGATGTCGCCCGTGAGGTAGTCCCGGTAGACCTCGGGGCGGTCGCGCAGCGCCGCCGTCCGGGCCTCGGGGAGCAGATCGGCACCGAGGACGACGTGCGCCCCGAGCGCTCTGATCTGCTCGCCCACCATCCCGTTGCCGGCACCGAAGTCGAGGACGCGCAGCTCGCTCGGATCCTGGCCGGCACGGCGCACCGCGTCCCCCAGCAGCCCGACGACCACCTCGGGGGAGCGGCACTGCAGCATCTCGGCGAAGAGCTGTTCGTACAGGCCGGGGATCGAGAAGATCCGGGCGTAGTCGTGGAAGCGGATGCGCTGTGCCCGGCCGTCGACGACGACGTCGCAGTACTCCTCGTCCTGGTCCAGGTCGGCAGCGTCGGGCAGGGTCACGGTCAGCGCCGGCGCGAGCGGGGGCTCGGCGTGCGCGGGCTCGGAGACGGGGATGACAGATCCTTCCGCAGTGTCCCGGCGGACCGTCTCGTCGGTCAGCCGGTTTCAGTCACACTACCTACCGCCTTCAGTTGTGCTTCATTCCTGAAGTGACGGACCGGGGGGACACGCCACGCGGCCGTGTGGTTTGACAGCCCCCCGAGGCGCTCGGCACGGTGGGAAGACGGCCGGGATCACCTGCGACGAACCAGCGGGCGACCGACATACGACGAAAGGAATCCGACCGTGACCTTGACCTTGACCGACAACGCCGCCACCGAGATCCGCAACCTGGTGGCACAGCCCGAGATCCCCGACGAGAGCGGGGTGCGGATCGCCGGCACCGGCGACGGCGCACTGGAACTGTCTCTGCAGGCGGTGCCGTCCACCGGCGACACCGTGATCACCGAGCAGGGCGCCCGGGTCTTCCTCGAGTCCGAGCTCGACGAGCTGCTCGACGACAAGCTGCTCGACGCGGCCGTCGACCCGCAGGGTCAGCTGCAGTTCTCGCTGGCGCAGCAGGGCTGACCGCCACCCACGACGCACGACCATCGACGCCCGTCCCCGACATCGGGGGCGGGCGTCGTCGTCCGGGAGCAGGGCTCAGCTGCGGGCGTAGCGTTCGGCCGCGCGCGCCCTCGCCTTGGCCGCCTCCACCTCACGGTCCTTCGGCGGGGCGGAGGTCACCAGCGCATCGAGCAGATGCCGGGTCACGTGAGCGATCTCGTGCACCGCGTCGTCGAAGGCCTGCTGGTTGGCCCCGGACGGCTTGGCGGTGCCGCTGACCTTGCGCACGAACTGCAGCGCGGCGGCGTGCACCTCGTCCTCGGTGGCGGGCGGCGCGAAGTTGTGCAGGGTCCGGATGTTGCGGCACATGCCCGCCACTGTGCCACGCGACACGGGCCGTAACGAGGGGCTATTCGGAGGTGTCGTACTGGTCGAAGCGGATGCGGTCGGCGCGCACGCCGCGCCCCACCAGGCCGAAGACGGTCGTCTCGATCATGGTGTCCGGGCCGGCGACGAGGACGTCGACGTCCAGCTGCGCCCAGTCCTTGAGGGTGGGGACGACGTCCTCGACCCGCCCCCGCAGTCCGGTGTAACCGGGATCGCGGGAGACGACGCCGTAGATCTGGATCTGGTCGGTCCGCCCCGCGGCCTGCACCGCGCGAGCCAGCCGCTCGGCCGGGTGCAGGTCGGCGGCCGTCCGGGCGCCGGTGAAGAGGTAGACCGGCGGGCACTGCGGCCAGCCCAGCATGGACTCGACCACGGCGATCATGGGTGCCGTCCCCGTCCCCGACGAGACGCAGAGCAGACCACCGGGTCCGAGGGTGCCCGGCTCGACGACGAGGTTGTTGCCGCGCGGCGGACCCAGCCGCACCCGGTCGCCCACCCCGGTGTGCATGACCAGCGCCGCGCCGACGCCGGTGGCGTTCACCGCGCGCACCTGCAGGTCGAGCGTGTTGTCCGGCCGGGGCGCACTCGCCACGGACATCCGGCGCCACTCCCGCGGACGCTGGGCGAGCTCGACGCTCAGGTACTGGCCGGGCCGGAACAGGTACGGGTTGTCCGGCTGCAGCGTGACGACGGCGAAGTCGCGGCCGAGCCGCTCGTGGGCCACGACGGTGGCGCCCCAGGTCTTCGGTTCGTCGCGTGCGGCGAGCGCACCGTCGATCATCGTGCTCGCGAGGCGCGTGTAGCTGCCGACGACGGCGCGCTCGATCTCGGGCGTCCACTGCTCGCCGAGCAGCGCACTCCACGCGCTGATCAGGGCCTCGGCTGCCACGTCGTAGTGGGCCGGCGCCACCTCGTACTTGCGATGGTCCGAGCCCAGCTGAGCCAGGTGCGCCGACATCGCCTCCGGGTCGTCGGTGACGACCCACTGCACCAGCGCCTTGCCGAAGTCGTGTCGCTGCGCGCTCATCCCGGCCGGGAACATGGTCAGCGCGTCGCTGCCCAGGCGCAGGAAGAGCTCGGCGTAGAAGTTCACCACCAGCTTCTCGGTGCGGTCGCCGAGCAGGTCGAAGGCCCGTCGCACGGCGGTGCGGTCGTAGGGCAGCGGGGTACGTGAGTAGCTCGCCGGCAGCTCGACATCGCCCTGACGCAGATCGGCACGGCCCACCACCAGGCCACCGGGGGGTGCCGGCGCCGGGGTCGGCGCCGCAACCGGCGTGGGCTGGGGCCGCGGCTCGGGGCGTCCCTCGGGGCGTCCGTCGGGGCGTCCCTCGGGGCGGGGACCGTAGGCGGTCGAGGGACCGAAGCCCGCGTGGGGGGTCGTCGCCGGTGCGGGTGCCGGGGTCGCGACCGCCGGGGTGTCGTGGCCCGGCTCGTCGGCGACGCTGCTGTCTCGTGAGCCGCCCGGGCTGTCGGGATCCCCGGTGAGGCGGATGAGCTCGCCGGTGGCCGGATCGGCCTGGTGACGGGACGGCGGCGGGATCGGCCGGGCTTCGCGGCGTGCCGAAGGGTCGGCGGGCGCAGCTCGCCACCGACCGAATGCCTGACGCAAGCCCATGACAGCGCCTCCAGGTCAACTTCAGCTTCACCATAGTCTGCGGACCCTGCTCCGGGGGTAGCGTTTGTCGCGCAGTCATTCCGGCATCCGATGCGAGACGCAGGGGCGAAAATGGCCAAGAAGGGCGCATCAGACAGGGTCGCTGCTCCCTCGGACGCGCCCGCCGTCCCCCCGCCGGGTTCGGACGGCGAGCATCTGCTGCAGGAGCTCTACGGCACCCGCGAGCGTGCCGATCGCTTCTACCGCGAGCAGATGCTCGACACGCTGACACCGCGGATGGCCGAGTTCGTCGCCACCCAGACCCAGATGATCGTCGCGACCGCCGACGTCGACGGCCGGCCCGACGTCTCGGTGCGCTTCGGCGAACCCGGCTTCGTGCAGATGATCGACCGGCAGACCCTCTGTTGGCCCGAGTTGCGCGGCAACGGCGTTCTCACCACCCTCGGCAACATCGCCAAGAACCCGGCGGTGCACCTGATGTTCCTCGACGAGGGTGAGCGGATCGGTCTGCACCTGCGCGGTGACGCGCGCATCGTCGAGACCGACGAGATGGCGGCACGCCACCCGGCGGTCGTCGCCGTGCCGATGAGCGGGCGGCCACCGGAGCGCTGGGTCGTCCTCGAGCTGGGCAGCAGTTACATCCACTGCCGCAAGCACTTCCCCCGCAGCGACGCCCCGATTGAGTGGGGCACCGACGACGTCCGCGCCAAGGGCGGCGACTACTTCGGCGCCAAGGACACGCCGGCGCCGTGGGCGCCGCGACCCGGACGGGAGCACCCGTGACCGAACCGACCGTCACCCGCAGCATCGAGATCGCCGCCGATCCGGCGGCGGTGTACGCCCTCGTCACCGATCTGGACATCCTCGCCGAGCTCGCCGCCGAGACCGAGGCGATGCACTGGACCAGGGGAGATCGGGCCGCCCCCGGCAACCGCTTCGTCGGCCGCAACCGCAACGGCCGACGCGCGTGGACGACCACCTGCACGGTCACCGACGCCCGTCCGGAGGAGGTCTTCGGCTTCGACGTCCGGTGCTCCTTCCCGCCGGTCCCGGTGGCGCACTGGCGCTACGAGATCACCGCCACCGACGGCGGCTGCCGGGTCACCGAGAGCACCCTGGACCAGCGTCCGGGATGGTTCCGCAAGCCGGCCGAGCTCGTCACCGGCGTCCGCGACCGGGCCGAGGCCAGCGCGCGTCACATCGAGCAGACCCTGGCGCGGTTGCGGGAACGGGCGGAACGCCGCTGACACAATCGTCGGCGTGGACGCGCTCTTGCATCGCATCGAGGCCCTCGCCGGCGACGGCCGCTACGCGCTGACCTTCCGCCGCGGCGACGGCAGCGAGCAGGCCGCCGTCGCCCAGGTGGACGCCACGCGCTTCGACGACGAGACCGTCGCCGCGGTCGCCATCGCGGAGTCGGCGCTGCCGCCGGGCTGGACCACCGGCTCCGCCGCCGCACAGGCGACGGTCGAGGCCGTCGCGGCCCTGCACCGGGCCCGCCGGGCGCTGGCCCCCGACGCCGCGACCCTCCGCGACGTCGAGGGCGGCTGGGATGTGGGGCTCGGCAACGTGGTCCTCGCCGACGGTGACGTCCCGACCTGCACGGCGCATGGCGCGATGGCGGCCACGGACGGGGTGCGGGTCTGCGCCGAGTGCGGGGCTCGCGCGCTCTACCGGTGACGGCGGTCCGCGCCGCGGCGGTCAGGGGATGACGAGGTCGGTCTCGACCGTCCCGTAGCGCTCCCGGTAGAGGTCGCGCAGCAGCGCGGCCTCGGCGCCGTGATGGACCAGCTCGTCGAGCACGTGCAGCACGAAGGCGTGTCGGGTCGACGTCGCGTACGGACCCCCGACCGGCCCCACCGCCTGCCGCAGGCCGGCGTCGTCCATGCCGGCGAGGTGGCCGCGCCACTCCGCATACGCCGCCTCCAGCTGGGCCACGGCCTCCTCGGCGCTCCCGGCCGGCTTGAGCTCGACGGTGCCCGGGGCCCGGCCGAGCCACTGTGCGTTGCGGGGCTCGCGCAGCATCTCCTCCAGGTGGGCCAGCCGCCAGCGCAGCCCGAGGTCCGGGTCGGAGGTCGGCAGCCAGGACCACTCGTCGTCGCTGAGCCCGATCAGCCGGTGACGCAGCCGCGCCCAGGCGTAGTCGCAGAGCTCCAGCACGTCGTCGCGCAGCGTCGGCATGGACCCATCTTGCCGCCGCGGCAGTTGCCGAAGAAATGAAGCAGTGATTCACTGCTTCACATGCCCTACCGGCGGACCCCGGCGGTCCAGGCGCGACTGGACGAGCAGCGTGCCGCGCTCTGCGCGGCCGCAGCCGACCTGCTCGCCGAACGTGGTTACGGCGCCTGTTCGGTCGCGGCCGTCGCCGCCCGCACCGGGGTCGCCAGCGGCACCGTCTACAACCACTTCGCCAGCAAGGCCGAGCTGGTCGCCGAGGTCTTCCGCAGCGTCGTCTCGCGCGAGGTCGCAGCCGTCCGCGAGGCCGCCGCGCTGGCCGGCAGCGCGACCGAGCAGGTCACCGCCGTCCTCGAGACCTTCGCCGGCCGGGCCATGAAGCAGCCGCGGCGGGCCTACGCCCTGCTGGCCGAGCCCGTCGACCCCGGCGTGGACGAGCTGCGGCTGGAGTTCCGTCGTGCCTACCGCGACGTCATCGCCGCGGCGATCGCCGCCGGCATCGCGACCGGCGAGCTGCCGCCGCAGAACCCGTCCGTCGTTGCCGCCGCCCTCGTCGGCGCGGCGGGGGAGGCGCTGGTCGGACCGCTGGCCGACGGCCGACCCGATCCCGACGTCGTCCCCACCCTGATCCGCTTCGCCCACCGCGCCATCGGAGGTAGTCCGTCGTGAGCCCGACCCACACCGTCACCAACCAGGTTCCGCCGATCGTCGGTCACGATCTGACGACCACCCCGGCACTCGCCGAGGCACTGGAGCGGGAGGGCGCCGGCTGGGCGCTGACCGAGGTCAGTGAACTCGCCAGGCTCGGCAACAGCGACCGTTGGCAGGAGGCGGGACGCCTGGCCAACGAGCACCCGCCGGTGCTGCGGACCCACGACCGCTACGGCAACCGGGTGGACGAGGTCGACTACCTGCCGCAGTACCACGACCTGATGCGCACCGCCGTCGGTCACGGCCTCCACGGCGCTCCGTGGGCCGACGCCCGCCCCGGCGCCCACGTCGCCCGCGCGGCCAAGATGATCGCGTGGGGCGTCGTGGACGCCGGCCACCTCTGCCCTATCTCGATGACCTACGCCGTCGTCCCCGCGCTGCGCACCACCCCGGACCTCGCCGCGGCCTACGAGCCGCTGCTGAGCAACTCCAGCTACGACTTCGGACTTCGCGCACCGCTGAGCAAGAGCGGTCTCATCGCCGGGATGTCGATGACGGAGAAGCAGGGTGGCTCGGACGTCCGCGCCAACACCACGACGGCCATCCGCAACTCCGACGGCAGCTGGTCGCTGACCGGGCACAAGTGGTTCACCTCCGCGCCGATGTCCGACCTCTTCCTCACGCTCGCGCAGACGCCGTCCGGGCTCTCGTGCTTCCTCGTGCCACGGGTGCTGCCCGACGGCAGCCGCAACGCCTTCTTCCTGCAGCGGCTGAAGGACAAGCTCGGCAACAAGTCCAACGCCTCCAGTGAGGTCGAGTACGACGGCGCACTCGGCTGGCTCGTCGGCGAGGAGGGCCGCGGCGTCGCCACCATCATCGAGATGGTCAACATGACGCGGCTGGACTGCTCGCTGATGGCCGCCGGCGGCATGCGGATCAACACCGCCCACGCCCTGCACCACACCACCCACCGCTCGGCCTTCGGCGCCAAGCTCGTGGACCAGCCCGCCATGACCAACGTGCTGGCCGACCTCGCCGTCGACGCCGAGGCCGCCATGGCGGTGGTGATGCGCGTCGCCGGCGCGGTCGACCGCTCCGTGCGCGGTGACGAGGGCGAGCGGGCGTTCCGGCGGGTAGCCCTGTCGGTGACGAAGTACTTCCTCTGCAAGCGGCTGACGTCGCACACCGTGGAGGCGCTGGAGTGTCTCGGCGGCAACGGCTACATCGAGGACTCCGGGATGCCGCGGCTGCTGCGCGAGGCGCCGCTGATCTCGATCTGGGAGGGGTCGGGCAATGTCGCCGCGCTCGACACGCTCCGTGCGATGGTGAAGCAGCCCGAGGCCGTCGAGGCGTTCTTCGCCGAGCTGGAGCTCGCCGCCGGCACCGACGCACGCTACGACGACGCCCTCGCCGTGCTGCGCAAGGACATCAGCGACATCAGCGACCCGGCCGACCTGCAGTTCCGGGCCCGACGGATCGTGGAGCGGATGGCGGTGCTGCTGCAGGGCTCGCTGCTGCTGCGCCACGGCGATCCCGCCGTGGCGTCGGCCTTCGCCGCGTCGCGCCTCGGCGGCGACTGGGGGGTCGCCTACGGGACGCTCCCCGCTGGCGTCGACACCGCGCGCATCCTGGAGCGGGCGGCGGTCGCGGGGTGAGCGCAGGCAGCGCAGGGAGTTCCTGGGATTCAGAAAGCAGGCCGAGCGACTGGCGCGACGGGCTGCGCGACGGGGCGGACTCGCTCTTCGACGGCCGGCCCGAGCCGGTGGACGCTGCGACCTACCCGACCCTGACCTACGAGGTCACCGGACGCATTGCCCGTCTCGTCCTCAACCGCCCCGAGCGCGGCAACGCGATCACGCCGGAGACGCCCCTCGACCTCGCCCACGCCGTCGAGCGCGCCGACCTCGACCCGCGGGTGCACGTGATCGTGCTGTCGGGGCGGGGGACCGGCTTCTGCGGCGGTTACGACCTGGAGATGTTCGCCGAGCGCGGCAGTGACGAGCCGGAGCAGCAGGCCCGCGAGGGGACCGTGCTCGATCCGGTCGTTCAGGCGCGCAACCACGATCCGTCCCGGACGTGGGATCCCATGATCGACTACGCCATGATGAGCCGCTACAACCGCGGCTTCGCCAGCCTGCTGCACGCCGACAAGCCGACGGTGGCCAAGCTGCACGGCTTCTGTGTCGCCGGCGGCTCGGACATCGCCCTCTACGCCGATCAGATCATCGCCGCCGCCGACACCAAGATCGGCTATCCGCCGACGCGGGTGTGGGGCGTCCCGGCGGCGGGGATGTGGGCGCACCGGCTGGGGGACCAGCGGGCCAAGCGGTTGCTCTTCACCGGCGACACCATCACCGGGGCCGAGGCCTGCGAGTGGGGCCTGGCGGTCGAGGCGCCGCCTGCCGAGGAGCTGGATACGCGGACGGAGATCCTGCTGGAGCGGATCGCGCGGATGCCGCTGAACCAGCTGATCATGACCAAGCTGGCCTTGAACTCCGCCCTGCTGGCGCAGGGGGTGGCGACGAGTCAGCTCGTCAGCACTGTCTTCGACGGGGTCAGCCGTCACACCCGCGAGGGGCACTCCTTCGTCCGCACGGCGGCCGAGGAGGGGTTCCGTGCCGCCGTCCGGCGGCGGGACGAGCCGTTCGGCGACGCCGGGCGCACCGTCTTTCGCGGCTGACCGCCGCGGGGGCCACCCGCGGCAGTGGCGCGCCGACCGTGCGCCGCGAGGGTTATCAGCTGGCGCGACGGTGCGGCGAGCAGAGCGTGAGCTCCGCGCGACGCGAGGCGACGCTGGTGCCGTTGGGGAGGAGCTCGCCGAAGTCCTCGAAAGCCACCACCCCGTTGCACAGCAGGCTCCAGCCCTGCTCGGGGTGAGCCGAGACGACGTGCGCGGCGTGGTGGTCGACGGCATCGGCGGAGGGGCAGCAGGGCACGTGGACGCACGGGTGGACGTCGCTGTGGGCCTCGGTGCTGCGCTCGATCTGGGTGTCGATCATGATCGTTCCTGTAATCGCTTCCGGGTTGGGAGTCAGGCCCCAGTGTGCACCGAATAAACGAGAAGTCCAGCACACTTGCTCGGGCCCGCTACAAATGAGTCAACACCGTGACCTGCGCCACATGTAAGGCGAGTGTGTGGTTCGTTATCCGTTCGTGACCTGACTTCCGGCGAACCGGACATCACGTCCGACCCTCTCGATCCTGGGCCCGTCGCAGTGCCCGGTTGCGGGGAACCCAGTCCGCCAACACCGCAGGAAACCCCGCCTTCACAGCGACGCGCACCACCTCGTCGTCGTCGTCGATGACCGCCCGCACCCCGCGCGGCGCGAGTCGACGCAGCGCGGCGAGCTTGTAGACCGGTGCCGGACGGTAGTCGCCGTCGGGTCGCATGATCAGCTCAGTGCTCGGCAGAGAGTGCTCGTCGAACCAGGCCTCGGTCACCGAGCGTAGCCACTCCGGCCGCCCGGTGAGCCAGACGATGTCGTGACGGCCGGCGAGGTCGGCGACGAGGCGTGCCCCCTCGGCCAGCAGCGGATCGCGGTCGGCGGAGTCGAAGAACCGATGCCACGCGCCGCGGTCCAGATGGTGCAGGCGGTGCCGGACGTCGGCGACGACCCCGTCGACGTCGAAGACCGCGATCCCGTCGAGAACGGTCGGGTCGACGGGATCACTCACCGGATCAGCGTAGAGTTACGGCCTCGTGCGCTTCCTCGACCCGACCGCTGCCCGTCCCGCCGGTGTCGGACACGACCTGACCTACGACGACGTCTTCATGGTCCCGGCCCGATCGGACATCGGCTCCCGCTTCGACGTCGACCTCACCACCAGCGACGGCAGCGGCGCGACCCTGCCGCTCGTCGTGGCCAACATGACGGCGGTCGCAGGTCGTCGCATGGCCGAGACGGTCGCCCGCCGCGGCGGCCTCACCGTGCTGCCCCAGGACATCCCGGTCCCGGTGGTGGCGGAGGTGGTGCAGTGGATCAAGTCGCGGCACCTGGTCGTCGAGACCGCGCTGACCCTGGCCCCGCACTCGACGGTGGGTGAGGCGCTCGCGCTGCTGCCCAAGCGGGCGCACGGTGCTGTCGTGGTGGTGGCCGAGGGCCGTCCGGTCGGCATCGTCACCGAGGCCGACTGCACCGGAGCCGAGCGCTTCGCGCAGCTGCACGAGGTGATGACCCCTCACCCGCTCTGCCTCACCGAGCCGGTCGACCCGGTGGCCGCCTTCGACCGGCTCGACGCCGAGCGCCGCAAGTCCGCGCCCGTCGTCGACGCCGACGGCGCCCTGGTCGGCCTGGTGACGCGGACCGGCATGCTGCGCTCCACGATCTACCAGCCGGCCCTCGACGACCGGGGGCGGCTGCGCATCGCCGCGGCCATGGGCGTCAACGGCGACGTCAAGCAGCGCGCCGCCGAACTGCTCGACACCGGCATCGACGTGCTCGTGCTGGACACCGCCCACGGTCACCAGCAGCGGATGATCGAGGCGCTCGGCGCCGTCCGCGCCCTGGACCCCCGGGTGCCGGTGGTCGCCGGCAACATCGTCTCCGCCGAAGGCACCCGCGAGCTGATCGAGGCCGGCGCGGACATCGTCAAGGTCGGCGTCGGTCCCGGTGCCATGTGCACCACGCGGATGATGACCGGCGTCGGCCGGCCGCAGTTCTCCGCCGTCCTGGAGTGCGCCGCGACCGCACGCGAGCTCGGCAGGCACGTCTGGGCCGACGGCGGCGTCCGGCACCCGCGCGACGTCGCCCTCGCGCTGGCCGCAGGCGCCTCGTCGGTGATGGTCGGCTCGTGGTTCGCCGGCACCTACGAGTCGCCCGGCGACCTGCACGTCGCCGCCGACGGACGTCCCTACAAGGACAGCTTCGGCATGGCGTCGGCCCGCGCCGTGGCCCGGCGCACCAGTACCGAGAGCAGCTTCGAGCGGGCCCGCAAGGCTCTCTACGAGGAGGGCATCTCGACCGGACGGATGTTCCTCGACCCGCAGCGTCCCGGTGTCGAGGACCTCATCGACGCCATCACCGCCGGCGTCCGGTCGGCCTGCACCTATGCCGGCGCGCGGACGCTGGCCGAGCTGCACGAGCGAGCGGTCGTCGGCGTGCAGAGCACGGCCGGCTTCGCCGAGGGTCGCCCGCTGCACGCCGGCTGGTAGCCGAACCGGCCCCGCGCCCGGGGGCGGGATCGCCTTCGCGGTGGCAGGATCGTGCACATGCTGCTGCCGATGTCGCCGACCAGCTCGATGTTCCTGCTGGCGGAGACGCGCGAGCACCCGATGCACGTCGGCGGGCTGCAGCTCTTCGAGCCCCCGCCCGGCGCCACCGCCCTGGACATCCGAGGGCTCTTCGAGGCGGCCATCGCCGACGAGGAGGTGGCGCCGCTGTTCCTGAAGCGGCCGCGCCGGTCGCTCACCTCGCTGGGGCAGTGGGGCTGGGAGGTCGACCGTGAGTTCGACCTGGAACACCACGTCCGTCGCAGCGCCCTGCCGCGGCCCGGCCGCGTCCGGGACCTGTTGGAGCTGGTGTCGCGGCTGCACTCGACGCTGCTCGACCGGCACCGGCCGCTGTGGGAGTGCCACCTCATCGAGGGACTCGAGGACGGACGCTTCGCCGTCTACACCAAGGTCCACCACTCCGTGGTCGACGGGGTGTCGGCGCTGCGGATGCTCTCGCGCCAGCTCAGCCCCGACGCCGACGAGCGCGGGATGCCGGCGCCGTGGGCGCCCAAGCAGCGGCAGTCCAAGCGCTCGCGGGCCTCGCGCTCGCCGCTGACGACGCTGACGCAGACGGCGGGCAGCGCCGCCGGGGTCGCCCCGGCGCTGGCGCGGACGGTGGCGCGGGCGGCCCGCAGCGAGGGCGCGGCGATGTCGTTCTCGGCGCCGCGGTCGATGTTCAACGTCAAGATCACCGGCGCCCGCCGCTTCGCCGCCCAGTCGTGGCCCATCGACCGGCTCAAGGCGGTGGGCAAGGCCACCGACAGCACGCTCAACGACGTCATCCTGGCCATGTGCTCGGGCGCGCTGCGGCAGTACATGGTCGCCATGGACGCGCTGCCGGAGTCCTCCCTGATCGCGATGGTGCCGGTGTCGCTGCACGGTTCGGGCGAGGGCTCCGTCGACGGCGGCGGCAACGCGGTGGGCATGGTGACCTGCCGGCTCGGCACCGACCTCGAGGAGGCCGGGGACCGGCTGGCGACCGTCCGGCAGTCGATGATCGAGGGCAAGGAGTCAATGGCGGGGATGAGCCAGCTGCAGATCCTCGCCGCCAGCGGCGTCGGCATCGCACCGCTGGGGATCTGGCCGGCGCTCAACCTGGTCGACACGCTGCGGCCGCCCTTCAACCTCATCATCTCCAACGTGCCCGGCCCCCGGCAGCCGCTGTACTGGAACGGTGCGCGCCTGGACGGGCTGTACCCGCTCTCCATCCCGCTCGACGGGCAGGCGCTCAACATCACCTGCACCAGCTACGCCAGCGAGGTGGCCTTCGGCCTGACCGGCTGCCGCCGCTCGGTGCCGCACCTGCAGCACCTGCTGACCTACCTCGACGACGAGCTGAAGGCCCTCGAGGAGTCGGCGGGTCTGTAGCGCCCGTCGGAGCCGGACCTCAGAGGTCCAGCACGACCCGTCCGGTCGCGCGCGAGACGCAGATCGCCATCGACGTGCTCCGCTCGTCGGGGGTGAGGCAGCGGTCCAGGTGCTCGACCTCCCCGGCCAGGACGGTCGCGGGACACGTCCCGCAGAAGCCCTGCTTGCAGCTGTAGGGGACCGTCGGGCGGGCACGGAGCAGGGCCGCCAGGGCGGTCTCGTCGGCAGCCACCGGCAGCACCTCGCCGGTACGGGCCAGCTCGATCTCGAACGGCGCCCCGTTCACGACCGGCGGCGCGGAGAACCGCTCGTAGTGCAGTGACGAGACGTTGGCCGCGGGGATGCAGCCGCGGATCGCGTCCACCATCGGCGGCGGCCCGCAGGTGTAGAGGGTCGTGCCCACCGGCGCGAGCGCGACGATGGCCGCGATGGCGGCGGCGTCCGGCTCGCCGCACTCGTCGTCCGGCCAAATCGTCACCCGGCCGGGATGGGCTCCGGCCAGCGCGGCGATCTCGGCCAGGAACGGCATCGAATCCCGGCTGCGACCGGTGTAGACGAAGCGCCACTGCGCGCCCCGCCGCTCGGCGGCGCGGAGCATGGGGAGGATGGGCGTGATGCCGATACCGCCGGCCACGAAGAGGTAGCGGTCGCGGGCGATGAGCGGGAAGGCGTTGCGCGGCCCCCGCACGACCACGCCGTCACCGACGCGGAGCCGGTGCGCGGCGACCGAACCGCCGCCACCGTCGGCGATACGGCGGATCGCGATCCGATAGTGGTCGCGCAGAGCGGGATCGCCGCAGAGGGAGTACTGCCGCAGCCGGCCGCCGGGCAGCTCGACGTCCAGATGGGCGCCGGGGGCCCACGGCGGCAGCGGCCCGGGCCCCAGCGGCTCCAGCCGCAGCGAGACGACGTCCTCGCTCTCGACGACGCGGGCGGCGACCCGCAGCGGCAGCCGCCGGTTCACCTCGGCGGTCGCCGGGCGCAGCAGGCCGCTCACCCCGGAGACCCGCTCGTAGGCAGCCGCCAGCACACCGAACCCGCGCAGGGTCCAGGACCGGGGCTGCACCGTGGTCATGCGCCCCTCAGGCCGAGAGCCGGGCGTCGGCGGCGCGGGCCGCCGGCGACTGCGCCAGGTACTCGACGGCCTGGCTGGTCGAGCCCTCGCGCCGCGGGTCGTAGCCGGGGCGCAGGTAGCGCCAGGCGCAGTTGAGGATGTCGCCGTAACCGGGGGTGAGGCCCTTGCGTGCGCTGCGGACCAGATCGCCCCAGCGGGGTCGCGTCCGCGCCAGCAGCGTCGGGTCGTTGGCCATGAGCTGGCCGACGCCTCGGGCCCAGAGGTAGCACAGCGCCGTCGCGCCGACGGCGTAGGTGCGCACCCGACGGACGTAGCGGCCGTCCAGGTGCTGGTAGACGTCGTAGGCCACGGCGCGGTGCTCCACCTCCTCCGCCCCGTGCCAGCGCAGCAGATCCAGCATCTGCTCGTCCGCCCCGACCTCGTCGAGGGCGGGGGTGTTGAGGACCCAGTGCCCGAGGAAGGCCGTCACGTGCTCGATGGCGGCGACGAGCGCGACCCGCTCGACCAGCCATTCCTCGCGGCGCCGGCCGGTGAGGCGACGTGGGCCGAGCAGCACCCGGAAGAGGGTCTCCAGCTCGCGGACGTACTTGGCGGTGTCCAGGCCCTGCGCGGTGAAGTAGTCCTGCACGGCCTGATGCGCACCGGCGTGCATGCCCTCCTGGCCGATGAAGCCGAGGACGTCCTCGCGCAGCTGCTCGTCCTTGATCAGCGGCAGCGCCTCGCCGAAGACCCGGACGAACCACCGCTCTCCCTCGGGCAGCAGCAGGTGCAGCACGTTGAGCATGTGCGAGGCGAAGCTCTCGTCGGGGATCCAGCGCAGCGGTAGGCCCGTCCAGTCGAAGTCCACGTCGCGGGCGTGCAGCGCGACCCGGTCGATCTCCTCGCCGGTGGTGGTGCGGGATGCAGTCATCGACGCTCTCCTACAGCTTGTTCAGGTCGAGCTTGGCGATGCGGCGGCCGAGTGCGGGGGAGACCCGGCTGACGGCGCGGAAGAACTTGGCCTCCGGGGTGATGATGGCGACCGGCTTGTCCTCGGCGATGGCCGCGACGAGCTGCTTGGCGACCTTCTCCGGGCCGTAGCCCCGCCGCGCGTAGGAGGCGACCTGGTGCGCCGAGAGCCGCTCGGCCTCGGCGTCGTCGACCCCGACGTGGACGGTGGTCTTGGAGATGTCGGTGTCGATGAAGCCGGGGCAGACGGCGGTGACGCCGATCCCCTCCCGTCCCAGCTCGGCGCGCAGGCACTCGGTGAGCATGAGGACGGCGGCCTTCGAGGTGGCGTAGGCGGGATAGACGATCGAGGGCGAGTACGCCGCGGCGGAGGCGACATTGGCGATGTGACCGCCCTGTCCCCGCTCGACCATCTGCGCGGCGAAGAGGCGGCAGCCGTGGATGACGGACCAGACGTTGACGCCGATGATGGTCGACCAGTTCGCCACGGAGGTGCCGAGGAAGGGGCCACCCATGCCGATCCCGGCGTTGTTGACGACGATGTCGGGGACGCCGTGCTCGTCGCGCACCGTGGTGGCGAAGGCCTCCCACTCCTCGGTGCTGCTGACGTCCAGGTGCTCGGCCCACGCCCGGACGCCGAGCTCGAGCAGCTCGGAGACCGTCTCCTTCGCCGCGACGTCGTTGATGTCGGCGACGACGACGTTCGCGCCCCGGCGCGCCAGCTCCAGCGCGGTGGCACGGCCGATGCCACGGGCGCCGCCCGTCACGACCGCCAGGCGGCCGGCGAATTCGCCGTGCCCCTGCTGCCGCGGAGCCGGTTCGGGGTCGGCCAGCGAGTCGACGAACTCCGCGGTGAGGCGGGCGATGACGTCGGGCCGCTCGCTCACCACCCAGTGGCCGCCGGCGACGTGGGTGACGGTGAGGGGGGAGACCCAGCCGTGCGGGGCGCCCGCGGCCAGCGCCGCCGTCACGTACGAGTCCTGCTCCGGGACGATCACCTGCACGGGCAGGTCCAGGCGCTGCGGTCGCGGCGCGGCGAGGATGCCGGGGACGTTGGCGCGGTACAGCGACAGGCCGTTGACCTTGTCGGCCTCGCCGCGCTGCGTGGTGTCGGGACGGGCGGCGGCGCTCCGGGTCCGTGCCGAGCCGAAGGCGATCAGCCGGTCCAACACGCCACGCCGCGCCGCCAGCTCGGGCAGCCCCGGCAACTGGAACAGCCCCATGTAGTACGAGTGCGCGAGCTGCCGCGCGGCGGCGACCGGGTGGCGATGGACGCTGCGCAGCCAGCTGCCGGCGTAGTCCAGGGACGGTCCGGAGATCGAGGTGAAGCTCGCGACGCGGCCGGCGAGCCGGTCGTCGACGAGGGCGGGCCAGCACTGGATCGAGCCCCAGTCGTGGGCGAGCAGGTGCACCGGCGCATCCGGGCTGACGGCGTCGAGGACGGCGAGCAGGTCGTCGGTGAGGCGCGCCATCCGGTACGCGCTGCGGGCGCCGGGCTTGTCCGATTCGCCGGTGCCCCGCACGTCGTAGGTGACGACCCGGAACCGGTCGGCGAGCTCGGCGACGACGCCGTCCCAGACGGTGTGGTTGTCCGGGTAGCCGTGGACGGCCAGCAGCGTGGGCTTGTCGCCGTCCCCGGTCTCGTAGACGGCCAGGCTGACGCCGTCGGCACTGGTCACGCGTCGGGGCGTCGTCATCGAGCCGTCCTCACGTTCGGGGTACGCCCGCGGACGTTGCACACATCGGTAGGTGCAACAAGGCGTGACAGGTATGCCCCGACTATGGCCAGGGGTAACCACGGTGTCAATGCGCCGCGCGCTCAGCCCCCGAGCGCTCAGGCTCCGAGCGCACCGGCCACGGAGTCGAAGACCCGGAGGCGTTCGACGAGTCCCGTCAGCGTGAGGGGCCGCCGGACGGCGCGCGTGGTGGCCACCACCCGCAGCTGACAGCCGTGCGCCGCGGCGAGGACGTCCACCGCCAGCAGCATCTCCATGGCGGCGGCCGAGAGCAGCGTGACCTCGGCCAGGTCCAGGACCAGGACGCTCAGCTCGCCCTCGACTTGGTCGAGCAGCCGGCGGCGCAGCATCGGCGTGCCGAGGTAGTCCAGGTCCCCGGCCACGCGCGCGACGACGACCCCGCCCACGGCCGTCTCGGTGTCGAGGCGGTACGGCGGGTCGGTCGAATGGTCTGGCGGCGGCATGCGTCGCTCTCCAGCTCGGCGCGGCTGGCTGCGTAACCGCGCACGGATGCTACGACACCGCCCCGGCGGCGCGCCCGCTCAGTCGGCGCCGTGGCCGGCGGGCACCCGCTCGCCCTCGCGCACCGGCCCGGGCGGAGTCCCGTCCCCGAACGGACGCCCGCCGAGCTCTTCGCGGCCGTGCGGGGTCAGCCAGTTGGCTAGGTCCGGACCCTTCGGGACGACGCCGGTCGGGTTGATCTCCTTGTGGACCAGGTAGTAGTGCTGCTTGATCTGGACGAAGTCGGTGGTGTCGCCGAAGCCGGGGGTCTGGAAGAGGTCGCGGGCGTAACCCCAGAGCGCCGGGAACTCGATGAGCTTGTTCCGGTTGCACTTGAAGTGGTTGTGGTAGACGGCGTCGAAGCGCGCGAGCGTGGTGAAGAGCCGGATGTCGGCCTCGGTGATGGTGTCGCCGACCAGGTAGCGGCGCTCCGAGAGCCGCTCGTCCAGGGCGTCGAGCCGGGCGAAGAGCGCGTCGTAGGCCTTCTCGTACGCCTCCTGGCCGGTGGCGAAGCCGCACTTGTAGACGCCGTTGTTGACGTCTTCGAAGAAGGAGTCGATGACCTCGTCGATCTCGTCGCGCAGCGGCTCGGGGTAGAGGTCCGGAGCACCCTCGCGGTGGAACTGCCGCCATTCCAGCGACAGGTCGATCGTCATCTGCTTGAAGTCGTTGGTGACGACCGCCCCGGTGGGGATGTCGACGATGGCCGGCACGGTGATGCCCCGCGGGTAGTCGGGGTCGCGGGCGAAGAAGGCCTGCTGCAGTCGCTCGTAGCCGAGGACGGGGTCCTTGCCGCCCGGGTCGAGGTCGAAGGTCCAGCTGCGCTCGTCGTGGGTGGGACCGCAGACCCCCATCGACAGGGCGTCCTCCAGCCCGAGCAGTCGCCGGACGATGATGGCCCGGTTCGCCCACGGGCAGGCTCGCGCCACCACGAGCCGGTAACGCCCGGACTCGACCGGCCAGCCGTCGCGGCCGTCGGCGGTGATGCGGTCGCTGAGGTAGTTCTGGTCGCGCTCGAAGCCGCCGTCGGCGTCGATGTCCTTGGTCGCTGCTGCCGTCTCGTCGCTCACCTCGACAGCCTGCCCGTGCCGGCCGGCTCTCTAGCCCCGGTTCACTCGCCGCGGGGGTGGTGCTGGTGACGTACAGCGTGCTCTGGGCCACGACGGGTTAATGTTGGTCGAACGTCCGGCGTCCTCCGGGCATCACCAGCATCACGTCCGAGGGGTCGTCCGCATGACCGCCGTCCTTCCCGCCGTGGGCCTCACCGGCGACTACGTCCCCGCCGCCGGCGCCCGGGCCACCGAGCTGCGGGCCTACCGCCGCATGCTGCGCATGGTCGGCCGGCCGGTGCCACAGCCAGCACCGAGCGAGGCGACGCCCGTGCTCCTCGTGCCGGGGTTCCTCTCCGGCGACGTCTCGCTGACCTTGCTCTTCCGGGAGCTGCGGCGGCGGGGCCACCGCACCTTCCGCAGCGAACTGGGCGCCAACATCGGCTGCACCGAGGCGATGGTGACCCGGCTGATCGCGCGGCTCGAGAGCGTCGTCGCCGCCGAGGGCCGGCCGGTGACGCTGATCGGTCACAGCCGGGGCGGGATGGTGACGGCTCTCGCCGCGCGTCGGCGTCCGGAACTGGTCGCCGGCGCCGTCGTGCTCAGCGCGCCGATCACGGGTCGCCTGGCGGTGGCCTCGCACGTCCGCAAGCAGCTGGAGCTGCTCTTCCGGCTGCACGAGCGTGGCCTGCGGCGGGTACTCGCGGCCGACTGCGCCACCGGCGACTGCGCGGCGAGGGTCGTCGCCGAGCTGGCCACGCCGTTCCCCGCCGAGGTCCCGTTCACCTCCGTCTACTCCCGCAGCGACGCCATCCTGGACTGGCGCGCCTGCCTCGATCCCGCCGCGGAGCTGGTGGAGCTCGACGCGGGGCACGTGGGGATGGCCACCGATCCGGCGGTCGTCGAGGTGGTCGCGGCGCGGCTGGCGCGGATCACGGCGGTCCGGTCCCGGTCCGCCACGTGTGACGAGCCGACAGGCACGCCGCGCCGGTAGTACCCGTCGCGATCGCCACAGGCCGCCACCGGCAGTTGCCTCAGCGGGACGCTCGGCTCTTCGCCTTGGTCTTGGGCTTGGTCTTTGCCTTCGCCTTGGCCTTTGCCTTGGCTATTGCCTTGGCCTTCGCTTTGCCTTCGCCTTGGCCTTTGCCTTGGCTATTGCCTTGGCCTTCGCTTTGGCCTTCGCCTTGGCACGGGCCTTGGCCTTTGCCGCTGACTTCGCCTTGGCGATTGCCTTCGCCTGCGCGGCCGCCTTCGCCCGAGCCGCCGCCGTGGGGTTCGTCTTCGTCGGCGCGGAGGTCTTCGTCGGCGCGGAGGTCTTCGTCGGCGCGGAGGTCTTCGTCGGCGTGGACGTCGTCGCCGGAGGGGTCGAGTTGGTCGGTGTCGTAGCGCCCGACGTCGGCGGCAGGGCCGTCGCGCTGTCGGTGGTCGGTGCGCTCCCTGCATCGAGCGCGCAGGCACCCGGCGAGGTGGTGGCGAGCCGTCCCAGCTCGTCGGCGCTCAGTGCGCGGCCGAAGACGGCCAGCCCGGCCAGCGAACCCCGGAACGAGCCTGCGACGGCCCCGACGTCGACACCGGTGAGCGCCCCGGCACCGCTGGCGACGGTGCCGGCGGGGACGCCGTCGACGGCGACGGTGGCCTTGCCGTCGCCGACGGAGAGCGACAGCAGCTGCCAGCTGCCGGTGAGTGAGTGCCCCCAGGTCTCGGTGCCGTAACCGGAGCCGGCCGCGGGCAGGCCGTAGCCGCTGAGCTGCATGTGGGAAGGGACATCCGAGCGGAGGTCGTAGGTTCGCAGCAGCCCGCCGGCGGCCGGACCGCCGGTGCCGACGGCCCGGACGAAGGTGGCGAAGTCCGCCGACGCCGCATCGGTGCGCGCCCAGAGCGAGATCGTCCACGAGGTCGGCGCGGCCGGCACCGCGACACGAATGCGCTGGCTGTCGGTGGTGACCCGGCTGCCGCCGGCGACGCCGTCCGGGAGCAGCGTGGCGGCGGCGGGGGAGCCGCTCCACTCCGACGGCGCCAGGGTGTCGGTGGTCAGCGCGCCGAGCCGGGCCGCCAGCTCGGGGTACCCGGCCTGGCTGGTGCAGGACGTCGTCGCCGCGGTGGCTGCGGCGACCGGGGCGAGGTGCAGCAGTGTCACGCCGCCGTCGACCGGGACAGTGAAGCCCGTGCCTGTCCCCACCGTGGTGGTCTGGTTGCCCCGCGAGGGCTGGCGGACGGTGGCGGTATGGGTGCCGTTGACCGTGACCTGCACCGCCCGTGCCGGGTCGGCCAGCGGCTGGTGCGCCGCGTCCTCGAGCGGAGTCGCCAGCCAGAGCGCGAGGGTCTCGCCGCCGCCGTTCGGATCCGTGATGGACATCGTCCGCAGCAGGCTGCCGCCGCCCCGGACGGAGACGACGTCCGACGGCGTCGCCGCCGACGGGGTCACCGCGGCCGGGGAGCCGAGCGCGATGTCGGCGAGCAGGTTGCGCACCGCGGTGTAGGCGGGTTTGGGGGTGCCGTCCTGCCGGACCAGGCCGTAGTGCTGCTCGGGGTCGCGCAGGCCGGGCTCCGGCTTCTCGTCCAGCAGCTCGTAGAGGTAGGTCCGGGCGACGCCGAGCCGGGCCGCCTCGAGCAGTGTCCGGACGGTGTAGTCCGCGGCGGTCCGCTCGGTGACGCCGACGCTGGGGAAGGGCGAGTTGAGCGCGTTGTGGTAGCCGGTCTCGGTCATCACCAGCGGCAGCGCGGCGCCCTGCGTGGCCGACCAGGCGGGCAGCCGCGAGTCGAGCGCGAGCTCGGGGGCCTGTCCGTTGGCGTAGTCGTGCGCATTGCCGACGGAGGCGAGTCCCGCCACCGAGCCGAAGGCGGCCACGGACTCCGGTCGGCAGAAGGAGGGGGCGACGATGCCGAGGGAGCGGAAGTCGTCGCGGGCCTGCAGCGCCTGCACCAGCTGCTGGGCGTAGCTGCGCTGGTGCGAGGCCCAGGAGCTGTCGCCGGAGCAGTCGTACTCGTTGCTGGACTCGACGGCGTCGACGTAGGGCCTGACCTGCGACAGCGCCGACAGCTGGGCCGGGTCGACACTCTGGGTCGAGCCGTTCGTGGTCCCGCCGAGGATGAGCAGCGACCGGATGCCGTTGCTGCCGAGGCTGCGCAGCGCCGCCACCTCGTCGGGACGGTTGGCCACCAGGCCGTCCCGGACGTGGCGCACGCCTAGGCCCCGCAGTAGCGAGATCATGCGGTCGGTGTCGCCGTAGGAGGTGTCGTTGTAGTAGCTGTGGATGTTGACGCCCACGGTGCCGATGAACCCGTTCGCGGTCATCACCGGGCGCTCGCTCGGTGTCGCGACGGCCGCCGCGGCCGGTGTCGCCAGCGTCGTGGCGGCACCGATGAGCAGGGCCGCACCGACCGTGGTGGCGAGCAGCCGGCGCACGATGGGGCGCAGCCGCGGGGAGGGACGAAGCGACACTGGGGCATCTCTTTCGATCACCGCCGGCCGCGAGGCCGACGATCCGGGACCAACGTCCCCCGACGACCCCCCGTCAGCTCCCACTGTAAGGCCTAAAGTCCCTCACGCCTAACACGGATTTAGCGTTAGTCCGAGAAGCCCGTAAAATTCGGTCGTGCGCGAGGGATCCGCTGAGGCCGACGGGGAGCGGCGTCGCCCCGGGTGGCTCGTCCTGCTCGTCGGCCTGCTGGTGGTCGTGACCGTGGCCGGCGTCGTCGCCCTGGCCGCTCGCGACGGCAGTCCCGATCGGGGCAGCGCCGACCCGGTTGCCTCCGCGACACCCTCCGCCCCGGCCGCGAGCGTCGCGCCGAGCCGCAGCGACGGCTCGACCACACCGACCCCGAGCGGTAGCTCGACGACGTCGTCACCGCCACAGCCGCAGCCGCCGCGGCGTGCCGGCCTCACCGTCGGCGCGGCCCTCTACGCGATGTCCGACGCCCGCCTGGCCCGCGCCATGGCCGACCTCCGGTCGCTCGGGATGCGCTGGATCCGCATCGACGTCTCCTGGGCCGCGGTGCAGCCGGTGTCCCGGGAGGCTTTCCGGTGGGCCGACGTGGACCGGGTCGTCAGCGCAGCCCGCGCCGAGAAGATCGACGTGCTGGCGCTGCTGAGCTACACCCCGTCATGGGCGCGTCGACCGGGTTGCCGGAGCTTCGCCTGCCCGCCCCGGCGCGTCGCCGAATTCGCTGCCTTCGCCGGCCGGGTCGTGGCCCGGTACGAGCCGCGGGGAGTGCGGACCTACCAGGTGTGGAACGAGCCCAACATCGACAAGTTCTGGACCTCCCCGGATCCCGCCGCCTACGGCCGGCTGCTCGAGGCGACGGTCCGGGCGATGCGCGGGGTGAGCAGCCGGCTCCGGGTGATCCTCGGTGGGCTGGCCTTTGTCGGCGACCCGACCCGCGACAACGTCGACGCCGCCGCCTTCGTGCGACGCGCCTGCGCCGATGGACGGTGCCGCGTCGACGCCGTCGGTTACGACCCGTACACCTATCCCCGCCGGCCGGGCAGCAGGGCCGTCCCGCTGAACGCCTGGCAGCTCATCGCGAACCCGGCCGCCGGCGACCGGCAGCTCCGGCGTGCCCTCGCCGCGGTCGGGCTCGGCCGGACGCCGGTGTGGATCACCGCCTTCGGCGCCCCCACTGCCGCCGGCGCCGCCTCGGCACGGCTGGTCAGCGAGGCGACGCAGGCCCGCATCCTGGTCGAGGGGGCCCGGCTGGCCGGCGCGTCACCGGCGACGATCGGCGCCTTCTTCGTCGACACCTACCGCGACATCCCCGCCCTCGGCACCGTGGCCGGCCACTTCGGCCTGCTCCGCAGCGACGGCAGCCGCAAGCCGGCGTTCGCCGCGCTGCGTGCCGTGCTGCGCTGAGCCGGCACCTCACCGCGCGCTCAGAGGTCTCGCAGCGCCGCATCGGCGTGCTCGGCGATGACGTCCCAGTCGAAGCCGGCGGCGGTGACGCGCGCACCCTCGGCCAGCTCCGGCAGCCGCTCCCGGCAGGCCAGGACGGCGTCGGCGACGGCGTCGGGGTCGGCTGCGCAGACGGCCCCGTTGCGGCCGGTGGTGACGAGGTGCCGCGCGAAGTTGTCGGGGTGGTCGCTGGTGATGACCGGCGTGCCCACGGCCATCGCCTCGATCGCCACCATCCCGAATCCCTCCCGCACCGAGGGGAAGAGCAGCAGGTCGGCCTCGGCGAAGCGGGCCAGGACATCACGGTGCTCCGGGAGGAAGGGCGCGAAGCTGACCCGGTCGGCCACGCCGAGGGAGGTGCTGAGCTGCTGCAGCTCGTCGGCCGCCGGCCCCTGGCCGATGACGGTGAGGACGACGGGGACGCCGCGGCGGCCGAGGACGTCGACCGCCCGGATCGCGACGTCCACCCGCTTGTGGTCCAGCAGCCGTCCGGCGCAGACCAGCCGCAGCGTGCCGGCCGCGTCATGCGGCTCGGCCCCGAGCGGTGCCGCGAGGACGTCCGCCCCGATGCCGGGCGTCACGACCCGGACGTCACGAACCCCCTCGGCTCGCAGCCGCTCGGCCGTGCCCTCCGACGCCGCGACGACGCGGTCCGGCAGCCGCACCGCGGTGCGCTCGACCAGGCCGGCGAGGCGGCCGATCGGTCCCGACCCGCCGAGGTAGTCCGCCCAGTACTGCGATCCCCAGTACTCGTGCGAGGTCATGGTCATCGGCTTGCGCCGCAGCCACGCCACCAGCCGGGTGGGGAAGACCGGCAGGAACGGGATGGAGTCCACCTCGAGGACGTCGAAGCGGCGGGTGATCATCCGCAGCGTCGCGACGGCGAAGACCAGTGCCTGCAGGATGCTGCGGCGGCCCTTGGTGTAGAGCGGGACGAACGGGGAGAGGGCGTGGAACCGGACCCCTTCCCGTTCGACGGTGCGGCGGCCGGCCAGCTCGGGATCGTCACGCCACCACGGCATCGTGTAGATGTCGACCTCGTAGCCGCGCGCGGCGAGCCTGGTGTAGAGCTCGTGCTGCCGCTGCTCCTTGCCGCCGGTGTGCCAGGGCGCGACGCTATCGGTCACCACGGCCAGCCGCGGCCGCGTTCGGGCGGGTGTCGCCTCGGTGGTCGCTCCGTCGGTTGCCCCGCCCCGCAGCTGCGCCATGGTCCGCTCCTCCTGTCGTCGCCAGTCCCAGGTCTCTTCGGCCGCGCGGCGGCCGGCGGCGCCGAGCCGTTCGGCGAGCCCCGGCTCGTCCAGCACCCGGACGAGGGCGTCGGCCAGGGCGGGGACGTCACCGGGCGGCACCAGCAGCCCGTCCACCCCGTCGCGGACGACATGCGGGATGCCGCCGACGTCGGAGCCGATGACGGGCCGCCCCGCCGCCATCGCCTCGATCAGCGTCATCCCGAACGACTCGGCCTCGGTGAGCGAGGGCAGCACCGCCACGCCGGCATCGGCGAGGACGGCCGCCACCTCCGCCGGCGGCAGCGCGCCGTGCCACCGCATGCGGTCGGCGATGCCGAGCTCGACGGCGCGACGCCGCAGCTGCGGCACGTCGTCGCCGTCCCCGACGAGCTCCAGCGTGGCGTCGGGGAGCCGGGTCGCGGCCGCGGCGAAGGCCTCGAGCAGGACGTGGACGCCCTTCCAGCGCGACGTCCGCTCGATGCGGCCGGTGAAGACCACGCTCCGGCCCCGACCCTCACCCGGCCGGAACACCGACGTGTCGACGCCCGGGGTGATCGTCACCGCGCGGCCGGTGGCGAGGTTGGCGGCGACGGGCGAGACGGCGATGTGCCGGTCGGCGCGGGCGAAGACGCGGGGGAGCACCAGCCGCTCGTAGCCGCGCAGCACGGCGTCCACGAGGCCGCCGCTGCCCTTGACCAGGGAGCCGGCGTGATACGTCAGGACGCTGGGTCGCCCGCCCGCTGTGAGGACGGCGAGGTCGGCCAGGAACGGGACCGGGGAGTGGGCGTTGACGATGTCGACGTCGAGCCGCCGGAAGAGGCGTCGCAGCTGCGGCGCCCAGAGCGGGTTCACCGGCGTGTTCGACAGCGTCAGCCAGGTGCCGAGGCGGATCACCCGCACCCCGTCGAGGACGGTCTCGTCGCGGCGCAGGCCGTCCTTGGTGGAGATGACGACGATGTCGAACTCGTCGTCGCGCTCGCGCAGCCACGCCGCGACCCGGCGGGCGTAGTTCTGCATGCCGCCGAGCTCGGTGTAGCGCGGGGCGACGATCGCCACCGTCCGGCGCCGGGACGGCCCGGTCACGCGATCGCCTCGGGGGAGTCGAGGTTCGGGAGCGGCAGATGGTCCGCGCCGTCGGTCATCGGCGCCACGGTGCGGCTCACCAGATAGCCGAGCGCACCACCGGCGAGCTGGCCGGCGCCCCAGGCCGCGGCCACCCACGCGATGCCGTGCGGCGCCGCGGCAGCGGCGAGGGCGATCACCGCGACGGTGGCGAAGAGCTGCACCGACACCATCGCCGTGACGTGTTGCGCGATCCGCAGCCGCACCGCGGACCAGTAGTTGAAGCCGACGCCGACGGTCCCCAACGCGAGGACCCGCAGCGTCGTCGCGCCGGCGCTGCTGTAGCCGCCGCCGAAGATCGCCAGGACCAGCGGCGCGGCGAGCAGCAGGATCGCGATCCCGCCGAAGGAGGCGACCGCGATGGTCCGGCCGGCCTTCGCGACGATCTCGGCGACCCGCTGCGGCTCGCGCGAGACCTCGGCGTACATCGAGTTGCTGATCATGTAGACGGCGTGGTTGAGCAGCGTGACGATCTGGAAGCTGATGAAGAAGACCGCGCTCTGGGCCGGGCCTTGCGCGTTGATGATCAGCACCGGGAAGACGAGCTGCGGCGCGATGTACAGGACGTTGGACAGGTAGCTGGCTCCGGAGAGTCGGGCCGAGCTCCGCAGCTCGCGCGACAGCCTGCGGCGGGGCCGGTCGGGCAGGTGGCGCAGGATCGACACCAGACTCACCACGGCCGCCAGCAGCGCCGAGCCGGCCACGGCGCCGAAGATCATGAAGGCGCCGGCACCGCCGAGCAGGAAGGGCACGACCAGCCGGACCGCACTGAGCATGACGCCGTTGACCCACAGGTTCGACAGCACCCGGTCGATGCCGAGGAAGATCGAGTCGGTCAGCTGGTTCAAGGCCGTGCCGGCGACCAGGACGGCGAACAACGGTGCCAGCCAGGGCCAGGTCACGACGTCGGCGAGATCGGGGGCGACCGCCGGCAGCAGGGTGGCGTAACCGAGGCCGAGCAGGGTCGCGACGGCGCCGACGACGCTGCAGGTCACGAGCACGTCGGAGGCGCGCTCGTCACTTCGCGGGAGCACCCGCAGCAGGCTGACGTTCAATCCGAGCTGGGCGAAGATGGCCAGGGCCTCCGTCGTCGCCACCAGCGAGCTGGCCAGACCGATCTCGGTGCGGGAGGCCACCCGCGCCGCCACCACCCAGAAGATCGCGCCGACACCGGCCATCGACAGCGTCGTGAGCAGCATCAGCACCGAGTTGCGGATCAGCGGATCGCGCAGCGCCGCGCGGGCACGCGCGATCACCGCAGCACCCGGTTGCCGGGGGTGCTGTAGACGACGTCGAGCCGCCGCTCCACCGCCGCGGTGGGGTAGCGGTACGTCAAGACGTCGCCGGTGTAGAAGACGCCGGCGGTGCCGTCGTCCACGGTCTGCGGCCCCAGCACCAGGTAGACGCCCTTGCGCAGCTGCAGCGGCAGGAACTGGCTGTCCACGGTGACCGAGCGGGGCAGGTACATCTGCAACCGGGTGACAGCGACGATGTCGGAGGCGTTGGCGTACTGCAGTCCCTTGCCCCGGGTGGCCGAGGCGAGCCAGCGGGCCGTCGCCAGCTGGGGTGCGGCGGTGTAGAGCTGCTCGTAATAGGCGCCGCTGTTGCTCTGCGAGAGCACCGCGTCGTAGTCGCCGAGGGTCGCCGGCAGCGCACCGGTGAGGGTGACGCCGACCAGCGTCCCGACGCCCGTCGCAGCGACCGTCGGCAGGGCGGGACGGACCCGTCGCAGCGGCGCGGTCACCGACATCAGCCCGATCGCGACGACGGGCGCGGCGAAGATCAATGTCTGCTGGAACGCGCGCAGCACGCCATAGCTGGCCGACAGTCCCGGCACCACCGCCACGCTGGCGAGCGCGCCGATGCTGCCCAGCACGAGCCAGAACATCTCGCGGGAGAAGGTCCGCGTCACCGTGGAGTAGAAGACGAGGGCGAGCAGCCCCAGCAGCAGCGACAGCTGGATCACCGCGGCGCTGCCGAGCCGCAGCAGAGCGTTGAGGGCGCCGACCGGCAGGCCGGCGCCGTCCAGCGCGCGGCCGACGGGTGTCAGCGGGAGCGGTTCGCGCTCGGCGACCTGCGGTTCGGCGACGTCCCCGGTCGGCCGCGGGAAGACGAAGTCCGCGGCCTTCTCCTTGTCCCGCTCGGCGCGGACGTCGGCGACGTAGTCGGCGAGACGTTCGGCCTCGGTCGGCCCGCTGCCGAAGACCACGCTGTACTTCAGGTCCGACGAACCGGCGAGCGAGTCGCCCTTGATCAGCGCCGAGGCGAGGGTGTTGACGGTCTCGGCGAGGTGCCCGCCGGAGTGCGTCAGCGGCGTGCTCCAGGTCCAGGCCGTCGCGGCGGCGGCGATCACCACCAGCGGGTGCAGCAGGATCAGCGGACCGTGCCGCCGGATCTGCGCGCCGCGGTGGGCGTGGCGGGGTCGGTCTGGCCGGGGCGCGCGGGCGACGGCCAGCCGCTCGCGCCGACGTCCGAACCGTCGCCTGATCCGGCCGAGCCCGACGCCGGCCAGGCCGATGACCAGCGTGATGACGAGCAGGTACGTCGTGGCGTAGTGCGACATGATCACGCCGACGGCGAAGCCGTAGCTGGCGATCCGGCAGCGGCGGACGCTCCAGCCGTCCTGGGTCGCGGCCAGCAGCACCAGCGCGACGAAGACGTAGGCGACCTCCTGCCGGACCAGGAACGGCATGTCGGTGTAGAAGGTCGGGAAGGCCATGAAGAGCAGGACCGACAGCGCCGCCAGCCGCGCGGGCACCACGCGACGGGCGATGACGTAGACGCAGACGGGCACGAGCGCGAAGAGCGCCTGCAGCACGACCTTGAAGACCACGACGCCGTCCAGGCCGAGGTACACCCCGAGCGTGTGCGGCAGGATGTTGACGCTGAGGCAGGCGTTGTACGGCGTCGGGTAGGCCGACATCACCCAGTGCTCGTCGCGGTGGGTGTACAGGTAGGCCAGGTACTCGTTCTGGATGTCGTGACCGGTGATGTACCAGCCGCGCAGCGACGTCCCCAGCAGCAGCGCGAGCCCGCTGAGATAGATGACGGTGACGTCGCGCGCTCGGGAGCCGCGGCGCAGCGTCACCGCGGCGGCCGCGAGGATGGCGGCGGCGTGGGCGAGGACGGCCACGGCGCCGCCGTGCCCGTTGTTGAGGCGGACGGCCCCCGTAACGGCGAGGAGCACCGCGACCGCTGCGAGCGTGACGGCGGGCTGCAGTCGCGCTCGCCACACGATGCCGCCGACCCGTCGCAGTGTCTGCCGCCGGGGCAGTCCCGGCCGGTAGCGCACGACGAGGGCGAGGTCGACCACGGTCCAGGCCGCGACGAGGGCCGGCCGGGACAGCGGCCGATCGACGCCGAGCCACGGCAGCGCCGTGTTGATCACCAGCGGTACCGCGAGCAGCGCGAAGCAGGTGGCCCCCACGGCGTAGAGGAAGGCAGGCAAAGTGCCCAACCGCTCGCGCCAGCGTCGGGTGAGCAGCGCGACCGGTAGGCCCACCAGCACGGCCGCACCCGCGGCCTGCCGCAGCACGGGGACACCGATGTCGATCAACACCAGCGTCTGCCCGACCGCCACCGCGAGCAGCCAGGCGGCGAGCGTGGCGACCGCCCTGCCGGACGACAGCCGGGGCTGCCCGGCTGTCGGACGGTCGACCACCGCGGTCATCGCAGCCGCGCCGTCGGCCGCTCGAGAAGGCAGCCGCGGGGATCGGTCAGGAAGTTCTCCACCGCCGTCCGCAGCGCGTCACCGGAGACCGCATGGGGGAAGTAGGCCACCGAGATGTGGGATCGACCCGCTGCCTCCAACTGCTGCACCGAGACCGAGTCGGCGCCGTTGGGTCGCGTCGAGGTGCTCAGCACCGACTCGTTGTGGCGCAGGCCCGGGATGACCGGGTCGATGGTGTGGGCCTGCATGTAGGACATCGTCAGGCGCGGCGCACCCTCGGCGCGCGGCATGAGGACCGGGGCGTCGGCGGCGGAGCCACCGCGTCGCCGCAGCGAGGCGTGGGCCAGCTCCGGCAGTCCCGAGGCCCGCACCCGCTGAATTTCGGCCGAGACCGCGGCCGGGTCGTAGTCGTCGGACGGCCGCACGAAAACCCCGGCGGACCAGTTGCCGAAGGCGTCTGCGGTCCCCGCCTCGGCGCTGCGGGTGTTGAAGAGACATTCGAAGCCGGGACGGGGCGGGGGGAGGACGGCGGCCATCGCGGCCCGGAGGCCGACCATGCCGACGGCAGCCGCCGAGATGCCGGGGAAGAGCTCGTCGCGCAACCGTCGCAGCACTTTCGGGAAGCCGGGACCGCTGCTGATCTCCAGCAGCGCGTCGCGGCCGGGGGCGACGTCCGGACCGGCGGGCTCGTAGACGCCGCCGGCGAGCTCGTCGCGATGCCGCAGCGCCCACGCGACGGTACGCAGGTGCCGGCACACCTGACCGCGGATGAGGCGGTCCCGCTGCCGTCCGGAGAGCACCTGCCACGGCGGGTCGTCGGCGAGGATGCCCCCCTCGGCGAGGATGCGGGCCCGCCGCAGCAGTTCGCCGAAGAGGTGATCGCTGCTCCAGCCGTCGCCGAAGGCATGGGTTGCGCGGATGCTGAGCCAATCCGCACCGGCCAGCAGTCGGAAGGGCGTTCGCGTCAGCTGCCGCGGGTGATGGCGCAGCACGGCGTCGGGGGTGGGGTCGGCTGCCGGGTGGCTCACCAGCGTCTCGTCGAGCCAGTCGTCGAGCTCGAAGCGCGTGACCGGCTGCCAGCGCAGCTGGTCGGCGGTGGTCCACCGGGCCAGCCCCGAGGCCGAGGCCACCAGCGAGCCCAGCGCCGCCCGCAGCTGCTCGAAGCCCGGCATGTCGACCCGGAGCACCGACCGCGAGTACCAGACACCGGCCCAGGCACGATCGATCGCGTCGACCGGCCGCAGGGCGGTGGCGTTCATGACGACTCGGGCCTTCCTGGTCGAGCTGGTTCGTACTCGTCGTGGTCAGCAGTGCAGCAGAAGACGTTCCCGGTAACCGGCCAGGACCACCGATACCGTGTACGGCGGCGGTGTGCCTCCGGTTGCGCTTGGTGACGGTACCGGCACGCGGGCGGTGAACTCGGCATCGCCGCGGGCCGGCAGCTCCACGCGGCCGCGCTGCGCCCGGACGGTGCCGCCATCGGGCGTGACGGTCACCGTCCAGTCGAGCGTCCGGGCGTCGTCGTAGTGGCTGCGGACAGCGACATCGACCTGTACCCGGCCGTCCCCGTCGACCGGACAGGCGCGGGCGCGCTGCTCGTCGACGAAGAAGATTTCGAGGTATCCCGCGTCCTGCCTGGTGACGGAGTCAGTGAGTTGCTGTCGCAGATCGGGCGAGACCGCCGTCGCGATGCCCCCGGCGGCCAGCAGCACTGCCAGGGTCGGCAGCACGCGAAGACCGTGTCGCCGGCCCGAACGGCGTCCGGCCACGGAACCGCCGCGTGTCGTCACCCGTCGATCATGGCGCGACACGCGGCGGACCGCAGCCGGGGGGAGGGGGTCAGACCGCAGCGGCGACCGGACGGAGCAGCGCGTCGTTGACGGCGTCGTTCATGAGCAGCTCCGGCCGGACCTCGACCGCGGCGTGGCCCAGGTAGCTCAGCCGGCTCGTCTCGTAGCGGCTCTTGCGCGTCCCGTCGAGGACGAGACCCAGCATCAGGGAGATGCCGGCCAGGGCGGCGCAGGTCGCGGCGACGGCGTGCAGCCCCAGCGGGAGGTCGGCGAGCAGCAGCAGTCCGAAGAAGGCGGCGATAGCCCCGTAGAAGGGGACCGGGCGCTCGTGCCGGGCCAGGTTGACGATGAGGCTGAGGATCTTGAAGCCGTCACGGTAGGTGCGCAGCTTGGACTCGCTGCCGGCGGGCCGGTCGCGGAAGCCGACCTTCACCGAGGCGGCCGGGACGCGGGTCGAGAGGTAGTGCACGGTCAGCTCGGTCTCGATCTCGAACTCGCGCGAAGCCGCCGGGAAGCTCTTGACGAAACGACGGGAGAAGACGCGGTAGCCGGAGAGCATGTCCTCGACGTTGGTGCCGAAGACCTTGCCGACGACGGCGTTGAGCAGCTGGTTGCCGCGCTCGTGGCCGGGGCGGTACGCGCTGTCGGCGGAGTCGCCGGTGGTCTCCGGCTCGCGGACGCCGAGGACGTGGTCGTAGGGGCCGTCGATGAGCTTCTGGATCATGGCCGGCGCCGCGGCGGCGTCGTAGGTGTCGTCGCCGTCGATCATGAGGTAGATGTCGGCGTCGATGTCGGCGAAGGCGCGGCGGACGACGTTGCCCTTGCCCTTGGTCAGCTCGCGGCGGACGATCGCGCCGGCCCTGCGGGCGACCTCGGCGGTCCGGTCGGTGCTGTTGTTGTCGTAGACGTAGATCTCCATGCCCGGCACGCTGGCGCGCAGGTCGCGGACGACCTTCTCGATCGCGGCCTCCTCGTTGAAGCACGGGACGATCGCGGCGATGGCGTAGCCGGGGAAGCTGACCCCGGTGCGCTCGGCTGGCCGGTGCTGGATGTCGGTGTTCGTCATGTCTCGCCGCTGCCCCTTCGCTCGTGACCGCTAGGCCCCACCCGGGTCAGGCTCCCCGCGGGGGAGAGCACCCGGAACCTGTTCGGTTCGTGTTTGTTATCGAGAACTATTGCGCCCAATTCATCGATTCGCACGCCCAATTGCCTAACGCGGGGCTAACGGAGAACGGGCCGGGTCCGAGGTCCCCGAGACCCCCCTGACGAAGGTCCCGATGTTGATCAACGAGGCTGTGGTGTCGATCATGGACGCATGCCGCAGGGCGACATCCAAATGCTGCAGAGGGCCGGAAAACGCGGCTCCGGCTGCGTCCAGCGGACTCGGCGCCGGCCTCTGCTGCCGGTGAGAGCCGCCGCCGGCGGGGGCAGGCTGGGCCTGTGCCAGAACTCCCCGAGGTCGAATCAGCGCGCACGGTCATCGCCGATCACGCATTGCAGCGGCGCATTGTCGACGTGGATGACAACGACACGTATGTCTGTCGGCCGCACGCCGCGGGGGAGATCGGCCGGGCCCTCGTCGGCCGCCGCCTGGTCGCCGCGCATCGGCGCGGCAAGCTGATGTGGTGCGAGACCTCCGGGTCGGGACGGTCGCGGGCAGCCGGGCCGCTGCTGGCCGTCCATCTGGGGATGGCGGGACGGATCTTCGTCAGTCGCGACTCCGGCGAGACCCGCGAGGGCGGTGACTACGCACGCAACGGCAAGCCGGTGCGATCATCGGCGCACAAGCCGGAGTGGGATCGCTTCACCCTCACCTTCGCCGACGGCGGGACGCTGCGGCTCTTCGACAAGCGCCGTCTCGGCCGCGTCTACCTCGATCCGGACGTCGATGCTCTCGGCCCCGACGCCGGCGAGGTGGGTGTCGGCGAGTTCCGCGACATCATCGGTCGCAGCACCGCACCAGTGAAGGCGCGGCTGATGGACCAACACGCCATCGCCGGCGTCGGGAACCTCCTCGCCGACGAGGTGTTGTGGCAGGCCGCCGTCGATCCCCGGCGGTCCGCCGCCGAGCTGAGCGCGGACGAGCTCACCGGACTGCACCGCGAGCTGCGCAAGGGCATCCGCGCTGCGATCGCGAAGGGCGGCGTCCACACCGGCGAGATCATCGAGCACCGCGTCCGGGGCGGCCACTGTCCCCGGTGCGGGGCCGAGATGACGCGGGACACCGTCGGCGGACGGACCACCTGGCGCTGCAGCAAGGAGCAGTGAGCCGGCGCAGGTCGGGTTGACCGACGCGCCAGAGTGGAGCGGTGAGCACCGAGATCACCGACGTCGATCAGCTCGAGGCCCTGCTCGGCCGGCCCGCGCCGAGGGTGCTGGCCAAGGACCGTCCGGTGCTGCACGAGCTGGACCGGCAGTGGCTGGCGGCGTCGCCGCTGTGCCTGGTGGCGACCGCCGATGCGTCCGGTCGCTGCGACGTCTCACCCAAGGGCGATCCGGTGGGACCGCGCGGCGGCGTCGCGCACGTCCTCGACGACCGGACGATCGTCCTCCCCGAGCGTGCCGGCAACCGTCGCGCCGACGGCTTCCGCAACCTGCTGCAGAACCCGCAGGTCGGACTGATCTTCCTCGTTCCCGGCCGGGGCGACACGCTGCGGGTCAACGGCCGGGCCCGGATCGTGGCAGACGCCCCCTACTTCGACGAGCTGGTGGTGCGCGGTCACCGTCCGCTGCTGGCCCTCGTCGTCACGGTCGAGGAGGTCTTCCACCACTGCTCGAAGGCCTTCCTGCGTTCCTCGCTCTGGGACCCGACGACGTGGGAGCCCGACGCGGTGCCCCGCCGCGCCGTCCTGGCCAAGGCCCTCGAACGGCAGGACGACACCCTTGCCGACCTCGACGCCTACTACGGGCCGTCCTACACCGAGGGGCTGTACCCCTCGGCCTGACGCCGTCTGGCCGTGCCGAGCCGCCTCAGCTGATGCCGAAGAGCGTCTTGATCGGCGCGATGGCGAAGTAGACGGTGAAGAGGACGGCGACGACCCAGAGCAGCGGGTGGATCGAGCGTGCCTTGCCGGTGGCGACCCGGATGACCACCCAGCTGATGAAGCCGGCGCCGACGCCGTTGGTGATCGAGTAGGTGAAGGGCATCAGCACGATGGTGAGGAATGCGGGGATCGCGATCGACAGGTCGCGGAAGTCGATCTCGCGGATCTGCCCCATGAGCAGCACGCCGACCACGACGAGTGCCGGGGTCGCGGCCTCCGAGGGCACGAGCTGCGCGAGCGGGGAGAGGAAGATCGTCACCGCGAAGAGCAGCCCGGTGGCGACGCTGGCCAGCCCGGTGCGGGCCCCGTCGCCGATGCCGGCGGCGGACTCGACGTAGGTCGTGGCCGACGAGGCGCCGGCGACACCGCCGCCGACGGCCGCGACGCCGTCGACGAAGAGCACCGGTCCGATGCGGGGGAGGTTGCCCTTCTCGTCGAGCAACTTGCCCTCGCTGCCGAGGCCGATCGTCGTCCCCATGACGTCGAAGAAGTCCGAGAGCACCAGCGAGAAGATGATGACGATGGCCGAGACGATGCCGACGGCGCTGACGCCACCGCCGAGGGAGAAGGTGCCGAAGAGGCTCAGGTCGGGTGCGCCGAAATGCTTTCCGTCGAAGCTGGGGACGTTGAGCTGCCAGCCGTAGGGGTTCGTCTTGGTGTCGAAGCGTCCGACGTGGGCGATGGCCTCGATGATCACCGAGAGGACCGTCGCGGCCGCGATGCCGATGAGCAGCGCGCCCCTGACCTTGCGGATCATGAGCACCGCGATGAGCAGGAGCGTGAGCACGAAGACCAGCAGCGGCCAGCCGCCGAGCCCCTTCGGGCCACCGATCTGCAGCACCGGCGAGCCGGGTCGGACGAACCCGGCGTCCACGAAACCGATCAGGGCGATGAAGAGCCCGATGCCGACGGCGATAGCCGACTTCAGCTCGCGCGGGATGGCGTGGAAGACCGCCGTCCGGAACCCGGTGATCACCAGCAGGGTGATGACCAGGCCCTCGAGGACCACCATGCCCATCGCGGCGGGCCAGGACATCTTCGCGGCGACCTGGAACGCGACGAAGGCGTTGAGGCCCAGCCCCGTGGCGAGCGCGAAGGGGTACCGGCCGACGATGCCCATGAGCAGGGTGAAGAAGGCGGCGACGAGCGCGGTGACGGCGGCGATGCCCGCGACGTTGGCGGCGTTGCTGCCGCCGCCGAGGTGGTTGCCGTTGGCGTCGATGCCGTTACCCAGGATGATCGGGTTCAGCACGACGATGTAGACCATCGCCACGAAGGTGACCAGGCCGCCGCGCAGCTCGCGGGCGACGGTGCTGCCGCGCTCGGTGATCGAGAAGTACCGATCGACTCGGTTGCGGGGGGCCGGGGTGGATGTCGCATCGGTGCGTACCTCGCTCACGGGCAGGAATCATGCCTGACACCCCGGGCGCGCGGATGTCGTGGGCTCGCCCGGGGGCGCGTTGTCGGACCCGCTGCCTAATCTCGGGGTCATGATCGCCGTCCCGAATGCCGACCGTCCCGCGATGCCGGCGGGTTACGGCCTGCCCGAGACGAGCGACGGTCTGCTCGCCTGGGACGTCGTCGCGACGCGGCTGATCCGGGCGAAGCACTACTGGTTGGCCTCCGTCCGGCCGGACGGGACGCCACACTCGGTGCCGCGCTGGGGTGTCTGGCTGGACGACCGCTTCTACTACGACGGGGCGCCGACGACCCGGCACGCCCGGAACGTGGCGCAGAACCCGGCGGTGACGCTGACGCTGGAGAGCGGCACCGAGGTCGTCATCGTCGAGGGACGGTCGAGGCCGACCCGGGCCGAGCCAGACGAGCTGGGGGAGCGGCTCTCGGTGGCCTTCGGCAAGTACCACCCGGACTATGCGCCGGCGGCCGACGCCTGGTCCGACGAGGCGGGCGGCGGGCTGCGGGTGATCGTTCCCACGCGGGCGCTAGCGTGGTTCACCTTCCCGACCGACTGCACTCGCTTCGTCTTCCCGAGCCGGTGACGTCCACGCCACGGCCGACGGTGCACGGGGCCATCCTCGACGATGAGACACGGTGCGCCCACTGGCACTCGCCGCTGGACGTCATCGCGCTGCGCTTCGCCTGCTGCGACCGCTTCTATCCCTGCGACGCCTGCCACGCCGGGGAGGCGGATCACCCTTCCCGGCCGTGGCCGCTGGCCCGACGCGACGAGCCGGCCGTCCTCTGCGGGGTCTGCGGCGAGGTGATGACGGTGGCCGGCTACCTGGCCGCCGACGACCGTTGTCCGGCGTGCGGGGCGGGGTTCAATCCCGGCTGCCGGTTGCATCACGACCGCTACTTCGAGTTCTGATCCTCCGAGCATTGTGTAACAATGTTCCGGTGAGATCGATCCTGGCTGTGCTGGCGGCGGCGGTGTGCTTTGCCACCACGGGAACGTCCAAGGCCCTTGCCGACACCGGCGCGTCGGCGCTGTCGATCGGCGCGGGACGCATCGCCCTGGGCGGTGGCTTGCTCGCAGCCCTCGTCCTGCTGCGGCGCGCTCGCAGCGACAGGACCGTCGCCGGAGTCGGCGGCATCGTCGCCGGGGGAGCGCCACCGTCGGCATACGGAGCGTTGGCGCGGGTGCCGAGCCGTCTCGTCGTGGTCGGCGGGGCGCTGGGGGTGCTGGCATACCAGCCCGCCTTCTTCGCCGGGACGTCGTCCAACGGCGTGGCCATCGGCACGGTGGTGGCACTCGGTTCCGCGCCAGTGGCGACCGGCGTCCTGGATGCGCTGTTGCGTGGTCAGCGGCCTCAGCCGCGCTGGTATCTGGCCACAGCCCTGGCCCTCGTCGGGTTGGCCCTCGTGGCCGGCGTGGCCGACGGCGGGCTCGCCGACGTCCACGCCGGGATCGTCTGGTCGCTGGCCGCCGGGATCTCGTACTCCCTCTACGCGGTCGCGGCCAAGGAACTGGTGGACCGCGGCTGGTCGTCCGAGGGGGCGATGGCGGCGCTCTTCGGCTGGGCAGGCGTCGTCGCCGTCCCGGTGCTGCTGGCCTCGGGCCCCGGCTGGCTGCTCACCGGTCGCGGGATCGCCCTCGTCCTCTGGCTCGGAATCGTCACCACCACCGTCGCCTACCTGCTCTTCGGCTTCGGGCTCCGCACGCTGGCGGCGAGCACCGTCGCCACGCTGACGCTCGCCGAGCCGCTCTGTGCCGCCGTCCTCGGCGTCGTCGTCCTCGACGAGCACGTGAGCGCGCCGGCGGCACTGGGAGTCGTCGTCCTGGGTGCCGGGCTGGCCGTCCTCGGGGCCCGTCGACGCGTACCGGGGGAGTCCGGTGTCCCCGCGCCGGCGTGACGCGCCGCCGGGTCCCACCGGCACGGCGCTGCTGACCGACCAGCTGCGGCGGCAGATCCTCGCCGGCGAGATGCCGCCGGAGACGCCGTTGCGGGAGGAGGAACTCGCTGCGGCTCATGACGTCTCGCGACACACGGTGCGCGCCGCGCTGGCTCGTCTCGCCGACGAGCGGCTCGTCCTCGCCGAGGCGTATCGGGGCGTGCGTGTCACCAGCTTCAGTGACGCCGACGTCCGCGCGCTGCAGGAGCTGCGCGGGGCGCTGGAGAGCGAGGCCGTCCGGCTGCTGCGGCAACGACACGGCGACGACTGGCCCGACGCCGTTCTGGCGCCGATCCTGGCAGCCATCGCCGCGATGCGGGGGACGGCCGGCGACGACTGGCCCGCCGTCGCCACCGCCCACGCCGCGGTGCACACCGCCGTCGTCGCCGCCGCGGACAGTCCGCGCATCACCGACGCCTACCGCCGCCTGCACTCGGAGATGCTGCTGCTGCTGGTGCACGTCCGGCCCGACTACACGGTCGCCGGGCTGGCCGCGGAGCACGAGGGCTACCTGGACGAGCTGATGTCCCGCGGCCCCGACGCCGTCCGGGACCATCTCGACCACAGCACCGCGCTCATCGTGAAGGCGCGCGCGGCGGATGCTCACCGAGCGTCACCGTCGCCGCCTCAGCGGTCGAAGTAGCCGGCCGGCAGGTCCTGCGGCGCGCAGGCGATCACCTCGTCGTCGTCGACCCCGACCTGCTCGAACAGCGTGATCTGCGCGAACTCCGGGACGACGTGGATCGGGTAGGTCGGGCCGGCATCGCGGTAGCGATGCATCAGCTCCAGGTGGTCGTTCTGGAACAGCACCGTGCGTTGTCCGTCCAGTTCGATCCACCGCGGGAAGAAAATCACGCCGTGGATGATCCCGCGGTGCGGCAGGACGTTGACGGCGACGCAGGTGCCGGTGGGTTCGGTCCAGGAGACCTTGTAGCAGTCGTCGTCCAGCCTCACCAGGTCGACGGTCTGGTCCTTCACCCACCGGCCGCCGACGTGGCCGGAGTGGATGCGGTAGTCGATGGTCGTCGCGTTCTTGACGTACATCTCGTACTGCCAGCCGTTGGCGTAGGTGTAGACGAAACGATGCCCCACCAGTCCGGAGAGATCCTGCGCGGGGAAGAGGTTCTGGACCATGAGGCCAGACTGGCACGAAGCGGACGAACGGCCTCGGTCGGGTATTGCCGCCCACCGGCAGAGCCACCCGCGGTGCCGGATCAATCCTCTCGGAATGACATAATGTGCATTATCGGCGCAAGGGAACGAGGTTCCGCCCGGGTGGCCCGAGCACGGATGGCCTCGGCCTGCGCACCGAGCGAGACGCCCAGGTAGAGCATGACCGTCGCCCCGGCGAGATGGTGCGGCGCGCCGGCCATCCTGTCGATCACGACATCGCCGGCAAGGTGTACGGCCATTCCGACGATCCAGAGTGTCGCCGTCCACGTCGTCCCGCGTCGCCACAGTGCACCCGCCGAGTCGCGCCACAGCCTGACGGTCGTCGCGCGCCACACGCCGAAACCGGCACCGACGGCGAGGCTGAGGACGAGCAGGCCGACGGCTGCCGCGGGGACGCTGCCGGCCGCGCGGACGGCGCCGATCGTCTGCACCAAGCCGATGCCGCCGAGGATCAGCGCGGGTCGCAGCGAGCCGTCCTCCTTGACGCGGCGCGGGACGGTCTGCCGAACGACGAGCAGGACCAGGACGGCGAGCCCGAGGAGCGTGTTGACCATGCCGTCGATGCTCGTCGGCGAACGCGGACCTCGCATCGGCCCCGGGGTGGAGGCGGGGTGGAGATTCCCCGCTCCCCGCTCCCCGGGGCCGCTACCCGAGAAGTTGACATAACGTGAGGGGCATCCTCACCCGGTGACGCGATCGATGGCCTCCACGACGATGTCCAGGCCACGATCGAGCTCGTCGTCGGTGATGACCAGCGGCGGCATGAGCTTGAGGACCTGATCGTCCGGCCCCGCCGTCTCGATGAGCAGGCCGGCTTCGAAGACAGCGGCCGAGATCTTGTCCGCCAGCGGGGCGTCGGCGAACTCCAGGCCACGGGCCAGGCCGCGGCCCTTCAACCGAGCCGCAAGGCCGGGACGGTCGCCGATGACCCGGCTGAGGCGCTCGGCGACGTGCTCGCCCTTGCGCAGCGTCCCCTGCTGCAGGGCGTCGTCGCGCCAGAAGGCGTCGAGCGCTGCGGTGGCCGTCACGAAGGCGTGGTTGTTGCCGCGGAACGTGCCGTTGTGCTCGCCGGGCGTCCACTGATCGTGTTCGGGCTTGATGAGCAGCAGCGACATCGGCAGCCCGAAACCCGAGATCGACTTGGACAGGCAGACCAGGTCGGGCTCGATCCCGGCGACCTCGAAGGAAAGGAACGGGCCGGTCCGTCCCACGCCCATCTGGACGTCGTCGACGATGAGCAGGATGTCGTGACGAGCGCAGATGGCGGCGAGCTCCTGCAGCCACGCGACGCTGGCGGCGGTGAGACCCCCCTCCCCCTGCACCGTCTCGACGATGGCGGCGGCCGGGCGATCCAGGCCGGAACCGCGGTCGGACAGCAGCGACTCGAACCAGGCAAAGGGCCGGTGCCCCTCGCCGAGGTAGCCATCGAAGGGCATGGGGACAGTGTGGGTGAGGGCGACGCCGGCGCCCTTGCGCTTTCGGGGATTGCTGGTGACCGCCAGCGCTCCCAGGGTCATGCCGTGGAACGAGTGGGTGAAGTGGACGACGGTCTGCCGTCCGGTCACCTTGCGGGCGAGCTTCAGCGCCGCCTCCACCGCGTTGGTGCCGGTCGGGCCGGGGAACTGCACCTTGTAGCGCAGGTGGCGGGGCTCCAGGACGACATCGCGGAAGGTCTCCAGGAACTCACGCTTGGCCGCCGTGTGCATGTCCAGGCCATGGGTCACCCCGTCCCGGTCGATGTGGGCGAGCAGCGCGTGCTTGAGGCGGGCCGGGTTGTGCCCGTAGTTCAGCGCTCCGGCGCCGGCGAAGAAGTCGAGGTACTCCCGGCCGTCGACATCGACGAGGGTGCTCCCCTGCGCAGTGTCGAACTCCACCGGCCACTGCCGGCAGTAGCTGCGGACCTCGGACTCGAGCTGGTCGTAGATGGTCATGGCTGTCCCTTCGATGATGACGGCATGGGTTTGCGCGGAGGTGCGCGAAATGAGCAGTTCAGCTGGTGGGGACGGCGGGATTGCCGTGCCAGCGCGCGCCGGCGGTCGCGCGGGTGCCCTTCATGACGAAGGAGTCCGGGGCGATCGTGACGCCGTCGGCGAGCTCCACCCCGTAGTGGACGAAGGCGCCGGCGCCGAGCGTCACCCCGTCGCCGAGGGTGGTGCGGTCGGAGGTGAAGGTGCCGTCCTCGAGCGAGTGACACTGGATCACGGCACCGGCGCCGAGGGTGCAGTCGTCCCCGAGACGGACCAGGGTGTGCTCGGGCATGGCGGCACCGTCGTCGAAGAGGCGACGACCCACCCGAACGCCGACCAGTCGCAGTGCCCAGGCCTTGAACGGAGTGCCGTCGAGTACGGCGAGGTAGGGCGTGAGCAGTTTCCACAGACGCTCGTGACGCCAGAACGCCGGCTCGGTGATGGAGCAGGTGCGCGGTTCGAGCGGCCGCCACCGCCGCACCGACCGCTCGGCGAGGGCGAGCAGGAGCAGGCTGGACGGGACGGCGAGCAACGCCGCCACCGCCAGCGCCCCCGACCCCAGCAGCGGGTACAGCCGGACACCCAGGGCAGCGAGGGCCCCGAGCAGGACGAGCTCCAGCCACCGGACACCGAGCAGCAGCGCCATGCTCGCCAGGTTGTGCCGGCGCTTGGCCCGGAGCCGACGTGCCAGCTCCTCGGCCGGCAGGTCGAGGACGTGCGGCGCGCCGGTGGAGCGGGGGATCTCGAAGGCCGGGGACCCCAGCAGGCCGGTGTCCCGACGCAGCTCGCCGTCGGCCGGCACGAGCACCTTCGTCGCGAGCAGGACGTTCTCACCGACCGCCGCACCGACCGGGAAGACGATCTTGTTACCGAGGAAGTTGCGATCGCCGATGGCGACGTGCGCGACGCGGAAACCGGTGCTGGACCACTGCACGTTGGCGACCGAGAGGCCGTCGCTGATCATGGTTCCCCGGCCGACACCGGTGAGGGTGGGAACGTCGTGCCGGTGGGTGGTGCCGAAGTTGGACCCCGTCTGCTCGATGGTGCCGAGTTGCCACCCGAGTCGCTGCTGGTAACCGGTGACGAGCTCGCTGTCCCCGAGGAGGGAGACGAGGAACGGCCGGTTGCTCGCGATGTCCACGAAGCGCAGCAGCGCGCGATGCCGTCCGACCGTCGGATAGACCACGCCGGGCTGCAGCCGGCGGCCGAGCCGGGAGGCCAGCAGCGCCAGCCCGAAGGAGCCGATCACGGTCACCAGGACGACCCCTGCCGCCATTGCGAGCAGCAGCAGCGTCCCGACCGTTGCGGAGACGTGCGCGAAGGGGTCGGCGAGGCCGACGTCGACGGCGAGCGCCACCGTGACGACCATCAGCAGGCCGACCGCCTGCAGCACGGCGCCGACCCGGCCGCGCCACCGGTATCGGCCCGCGGCCGCGGTCGGGACCGTGCCGCGATAGCTCGTCACCCCGGTGGCCGCTTCGGCCGGCGAGCCGTGCCAGACCGAACCCGCCGGCACCCGCTGTCCGGCGAGCAGCGCCGAGCTCGGGGCGAGCTCGGCGTCCGCACCGAGCTCGGTGTCGACGTCCAGCACGCTGTTCTCGCCGACGAAAGCCCGTTCGCCGATCGAGATGCGGTCCAGCCGCAGCCGGCCCGCCTCGGCGTGATAGCCGGCCAGATGGGCGTCGCGGCCGATGACGGCGTCGGCGCCGATGGTGAGCAGATCCGTGGCCACCGGCAGGTGGCGGGTGAGGACGAGCGCCCGCGGTCCGATCCTGGCGCCGAGCAGCCGCAGGTAGGCGCTGTGCAGCGGTGTCCCGGCGGCGAGACCGACGACGCTGGAGCGGATGGCGGTGCGGACGATCCAGAAGCGCAGGTAGGCCGGGGACCAGAGCCGGATCTCCCCGGCTCGCCAGCGTCCGACGAGCAGCCACTTCACCACGATCGGGAGCACGGTGTTGGCGACGAGGCCGCCGGCCGCGACGCCGACCAGGCTGGGCAGCACGGCACCACCGGACGCCTCACCGAGCAGGTCGTAGCCGAGTCCCGCCACGATGGCGACGAGCCAGGCGTAGGCCGCGACCGCCAGCAGCTGCGCGCAGCCGGTCAGCGCGAAGGCAGCCGTGGTGGCGCGATGCGGCGCCCGCTGACGGACGGTCGGCACCGCGGCGACCGCTCCCCCGCCGGCGTCGAGCTGATCGGCCAGCGCCCTGATGGTCGGCAGCCGGTAGACGTCGCGGATGGAGACGGGCACCCCGGTGTCGCGCGACAGCGCGCAGAACCGGGACAGCAACAGCGAGTTGGCGCCCAGCTCGGTGATCATGTGGGCGGTGACCGACACCTGCGGCAGCCCCAGCACGTCGGCCAGCGCGCGGGCCAGACCCGCCTCCGTCGCGGTGGCGGCCGGGACGTGGTCGCCCGTCACGCGGCGCCGTCCCGTCGGAGCGGGCAGCGCACGCCGGTCGATCTTGTCGCTGGTCGTGAGCGGGATCCGGTCGAGCTGCTCGAACCAGGACGGCACCATGTAGCTCGGCAGCCGTTCCCGCAGCGCCGCGGCGATGCCGTCCTCGGTGACCGCCACGGCGCCGGCGCGCACCGTGTAGTAGGCGACGAGCTCGGTCAGCCCGGCGGCGAACTCCCACGTGTCGACGACCGCTGCCGCGATGCCGGGGACCGTGAGCAGCACCGACTCGATCTCGGTGAGCTCGATGCGGTAGCCGCGGATCTTCACCTGCGTGTCGATGCGGCCGAGGTAGTGCAGCAGGCCGTCGGCATCGATGCGCCCCAGGTCACCGGTGCGGTAGATGCGCCCGGACGGGTTGTGCGGCAGCCCGACGAAGTCGGGGACGAAGGCCCGGGCGGTGAGGTCGTCGCGGTCGAGGTAGCCGAGGGCCAGGCCGGGGCCGGCGATGCCGATCTCGCCGTCGGCACCGGGCGCGGCAAGGGCGTCGGCCTCGGGATCGAGCAGCACGATGGTGTAGGTCGGCAGCGGTCGGCCCAGCGTCACCGGTCGGGCGGCGTCCACGACCGCCCAGGTCGCGGTGACGGTGGCCTCGGTGGGGCCGTAGACGTTGAGCATGCGGCGACCCGGTCGAGCCCAGCGCGTGACCAGGTCCTGCGGGCACGCCTCTCCCGACACCAGCACCAGCCGCAGGTCGCGCAGCCGCTGCTCGTCGAGGGTCGCCAGCAGCGTCGGCACGCAGCAGATCGCGGTGATACCGCGCTCCTGCGCAAAATCGGTGAGGTCCTCGCCGACGAGGGCTCCCCCGGCCGGCCGTGGCACGAGGGTGGCGCCGCAGAGCAGCGGGACCCAGGTCTCCTCGACGGAGAAGTCGAAGGCGACGGTCATGCCCTGGTACACCCGGTCGCCGGCCCGGTAGCCGTAGCACTCGCTCGCCACGAGCAGGAAGTTCGCAATGGCCGAGTGGGCCACCTGCACGCCCTTGGGTCGTCCCGTGGTGCCGGAGGTGTAGATGACGTACGCGGGCTCGTCGATCCCGGCTCGGGGAAGATCGGGAAGCTGTTCGACGGCCGCGGGCAGGTCACCGGTGTCGACGACAGCCGTGTCGACGATCCGGCTCGTGGGCTCCCGCAGCTGCGGGGTGGTGAGCACGACCGCGACGGCGGCATCGGTGCAGATGTAGGCGATGCGATCGGCCGGGAAGCCGGTGTCGAGCGGCACGTAGGCCGCCCCGAGACGGCTCACCGCGAGCATCGCGGGCAGCGACTCCTCGGCACGGTCCAGCAGCAGCGCCACCCGGTCGCCGGCCGTGACGCCGTGCTCGAGCAGCCGATGCGCCAGCCGGTCGGCGTGGCGGGAGAGCTCGGCGAAGGTGGTGCGGCGCTCCCCGTGATCGAGCGCGACCCGGTCGGCGTGGGTGGCGAGCGCGCCGGCCAGCACGTCGTGCAGGCGTTGTCCGTCGCACCAGCGGCTGCGCTGGTCACCGGCGGTGTCGACAAGGATCCGCGCATCGTCGCGCAGCGGCGTGGACGTCACCGTGGCCTCCGAGACCCACTCGTCGCGCCGCGTCCGGGGTGGAGCAGCGCCGTCGAGACGGATGCTCGACCCGGTTGGCTGTGGCGATGCCACTGCTCCCCCAGCGCTCCGTCAGCTCCTCATCAGCCCGTACGCAGGTTGATCACGCTGCGTGATATCTGACTACTCTGCGTGAGTAAAATGCGGACATTCACCAGGTTCGAGGCATGCTGCGGACGCCGAGGCGACGGATTCTCACACCCGGCACATAGCCTCGGACCGCCCCGAATCCGGTGCCGGGAGGGCCCCGGCCGCCGGCGGCTAGCGTGTCGCCATGACCTCGCCGTCGATCACCGTGGACGCGGCGGGTCCGGATCTCGTCGTCCACGGCGACAACGACGAGATCCTGCCGCTCCTGCCGGACGGGTTCTTCCAGCTGATCTACGTCGACCCGCCCTTCAACACCGGCCGGCCACAGCGCCGGCAGTCGATCAGCACGGTGCGCTCGGCGACGGGAACCCGCGTGGGGTTCCACGGCCGCAGCTACGAGACGGTCAAGGGTGTGGTGACCGGCTACGACGACGCCTTCGCCGACTACTGGGGTTTCCTGGAGCCGCGCTTGGAGCACGCCTGGCGGCTGCTGGCCCCGACGGGCACCTTCTACCTGCACCTGGACTACCGCGAGGTGCATTACGCCAAGGTGCTGCTGGACGCGCTCTTCGGCCGGGAGTGCTTCCTCAACGAGATCATCTGGGCCTATGACTACGGTGCCCGGTCACGCTCGAAGTGGCCGGCCAAGCACGACACGATCCTCGTCTACGTCAAGGATCCGAAGCGCTATCACTTCGACGCCGAGAGCGTCGACCGCGAGCCCTACATGGCGCCCGGCCTGGTGACGCCGGAGAAGGCGGCGCGCGGCAAGCTCCCCACTGACGTCTGGTGGCACACCATCGTCTCGCCGACGGGCAGGGAGAAGACCGGCTACGCGACCCAGAAGCCCGAGGGCGTGCTGCGCCGCATGGTGCAGGCCTCCTCGCGTCCCGGCGACTGGGTGCTGGACTTCTTCGCCGGCAGCGGCACGCTCGGCAAGGTCGCCGCCGATCACGGTCGGCGCTACGTGCTGGTCGACAGCAACGCCGAGGCGATCGCCGTGATGCGCGCCCGCCTCGGCGACGGCCCGCGGTTCGTCGCGCTCCCGCCGACCGCGGACGGGCTCAGCGAGCCAGGCTGAGCTCCGCGCGGCGCAGGTGGCCGACCGCATGGTGCAGGCGCTTCGCGCCGACGACGGCCAGCGCGCAGCAGAGGACCTGCAGCACGATGAAGACGGCGGGTGCGCCCAGGCCCAGCAGCAGCCCCGACAGGCCCGGGCCCACCGCGGTGGCGAAGGTCTGCGCGCCGGTGAGCGCGGCGAGCGTGCGTCCGACTGCGCCCTCGGGCGCGAGCGCGGCCGCGAGCGGCGTGAGGACCGGGGCCAGCATGGTCTCGCCGACGCTGAAGAGCGCGTACCCGGCGACGATCACCGTCGAGGCGAGACCGGCGTGGAACAGCGGCAGCGCGAGGACGAGCCACACCCCGACCCACAGCACGCCGCAGAGCGCCAGCAGCTTCGCCGGAGCGACCCGGCGGGTCAGTCGGACGACCGGGGCGGTGAGGATCGCGACGAGGACGGCGTTGAGGGCCACGGCGGACCCGAGGGTGGCGGGGGCGACGTCCAGCACGCTCAGGGCATAGGCGGGCAGGCCGGAGTCGAACTGCGCGTAACAGGCCAGGGTCAGCAGGACGGTGACGGCGAGCAGCCAGCGCACCCCCGGCGCGGCCAGCACGGCGCGGTAGCGCACGCCGTCGGCCACGAGGGCCTCCCCCGGCCTGACGGCGGCGGCCGGCGAGGTGCCCCGCCCGGCGGCGGCGACGAGCAGCGCCGAGAGCACGCAGCAGAGCGCGGCGAAGGCGTACGCCGGCGCGGCACCGTGGCGCGTGGTGAGGTCGACCACGTGTCCGCCCACCACTCCGCCGAGGGCGAGGCCGAGGTTCAGACCGATGAACTGCCAGGCGAAGACGTCGCGACGGCGAACCAGCGGCGTCAGCTCCAGCACCATCACCGAGACAGCCGGCTGGATGACGGCGAGCGAGGCGCCGTAGCCGGCTGCCGCGAGTACCAGGACGGGCGCACCGCCGGCGGCCATGAGCACCACGATGGTGGCCACCATCGCCAATCGCGACAGTGTCGCGACGGCGACCGGCGAGCGGGTGTCGGCCAGGCGGCCGGCGAGCGGCGCCGCCACGAGCGAGCCCACGGCGAAGGCGGTGAAGACCAGCGCCGCCACGGACGGGCCCAGCCCGCGGGCCTGGGCCAGGTCTGCGTAGAGGAAGGGCAGGACGGCACCCCAGCCGACCGAGCCGAGGGAGGCGCCGACGAGCAGGACGACGAGACGGGTGGGGACGGAACGCACAGCGGAACTCACACTTCGACAATCAATATTTGCAGATCGAACTTCGATATCGAAAGAGTAAGCATCCGCGCCGCGCCGGTTGTTCCCGCCGCGACGGCGGGTGACCACGCTCACGCGCCGTAGGGTGCCTGCATGGCACGCACCCCGTGGGCGGAGTACGAGCGCGCTGTCCGCGTCTACACCGAGGCCGGCGCCGCCGAGACGGTGCAGCGCATCGTCACCGCTATCTCACGCCTGTCCCGACGTCTGGACGTCTTCTACTCCGAGCGCTTCGACGAGATCGACATCGCCCGCACCGAGTGGCCGGTGCTGCAGAGCCTCGCCGTCGCCGGGCGCAACGGCTCGTCGCATCCCTCCGCCCTCGCCGAGGCGGCCGGCGTCTCGGCCTCGACCATGACCCACCGGCTCGACCGCATGGTCGAGCGTGGCCTGATCGAGCGGCAACCGGACCCCAGCAACCGCACCCGCTCGCTGGTGTCGCTGACCCGTAGTGGCTGGGAGCTGTTCCGCACCGCGGTGCTGGAGGTGGAGTCCGAGGAGACCGAGATCCTCGCCCCCCTCACCGACGCCGAGCGGGCCACCCTTGCGCAGCTGCTGGAGAAGGCGCTGGCCGGCGGGACGCCCCGGCGCGGCCACCGCCGCTGACGACCCGGCTACGCCGCCGCGCCGACGTAGGCCGCGAGATGCCGTCCGGTGAGCGTCTCGCCCGCCGAGACCAGGTCGGCAGGAGTCCCCTCGAAGACGACGGTGCCGCCGTCCTGACCGGCGCCGGGGCCGAGATCGACGATCCAGTCGGCGTGCGCCATCACGGCCTGGTGATGCTCGATGACGATGACGGAGCGGCCGCCGTCGACGAGGCGGTCGAGCAGCCCGAGCAGCTGACCGACGTCGGCGAGGTGCAGGCCGGAGGTCGGCTCGTCGAGGACGATCACCCCGCCGCTCTCACCGAGCCGGCTCGCCAGCTTCAGTCGCTGTCGCTCCCCGCCGGAGAGCGTCGTCAGCGGCTGGCCCAGGGTCAGGTAGCCCAGGCCGACATCGACGAGGCGCTCGGCGATCCGGTACGCCGCCGGGAGCGCGCCGTCGCCGTCCGGGGCGAAGAAGGTCCTCGCCCGGTCGGCCGACAGTGCCAGCACCTCGCTGATGTCCAGCCCGCCGAAGCGGTAGTCCAGGACGGCGGCATCGAAGCGCCTGCCCTCGCAGACCTCGCACGGCATCGCGACGTCGGCCATCACGGCGAGGTCGGTGATGACCACGCCTGCGCCCTGGCAGTTCGGACAGGCACCCTCGGAGTTGGCACTGAAGAGCGCCGGCTTGACGTCGTTAACCTTCGCGAAGGCCTTGCGGACGGGTTCCAGGAGTCCGGTCCAGGTCGCCGGATTGCTCCGGCGTGAACCCTTGATCGCAGCCTGGTCGATGGCGACGACGTCCTCACGGCCGACGACCTCGCGCATCAGCGACGACTTCCCCGAGCCCGCCACGCCGGTGAGGACGACCAGGACACCGAGCGGCAGGTCGACGTCCACGTCACGCAAGTTGTTCGTCGAGGCGCCGCGGATCGGCAGTGTCCCGGTCGGGGTGCGGACGGCGTCCTTGAGCTGCGCGCGGTCGTCGAGGTGTCGGCCGGTCAGCGTCCCCGAGGCACGCAACCCCGCCAGCGAGCCGGCGAAGACGATCTCGCCGCCCTCGCGCCCCGCGCCGGGGCCGAGGTCCACCACGTGGTCGGCGATCTCGATCGCCTCGGGCTTGTGCTCGACCACCAGCACGGTGTTGCCCTTGTCGCGCAGCTGCAGCAGCAGCTCGTTCATCCGCGCGATGTCGTGCGGGTGGAGCCCGACCGTCGGCTCGTCGAAGACGTAGGTGACGTCGGTGAGCGACGAGCCGAGATGCCGGATCATCTTCGTGCGCTGGGCCTCGCCCCCCGAGAGCGTGCCGGCGGGCCGGTCGAGGGTGAGGTAGCCCAGGCCGATCCGCTCGAAGGAGTCGAGGGTGTCGCCGAGGGCGGCCAGTAGCGGTGCGACCGACGGCTCGTCCAGCCGCCGCACCCAGCGCGCGAGGTCGCGGATCTCCATCGCGCAGACGTCGGCGATGCTCGCCCCGTCGATCAGCGACGACCGCGCCGCCGCCGTGAGCCGGGTGCCGTCGCACTCAGGGCAGGTGCCGAAGACCACCGCCCGCTCCACGAAGGCCCGGACGTGCGGCTGCAGCGACTCGACGTCCTTGGCCAGCATCGTCTTGCGGAGCTTGGTGATCACGCCCTCGAAGGTGAGGTTGACGCCCTCGAAGGTGATCTTGGTGGCCTCGCCGTAGAGCAGCTTGTCGAGCTGGCGCTTGCCGAAACTGTCGACCGGTCGATCCAGGGGGAACCCGGCGCCGGCGAAGATGCGGCCGTACCAGCCGTCCATGCTGTAGCCGGGGACGAGCAGCGCCCCCTCACGCAGTGACCTGGACCCGTCGTAGACGGCGGCAAGGTCCACGTCGCTGACGAGGCCCCGCCCCTCGCAGCGCGGACACATGCCGCCGGTGACGCTGAAGCTCCGGCGCTGCTTGACCTCGCGGCCGCCTTTCGTCGTCGTCACGGCCCCCGCACCGCTGACCGACGCGACATTGAAGGAGAACGCCTGCGGCGAGCCGAGGTGTGGGGTGCCGAGCCGGCTGAAGAGGATGCGCAGCAGGGCATAGGCATCGGTGGCGGTGCCGACCGTCGAGCGCGGATTGCCGCCCATCCGCTCCTGATCGACGACGATCGCCGTGGTGAGTCCCTCCAGGACGTCGACGTCCGGCCGGGCCAGCGTCGGCAGGAAGCCCTGCAGGAAGGCGCTGTAGGTTTCGTTGATCAGGCGCTGCGACTCGGCGGCGATGGTGCCGAAGACCAGCGAGCTCTTCCCGGACCCGGAGACGCCCGTGACGACGGTCAGCCGTCGCTTCGGCAGCTCGATGCTGACATCGCGCAGGTTGTTCACCCGCGCGCCGTGGACGCGGATCACGTCGTGGCCGTCGGCTGCCGTCATGCACGCACCTCGTTGATACGGATCAGGGTTCCGGCGGGGTCGCGGACGGCGCAGTCACGCATACCCCAGGGCTGCTGCGTCGGTTCCTGGACGATGTCGACGTCGGCCGCCTGCAGCGTGGCGAAGGTGGCGTCGAGGTCGTCGGTGGCGAGCGCGAGCATCGCGTAGGTGCCCTTGGCCATCATCTCGGCGATCACCCGCCGCTCGTCGTCGGTGACGCCGGGGTCCGCGCCGGGCGGGGCGAGGACGATCGCCGTACCGGGCTGATCGGGGGTCCGACGGTGAGCCAGCGCATGGTGCCGCTGCCGACGTCCTGGCGGACCTCGAAGCCGAGGGTGTCGCGGTAGAAGGCGAGCGAGGCCTCGGGGTCGTCGTGCGCGAGGAAGCTGTAGGCGATCGTGAGTGTCATGATCGAGACGGTAGGACGCCGGCCACGTCGGACACTTCTCCATTCCTGACCGACCGCCGGACGGGGCGCGTGACCTGCTTGGCGACGCAGGGTGGCAACTGGCCCGGTGCGGTCGCCGCGCGATCGCGGTACCGGCCCGGCGACATCCCGACGAGCTCGGTGAAGCGGGTCGTGAAGGTCCCCAGGGAGCCGTACCCCACCGCGAAGCAGACCTCGGTCACCGACAGCTCCCCCACCCGCAGCAGGGCCATGGCCCGTTCGATGCGACGCGTCATGAGGTAGCTGTAGGGCGATTCGCCGTAAGCGCGGCGGAACTCGCGGCTGAGGTGACCGGCCGACAGATGCACCCCGCGCGCCAGCGCCTCGACGTCCAGCGGCTGCGCGAAGTCGCGGTCGATGCGGTCCCGGACGCGGCGCAGCAGTGCGAGCTCGCGCAGCCGGGCCGTCGGCTCCGGTCGACTCGTCACCGCGGCATGCTCCCACCAGTCGTGCCCGGGCACTACCGTGCCGCTGTGGTCACTTCGTTCCGGCTCAGTCCCATGCGCCCGCGCGACCCGCACGAGCCCGGCCGTACGGCCAGCCCGCTGGAGCTCTTCTTCGACCTGGTCTTCGTCGTCGCCGTGAGCATCGCCGCGGTGAACCTGCACCATCAGCTCACCGGGGCGCACGTGGCCGACGGCGTCCTCGGCTACGCCTTCGTCTTCTTCGCCATCTGGTGGGCGTGGATGAACTTCACCTGGTTCGCCACGTCGTTCGCCACCGACGACTGGCTCTACCGGGTGCTGACGTTCGTCCAGATGGCCGGTGTGCTGGTCCTCGCCGCCGGCGTCGAGGATGCCTTCCACCACCACTACGGCGTCGTCGTCGCCGGCTACGTCCTCATGCGGCTGGCGCTCATCGCGCAGTGGCTGCGGGCCTCGGCGGCCGCGGGACCGCTGCGACGCACCGCGCGGATCTACGCCGGCGCGATCGCGGTGGTCCAGGTGCTGTGGCTCGCCTTTCTGCTGCTGCACGGTGCGGCGGCCATCGTCGTCTTCGTCGTGCTGGTCGCGGTGGAGATCTCCATTCCCGCCCTCGCCGAGCATGTGGGCGGGCAGACGCCGTGGCACCCGCACCACATCACCGAGCGCTATGGACTCTTCACGCTCATCGTGCTCGGCGAGAGCCTGCTGGCCTCGGCGAACGCGATCATCGAGGCGTTTCACGACGACGAAGCGCTCGGTCCCCTCGTCTCGGTCTCGGTGCTGGCCTTCGTGGTGACCGCCGCCCTGTGGTGGATCTACTTCTGGCCACCGCATCATCACGCCATCACCACGCTGGCCCGTTCGCTGCGCTACGGCTACGTGCACTACTTCGTCTTCGCTGCGGCCGGGGCGTTCTCGGCCGGGATCGAGGTGGAGATCGACGTGCTCACCGATCACAGCAGGCTCGGCGACGTCGCCGCCTCGTTCACCGTCACCGTCCCCATCGCGATCTTCGTGCTCGGCACCTGGTGGATCGCGCTGCGCGAGAACGCGGACCGGGTCGTCAACGTGGCGGTCCCGCTGGGTGCCGTGCTGGTGCTCCTGGACCCGGTCATCCCGGTGCCCTTCACCCTCACCGCGGTGATCATGGCCCTGATCGTGGTCGTCCTGGTCCGGCATCCACCGGTGGCCGGCTCCGAGCACTGATCCTTGCCTCGCGCTGGCTCGGCGTGTGGCGACGGGCAGGGTCGACACGCGGGCGCAGCCATGCTGCGTCGCCACACGGGAACCGTCCGCTCGATCTCCGAGCGGCGGCGACCGGGTCAGGCGGCGGCGAGCGCGCCGAGTGCGGCGCCGACCGTCCGGCGTGCGAAGGCCCGCGCCAGGGTGACGACGGCCGCGACGGTGGCGAGGGCGACGTGGTGCCGCCGGGGTCGCGGCCGCGGACGGCGAGCCCGGCTTCGCCTTGCGTTACGCAGTGCCGTCACGGTGTCCCCCGCTCGTCCCCGGCTGTCGTGCACCATCGTCACCCGGCCAGCGCCGGGTGGGAAGCGCCACGCCGCAACGGGCAAGACACCAGGATGAAGACACGACAGATCGGCAACGCAACAGTCGGCGCGATCGGACTGGGCCTGATGACCTTCGACCAGACCGGCACCCAGCCCCGTGACCAGCTGCTCGACACCGTCCGCGCCGCCCTCGACGCCGGCGTCACCCTCTTCGACACCGCCGACGCCTACGGCCCCGGTGACGAGAAGGGCGCACAGGCCCAGGGCGAGAACGAGCGCCTCATCGCCTCGCTGCTCGACGAGCTGGGCGTTCGCGACCGCGTGCTGCTCGCCACCAAGGGCGGCCACGTGCGGACCGACGGCGGCGGCTGGGACACCGACAGCTCCGCCGAGCACCTGCACCGGGCCGTCGACGACAGCCTGCAGCGCCTCGGCGTCGAGCAGCTGGCGCTGTGGCAGCACCACCGTCCGGACCCGAAGGTCGACTACGCCGAGGTCATCGGCACGCTGAAGGAGATCGCCGACAGCGGCAAGGTCGCCCGCATCGGCCTGTCGAACGCGAACCCGCAGCAGATCCGCGACGCGCACGCCGTCCTGGGCGATCACCTGGCCAGCGTGCAGAACCAGTTCTCGCCGGCGTTCCGGTCGAGCGCGGCCGAGATCGAGGTCTGCGCCGAGCTCGGCCTGGCCTTCCTGCCCTGGAGCCCGCTGGGTGGTCTCGGGGACGCCAAGGAGCTCGCCGACAAGCACCCCGCGTTCGCCGACGTCGCCGACGAGCTCGGCGTCAGCGCGCAGCAGGTGGCGCTGGCGTGGGAGCTGGCACAGGCGCCGAACGTCATCCCCATTCCCGGTGCCAAGCGGCCCTCCTCGATCACCGATTCGGCCGCCGCTGCGGAGCTGGAGCTCAGCGACGACCAGCTGGCCCGGCTGAACGCAGACTGATCACACCGCGGTCAGATCAGACCGCCGTCAGCGCGGTGTCGGTGTAGGCGGCGATGGCATCGGCGAGCTCGGCCGCAGCGCGGGACAGCTCCACCCCGCTGCGCCGGGCCACCTGCACCGTCCGGGCCAGGCCCGGCGAGGCCAGCGGCGTCACCCGGAAGCGGTCGCCGACCACGGTGCTCGGCACCACGGCGACGCCGAGCCCGGCAGCGACCAGACCGAGGACGGCGTCCATCTCACCGCCCTCGACGGCGAAGGTGGGCTCGAATCCCTCGGCCCGGCAGGCGCGCAGTGTCGTCTCGCGCAGGTCGTAGCCCTCACGGAACATGACTAGCTGCTTGGTGCGCAGCTCGCTGATCCGCATCCGCGCGCGGCCGGTCGGCGCGGGAAGGTCGGGCGAGCTGATCACCACCAGCTCCTCGACGAAGAGCGGCTCGGTGACCAGCCCCGGATCGTCCTGCGCGCGGGAGTCCACCAGCAGCGCCAGATCCAACATGCCGTTGGCCAGCGCGGACTGCAGGTCCCGCGAGCCGCTCTCGGTCATGACTATCGCCACACCGGGATGGCGTCGGTGGTACTCCCCCACGATGTCGGGGACGAGCCCGGTGCAGAGGCTCGGCGTGGCACCCAGCCGGACCTGACCACGCTTGAGATCGGTGAGCTCGCGCATCGCCCGCCGGGCGTTGTCGGCCTCGGCGAGCATGCGCCGCGCGATAGGCAGCAGTTCCTGTCCGGCGGCTGTGAGCTCGATATTTCCTGGGGCGCGGGTGAAGAGCCGGGCGCCGAGGCTGCGCTCCAGCGCCGCGATCTGCTGCGACAGCGTCGGCTGCGCGACGTTGCGAGCCTCGGCCGCGCGGGTGAAGTGGCGAGCCTCGGCGACGGCGACGAAGTAGTCGAGCTGATGCAACTGCACACGCTTACAGTACGCGCGTCATAGCAATTATCTATCGGCAGCAGTGAACTCATCTGTTTCCTCTCTGAAGGATTCGGACTACGGTCGGCTTTTGTGGTGATGTCACAGCCGAAGACCAAGAAGGCCGGGCCCGGACGCGCGCCCGCCACCCCCAAGAAGCGACACCGGCAGGGCCTGCTCGCCCTCTGGCAGAGCAACATCGGCAAGAAGTTCGTCATGGCCGGTACCGGCCTGGTGATGCTCGCCTATCTGCTCGTGCACATGCTCGGGAACCTGAAGATCTTCTTCGGTCCCAAGGACTTCGACGAGTACGCGCACTGGCTGCGCACCGTTGGTGAGCCGCTGCTGCACGGCGCCTGGTTCCTCTGGATCGTGCGGACGATCCTCGTGGTGGCCCTCGTGCTGCACGTCGTCGCCGCGGCTCAGCTGTCGCGCCGCGACATCAAGGCGCGTCCGGTGAAGTACCGCGCCAACCGGCCGGTGAAGGCCACCTTCGCCACCCGGACGATGCGCTGGGGCGGTGTCATCCTGCTGCTGTTCATCGTCTGGCACATCCTCGACCTCACCGTCGGGACCACGCACCAGGGCACCTTCAAGGAGGGCCAGGTCTACGACAACGTGGAGCAGGACTTCCAGGTCTGGTGGGTCAACGTCATCTACATCGTCGGCATGATCGCCGTCGGCCTGCACATCAACCACGGGTTCTGGAGCGCGTCGCAGACCCTGGGTATCAACAACCCGCGCCGGGACAAGGCGATCAAGGCCGTGGGAAGCGCCCTGGCCGTGGTCATCGCCGGCGGCTTCATCCTCGTCCCCGTCGCCGTGATGACAGGAATCGTGAGCTGACATGAGTGACTACACCGACTTCACCGTCGGCGACCCCATCGCCGACACGAAGGCCCCTGCCGGTCCCATTGAGGACCGCTGGGAGACCCGCAAGTTCGAGGCGAAGCTGGTCAACCCCGCGAACCGGCGCAAGCACCGCGTGATCGTCGTCGGCACCGGCCTGGCCGGCGGCTCGGCGGGTGCGACGCTGGCCGAGCAGGGCTACCACGTCATCCAGTTCTGCTTCCAGGACTCGCCGCGTCGCGCCCACTCGGTGGCGGCGCAGGGTGGCATCAATGCCGCCAAGAACTACCGCAACGACGGCGACTCGGTGCACCGGCTCTTCTACGACACCGTCAAGGGTGGCGACTTCCGCAGCCGCGAGTCCAACGTCCACCGGCTCGCCGAGATCTCGCGTCAGATCATCGACCAGTGCGTCGCGCAGGGCGTGCCCTTCGCGCGCGAGTACGGCGGCCTGCTCGACACCCGCTCCTTCGGCGGCGTCCAGGTGCAGCGCACCTTCTACGCCCGTGGCCAGACCGGCCAGCAGCTGCTGATCGGCGCGTACCAGGCACTCTCGCGCCAGATCGACGCCGGCAACGTCGAGATGCACCCGCGCACCGAGATGCTCGACCTCATCGTCATCGACGGTCACGCCCGCGGCATCGTCGCGCGCGACCTGGTGACCGGTGAGATCACCACGCACCTGGCCGACGCCGTCGTCCTGGCCACCGGCGGTTACGGCAACGTCTTCTACCTCTCGACCAACGCCAAGGGCTCGAACGCCTCGGCGATCTGGCGGGCGCACCGGCGCGGTGCCTATCTCGCCAACCCGTGCTTCACCCAGATCCACCCGACCTGCATCCCGCGCTCGGGCGACTACCAGTCCAAGCTGACGCTGATGAGCGAGTCGCTGCGCAACGACGGCCGCATCTGGGTGCCGAAGAAGCGTGGCGACGAGCGTCCGCCGAACGAGATCCCCGAGGACGAGCGCGACTACTACCTGGAGCGGATCTACCCGTCCTTCGGCAACCTGGTCCCCCGCGACATCGCCTCCCGCGCCGCGAAGAACCAGTGCGACGAGGGCCGCGGCGTCGGACCGGGCGGGCTGGGCGTGTACCTCGACTTCGCCGACGCGATCCAGCGTCTGGGACGCGAGGCGGTCGAGGCCAAGTACGGCAACCTCTTCGACATGTACCAGCGCATCACGGCCGAGAACCCGTACGAGGTGCCGATGCGCATCTACCCGGCCGTGCACTACACGATGGGCGGACTCTGGGTCGACTACGACCTGCAGACCACCATCCCCGGCCTCTTCGCCATCGGCGAGGCGAACTTCAGCGACCACGGCGCCAACCGCCTCGGCGCCTCGGCTCTCATGCAGGGGCTCTCGGACGGCTACTTCGTGCTGCCGCCCACACTGAACGACTACCTCGCCACGGCGAAGCTGGGCGACGTCCGCCCCGACGACGTGGCCGTCACGCAGGTCGAGACCGAGACTCGCGAGCGGATCGACAAGCTGCTGGCCATCAACGGCAACCGGACGGTGGACTCGTTCCACCGCGAGCTGGGCCTGCTCGTCTGGGACATGTGCGGCATGGCGCGCAACGAGGAGGGGCTGCGCAAGGCGCTGTCCCGCATCCCGGAGCTGCGGCAGGAGTTCTGGACCAACGTCAAGGTGCCCGGCACCGGCGAGGAGCTCAACCAGCAGCTGGAGAAGGCCAACCGGGTCGCCGACTTCCTTGAGTTCGCCGAACTGATGTGTCTCGACGCGCTGGCGCGGGAGGAGTCCTGCGGCGGCCACTTCCGCGAGGAGCACCAGACGCCCGACGGCGAGGCCGAGCGCGACGACGACAACTTCTCCTACGTCGCGGCGTGGGAGTACACCGGCGTCGGCAAGAGCCCGGTGCTCCACAAGGAAGCACTGGAATTCGAGAACGTGCACCTCGCACAGCGGAGTTACGCATGAGCACTATGAAGATGGAACGTCCCACCGACGAGAAGCTGAAGACGATCACCGTCCGGGTCTGGCGGCAGGCCGGCCCCGAGACCGAGGGTCGCTTCGTCGACTACCAGGTCGACGAGGTCAGCGACGACATGTCGTTCCTGGAGATGCTCGACGTCCTGAACGAGAAGCTCATCCTGGAGGGCGAGGACCCGGTCGCCTTCGACCACGACTGCCGTGAGGGCATCTGCGGCTCCTGCGGCATGTGCATCGACGGCCGGGCCCACGGTCCGGTGCAGACGACCACCTGCCAGCTGCACATGCGGGAGTTCGCCGACGGCGCCACCATCGAGGTGGAGCCTTGGCGTGCCTCGGCCTTCCCGGTCATCAAGGACCTCGTCGTGGACCGGTCGTCCTTCGACCGCATCATCCAGTCCGGCGGTTACATCTCGGTGCCCACGGGATCGGCCCCGGAGGCCAACAACATCCCGGTGCCGAAGGCGGTGGCCGACGAGGCGTTCACCAACGCGACCTGCATCGGCTGCGGGGCCTGCGTCGCCGCCTGTCCCAACGGCTCGGCGATGCTCTTCACCTCGGCCAAACTGGCGCACCTCAACGCGCTGCCGCAGGGCCAGCCGGAGAAGACCGCCCGGGTGCTCGGCATGGTCGAGCAGATGGACGAGGAGGGCTTCGGCGGCTGCACCAACGTCGGTCAGTGCGTCGCCTCCTGCCCGAAGGAGATCCCCTTCTTCAGCATCGTCGAGATGAACCGGGAGTACCGCAAGGCGCTGCGCGGCAAGTAGCCGTACCGGCCCTGCGCCGGGGCTCCCGCAACACCGGTCGCCGAGTGGTCGATTTCGGTGCCGAGTGGTCGCCCTGCAAGCGACCACTGGCACCGACAATCGACCACTCGCGGCGGTTTAAAGGGGGCGGGGGCTCAGCGCCAGAGGGTGCGGACCGTGGCGGAAACGTCGGCGACGGCGTCCTCGCCGTAGAGCGTCAGCTGCACGATGTAACCGGGCACCAGGGCCAACAGGGTCGCGGCGACCCCCTCGGCACTGACCGACCGCGGCACGCGGCCGGCCTCCTGGTGGCGCCGCACCAGCGCGGAGAGCTCGGAGCGGACGCCGGCCACGGCGCTGGCCAGGGCACAGGCGATCTCGTCGTCGCGGACGCCCTCGGCCCAGACGGTGAGGGCGATCCCGCCCACGCAGCTGCTGCGGTGGCGCTCGCGGACGACGTCCAGCACGTCGGCGACGAGCTCGCCGAGGCCTCGCTCGTCCTCCTCCGGGGAGGCGACGGCGCCGTGCAGCATGGCGGCGAAGCCGCGCATGTTCTCCTCGGCGATGGCGACGATCATCGCCGCCTTGCTCGGGAAGTAGCGGTAGACCGCCCCGGAGGAGAGATCGGCCTCGGCGAAGAGATCCTGCATGGACGTCTGATGGAACCCGTCGCGGGCGAAGCAGCGGCGCGCAGCCTCGAGGATCTGCGCGCGGCGCTCGTCCCGATACTGCTGGCTCACTTTGGGCACGAGTGGACCGTACAACAAAAACGAATGTTCGCCTTGACTGTGTAACTGATGAGGAGGACGGTGGAGCGACAAAGAACGTCCGTTCTTTTTCGCTCGGGAGGTGCCATGATCCGGCTGGTCTGGCTCCTCGTGGCGGTGGTCGCCGCACTGGCCTCCATGGCCATGCTGGCCCGCGTCGAGCGACGCATGCTGCAGGCCGCGGGAACGCGGCTCTCGGTGGCCCGGATGGTCGAGCTGCGGCTGGCCTCTAACGCCCTGAACTGGACCCTCCCCGGCGGGACCGCGGTGGCAGCCGGCTACGTCGCCACCCAGCTGCGCCGCTGGGGTGCCTCCACCGCTGCTGCGGGCTTCACCGTCGCCGCCTCCGGGGTGCTGAGCGCCGCCGCCTTCGCCGTCCTCGCCGTGGCCGGCAGCGCGGCCGGCGGGCCGGGCGCCACGGGCGCCGTCATCGCCGTCGCGGCCGCGCTGACGGCCGCCACTGCCCTCGTCGTGCTGCGTCGCCGCCCCGGTGCGGTACCGGCCCTCGCCGACCGGCTGGGGCGCCTGGCCGGCGCGGTGGTCCGCCTCGTCCGCCGCGACCCCGCCCCCGTGCGCGCGGCCGTCCGCCGCTTCGTCGCCGAGCTCGTCGCCATCCGTCCCCGCCGTCGCGACTGGCTGCTCGGCCTGGCCTTCGCCACCGGCAACTGGCTGGCCGACCTGCTCTGCCTCTACGCCTGCGTGCAGGCGCTCGGCATCGACGTCCGGGACACCGGACTGCTCGTCATCACCTACATCGTCGGCATGTCGGCGTCGAGCATCTCCCTGCTCCCCGGCGGCCTCGGCGTGGTGGACGGCGCGATGCTGGCCGCGCTCAGCGGCGCCGGTCATGTCGCCGCCGGCCCCGCTCTCGCCATCGTCGTCACGTATCGCCTCATCAGCTGTGCGCTGGTGGTGGCCGCCGGCTGGGGCTGCTGGTACGCGCTGCGCCGGGCGAACCGCCGTCCGGTTGCCACGGACAGGACAGAGACGGTCACGGCAGCCGTCGCGCCCGGCACGACACCGATGCCGGTGGAAGTGACCGGCGGGTAACCTCCGGGGTCATGACCGACGCCGTGACGCGGGTACACGCCTTCACCGACGACGCCCTGGGCGAGCACGATGCGGTCGGGTTGGCCGACCTGATCCGGCGCGGCGAGGTGAGCCGGGAGGAGCTGGCCGCCGCTGCGGCCGCCCGATCGCGGGCCGTCGAGGGACAGCTGCACGCGGTTGCCTTCGACGCGCTCGATACCCCCCGTTACGGCGACGAACCGCAGGCCCCGCTCTACGGGGTGCCGACCTTCGTCAAGGACAACACCGATGTCGCCGGCATGCCCACCAATCACGGCAGCGAGGCGTACCGGGCGCGGCCGGCCAGACGCGACGGTGCCTACGCCCGGCAGTACCTCGGCACCGGCATGACGGTGCTCGGCAAGTCACGCCTGCCGGAGTTCGGCTTCAGCGCCTCCACCGAGTTCATGACCGGCGAGGCCGTGCACAACCCGTGGCACCTCGCGCACACCGTCGGGGCCTCCTCGGGCGGGTCGGCGGCGATGGTGGCAGCCGGCGTCGTCCCGATCGCGCATGCCAACGACGGCGGCGGCTCCATCCGCATCCCCGCGGCCTGCGCCGGGCTGGTCGGTCTCAAACCCACCCGCGGCCGCCACCTCGACGGCGAGCAGGCCGCGCACCTGCCCATCAACATGGTCTCCGAGGGCGTGGTGACGCGGACGGTCCGGGACACCGCCGCCTTCGTCGCCGCCGCGGAGGACCAGTGGCGCAACCCGACGTTGCCGCCCATCGGGTTGGTGACGGGCCCGGCGCAGCGTCGACTGCGGATCGGTGTCGTACTCGAGTCGGTGACCGGCGCCGGTGGTCCGGACGACGACACCCGCCGTGCCGTCGAGCAGACGGCGTCCTTGCTGGAGCGGGCCGGCCACGTGGTGGAGCCTGTCGCGCTGCCGGTCACCGAGCAGTTCGCCGCGGACTTCGTCCAGTACTGGGCGCTGCTGGCCGAGCTCGCCGTCGACACCGCCAAGATCATGCTGGACCGCGGGTTCGACGCCTCGCGCGCCGACGGCCTCACCCTGGGGCTGCGTCGGCATCACCGCCGCAACCTGCACCGCACCCCCGGAGCGCTACGACGGCTGCGCCGCACGCTCGCCGACTGCGCGCCGATGTTCGCGCGGCACGAGGTGGTCCTCTCCCCCACCCTCGCGCACACCACGCCGGAGCTGGGCTACCTGAGCCCGACGCTGCCCTACGACGAGCTGATCCAGCGCCTGATGACGTGGGTGGCGTACACGCCGCTGAACAACATCGCCGGGACGCCGGCGATCTCCCTGCCCATGGGGACCTCGGCGGCCGGCCTGCCGGTGGGCGTCATGCTCTCCGCCGGCCCGGCCGACGAGCGGACCCTGCTGGAGCTGGCCTTCCTGCTGGAGCAGGCGCACCCGTTCCCCCGGATCGAGCGCTGAGCCGGCCGCGGTCAGCCTTCGGGTCGCGCGGTCAGCGACAGTGCTCCCGCAGCAGCTGCGCGGTGCGTTCGGGCTGCTCCCACCAGAAGAGGTGGCCGATCCCGTCCAACGACTCGAGCCGGGCGCCGGGGACGAGGCCGGCGAGGAGCTCACCGTTGCGGTGATGGAGCATCTCGTCGGCGGTTCCGTGGACGACGAGTGTCGAGACGTCGAGCCCCGGCAACCGCTCGCTGGCGTCGTGGGCGAACGCGGCGCGGGCCTGCTGCAGCACGACGGGCACGGGGACGACCACGGCGAGCGCCGCCGCCCGGAACGCGTCGAAGCCGGCCGGTTCGGCGGCGCGGAAGGTGGGCGAGAGGTTGGCTTCATAGGCCACCCGCAGAGCGGCGTCGACGTCGCCGGTCCGGGTCGCCAGCTCCATCGCCTGCATCATCCGCAGCGGCCCCGGTGCGGCGAGCGTCGAACCGGGACCGCCGGGGTAGCTGCAGCCCACGACGAGGCTGCGGACGCGGTGCGGGTGCCGGAGCGCCAGCTCCTGGGCGACCATGCCGCCCAGGGAGATACCGAGCACGTGCACGCTGTCGTGGCCGGCGACGTCCAGCACCGCCGCGGCGTCGTCGGCCAGATCGGCGACGCTGAAGTCGGCGGCAGCGGGGTCGGCGCCCGGACCGACGCCGCGATGATCGAACAGGACGAGTTCGTAGTCGTCCTCCAGCCGACCCAGCAGCGCCTCGCCCCACATGCGGTGATGGCCGGCCATGCCCTGGATCAGCAGCAGTGGATCGCCGTGGCCGCGGCGGTCCCAGAAGAGCGCGGCGGAGCCGTGTTGCAGGTGCGGCACCGGATCAGGCTAGCCAGTGCCCACGGCGATCAGTCGGCCAGCCCGTAGACGGCGCCGCGGATCGACTTGACGGCGTCGTCGATGTCGTCGGAGCTGGCGGCGAGCATCTGTCGCAGCGGCTCCGGCGCCTCCCCCGCAGCAGACTGCAGCCGCATGCCGAGCGCGAACATCTGCCCGATCGCCTCGGTGTTGAGCGCGCGGGCGATGCGGTCCCGCTCGTCGCTGCGCGCGACGGCCTCGTCGAGCTGCGGGGCGTCCGATTCGGCGTCGGCAATGCCGGGCGGGAACTCCTCGGGTCGGGTCTCATTCGCCGGTGGCGGGACGAGGCGGGCCAGCATGGTCCCGAGGGCGAGGTCGGCCTCGCCGTAGCGGGGCGAGGTGGGGTAGCGGCCGAGGGTGAGCACGCCCCAGACCTCTCCGTCGGCGTCGGTGAGGGCGGCGAAGACGGCGCTGCGCACCCGCAGCAGCGGCCTGACGTTGGAGTCGAGGCGTTCGGTGGCATCGGTGATGAGGCGGCTGCGCCCGTCGCGCAGCACGGCGGCGATCCGCAGCCCGTCGGCGGGACCGGTCCTGCCGCGCCAGTCGGGTGCCGTCTCCCCCGCAGCGGCGGGGATCCGGACGGTGTCGGGGCCGTCCGGGACGACGACTGCCACCAGGTCGCAGACTCCGGTGGCGCAGATGTCGTCGAGGACCTGCTGGGTGGTACGCCGGCCGCCGTTGCCCAGACGCTGGGCCAGGGCCAACCAGGCACCGTCGTCAACGGTGGTGACCGGCTCCCCCGTGCAGTTCACGTGAAGAGAATGTCAAACCGGACGTGTGATTCACGTGAGGTGCGTCTGGGTCAGGCGACGCCGATGAGGATCCGAGGGTGCTCAGCCGGACGCAGCCACCGCATGATGCGGAGCAGGTCGTCGCGGGGCACGGCGACACAGCCTGCCGTCGGCTCGCCGTTGGTGATGTGCAGGAAGAACGCGCTGCCCCTGCCCTGCCGGACGCCGCCCGGTGCGTTGCGGGTGTTGTAGTCGATGACGACCGCCTGATCGTATTCGGGCGTGATGGCGTGCAGGTGCTCGTTGACGCCGTTGTCGTAGCCGCAGGAGCCGCACCGCTGGCGGGTGTTGTAGTCCGGGCCGGGCGAGCTGATCCAGTAGTCGTCGTTCGTCGTCGTGACATAGGGCAACCGGGTGCCGGGGTCGCCGTCCCGACCGAAGGCCTGCGTGAGGGTGAAGCTGCCGGCCGGGGTCGTGCTGCTGCCCTCGCTGGCCCTGCCGACGCCGGAGGCCCCGACGTAGCCGGTGACGCCCCGACCCACCGTTCGCCAGCGGGAGCCCGCCTTGGTCCAGCGTTGCACCGTGGCGGTGGTGTCCGAGCCCGAGCTGGTGACGACGGTGATCACCTGAGTGGCGCTGCCGGTGCGGAGGTCGAGCGGCAGACGGCGCCCGGCATCCGCCGAGGAGCGGCGAGGTGTGGGCGTCACGGTGGTGCGGCGCGCGGGGGCGGTGGATCGGATCACCGGGGTCGACCGGGCAGCGCTGGTCCGACTCGGCTGAGCCGTCGTCGAAGTCGGGGCGGTGGCGGGGGTGGTGGCCAACCGCGGAGCTGTCGTCGTCGTGCCGGAGGAGGCGGCGGTCGATGAGGCGGTGGGCTCGGTGCCGCCGCCGCAGCCGGCCAGCAGCAGGGCCGCCGTCAACGCTCCGGCGAGGGCACCGCTGGTCCGATTCGCACGCATGACCTCCCGAATGTACCCGTGAGGATCAGGTCACGCCGATGAGGATCCGCGGGTGCGACTTCGGGGTGAGCCATCGCAACAGGCTGACGAGCCGGGACTGGCTGATGGCGACGCAACCCGCCGTGGCGGTGCCGTCGGTGACGTGCAGGAAGAAGGCGCTGCCCCGCCCCTGCTTCACGCCGCCCGGCGCGTTGCGGGTGTTGTAGTCGATGACGGCGGCGTAGTCGTACTGCGGCGTGACGTAGTAGAGCCGCTCGTTGACGCCGTTGTTGTAGCCGCAGCTGCCGCAGCGCTGCCGGGTGTTGTACAGCCGGCCCGGCGAGCTGATCCAGTAGTCCGACGGCGTCGTCTTGACGTATGGCAGCGCCGTGCCCGGATCACTGCGACGACCGAAGGCCTGCGTGAGCGTCCAGCTGCCGGCGGGTGTCTTGGAGCGGGTCTCGCTGGCCTTGCCGATGCCGTCGGAGCCCACGTGGGCCCGGATCGCGCTGCCGGACTTCTTCCAGCGGCCGGCCGCGACCTTGACCCACGCCTGCAGCGTCGCCGTCGTGCTGCGGCTCGACCCGGCGGTGACGGTGACGACCTTGGTGGCGTTGCCGGTCGTGTAACCCAGCGGCAGCCGCTGACCGACGACGGCGGGCCGAGCGGGCTGCGGAGCGGCTCGGGGGGCCGACCGCGGTGCCGTCGTTCGCGGCGCAGGGTGGCGTGCGGCGGTGGGGGGTGTGCTGGTCCGGCGCGCGACCCGCGGAGCCGGCGCGGCCGTAGTGGCAGGGACGACGGCCGCCGGAGCAGTCGTGACGATCGTCGAGGCGACGTTCGGGGCTGCGCTCGAGACTGCGCTCGAGACTGCGGTCGAAGCTCTGCTCAAAGCTCTGCTCGGCGGTACCGGGACCGTCCGGGCCCCGGCCGGGGAGCTGCTCGAGGTCGACGCGGCCGGGCTCGGCGAGAGGGCTGCAGGCCCTGCCGCCGCGCCCTCGTCGTCGCGCAGCGTCGGCAGGCGCGGTTCGTACCCCGGCGCGCTGGCAGCAGCCACCGGGGATTCGTCCGGACGTGGTCCGGTGGCGGCCCGCGTCATTCCGACCACGACGACGGCACAGCCGGCGACGACCGTGCACGAGAGCAGCGTCCCGACGACGCGTCCTGCTGACATGTGACGAGTGTGCCAGGTGTGACTGGTGTGAATCCAGTGATTTGGCGTGTCCCGGCCGCCACCGGGTCGTCGCGGCCCGGGAGGCTGAGGTGGTGATCACCGTCGAGCGCACCGTCGAGGTGGCGCGTCCCCTGCCTGCCGTCTTCGCCTACCTTTCTGACTTCACCCACACCGAGGCGTGGGACCCCGGCACGATCCGCACCACGCGCACCGACAGCGGACCGCTGCGAGTGGGATCGTCGTTCCACAACACGTCGAGGTTCGGCCGGCGGGTGACCGAACTGGACTACCGCGTCGTCCGTCTCGAGCCCGACGCCCGGCTCACCTTCACCGGCGACAACCGCACCGTGCAGGCAACCGACGACATGAGCTTCACCGCGCGCGGCGAGACCACGGTGATCACCTACCGGGCGCACTTCCGGTTCAAGCGCTGGGTCCGTGCCCTCGAACCACTGCTCCGGCGCCGCTTCGAGCCCATCGCCGACGAGACCGTCGCCCAGCTCGTCCGGACCCTCACCGCGCAGCTGTAACGCTCGCCTCCGGGCGCTCACTCGGGAGCGACGGCCTCCACCAGGTTGCCGTCCGGGTCCCGCACCACGGCGCTGAACTCCCCGCGCCGGTAGGGCGTCCAGCGCCGCGGCGCCGCATGCTCGGTTCCGCCCGCGGCGAGTGCGGCGGCGTGGAACTCCTCGACGTCCAACCGCTCGGCGGCACGCAGGCGCAGGTGGACCTCGGCCGTCGGGACCGGACCGGTGACGACCCAGATGCGCGCTGCGCGGTCGGGCGGACCCCAGCCAGCGGCCTCGATCTGGGCGTCGTCCTCCTCCTCGTCCACCAGCTCGTGGGTGCGTACCAGGCCGAGCGCGGTGAGGGCGGCCTCGTAGAAGGCGATGCTGGCGGCGACGTCCGAGGCGACGATGGTGACGCTGTCCAGGTCGGCGCCGGGGCCGGGTTCGACCCCGCGCAGCGGTCCGGTGGTCATACCGGCCACCCCTCGCGGCGCCAACCGGCGTCCCAGAACATCCACTCGTAGCGGGAGGTCGTGACGTAGTGCCTGCGCATGGCGGCCTCCGTGACGGTGCCGGGTCGGAGCTCGTCGGTGAGTGCCAGCACAGCTCGTACGCTAGCCGCGAAGTCGTCGCCGGCGTAGGTGTCGATCCACTGTTGGTAACGGGCGTCCGGGGAACCCTGCGCCACGAGCGCCTCCCCCACCCGCTGGTAGATCCAGTAGCAGGGCAGCACCGCGGCGAGCCCCTCGGCGAAGGTGCCGCCGTAGGCCGTTGCCAGCAAGTACGAGGTGTATGCCGTCGTGGTCGGCGAGGCCGGCACCGTCGCCAGCCGGGCCGGGTCCAGCCCCAGCTGCGGCAGGAGGGTCTCGTGCAGGGCGAGCTCGACCTCGGCGGTCTCGGCCGCGTGACGGGTCAGCAGGGCCGTCGCGGCATGGGTCGGCGCCTTCGCGGCCACCACCGCCAGCGTTCGCGCATAGTCGCGCAAATAGTGGGCGTCCTGCGCCAGGTAGAAGGCGAAGCTCTCGGCCGGCAGCGTCCCGTCGGTCAGACCGGAGACGAACGGGTGGTCCAGGATCGCGGCGTAGACGTCGGCGGCGGCGTCCCAGAGTCGGGTGGTGAGGCTGCCGGTTCCGGCACTGCTGTCCACGCGCTGCACTCCCTGCCCGATACTGGCGCGATGCCGGCCACCGCTGTCCCGACCGCGCTCACCATTGCAGGCTCCGACTCCGGCGGTGGTGCCGGGGTGCAGGCGGACCTCAAGACCTTCCTCGCCTGCCGGGTGCACGGGATGTCCGCGATCACCGCGGTGACGGTGCAGAACTCGCTCGGGGTGTCGGACTTCCACGAGATCCCGGCCGAGCTGGTCGCCGCTCAGATCGAGTCGGTGGCCACGGACATCGGCGTCGGCGCCGCCAAGACCGGCATGCTCGCGTCGTCGGCGATCATGACCGCGGTGGCCGAGACGGTGACCCGGCTCGGCATCCGTCCCTTCGTCGTCGACCCGGTCTGTGCGTCCCAGCACGGCGACCCGTTGCTGCACCCGGACGCCGTCGCGACGCTGCGCGACGTCGTCATCCCGCTGGCCGACCTGATCACCCCCAACCTCGGCGAGATCGCACTGCTGACGGGCGTGCGGGTCCGCAGCCGGGCCGACATGGACGAGGCCGCCGCTGCCCTGCTCGCCCTCGGCCCCCGTGCGGTGATCGTCAAGGGCGGGCACCTGGCGGGTCCGGAGTCCGTCGACCTGCTGCACGACGGCACCGAGGCGATCGAGCTGACCGCGCCGCGGCACGCCACCGATCACACCCACGGCTCCGGCGACACCCTCGCCTCGGCCATCACCGCGTCGCTGGCCCGTGGTCGCTCGCTGGTCGAGGCGGTCCGGGACGGCAAGGCCTTCATCTCCGGTGCCGTAGCCGGCTCCTTCCCACTCGGCTCGGGGCTCGGCCCCGTGGGCCACTTCTGGCGGGTTCGACCGTGGCCGGAGGGCTGACCGCGTCAACGCCGTGACCGTGACTCGCTGCGGCGCCACACGAGAGGGTCACCGCCACGACGGAGTAGGTTGGACGCGCACGGGAGCCCCGGCCGGGGCTGAGAGGGCGGACCACGCCGACCGTCGAACCTGATCCGGGTCATGCCGGCGTGAGGGAGCAGATGCAGTCGCAGCACGTCGTCGTCGTCGGAGCCGGCATCATCGGCCTCGGCGTCGCCTGGCGCTGCGCGCAGCGGGGCGCGACCGTCACCGTCGTCGACCCGGACCCCGACCGCGGCGCCTGGCGGACCGCCGCGGGCATGCTCGCACCGGTCACCGAGCTGCACGTCACCGAGACCCCACTGCTGCGCCTCAACCTGGCCTCGCTCGGCCGGTGGCCGGCCTTCGCCGCCGAGCTCGCGTCGGCCAGTGATCTGCCCACCGGACTGCGGGAGACCGGGACCGTCGTCGCCGCGAGCGACGGTGCCGACCTGGCGAACCTCCGGGAGCTCGCCACCCTCGCCACGAGCCTCGACATCGAGGTGGAGCTGCTCACCGGACGCGAGCTGCGCCGCGTCGAGCCGGTGCTGGCGGCGGGACTGCCGGGCGGTCTGCTCGCCCCCGGCGATCACCAGGTCGACCCGCGCCTCGTCCGTCGCGCGCTGCTGGTGGCCTGCGAACGGCTCGGCGTGACCCTCTCACCGGCCGAGGTCCGGCAGCTGCGGCGCGAGGTCGACGGCACCGTCTCCGGTGTACAGCTGGCCCATGGCCGGCTGCTCGGCGCGGACGTGGTCGTGCTGGCCGCCGGGGCGTGGTCCGGCCGGCTCGCCGAGGTCCCGGTGCGGCCGGTCAAGGGCCAGACGCTGCGGCTGCGGCTCGGCACCGAGCCCCGCGCCTCACATGTCGTGCGCGGCATCGTGCGGGGCAATCCGGTGTATCTGGTCCCGCGCGCCGACGGGCGCATCGTGGTGGGGGCGAGCACCGAGGAGGCCGGCTTCGACCTCGCCCCCCGCGCCGGCGCCGTCTACGACCTGTTGCGCGACGCGCAGGCGCTGATGCCCGAACTGAGCGAAGCCGTGCTGGAGGAGATCTGCACCGCGGTGCGCCCCGGCTCCCCGGACAACGCGCCGTCGCTCGGCCCGGCGGAGCCGGGTCTGGTCCATGCCACCGGTCACTACCGCAACGGCGTCCTGCTCACCCCGCTCACCGCCGATGCGATCGCGGCGGTGGTGACCACCGGCCTGGTACCGCCGGAGATCGCCGAGCACACCCCCGCCCGTTTCTCGGCCCGCCTCCGGGAGGTTCCGGCGTGACGATCACCCTCAACGGCAAGCCCCACGACATCCCGTCCGGTACCACGGTCGCCCGGTTGCTCACCGAGGTCGCCGGCGGCCACCGCGGCAGCGCCATCGTCCTGGACGGCAGCGTCGTCCCCCGCAGCGAGTGGGACGACACCGTCGTCGTCGCGGGCGCCGACGTCGAGATCGTCACCGCGGTTCAAGGAGGCTGAGCAGATGACCGGCGACGTGATCGACCGCGACCCCCTGCGCATCGGCGGGGTCACCTTCGGTTCCCGGCTGATCATGGGCACCGGTGGGGCGCCCAGCCTGCAGGTCATCGACGAGACGCTGCGCGCCTCCGGTGCCGAGCTCTGCACGGTCGCGATGCGGCGCGTCGACGCCGCGACCAGTGGCTCGGTGCTGTCGGTGATCGACGAGCTCGGCGTGCGGGTGCTGCCGAACACGGCGGGCTGTCAGACGGCGCGCGAGGCCGTGCGCACCGCCGAGCTGGCACGGGAGGCGCTGCAGACCGACTGGGTGAAGCTGGAGGTCGTCGCCGACGAGCACACCCTGCTGCCCGACCCGGTGGAACTGCTCGACGCCGCACAGACCCTGGTGTCGCTGGGCTTCACGGTGCTGCCGTACAGCAACGACGACCCGGTGCTGGCCCGCCGGCTGCAGCAGGCCGGGTGCGCCGCCGTCATGCCGCTGGGCTCCCCCATCGGCACCGGGCTCGGGATCGGGAACCCGCACAACATCGAGCTGATCGTCAGCGAGGCGAGCGTCCCGGTGATCCTGGACGCCGGTATCGGCACGACGTCGGACGCCGCACTGGCCATGGAGCTCGGCTGTGACGCCGTGCTGCTGGCCTCGGCCGTCACCCGAGCGCAGCACCCGGTGGCGATGGCCGAGGCGATGCGGCTCGCCGTCCGCGCCGGCCGCCTGGCCCACCGTGCCGGGCGCATCCCCCGCCGTTTCCACGCCCGCGCCTCCTCCCCCACCGAGGGGATGGCCGTCCTGTAAGCCCACCCATCCGCGGGAGCTCCGACGAGGGGCTGAGAGGGCGCCGCCGCAGCGTTGCGGCATCGCGCCGACCGCAGAACCTGTCCGGGTAATGCCGGCGTAGGGAGAGAAGACGCATGACCTCACTGCAGCAACCGCACCAGCCGGCACCGTCGACGTCGGCATCGACATCGGCATCGGCATCTACATCGGCATCGGACGAGGCCCCGCTCACGCTGGAGGGACCCGCCACCCGCTCGCTGGGGTTGCTCGACCAGTTCGGGATGTGGGGCAATCTCGGGGTGAGCCTGCTCGGCTTCACCGGCGCGATCGTCCTGCTCGATCCCGCCGGGACCGGGCGGGTCACGCTGGCCTTCACCGCCGGGGTGGTGGCGTTGGTCGTCGGCACCGTCCTCGGCACCGCCGCCGTGGCGGTCGCCGCGATCCCGGGTGCGCAGACCGGTGCCCCGGCCATGGTTCTGCTCCGCGGCCTCTTCGGGGCACGGTGGTCCTGGCTGCCGACGGTGCTCAACATCGTGCAGCTGACGGGGTGGACCACGTTCGAGCTCGTCACCATCAGCACCGCCCTGGATCAGGTCGTCGACGGCGTCCCGCGCTGGGTGTGGGTGCTGCTCGGCGGCGTCATCACGACGGTGCTGTCGCTCCGGCCGCTCGGCTGGATCCGGGTGCTGCGCAAGTACGTGACGGTGCTGGTGCTGGCGGCCATGATCTGGATCGGCATCCAGCTGCTGCGCCAGCCGCTGCAGCTCGGCGAAGGCTCGTGGAGCGGCTTCTGGATCGCCGTCGACACCGTTGTCAGCGTGGCGGTCTCGTGGGTGCCGGTGGCGGCGGACTACTCCCGGCACTCCACCTCGGTGCGCGCCACCGTGCTCGGCACCTTCGCGGGATACTCGATCACCCAGATCGGCTGCTACCTCGTCGGCATGATCGCGCTGGTCGGCGTCGCCGCGGGCGACCCGAACCAGGTCTTCGGGGCGATCATCGCGGTCCCGGTCGGCACGTTGGCCTTCGTCGTCCTCGCCGTGCGGGAGGTCGACCAGTCCTTCGTCGACACCTACTCGGCGACGGTGTCGGTGCAGAACCTCGCACCCCGGACGGACCGGCGCATCATCGCCGTCGCCGTCGGCACCGTCGCCACGGTGCTGACGCTGGCACTGGACATCGCCGACTACACCAACTTCCTGGTGCTCATCGGCTCGCTCTTCGTCCCGCTCCTCGGCGTCCTCGCCGTCGACTACTTCGCCGGCCGCGGTGAGCGCACCTGGGACCTCGGCGAACGCAGCCGGTCCCGGACGCTCATGCTGCTGCCATGGCTGCTCGGCTTCGTCACCTACCAGCTGATCAACCCCGGCTACGTCTCCTGGTGGGCGCGCTTCTGGACCGACCTGCGGCCGTTCGAGCCGCAGCCGTGGATGAGCGCGTCACTGCTCTCCTTCGCCGTCGCCGCCCTCGTGACACTCCCGGTGCGTCTGCTCGACCGCGCCCTCCGGCCGAGCGTGACCGCGCCGTAAACTTCGGCGAGTGCTCGTCCACCCCGAGGTCGCCGAGGCGATCGCCAGTCACCGTCCCGTCGTCGCGCTCGAAAGCACGATCATCAGCCATGGCCTCCCCCGGCCGGACAATTTGCGCATTGCCCGCGAAATTGAGACCGCGGTCCGGGAGGGCGGTGCCGTCCCGGCCACGGTGGCCGTCGTCGACGGCCAGGCGAGGATCGGTCTGGACGACGAGGCGCTGGCCCGGGTGGCCGGTGACCCCGACGTCGTGAAGGTGAGCGTGCGCGACATCGCCGTGGCGGCCGGGCTGGGTCGCACCGGCGCCACCACCGTCGCCTCGACGGCGCACCTGGCTGCTCGCGCCGGCATCCGCGTCTTCGCTACCGGCGGCCTTGGCGGCGTCCACCGCGAGGCGCGCGACACCTGGGACGAGTCGGCCGACCTCACCACGCTGTCGCGGACGCCGGTGCTGGTGGTCTGCGCCGGCGTGAAGTCGATCCTGGACGTCGGCGCGACGCTGGAACGCCTGGAGACGCTGAACGTCGGTGTCCTCGGCTACCGCACCGACCGCTTCCCCGGTTTCTACCTGCGCGACTCCGGTCACGAGCTCTGGTGGCGGGCCGATTCCCCCGCCGACGTCGCGGCCGTGCTCCGAGGCCAGGACGAGCTCGGCACCGCCGGCTACGGCCTCGTACTCGCCAACCCCATCGCCGACGCCGACGAGCTGGAGCGAGGGCTGCACGATCGGACGCTGGCCGCCGGGCTCGCCGCCGCCGCCGATGCCGAGGTCAGCGGCAAGGACGTCACCCCGTTCCTGCTCGACTTCTTCCACCGCGAGACGCACGGGGCGTCGCTGGCGGCGAATGTCGCGCTCGTCCTGGGCAACGCCCGGCTCGCCGCCGAGGTCGCCTCGGCGTACTGCGAGCAGCACCCGACCCCGGCTGCCTGATGCCCGCGCCGCTGCACGTCGTCTGCGTCGGCGACGTCATGGTCGACCTCGTGGCCCGGCTGCCCGGACCGCTCGCCTTCGGTTCCGACACGCCGGCCGACGTCGAGATCTTCGGTGGCGGCGCCGCGGCCAACGTCGCCGCCTGGCTGGCACACGCCGGAGCGCAGGCCACCTTCGTCGGCCGGATCGGCGACGACCCCGAGGGGCTGCGCGCCGTCGACGAGCTCACCACGGCCGGCGTCACTCCGGTGGTGGAGATCGACCCCCACCGGGCCACCGGCATCTGCCTGGTCCTCGTCGACGAGACCGGCGAGCGCTCGATGGTGCCCTCCACCGGCGCCAACAACGGCTCGCCGGACATCTCGCTGGTCCCGGCGGAGGCGGACTGGCTCTACGTCTCGGGTTACGCGCTGCTCGGGGCCGGGTCCCGTCCGTTCGCTCTGGCGTGCTTGGAGCTCGCCCGTGAGCGGCAGTGGTCCATCGCGGTGGACGCCGCCTCCGCTGCCCCGCTGGCGGCCGCCGGCCCGGAGACCTTCCTGGAGTGGGTCGGGCAGGACGTCCTGCTCTTCGCCAACTCCGACGAGGCCCGGGTCCTCACCGGACACGACGAGCCGGCCGCCGCCGCGCAGGAGCTGGCGCTGCGCTGCGGCCACGCCATCGTCAAGCGCGGCGCCTCCGGTGCGGTCTGGTCCGACGGGACGGGCGTGCGGTCGGTACCGGCCGACGAGGTCCGCGTCTTCGACTCGACCGGCGCCGGGGACGCTTTCGCGGCCGGCTTCCTCGCCGCGTCCGGCGAGATCGCCGCCGCCCTCACGTCCGGGACCCGGCTCGCCGCCCGGGCGGTGCAGCAGGCGGGTGCCCGGCCGCGCTAGCGGTTGTAGGTGAGGTCGGTGCCGGTGAGCTTGAGCTGCAGCCCGTCCGGCTGGAGTGAGACCTCCTGCACCCGCACCTGGAACGGGATGCCGCGCAGCGGGATCGAGTCGCCGAAGATCTGGCTGGAGACACGGGCCAGCTCGCCGGCGAGCGGGCCGAGTCCGTTCGCCTGCGTCGCGGCGAAGGTGAGCAGGCCATTGGCCACCGACGCCTTCGCGGTGAGGGTGGGCTCGATCGTCTGCCCGAAGAGGGTGATCTTCTTGCTCACCCGAACCCGGCCGTCGCCGGCATAGCGCAGTTGCAGACCCAGCCGCTGGCCGAGATCGGCGTAGGAGATCGTCCCCACCGCGGTGGCGCTGTCGACGTGGAACCGGGTGAAGTCGCGCGAGACGGTGGTGTCGCGAAGGTCCACGACCACCTTCGACAGCGTCAACGCGGCCCCGGTCTGGCCCCCGACGGGGATGTCCGTGGCGGTGACGGTGACGTCGTCGTAGCGACCCGAGGCGAACTGCGTGAGGAACGGGAAGCCGTTGATGTCGACGTCCGGCTCGTTCGGCAGGTTCTGCGACGACTGCAGCTTCTCGGCCGCGAGATTCTCGGCCACGAGATCGGCACCGCGGTCGGCAATCAGCGCCAGCACCAGCAGCGACAGCACGACGACGAGCAGGATGCGCAGGCCACGCCGCGGTCGCCGCCGGACGTGACCCTGACCGGGTGCGGTGTCGACCATGACGTCGATGGTGTCACGACCGGCTGTCCCGCACCGGGGCGCGGCCTCGACCGGCCTTCGACCCCGCCGTTGCCTAGGATGTGAACTCCGGTGCCCGCCGCCGGCACAGCACCCCCACGGACCGGTGAAGGGACGTCGTCGCAGTGGCCGAGCAGTCGGGCGAACAGTTCGGCCCGTACCTCCTCGAGGAGGTCATCGGGCGCGGTGGCATGGGTGTCGTCTACCGCGCCTACGACACCCGGCGGGACCGCGTCGTCGCGCTGAAGCGGCTGCCGCGGGAGCTGGCCGAGGACGAGCACTTCCAGGCCCGGTTCCGCCGGGAGTCCCGGCTGGCCGCCCGGCTCAACGAGCCGCACATCATCCCGATCCACGACTTCGGCGAGCACGACGGTCAGCTCTTCCTCGACATGCGGCTCGTCGAGGGTCTCGACCTCGGCAAGCTGATCGCCGAGGAGGGCGGCCGGCTCGATGTCGACCTCGCCGTCGATCTCATCGTCCAGGTGTCGGCGGCGCTGTCGGCGGCGCACCAGGCCGGGCTGATGCACCGCGACATCAAGCCGTCGAACGTCCTCATCAGCGGCGTCACCGCCGCGGACCGCACCAGCCCCTTCGCCTATCTCGTCGACTTCGGCATCGCCCGTGCCATCGGCAACGAGGGGACGGCGCTCACCTCGACCACGGACTGGTTCGGCACCGTCGCCTACATGGCGCCGGAGCGGATCAGCGGATCCTCCGGTGACGCCCGCTCGGACATCTACTCGTTGGCGTGCCTGCTCTTCCAGTGCCTGACCGGGCAGGCGCCGTACACCGGCGAGGCGCTACAGGTCCTCTTCGCGCACGTCAACAACGCCCCGCCCTCGGCCACCGAGCGGGCGCCACAGGTCCCGCCGGGTCTGGACGCCGCGGTCCGGCGCGGCATGGCCAAGAAGCCGCACGACCGCTTCCAGACGGTCGGGGAGTTCGCCGCCGCCGTGAAGGCGGCGACGCGCAGCGGCGGGGTGCGTCGCGATGGTCCGGTCGGGCCGGCGGCGGGGTTCGGGCCGGTGCCGCTCGTCAAGGGACAGCCGGGCTCGTCGGCGGCTGACGCGGTACGGGCCGCCGGCGAGGCGGGGTATGCCGGACCGCAGGCGCCCTCGGGGGTGCAGGGGCCGTCATTCCCACCCCGCTCGGGACCGCCGCACTCCTTCCCTCCCGCCGCGGCGGGGCACCGAGCGCCCTACGCGGGGCCGTCGACCTCCCAGCCGCCGTACGCGGGACCCTCAACCTCCCAGCCGCCGTACGCGGGACCCTCAACCTCCCAGCCGCCGTACGCTGGGCCCTCCACCTCCCAGCCGCCCCGTTCGGGCGGGCCGCACCGCGACTCGTCCCCGCCGGCCGGACCGCCCCGCTCCGGGCCGCCTCACTCCGGGCCGCACCACTCCGGTCCGCACCACTCCGTCCCACCGCGGCCGGCCCCGCCGACCGACAACCGCGCGCTGATCGTCATGATCGCGGTGACCGTCGCCGTGGTCATCGCCGCGATCATCGCCGTCGTCGTCGCGACGAGCGGTGACGGGGATCCGGACGCAGCGCGGAGCGCCACCGCCGTCGTCGCCCGCGACGACCTCGCGACGGTGCAGCGGCGCGCCGTCGTCGCCGCTCAGCCGGAGCGCGGCGTGAGGTCCAGCGCGGTGGCGATCGGCACTCCCGGCCGATAGGCCAGGTGCAGGTAGGTCGGCGCGGTCAGCACGGTGAGATCTGCCGGCCCTCCGGCCACGATCCGACCGATGTCGTCGCGCCGCAGGGACCGCGCCGCACCGGCCGTCGCGGCCCAGAGGGCCTGCGCCGGTGTCATCCCCAGCTCGCGGACGGCCAGCGCGATCACGAACGGCATCGACGAGCTGTAGCAGGTGCCCGGATTGCAGTCGGTGGCCAGCGCCACCGTGACACCCGCCGCGAGCAGCCGCGCGGCGTCCGGATAGGGATGCCGGGTGGAGAACTCCACCCCCGGTAGCAGCGTGGCCACGGTCTGCGACCCGGCGAGCGCCTCGACGTCGGTGTCGGTCAGGTAGGTGCAGTGGTCCACGCTCGCCGCGCCGAGCTCCACTGCCAGCGCGACACCGGGACCGGGACCGAGCTGGTTGCCGTGCACCCGCAGGCCCAGGCCCGCGGCGGCTCCGGCCGTCAGGACCGCTCGGGCCTCGTCCGCATCGAAGGCGTGCGGGCTCGCCGGCTCGCAGAAGACGTCGATCCAGCGAGCGTGCGGCGCGCAGGCGGCCAGCATCGGTCCGGTTACGTTCCGTAGGTACTCGTCACGCTCCGTGCCCGGAGGGACGACGTGGGCACCGAGAAAGGTGGTCTCGGCCGAGAACTCGGCAGCGAGCCGCAGGGCACGCTGTTCCTCGCCGAGGTCGAGGCCATAGCCGCTCTTGATCTCGACGGTGGTCGTGCCCTGCGCCCGGGCCTCGGCGAGGCGTCCCGCGAGCAGCCGCCGCAGTTCGTCGTCGCTCGCGGCGCGCGTCGCGCTCATCGTGGCGGCGATGCCCCCGCCGTCGTAGCGCTCCCCCGCCATCCGGGCGGCGAACTCCCCCGCACGGTCCCCGGCGAAGACCAGGTGGGTGTGGCTGTCCACGAAGCCGGGGACGACGGCCCGTCCACCGAGCTCGCGACGAGTGTCGGCGGCCGGGGCCGCGCTCGCCGGCCCCACCCAGCTGACGCGGGCGTCGGTGACGACCACGGCGGCGTCACGGACGATGCCGAGCGGTGTCCCGTCGTGCGTCGGGTCGTTGGTGACGAGTTCGGCGATGCCGGTGATCAGGACGGCCACAGTGCTCCTATCGCGTCGTGCAGCAGTCGCCCGACATCGCCGATTACGTGCTCGCCGTCGCGCACCACGACCCGGCCGTCGACGACGACCGTCTCCACGTCGGGGGCCGCGGCGGCGAAGAGCACCTGCGCAGGATCGGTCCCGGCAGTGCGCACCGAGTCGAGGCGGACGGCCACCAGATCGGCACGAGCGCCGGGGGCGAGCACGCCGGCGTCCGGCCAGCCGATGCTGTCGTGACGGGTGGCCGCGCGCAGCAGCTCGTCGGGCCGGAAGGTGCCCCGCTGCCCGCTGCTCAGCCGCTCGTCCAGCTCGAGGCCGCGGGCCTCCTCGAAGAGGTCGATCACCGCGTGCTGATCCGAGCCCAGCGACAGGCGCGCACCGGCACGGGCGAGTGCCGGGGCCGGGCCGATCCCGTCGGCAAGGTCACGCTCCGTGGTCGGACAGATACAGACCGTCACCGGCGCGAGGGCGGCGATGTCGGCGTTGGTCAGGTGGGTCGCATGGACCGCCGTGGTGTTCCGGCCCAGGGCGCCGCTCTCGGCGAGCACCGCGGTGGGGGTGAGCCCGTACGCGGCCAGGCAGGCCTCGTTCTCCGCCGGCTGCTCGGAGAGGTGGGCGTGCAGTGGTCGACCCGCGGCCACCGCCACCACGTGCGGAACGGCGTCCCGCGGCACCGCCCGGACGGAGTGGACGGCGACGCCGATGCGAGTGGTGTCGTCGTCGGCGAGCCCGGCCACCCGGCTGGCCCAGGCGTCGGCGTCGCGGTCGGCGAATCGGCGCTGGACCTCGTCGAGGGGCAGGTGGCCGCCGGGACCGAGCCCACCGGCGAGATAGCACGCATCCAGCAGGGTGAGCCGGATGCCGGCGTCGCGTGCCGCCTGGCGCAGCGCCTCGCCCATCACCCGGGGATCGTCGTAGGGTCGGCCGCCCGGCGCGTGGTGCAGGTAGTGGAACTCTCCCACCGCAGTGATCCCCGCCAGCGCCATCTCGGCGTAGGTGGCGCGAGCCAGGGCGAGGTACCGGTCCGGGTCGAGCTGTCCGGCGACGGCGTACATGCGCTCGCGCCAGGTCCAGAAGGTGCCGCCGCGGTCGTGGGTGCGGCCACGCAGTGCCCGGTGAAAGGCGTGACTGTGGCAGTTGGCCAGGCCGGGCAGGACGACGCCGGGCAGCCGCGTGGCACCGGCCGGATCACCGTCAGCGGTGACGGCCGTGAACCGGCCGGCGGCGACCTCGAACCGGACCCGCTCGGCGGGGCCGTCCTCGAGCAGCGCGTGCTCGGCGAAGTACGCCGTCATGCGCCCAGCTCGGTCAAGACGGCGGCCAGGGCGGCGACGCCGGCGTGGCAGTCCGAGCGCTCCGCGTGCTCCAGCGGGGAGTGCGAGATCCCGGTGGGATTTCGGACGAAGATCATCGCCGACGGCACCCCGGCCTGCGCGAGGATTCCGGCGTCGTGTCCGGCGCCGGTGTCGAGGACGGGCACCTGCAGCACCGTGGCCAGCCGCTGCCGCAGGTCGACCGGGAACGGGGTGACGTCGGTCCACGACTCGTCGATGACGTCGCCGCCGTATTCGCGCGCGAGCTGCGCAATATCGGCGACGATCGCGCGGACCTGCGCATTCTTCGGTGCGCGCGCGTCCAGCGACGCCGTGACGTGGGAGGCGATGGCGTTGACGCCGTTGGGCTGGACGGCGACCCGGCCCACGGTCGCGACGCCGCCGTGGCGCTCAGCCGCGGCACGGGCAGCGATGACGACGTGGGAGAGCGCGAGGACGGCGTCCCGACGGTCGACGAGCGCCGTCGTCCCGGCATGGTTCGCCTCGCCCGGCAGCTCGATGCGCCACCGACCGTGGGGCCGGATAGCGCTCGCCACCCCGATCGCTGCATGGCGGTCGACGAGGTCGCGTCCCTGCTCGACGTGCAGTTCCACGAACGTGCCGATCCGGCGCAGCGTCTCGTCGTCGCGACCCAGGCCGGCCGCGTAGGGGCTCGCCTCGGCCATGCTCACACCGTCGGCGTCACGCAGGCCGCGGGCCCGGTCGGCGTCCAGGGCCCCGGTGATGAGCCGGGAACCGGCGCAGGCGACGCCGAAGCGCGCGCCCTCCTCGTCGCCGAAGTTGACGATCGCCAACGGCGCGTCCTCGGCTGCTGCTCCGCTGCTGGTGAGGGCATCCAGCGCAGCGAAGGCGCTGACCACGCCCAGCGGGCCGTCGTAGGCGCCGCCGTCGGGCACCGAGTCCAGGTGGGAGCCGATCACGATGCCGGGGCCGTCACGGTCCGGGTCGCCCCGCCACGCCCACTGGTTGCCGGCCCGGTCGATCGTCAGGTCCAGGCCGCGCGCCGCCGCCTGCCCAGCGAACCATTCCCTGAGTTCGTAGTCCTCGCGCGTCCAGGCGTAGCGCCGGTAGCCACCGGTGCCCGGATGACGTCCCAGTGGCGCGAGCTCGTCCCACATCGCATCGAAGCTCGCCGCTGCGCTCGTCGCCGCCCCGGTCATCCCGCGTCTCCTCGCGCTTCGTCCGCTCGCGCTGCGTCCCCTCGCGCTGCGTCCCCTCGCGCTGCGTCCCCTCGCGCTGCGTCCCCTCGCGCTGCGTCCCCTCGCGCTGCGTCCCCTCGCGCTGCGTCCCCTCGCGCTGCGTCCCCTCGCGCTGCGTCCCCTCGCGCTGCGTCCCCTCGCGCTGCGTCCCCTCGCGCTACGTCCCCTCGCCCCCCGTTCAGTGGGCAGTTATCCGTTGAGTGGGCCGAAATGTCGGCCCACTCAACGAGAGTCGGCCCACTCAACGGGTGGGGGCGGGGGCGTCGGCAGCGGGGGCAGTCTCCTGCATCGGGATGCGGACGCCGCGGGTGGCGGCGACGTCCTCGGCGCGGTCGTAGCCGGCGTCGACGTGACGGATGACGCCCATGCCGGGGTCGTTGGTGAGGACGCGCTCGATCTTCTGGGCGGCGAGGTCGGTGCCGTCGGCGACGCAGACCTGGCCGGCGTGGATGGAGCGCCCGATGCCGACGCCGCCGCCGTGATGGATGGAGACCCAGGTGGCGCCGCTGGCGACGTTGACCATGGCGTTGAGCAGCGGCCAGTCGGCGATGGCGTCCGAACCGTCGAGCATGGCCTCGGTCTCGCGGTAGGGCGAGGCCACCGAGCCGCAGTCGAGGTGGTCGCGGCCGATGACGACGGGCGCGCTCAGCTCGCCGTTGCCGACGAGGCGGTTGAACTCGACGCCGGCGCGGTCGCGCTCGCCGTAGCCGAGCCAGCAGATCCGCGCGGGCAGGCCCTGGAAGTGGACCTTGTCCTGCGCCATCTTGATCCAGCGGTGCAGCGACTCGTTCTCCGGGAAGAGGTCGAGGACGGCCTGGTCGGTCCGGGCGATGTCCTTGGGGTCGCCGGAGAGCGCCGCCCAGCGGAAGGGCCCCTTCCCCTCGCAGAAGAGCGGTCGGATGTAGGCGGGGACGAAGCCGGGGAAGTCGAAGGCGCGGCTCAGCCCGGCCGTCTTCGCCTCACCCCGGATCGAGTTGCCGTAGTCGAAGACCTCGGCGCCCTTGTCTTGGAACTTCACCATCGCCTCGACGTGGCGGGCCATGGACGCCTGCGCCCGGCCGGTGAACTCCTCCGGCTTGCGCTGCGCGTACTCGTGCCAGTCGTCGAACTCGACCCCGACGGGCAGGTAGCTCAGCGGGTCGTGGGCCGACGTCTGGTCGGTGACGATGTCGATCGGCGCGTCGTTGGCGAGGAACTGCGGCACCAGCGACGCCGCGTTGCCGAGCAACCCGATGGACAGCGGCTCGCGCTTGGCCTTCGCCTCCTCGGCCAGCCGCAGCGCGTCGGCGACCGAGGATGCCTCGACATCGAGGTAACCGTGGTCGATACGGCGCTTGATCCGCGAGCCGTCGCACTCGATGCAGATGGCGACGCCACCGTTCATGGTGACGGCCAGCGGCTGCGCGCCGCCCATGCCACCGAGTCCGGCGGTGAGGGTGATGGTGCCGGCCAGCGTGCCACCGAACCGCTTGGCCGCCACGGCGGCGAAGGTCTCGTAGGTGCCCTGCAGGATGCCCTGCGTGCCGATGTAGATCCACGACCCGGCGGTCATCTGGCCGTACATGGTGAGGCCGAGCTGCTCGAGGCGGCGGAACTCGTCCCAGTTCGCCCAGTCGCCGACGAGGTTGGAGTTGGCGAGCAGGACACGGGGCGCCCACTCGTGGGTGCGCATCACGCCGACCGGCTTGCCGGACTGCACGAGCATCGTCTCGTCGTCGCGCAGCGTGGTCAGGGTGCGGACCAGCGCGTCGTAGGACGCCCAGTTGCGTGCCGCCCGGCCGGTGCCGCCGTAGACGACCAGGTCGTCGGGGCGCTCGGCGTTCTCCGGGTCGAGGTTGTTCATCAGCATCCGCAGCGGCGCCTCGGTCTGCCACGAGCCGGCGGTCAGCGTGGTGCCACGGGGCGAGGTCACGGGTCGGGATCCGTCCATGCGCCCATTGCACACCCGTCCGCGCCGCCACGGGATGTCTCGGCTGTGACCGGTGTCTGAGATACCAGACTAGGCTGCCGGTCATGGCGATCGTCCCGGCCGCGCGGCAGACGCTGGAGATCCTGGGGTACCTCAGTCGGCAGGCCGGCCCGGTGCCGGCAGCGTCCCTGGTGCGCGACCTCGACCTGCCCCGCTCGACCGTCTATCACCTGCTGCAGACGCTGGTGGACCACGGCTTCGTCACCCACCTGCCCGAGGAGCGTCGCTACGCCCTCGGGCTTGCCGCGTACGAGCTCGGCACCGGGTACAGCCGGCAGGCGCCGCTCGGGCGGGTCGCGCGCGTCCCGGTGGCCGAGCTCGCCGACCGGACCCGACACTCGGCGCACCTGGCCGTACTGCACGGCCGCGAGGTGCTCTATGTCATCGAGGAGCGCGCCCCCGGCCGGCCACCGCTGGTGACCGATGTCGGTGTCCGGCTCCCCGCCGCCCTCACTGCCAGCGGACGGGCGATGCTGGCGGGGCTGCCCGCACCGCAGCTGCGGGCGCTCTACCCCGATCCGGCTGCCTTCGTGCTGCGCACGGGCGTGGGACCGCGCTCGCTCTCGGCGCTCCGGGCGCTGCTGGTCGAGGCACGCCGCACCGGTCACGCCGACGAGGACGGTGAGGTGAGCGCCGGCTTCGCCAGTGTCGGCGCAGCCGTCGTGGACCACTCCGGTCACCCCGTCGCCGGCGTCGCGGTGACCTTCCCGGCCACCACGACCCCGGCCACGCGCCGCGAGGAGATCGCCGGCCGGGTCCGGCGCACCGCCGACCTGCTCAGCCGCCGCATCGGTGGCGAGCCCGTCGAGCGCCGCCCGGCCGGCGATCCTGCTCAGGCGCTGCGGACCCGGTCCTCGTAGTCCTTGCGGGCGGTGTCGTCGATCTCGACGAAGGACTTCTCGGCGCCGGCGGCGCGGGCGAGAAACTCCGCGACCCGGCGCGGGACGTAGGCCTGGGACGCCGCGACGATGCCGGCCCAGCGGGTGACATGGACCGTGGGCCGCGGCCGCACGATGAGCGAGGCCACGGCATCGGCGACCTCCTCGGGCTCGGCGTTGCGCATGCCCTTGGTGCCCTTGGTGCCGGCGATCAGCTCGGTGTTGGTGAAGGTGGGAAGCACCTGGGACAGGTGGACGCCGGAGTTGCGGTACTCGCGCCGGGCGGACTCGGTGAACCCCTTCACGGCGTGCTTGCTGGCGCAGTAGGTGACGCCGCCGGGGACGTAGCTCTCGCCTGCGATGGAGGCGATGTTGATGATGTGCCCGCTGCGCCGCGGCAGCATCCGGTTCAGGGCCTGCTTGGTGCCGTAGATGACACCGAGGACATTGATCTCGATGAGCCGCTTGCTCGTCGCGTCGGTCTCGTCGGCGAGCGGCCCCAAGGGCATGATGCCGGCGTTGTTGACGACGACGTCGACAGGACCGAGCACGTCCTCGGCGTGGTCGAGGAACTGCTCGAAGGAGTCGGGATCGGTGACGTCCAGCTGCCGGTAGGCGGTGATGCCGAGCTCTCCGACGGCGTCCTTGAGCGCCTGCGCGTCGACGTCACCGATGGCGACCTTCGCGCCGTCGGCGATCAGTCGTCGAGCCGTCGCGAAGCCGATGCCTCGCGCGCCGCCGGTGATCACCACGACCTTGTCCCGCACCGTTCCCGCTGCTGCCTTCGCCATGAGAGTGGCCCTTCGCCGTTCGGAGACACCTACACATCTGACAACGGTCGTTGTCGATGACAGCGATACTGTCACGTTCGGCCGGAGAAGGCGAGGGATCGGCCGCCGCCCCCGGCAATGACGATCGCCGGTCAGTCGCCGGGTCAGTCGCTGGCCGGGTCGGACCCGGGTCAGTCGCGGGCCGAGCGGAGCCGAGTCAGTCGCGGGCCGAGCGGATGCGCCGGGCGTGGATCGTCACCAGCGGCCGGTAGCCCCGCTGGGACCAGAAGGGCACCGAGAGCGGGTTGAAGGCGCTGTAGTGCAGGGTGCTGGCGGCGAGCCCGGCATCGCGATGGCGGCGATGCAGCTCGCGCACCAGCGCGGCCCCGATCCCCCGCGACCGGACGCCGGCCGAGGTCGAGGCCATGCTCAGGTAGCTCGTGGGCTGCAGCGTCAGCCGGGTGGCCGCCCACGCGGAGTCGGCCGGGGCATCGGCGACGACCGCGCCGACGAGGCCATCCCCCACCCCGGTCGGAGCCTCGGCGACGAGCACGGTGGCCGGGCCGGTAATGCAGGCGGCGGCCTTCTCCTCGATGGCGCGGCGGATCGCGGCGGAGGTGCGCAGGGTGCCGATGGCCGCTTCGAACTCGGCCTGTTCGTTCCAGAGCGCGGCCAGCGCGGCGGCGTCGTTCGGGGCGGCGTCTCGGACGACGCAGGCCGCAGCGGCCAATCCGGTCGCGTCGTCGGCCGGGCGACGCAGATCTGCGACGGCCAGCACCGACGCCGGCAGGTAGCCCGCCTCGCGAGCGATGCGGCCGCGGACCACGTCCCGGCTCGGCAGGGCGAAGCCCGCCGTCGTGGGTCGGTCTGCCAGCTCCGTGGCGTGCACGGTGAAACGCTCGAGCAGGCGGGCGAACGCCTCGGACGAGCCGTCCCCGGTCACGCCGTCGGCGCCGTCCCCGGAGCTGTCATCGGTGCTGTCATCGGAGCCGACATCGGTGAGCTGCAGCGTCACCTCCCGGTCGTCCATCCACTGCGACTCGATCACGTCCGGCGCGGTGTCGGTGATCGCGAGCTCGACGGCGACGCCCGCCAGCGTCACTGCGGTCCCGGTCCCCGGCAGGGTGGTGCGCGGGACGTAGAGCGGGTCGTGCCAGCCGATCACTACCGCCCGCCTAGGCCCCGACCCCGGCGGCGTCCATGCCCCGGAGCTCCTTCTTCAGCTCGCCGATCTCGTCTCGCAGCCGGGCCGCGACCTCGAACTGCAGCTCGCGTGCGGCGCCGAGCATCTGGTCGTTGAGCTGCTGGATGAGGTCGGCGAGCTGGGCCCGCGGCATCTCGGCGACGTCCAGGCCACCGCTGGCGTTCTGCCCGACACCGACGACCCCGCCGCTGACCCCGGCCCCGCCGGCCGCACCCCGGCCGCCCTTGCCGGGCGCCGGCGACTTCTGCCGGTTGGGACCCTTGCCGCGCGACTGCGATCGCCCGGAGCCGCCCTGCGGCGTGCCCAGCAGCTCCTCGGTGTCGGCGGCCTCGCGGGCAAGCAGGTCGGTGATGTCGCCGATCCGCTTGCGCAGCGGGGTGGGGTCGATGCCGTGCTCGGCGTTGTAGGCGATCTGCTTCTCGCGGCGGCGGCTCGTCTCCTCGATCGCCTGCGCCATCGAGGGGGTGATGGTGTCGGCGTACATGTGCACTTGGCCCGAGACGTTGCGGGCGGCGCGGCCGATGGTCTGGATCAGCGAGCGACCAGAGCGCAGGAAGCCCTCCTTGTCGGCGTCGAGGATGGCGACCAGCGACACCTCTGGCAGGTCCAGCCCTTCGCGCAGCAGGTTGATGCCGACGAGGACGTCGTACTCGCCCATGCGCAGCTCGCGCAGCAACTCCACGCGGCGCAGCGTGTCGACCTCGGAGTGCAGGTAGCGCACCCGGATGCCCTGCTCGAGCAGGTAGTCGGTGAGATCCTCGGCCATCTTCTTGGTCAGCGTGGTGACCAGGACGCGCTCGTTCTTCTCGGTGCGATCGCGGATCTCACCCACCAGGTCGTCGATCTGACCCTTGGTGGGCTTGACGATGATCTCCGGGTCGATCAGCCCGGTCGGCCGGATGACCTGCTCGACGAACTCGCCCTTGGCCAGCGCCATCTCGTAGTCGCCGGGTGTCGCCGACAGGTAGAGCGTCTGCCCGATGCGATCGGTGAACTCCTCGAACTTGAGCGGCCTGTTGTCCATCGCCGACGGCAACCGGAAACCGTGGTCGACCAGCATCCGCTTACGGGACATGTCGCCCTCGTACATGCCCCCGGTCTGCGGGATGGTCACGTGCGACTCGTCCACGACGAGCAGGAAGTCCTCGGGGAAATAGTCGAGCAGGCAGTTGCCGGCGCTGCCGCGGCTACGGCCGTCGATGTGCATCGAGTAGTTCTCGATGCCGGAGCAGAAGCCGACCTGCCGCATCATCTCGATGTCGTAGGTGGTGCGCATGCGCAGCCGCTGCGCCTCGAGCAGCTTGTTCTGACTCTCGAGTTCGGCCAACCGCTCTTCCAGTTCCTTCTCGATACCGGCGATGGCGCGTTCCATCCGCTCCGGACCGGCGGCGTAGTGGGTGGCCGGGAAGATGAAGACCTCGTCCACCTCGCGCACGACCTCGCCGGTGAGCGGGTGGAGGTAGTAGAGCCGCTCGACCTCGTCACCGAACATCTCCGCCCGCACGGCGAGCTCCTCGTACACCGGGAAGATCTCGACGGTGTCGCCCCGCACCCGGAAGGTGCCACGCGTGAAGGCCAGGTCGTTGCGGGTGTACTGGACGTCGACGAGCCGCCGCAGGATCGACTCGCGCTCGATCTCCTGCCCCACGCGCAGCCGCAGCGAGCGGTCGACGTACTCCTGCGGGGTGCCCAGGCCGTAGATGCAGGACACGGTCGCCACCACGACGACGTCACGCCGGGTCAGCAGCGACATCGTCGCCGAGTGGCGCAGCCGTTCCACCTCGTCGTTGACCGAGCTGTCCTTCTCGATGTAGGTGTCGGTCTGCGGGACGTAGGCCTCGGGCTGGTAGTAGTCGTAGTAGCTGACGAAGTACTCGACCGCGTTGTTCGGCAGCATCTCGCGCAGTTCGTTGGCCAGCTGGGCGGCGAGCGTCTTGTTCGGCGCCATCACCAGCGTCGGCCGCTGCTGCCGCTCGATCACCCACGCCGTCGTCGCCGACTTGCCGGTGCCGGTAGCGCCGAGCAGCACGACGTTCTTGTCGCCGTTGCGCAGCTTGGTGTCGATGGCCTCGATCGCCGTCGGCTGGTCGCCGGACGGCTCGAATTCCGAGACCACCTCGAACTTGCCCGTGCTGGGCACGATGTCGGACTTCACCCTCATGCGCGTCCTCGCTCCGCTCCGGACGCGCACGAGACTCGTGGCTCGCTGTGACACCGATTCGCTCGGCGCGCCTCGCTCATGCCTCCACGGTACGAGAGGGCTACGACAACCGGCGCCCGGTCGGCACACTGTCGTCGTGACGGACGTGGAACTGCTCGATCCCGACGGCGATGGCAGCAACGGCGACGCCGGCAGCGACGGGAGCCGGGCCGACATCGCGCCCGCACCGGGTACCGCCGAGCGGGGCGCCGGACTCCGCGCCGTCGCCGCGGTCGCCGCCGCGGTGGGTGGTGCCCTGGCCGTTGACGCACCGTTCCACCAGACCTCCCGGATCCGGCTTCCCGAGGTTGCCGGCGGTGCACAGAACACCCCGGACGGCTGGGGACGAGTACACCTGCCACCGGGCGTCGGCGCGGGCCAGCACGGCCCGCGCCTCGGGATCGCCTGCTGCGTGGCGGCGGCGCTGGTCCTGATCGCACTGGTGCTGTGGTTCGGTCGGGACCGCCGCCGGGCCGGGCCGCGCAGCGCCCGGCTGGGCAGCAGCCTCCTGCTCGTCGCAGCGGGGGGCCTGGTGTCGACCGTGGCCGCGACCGTCCTGAACGTCCTGTCCAGCGTCGACAACTACCGCGTCATCCTGCGCTCGCCGGACTACCAGGACAGCGCCACCCGGTCGACGGACGTGTCCTGGTCCCCCGGTGGCTTCGTGTGGTGCGGGCTCGGGGCCGCCCTGCTGCTGTTCGTCGCGGTGATCGCCCGCGCCGCGGCGCCCGCAACGGCGACGACCGCAACGTCGAGCCCGGCCGACCAGACGACGGCGCCACCCGAGCCGGTGGCGCACCACGACGACGAGGTCCTCGGCTGATCGGAGCTCGCGAACCCCTCGCGCCGCAGGTCACAGCGCGCCCCGGCGACGGGTGACCCGGACGGCCGGGAAGGCGAGGGCGACGCTGCGGACACGAGTGCAGCCCGGGCGCGGTTCGGGTGCTCGGCACCGTTTCATCCCCTTGGCGGTGTATGCCCCGGCGTTCCGCCGGGCGGACGAGGTCACCGCGGACGCTCCCGTGAAGCGCTTTCGGCGGTCATGCGCCGGGCTGTGATAGGTGGCACCGCGCCGGGGTAACCACGCGGGGTGGAAACAACGTCGACATCGCCTGACTGGCAGGGTGAGTCCATGCAGATCTGGCCGGGCAGCGCCTATCCCCTCGGAGCCACCTACGACGGCTCCGGCACCAACTTCGCGCTGTTCAGCGAGGTGGCCGAGCGGGTGGAGCTCTGCCTCTTCGACGCCGGCGGCACCGAGACCCGCGTCCAGCTGCACGAGGTGGACGGCTACGTCTGGCACGGCTTCCTGCCCGGCGTCGAGCCCGGCCAGCGCTACGCCTACCGCGTGCACGGCCCCAACGACCCCGCCAACGGCCTGCGCTGCAACCCCAACAAGCTCCTGCTCGACCCGTACGCCAAGGCCATCGACGGCCAGATCGACTGGGACGAGTCACTCTTCGGCTACCACTGGGGCGACGAGGACTCGATCAACGACGAGGACTCGGCGGCCCACCTGCCGAAGTGTGTCGTCATCAACCCGTTCTTCGACTGGGGCGGTGACCGCGCCCCGAGGCGTCCGTACGCCGACACCGTCATCTACGAGACGCACGTCAAGGGCATGACCCAGACCCACCCCGACATCCCGGACGACCTGCGCGGCACCTACGCCGGCATCGCGCACCCGGTGATGATCGAGCACCTGACCAAGCTCGGCGTGACCGCCGTCGAGCTGATGCCGGTACACCACTTCGCCAACGACTCGACCCTCATCGACAAGGGACTGTCGAACTACTGGGGCTACAACACGATCGGGTTCTTCTCCCCCGATCACAAGTACTCCTCCAGCACCTCGCCCGGCGGCCAGGTGCAGGAGTTCAAGACGATGGTGCGCACGCTGCACGAGGCGGGCATCGAGGTCATCCTCGACGTCGTCTACAACCACACCGCCGAGGGCAACCACCTCGGTCCCACGCTGAGCTTCCGGGGCATCGACAACCCGGCGTACTACCGGCTGGTCGAGGACGACCAGAAGTACTACATGGACTACACCGGCACCGGCAACTCGCTCAACGTGCGCCATCCGCACTCGCTGCAGCTGATCATGGACTCGCTGCGCTACTGGGTGCTGGAGATGCACGTCGACGGGTTCCGCTTCGACCTGGCCTCGACGCTGGCCCGCGAATTCTACGACGTCGACCGCCTCTCGGCCTTCTTCGAACTGGTGCAGCAGGACCCGGTCGTCAGTCAGGTCAAGCTCATCGCCGAGCCCTGGGACGTTGGACCCGGCGGCTACCAGGTCGGCAACTTCCCGCCCCAGTGGACGGAGTGGAACGGCAAGTACCGCGACACCGTCCGCGACTTCTGGCGCGGCGAGCAGGGCACCGTCGGCGAGTTCGCGGCCCGGATCACCGGCTCGGCCGATCTCTACGCCTCCTCGGGCCGCTGGCCGGTCGCCTCGATCAACTTCGTCACCGCCCACGACGGCTTCACGCTGCGGGACCTGGTCTCGTACAACGACAAGCACAACGAGGCCAACCAGGACGACAACAACGACGGCGAGAGCCACAACCGGTCCTGGAACTGCGGCGTCGAGGGCGACACCGACGACCCCGAGATCCTGCGACTGCGCGCCCGGCAACAGCGCAACTTCATCGCCACCATGCTGCTGAGCCAGGGCGTGCCGATGCTCTGCCACGGCGACGAGCTGGGCCGCACCCAGCAGGGCAACAACAACGGCTACTGCCAGGACAACGAGCTCACCTGGATCGACTGGGCGCACCAGGACGACGACCTGCTCGCCTTCACCGGCACGGTGGCGGCACTGCGACACGCGCACCCGGTGTTCCGCCGACGCCGTTTCTTCGACGGCCGCCCGACGCGACGTCGGGGTGGACTGCCGGACATCGGCTGGTTCTCCCCGGACGGCAGCGAGATGACCGAGGAAGACTGGGACGCCGGTGTCGGCACCATCGCGGTCTTCCTCAACGGCAACGGCATCGCCGAGCGCGACGCCCGCGGCGAGCGGCTCGTCGACGACTCCTTCCTGCTCGTCTTCAACAGTCACTGGGAGCCGGTCGACTACACCCTCCCCGGCGAGGAGTACGGCCCGTCCTGGCAGGTCGTGATCGACACCAACAGCGACAGCGCCGCCGAGGACGACCGGCACGCCGAGGCCGGGTCGTCGCTGGCCATCGAGCCGCGCTCGATCGTCGTGCTGCAGCAGGCTCGCGGATGATCCCCAGCTCCACCTACCGGCTGCAGGTCAGCCCGGACTTCGACCTGCACGCCGCAGCCGCGGTCTGCGACTACCTGGCCGCGCTCGGCGTGGGCACGGTGTACCTCTCGCCGCTGCTGCCCTCGGCCACCGGCTCGGACCACGGTTACGACGTCGTCGGCTGGGACACCGTCGACCCGCAGCGAGGCGGCACCGACGGCTGGGCACGACTGCTCGCCGAGGCTCGATCGGCCGGCCTCGGCGTGCTCATCGACATCGTCCCCAACCACGCAGGAGTGGCCGACGCGGCGCAGAACGCCGCGTGGTGGAACGTGCTCAAGCATGGTCGTGAGGCCGAGCACGGCGACTGGTTCGACATCGAGTGGGCGAGCGGACGCATCCTGCTCCCCGTGCTCGGCGACGACTTCGAGGCGTCGCAGCTGTCGATCGACGAGACCGGTGGCGCAGATGGCGCGGAGCTGCGCTATTACGACAACCGGTTCCCGATCGCGCCGGGGACCCTCGGCGGCACACCGGCCGAGGTCCACGACCGGCAGCACTACGAGCTGGTCAACTGGCGCCGCGCCGACACCGACCAGAACTATCGACGCTTCTTCGCGGTCACCACGCTCGCCGGCCTGCGGGTCGAGGACGAGGCGGTCTTCGACGCCACCCACGAGCAGATCCGGCGCTGGGTCGCCGACGGCATCGTCGGGCTCCGCGTCGATCATCCGGACGGCCTCGTCGACCCCAAGCAGTACGCCGAACGGCTGCGCGACCTCGCCGGCGAGGAGGCCTGGCTGTTGGTCGAGAAGATCCTCGAGCACGGGGAGAAGCTCCCCGCCGACTGGCCGGTGGACGGCACCACCGGCTACGACGCGCTCGCCGAGGCGACCGGCGTGCTGATCGATCCCGCCGCGGAGTCGGTGTTCGACGCGCTCTTCCGCGAGCTCGTCGGCGACGAGAAGACCAGCGCCGAGCACATCGCGATCGGCAAGCGCGAGATCATCACCAGCATCCTGCGCGCCGAGGTGAACCGCCTGGTGCGGCTCTGCCCGGAAGTCCCGGCGGCCGACGAGGCGCTCAGCGAGCTCGCCGTCGCCTTCGGGGTTTACCGGTCGTACCTGCCCGGCGGGGTGGCCGACCTCGACGCCGCCGTCAGCCGGGTCCGGGCCGAGCGTCCCGACCTCGTCGCGCCGCTGGAGGCGCTGCTGCCCCGGCTGCGGGACGCCGGCGACGAGCTGGCGCTGCGGTTCCAGCAGGTCTCGGGCGCTGTCATGGCCAAGGGCGTCGAGGACACCGCGTTCTACCGCTACAGCCGCTTCGTCGCCCTCAACGAGGTCGGCGGGGACCCGTCCTCCTTTGGCCTCGACGTGCCGGCCTTCCACGCGGCGCAGCAGCAGCGGCTGGCCGACGCGCCGCGAGCCATGACCACCCTGTCGACCCACGACACCAAGCGCGGTGAGGACGTCCGCGCCCGGCTGGCCGTCCTCGCCGAGCTCCCCGACGAGTGGGGGTCCGTGGTCCGTGGACTGCTGCGCGACGCCCCCATCCCGGACGCCTCGTTCGCCTACCTGCTGTGGCAGACCTTCGCCGGGGTGGGGCACATCGCCCGCGACCGGATGCACGCCTACGCCGAGAAGGCCATGCGCGAGGCAGCGCAGAGCACGACCTGGACCAGCCCGGACGAGGCGTTCGAGGCGGCCGTCCACCGCGCCGTCGACGCCGCCTACGACGACGCCGGCGTTCGGGAACCCCTGGCCGGCCTCGTCGAGCAGATCACGCCCTATGGCTGGTCGAACTCGCTGACGCAGAAGCTGGTGCAGCTGACGATGCCCGGCGTTCCGGACGTCTACCAGGGCACCGAGCTCTGGGAGGACTCGCTGGTCGATCCGGACAACCGGCGGCGTGTCGACTTCGACGTCAGGCGGTCGCTGCTGGCGCGCCTCGACGCCGACGACGCTCCCCCGCCGATCGGCGCCGACGGCGCCGCGAAGCTGTGGCTGGTCTCGCGGACGCTACGGCTGCGCCGTGAGCGGAGGCTGGACGGCTACCGCCCGCTCACCGCCCGGGGTCCGGCGGCCGAGCATCTCGTCGCCTTCGATCGCGGCGGGGTGATCACCGCCGCGACCCGGCTGCCGGCGACGCTCGCGCGCGACGGTGGCTGGCGCGACACCGTGCTGGAGCTGCCACACGACACCCGCGACGAGCTGACGGGAGTCGCTCGTGCCGGTGCCGTGCCGCTCGCCGAGCTCTTCGCCACCTACCCGGTGGCCCTGCTCGCCGGGTAGCCGGCCGGTGGCGTCACGGGGTGCCGCCGTAGGTCGGGAAGTTCGGCAGCGTCACCGTGCCGCCGCCGGGGAGGGTGTAGGTGCCGCCGGGGCTCGGCAGGCCGGACGGCAACTGATAGCTCGGCACGGGGACGGGGACGTTCCCGGCGTCCGAGCCGCTGCTGCCGGAGTCATCCGAGCCTGACGTGGCACCGGAGTCCCCGACGTCGGAGCCGCTCTCGCTGAAGCAGACCTTCCAGTCGCCGTCCTGCTTCACGGTCGTGAGCTGGCGGGTGTACGACCGGCCCTGCACGACGATGGTGGCCGAGACCAGTGCCCGGTCGTCGGTCTGCTTCGACGTCGCCCCCACCGAGTAGCTCTGAATACCGGTCTGGAGGGTCTGCGCGGTGGTGGAGCCGGTGAAGCGGTTCCTGTCCTGGCTGCAGAGATTCGCCTTGACGGCCTCGACGTCCTTGTCCTTCGCCGCCGCGAGCGTGGCCCGGACCGCGGCCGCCGGTGAGCCACCCTCGGCGTCGTCGCCGAAGACGCCGGTGAGGAAGAGCGTCAGCACCACCAGACCGGCCAGGACCACCACACCGAGGCCGAGGAGCAGCCCTCGGTTGCCCCGCCTCGGTGGCGGGCCGTATCCGCCGGAGCCGTAACCCTGCGGGGGGCCGTACTGACCCTGCGCGCCGTACCCCTGCGGCGGGCCGTACCCCTGCGGCGGGCCGTACCCCTGGGGCGGGCTGTACCCCTGCGGGGCGCCGTACCCGCCCTGGCCGTACCCGCCGTGCGGCGGGCCCCACTCTCCGCCCTGACCCGGGTTGCTCATGGTCCTCCCCTTCGCCTCGACCGTGCCGGTCGTGATCTCGTCGCGAGGCGAAGCTACCCGGGAGGGCCGCGGTGTCGCGACCGATGCGGACGGGGACAGGTACCCGGGCCCGCGGGTCAGTGCGGCGGCTGCAACCGCGCCTTCAACGCGGGGACGTCCAGCGGCGGCGTGGGCCAGGTGGGCGCCAAGTCCTCCAAGGTCTCCCGCAGCAACTCACCGATCGCCCAGTTGCGGTACTTCTTGTGGTCGCTGGGGACGAGATACCACGGCGCGTGATCGGTGTTGGTTCGCTCGAGCATCGCCTCGAAGGCCACCTCGTAGTCGCTCCAGCGGGCGCGCTCCTCCAGGTCGGCCTCGTTGAACTTCCAGTGTTTCTCCGGGTTGTCCAGCCGGGCCAGCAGCCGCTCGCGCTGGGTGTCGAAGCTGATGTCCAGGAAGCACTTGAGCACGGTGGTCCCGTTGTCCACGAGCTCCTTCTCGAACTCGTTGATCTGCTCGTAGCGGGGTTCCCACTCCGACTGCGGGACGAGGTCGTGCACGCGGACGATGAGGACGTCCTCGTAGTGCGACCGGTCGAAGACCCCCACCACGCCCGGCGGCGGCAGCTTCTTGCGGATACGCCAGAGAAAGTCGTGCTGCCGCTCCTCCTCGGTCGGCGCCTTGAAGCCGGTGTACTGCACGCCGATGGGGCCGAAGGTGCCGACCACGTGCTTGGTGACACCGCCCTTGCCGGCGGTGTCGATGCCCTGCATCACCAGCAGGATGCTGCGCCGGCCGCCGGCGGTGGACTCGGCCCAGAGCTTGGCCTGCAGGTCACGCATCCGGTCGGTGTCGTTAACGAGATCGCGGTTCCGGACGCCCGCCGGCGCCAGCGGCCGCGCCGAGGAGTCGAAGCCGGCGAGCACGACACTGCCGGTGGGCACCCGGAGTGCGTCCCGCATGCTGGCGCCCCTGCCGCTCACGCCCCACGCTCCTGCTCGCCGGCCGTCTCGCCGTCGGTGCCCATCTCGGCCTTGAGGTTGCCGTGGACGTCGCGATCGGCCGTCTGCTGCGACGGCGGGTCCTTCGAGACCAGCAGCTGCAGCGCGAGCCGGGCCACCGGTGCATAGGCGACCACCACAGCCAGTGGTCCGTCGATGCGCAGCGAGGTCGCCGACCCACCCCCCTGCTTGTGCACCGCGTGCTCCAGGCGCACCGTCACCGGCCAGCGACGCACCGTCCAGCTCCACCGCCGGGCCGCCTCGTCCACCGAGTCGACGGTGAAGGAGGCGCGCACGCCGAGGGGGCCGTACACCTTGCCGGTCACGCCGAAGGTGAGGTGGTCGTCGGTGGCGTCGACGCGGGTGAGCTGCGGCGCCCACTCGGTCCACCGACTCAGGTCGGCGTAGCGGTCCCACACCTCGTCCGGGGGGACGCGGCCCTTGGCGCCCACGGTCACGATCGTCACGGCCTGATCCTGCCCATTCCGGCGGTGTGCCGCACGCGACGGACGCGCCCCGGCGATTCCCGCCTCCCGAAGCGTTATCAGCGGCCTCCGGCGGGCAGGGTGAGCGGGTGAGCACCGTACGTGTCTGGGCCCCCGCCGCCTCCCGTCTCCGCCTGCGCACACCCGGATCGGGTGACGACGTCGACCTGCGAAGCGCCGGCGAAGGCTGGTGGGAGGGCCCCGACCTCGCCCCCGGCACCGACTACGGCTTCCTCCTCGACGACGTCGACGACCTCATCCCGGACCCGGCCTCGCGCTGGCAGCCCGACGGCGTGCACGGGCCGAGCCGCAGCTACGACCAGGACGCCTACCGCTGGCACGACACCGGTTGGGGCGGACGCGACCTCACCGCCGCCGTCGTCTACGAGCTGCATGTCGGCACCTTCACCCCCGGCGCCACCTTCGACACTGCCATCGAGCGGCTGGACCACCTCGTCGAGCTCGGCGTCACCCACGTCGAGCTGTTGCCGGTCAACGCCGTCAACGGCGTGTGGAACTGGGGCTACGACGGCGTCGACTGGTACGCCGTGCATCAGCCGCTGGGTGGTCCCGACGGCCTCAAGCGCTTCGTCGACGCCGCCCACGGGCGGGGCCTGGCGGTCGTCCTGGACGTCGTCTACAACCACCTCGGGCCGTCCGGGAACTACCTGCCGAAGTTCGGGCCGTACCTGAAGAGCGGACGCAACACCTGGGGTGACCTCGTCAACGTTGAGGAGCCGGCGGTGCGGCGCTTCATCGTGGACAACGCGCTGATGTGGCTGCGCGACTTCCACGTCGACGCGCTGCGGCTGGACGCCGTCCACGCCCTGCAGGACTCCTCGCCCGAGCACATCCTGGCGCAGCTGTCCCGCGAGGTGGACGACCTCTCCGGCGAGCTCGGCCGACCGTTGACGCTCATCGCGGAGTCCGACCTGAACGACCCGATCATGATCCGCGAGCGCCCGGCGGGGCGAGGCATCGCCGCGCAGTGGGACGACGACGTCCACCACGCGCTGCACTCGCTGCTCACCGGGGAGACGCAGGGGTACTACTGCGACTTCGGCACCCTGGCGGTGCTGGAGAAGGTCTTCACCAAGGCCTTCTTGCACGACGGCACGTACTCCACCTTCCGCGGCAGCAACCACGGGGCGCCGATCGAACCGTCCCGCGAGCAGGGCTGGCAGTTCGTGGTCTGCCTGCAGAACCACGACCAGGTCGGCAACCGCGCCGTCGGCGACCGGCTCCCCGAGCTCTGCTCCCCCGGCCGGCTGCGGGTCGGCGCGGTGCTGCTGCTGACCTCGCCGTTCACCCCGATGCTCTGGATGGGTGAGGAGTGGGCCGCCTCCACCCGCTGGCCCTTCTTCACCTCGCACCCGGAACCGGAGCTGGCCAAGGCCACGGCCGAGGGCCGCGTGGCCGAGTTCGCCGACCACGGCTGGGATGTCTCGCAGATGATCGACCCGCAGGATCCCGCCGCCTACCGCGAGGCGATCCTGGACTGGGACGAGGTCGGCCGAGACGACCACGCCGCCGTCCTGGAGCTATACCGCAGGCTGCTGGCCCTGCGGGCGGCCGAACCCGACCTGCGCGACCCGGACCTGCGGCGGGTCTCGGTCGACTTCGACGAGGACGCGCAGTGGGCGGTGATCCACCGGGGTGCGTTCCGGGTGGCGGTGAACCTCGCCGAGCGGGAGCAGACGGTTCCGACGCCGGGGGCGGAGGTCGTCCTGGCCACCGGTGCCGCCACGCTCACCGATGTCGGCGTGGTCCTTCCTGCGGAGACGGCGGCCGTCATCCGTACCTGATCGCTGTCAGATCCGTCAGCCGTGTTGTCAGATCGGGCTGATTCGCCCGATGTGAGCGGGGTGGGTGACACCGTCGGCGGCGGCGCAAGACCGCGCCGTCCCCGACGAAAGGACCACCCTGTGATGCGACGAGTTCTCGCTGGCGCTGCCACCGCCGCCACCCTGCTCGGTGCCGCCGGCGCCGTAGCGCTGGCTGCCGCCCCCGCCGCGTCGGCGGCGACCTGCACCAGCCCGACGGTCGTGTACCACACGCCGCTCACCTACAGCGGCCGCACCTACGGCTACGTCGACCTGGAGTACTCGACCGCCTGTCACTCGGCGCGCGCCCACGTGCACTCGATCTACAAGGCCGTCCCCGGCGACTCACACGGCGCCTGGGGCACGATCAAGCGGGTCGGTGCCGACGTCTCCAAGACCTGCTCGGTGGCCCTCAACGAACAGGACTGCCGGACGGGCTGGCTCTACGACCTGAGCCCGTACACGGCCAAGGCGCACGGCGACGTCGACCTCTACGCCTCCGACAGCACGTCCGGTGGCTATCACGACGCGGTCGGCACCACTCCGGCGTACTGAGCCGGTCGCCGAGGCCGGCCCTGAAGCGGCGTGGTCGTCGGCGGGAGCGCTACTGCATCTCGCCGACGACGACGCCGGTGATGGGCGCCTCGACCCGCACGACCGTGGCCGTCGGGGCGTCGCCCGACTCCACCTGCCATTGCTCGCGCAGCGCGTTGGCCGACTGCTGCGCGGCGTCGAAGTCCTCGAACGGGCCGACGGCACGGGGGCCGACCAGCTGCTGTCCCTCGTCGGTCAGGACGACCACGAACACGGTTGCTCCTCCGGGGGTGGGGGTGGATGTCAGGCGTCGATGACGGCGCCGGGAAACGTCGACGGCGCCGGTCCGAACGCCTTGCGAGCGGTCCTGATGATGCCGCGAGCCAGGGCGGCGTTGCCGACCGCACCGACGCCCGCACCGATGCCGAGTGGCAGAGCGCGACCGAAGACGAGGGCCCCCTGACGCGCGCCGAAACGGGTCAGCAGCATCCGCATCAGGCGGTTGTTGATGCCACCCTTCTTGGCCTCGTCCTTGGCAGCGGCCTTGCCGATCATCTGTGCCCAGTGACCGGACTCGGTGGTCGTCCCGGCAATGACGTCGCGGGCGCCCTCACCGACGAGGACGGCGATCACCAGCGCCCGGCGGACCTCGGGGTCGCTCACCGGGATCGAGTGCAGCTCGGCCAGGGCCAGCACGTACATCGCGGTGGCCGAGATGAAACCGGTGATCTCGGCCGCACCGGTGGCGACGCTCGCGGCGGTGCCGATGCCGGGGACCGCGGCGCTCGCGCCCGAGGCGCCCCCGATGGCCATCACTGCCTGCTTGTAACGCTTCTCCAGCAGCGAGACGGTGTCGGCCGGCGTGAGGCCGGGCTGCTTGTCCCGCAGCCGTGCCAGGTAGCGCTGGACGACCGGCCGCTGAACGGCCAGCGCCTTGTCGAGGGCCTCGTCCAGGGTCTGCTCCACCCGCTTGGGGACAGGCACCTTGGACAGCAGACGCGACGACATGCTGCGCTTGGCCACGCGGAGATTCCTCTCGTCAGGACGTGTCCTGTCGGCGTACCCATACCTCGCGCGTCAGCAACAGGATGGCCGCCGCGACCGGCAGCGCGAGCAGCGCGCCCACGATGCCGCCGATGGCGCCGCCGACGAGGACGGCGATGATCGTCACGTACTCCGGCACGTCCACCGACGACCGCATCACCCGCGGATAAACGACGTAACCCTCGATGATCTCGTAGACGATGTAGAAGCCGACGCAGACGAAGAACGTCGTCGTCGAGGTCGCCAGCCCCACCAGGCAGACCGACGCCGCACCGAGGATGGCGCCGACGAGCGGGACGAGATCCAGTAGCGCCACCAGCACCGCCAGCGGCAGCGCGTAGGCACCGAGGCCGGCGCTCACGCAGAAGATCGCCGTGACCGTGCCGGCGATCAGCGCCACGGCGAGGGCACCGATGGCGTAGCGGCCCACGCGGAGCAGGATCTCGTCGCCGAGCGCACTCACCCGCTCCCGCCGGCTCGCCGGGGCCAGCGAGTACAGCGCCCGGGTGATGTGCGGCCGCGCGCCGAGGAAGTAGAGCATCAGCACGTAGACGACCACGGCGTCCACGACGAACGTGACCAGCGACAGGCCGAAGCCGAAGGCGCCGCTGACGACGCTGCTGGTGAAGTCGGGGTCGGTGACCTTCTTGTCGATCGTGTCGATGATCGCGAAGCGGTTGTCCAGGGCGCGGATGGTGCGGTTGCGACGTAGCTCCTCCAGCAACTGGGGGGCGTTGTCGATGAGGGACGAGATCTGCGATTGCAGCGTCGTGCCCAGGACGTAGGCGACCGAGCCGAAGACGACGAAGACCCCCACGCCGATGCCGAGCACCGCCACCGGCCGGCTCACCCCACGGCGCCCGACGAAGCCCACGACCGGCTCGAAACCGACGGCCAGGAAACCGGCGATGAGCACCAGCGTGAGCATCGACGCGGCCTCGTTCACGGCCAGCACCGCGATGACGGCGGCGATCGCCCCGGCGGTCCAGAAGAACCCGCGGTAGAACGGCGCGTCGCGCCGCAGCGGTGGTCCCGGCGGGACGGCCACGATCTCGCGGTCCAGGTGGGGTGCCGACGGACGCAGGCCGCCAGCGGAGGGCGGGGTCGGCCGCTCGGCAGCATCGGCGTCCGACTCGGTCACCGCATCGGTCACCGCATCAGTCACCGATTCGGGATCGCGGTCGGCCATCGACACCTCCTCACAGGTGGGATCACCCTACGGCGGCGGGCCGGCCGTGGCGGACATGATGGGATGACCGGGTGCGCGCCCTGCTCCCCGGCCCGGTCGACGATGTCGACGTCCACGCCTACTACGCCGCCGGCTGGCTCGACCGGGGTGGCGTCCGCGTCAACTTCGTCGCCTCGGTCGACGGTGCTGCCGCTGCCTCCGGTGTCTCGAAGGGGCTGCAGACACCGGGTGACAACACGGTCTTCGCCGCGCTGCGCGACCTGGCCGATGTCGTGCTCGTCGGGTCGGGGACGGCGCGTGCCGAGCAGTACGGCCCGGTGTCGTTCACCGCACGTCGCAAGGCCGTGCGACGCGACCACGGGCTGAGCGAGAGCTTGCCGGTCGCCGTGCTGAGCACCTCGCTGCGCCTCGATCCGACGGCCGAGCTCTTCACCGAGGCACTTCCCGGCGCCCGGACGCTGGTGCTGACCTGCGCGGCGGCCGACGCGGAGCAGCGCCGCCTGCTCAAGCAGGTCGCCGACGTCGTGGACTGCGGGGACGAGGCCGTCGAGCCCGCGCTCGCGCGCGAGGCCCTCGAAGCCCGCGGGCTGACCCGCATCCTCTCCGAGGGCGGACCCTCGGTCTTCGGCCAGTTCGCCCGCGAGGGCGTGATCGACGAGCTCTGCCTGAGCGTCTCTCCGCTGCTCGCCGGCCCCGGACCGGGCCGGATCCTCGGCGGCGAGGACGGGTGGGGCGACCCGCTCCCGCTGACCCTCGTCGGCCTGCTGGAGGAGGACGGCGCCCTCTTCTGCCGCTACCGGACCTCGTGACCGGATCGGGGAGCGCTGGTCCCGCTGACCGGGATCAGCCCTCCCGGATCGTCGTTCGCGTGAGTCCGGGGACGATGTCGTCCAGCGCGTAGGTGAGCGGCTGCTCGAGCTGCTCGTAGGTGCAGGAGGCCGGCGTCCGGTCGTCGCGCCAGCGGACGAAGTGCGCCAGGTGGCGGAAGCGGGTGCCTTCCATGTGCTCGTACTTGACCTCCAGCACCCGCTCGGGACGCAGCGGCACGAAGGAGAGGTCCTTGGTGGCGTTCCAACGACTGACGTTGCCCGGCAGCCGCTGGCCCTGGTGCGCCTCGGCACTGGCCCACTCCTGCCAGGGATGGTCCTCGCCGTCGCCGAGCAGCAGCGGCGCCAGCTCCTCGACGAGCTCGGCGCGACGCTTGGCGGTGAAGGCGCCCACCACCCCGACGTGCTGCAGCCTGCCCTCGTCGTTGTAGAGGCCGAGCAGCAGCGATCCGACCAACGGCTGCTCTTCGGTGGAGGTCTTGTGCCAGCGGAAGCCGGCCAGCACGCAGTCGGCGGTGCGGACGTGCTTGATCTTGAACATGACGCGCTTGTCCGGCTGGTACGTGCCCGTCAGCGGCTTGGCGATGACCCCGTCGAGGTGCGCGCCCTCGAACTCGGTGAACCACCGCTCGGCGGTCGCGAGGTCCGTCGTCGTCGGCGTCAGGTGGATCGGGGCCCGAGCGTCGGCCAGCGCCCGCTCCAGCGCGGCACGGCGCTCGGCGAAGGGCCGGCCGGTGTAGTCCTCGTCGCCGAGCGCGAGCAGGTCGAAGGCGATGAACGAGGCCGGCGTCTGCTCGCTCAGCTTCGTCACCCGCGACACCGCGGGGTGGATGCGCTGCTGCAGCGCCTCGAAGTTCAGGCCGGTGTCGGTCGCGATGACGATCTCCCCGTCCAGCACGCAGCGCTCCGGCAGCTCGGCCTTCACCGCCGCGACCAACTCGGGGAAGTAGCGGGTCATCGGCTTCTCGTTGCGGCTGCCGAACTCGACGTCGTCGCCGTCGCGGAAGATGAGCGAGCGGAACCCGTCCCACTTCGGCTCGTAGGAGGCGCCCGGCGGGATGGCCGGCACCGCCTTGGCGAGCATCGGTGCGACCGGGGGCATGACGGGCAGCTGCATCGGCCCAGTCTGGCAGCGTCCCGCATCCGAGGCGGCGCGTTCGGGTGCCGGATCGAGGCGCAGCTCGGCCGCGCAGCTCACGACCATCGCCCGCGAGGTGCAGTCGCTGGTCGGCCAGTTCCGCTACTGAGTTCGGGACTGGACCGCACCCGGACGCGACCCCCCGGCAGGGGCGGGACGGCACCGCTTATCCTCGTCGCGTCACAGACAGTCCGTTCCGGGGAGCGACATTGGCCGACGGTCCCGACGCGCCTCGCCCGCGGCCCCGCCCGCACCCCCGGCAGGACGGCGCCGAGCCGGGCGACGTGGTCTCGGCAGGCGAGACCGTCGTCGCGGGCGACGCGGCGTCCGGACGCGACGAGATCGCGACGAGCGCGGTGGGACGGCCGTCGCGCCGGACCGGCCGCGCGCCCCGGCAGCGGGCACGCTCGGCATCGCGGGCCCTCACCGTTCCCGAGCCACAGCCCGGTCAGGTCGTCGCCGCGGCGGGGTCGGCCATCGTCACCGCGGCCCGGGTAGGGCGGCTGCTGGGCCGCTCGGGCTGGCGCGCCGCGCGGCAGCTGCCGGGTGTCGCCCTCGTCGAGCAGCAGGGCAAGCGGCTGCGCGACACCGCCCGCAGCGAGCTGCTCCGCCTTCTCGACGCGCCGACCACCTCCGCCGGCCCCAGCCGCGAAGAGCTTCGCGCGGCCCGCCTCGCCGCCCGCGGGGCCAGCGACACGGCTCCGCTGCGCTCGGCGATGACCGAGCTGCTGGACCGCTCCGCCGAGGCCAGCGGCGCGCAGAGCCGCGACTACCTCTTCGGCACCATCGTCAGCCAGCTCGTCCCCGACGAGGCCCGCATCCTCGCGGCACTCGGCACCGGCCGCACCTTCGCGGTCGTGGACGTGCTGGCCAAGGGTCGCTCGATCAGCCGTCCCATCGCCGCCAACGTCTCGACCGTCGGCTCGGCCGCGGGCGTCTCGCTGCCGGACAACGTCGGCACCTACCTCACCCGGCTGGACGGCTACGGGCTGCTGCACTTCGGTCGCCCCAGCGACGACCTCGACGGGCAGTACCGCGCCCTGGAGCGGGACAAGCAGGTGCGGGCCGCGCAGTCGCGCATCGAGCGCGGTCGGCTGGGCACGGTGAAGATCACGCGGAAGAGCGTCACCCTCTCCGAGCTGGGTCGGGAGTTCTGGGCCGCCTGTGCGCCCGGTCGCTCCTGAGCACCTCCCCGCTCGGGAACGCGCCCACCGACGCTCATCAGGTGGGATCGGTAGCGTCGCCGGGGTGAAGGCGCTCCGGACCGCAGCGATGCTCGCGGTCGTCCCCGCCCTGCTCCTGTCGGCCTGCACGACCACCGTCGCCGGCCGCGGCACCTCCGGCAGCCCCGGCACCTCCGGCAGCCCCGGCACCTCCGGCAGCCCCGGCAGCCCCGGCGATCCGCCCCGCAGCGCCGAACGGGCCTCGTTCACCGACTGCCGAGACGCCTTCAACCTCGGTGCGCTGCCCTTCCCCGCCGGCCGCAAGGCGCAGCTGTCGGTCGACTGCGCGAGACTCGACGTCCCCCTGGACTACCGCAAGCCGGGCGGCCGGACGATCGCGCTGCAGCTCGTGCGGATCCACAGCGACGCGGCGCCGGGGCCTCGCCGGAGCCTGCTGGTCAACCCCGGTGGGCCGGGTGCCTCGGGGATCGAGCTGGCGGTGTCACTGGCCGCACAGCTCTCCGACGACGTCCTCGGCGCCTTCGACATCATCGGCTTCGATCCCCGCGGCGTGGGCCTCTCCACCCCGATCCGCTGCATCAGTGACGCCACCAAGGACCGCCTCAACGCGGCGTCCTACGACGTGCGGACCGCGGCGGGCTTCGCCAAGGCCAAGGCGGACGCGGCGGGCGTCGCCCGCGGCTGCTCGGAGAAGTACGGCTCGGCGCTGGCGCAGTTCGACACGATCAACACCGCCCGCGACATGGACCGCATCCGCGCCGCGGTGGGCGACAGCAGCATGAACTATCTCGGCTTCTCCTACGGCACCGAGCTCGGCGCGCAGTACGCGCGGCTCTTCCCGGCCAAGGTCCGCACGCTGGTGCTCGACGGCGCCGTGGACCCGCTCACCAGCGACGTCACGTCCTTCGCCGACCAGCTCAAGGGCTTCGAGGACTCCTTCGACCAGTTCGCGGCCTACTGCCGGACCACCGCGCCGTGCTCGTCCCTCGGTGACCCGCGGCGGGCGGTGGCCACCCTCGCCAGCCGCGCCGACCGCTCCCCCATCCCCAGCTCCGACCCCACCGACTCGCGCCGAGCCACCAGTTCGCTGGTCTACCTCGGCATCCTGCAGGCGCTCTACTCCCGCAGCCTCTGGCCGACGCTGGCGACGGCGCTGCAGTCCGGCCTCGACGGTGACGCCCGGCAGCTGCTGCAGCTGGGCGACGAGTACAACCAGCGCGAGGACGGCAAGTACACCAACATCTCCGACGCGAACACGGCGATCAACTGCAACGACTCGAAACCCGGGCCGAGCGACACGACGATCCGGGTGACGGCACGGTCCTGGGCCACCCGCTTCCCGATCTTCGGGCTCTGGTCGGCGCCGTCGCTGTTCAGCTGCCAGCAGTGGCAACCGGACCGCACCCCGCTCCCGCGGCCACGGGCCGCCACCGCCAAGACGGTCCTGGTGGTCGGCAACGTCAACGACCCCGCCACGCCTTACCAGGGCGCGAAGGACCTGACCCGCGTCATGGGCAACGCCCGGCTGCTGACCTGGGTCGGGCAGGGGCACACCTCCTTCCTGCAGGGCAGCACCTGCATCGACGACAAGGTCGAGGCGTACCTGGTGCGCGGCACCCTTCCGGCGCAGGGGACGACATGCCGAAACTGAGCCCACGGCTGGACCTCGACACCGTTCCCGAGACGCCCCGCGCCGTCGCGCTGGTGCTGCACGGTGGTCGGGAACGCAGCCGTGCCGCCACCGGACCGCTGCAGCTGGCCGTGCTGCGCATGCGGCCGATCGCCACGGCGCTCGCGACCGCCGGCGCCGCGCACGGCCTGGTGGTGGCCCGGCTGCGGTTCCGGCTGCGCGGCTGGAACGACGACGAGCGCTCCCCCGTCGGCGACACGACCGAGGCCCTCGGCGAGCTGGCCGAGCGCTTCGGCGAGCTCCCGGTCGGGCTGGTCGGACACTCCATGGGCGGGCGGACGGCGATCTTCGCCGGCGGGTACCCGACGGTCCGCAGCGTGGTGGGGCTGGCGCCCTGGGTCGAGCCCGGTGACCCGTCGGCCCAGCTCGCCGGCCGCGACATCCTCGTCGTCCACGGTGACGCCGACCGCATGACGAGCCCGTCGGAGTCGCTGCGGCTCGCCCGCGAGCTCACCGCCGCCGGCACCCCGGTGGGCTACGTCTCGCTGCGCGGGGCGAAGCACGCCATGCTGCAGCGACCGGGGCTGTGGCATCGGCTGGCGGCCGGCTTCACCGTCGAGTCGCTGCTCGGTGTGCCACCCCGCGAAACCGTTGGCGACGCCGCTGCGAACATCGTGACGAGAGCGTCGGCAGGGCAGGGCCCCGTCGTAGTGTGAGGACGTCACCCCGGCGCACGCTGTGAAGGAGAACAGATGACGGTCACGGACAGCGGACGCAGCACCACGCGGCTCAGTCGAGCGGGCGTCGACCCCGATCGCTGGCCCGACATCGCCGTCGTCCCGCACTCCCCCGTGCGCGCGGCGATCGCGCGTCGGTTGTTCCGTCATGCGATCGCCCGGCTGCCGCTGCGCGTCGTCGAGCCCGGCGAGCGCTGGAGCGGCGCCGGTACGGGGACCGACCCGGTGATGCGCCTCGAGCGGCCCGAGGACTTCTTCCACCGCCTGGGTGCGACCGGCACCATCGGCTTCGGCGAGGCCTACATGGCCGGCGACTGGATCACCGACGACCTGCCGGGGGTGCTGTCGGCCTTCGCGGCGAACATGAAGGACATGATCCCGCCGGCGCTGCACAAGCTCCGCAATGCGGTGCTCAGCGTCCAGCCGGGGCATCACGACAACACCATCGAGGGCGCGCGCGCCAACATCCACCAGCACTACGACCTCTCCAACGACCTCTTCACGACCTTCCTGGACGAGTCACTGACCTACAGCTCGGCCATCTTCGACGGTGAGCCCGCCGGCAACCCCGAGGACCTGACCACCGCGCAGCACCGCAAGATCGACCGGCTGCTCGACACCGCCGGCGTCACCCACGGGTCGCGGGTGCTGGAGATCGGCACCGGCTGGGGCGAGCTCTGCCTGCGCGCCGCTGCGCGCGGGGCGCACGTCACCAGCCTCACCATCTCGACCGAGCAGGCCGACCTCGCCCGGGAGCGGGTGGCCGCGGCCGGACTGAGCGAGCTGGTCGAGATCCGGCTGCAGGACTACCGCGAAGTGGAGGGGCGCTACGACGCGGTTGTCAGCGTCGAGATGATCGAGGCGGTCGGCGCGAACCACTGGAACACGTACTTCGAGACGATCGACCGGGTGCTCACCCCCGGCGGACGCGTCGGGCTGCAGGCAATCCTGCAGGACGACTACACGGTGCTGGCCACGAAGGACACCTACACCTGGATCCGCAAGTACATCTTTCCCGGCGGGCAGCTCGCCTCGGTCGAGGCGATCGAGCGGACGCTGGCCAAGCACACGGCGCTGCGGGTCTCCGAGCGGTTCAGCTTCGGCCGGCACTACGCCGAGACGCTGCACCGCTGGCGCGAGACCTTCGAGGCGCGGGCCGACGCCGTCGCCGCGATCGGCTTCGACGAGACGTTCCGGCGGATGTGGTCGCTGTACCTCGCCTACTCCGAGGCGGGCTTCCGCACCGGCTACCTGGACGTCCAGCAGTTCACCCTGACCAAGAGGTGACGCCGGGCCGACCGCGATGACGGTCCTCTTCGGCCTGATTGCGGCCATCCTCTACGGCACCGCCGACTTCACCGGCGGCCTCGGCTCGCGGCGCGTCGACGTGGTGACGGTGGTGCTCTACAGCGAGGTCGTCGGTGCGCTGCTGGTGATCGCGCTGCTGCCGCTGCTGCCCGGCGAGTTCAGCGGACGCGTCCTGCTCTTCGGTCTGCTCGGCGGCATGGCCGGACTGCTCGGCATCATGGTGCTCTACTCGCTGATGACCGTCGCCCCCATCAATGTGGTGTCACCGGTGACGGCGGTGCTCGCGGCCATGGTGCCGGTGGCGGTGGGGGTGGTCACCGGCGAGCGGCCGCACCTGCTGGCGTGGGCGGGGATCGCCCTCGGCCTGCTCGCGGTGGTCCTGGTGTCGCGGACCCGGGAGGACCACCCGCACGGCCGTATCGGGATCAGGGTGCTGGCACTCGCGATCGTCTCGGGTCTCGGCTTCGGGCTCTACTTCGTCTTCCTGGACCGCGCCGGTGAGACCTCGGGACTCTGGCCGCTGGTGGTCTCCCGGCTGGGGGCGGCGCTCATCGTCATCCCGGCTGCACGGGCGCGGAACGCGGCCCGCCGGGTGCGTGGCCGACTTCTCGGCATCCTGGTGCTCACCGGGGTCTGCGACGCCCTGGCCAACCTCTTCTTCCTCTTGGCGGCGCGCGAGGGACTGCTCTCGCTGGCCAGCGTCCTCACCTCGCTCTATCCCGCGACGACGGTGGTGCTCGCCGTCTGGCTGCTGCACGAGCGGACGACCGGGATCCAGCGGGTCGGCCTGGCGCTGGCGGCGGGGGCGGTCGTCCTCATCACGGTGTGAGGCAGCAGCGGTCAGAGGCTCGCCGCCACCCGGACGGCCGTGATCAGCATGATCACCGCGACCGAGGCGTCCAGCACCCGCCACGCCTTCGGCCGGTCGAAGAGCGGCGCCGCCGCCCTGGCGCCGAAGCCGAGTGCGGTGAACCAGAGCAGGCTCGCGACCCCGGCGCCGAGAGCGAACCACCAGCGGCCGTCACCGTGGGACTGCGAGACGGGGGCCACCACGACGACGGTGTCGAGGTACACCGCTGGGTTCAGCCAGGTGAAGGCCAGGCAGGCGGCGAGGGCGGCGGCGCGGCTGCCGCGGCGCGAACTCGGCGGAGCCGTGGTGACGGCGACGCCGGCCTCACCTGACTGCGCCGGCTCGGCGGAGCCAGGAAGGGGCTGGTCGGACGTCGGCTGGGCAGACGCGGGCTGAGCGGACGCGGGCTGAGCGGACGCGGGCTGAGCGGACGCGGGCTGAGCGGACGCGGGCTGAGCGGACGCGGGCTGAGCGGACGCGGGCTGAGCGGACGCGGGCTGAGCGGACGCGGGGCGCAGCGCTCGTCTGGCGGCGAGGGCGGCGTAGCCGAGCAGGAAGGCCACCCCGATGCCGCCGACGACGCGGACTAGCCAGAGCCTGCCGTCCAGCACCGCGCCGGCACCGGCCGTCCCGGCCCCGATGAGCAGGACGTCCGATGCGGTGCAGACCGTCACGACGAGCGCGACGTGTTCCCGGCGGATGCCCTGGCGCAGCACGAAGGTGTTCTGCGGGCCGACCGCCACGATGAGCGACAGGCCGAAGACGACACCGGCGGCGAGGTCACCGGCGAGGCCGGTCGGGGTGAGCATGACGATCAGCCTGGACGATGCGACATCATCAGACCAGCTCATCTTTCTGCATCGCCATTAGCATCGCTTCATGTCGCTCGACACCGCCCAGCTGGCCGCTCTCGCCGCGGTCGTCAGCGAGGGAACCTTCGATGCCGCTGCGCGGCGGCTGCACGTGACGCCGTCGGCGGTGAGCCAGCGGGTCAAGGCGCTCGAGAATGCGGTGGGGCGGACCCTGGTCCGTCGCGTCAAGCCGGTGACCCCGACCGAGTCCGGCGAGGCGGTGTTGCGGCTGGCCCGCCAGCTCGACGTGCTGACGAGCGAGACGCTGCGCGAGATCGACGGCGGCACCGACGGCGTGGTGGTCGTCCCGCTGGCCGTGAACGCCGACAGCATCGACACCTGGTTGCTCCCCGCGCTGGGGTCGGCGGCCGGTGGTGACGGCACCGTCGTCTTCGACCTGCGGCGCGACGACCAGCAGCGCACGGTCGAGCTGCTGCGACAGGGCACGGTGATGGCGGCCGTGACCTCGGTGGCCGAACCGGTCACCGGCTGCTCGGCGCAGCGGCTGGGTCGGATGCGCTACCGGGTCTGTGCCGCACCCGCCTTCGCCGAGCGGTGGTTCGCCGGCGGGCTGCGTCCGGACAGCCTCGCTGCCGCTCCGGTGGTCGTCTACGACCGCAGCGACGACCTGCAGGATCGTTACCTGCGCCGCCGCAGCCGGCGCCGACTGGATCCGCCGCGGCATCACGTCCCCGGCTCGCACGCCTTCGTTGAGGCGGTGCGGCTGGGTCTCGGCTGGGGCATGCTGCCCGATCAGCAGACCGCTGCGCTGCTGGCGTCCGGAGCCGTGATCGACCTCGACCCCGGTCGGGTGGTGGACGTCCCGCTGTACTGGCAGCAGTGGCGGCTGCGATCGGCCGTGCTGGACCGCGTCGCTGCGGCGGTCAGGGAGGCCGCCCGCGAGAGCCTGGACTGACGGCCTGTTGCTGGCTCTTCTCGCGGCGTCGGCTGCGGCGTCGGCTGCGGGGTCGGCTGCGGCGTCGGCTGCGGCGTCGGGCTCCGGAGCGTCACGGTGGCCCGGCACGCCGCGGCCGGCTCAGCGGGGTTCGGCCAGCGCGGTGGCGGTGCTGCGGCCGCGCAGGGTCACCTCGTCGACCTGCCGCCAGTGGCGTGCCTCGGACTCCCCCGCGGCGGCGACGGCCCCGCCTGCGGCGAGCAACCGGCCGGCGCGCTCCTTGGCGAGCTCGGTGATGCGGGCGGCCTGGTTCACCGGGTCGCCGATGACGGTGTACTCGTAGCGCTCGGCACTGCCGACGTTGCCGGCGACGACGGTGCCGACCGCGACGCCGATGCCGGCCTCCAGGCGCGCGTGCCGCAGCCGGTCGCGCATGTCCCGGGCGGCGGCCAGCGCCGCGGCGGCGGGGTTCTCCTGCGCGAGCGGCGCGCCGAAGATGCACAGCGCGGCGTCGCCGATGAACTTGTTGACCAGTCCGCCGTGCTGCTGCGTGGCGGCGACCACGGCGTCGAAGAACTCGTTCAACGCCTCGACGACCTCGGTGGGCGGCCGGTCTGCGGCGAAGGAGGTCGAGCCGATGACGTCGACGAAGAGCGCTGCCGCCTCGCGCTCCTCGCCGCCGAGGGTCACCCCCTCTTCCAGCGCCTGCCGGGCGACGTCGGTGCCGACCTGGCGGCCGAAGAGATCGCGCAGCTTCTCCCGTTCCCGCAACCCCGCCACCATCCGGTTGAAGCTGGCCGTGGCGTAGCCGACCTCGGTGGCGTCAAAGACGGGCACCGACACGTCGAAGTCGTCGGCCTCGACCCGCTCGAAGGCGTCGCGGAGCTGCTGCAGCGGTTCGGAGACCGAGCGCGAGAAGGTCACCACAGCCAACAGTCCGACCAGGATCGAGACCGCGCAGAGCACGGCTACCGAGCGGACGAGCTCGCTGCGTTCGATGTCGTTGACCAGCGAGAAGCCGAGGATGGCGAGGACACCGCCGATCGGCACCACCCCGAGTGCCCAGGCGAAGAGGCTACGGGGCAGGACGCCGGGGACCTCGCGGATGCGCGGCGGGGCGTCCACCAGTACCGACGAGATCGCGCCGCGGAGCAGCCGCTGCACCAGCTGGTAGGCGATGCAGGCGGTCGGGATACCGCCGAGCAAGGTGGTGATGGCGACCTCGAAGCCGTAGAGGCCGGAGGTCGTCAGCGCGGCGCCGCCGAAGACGAGCACCGCGAGCGCCCAGAGCGCCCCCTGGACGACGAGCAGTCGCAGTGGCAGGCGCAGCACCGCGCGCCGGTCGGCCTCGTCCGCGGGCCGACCCGAGCGGTAGAAGGCGATGACCGGGGCGGCGATCCGCAGGCCGACGACCGCCCCGACCAGCACGGCCGCAACGACGTAGCCGGTGGCGGCGACGGTGGCGAAGCCCTTGATGCCACCGAAGGCCTTGCCCTCACGCGCCTCGGGCGGCAGCGGCAGGATCACCCCGAGCAGGACGACGACGATCGCGGCCCCGACGATGTTCGAGGCGATGATCGCGACGAGGATGAGCAGGCGTGCGGCGCCGGCGTTCTCGACGAGGGCCTCGCGCCGGCTCTCACCGCCCAGCACCGCGCGCACCGATCGCAGTGACAGGCTCACAGCCGGTGATCCTGCCAGGGCCGGTGCACGCCGGCGCGGCGGACGCGCGCGGGCTCAGCCGCTGAGGCGGCCGTAGTCGAGGCCGATCTGCGCGCGGATCTCGTCGAGGACGTCCATGATCGCCAGCGTCTCGTCCAGCGGTAGCAGCGGGCTCTCGGTCTCGCCGGCCCGCAGGCAGCGCACAACCTCGGCCGCCTGGTGCTCCATGCCCCGGCCGCCGGGCGGCGTCTGGTAGGTCTCGATGACCTCCTCGTCGTGGGTGACGACCCGGAACGAGGTCGGGAAGTACCACCAACCCTCGATCTCGACGCGGGCCTCGGTGCCGTAGACCGCGCCGGGGTTGCCCGACTTGGCGGCGAGCGAGGTGGTGAGGACGGCCTGCGCCCCGCTGTCGTATTCGGCGATGGCCGAGGTCGTCGCATCGACGCCGGTGAAGGCGGGGGTGGAGACAGCGGTGATCTTGGCGGGTGCGCCGAGGACCATGTGCGCGAACGAGATCGGGTAGATGCCGAGGTCGAGCAGCGCACCGCCGCCGAGGTCGGGGGCGAAGAGCCGGTGGGAGGCGTCCTGCTCGAACCACTGACCGTGCTCGGCGGTGAGGTAGACGATGTCGCCGAGGGTGCCGGCCGCGAGGATCTCGCGCAGTCGCACCATGTGCGGCAGGAAGCGGGTCCACATCGCCTCCATCGCGAAGACTCCGTTCGCGCGGGCCGCGTCGACGATCTGCTGCGACTCGGCGCGGTCCATGGCGAAGGGCTTCTCGACGAGCACGCCCTTACCCGCCTCGATCGCCAGCAGCGCGGCATCGCGGTGGAAGGGGTGCGGCGGCGAGACGTAGATGACGTCGACGTCCGGATCGGCGGCGAGCGCCTCGTAACTGCCGTGGCGGTGCGCGATGTCGAACTCGTCGGCGAAGGCGTCGGCGGAGTCCTGACTGCGCGAGCCGACGGCGACGAGTTCCGCGCCCTCGACCAGGGCGAGGTCTCGGGCGAAGGTGCGGGCGATTCCGCCGGTGGCCATGAGGCCCCAGCGCACGGGTGCGGTCATCGCTCCATCCTCGCGCAGGCGGTCCTCACTTCGGCGGCAGCGAGGCCGCGTACTCGACGCCAAGCCGCACCCAGCGGGCCAGCTCGCTGCCGGTGCTGCCACCCGCGCTGTCCCTGGCAACCACGTCTTCCCTGGCAACCGCGCTGTCCCTGGCGTCCGCGCTGTCCCTGGCGTCCGCGCTGTCCCTGGCGTCCGCGCTGTCCCTGGCGTCCGCGCTGTCCCTGGCGTCCGCGCTGTCCCTGGCGTCCGTGTCGCCGTTCCCCTCGATCCGGACGTTGAGCCAGCCGTCCAGCTCGCGACCCCGCATGACCATCCGTGACGCGCGCGGGTCTTGCGTCAGCTCGTCGGCCCGAGCCGGGTCGATACGCACCATGAGATCGCCCCGGCTGTTCGCCGCCACCGCCAGGTTTCCGCCGATGAGGAATGCCTGGCCCCCGAACATCCGCTTCTCGATGACATCGCGCTCGTCGACGAGCAGGTCGCGGATCGCGGCAGCCAGGTTCGCGTCGTGCGTCATGAGGTGCAGTGTCCCGCTGCCGGCAACCGTGGGTAAGCCCTCGACGACGAGACGAGGAGTCGGCGTGCCGATCGAGCGTGGCAAGGACAAGGACGGTCCGTACTACCAGTGGGGTGAGCGCGGCAAGCGTTACCACTACACGGCCAACGACAAGACGTCTCGGGAACAGGCGCGCGAGAAGGCGGTGAAGCAAGCCCAAGCCGCGATCGCGCACGGCGCCTGACGACACGTCCGTCGCAGACGTCCTCATCGACGGCACTCCGCCGTCACCACACGCCTGTCGAAAGGGATCTCCGGAAGGTGGTTAAAGGTGTTGCGCATCGGTTGCCGGTGCGGATCGACCCACGGCGGCGGTATCCACTCCGGGAGACCGGCTCGCATCCGTACGCGCCAGTCGTCACGATCCAACAGTCGGTGGTGATGGGTGCAGACGAGGCAGAGATTGTCGACGTCGGTGCCTCCGCCCTCGGACCACGGAACGACGTGGTGTGCCTGCGTCCAGGACGACGGACGGGTGCACCCGGGGAAGCAGCAGCCGCCGTCGCGGGCGGCGAGGGCTCGGCGCTGCGCGGGTTGAGCGAGCCGGCGCTCGCGTCCCAGCGAGAGCACCTGACCCGACGCGGAGATGCGCACGGCGTTGATCTCGATGTCGCCGAGGCCGAGCATGCCGCTGAGGCTCACCATGGCTCCGTGTTCGGAGCGTCCGAGACCACCGGGTAGCTCGAGCTCCGCATCGGTCGTCGTCACCAGCACGGTGACGGGGACGCCGCCCGAGTCGGGCAGGCTTCCCGAGCGCAGGATGCGCAGACCGGCCTCGAGGAGACCGTCGTGGCGCCGCTGGATCGGGGAGCGGTCGTCGAGCACCGTTCCGGTCGGCTCGGGCGCCGAGAGGGCGTCGAGAATCGTCTGCCAGACCGCCGCGCACTCTCCGGTGAGTCGACCGGTCAGCGTCGCGTCACCGGACGCCGGGTCCGCGACGATCGTGACCCCGCGACGGCGCCGCGCCCTGGCCTCGCGTGGCTCGGCCCCGTCCGGATCCAGCCGCGCGATCATGAGAGCGACGCTCCGCGACAGCGCTCGCGGGTTCTCGTGGCGCGCCGCCTCGAGGAGGCAGTCCTCGACCGGACCGGCGGCCTCTGCTGCGGACGGGAGGTGGTCCACGGCTGCCATCGCGGCCACGACCACCGACACATGCGCCCCGGAGACCTCACCGTTGGCCAGCGCACTCGCCGTAGCAGGGAGCAGCGGCAGCAGGGGTTCCCCGGTCAGGGTAGTGCGCGGACCGAGCGCGCGGGCTCGTTCGACCCGCTGCCTGGCCTCGCGATTGTCCAGCCGAAGCCGAGTCGTCAGCAGATCAGTGATCGAGGTCCGCCCGAACTCCCCCGCAACGCCCCGCAGTTCAGCGGCCGCGACCACCCGAGCGTCTACCGCTTCCAGACGGCGCCGCTCGACTTCCAGGGCGTCGAGCAGGTCGGCGATCTCGACACCGGAGAGCTCGTCGAGGGACGCGCCGAGCAGCGCATCGACACCTGCGCGCACCTTCGCCAGCGCCGTCGCCGCGCTCCCCGTCATGATTCAAACAGTAGAGCGAGGGTCTGACATTTCTAGCCCAGTTCGCACACCCGGCGTCCATCGCTCGGGCGAGTAATGGAACCTTCGAGCTAGGCGTGCGGCAGTTACTCCAGGGGGCAAGGCATATCCGGACGTGGCCTCGGTAGCGAGGCCAGCGTTCGACGTGTAAGCCTCCCGCCACTCACAGATGCGCGGGAATGGTCAATGCACAAGCATGACGCGCACGCGGGACCTTTGCCGATTGCGGACGCGGACAGCTCCCCGCAAGATCATGCGGACCAATGCGCCTTCGGGGGGATCGCATGAGCAATCAACCGCCGCACTACCCGCCACCCAGCTACCCGCCACACAACTATCCTTCGCCCGCCCCGCACACCGGGGCCGCGAACGCAAAGCAGATTCCCTGGTTCAAGCGGCACGGCGTGGTGATCGCCGGCGTGGCCGTCGTTTCGCTGCTCATCGGCACGGGCATCGGCCAAAGCGCCAAAAAGGAGAGGCAGGTCGCCGGGCCCACGACCACCCTCAGTGCCACCGTCACGGCCACGCCCCTGCCAGCCGGAACGAGGACTCTGCAGCCCACAGTCGTGCGCACCAACGTGACGACATCGGTGAACCGAATCGTCGCGACCAAGACGCGCGTTCGGACCGTGACGTATACCCCGCCGGTCCGGCAGTCAATCGAGGACGGCACGTACGAAGTGGGTCGGGATATCGAAAGTGGGCGCTACCGCACGCCGGGTGGCAACGATTGCTACTTCTCGGTCAATTCTGACGCGAACGGCAGCGACATCATCGAGAACGGCAGCTCTACCGGCCAGCAGATCGTCGACGTTCGAAAGGGCCAATACCTCGAACTGGACGGAGGCTGCACGTGGGAAAAACGTTAACTCGGTCTAAGAAGCGAGTCTCCAACTTCTGCCGCCGCAAGCGGAAGAGCACTCCGGGCTCTGCTCCGAAACACGCAGGGCCGTCGAGTGCGACAGACGGCGAATACAGGACCAATGTGGACCGACGTCATGACACACGGGAAAAGTCCTTGTCGATGAGCCCCGTCATTCTCAGCACGTTGGGCGCCGCCTTGGTGCTCGGGTCGATCACCGCCTGCGCCAGCGGTGGTGATACCGACGACCTGACGCCGCCGCCGACCTCACCCGCAACCGGAACAAGGATCACCGGCACGGCCGCCGCCACGAGCCCATCCTCATCCTCGGCGAGCAGGGCCGTCCCGTCCGTGATCGGCGACAGCGACGATGCTGACGGCGGTGCAGCGACGTCGTGGAAGATGACCAACGAGGTCGGCAACGACCTGCAGGACGCCCAGAATCACATCCAGCACCTGACGCTCTACGCGATCTTCAAGACGTACAGCGAGGACGCCACCGGGGAAGGCCGATACCAGATCTTGGACCACGACTGGAAGGTCTGCTCCCAGGACCCGGAGCCGGGGGCCACGATCAGGAAGGGCGACCGCATCACCTTCAAGGTCGTCAAACAGGACGAGACCTGCCCCTGACCGTTACTCGCCCCAGTTCGCCGCGTTCTTCCGGGACGGCTGCACCCGGGGCGGCTCCCCCGGCATCTTCGGGTAGTTCGGCGGGTAGGGCGCGTCACCCAGGCCGCGGTCGCGCTCGTCCCGGTCGGCCCACTCCAGCAGCGGCTCGATGGACCAAGCCGCGTCGTCGATACCGGCGTGCAGGTCCCCCAGCTCGGCGAAGCGGGCGGGCATGGTGGCGATCGAGAAGTCCTGCATCGCCACGGCCGGCAGTTCGTCCCAGGTGACCGGCGCCGAGACCAGACCCAGCGGCGACCCCCGCACCGAGTAGGCGGCGGCGATGGTGCGGTCGCGCGCGTTCTGGTTGTAGTCGAGGAAGACCGCCTCGTCCGGGCGCTCCTCCTTCCACCAGTTCGTCGTCACCTGTCCCGGCACCCGCCGCTCCACCTCGCGGGCGAAGGCCAGCGCGGCGCGACGCACCTCGCGGAAGCCGTAGGTCGGCTCGATCCGGACGTAGACGTGAACGCCCTTCGACCCCGAGGTCTTGGGCCAGCCGACCGCGCCCAGCTCGTCGAGCACCTCGTGGACTATCGCCGCCACCGCCTGGCACTCGGCGAAACCCGCACCGGGGCCGGGGTCGAGGTCAATACGCCACTCGTCGGGCTTCTCGGTGTCGGCCCGGCGCGAGTGCCAGGGGTGGAACTCGACCGTGGACATCTGCACCGCCCAGGCGACGTCCGCCGGTTTGGTCACGCAGAGCTCGTCGGCCGTCCGTCCGGAGGGGAACTTCACCTCGACGGTCTCGACCCACTCCGGCGCGCCCTTGGGCAGCCGCTTCTGGTAGATCTTCTCGCCGTCGGTGCCGGTCGGGTACCGGTGCAGCATGCACGGCCGCTCCCGCAGCGCCCGGACGATGCCGTCGGAGACCGAGAGGTAGTACTCGACCAGATCCAGCTTGGTCTCGCCGCGGGCGCTGAAGTAGACCCGGTCGGGATTGCTGATCCGCACCGCGTGCGGACCGACCTGGATCTCCTCGGCGGGCGTGGACGCCATGGCGCGAACGCTAGCGCTCCCCACCGACACCCCGGCGACGACGCGCGCTCAGACCTCGTCCAGCGCGCGAAGGTAGCGCGAGGTGATCCGGTCCTGCCGTCGCGCCCACCTCGGCGTAGGTCAACTCCACTAGAAGTCGCGGCGGACGAGGAACTCCAGGACCTCACGCAGGTCCCGCGCCCCGGCGGCGTCCGGCAGCGCCGCGGCATCGAGGGAGTCCAGTGCCGCCGCGAGCAGCCGCTCGGCCTCGTCCCGCGCCCAGGAGAGCCCGCCGGCGGCGTCGACCAGCGCAACCGCCCGCGCCACGTCGGCCTCGCTCTGCGGCGGACCGGCGGACAGCAGCTCGGCCAGTTCCCCGGCCGCCGGCGTCCCGGCGCGCAGCGCCGCCACCACGGGCGCCGACCGCTTGCCGGCACGGACGTCGGAGGAGGACGACTTGCCCGTCACCGTGGCGTCCCCGACGACGCCGAGGATGTCGTCAACGAGCTGGAAGGCGAGCCCGGCCAGCCGTCCGGCCTCGGCGAGCCGAGCCACGGCGGCCGTCCCGGCACCGGCGGCCAGCGCCCCGAGCTCCAGCGAACCGGCGATGAGGGCGGCGGTCTTGCCCTCCTCCATCGCCAGCACGTCCGCGATCTCAGCGTCGTCGTCCTGTTCCAGGGCGAGATCGGCCGACTGTCCGTTCACCAGCCGCTGCACGCTGGCCAGCAGCGCCGGCAGCGACCGGACATGCTGCGGATCGTCGGCCACGATCACCTCGATCGCGGTCGTCAGCATCGCGTTGCCGGCCAGGATCGCCTGCCCCTCGCCGAAGGCGACCCAGCCGGTGGGTCGGTGCCGGCGCTCGACGTCGCGGTCCATGATGTCGTCGTGCAGCAGGGAGAAGTTGTGCACCAGCTCGACCGCCACCGCGCCGGGCACCCCTGGCGCCGGGTCGCCGCAGACCGCCCGCGCGGCGAGCAGCGCCAGCGCCGGCCGGACCGATTTGCCCCGCGCCTCGGGTGACGCCTCGCCGTCGGCGTCCCACAGCCCGAGCTGGTAGCCGGCGACGCGACGCATCCGCTCGTCGGTGATGCGGTCCAGGGCGGCGTGCAGTGCCGGGTCCAGCAACTCCCGGACCGCGGCGAGGGCGGCGGGGGTGGCCGGCCGGGGCCGTGCCGTCGACGCGTCGGCAGCCGATTCGGCCATACGCGCCCGTCCCCCTCCGTCGTGCTTGCCGGTGGCGATCGACGCACGATGTGGTCGGCTCACCACGAAAAACCTACCCGGCGCGCCTACCCTGGGCGCATGCGCACCGAGGACACGACCCGCGACGAGGACCCGCCGTGGGACCGCGATCCGGGCGCGCCGTACGTCGACGGTGCGTGGGGACGGACAGCCAATCCGAACACCGCGGACGGGGAGCTGCAGAACATCGCCGCCTTCGGCGCCGGGTTGACGCGGCTCTCCGGACCGAAGCGCGCCGCGGCCAAGACCGTGGTGTGGCTCATCCTCATCGGCATCTCCCTCACGCTCATCGTCGGTGCCGCCGCCATCGTCCGGAACTGGTGACGGCCCGACCCGGGTACCGTCGAAGCCATGAGCCTCTTCTCCCGTAGCGACAAGCAGGAGCTCCCCGACGCTCCCGTCACCAAGTCCGACGAGGAGTGGCGCGCCCAGCTGACGCCCGAGGAGTACCAGGTCCTCCGGCAGGCGGGCACGGAACGTGCCTTCACCGGTGAGTACACCGACAACAAGCGGGTCGGGGTCTACCGCTGCCGCGCCTGCGGCGCCGAGCTCTTCCGCAACGAGCAGAAGTTCGAGTCGCACTGCGGCTGGCCCAGCTTCTTCTCCCCGCTCGCCGGCGACCGGATCATCGAGCGCACCGACCGCAGCTGGGGCATGGCCCGCACCGAGGTGCTCTGCGCGAACTGCCACAGCCACCTCGGCCACGTCTTCTCCGGCGAGGGGTACGACACCCCCACCGATCTTCGGTATTGCATCAACTCCATCTCCATGACGTTCGACGAAGGCGCCTGATCGGGCAGGATTCACCTCGTGCCCGACACGTTCGACCCGACCCAGGCCTTCCCGTCCCCCGGACCCGCAGGGAACGGCTGGGTCATCGGCAACCGCTACCGCGTCGTCGACCGCCTCGGCTCCGGCGGCATGGCCGACGTCTTCCGCGCTCACGACGAGCTGCTGAACCGTGACGTGGCGGTCAAGGTCTTCCGCAGCGTGGCGGCCGGCGCCGACACCGCTGCCGGCGCCGAGCGGCAGCGCGCGGAGCTGCACGCGCTCGCCCGGCTGAATCACCCCAACCTCATCACCCTCTACGACGGCGCGGTGGGCGGTCCGGACGACCCCGAGGCCAAGGCCTACCTCGTCATGGAGCTCGTCGAGGGACCCAACCTGGGCGACCGCATCGACCGGGGACCGCTGCCGTCGGAGGCCGAGACCCGCGTCATCGGCGCGCAGATCGCCGACGCGCTGGCCTACGTCCACGACCAGGGCATGGTCCACCGCGACATCAAGCCGGCCAACATCCTGCTGGGCGCGGGCACCGGGGCCGAGCAGGTGCGGGCGCGCCTGTCGGACTTCGGGATCGTCCGGCTCATCGGCGCCGAGCGGCTGACGCAGGCGGACTCCACCCTCGGGACTGCCTCCTACCTGGCCCCCGAGCAGGCCCGCGGTTCGGCCGTCGGGCCCGCCGCCGACGTCTACGCGCTCGGACTGACGCTCATCGAGGCGCTCACCGGTGTCCGGTCGTTCGACGGTCCCACCCCGATCGAGGCCGTCGTGGCCCGACTGGACCGTGACCCCGACATCCCCGCTCACCTGCCGCAGCCGTGGCCGAACCTGCTCGCGGCGATGACGCATCGCGATCCCGCCGCACGGCCCACCGCCCGGCAGGTGGCAGACGCGCTGCGGGGCGGCGGCACCACCCAGTTCCTCGCCCCCGCGGCCGGTCTGGCCGGCGCGGGTCTGGCGGCGGCCGCCGGGGCCACCGGCGCCACCACCGTCATCCCGCCCACCGGCGCGATGCCGCCGGTCCGGCGCTACGAGCAGGAGGAGTACGCCCCCGTCCCCGAGGAGCGGGAGCGGAAGTCCCGGACCGGTCTGATCGTCGGCCTCGTCCTGGCCGCCGTGCTGATCCTGCTGGGCGGGCTCATCATCGCCGCCACCACCGGCGGGAACGACGACAACAGCCCCGGCACGACCACCACCGAGTCGACCTCGGCCACCCCAACACCGACCCGGACCCGCTCGTCGAGCTCGCAGCCGCAGACCTCGGCCGCGCCGACCAGCGAGGCGCCGCCGACGAAGACCGAGACCCGGACCGAGACGCAGACCGAGCAGGCGCCGACCACGCCGACCAGCCAGCCGAGCACCACGCAGCAGACGACCTCGTCGAGCGCGCCGTCGCCCTCGCTGCCGGTCGTCACCGACTCGGTGCCGGCCGGTGCCGCGGAGGCGCCGGTCTCGGGGTCGGCCGCCAGCGCCTCGCCGTGAGCTACGGCAGCGCGTCGACCAGCTCGGTCACCGGGCGCTTGCGCCCGGTGTAGAAGGGGATCTCCTCCCGGACGTGCCGGCGCGCGCCGGAGCCGCGCAGGTGCCGCATGAGGTCGACGATGCGGTGCAGCTCGTCGGCCTCGAAGGCGAGGATCCACTCGTAGTCGCCGAGGGCGAAGGAGGCCACGGTGTTGGCTCGCACGTCCTTGTAGTCGCGGGCCATCTGGCCGTGCTCGGCCAGCAGCGCCCGCCGCTCGGCGTCGGGGAGCAGGTACCACTCGTAGCTGCGGACGAAGGGGTAGACGCAGACGTAGCCGCGGGCCTCCTCGTCGGCGAGGAAGGCCGGCACGTGGCTCTTGTTGAACTCGGCCGGGCGGTGCAGCGCCATGTTGGACCAGACCGGCTCCAGGTGCGTGCCGAGCCGGGTGCGCCGGAAGCGGGAGTAGGCGTCCTGCAGCTCGTCGGCGGTCGAGGCGTGCCACCACACCAGCACGTCGGCGTCGGCCCGCAGCGCCGAGAGGTCGTAGACGCCGCGGACGACGACGTCCTTGGCGGCGAGCTGCTCGAAGAGCTCGTCGACCTCGCCGGCGAGCGCGGCCCGGTCGCCGTCACCGAGCGGGCGGACGGCCTTGAAGACCGACCAGGCGGTGTAGCGGATGGTGTCGTTCAGCTCCCGGGCGCGGCGCGCCACCGGGTTGCCCTCGGTGGTGTCAGCAGTGTCGTCAGCACTCATGACTCCAGTGTCCTCGCCGCGCCGAGGTCGCCGACCACCCGGTCCACGGCCGCCCGGGCGCTGGCGATGCAGGCCGGGACCCCGACGCCGTCGAAGGCGGCGCCGCAGGCGTCCAGCCCCGGCACCCCGGCCAGGGCTGAACGCACCCGTTCGATCCGCGCGACGTGTCCGGGCAGGTACTGCGGCAGTCCGCCGCCCCAGCGGGTCACCAGCGCGGCCACCGGCTCCGGCGGCCGGGTGTCGGCGAACCGGCCGCCGAGCAGGACGCCCAGGTCGCCGCGGACCACCTGCGTGAGGTCGGCGTCGGAGAGCCGCAGCGCCGCCGGGTCGCCGTGCCGTCCGGCCGAGCCGCGCAGGACGGCGAGACCGGCCGAACGCGCGGCCGTCACCGGCCACTTGCGGCTCGTCATCGTGACCGCCTTGGTCGCTAGCCGCTCCCGGGCGCCGACGAGCACCCCGCTGCCCTCCGGCAGCAGGTCGTCGTCCGGGTCGGCGAAGGCGAAGGAGACGACGGCCATGCTGGCGTACTCGATGCCTGCCAGCTCGGCGGCCGCAGCGGGGGCGAGCGGGCCCAGCAGCCGCGCCGCCTTCGGCGCCGGTGCGGTGACGATGACCGCGTCCGCGCCGAGGCGTTCACTGGCCGGCACCGCGCCGCAGTCCAGCATGAAGCCCGTGCCGCTGCGCTCGATGCGCCGCACCGTCACGCCGGTGCGGACCTCGAAGCGGCCCGAACCGGCGAGCGCGACCGGCAGCCGTCCCAGCCCGTCGCGCAGCGTCGTGAAGACGGCTCCCGCCGGCGGCGCACCCGGCGCCCGTGCCGCCCCCGCCTCGGCGGTGGTGACCCGCGTCCCGGCACCGGTGACGGCGGCCGCGGCGGCCAGCAGCGACCCGCCATCGGCCAGAACGGCCGCGAGCTTGGGGACGGCGGCACGGAGCGAGATCGCATCGGCGGTGCCGGCGTAGACACCACCGAGCAGCGGCTCGACGAGACGGTCCACCACCTCGTCACCGAAGCGCTCGCGGACCAGCGCCCCGACGGCGACGTCCCCGGTGAGCGGCGGCAGCGGCTCACGGTCCGGTTCGGCGGCGACGGCGTCCACCGCGGCCGGACTCAGCGCACCGGACTCGCGCAGGGCAGCGACGTCGGCGGGGATGCCGAGCATGGTGCGACGCGGCAGCGGATGCGCCCGGCCTCCCGCCCGGATGCGCGCCGCCGTGGTCAGCGGCGCGATCTGCTCGTCACCCAGCCCCAACGCGGCGGCGAGGGCCGGCCCCTCCGGACGGGCGGCCAGCATCGCCTCGGCGCCGACGTCGACCGGGACCCCGGCGAGCTCCAGGGCGTGCAGCTTGCCGCCGACCCGCGAGGACGCCTCGAGGACGACCACGTCCAGCCCGGCCTCGGCGGCGAACCAGGCTGCGGCGAGGCCGGCGATGCCGCCCCCGACAACGGCCAGCCGGGTCACGATTCCAGCGAGCGGACGAGCTCGACGATGCGGGTCAGCACGTCCGGGTCGGTGTTCGGCGGGACGCCGTGGCCGAGGTTGAAGATGTGGCCGGCTGCCGCGCGGCCCTCGGTGACGACGCGGCGGACGGCCTGCTCGACGACCGGCCAGTCGGCACCGAGCAGGGCCGGGTCGAGGTTGCCCTGGACCACCGCGCCAGGGCCGATGCGACGCGCCGCGACGTCCAGCGGGACGCGCCAGTCGACGCCCACCACGTCGGCGCCGGCGGTCCGCATCGCACCCAGCAGCTCACCGGTGCCGACCCCGAAGTGGATGCGCGGCACCCGTCCGGCCAGCGGGCTGAGCACATCGCGGCTGTGCGGGAGCACGAACTGCTCGTAGTCGGCCAGCGACAGTGCCCCGGCCCAGGAGTCGAAGAGCTGGACCGCCGCCGCCCCCGCCTCGATCTGCACGGTCAGGAACTCCCGCGCGATCACGGCCAGCCGCGAGCAGAGCTCGTGCCACAGCTGCGGGTCGCCGTGCATCAGCGCCTTCGTGCGGGCATGGTCCTTGGAGGGGCCACCCTCGACGAGATAGCTGGCCAGCGTGAACGGTGCGCCGGCGAAGCCGATGAGCGGCGTCCCCGCCAGCTCGCCGGTCAGTGCCCGGATCGCCTCGGTGACGTAACCGACATCGCCGGCCTCGAGCGGGCGCAGCACGTCCAGGTCGGCGAGGCTGCGGATGGGCTTGTCCACCACCGGACCGACGTTGGGGACGATGTCGATGCCCACCCCGATCGCCACCAGCGGCACCACGATGTCGGAGAAGAAGATGGCGGCGTCGACGTGGTGCCGGCGCACCGGCTGCAGTGTGATCTCGGTGATCGTGGCGGCGTCACGGCAGGCGTCGAGCATCGCCGTGCCCTCGCGCAGCGCCCGGTACTCGGGCAGCGAACGCCCCGCCTGGCGCATGAACCACACCGGCGGCCGGGGGCCGGGCTCCCCGCGCGCGGCACGCACCAGCAACGACTCGGGGGACGGCTGCTCGTTCATCACCCCCATGGTCCCACGGTGCATGCCGGTGCTCCCCCGCTGGTTGGCCCTACCTCAGCGCGGTGGTCCCTGCTGGTTGGCCCCACCTCAGCGCGGGGGTCCCTGCTGGTTGGCCCCACCTCAGCGCGGCGATCGGGTCTTGCGGGCCGCGCCCACGTGGGGCCAACCGGGCGGGGGCGTGGGGCCAACCGGGCGAGGGCGCGGGCCCGATCGGACGGCGGCGAGCCGAACCTCTGCGCGAATCCGTCTCGGCGCGCCTCGCGCCGAAGTCTGCTCGGGCATGTCAGGTTGAGCGCACAGGAGCGTGCTGCGCGCCCCGTCCGGCCCGGAGAAGGGAGCCCGTCGTGACCACGGAACCGATGTATCTCTACTGCCCGGAGTGCCGACGCGACGAGCTCGCCGAGGTCCCGCCCTGCCTGGACGGCCACGACGTCGCCGCCGGCGAGTGTCCCGACCGCGCCTGCGTCGCCTGCGGCACCGCGCTGCTGCTCGACGCCCAACTGGTGAGCCTCGTGACGCCCGAGCCCGCCCGTCCCACCCTGCACTCCCGGCACGCGGCCTGATCATGCTCACTCCGCTCTCGCCGCTGTCCCCCGTCGAGCCCCTCCCCGGCCAGGTGACGATGACCGAGCCCGAAGCCCCCGCCGCAGCCGTCCCCGAGGTCTTCCGCGCCGCGGTCGCGTCGCTGACCGGCACCCGCGTGCGTCCCGAGGTCCGGGTGGAGGCGTTGCGTCCGCCGCAGCGGCTGGCTCCGTACAGCTACGCCCTCAGCGCGGAGATCACCGGAACCGGCTCCTCCGCCGGCCTCGACGTCGCCACCGGCCGGCTGGTGCTGCTGCACGACCCCGCCGGTCACGAGGCGTGGGACGGCGTGCTGCGCCTGGTCGCCTACGCCTCGGCCGAGCTGGACGAGGCGATGGGCATCGACCCGATGCTGCCCAGCGTGGGCTGGAGCTGGCTCACCGGGGCCCTGGACGAGCACCACGCCGCCTATCGGGCCGCCGGCGGCACGGTCACGCAGACGACCTCCACCCGCTTCGGCGACGTCGCCGGTCCGAGCACCTCGGTGACCATGGAGCTGCGCGCCTCCTGGACCGCCGACAGCGCCGACCTCGGACCGCACCTGCTCGGCTTCGTCGACCTGCTCTGCACCGCCGCCGGCCTGCCGCCGGAGGGTGTCACGATCTTGTCGCCGGCCTGAGGTGACCGAGCCCGAGGCAGACTCCGCGCCGGACGACCCGATCGAGGTCCTGCGCGAACCCCGTGACGGCGTCCCGGAACCGCTGGCCGACGAGGCCAAGCTCGCCGAGCTGGTCGAGCGGATGCGCGGCGGCCGCGGTCCGCTCCCCATTGACGCCGAGCGGGCCTCCGGCTACCGGTACAGCCAGCGCGCCTACCTCGTCCAGCTGCGCCGAGCCGGCGTCGGGACCGTCCTCATCGACCCCATCGCGCTGCCCGACCTCTCGGCGCTCAACGACGCCATCGGCCCGTGCGAGTGGATCCTGCACGCCGCCAACCAGGACCTCGCCTGCCTGGCCGAACTGGGGCTGCGGCCGGCCTCGCTCTTTGACACCGAGCTGGCGGGACGGCTCCTCGGCGACGAGCGGGTGGCCCTGGCCACCATGACGGCCAAGCATCTCGGACTGAGCCTGGAGAAGGGCCACTCGGCCGCGGACTGGTCGACCCGTCCGCTGCCCTACGACTGGTTGGTCTACGCCGCCCTGGACGTGGAGCTGCTCGTCCCGCTGCGGGACGCGCTCGCCGAGGCCCTCGACGCCGCCGGCAAGCTGGAGTGGGCGCGGCAGGAGTTCGAGGCCGTGCGGCTCGCTCCGCCGACGCCCCCCCGGCAGGACCCCTGGCGCCGCGTCTCCGGCATCCACAAGCTGCGGTCCCGCTCGCAGCTGGCCGCCGTCCGCGCGCTGTGGACGGCACGCGATCAGTACGCCGCGGAGCGTGACATCGCCCCCGGACGCGTGCTGCCGGACGCCGCCATCATCGAGGGTGCCCGCGCCAACCCGTCGCGACCGGCGGAGCTGGCGGCGCTGCCGGTCTTCGGTGGACCGCGACAGCGCCGCCGGCTGGACCGCTGGTTCGGCGCGCTGGCCGAGGCCCGCGCCCTGCCCGACAGCGAACTCCCGCCGGTCACCGGCGGCGGCGGTGACGGCATCCCCGCGCCGTCACGCTGGCGCGATCGGGACCCCGCCGCCGCCGCGCGCCTGGCCGCCGCCCGCGACGTCGTGAACGCCCTCGGCGAGCAGCATCAGGTGCTCGCGCAGAACCTGCTCGCCTCGGACGTCGTCCGCCGGCTCTGCTGGACCCCGCCCGAGCGGTTGGACGGCGACACCGTCCGCGAACGACTGGCCGAGCTCGGGGCGCGGCCGTGGCAGGTCGAGCTCACCGCCGACCCGCTGGCAGCAGCCCTGGCCGAGGTGCCGCTCGGCGACGACACCTCGTCGTCCTGAGTCCCCGCACAGATCGCTTAATTGGCACACAGGCCCACCTTTTGTCAGAGTCGGGACGTTCCCGGCTCACGAAAGGTCCGTCTCTGATGCTCCAGCTCACCACCCGCTGGTCGCGGGTCACCGCCGTCGCGCTCGCCACCGCTGCCGTCGGCGCCACCGCGCTCACGGCCTCCGGCTCCGCGATCGCCGACCGCAGCGGCCGTCCGGTGCCCGCGCCCCCGGCCGTCCCGACCCGCGCCGACCAGATCCAGAACATCGACCAGGTCAAGACCGCGATCAAGGGCTACTACGGCGACACCCTCGACCCGAACACCGTCAACCCGGTGACCGGCGCGAAGGACCTGCACACCTTCTCCCCCACCGGCAGCTACGCCACCGAGGTCTCCCGCCTCACCGGCAAGGCGCAGCGCTACCTTGCCCACGCCAAGGCCGACCGCGGCAAGCGCAAGGCGATCGTCTTGGACGTCGACGACACCTCGCTCAACACGTACAACTACGAGATCTACGCCAACTTCGTCTACAACCCGACCACGAACGCGGCCTTCGTGAACGCGGCCTCGTTCCCGGCGGTGCCGTCCATGCCGACGCTGGTCGACTTCGCCACGAAGCACGGCTACACCGTCTTCTACCTCACCGGCCGTCCCGAGGCGCAGCGCGACGGCACCACGACGAACCTGACCAAGGTGGGCTACCCGGCCGTCCCGGCGAACCGGATCTACCTCAAGGACCTCACCAAGCCGCTGTACTCGTCGTGCTACCAGCCGACGCAGAACAAGACCTGCACCACGATCCAGTACAAGTCGCTGACCCGGAAGTCCATCGAGGCCAAGGGCTACGACCTGGTCGCCAACTTCGGTGACCAGTACAGCGACCTCATCGGCGGCTACGCGGACAAGACCTTCAAGCTTCCGAACCCGATGTACTACCTGCCCTGACCCAGCCCCGTTCGGTTGTGGCGGCGGAGGCTCGGATGCGAGCTTCTGCCGCCAAAACCGACTGACTAGACGCGGGCGCGGGCGTCGGTGGAGCCGGCGCGGGCGGGATCGTCCTGGACCCGAGGCAGCTCCACCCGGATGGCCAAGCCACCGAAGGGCGGCGCCGCGGCCTGCAGCTTGCCCCGGTGCGCCTCGACGATGAGCCGGACGATCGCCAGCCCCAGGCCGGCGCCGCGGGTCGCCGTCCGCATCCGACCGCCGCGGCGGAACGGCTCGAAGAGCCGGTCGACGTCGCCGCCGGGGATCACGGTGCCGCCGTTGGCGACGTGCAGCCACACCTTCTCCGCACTCTGACCGGTGGTGATGCGCAGCCAGCCGTCCGGGACGTTGTGCCGGATCGCGTTCTCGACCAGGTTGCCGATGAGCCGCTCCAGCAGCCGGGGATCGCCGGCGGTGGTGGCCGCCTCGACCTCGGTCTCGATGCGGATGCCCTTCTCGTCGGCCTCCGGAGCCACGGCGTGCAGCGCCGCCGGGACCAGCCAGGCGAGGTCGACGGTCTCGCTCACCTCGAGCTCGCCGCCGCCGACGGCCTGCAGCCGCGCCAGGCTGAGCAGCGAGGTGACCAGCCGCTGGGCGCGATCGGTGGCGCTGGCGACCACCGAGCCCATGCGACGGAGCTCCTCGCCGTCGGCGTCGGGGTCACCCAGAGTGACCTCGAGCTCGGTCTTGATCACGGACAGTGGTGTCCGCAGCTCGTGGCTGGCGTTGGCGACGAAGAGCCGCTGACTGTCGAAGGCCGCGTCCAGGCGGGCCAGCATCTCGTCGAAGGTGTCGGCCAGCTCGCGCAGCTCGTCGTCCGGACCGCCCAGGTTGATGCGCTGGTCCAGCGTCTCGGTGGAGAGCGCCTTGGCCGTCTGGGTCAGCTTGGCGATCGGCCGCAGCGCCTGCTTGGCGAGCAGGTAGCCGCCGGTGGTGCCGATGACGACGATGATCGCGAAGTAGAGCAGGCCGGAGTGCAGCAGGTACTCCAGCGCCTTGTCCTGGGCGTCCTGCCCGGCGGCCTGGATGGGGATCTGGGTGTAGGCGCCGGTGGCCGGGTCGCGCGTGAAGACGGGCTGGTTGCTGTTGTAGACCGGCAGGTCACTGATCGCGTTGTTGATCAGGATCGCGCAGGTGAAGAGCAGCGAGATGCCGACGAGGAAGATCAGACCGCCGTAGAGCAACGCCATGCGTACGCGCAGCGTGGGGCGGAGGAATCTCACGCCTCCGCTCCACCCGAGCTACCGGGGACCACCCGTCCCCGGTGCGCCGCGCCGGACCCGCTCACTGGTGCGATCCGGCTCCTTCGACCTCGGCCAGGACGTTGGGGTCGATGCGGTAGCCGGAGCCGACCACGGTGTCGATCACACCCGGCTCGCCGAGCTTGCGCCGCAGCGTCATCATCGTGACGCGGACGGTGGTGGTGAACGGGTCGGCGTTCTCGTCCCAGACCCGGTCCAGCAGCTCCTCGCTGCTGACGACGGCGCCGTCGGCCATCATCAGCGTCTCCAGGACGCCGAACTCCTTGCGGGTCAGGTCGATGAGCTCGCCCTTACGGGTGACGGTGCGCTTGGCCGAGTCCAGCTCGATGTCGCCGGCGGAGAGGACGGGCGGCGCCGCGGGCGTGGTGCGCCGGCCGAGTGCCCGGACCCGCGCCACCAGCTCGGCAAAGGCGAACGGCTTGGCGAGGTAGTCGTCGGCGCCGAGCGCCAGGCCGGAGACCTTGTCCTCGACGGTGCCGCTGGCCGTCAGCATCATGACGCGGGTGAGGACACCCTCGTCCGACAGCTTGCGGCAGATCTCGTCACCCGTCATGCCGGGGAGGTCACGGTCCAGGACGACCACGTCGTAGCGGGTCAACGCCGCCTTGCGGTAGCCCTCGTCACCGTCCGTGGCGACGTCCACCGCCATGCCCTCGCGTCGCAGGCCGCGCGCGACGGCCTCGGCGAGCTGAACTTCGTCTTCAACGACGAGGATTCTCATCCTCGACCTCCTGTGTGTATCCCCCGTGTGCGGCGGTCCCGCCCGATCGGGCGGGATCCGCGTCGATCTCGCCGATGGCCAACGCCGCCCATTCGACGACACGTCGCCCGATGTCCTGCACCGTCAGCCCGACGGACGCTTTCACGTCCGCCACACTGCCGTGTTCGAGGAACCGTACCGGTACGCCGACCTCTCGGGTAGGAACGTCGTTGCCCGTGTTGCGCAGCACCTGGGACAGCCGCGACCCCGCACCGCCGGTCTCGACACCGTCCTCGATGCTCACGACCAGACCGGCGCGGCCGGCGAGGGCCAGCAGGCCGGGGTCCACCGGCTGCAGCCATCGCGGCGCGACGACGCGGACGGTGTAACCGGCCCGCTCGACGGCACGAGCTGCGGTGACGACGTCCTCGGCGACCGCACCGTAGGCCACCAGCAGGACGTCGACGTGCTCGTCGGGCGCCGGCTCGGCCAGGACGTCGGTGTCACCCTCACGCCGCAGCGCGGGCAGCTCGGCACCGAGCGGCGTCTTGGGAAAGCGCAGCACGGTAGGCCCGTCGACGGCGACCGCCTCGCGCAGCAGCTCGCGCAGCGTCGGCTCGTCCCGCGGCGCGGCGATCCGCAGCCCCGGCACCATGCCGAGCAGGGCGAGGTCCCACATGCCGTTATGGCTGGCGCCGTCCTGACCGGTGATGCCGGCCCGGTCGAGGACCACGGTGACGGGGAGCCGGTGCAGCGCGACGTCCATGAGCAGCTGGTCGAAGGCCCGGTTGAGGAAGGTCGCGTAGACGGCGACCACCGGATGGAGTCCACCCGAGGCGAGGCCCGCCGCGGAGGTGATCGCGTGCTGCTCGGCGATGCCGACGTCGTAGGTGCGCTCCGGGAAGCGCCGCAGGAAGGCGCCGAGGCCGGTGGGCTCGCACATCGCGGCGGTGATGGCGACGATGTCGTCACGTCGCTCGCCGAGGGCGACGAGCTCCTCGCCGAAGACGCTGGTCCACGAGCGGCCGGTGACCTTGCGCGCCAGACCGGTGCCGGGGTCGAAACCGCCGGACTGGTGCATCTGATCGGCCTCGTCGTTCTCGGCCGGACCGTATCCGTACCCCTTGCGGGTGGCGGCATGGACGATGACCGGGCCGTCGAAGCCTCGCGCGTGGCGGAACGCTTCCTCGAGGGCGGCGATGTCGTGGCCGTCGATGGGGCCGACGTACTTCAGGCCGAGGTCCTCGAACATGCCCTGCGGCTGCAGCAGGTCCTTGATGCCGCGCTTCACGCCGTGCAGCGCGTCGAAGAGCGGCTGCCCGACGACGGGCGTCCGCTCCAGGGTCTCGCGGACCTGCTTCAGCGTCCGCTCGTAGTTCGGCGACAGGCGCAGGCCGTCGAGGTGGCGGGCCAGGCCACCGGTGGTGGGCGAGTAGGAGCGGCCGTTGTCGTTGACGACCACGACGACGGGACGGTCACTGGCGGCGATGTTGTTCAGCGCCTCCCAGCACATCCCGCCGGTGAGGGCCCCGTCGCCGACGACGGCCACGACCGGGCGGCGTTCGCCACGGACGGCGTGGGCCTTGGCCAACCCGTCGGCGTAGGAGAGCGCCGTCGAGGCGTGCGAGTTCTCGATCCAGTCGTGCGGACTCTCGGCTCGGCTCGGGTAGCCCGAGAGGCCACCGCCCTGCCGCAGCGTCGGCATCTGCCGGGCGCGGCCGGTGAGGATCTTGTGGACGTAAGCCTGGTGGCCGACGTCCCACAGGATGGGCTCGGTCGGCGAGTCGAAGCTGCGGTGCAGTGCGATCGTCAGCTCGACGGCGCCCAGGTTCGGTCCGAGATGGCCACCGGTGCGGGCGACGGTGGCGACGAGCAGATCTCGGATCTCGGCGGCCAGGGCCGCGAGATCGTCGGTGCCCAGCCGCCGCAGGTCGGCCGGACCGGAGATGCCGTCCAGAACCCGAGTCACGCCCCGATCCTACGTACTGTGATCACGTCCGGCAGCCAGACGCCCGAGGCTCGCCCCTGCCGCGACACGGCGGGCCCCACGCTCTCGCCCGGCTCCCTCGGGGACTGCTCTTCTCGTCCCCGTGTTCTGCACCCGTATTCGGGTGCAGAACATGTCCCCGTGTTCTGCTCCCACATTCGGGTGCAGTACACGTCCCCGTGTTCTGCACCGACATTCGGGTGCAGTACACGTCCCCGTGTTTTGCACGCGTATTCGGGTGCAGTACACCTCCCCGTGTTCTGCTCCCACATTCGGGTGCAGAACACGGGAACCGCGAGAGCACGTCCGAGCGGCGTTGGTCACCCGTCGGCGGCGGGCGGCAGCAGCAGCGCGACGCACTCGACGTGGTGCGTCATGGGGAAGGCGTCGAAGGCCCGCAGCCGGTCCAGCCGCCAGCCGCGATCGAGGGCGACCCTGGTGTCCCGCGCCAGCGCCGCCGGGTCGCAGGCGACGTAGCCGATGGCCCGCGGAGCGAGGTCGAGGATGGCCGACATCACCTCACGACCGGCGCCGGCGCGAGGCGGATCCAGGACGACCACCTCCGGGCCGACCGAGAGATCCCGCAGGATCTCGGCCGTCACCCGCCCCTGCCGGACCTCTGCCTGCGGCAGGTCGGCGAGGTTGCCCGCGGCATCGGCTACCGCGGTCGGCGACGACTCGACGCCCAGCACCGTCCCGGTCTGGCCGACCGCCACGGCCAGAGCCGCGGTCAGCGACCCGGCACCGGCGTAGAGATCGAGCACCCGCTCCCCCGCCCGCGGCGCCAGCACGTCGAGCAGGGCCGACGCGAAGGTCTCCACCGCGGCGGGATGCACCTGCCAGAAGCCGTCGGCGGCGGTCTCGAAACGGCGCCCCAGCGCGTCGTGGCGCAGCCGCCGCGGCCCGGCGATCACCTGGACGCGGTCCGGGGGACGGCGTCCTCGCGCCTGACGACCGCGACCGGGGCGGTGCGCCAGGGTGCTCACGGCGCCGTCGTCGCCGCGGGCGAACTCGACCCCGGTGACCCCGGCAGGTGCCGCCGGCACGTCGGAGACGCCGTCGACGGCGAGCGGACAGTGCTCCACCTCGACGACCTCGTGGGATCCGTGCTTGCGCAGCCCCACCCGCTCGCCCCGCACCGCGTAGAGGTTGCGGGTACGCCACCCCAGCGATCCACCGGGGAGCGCCTCGACCACGTCACCGAGCAGATGCGCGACGTCGAGACCGGCGAGCCGGGCGAACTGGTCCCGGACCACCGTCGCCTTGAGCCGGCGCTGCGCGGCGGGGTCGGCGTGCTGCCAGTCGCAGCCGCCGCAGCCGTCCGGTCGGGCGTGGGGGCAGGGCGGGCTCACCCGGTCGGCAGACGCCACCAGCACCTCGACGGCGTCGGCGAAGCAGTACGAGCCGCCGCGGTCGGTGGTGACGAGGGCCCGTACCCGCTCGCCGGGCAGCGCATGCCGAACGAAGACGGCACGGCCGTCCGGGTCGGGGTACCGCGCGACGCAGGAACCGCCGTGCGCCGGACCGCCGACCGTCACCTCGAGGACGCGGCCCAGCAGCGGTCCCGGCGTCTCAGCCACTCGTGACCGGCGAGTCGTCGCTGGTCTCACCGGCGGTGGGGTTCCGGCCGGGGACGGCCGCGGCCGTCCGCACCGGGGCACCGCGACGGGGGGCGGCGGGGCCGTCCGGGCGCAGCGGCTTGTCCGCCTTGACGGCCGAGGAGTCCAGCTGCCACGGGACGCTCGTGACCATCACGCCGGGCTGGAAGAGCAGTCGTCCCTTCAGCCGCAGCGCCGACTGGTTGTGCAGCAGCTGCTCCCACCAGCGCCCGACGACGTACTCGGGGATGAAGACGCTGACCAGGTCCCGCGGCCGGTCCTTGCGCAGCTTGCGGATGTAGTCCAGCACCGGCCGGGTGATCTCGCGGAACGGCGACTCGACGACGGTGAGGGCCACCGGCAGGTCGTGGCGTTCCCACTCGGCCTGCAGCTCGCGGGTGGTCTCGTCGTCGATGTTCACCGTCAGCGCCGTGAGGGTGTCCGGCCGGGTGGCCTTGGCGAAGGCGAGGGCCCGCAGCGTGGGCTTGTGCACCTTGGACACCAGCACGATGACGTGGTTGCGCGACGGCATGATCAGGCCGGTGTCCTCGGTGGCCAGCTCGGCCGCCACCCGGGAGTAGTGCTTGCTGATGCCGCGCATGATCGCGTAGAGGATCGGCATCGCGATCAGCACCAGGTACGCGCCCTTGGTGAACTTCGTCAGGATGACGATGACCAGCACGATCCCGCAGAGCGAGGCGCCGAAGGCGTTGATGGCCCGCGAGCGCATGATGCGCTTGCGCTCCTCAGGGTCACGCTCCGTGCGCAGCGCCCGGTTCCAGTGCCGGACCATGCCGCTCTGGCCGAGGGTGAAGGAGGTGAAGACGCCGATGATGTACAGCTGGATGAGCCGGGTGACATTGGCGTCGTAGATCCAGATCAGCGCGCCGGCGACGATGGCCAGGGCGAGGATGCCGTTGCTGTACGCCAGCCGGTCGCCGCGGTTGTTCAGCTGCGCGGGGAGGTTCTTGTCGCGGGCGAGGATCGAGCCCAGCAGCGGGAAGCCGTTGAAGGCGGTGTTGGCGGCGAGGACCAGGATCAGCGCCGTCGTCGCCTGGATGAAGAAGAAGCCCACCGAGTGCGGACCGCCGAAGACGGCCCCGGCGACCTGGGCGATGACGGTGCGCTGCGGCCGGTCCTCGCAGACCGTGCGGGAAATGTTGGTGAAGTCGCAGCTGTTGGTGGTGTCCTCGGTGATCCGGACCTTGCTGATGAGCGCCAGGGCGGTGAGGCCGACGAACATGGAGACCGCGATCGCCCCCATGGCCGCGAGGGTGATCTGAGCGTTGCGCGCCTTCGGCGGCCGGAACGCCGGCACGCCGTTGGCGATCGCCTCCACCCCGGTCAGGGCGGTGCAGCCGGAGGAGAAGGCCCGCAGCGTGAAGAACATCAGCGCCAGCACGCCGAGGTTGCCGTAGCCCGCGTGCGGCTCGATGCCGTACTTGGCGCTCTCGGCCACCGGGGCGTCGCCGACGATCGTCCGGAACAGGCCCGTCCCGATCATGACGAAGACACCGGTGGCGAAGAGGTAGGTCGGCGCGGCGAAGGTCAGCCCGGCCTCCTTGAGGCCGCGCAGGTTCACCGCCGCCAGCAGCACGACGAAGGCCAGCGCCATGAGCACCCGGTGCTCGCCGAGCGACGGCACCGCCGAGATGACGTTGTCGACACCGGAGCTCACCGACACCGCCACCGTCATGACGTAGTCCACGAGCAGCGCGCTGGCGACGACGACACCGGCGGCGCGGCCGATGTTCTTCGTCGCGACCTCGTAGTCGCCGCCGCCGGTGGGATAGGCACGCACCAGCTGTCGGTAGGAGAGCACCACCGTCGTCATGAGAACGACGACCGCCACCGCGATCCACGGCGCGAGGTAGAGGAACATCGTGCCGCCGATGGTGAGCACGATGAGGATCTCCTGCGTGGCGTAGGCCACGCTGGAGAGAGCGTCACTGGCGAAGATGGGCAGCGCCAGGCGCTTCTTCAGCAGGGTGTGACCCGCCTGTTCGGACGACATCGGGCTACCGATGACGATCCGCTTAAGTACGCGGGGTATGAGCGCCACGGGGGGAAGAGTACGGGCGCACCGACCCGGGTTGTGTACCGTCCCCGTACGTCCGGCTCCCCATCACCGAAAGGACAGTGCGCACCCGTGCACATCGTCATCATGGGCTGTGGACGCGTCGGTGCGGCGCTCTCGCTGCAACTGGCCCCGCTGGACCACACCCTGGCCGTCATCGACCAGGACCCGCTCGCCTTCCGGCGCCTCGGCGAGAACTTCCCCGGCCGCATGGTCAAGGGCGTCGGCTTCGACCGCGAGACCCTCATCGAGGCCGGCATCGAGCAGGCCGGCGCCTTCGCCGCCGTCAGCAGCGGCGACAACAGCAACATCATCGCCGCCCGGGTGGCCCGCGAGACCTTCGGCGTCACCCGCGTCGTCGCCCGCATCTACGACCCCCGCCGCGCCGAGGTCTACGAGCGGCTCGGCATCCCCACCGTGGCGACGGTGCCGTGGACCTCGACCCGGCTGATGAAGGCCGTCCTGGGCGAGCGGACGGCCGAGGCGTGGCGCGACCCCAGCGGCGACATCGCCATGGTCGTCGTCGCCCCGCACGAGGGCTGGGTGGGACGCCGGGTCAGCGAGTTCGAGGCCGCGACCGGGGCCCGTGCCGGTCTGTACAACCGCTTCGGTGCCGGCGCCCTGCCGACGCCGAACACCGTCATCCAGTCCGGCGACAAGCTCTACATGCTCGCCGACGAGGCCGCCGCCCCGCGTCTGCGAGAGCTGGCCGGCCGCGCGCCCGGGGGTGCCGAATGAGGGTCGCGATCGCCGGGGCCGGCGCCGTGGGGCGCTCCATCGCCCGCGAGCTCATCGGCAAGAACCACGACGTGCTGCTCATCGACAAGGACGTCGCCAAGATCAAGCCCGAGCGGGTGCAGGGGGCCGAGTGGCTCCACGGCGACGCCTGTGAGGTGGACAACCTGGAGGACGCGCAGCTGCAGGACTGCGACGTCGTGGTCGGTGCCACCGGTGACGACAAGGTCAACCTCGTCGTCTCGCTGCTCGCCAAGACCGAGTTCGCGGTCCGCCGCGTCGTCGCGCGTATCAACCACCCGGCCAACGAGTGGCTCTTCACCGAGGCGTGGGGCGTCGACGTCGCCGTCTCGACGCCACGCGTGCTCGCCTCGCTGGTCGAGGAGGCCGTCGAGGTGGGCGATGTCGTGCGCCTCTTCGGCATCCGGGAGGGGCAGGCCAACCTCGTCGAGGTGACGCTGCCCGAGGACTCGGCCGTGGCGGGACGTCCGGTGCGCAGCCTGGACCTGCCCACCGACACCACCCTGGTCGGCATCGTTCGCGGCCGCCGGGTCATCGCGCCGGGGCCGGACGAGCCGCTGGAGGCCGGCGACGAGCTGCTCTTCGTCACCCTCCCCGAGGCCGAGCCCGAGCTGCGCCGCGTGATCCTGCCGCCCAACCCGGTGAGCTGACCCCCGTCCGGATCCCCGCGGGTCCGACCACCCGGCGGCCGTGACGGCTGTGGCGGCTCAGCCGGCCGCGAGCTGCCGCCGCGCCCGCCGGACGACGTAGAAGCTCAGCCCGGCCGCCGCGATGAAGAGCGGGTAGCCCATGGCGATACGGGCGAAGGCCAGCCACCCGGTGGCGTTGTCGCCGTAGAGGTGCAGCTGCACGAACCCGCGGGACAAGAAGACCACCACCGCGGCCAGCGTCGCCCAGCTGTAGGCCACCAGTAGCGGCCGCTGCCGGTACCAGGGCCGGTCGGCGTCCACCGACGGGCTGGGGTCCAGGAACTCCCACAGCAGGCCGATCAGCGGACGTCGGACGAGCAGCGAGATCGCAAAGGGGACGGCGTAGACGAAGCTCGTCCAGATCCCGAGCAGGAAGTAGCCGCGGGCCTCGCCGGTGCGGGAGGCGATCACCGCCGCGATGACGACGCCGAAGAGTCCGGAGAGCGCCTGCTGCGTCGACTGCTTGCGCGCCAGCCGGAACAGCGTGAGGGCCACCGCGGTGCCGACCGCGGCGATGATGGCCGGACGCAGGGTGGTGAAGACGTTGACGATGACGAAGACGGTGGTCGGGATCGCCGTGATCAGCGCGCCCTGCCAACCGCCGATCGAGGCGATCATCTGGTCGCGGTAGGCCGCCCGGCGGTCCGTGCCGGTCTCCTCTTCGCAGACCTCGCCGGAGCCCTCATCGGAAACCCCGTCGGTCACGTCGATCGCCTCACGGTTGGCCTCACCGCTGGGCGGACCGTCCTCGCGGGGGCTGCCGGCGGTCATGCAGAGGTCGCCTCGGCGCCGGCAGGAGCGCCGCTGGGGGCCGAGGCCGGCAGCAGTTCGTACCAGGGGTTGTAGAGCGCCAGCCGGCCGTTGTGCACCCCCACGCGGCCGCGGGCCATCACCCGGCGGCCCGGCTCGATGCCGGCGATCCGCCGCCGGCCCAGCCAGACGAGGTCCAGCGAGGCCGAACCGTCGAAGAGCTCGGCCTCGAGCGTCGGCACGGTCTCACTCGGGGTGTAGACCACCGACTTCAACCGCCCGACGACCTTGACGGAGGTGCCGCGGCTCAGGTCGCAGACCGAGGTACACGAGCGCTCCTCCACGGCCTCCTGCAGGTCGGTGGCATCCAGCGACTGGGCGCTCGCGGTCAGGCGGCGCAGCAGCGAGTTTCGGCGTCCCACGCGGCCAGGGTAAACGCCCTGGCCATGCCTCGCCGCCCACCCGTCCGCGTCGGTCGTCTCGCGGCCTGCGACCGGCCTCCGTGCCACCGCCCGGGCGTGCGAACCTCCGGACGGATTTCAGCCCTGACCGGGGAGCTCCACACCGTCGGGCAGCTGCAGCGGAACCGGCTCACGGACCGGCAGCGGCTCGACGCCCCGGACCACGATCACCTGGCGCAGCGCCTCCTCGAAGCGCTCGGCCTTGGCGCTGTCCTGCGCGACGGCACCGGCGAACATGGCCCGCAGGAACCAGCGCGGGCCGTCGACGCCGACGAAGCGCACCGGGACGCTGCCCCGGCCGGTCTCGTCGGGTACCGAGCCGAGCAGCTCGGTGCCGAAGGGGCCGTCCTGCTCGGTGGCGGAGTTGCGACGCTGCTGGTTCAGCGAGTCGGCGATCTCGCCCCGGACCTCGTCCCAGATGCCTTCGTTGCGCGGCGCGGCGAAGACGCCGAGCTGCATGGTGCCCTCGGCGCCGGCGATCGTCGCCGAGATGACCTGCTGCTGCTCGTTGATGTCCACGCGGACGTCGAAGTCGTCGTCGACCGGCACCCGCAGCGCCCCGAGGTCCACGCGGGCGATCTCGTCCTCGGGTGCGTCGCGCTCGTCGAAGGGGCCGGTGGTGGCGTCCGGCTCAGCGCGCACCCGTTGCTCCCACGGCGGCGTGGCGTCGATCTTGGACGCCTCGGTCCGTTTCTGCCTACGTCGTCCCGGCACTACTGGTGTCCTTCCCGATGGAACATGCTCTGGCCCTCCTGCGATGCGGCGGCGAGCGCGGCCGCGCCGCCGGTGGAACCGTGCCCGCCGACGCCGCGCTCGGAATCCGGCAGCTCGCGGACCTCGACGAACTCGGCGTGCGCCACCCGCTGCACCACGAGCTGGGCGATGCGCTCGCCCCGTCCGAGGCGCAGCGGGGCGGCGGTGTCGTGGTTGATGACGATGACCTTGATCTCGCCGCGGTAGCCGGCGTCGATGGTCCCCGGTGCATTGACGAGCCCCAGCCCGGCCCGGGCGGCCAGCCCGGAGCGGGGGTGGACGAACGCCGCGTGTCCCGGCGGCAGCGCGATGGCCAACCCGGTCGGCAGCACCGCCCGCTCCCCCGGCGCCAGCACGACGTCGCAGGCGGCGACGATGTCGGCGCCGGCATCGCCGGGCAGGGCGTAGGCCGGCAGGGGCAGCTCGGGGTCGAGGCGCCGGACGAGGACCCGAGGTCGCTCGACGACGGTCCCGTCGCTGCCGGCCTCACTCACAGCGGCTGAGGCTACCCTCGGGGCCATGAGCGCCGGCAGCGACAGTCCCGTCGAGGGCGCGACCGGCGTCATCAGCTACCGCGAGCGGCTGTACACGCCGTGGTGGTGGTACGTCATCGCGGCCATCGTCGCCGGCATCCTCGCCGCCGAGTTCCGCGTCGCCGGGCTCGAGGCGACGGTGTGGATCCCGTTCGCCGCGCTGGTGCCGCTGGCGGCGGTCATCGTCTGGTGGCTCGGGCGCAGCCGGGTCGACATCCGCGACGGCGAGCTCTACGTCCGCGGCGCGCACCTGCCGCTGCGCTACGTCTCCGGCGCCGTCGCCCTCGACCAGCGCACGCTGCGCCTGGTCGTCGGGCGCGAGGGTGACCCCGCCGCCTTCGTCTCCATCCGGCCGTGGGTCAGCCCCGGCGTCCAGGTGTGGCTCGACGACGAGGACGACCCGACGCCCTACTGGGTGATCAGCACCCGTCACCCCGACCGGGTCGTGGCGGTGCTGCGGGCGGCGGTCGCGCAACGCCAGGACTGACCGCCGCGGAGCTCGGCGTTAGGTTCGAGCCATGAGCTCACCGGTCCCCGACCTCCCCGCCGCCTCCGCCGGACGCCGTTTCGCCGGCCGCGTCGCCCTCGTCACCGGCGCCAGCCGCGGCATCGGCCTCGCCGTCGCGCAGCGCATCGTCGCCGAGGGCGGCAGCGTGGTGATCACCGCCCGCAAGCCGGAGGGGCTCGCCGAGGCCGTCCGCTCCTTCCCCGACACCGACGCCGCGCGCGTCGTCACCGTCGCCGGACGGGCCGACGACGACGCTCACCGGGCCGAGGCGATCGCGACGACGCGGGAGCGCTTCGGCCGGCTGGACGTGCTCGTCAACAACACCGGCATCAATCCGGTGTACGGGCCGATCCTGGACGTCGACCCCGACGCCGCCCGCAAGATCATGGAGGTCAACGTCCTGTCCGCGCTGCAGTGGACCCGCGACGCCACGGCGGCCGGTCTCGGCGCCGACGGGGCCGGCGCGGTCGTGAACATGGCCTCGGTGGCCGGCCTGTCACCGGCCCCCGGCATCGCCTACTACGGGGTGAGCAAGGCCGCGCTGATCGGCCTCACCACCCAGCTCGCCGCCGAGCTGGCGCCGGCGATCCGGGTGAACGCGGTCGCGCCGGCGGTCGTCAAGACCCGGTTCGCGGCGGCCCTGTACGAGCGGGACGAGGCGGCCGCCGCGGCGAAGTACCCGCTCGGACGCCTCGGTGTCGGCGAGGACATCGGTGCCGTCGCCGCTTTCCTCGCCAGCAGCGACGCCGGGTGGATCACCGGACAGACGCTGGTTGTCGACGGCGGGGCAGGCCTCGCCGTGACGCTCTGACGCTCACCGGACGCTGTCCTGCAGCCGGCCCGGGAAGACACGAAGCCCGGTGCCAGCGTGTGGCACCGGGCGTGTGGGTCGGGGGATGCGAGGGTGGCAGTGCCGGCGGGCGGGCTGCCCACCGCGCTACGCGGCTTACGCGCAGTCGCGGCAGATGGGCTGGCCCTTGCGCTCGCGCGCAAGCCGGCTGCGGTGATGCACCAGGAAGCACGACGAGCAGGTGAACTCGTCGCTCTGCTTGGGCAGCACGCGCACGGTGAGTTCCTCACCGGACATGCTGGAGAGGTCGGCACCGGGCAGCTCGAGGGACTCCGCGAGCTCGGTCTCGTCCACGTCGATCGAGCCGGACTGAGCCTCGGCGCGACGCGCCTTCAGCTCTTCGATCGAATCCTCGTTCAGTTCGTCGACATCTCCCCGACGCGGAGCGTCGTAGTCGGTCGCCATGCGGTCGTCAACTCCTTGGTGGGGGTGGCCCACGGTCGAGCAGCCGGGTCCAGATGTACTCGGGCCCGGACTTCTGCGTTGTAAACGGTTGCGGTTCCGTTCGCCGCTGGAACGTCCCGCACCTTGGTTTTGTGCCCGCCCGACGCGGAGGCATTCGAGGGTTGCGTCACACCACGTGTGCATGAGGCTGGCCGCGGAACGGTACCGCGTCGGGGAACTCCCGCAACGCACGGCCCGCCGAACACATTCCGGGTGTCCGCGCCGTTACGCTTTGCCCTCCGCGACGCGCCGGAGGATCGGCCGTCCGCGCGGGTCGGCCACCGGGGCCGAAACCGGACAGAAGGGACAGGCGCATGGCGAGCACGACGATCCGCCGGCCACTGCCGGCGCTGATCTCGCTGCTCGCGCTGCTGCTGCTCACCGGCATCGTCTGGTGGCGCGTCGTCAACCGCGACGACACCTCCTCCGACGCCGCGCCGCGCTGTCCCACCTCGAACTCCCCGTCGGCGACGCCGACCACCTCCGGCGCTGCGCTGCCGGCACCGGCGAGCGTGGTGCTGCAGGTCGTGAACTCGACCTCGAAGCAGGGACTGGCCGGGACCGCCCGCACCGAATTGATCAAACGCGGCTTCCAGGTGCCGGCCAAGGCGGCCAACGACCCGGTGACGACGGCGAACAACGCCGTGGCCCAGCTGCGCTTCGGTCCGGCGGGACGGCAGGCCGCCGCGCTGGTCCGCTACTACCTGCCCGGCGCGCGACTGGTGCCGACGACGAGCACGAGCGCCACGGTCGTGGTGGCCCTCGGCACCAAGTACGACGGCATCGCCTCCCGGGCCGCGGTGACCGCCGCGCTGCGGGGTGACCGGGTCACGGTCAGCAGTGCCACCCCGACACCGACCACCTCGCCTGCCGCGTCCTCCCCCTCGGCGGGCTCGACGCCGACCTGCTGACGCCGCAGGCGCCGACCTGCTGACGGCTCAACCGGGCAGCACCCGGTCGGCTCCGGTCTCGACCATGAGCCGGTACAGCTCGGGCGCGAGGTCCGGCGCGGCGGCCAGCACCAGCCGCGGGGAGGGTGGCTCGCCGTCGGCGCCGTGGACGACGCACCCGGCCTCGTGCGCGATCAGCGCACCGGCGGCGTGGTCCCAGTGGTTCAGCCCGGCCTCGACGTAACCGTCGAGCCGTCCGGCCGCGACGTAGCAGAGCGCGAGCGCGGCCGAGCCCAGCCGGCGCAGATCGGCGACGCGGGGCAGCCAACGCGCCGCGGAGGCCGCCTGCCGGGCCCGCAGGCCGGTGTCGTAGCCGAAGCCCGTGCCGACGACGGCCCTCGCCAGCGGAATGGGCCGGGGGCCGGTGAGCGGCACCTCCCCGACGAGCGGGCTGGACAGCTGCGCGCCACCGCCCAACGACGCCCGGAACGTCTCCCCCAACGCGATGTCGCAGACCGCACCTGCCACGGCGACCCCGTCGACCTCGACAGCCACGGAGACCGCGTGGTGCGGAATGCCGAGGACGAAGTTGACGGTGCCGTCGATAGGGTCCAGCACCCACCGCACGGTGCTGTCGGCCGCGGTCCCACCACCGGTCTGCCCGGCCTCCTCGCCGAGCACGGCATCGCCCGGACGGCGTCGCCCGATCTCGGCCCGCAGCCACGCCTCGGCCCGGCGGTCCAGGTCGGTCACCGGGTCGGTGTCGCTGCTCTTGTGCTCGATCCCGAGCGCCGCCTCACCGGCGGCGCCGGCCCCCGGCACCCCCTTGGCACGCTCGGTCCGCACCAGCCGCGCGGCTCCCTCGGCGAGCTCCACGGCGAGCGCCTCGAACTGCGTCGCGGTCAGGTCCGCACCCTCTGCCGTCATGACCTCATCGCACCACGGGCAGGTGAACACCGGGATCCCGCCAGCTCCCCGGGCGCGCCGTACTAGGGTCTGCGGACATGACAGGGACGGGCGCGCCGGAGTCGTCCACACACGCTTTCGGCATCGACATCGGCGGCACCGGAATCAAGGGCGCCGTGGTGGACACGACCACGGGCACGCTGATCACCGAACGCGTCCGCATCCCCACGCCGCAGCCCGCGACGCCGGACGCCGTCGCCGGGGTCGTCGCGCAGCTGGTCACGGGCGCCGGGTGGACCGGGCCGGTGGGGGCGACCTTCCCCGCCGTCATCAAGAGCGGCGTCGCCCGCTCGGCGGCCAACGTGGACCGCTCCTGGATCGGGACCAACGCCGACGAGGTCTTCACCGCAGCCATCGGCGGCGGCAGCGAGGTGAGCGTCCTCAACGACGCCGACGCCGCCGGGATCGCCGAGGACCGCTTCGGTGCGGCAAAGGGCGTCGACGGCCTGGTCATCCTGCTGACCTTCGGCACCGGCATCGGCAGCGCGCTCATCATCAACGGCCGGCTCGTCCCCAACACCGAGCTCGGGCACCTCGAACTCGACGGCCACGACGCCGAGACCCGGGCGGCGGCATCGGTCCGCGACGAGCACGGCATGTCGTACAAGCACTGGGCCAAGCGGGTCAACGCCTACATGCAGCATGTCGAGCGACTCTTCAGCCCCGATCTCTTCGTCGTCGGCGGCGGGATCAGCAAGCGGTCGGAGAAGTGGGTGCCGCTGCTCGAGCTCGACACGCCGGTCGAACCGGCCCAGCTGCTGAACGACGCCGGCATCGTCGGCGCCGCCATCGCCGCGCTGGAGAGTCCCAGTGCGCTGCCGCGCGAGCCCCGGCTGCCAGCCGGATCGTGACGAGAGTCCGTGTCGCGGCAGTACTTCGTCCCGCCGACGGGTGTTGCGTTAGCGAGTTGGCCGAGCGTCAGTACAATTAGTGACTCAGGGAACTGCGCACGTACTGGACTCGATTCTGAGCCGACAAACAGACGGCCTGCGACCCCGACACGCTCGCCCGCGCCCAGCGGCTCCATCCCGCGCACGGTCACCGGTCTGTGTGTGACCAGTGCTCAGTGGTGAAAGGTCATCAGTGGTATCCAGCAAGCAGGCTTCGGCCGAAGAGTCTCCCGTCCCTGACACGGCAGTCGACTCCGTGACCGGCTCGGTCACCGCCCGCGTCTCGGCCGCCAGCGCCACCAAGCGCACCGCAACGGCCACCGTCGACGCCCCCGCCAAGAAGACGGCGCGCAAGGCACCGGCCAAGAAGGCGGCAGCCAAGACCGCTGCCAAGGCTGCCGACGGCTCGGACGAGGCGACCGACGAGGACGCCGAGAACCCGAGCGCCGAGGGCGCCGAGGGCGAGTTCTCCTGGGACGAGGAGGCCGAGGAGGAGTCCGAGGCCCTGCGTCAGGCCCGCAAGGACGCCGAGATGACGGCGTCGGCCGACTCGGTCCGCGCGTACCTCAAGCAGATCGGCAAGGTCGCGCTGCTCAACGCCGAGGAGGAGGTCGACCTCGCCAAGCGGATCGAGGCCGGTCTCTACGCGGCCGAGCGCATCCGGCAGGCCGACGAGGCGAGCGAGAAGCTCACCACCCAGATGCGCCGCGACCTGCGCTGGATCGTCCGCGACGGCGAGCGCGCTAAGAACCACCTGCTCGAGGCCAACCTCCGCCTCGTCGTCTCGCTGGCCAAGCGCTACACCGGCCGCGGCATGGCATTCCTGGACCTGATCCAGGAGGGCAACCTCGGCCTCATCCGTGCCGTCGAGAAGTTCGACTACACCAAGGGCTACAAGTTCTCGACCTATGCCACCTGGTGGATCCGCCAGGCGATCACCCGCGCGATGGCCGACCAGGCCCGCACCATCCGCATCCCCGTGCACATGGTCGAGGTCATCAACAAGCTCGGCCGCATCCAGCGCGAACTGCTCCAGGACCTCGGGCGCGAGCCCACCCCGGAGGAGCTCGCCAAGGAGATGGACATCACGCCGGACAAGGTGCTGGAGATCCAGCAGTACGCGCGTGAGCCCATCAGCCTCGACCAGACCATCGGTGACGAGGGTGACAGCCAGCTCGGTGACTTCATCGAGGACTCCGAGGCCGTCGTGGCCGTCGACGCGGTGTCGTTCACGCTGCTGCAGGATCAGCTGCAGTCGGTGCTGCAGACGCTCTCCGAGCGCGAGGCGGGTGTGGTGAAGCTGCGCTTCGGCCTCACCGACGGCCAGCCCCGCACCCTGGACGAGATCGGCCAGGTCTACGGCGTGACCCGCGAGCGGATCCGTCAGATCGAGTCCAAGACGATGTCGAAGCTGCGCCACCCCTCGCGCTCCCAGGTCCTCCGGGATTACCTCGACTAGGAGCGAGTGGAGACCGAGCTTGCTCGTGTCTCCCGAGCGACGACGTCGAGGTTGAGGGGCGAAGCCCCGATCACCTCGACCCACTCCACGCCGACGGCCCCTTCCCACCGGGAAGGGGCCGTCGGCGTCTCTGGTGGCCTGTCCGCGCGTCGGCGGCCGTCCGACGGGCCGACCGCTACGGTCCGTCGGAGCGTTGCTCGTGAGGCGCGAGCGCAGCGGGAGGGAATCAGGGATGGACGACGCCGGATGGCACCTCGTGGACGGCGACGAGGACCGTGCCCGTTACTGGGACGGCAACGAGTGGACCGATCGCTACCGTCCCGCCGCGCTGCACTACGCCGCGGAGCAGGCGAAGTACGCCGAGCGGGCTGCCCACGACGTCCGGATCATCAAGGCCTGGGTGTCTTTCCTCGGCCTGCTGCTCCTGACCGGACTGCTCCTGGCCGGCTTGCAGGTCCTCAGCACCAGCAGCTGACGGCAACCATCCCCAAGGACGACGAACGGCCCCGTCCCTGGCGGGACGGGGCCGTTCGTCACTATGTGGCGTCGCGGGCGGGATTACCGCTCGTCGGCGCTCGCCGTTCCCGGGACGACGGAGAGCCGCTCGGTCTCGTCGTGGATCGAGACGGCGATCTCGCGGAGACGCCCCTCGTTCTCGTGGAAGTGGTGAGCGCACATGAGCAGGTCGAAGCCGGACTCCATGGTCGCGCGTACGTAGGCCTGGGCCCCGCAGCGATCGCACCGGTCCTGCGCGCTGAGCGGGGTCGCTGTGATGGTCGGAGTCACGGGACACCTCGTTTCTGCTGGTGAACCGCCCTGTGGCGGCCCATCGTCACTTACTAACGTCCAGGAAACCATCGAACTGAGCTGTGCGGTGGCGACACCCTGGAAGAGAAACCTGCTCGCAACATCGTGCCGACGTGACTGACAAGGTTCCACTTGGTTACTGCTGCTTGCACCCCTCCCAACGACTGATACCCGGCCCGGGATTCCCGAAACCGCCACGGGTGATTTCGCCCACCGCGAACGCCTCCAGGAGCCGCTCAGCCGGTGCCGAGGAGCTGCATCAGGTGGTCACGTCGTTGCTCGAGGACCTCGGTGCTCGCCGCGGCCGAGGCGGGTCCGGGGACAGCTCGCCGCAGATCGGCGTGGATGCGGCTGTGCGGTGTCCCGGTCCGGGCCGACAGGACCGCGACCATCCGGTTGACCTCGCGCCGCAGCTCGGCGCCCGCCCGCCAGGCGGTCGTCTCTGCCGAGGGCTGCGGGGCGATCGTTCCAGCGGCCCGTTGCCGTGCGTGCGAGTCACGCCGTGCGAGCAGATCGGCGGTCTGCTCGGGGGTGAGGATGCCGGGCAGGCCGAGGAAGTCCTCGTCGTCGTCGGTGAGCTCCCGCGCAGCGGCGACCACTGCACGACCGCCGTGGAGGACGTGGGCGAAGGCGGCGTCGGCGTCGACGAGCTCGTTGGTCTCGCGCTCGCGGCTCTCGGCCGGCTCGACGGGCTCCACATCGAGGATCGTCTCGTCCTGCCGCGCCGGTGGCGGGATAACGTGGTTGCGTTCCTGCTCCAGCTCAGCGGCCAGCGCAAGCAGCGGCCGGACCGCCGGGAGGAAGACCGTCGCCGACTCCCCCGGTCCCCGGGACCGCACCACGCGCCCCACACCTTGCGCGAAGAAGAGCGGGGTCCGGTAGGAGGTCATCCACGCCAGGACGGCGGCGCGGGGTACGTCCACGCCCTCGGAGACCATCCGGACGCAGACCGCGATCCGCTGCATGCCGTGGGTGAAGTCGGTGATCTTCTCGCTCGCCTTGGGGTCGTCGGAGAGGATGACGACCGGTGCCTCGCCGGTCACCTGCTCGACGATCTCGGCGTAGGCGCGGGCGTCGTCCTGATCCGAGGCGAGCACCAGTCCCGCGGCGTTGGGCATGCCGGTGGCCCGCAGGTGGGTGATGCGCTCGTCCATGGCGGCGAGGACGTGCGGCACCCACTTGCCCTTGGGATTGAGCGCCGTCCGCCATGCCGTGGTCTCGACGCTCTTGGTGTTCGGCTCCGACAACGAGGCAGCGATCACCTCGCCGGCGCTGTTGCGCCACCGCGAGGTCCCGGTATAGGCGGCAAAGACGACGGGCCGGACCACGCCGTCGGCGAGGGCCTCCCGGTAGCCGTAGGTGAAGTCGGCGCTGCTGCGGAAGCCGCCGGCGCCGTCCTCGTCGTAGCGGACGAAGGGGATGCGCTCGTCGGGTCGTGTTCGGAACGGTGTTCCGGTGAGGCAGAGGCGCCGCGGTGCGAGATCGAAGGCCGAGGCGACCGCATCGCCCCACGACAGCCCGTCGCCGGCGTGGTGCACCTCGTCGAGGATGACGAGACTGCGCTTGGCCGACGTCCGGGCCGCGTGCAGCGCCGGCTTCGCCGCGACCTGGGCGTAGGTGGTGACGTAGCCGCGCAGGTCGGGACGGACCGGACCCACCGCGTTGCTCAACGTCGGATCCAGGGGCAGGCCGAGGGCCTCGGCGGCTTCGGCCCACTGCGTGCGCAGGTGGTCGGTCGGGCAGACCACGATGACGCGGTCGACGATGCGCTCGTCCACCAGACCGCGGGCCAGGGCCAGCGCGAAGGTGGTCTTGCCGGCACCGGGCGTCGCCGTCACCAGGAAGTCGCGTCGGCGCGGCTCCTCGCGGTAGCGGGTGAGGGCCGCGCGCTGCCAGGCGCGCAGACGCGGGGTCTGCCCAGCCGGGGACGGGTGTGGTGCTGCCACCGTCGCGGGTCCTCCTGTGATGCCGGTGCTGCGCGTGACGATGCCCTGAGTGCGTGCGCGCCGGCACCTCAGGGCATCGACCCACGACGCTAGTCGGCGACCGACCGGCACGTGGCTCCGGCGCGCCGGAAATGATGGATCGAGCACATCGACCGCGCGCCGCCACAGCGTGCGCCGGTCCGGACGTGGACACTGAGGAACCGTGCCCCCTGTCCGTCGCGTCGCGCGTGCCGTGCGCCTGACCCCCGTGCTGCTCAAGCGCGCGGTGGCCAAGGCCTGGCACGACCGGGTGCTGGGGCTCTCGGCGGAGGCCGCCTTCTGGCAGATGCTCAGCCTGCCGTCGCTCTTCCTCGCCCTCGTCGCCTCGCTCGGTTACGTCTCGGGATGGTTCGGCGCGCGAACGGTCGACCGGACCGAGCAGCAGATCGAGAACACCCTGGCCCGCGGTTTCAGCCAGGAGGTCGTCTCGGAGGTGATCGCGCCGATCCTGCGGGAGGTGCTGCGCGGCGATCGTGCCGATGTCATCAGCATCGGCTTCATCCTGGCGCTCTGGGCCGGATCGTCGGCGACGGCGACCTTCGTCAACACCATCACCATCGCCTACGGCCAGCGCGACCTGCGCGGTCCGATCCGCAGTCGGCTGCTCGCGCTGTGGCTCTTCCTGGGCACGGTGATCCTCGGGGTCTTCCTGCTGCCGATGCTGGTCCTCGGTCCGGACCTGCTGCGTCGGGTCTTCCCGGCCGACCGGCGCGAGACGGTGAGCACCTTCATCGACATCGGCTACTACCCGGTGCTGATCCTGCTGCTGATGTTCGGGCTGACGACCTTCTACAAGCTGGCCCCACCGCGGCGCATGCCGTGGCACCGGGGGTTGCCCGGAGCGACGCTGGCGCTGCTGGTCTTCCTGGGCGGGTCGGCCGCGCTGCGCGAGTACATCGCGTTCATCCTCGACCAGAACCACGCATACGGGACACTCGCTGCCCCCATCGCGGCGTTGCTCTTCTTCTTCGTCCTGGCCCTGGGGGTCCTGTTGGGGGCGGAGTTCAACGCCGTCGTCGAGGCGCAGAAGCCTGCCAAGAAGCGCGCCCCGCGGGTGCTGGACCCGCGGCACTGGCAGCGCTTCTCCGGCCCGCTGCCGGTCGTCGACGAGCCCGCGGCCAGCGTCGATCGCCGGGTACGGGACGAGCCTGCCGCCGACGATCCGGCGTCCGCCGGTCGGCGGGAGCCTCAGGCGCGCAAGCTCTCGTAGATCTCCTTGCAGGCGGGGCAGACCGGTGAGCCGGGCTTCGGGCTCTTCGTCACCGGGAACACCTCGCCGCAGAGGGCCTCGACCATGGTGCCCATGACCGCGCTCTCGGCGATCTTGTTCTTGCGGACGTAGTGGAACATCTCGGGACCGGTGTCCGTATCGGACGTGCTCGGCTTCTCGAGAACCTGCGTGTCGGACATGCGCACAGTGTGCCGCACCGAGGCCGGGCGCGAGCCCGGACCGGCTCAGAGATCGATGGTCCGGTCCCGGTCGCCGGCGGTGAGCGCGCGCTCCGTGGTCAGCGGGGTCCGGTACACCGGCGGCGGCACCTTCTTCTTCACCGGGCCGTCGTTGGCGATGATGACCGCGCACCAGGGCAGCACCATGCCGCCGACGACGCAGGCCAGCGCCAGCAGGATCGACACCTGGTAGGTGGTCGCCGCCAGGATCACGCAGAGGGCACGGATCGACATCATGATCGCGTACTTCTTCTTGCGGCGGTCGAACTCGTCGTCGCTGCTCTCGGGCGCGCTGGTGATGAGCTGAGGCTGTGCCGCGTGGGGAGCTGACTGAGAACGCCGCATGAATCCATCGTCGCACCGCGGTGTCCGAAATGCTCGTCTGCGCGCGGACCAATTTCGCGCAACCGAATGAGGTCCCACTCTGCGGGACTGGTGGCCACGGCTGCCGGGTGCGAGACGATGGGCCCATGCCCGGCCCCGGACTCTCCCCTGCTCCCCTGCTCGACGCCGGCGGCCTGGACCTGCTGCGCCAGGCCCTCGCCGAGTACACGACCGACGGCGTCCATGAGCGCCTCGGGATCGTCGGCCGCGCGGCACATGAGCGTGGCGATCTCGCCGGCGTCGCTCGGACCCTGCAAGCTGACCGGGCCACGTGGAGCGACCCCGTCACGGCCCTCATCCGGCTGTTCCTCCTCGGCGAGGTGGTTCCGCTCGACGTTGTCGGCCGCGCGCTGCACCCTTTGCCGATGGCTGCCGCGCTGGCGGCCGGACTCGTCGAGACCGCCGACGGCGACGGGGCCAGGGCCGGATGGGAGATCCGCCCGTACGCCGAGGCCGGGGACGCATCGAGCTGGTGGGTGGTCTCCGACCTCGGGTCGGACGTCCGACCGGGGGTGTTACGCCACGAGCACGTGCTCGGCATCGGCAACGCCGCCCTGAGCCTGGCGCAGGCGACCCCGCGCGGTCCGGTGGGGCGCGCACTGGACGTGGGAACCGGCTGTGGGGTCCAGGCGCTGCACCTGAGCCGGCATGCGAACGCGGTGACCGCCACCGACATCAGCCACCGCGCGCTGCGCTGCGCCGCCACGACCGCCGCCCTCAGCGGAACGCAGTGGGCGCTGCGGCAAGGATCGTTGCTGGAGCCGGTCGCCTCGGAGCAGTTCGACCTGGTGGTGGCCAACCCGCCGTTCGTGGTGTCACCGGGTGAGCGCGAGCACGAGTACCGCGACAGCGGGATGGCCGGCGACGCGCTCTGCCGGCAGCTGGTCGGCGGGCTGCCGTCCGTCCTCGCCCCCGGCGGCACCGCCCAGCTGCTGGCGAACTGGATCGTGCCGGCCGACGGCCGGTGGCGCGACAGGCTGGCCGGCTGGTTCCCGTCCCGCGGGGTCGACGCCTGGGTCTGGCAGCGCGAGACCGCCGAGCTCGGTGAGTACGTGGCGCTGTGGCTCCGCGACGCCGGGCACCGTCCCGGCACCGCGGAGTGGACCCGCCGGTACGACGCCTGGCTGGACTGGTTCGCACGCCAGGGCGTGGTGGCCGTGGGGATGGGTCTCATCACGCTGTGGCGAACCGAGGACGAGCCCGTGCCTGCGCCGGACGGTGGCCGCAACCCGAACGTGGTCATCGAGGACGTGCCGCAGGCGCACGCCCAGCCGATCGGCGCGGAGATCGCCGCATGGCACGACCGGTACCGCCTGCTGCGGCAGGTCGGCGACGACGAGCTGCTCCGCGGTCGTTTCGGTGTCGCCCCTGACCTGGTCCGCAGCCGTGACGACCTCGTCGGCCCCGAGGGCGGCTGGCGCACCGTGCGCCAGCGGCTTCGGCAAAGCCACGGCATGCGCTGGGAGATCGAGGCCGATGACGCCGTCTCCGGCGTCCTGTCGGCCTGCGACCTCGGTGCCACTCCCGAGACCGCGCTGGAGCTGCTGGCCGCGACCAGCGGAGACGACCCCCAGCGGTTGGCCGTCGACTTCGCCCCGGTGCTGCGTGATCTGGTCCAGCGGGGCCTGCTGCTCCCGCTCGACCCGAGCCCTGCTCTCGGCGCCCGCGCCGCGAGCGGCGGTGCGGCATGAGGGCGTTGGTCCAGCGCGTGACGTCGGCGTCGGTGACGGTCGCCGACGAGGTCGTCGCGACGATCGGCCCGGGACTGCTCGTCCTCGTGGGTGTCACGCACACCGACACCGAGGCGACCGCGGCACAGGTGGCGCGGAAGGTGGCCGGACTGCGCATCCTGCGGGGTGAGCGCAGCGTCTCCGACGGCGTGCCCGACTCGGCTGCTCGTAACACTGACGGGAGCCACGACGTAGCCGCCAACCCGGCTGCCGATCACGGTGCCGAGCAGGACGGCGCCGAGCAGGACGGCGCCGAGCAGGACGGCGCCGAGCAGGACGGCGCCGAGCAGGACGGCGCCGAGCAGGACGGCGCCGAGCAGGACGGCGCCGAGCAGGACGGTGCCGAGCAGGACGGCGCCGAGCAGGACGGCGCCGAGCAGGACGGCGCCGAGCAGGACGGCGCCGAGCAGGACGGCGCCGAGCAGGACGGCGCCGAGCAGGACGGCGCCGAGCAGGACGGGGCCGCCCCTCCCCCGGCCGTCCTCGCCGTGAGCCAGTTCACGCTCTACGGCGACACCCGCAAGGGGCGACGGCCCACGTGGGCGGCCGCAGCACCCGGCCCGGTGGCCGAGCCGATCTTCCGGGCCTTCGTCGACTCGCTGCGCGACACCGGCATACCGGTCCAGACCGGGGTTTTCGGCGCCGACATGCGGGTAGGACTCGTCAACGACGGGCCCATCACAGTCATGATCGAGATCTGAGGCCGGTACCGCGGCGTCACCGACCGCGGTGGTGCCCGTCGCTGAGTTCTCCCTGAGCATCATCACAGGGCGCCCTATCGGCGGGAACACCAGACCCCCGCTCGCACGTTCGAACATTTGACAGCGCGCAACCTGTTGAGTACGCGAGGCAGGTCGCCGACAGCGACCCGGTCGCCACGACCGGGATCGCACGTTCCGAGCAACACGAGGTGGTCCACAGTGACGACGTCCATAACGACCCCGACGACCCCCGAGACCACGTCCGAGCAGAGCGGCGCCGTCTCGGCCGCCGCAGATCAGACCGGCCAGCAGCCGGCGAAGAAGACCCGGCCGGCCGCGGGCCGCAGCGGCGACTCCGCCGTCACCGCGCGGGGCCACCGCAGCGCCCGCCGCGCCACCGCCGAGGCCACCGCCGAGGTCACCGCCGAGGCCGCGGTCGAGAACGCCGCCGAGACCGGCATGACCGCCGAGGCCCCGTCCGGAGACGGCGTCGCCGCCCCCGGCTCGAAGGCCAAGCCCCGCCGCGCGCCGGCGAAGAAGACGGCGGCCAAGGCGACCGCCACCACTGCGGCGGCATCGGCCGACGGCGACGACGCTGCCGGGACGGCCAAGCCGGTCCGCGGCACCCTGGACCTCGACGAGGTCGCGGCGTCGGCGGACCTGGTCCGCGTCTACCTCAACGAGATCGGCAAGGTCGCGCTGCTGACCGCTGCGGACGAGGTGGAGCTCGCCAAGCGCATCGAGGCCGGCCTGTACGCCAGCCACCTGCTCGCCACCGACGACGGCCTCACCCCTGCCCGGCGCCGGGACCTCCGGGCCGTGATGATCGACGGTGAGCGCGCCAAGGATCACCTGCTGCGGGCCAACCTGCGCCTGGTGGTGTCGCTGGCCAAGCGCTACACCGGTCACGGCATGCCGTTCCTGGACCTCATCCAGGAGGGGAACCTGGGGCTGATCCGCGCCGTCGAGAAGTTCGACTACGCCAAGGGCTTCAAGTTCTCGACGTACGCCACGTGGTGGATCCGCCAGGCGATCAGCCGGGCCATGGCCGATCAGTCGCGCACGATCCGGCTTCCCGTCCACCTGGTGGAGCAGGTCAACAAGCTTCAGCGCATTCGGCGTGAGATGAGCCAGCAGCTCGGCCGCGAAGCCGACCACGCGGAGCTGGCCCACGAGCTGGACATCACCGAGGAGCGGGTGCGCGAGCTGATCGATCTCTCCCGCGACCTGGTGAGCCTGGACCAGACCGTCGGCACCGACGACGACGCCTCCCTCGGCGACTTCATCGCCGACGAGCGTTCCTCCTCGGCCGCCGAGACCGTGGTCGAGGGTGGCCTCATGCGGGCCCACCTGCAGGACGTGCTCGACACCCTGGACGCACGCGAGGCAGCCGTGGTGCGCATGCGCTACGGCCTTGACGGCAGCCAGCCGAAGACCCTCGACGAGATCGGCCGGACCTTCAAGCTCTCGCGGGAGCGGATCCGGCAGATCGAGCGCGAGACCATGGCCAAGCTGCGCCACCCGTCGCGCTCGCAGGTCCTGCGTGACTACCTCGACTAGAGTTCCCTCAGCCCGCGCACGATCCGGGCACGGACGAGAGGCGGACCAGTGAGTCACCACTCCGAGCTCATCGACACCACCGAGATGTACCTGCGGACGGTGTACGAACTCGAGGAGGAGGGCATCGTGCCGCTGCGGGCGCGCATCGCCGAGCGGCTGTCGCAGAGCGGCCCCACCGTCAGCCAGACGGTCGCCCGGATGGAACGGGACGGGCTGCTGCACGTCGCCGACGATCGCCACCTGCAGCTCACCGACCTCGGCCGGCACGAGGCTGTGGCCGTGATGCGCAAGCACCGGTTGGCCGAGCGGCTGCTGGTCGACATCATCGGGCTGGACTGGGAGGACGTCCACATCGAGGCCTGCCGCTGGGAGCACGTCATGAGCGAGGCGGTGGAGCGACGCATCGTCGCGCTCCTCGAACGTCCGCTCGTCTGCCCCCACGGCAGCCCCATCCCCGGTCTGGACGAACTGGGCATCACCACCGGCGACGACGACGGCCGGCGCCTGGTGACGCTGACAGTCGCGGCCGGCAGCGGCGGCCTCGTCGAGGTGGAGCGGATCGGTGAGATCCTGCAGCCCGACGCGGAGTTGCTGCACCGACTGAGCGAGGCGGGCATGCGACCGGGCCACAAGATCAACGTCGCGCCGTCGTCGGAGGGCGTCGAGGTCTGGCACGACGAGGGGCCGCGGACCAGCTTCGGTCGCGACATCGCCGACTACGTCTTCGTCCGGGTCGCCTGACCCGCGGTCGTCCGACCCGGGGATTGCCCGAGTGGTCACGACGGTTTCCGCAGCCGGGGGAACGTCCGCGGGTCCACGCCCTGCGACAGCGCGGCCAGCAACAGGTCGGCGGCGCTGCAGCCCGGGTCACTGACGACGGCCCGCTCCGCAGCGATGCTGGCCGACGCTCCGTCGCCGTCACGCCAGCTCGCCCAGCCGTAGAGGAACAGGGGCATGGCGTCGTAGGGCTCGGGGGCGTGGCGAGCCAGGTGCCGCCAGAGCGGCCGGCCGTCGATGCGGCCTGACTCGACCCCCATCCAGACCGCGTCACGCACTGCCAGCGATCCCAGCGCCGCGACAAACCTGGCGACCGTGGGGGCGTCCGGGGGCAGCCACGACGGCTCCGCCGAGGCCCGGGCGGCGGCGAAGAGGGCGCGGACGACAGCCCGCCGATACCGCCGACCGTCGCCGTCCACGCCGGCGGTCATCGCCGCCTCCTCGGCCGCGGCGAGGTGAGCGGCCAGCCGCTCCCGGTCGGCGAGCGGTTCGAGCAGGCGGGCGAAGGATTCCCGGTCGGCCAGCGGCACCACGCCGCGGACCACCGCGTCGGTGGCGTAGTCCGAGGGAGCCTCGGGCAACGGTGAGCCCTCGTCGGGGCAACACTGCGTCGCCACGCAGTCGTAGGACCACCAGCGGCCATCGGCCACGAGCAGCGCGTCGAGCAGGACCACCCCCTCCGACAGTCCGACGGCGGTGGTCCCCGTGACGAGGTCGGGTAGCGCGAGCGCCACCATGTCGTAGGGAAGCCGACCGTCGTCGTCGCGAGAGACGCGACTGCACGCCGGCGACGCACGCCCACCGGCCGCGGCCTCGTCGTGGTAGACGACGGCGACCACGCTCTGGACCTCCGCCTCCGCCATGCGTTCGGCCACCGTCGCGATCATCGCCGCACCGTCGGGCGTGAGTCCGGCGTAGGGGCCCATGGTGAGGTCGGCGAGGTCGTGGCGGGCGGTCACCCGATGCCCACCGTCGTCGCGCAGCCCCACCAGCACCAGGCTGCGGCGCGGATGGAAGCCCAGCATGTAGGGGACGGCCTGCACGAGTTCGGCAGGTCCGTTGATGCGTATCCGCGCGCCCGCGAGGTCGCTACCGGGTCCGTCGCGACCGGCGGCACCACCGGCGAATCGAGTCGTCATACCCCGCAGCCTGCCGCCGGCAGGCGTCCTGTCGGCCCGTCCGGCTCGGCCTGTGGACGACACGTCGGGATGTGGATCGGCGCATCGGATTCGTCCGACCGGTGTGCTAATCGACCGAGCCCACCCGCAGCCGCGCCCCACTCGCGGCGAGCGAGGATTGTCGGTGACGCGTTAGTGCAGCTCGCCGCGACGCCACGACCGGGCGGCCGCGGTGAGGGCGGCGGCGGTGCGGTCGTTGCGCTCCGCGAGCGCGTCCTCGGGCACCGCCGAGTCCGCACGCCCGCCCCGCGGCTCCGGTGCCGGGCTCGGACCGGTCGCGCGACGTCCGGCGCCGACGACGCGGAAGAACGCCGCCGCCCGCTCCAGCGCCACGGCCAGGTCACGCTGGAAGATGCCCGCCAGGACGGCGTCAGCGAAGGCCCGGACCGCCTCGTCGTCGGCGTAGGCCGGCAGGCCGGCCACGGCGGCCTCTGCGCCGGCGAGCGGCTCGCCGGCCCGCCAGAGCCGGGTGACCGTGGCCGTGTCGGTGCGGCACCACTGGCGCAGCAGGTACAGCGCCCAGAGCGCCCCCGGCAGGCTGACCGGATCGCTGTCCCGCCACAACGCCGCGAGCGTGTCCAACCCCACGCTGTCGGCCAGCGCGACGAAGCGATCCTCAGCTGACGCGGCATCGGGGCCGGGGGTCCGTCCCGCATCGACGAGCGCAGCCGCGGTCGCCGCGGCGATCTCCGCGCGAGCGCTCGGCGAGGCATCGCCACCGGCGGCGTCGATCATCTCGGTGAGGTCGGCGAAGAGCGCGGGACGATGCGGCCGCGGCGCGTCACCGCCGCTCACGCGCACACGCCGGCGTCGGTCGGTCCCTGCTGGAAAAGCACGGCCTCCACGATACGTTCCGGCACGACCTGGCGCGTCGGCGAACCGGCCGTGGCAACCCCGGTGGTGCAGTCGGTACCGTGGAGCACGGCGTCGGCCCGATCCATGGCCCCCGGTCCCACAACTGCCGCCACGAGCGGCCTTTTGCCGAGAGGCGACCTGGCGGGTCGGCGTCACCACAACTTCCGCGCGATCCGCGCACCCCGTGACGAAGGGTGAAGGCGTGCCCGCTGGCGACGGCAACGGCTGGGTGCGCTGCGCCTGCGGCAAGACGCACTGGGGTCGGCACGGCGCGGCCGGCCTGCTGGTCCACAGCGAGGGCTCGGTGCTGCTGCAGCTGCGGGCCGGCTGGACCCACAACGGCGGCACCTGGGCGCTTCCCGGCGGCGCGAGGGACGGTCACGAGACCGCCGTCGTCGCCGCCCTTCGCGAGACCAGGGAGGAGACCACCCTGGACCCGGACGAGGTCACCGTCCTCGCCGAGCTGGTCGACGATCACGGTCCCTGGTCGTACACCACCGTCCTGGCCGAGGTCGCCGCCCGGCCCGAGGTCGGTCGCAATCCCGACAATGCCGAGAGCGACGCGCTGCAGTGGTGGCCGCTCGACGAGGTCGCCACGCTGCCCCTGCACTACGGCTTCGCCCTGACATGGCCGACGGTCCGTCAGCGGCTCTCCGAGCTCGACGGCCCGACGGATCGGGCCGCGCGCAGCCTGCCGTAGCCTGCCGCGGTGCACCTGCTGCTGCCGCCGAGCGAGGCCAAGAACCCCGGCGGACGGGGCCGTCCGCTGGGAGACCGTGACGATGCCGGGCCCCTGGCCGCAGCGCGTGACCGCGCGGCGACGGCCCTGCGAGAGCTGGTGACCGGCGACGCCGACGCCGCCGCGACGGCGCTGCTGCTGCCGCCTTCGGCCGCGGTCGAGGCGATCGCCGCCGACGCCGCCGTCCGGGAGAGCCGCACCATGCCGGCGTTGCAGCGCTACGCCGGCGTGGTGTACGACGGTTACAACGTAGGCTCGCTCACCGCCGCCGAGCAGCGGCTGGCCGCACGCAGCACCTGGATCTTCTCCGGCCTCTTCGGGGTGCTCCGCGGCGACGAGCCTGTCCCGGACTATCGCGTCCCGGCGAAGGCCGTGCTGCCGGGCCTCGGTGTCGCCGGGACGTTCTGGCGACCGGTGCTGGACGAGGTGCTGCCCACCGTGCTGCTCCGTGGCACCATCGTGGACCTCCGCTCCAGCGACTACCAGGCGATGTGGCGTCCGCGCGGGGAGACTTCGGCACGCGCGGTGACGGTGCGGGTGCTCTCCCCCGCGCCGCGCGGCGGGCACGCGGTGATCAGCTACACCAGCAAGCTCAGCAAGGGGCAGCTGGCCGCCGCGCTCGTCCGCCGGGTCGTCGCCGGCGGCCGGGTCGACGACGCGGACGACATCGCGGCGGCGTGGGCGGAGTGTGGCGGCGTCGGCGCCGAGCTCGTCGCCGCGACGGGCAGCCGACCCGCCGCCCTGGACCTGTACACCAGCTGACCGCCGACCGGGGGCCCGGGGGTGGGTGCGAGGACGTCGGTGCGGTGGGTCACCATGTTCGCCATGCGGTTGGACCATCTTTCCTACGTCGCCGGCCCCGAGGGTCTGGCTGGCTGCATGCAGCGACTGGGCTCCACGCTGGGCGCCGGGTTCACCGACGGCGGCCTGCACCCGTCGTTCGGCACCCGCAACGTCGTGCTCCCGCTGGCGGACATGACCTACTTGGAGATCGTCGCGCCGCTGGACCACCCAGCCGTCGACCGTGCGCCCTTCGGCCGGGCCGTCCGCGACCGCGCCGCCACCGGCGGTGGCTGGCTGGCCTGGGCCATCCGCGTGGACGACATCGCCCCTGTCGAGGAGCGGCTGGGTCGCCCCGCGGCCCAGGGGCACCGGCGACGTCCCGACGGCTTCGACCTGCGGTGGCGCCAGATCGGCCTCAACGACGTCGCCGACGACCCGCAGCTGCCCTTCTTCGCGCAGTGGGACATCGACGAACGCGAGCACCCCGCCTTCGGCGGCTCCGCGATCCGGCTCACCGGCCTGGAGATCGCCGGCGTCGAATCGGCGGTGGATGCCTACCTGGGCACCTCGGCCCGGCAGCCGCTCGATGGTCTCGCCGTCGAATGGCTCTCGCCCTTCGAGGGTGAGAGCGGCCTCGTCGCCGCCACCTTCAGCACCCCGCGCGGCGAGGTCCGCATCGACTGAACCGGGCGACCGGTCAGGCAGTCAGGTCACGGATGACCCTGTCGGGTAGGTATCAGTCGGTCACCGTCGCGGCGAGCCCGGCCTCGCCGGTGGTGACCGGCAGCAGGACCTCGGCGCGCCGTCCCGCACCGCGGGTGGCGAGGACCGATCCCATCAGGATCAGCGGGAAGCCGACGGCGATGCCGAGGGTGAACGGCTCGTCCAGCAAGGCGATGCCCAGCAGCAGCGCCACCGCCGGGTTGACGTAGGTGAAGACCGTCGCACGCGACGGCCCCCAGGCGTCGATGAGGGCGAAGAAGACGACGAAGGCCAGCGCCGTGCAGACCAGCGCCAGCGCGACGATCGCGGCGGCCGACTGCGCACTCACCGACGGCGGCATGCGCAGCGCCGCGTAGGGCAGGTAGCTCACCGCGACGAGCAGCAGCGACGAGCAGATCACCGCCAGGCTCGGCAGCTGCGCGAGGTAGCGCGACAGGATCACCGGCGCGGTCGCGTAACCGATCACCACCAGGCTCACCTCGACCAGCGCCCCGGGATGCAGGTCGCCCAGGTCCAGGCCGAGCAGCACCGCCACACCGACCAGCCCCAGCAGCAACCCCGCCCAACGCAGCGGGCCGCCGTGGCGGTCGTCCGAGCGCAGGGCCACCGCGACGAGGAGCCCGACCAGCGGGACCGCGGCGATGAGCAGCCCCGTCACCGAACTGGACAGCTGCTGCTCGGCCTCGCCGAGCAGCAGCCAGGGTCCGGCCAGCTCCAGGGCGGAGAAGCCGACCAGGGCCGGCCAGTGCCGCCACACCGCCCGGAAGCCCGCGGTCCCGGCCGCCCGCAGCGCGAAGGGCAGCAGCACCAGCCCACCGATGGCCGTCCGCAGGAAGACGAGCGTCCCCGGCGTGACGTCCCGGACCGCGACCCGGATCAGCAGGTACGGCACGCCCCAGATCACGCACATCGCGGCGAACAACAACCACGGGCGGCGCATCACGCAACCACGCTAGCGGCACGGCATAGTGAGCCCGTGCAGAGTCTGGCCCTCGACTGGCAGCAGGCCGCGGTGCTGACCGCTGGCCTGGGACTCGCGGCGGCCGGGCTCAGCGTCGCGCGGTCCCGTCGGCTCCGCATCGCCGCCCCGATCGCCCGCGAGGCCACCATCATCGGTGCGCTTTACACGCTGTGGCAGCTCGCCGGGACGCTGTCACTGCTCGGGACCTCCGGCGCCCTGGCCCGCGCCGAGTGGATCGAACGGACCGAGCACTCGCTGCACCTGCCTGCCGAGGCGTCGGTGCAGCGCGCCCTCACCGGCAACGACCTGGTCGCGCAGGGTCTCAACCTCTACTACGCCACCATGCACTTCGGCGGGCTCTTCGTCTTCCTGCTCTGGCTCTTCCTGCGCCACCGCGACCGCTACCGCCCGGTGCGTCGGGTTCTTGCGCTGACGACCTTCGCTTGCCTGGTGATCCAGCTATTGCCGGTGGCGCCGCCCCGGCTGCTGCCGGGTTACGTGGACACCGCCGCCCGCTACGGACAGTCCGTCTACGGCGGCAACGTCTTCGGCGCCGACGAGCTGTCGGCGATGCCGTCGGTGCACGTCGCCTGGGCGGTGCTCGTCGGTGTCGCCGTGTGGCGGATCGGATCGGGGCCGTGGCGCTGGCTGGGGCCGGCGCATGCGGTGGTGACCGTGCTGGTGGTGGTCGCGACGGCGAACCACTTCTGGGCTGACGGCATCGTCGCGGTAGCGGTGCTGGGAGTGAGCGCGCTCGCCTGCCGGGCCGCCGAACGAGCTCTGGCGCGACTCACCACGAGGCGCCCCGCGTCGGCCTCAGCCCCGCTCGCCGAGTCCGTCCCGTAGCTCGGCCAGCAGCGCGACGACCTCGTCAGGATGGCTGGCCTGCGGGCTGTGATCGCTGCTCCACTCCCGCACATCGCGGCTGCACCGATGCGCCATCACCCGCTGCAGCGCCGGCTCGACCATGCGGTCGTCCGCGCAGACGACGTAGGACGCCGGCCGCTGCCGCCACGCCACCGACCCCGGCCGCTCCCGGAACAATCCCCGGCCCACCGGCCGAACGCGGGCCAGCGACGCCGCGGCCGCGGCGGGGCACTGCGGGTACAGCACGTCGACGGCCCGCTCGGCATTCATCGAGACCTCGTCACCGTCGACGACGAACATCTCCTGCGCCGCCGGGTAGGGAGCGGCGTCGTACTGCCCGACCGCGACACGGGAGATGCTCTCGGTCTCGTCGAGGGCGAAGGCAGCGAGGTACACCAGCCGCGCGACCGCCGGGTGGTCGCCCGCCGCAGTGATCACCGCGCCCCCGTAGGAGTGCCCGACCAGCAGCACCGGGGCTGTCGCGGTGTCCAGTGCAGCGTCCAGCACCGCCCGGACCGTCGCGGCGTCCCCGGCGAGGGACCGCATGGCGAGGTCCGGTGCGTGGACGACGATGCCCTGCTCACGCAGTCCGGCGGCGACGCCGTCCCAGGCCCAGCCGCCGTGCCAGAGCCCGTGCACCAGCACCACGTCGGTCATGCCGACCACCCTCGCACGCCCCCCGCGACGCGGTCCCGCGGCCCCACCGGGTTAGCTGACCTCATGGCATCCGCACCCGACCGGTTCGAGACCACCCCGGCCGACCTCGGCCGGCAGACCTACCCGTGGCTGACGGCCTCGCTCATCCCCCGGGCCATCGCGTGGGTCTCGACCGTGGACGAGGACGGCGTCGACAACGTCGCGCCGCACTCGTTCTGCACCGTCGCGGGCATCGACCCGCCCACGCTCTGCTTCGTCTCCGTCGGCGAGAAGGACACGCTGCGCAACGCCCGCGCCACGGGCGAGTTCGTCCTCAACATCGGCTCGGCCGAGCTGCTGCACCCCATGAACGACTCCGCCACGCCGCTGCCGGCGGAGCTGAGCGAGTTCGACGAGGCAGGGCTCGAACGTGAGCCCAGCGCGAAGGTCCGGCCCCCGCGGGTCGCCGCCGCGCCCGTCGCCTTCGAGTGCCGCGTCACCGGTGAGTACGCCGTCGGAAACTGCACGACGGTCTTCGGCGAGATCGTCCACATCGCGGCGCGACGCGACGTCCTGGCCGAGGACGGGCTGCCCGATCCCACCGCGGTGGCGCCGCTGGCCCGGCTGGGACGCAGCGAGTGGTCCTACCTCGGCGAGGTCTTCGAGTTGGAGCGCATCACCTACGACGAGTGGACCTCCGGGCGCCGCACCGAGAGCTGAGATCGCTCACCGCGGCCGGGGTCGCACCTCGCGATGCGGGACGACCCGGCCGTTGAGCGGCAGGCAGGTGCGGACGAACTCCTCGCCGAAGGAATTGAGCCGGATGCTGCGCTGCACGATCTTGGGGGCCCGGCCGGCCGCCTTCATCGCGGTGACGACCTTCGGCTGCGCCTCGATCACCTGGTAACGGGAAGGGTTGCTGACCTGCTCCTTGCTCTCGTCGATGAGCCCCAGGCGCCGCAGGTTGGTGAGGTACTGGTCGATCCGCTCGATGTTCCGCAGCCCCGCGTGCTCGGCGATCATGTTCATGCCGGCGGCGACGAGCTCCGAGCCGATGCCCAAGGGCCGGTTGGTGCGGATGTCGATCGACGGCTGCGGCCCCTCGAGGTAGACGAAGCGCAGGATGCGCGCCTCGTCCGGGGTGATCTCGGAGAGGATGCGGGCGAAGGCCGGATGGGTGTCCTCGACGACGCGGACGTCGTTGCTGCGGCGCAGCAGGTCGCTGCCGCGCCGCTGCAGGTCGGCCGAGGTCGCGCCCTGGACGTAGGTGGGCTCCGGCGTCGGGGCGGGCGGGACCAGGTTGCCCTGCAGTCCGAGCGCCCGCCAGGCGAAGCTGCGCAGGTCGTTGGCCGCCTCCTGCAGGATGGCGGTGGCCGGCTCGCCGGCGACCGCGCGCCGGGCAACGTAGTTGGCCCCGGCGACGGTGGCGCCGACGGTCCAGCCCGCGACGTGCAGCGCCGAGATCGCGGCCACCCGGGCGATGCCGGGCGCGGCCCGGACCACCGTCGGGCTGTTGCGGACCAGGCGTGATCCACCCGGCAGGGGCCGCAGATGCGGCCGTGGCCGCCGGCGGGCGACCGTCCTGGCCTGTCCCGGCACCGGACGGCTGACCTCGTCGGTCACGTGATCACTCCCCCACATCCCGCCGGTGGACCACCGGCTGCGTCAGCGTCCACGGCGCGCCGGTCAGACACCGAAGATCGCGAGGTGCAGCAATCCGGCGAAGAAGCCCAACACGCCACCGTGGACGAACAGTAGCCACTCGTCCTGCTTGATGGCCGATCGGAGCATCTCCACGAAGTCGTCCGGGCCCATCGCCTTCATCTGCGTGGAGATGTAGGAGTAGATGCGACCGGACTGCCGCTGGCTGAACTCGGCGTCGTTGAAGGCGATGGGCGCGAAGGCGGTGGCCTCGGCCGCGACCGAGGAGCGGATGTGGTCGTACTCCTTGGTGCCGATCGCCACCCGGACGGCGGCGCGGGCCGGCCCGACGGCCTTGTCGACGGCCGGGCGCAGCGAGTCCTCGAGCATCTGCAGGGTGCGGTCGCTGCGCGGGCCGGTGAGCAGCTCGTTGCCGATGTTCTGCAGTGTGACGACGCGGTCGGCCACCATCTGCGAGTACTTCTCGGTGACCTCGTCCTGCCGCTTGAGCATCAGCCCCTGCTTCCAGGGGACGTACCACTTGGGGAAGACCGGCTCGAAGATCATGGTGATGCCGATCCAGTTCACCACCCAGCCGATGATGACGCCGCCGATCGGCAGCACCCACCAGAAGTGGGCCAGCTGCAGCACGCCGACCAGCAGCACCCCCATCGGGACGCCGAAGTAGAAGCCGAAGTTCTGCATGAACCGCAGCTCCTTGCGCCCCATGATGAGGAAGAGCTCGTTGAGCAGCTCCGGGTTCTCGACGAAGTACCGGATCACCATCAGCTTGGCGTCGATGAGCTGATCGACGTTCTCGCCGATCTCGTCGGTGATGCTCTTGATGATGCCGGGCAGCTGCGCCCGCACCCGGGTGAAGACGGCCTCCTTGATGACCGGCGGGAGGTCGTGCCAGAGCTGCGGGTTCTCCTGCTCCATGATCTGCTCGACGACGTCGCGGATCTCGGCCTGCGCCACCGCCGCCAGGTGCTCGGCGATCTTGTCCGGCTCCAGCTCGCGGTAGAAGTCGTTGATGCTGCCGAGCTTGGCCAGCCCCTTGTCGACGCTGATGCTGGCCATCTTGTCGGCACGCGACGGCACGATCCCCTGCCAGCCGATGCGGCCGTCGTAGCGGATCAGCGGCAGGATGCGCACCCGCCGCGGCAGGTAGGGGAAGAGGATGCGCAGGCCGGGGACGCGGACGCCGTGGAACCTGATGGGCCGGAAGAGCATGAGCACGCCGGTCCAGTTGGTGATGTAGCCGATGACACCGGTGAACAGCGGGACCGTGATGAGCTCCAGCACCAGCTTGCTGTCCATCGCCCGCCTTCCGCTCGGCCGCCCCGCCGCGACGCACCATCCTCTCGTGTACGGCGGGTCCCTGCCTAATCGAGGGCACGCAGCTCACATCGCGATCACGCGGGCCCGCGACGGCCGCCGAACCCCCTGACTCAGGCGGTCATCCCGCCGTCGGCGACCAGCAACGCACCGGTGACGAAGGAGGCGCGGTCGCTGAGCAGCCACGCCGCCGCCTCCGCGATCTCGGCCGGTTGGGCCGACCGGCCGAGCGGGATGCGCTGTCGCAGCGCCTCGATGACCCCCGGTGAGGCGGCCTCCCACTCTCCGATGAGCTCGGTGAGGGTGCTTCCCGGCGCCAGCGTGTTCACCCGGATGCCCTCCGGTCCCCAGGTCGCCGCGGCCGTGGCAGTCAGCTGATGCACCGCGCTCTTCAGCGCGCCGTAGGCGGGGAGGTCGGGGTTCGCGCCGAGCCCACCGACGCTGCCGGTGTTGACGATGGCGCCGGTACCGGCGCTGCCGCGGATGGCCGTCACCTCGGCCACCATGGCCAGCCAGGTGCCGCGCAGGTTCACCTCGTACACCCGGTCGAGGTCGGCGACCTCGGCGCGGTCCAGCGGGCCGGGCGGGGCGATGACCGCGGCGTTGTTGAAGGCGAGGTCCAGGCCGCCGAAGATCTCCACCGTCCGGGCGACGGCAGCGCGGATGCTCTCGGCGTCGGCGAGGTCGCAGCGCACGTACGCCGCACTCCCGCCGTCCCGCCGGATCTCCTCGGCGACGGCGGCGAGCTGCGTCTCGGTCCGGGCGGCGAGCATGACGCGCGCCCCCTCGGCGGCGAAGAGTCGTGCGGCGGCGGCGCCGATGCCGCGGCCGGCACCGGTGACGAAGGCGGTCTTGCCGGCGAGCATGCCGGCGTGGTGGGTGGGAGAGGTCATGTCCTCGACCCTGGGTCGCCGGCGCGCCGCCAGCCAGGCACAACCGGTACCAGGCTGCGGCCCCCGCGAGCCCGGTCCGGACTGTCAGACTGGCCGGGTGGACAGGCAGGAGCTCGGTCGCTTCCTCCGGTCTCGGCGCGAACGGATCGCCCCCGGTGACCTCGGCCTGCCCGTCGGACCCCGCCGGCGCACGCCGGGGCTGCGACGCGACGAGGTGGCCCGCCTGGCGCACATCTCGGTCGAGTACTACACCCGCCTCGAACAGGGCCACGGACCACGCCCCTCCCCCGAGGTGCTGACCGGACTGAGCCGCGCCCTACGACTCGATGCGGCGGCGGCCGGACATCTGCGCCTGCTCGCCGGCGAGGCGCCACCGTCGCAGCCGGGGCTGTCCCGCGAGGTCCGGGCCAGCACCCTGGACCTCGTCGACCGGCTCAGCGACGCCGCCGTGATCGTGCTCTCGGCCGACGGTGAGGTGCTGGCGTGGAACCGGTTGGCGGCCGCGGTGCTGGAGGACTTCGGCGCGCTGCCGCGGCGTGACCGCAACCTGCTGCGCCGCGCCTTCCTCGGCCCTCCCGGCCCGTCCGGCCGGCTCTACGGGATGGCCGACGCCGACGAGTTCGCCCGGACCTCCGTGCTCGCCCTGCGCGGCGTCACCGCCCGTTACCCGGACGATCCGGAGCTGGCCGCGCTCGTCCGCGAGCTCCTCGCGGGGAGCAGCGAGTTCGCCGAACTCTGGGACTCCCACGACGTGCTGGACCGGCCCCGCACCTGCACCACCTTCCGACACCCGCAGGTCGGGGACCTCGCGCTCACCGGCGAGACCCTGGACGTCCCCGGCCGGGACCAGCGGGTCATCGTCTGGACCGCCGCGCCGGGCTCGCCCGAGGCGCAGGCGTTGCGGCTGCTGGCCGTCATCGGCACCCAGCGGCTCGACGTGCCGGGCTGACGGCGGGGCTGACGGCGGGGCTGACGGCGGGGCTGACGGCGGGGCTGACGGTGGGGCTGACGGTGGGGCTCAGCGCGACCGTCCGTCGGCAGCGGCCGGCGGCCGGACCGAGAAGGCGAGCATCGCCGCCACCGCGAGGAGCACCGAGACCGCGATCAGGGCCCGCAGCACGGTGCTGTGCTCGCCGAGGAAGCCCACCACCGGGGGCCCACCGAGGAAAGCGCAATAGCCGATGGAGGCGATGACGCTGACCCGCGCCGCCGCGCCGGTGGGGTCGTCGGCGCCCGCGCTCATGCCGACGGGGAAGCCGAGCGAGACCCCGAGTCCCCACAGCAGCGCGCCGACGAAGGCCGTCTCCACGGACGGGCCGAAGACGAAGAGCAGCGAGCCGGCCACCGCCACCGCCGCCAGCCCCCGGACCACGACGACGCGGCCGTAACGGTCCAGCAGGTGCGGTCCGAACCATCGCCCGATCGTCATGGCCACCAGGAAGGTGGCGAAGCCGAGTACCCCGAAGACGTCGGCGGTGTCGTAACCGTCGATGACGGCGACGCTGATCCAGTCGTTGCCGGTGCCCTCGGCGAAGGCGAAGGCGAGGACGAAGAGCCCGACGAGCAGGGTCCGCGGCTCGCGCCAGGCCCGGCCGATCGACAGCGTCGTCACCTCCGGTGAGTCCGCGGCGGCGTCGGGGAGGAAGTCGCGCACCGAGGCGACGACGACCGCGATGACGAGAACTCCGACGACCGCGAGATGCAGCGACGGCGGCACCCCGAGTGCGACGAGCCCGGCGGCCGACAGCGCCCCGGCCACCGTGCCGACGCTGAACCCGGCGTGGAAGCGGGGCATGATCGAGCGTCCCAGCTCGCGCTCGACCAGGGCACCCTGCACGTTCATCGCGACGTCCCATGCCCCGTTGCCGAAGCCGAGCAGGTAGAGCGCGACGACGACCAGCGGCGTCCCGACGTGGTACCCGGCGGCGACGAGGACGAGTGCCCCGCCGAGCAGCGTCGCCATCAGCCGGACCGTGCGCCGCGATCCGATCCGGGCCACGAGCGCTCCGGACAGCGGCAGCGCCGTCACCGAGCCCGCCGCCAGCGAGAGCAGCACCAGCCCCAGCTGCGCGGGCGTGAGACCGAGGTGGTCGCGGAACTGCGGGATGCGCGCGGCCCAGGAGGCGAAGGCGAAACCGGAGCCGGCGAAGGCGATGGCGGTCGCCCGCGTCCCGCGCCTCACCTCGGGACGGACGGCAGCGACGGCGGCGGGGGTCCCGACCGAGCCGGGGACGTCGTCGGCTGGGGTACTCATCGGGCCAGTATCTCCGTCCGCCACGGTCGGCTCGCGGACGTCGTTCTCCCGCAGCGGTCACCGCATTGTCGGACCGGTGTGCTTGCATGGAACCGACTCCGCATCGAGACAACGGTGCGTGCCCGTCGTCGAAATCGGAGTCCTGTGTTCCGCAGCCTGCGTATCGCTGTCCTCGCGCCCTCGCACTCGCCCATCGTCGAGCCGTTCTCCGGGGGCCAGGCCGCCCACGTCTGGTGGCTGGCCCGGCTGCTGCTGGACCGCGGCCACGAGGTGACGCTCTTTGCGCCTCCCGGCACGGACGCCCGGTTGCCGCACGTCGACCTGGACCTCACCGGGCTGCGGCTCTCCGACGACGCCGTCATGGACGTCTCGATGCCGTCCGATCCGGCGATCCGCGAGCACCACGCGTACCTCAGCGTCATGCTGCGGCTGGCGGATCTGCCCGGCCGCTTCGACCTGGTGCACAACCAGTCGCTGCACTACCTGCCGCTGGCCATGGCACGGAACCTGGCGACCCCGATGGTGACGACGCTGCACACGCCCCCGACCCCGTGGCTGGAGTCGGCCGTGCAGGCCGGGGACGCGACCGGGGTGCGGTACGCCGCCGTCAGCGCGGACACCGCCCGCCGCTGGGAGCCGCTGCTCGGCCCGGTCGGGGTCATCCGCAACGGCGTGGACCTGCGTCGCTGGCCGGCGGGGCCCGGTGGCCCGGACCTGGTGTGGACGGGGCGGCTCGTCCCGGAGAAGGCACCCCACCTCGCCATCCGGGCGGCGGCGCGCACCGGTCGCCGGCTCGTGCTGGCCGGGCCGATGGCCGACCGGGACTACTTCAAGGACGAGGTCGAGCCGCTGCTGGACGAGCGCGCGGTCTACGCCGGCCACCTGGAGCAGCGGCAGCTCTCGCGACTCGTGGGGACGAGCGCTGCCGCCCTCGTCACGCCCCGGTGGAACGAGCCGTACGGTCTCGTGGTCGCCGAGGCGCTGGCCTCCGGCACGCCGGTGGCCGGCTTCGCGCGCGGTGGCATGCCCGAGATCGTGGACGCGAGCTGCGCCCGGCTGGTGTCGGACCGGAGCACCGAGGACGAGAGCGTGGCCGCGCTGGCGAGCGCCATCGACGAGGCGGTGACGCTGCGCCGGGCCGACGCCCGCGCTCGCGCCGAGTCGCACTGTTCGCTGGAGCGGATGGTCGACGCCTACGAGGAGCTCTTCGCCGACGTCTGCGGGGCGGCGCCGAGCATCACCGGTGACGTCGAGCTGAGCCTGCAGCACGACCTCGTTCGGAGTCGTCGTCGGGAGACCGCACCGGCGGTCGTCGCGGACGGGCGTCGGTGAGTCTGCTCGGCTACTACGTCCACCACCACGGCAGCGGCCACCTCGCCCGGGCCGGCGTGATCGCCCGCGCCAGCGCCGTGCCGGTGGTCGGGTTGTCGTCGCTGCCCGAGCCACCACGGCCCCACCCCTTCGCGGCCTGGGTGCAGCTGGCCGCCGATCCTGCGCTGTCGCAGCCGGAGGATCCGGAGGCGGGCGGGACGCTGCACTGGGCGCCGCTCAACTCGCCCGGCTATGCCCGGCGGATGCATCAGCTGGTGCAGTGGTGCGCCGCGGCGACGCCGGATGCGGTCGTGGTGGACCTCTCGGTCGAGGTGGCGGCGCTGCTGCGCCTCGCCGGGGTCCCCGTGGTGGTCATGACGCTGCCCGGCCGCCGCGACGACGCCGCACACCTGCTGGCCTACCGCCTCGCCGCCCGCATCGTGGCGCCCTGGCCGCGTGAGGTCTACGACCCGCCGCACCTGCGCGACTTCGGCGACCGGGTCTGCTTCGCCGGGGCCGTCTCCCGGTTCGACGGCGCGGACGGCACCGCGACAGCACCGGAATCGGCCGCGCCACGCCTGCTCGCCTTCACCGGCTCCGGTGGCGGCGCCCTGGACGACGCCGCCCTGCAGGCCGTGGCGGAGCAGCGTGGCTGGAGCTACCGCGCTGTCGGCGCCGGCCGATGGAGTGACGATGTCGGCGCCGAGCTGGCCGCCGCGACCGTCGTGGTGACGCACGCCGGCACCAACGCCCTGGCCGAGGTCGCCGCACTGCGCCGGCCCGCCGTCGTGGTCCCGCAGCAGCGCCCCTTCGCCGAGCAGGCGACGACGGCAGCCGCGCTCGCCGCCGCCGGCATCGCGGTCTCGGTCCGTCAGCCGGCGGAGCTCCCCGACGCCGTCGACCGGGCGCTGGCGCTCGGTGGGGCCGGCTGGTGTCGCTGGAACGACGGCGGCGGCGCCGCGCGGATCGCCACGCTGCTGACCCAGACCCTGGCTGCGGCGTGACGGCGCGGCCGCTGCTCGCCGTCGTCACCGTGGTGGCGGGACGGCACGAGCACCTGCGGCGCCAGCGCGCGCACCTCGCGACCTGCGCCGGGGAGGGTGTCCGGCACGTCGTCGTCGCTCTCGATGACCCCGCCGCGGCCGCGGTCGTCGACGAGGCGGACCTGCCCACCGAGCTCGTCTCGCTGCCCACCCACGCCGCCGGGCTCCCCGTCGCTGCCGCACGCAACGCAGGGGCCGCCGCGGCGATCGAGGCGGGGGCCCAGCTGCTGGTCTTCCTCGACGTCGACTGCATCCCCGCCCCGCAGCTGCTCGACACGTACCGCGACGCCGTCACCGCCAGCCCCGAGGCCATCGCCTGCGGTCCGGTGACCTATCTGCCGCCGACCCCGGCCGAGGGCTGGTCGGTGACGACTCTCGCCGCCGCCCGCGCGCCGCACCCGGCCCGTCCCGACCCGGCGCCGGGCACGTCGGAGCTGCTCCCGGCCGAGCTCTTCTGGTCGCTCTCCTTCGCGCTCTCGGCCGACCTCTGGCGCGACCTGGGTGGCTTCTACCCCGGCTACGTCGGCTACGGCGGTGAGGACACCGACTTCGCCGCGGTCGCCGACGCGCGCGGCGTGGACATGATCATGGTCGGCGGCGCCGACGCCTACCACCAGCACCATCCGGTGAGCCGGCCCCCGGTCGAGCACGTCGACGACATCGTCCGCAACGCCGCCGTCTTCGCCCGGCGGCACGGCCGGCTGCCGATGACCGGCTGGCTCGAGCAGTTCGCCGCCGGGGGTCTCGTCGAGCGTGACGCGCTGCCGCCCCGTCGCACCGACGCCGTCCGGGTGGCGACGATCCCGGCCCGGCACGAGTATCTCGACGCGGCGCTGCCCCCCACGATCCACCGGGTGCGGACCGATCGCGTCGCCGGCTGGGAGCCCGATCCGCTGCTGGCGGCCGAGACCCTCCTCGAGCTGCGCGACGAAATCGACGTCGTCCACGTGCACTTCGGCTACGACCACCTCGACGAGGCGGCACTGGCGATCTGGCTGGCGGCGCTGCGACGCGCCGCCGTGCCGCTGGTCGTCACCGTCCACGACCTGCGCAACCCGCATCACCCCACCCCGACCCGACACGAGCGGCAGCTGCGACTGCTGCTGGGTCACGCCGATCGCGCCCTCACACTCACCGAGTCCGCGGCCCGGGAGTGCGCCCGTCGCTTCGGTCGCCGCCCCGAGGTCGTCGTGCATCCGAGCCTCGTCGACACCGTGCCGACGGTCCCCACCTCGATCGGAGAGGTGCTGGTGCCGCTGAAGTCGGTGCGGGGCAACGTCCGCGACCCGCTGGCGGTCGTCCGCGCCGCTGCGGCGGGGGCGGCAGATGCCGGCGGTCGGGTGCGGGTGCTGGTGGAGCCGGCCGCGCTGGCCCGTGACGACCTCGCCGGCCTGGACCAGATCCCGCACGTGACCCTCGACGTCACCCCGCGGCTGCCGCACGACGATCTCGTGGGACGGGTGGCCCGCGCCCACGCCCTCGTGCTGCCGTACCGCTTCGGGACGCACTCGGGCTGGATCGAGCTGGCCCGAGACACCGGGACCGCGGTCGTCGCGCCCGACTGCGGTCACTACGCGGCGCAGTGGGACGAGGTCCGCAGCTACGGCAACAACGAGACCGCCGGCCTCGACGAGGCCAGCCTGCGCAGCGCCGTCGCGACCGCCTGTGCCGTCCCGCCGCCGCTGCCGGCCGATCGCACCGCGCGCGCGGCGGAGCGCGATCTGGTCCGGGCGTGGCACGACACGATGTATCGCGAGCTGGCCCGCGACACCGACCGCGAGCTGGCTGATCACGTCGATGACGGGGCGCGGACGTGACCGTGCTGCATCTGGTGCTCGGCCCGGCCGAGCACGGTGTCGTCCGGCACGGTCTGGAGATCGGCGGCGCCTGCGGGCACGAGATCGGCCGCGACGTCACCGACGTCGACCGGGTCAGCGCGAGAGACGTCGTCCACGTCCCCTTCACCGACCGTCTCTTCGGAGCCACCGTCGAGGCCGCGGTCGCGGCGTTCACCGAGCTCGCCGGCCGCGTCGCGGCACGGGGAGCCGCACTCTCGGTGACGCTGCACGACGTCCCGCACGACGACAGTCCGCTGCAGCGGCGACGGCGGGTCGGCTACGAGCAGGTGATCGCGCTGGCCCGCGGCGTCGTGGTGAACAGCCACGTCGAGCTGCGACTGGTCGGCGACGCCGCCGAAGGTGTCCACTCGCTGCGCCTCATCCCGCTGCCGGTGCACGCCGCCACGCCGGTCGACGCCGCCGTCGTCGCCGGACGGGTCGCCGTCCTGGGCTTCGTCTTCCCTGACCGTGGCTACGACGAGGTCCTCGCCGCACTGCCCGAGGGGGCACACCTCACCGCGATCGGTCGGGCCGCCGACGGCCACGAGGAGCTGCCGGCTCGCTACGCGGCGGCGGCCGGTGACCGCTGGCACTGCACCGGTTACGTCCCGGAGGCCGATCTGCCCCGCGAGCTCGCCGCCGCCGCGGTGCCGATCGCACCGAACGGTCGGGTGACGGCGTCGGCCTCGATCAACACCTGGATCGCCCACGGCCGCCGCCCCTTGGTCCCGGACTCCTCCTACGCCCGCGAGCTGGAGGCCGCCCGGCCCGGTGCGATCACCCGCTACACGCCGCAGACGCTGCCCGGTCACCTCCTCGCAGCCCTCGCGGACCCGGCGCTGACCCGTCTCGCCGACAGCGTCGAGCGCGGTCCGACCCTGGCCGACGTCGGCCGGGACTACCAGCACCATCTGGCCGCCTGCGCACCACCGGCGGCGCTGATCACCGAGCGCGGCGCGATCGTCCCGGACAACCGCTGGGACCTGCTCGCCGGCGTCGCGCCGCGAGCCGGCACGGTGAGCGTCGTCGTCCCGTACTTCGACGCGCAGTCCGCACTCGACCGCGTCCTGGCCGGACTGGCGGCTCAGACCCGGCCACCGGACGAGATCGTCGTCGCCGACGACGGCTCCCCCGCGCCACCCCGCCTCGACGCTGCCGGTGACGTCCCCGTCTCGCTGGTCCGGCAGGACGACCGGGGCTTTCGCGCGGCGCGCGCGCGAAATCTCGGCGCCGCGGCGGCGAATGGTGACGTCCTGCTCTTCCTGGACGCCGACACCGTCCCCGAGCCGGGGTTCGTCGCCGCCCTGACCCGCCTGCCGTTGACGAGCCCGGACGTGGTGACCGTCGGGCGCAGGCGGCATCGCGAGCCGGACTCCGGCGACGAGCTGCCCGAGCCGGCATGGCTGCGCGACAACTACGCCGCCACCGCCGACCTGCTCCGGGCCGACCGGCGCAGCTACCGCTTCCTCATCAGCGCACTGCTGGCGATGCCGGCCGCCCTCTTCCACGCCGTGGGCGGCTTTGACGAGCGCTTCGTCGGCTACGGCGGCGAGGACTGGGAGCTGGCGCACCGGTTGCGCTGCGCCGGTGGGGTGCTCGCGCACGTCCCCGACGCCGTGGCGTGGCACGACGGTCCGGACTGGGCCGGGCGTGGCGATGCGGCGAAGCGCGCGCGGGCCAAGAACGCCGAGACCGCGATCCTCGCCGCGCTGCTGCCGGATCCCGACGCCCGCGGGCCGGGGCGCTGGGCGCCCTACCCGTCGGTCGTCGTCCGCGGTGGCGTGATGAGCGACGTCGACGTGCTCGCCACCGTCCGCTCGGCCGGCGGTGCGGACTGCGCGTTCTGGTTCGACGAGATCACCGGACCGCGCCGCGATCTCGTCCTCGCCGACCCCGCAGTGTCGCTGGGTCGGCCCGGCCCCGATGTCCTGGCGCGGGCGTGGTGCCACGCCCGGCTGGTCGCCCCCGCCGACCTGAGCGAGCTGATGACCTGCGCCGCGCTCGCCGAGCGGCACGGCCGGGTCGTCACGCCGGCACTGGACCTCGTGGCCGCCCGCGCCGACGGCAGGGTGACGCGAGCCGGCGGCGACGAGGCGCTGCAGGCGCAGCTCTTCGGCCGCCACGACCGGTCGGCGCCCGCCCCGGCCCGCGTCGACGATCTGGCCGGCTGGCTGGTGGGACGGCGATGACACCCCGACCCGCTCCGACGAAGGTGGTGGTCTGGGGCAACTGCCAGGCACCGGCGCTGGCTGATCTGCTGCGGGACCCACTCGCCGGGCACGGCCTGCAGGTGGTGCCGGTGCCGCCAGTCTACCTGATCGACGAGGCCGACCTCGGCCGGATTCGCGCGGAACTGCGCGAATGCGCACTGCTGGTCAGTCAGCCGGTCTCCGACGAGTACCGCGTACCGGGCTGCGGGACGAACCAGCTCGCCGCCCTGCTGCCGCCGCGGGCGCGGCTGGTCCGCCTTCCCGTCGTCTACGACGTCGGTGCGTTCCCGTTCCAGGTCCGCGGCTACGACGACATCGGCCGTGTCGACGCCCCGGTCACCGACTACCACGACCTCCGCACCGTGCTCGCCGCGGCGGGACGTGCCCTGCCGGAGGTCCCGGCCGAGCGGCTGCGCGCGGTGGCCGCGGCGTCCGCGGCCGAGCTGCGCCGGCGTGAGGCCGGCCTCGACGTGGCTGCCGCCGACCTCGTGGCTACACCGACCGCGCTCTGGACCATGACCCACCCGACCAATCACGTGCTCGCCGAGCTGGCCCGCCGCATCCTCGCCGCGGTGGGCCTGGCCGGCGAGGTCCGGGCGCCCGAGCGCGAGTACCTCGGGCAGCGCCGCGCCCCGCTGGCGGCGGAGGTCGCCGCGGCCCGCGGCTGGGACCTGCCCGACGGTCGCGGCAGCTGGATCGTGGACGGCGTCGCCGTCGACGAGCGGTTGCTGGTCGACGAGCAGCTCGCCTTCTACCGCGACCGTCCCGAGGTCGTCACCGCGACGCTGCGTCGCAATGCGCCACGGCTGGAGCTGCTGGGCGTCCGGTGACGGCGACCGGCCGCCGCTGCCCTCGCGGCTACTGCCGGTAGCCCTCGACCTCGCCGACGGAGCGCTCGTGGGCGGTGTCGGGATCGCCGCCGATCTCCTCCTGCGCGCGCCGCTGGCGCAGCAGGTCCCACGCCTGGTCGAGCTGCTCCTCGAGCTGCCGGAGCCTCGTGCGGCCCTGCTCGTCGGGGCCGCCCGGCGTGGCACGCAGCGTCTTCTCCTCGGCGATGAGCTCGTCGATGTGATGCAGGATCGTCTTGTCGGTCGCACCGCTGGTCTCTGTCATGAGGTCGTTCTACCCCGCGACGGGGCCAAGCGCGCTCGACGCCCCGCCGCACCGCGGGCCGCCCGCCCCACGATCTGCGCCGGCGCGACGCGATGCCCCTGGTCGCAGACGGTCTCGACGTGGACCGGCGCATCGCAGTCGCGGTGCGTGAAGTCGATGGGGGCCCGGCCGTCCCTGCTCAGATGAGCCGCGCCCCAGGCGAAGAGGGCGAAGACGACCGGTGCGGCGTCGCTGCCGGCGGCGGTGAGCCGGTACTCGTGACGGGTGCGCTGCCCCGGCTCCCGGTACGGGACGCGCTGCAGCAGGCCGGCGGCGGTGAGCTCGCGCAGCCTGGTGGCGGCAACCGCCTCGGTGATGCCGACGCGGGCCGCGAAGTCGTCGAACCGGGTCGTCCCGTAGAGCGCCTCACGCAGGATCAACAGCGCCGAGCGGGTCCCGATCACCTCCAGCGCCGCCGCCGCGGGACAGGCGTCGGTCGACCAGGCCGAGCGGTCGGCCAGGACCCCGGCGAGCTCCACCGTGCCGGGGAAGGTGGCGTCGTTGGTCATGTCACCCATCCTAGCTTGACGAAAGCAGAGCCAGGGGCCGTATGGTCTGGCTATGCCTTTGCCTAGTCAGCTCGGTGACGCGCCCGGCCGTCGCGGTCTCGCCCTCGCCGTCCTCTCGCTCGCCGCATTCATGGCGAGCCTCGACGTCTTCATCGTCAACGTCGCCTTCGACGCCATCGGCGCCAACTTCCACGGCACGGATCTCTCGTCGCTGTCCTGGGTGCTCAACGCCTATGCCATCGTCTTCGCCGCCCTGCTCATCCCGGCGGGACGGCTTGCCGATCGCTACGGCCGCAAGGGCGGCTTCATCCTGGGGCTGGCGCTCTTCACCGCCGCCTCGGCCGCCTGCGCGGCGAGTCCGGGGGTCTGGTGGCTCGTCGGCTTCCGGGTGATCCAGGCGGTGGGTGCGGCGATCCTGACGCCGGCGAGCCTGGGCCTGGTGGTGGCGACGGCCCGTCCCGATCAGCGGGCGCGGGCGGTACGCATCTGGGCGGCCACCGGCGCCGTCGCCGCCGCCCTCGGTCCGGCGGTCGGGGGCCTGCTCGTGGCAGCCGACTGGCGGTGGATCTTCCTCGTCAACGTCCCCATCGGCGTGGTGGCGATGGCGGCGGCCGCGCAGCTGCTGACCCGCTCCCGGGACGTCACCGTCTCCCGGCTGCCCGACCTCGCCGGTGCTGCCGCTCTCGCGCTCGGCGTCGCCGCGCTGACCCTCGGGCTGGTCGAGGGACCTGACTGGGGCTGGACCGCTGCGGGCACGACGACCGCGTGGCTGGTGGCCGCCCTCGGCGTCGGCGCCTTCGTGCTCAGCTCACGGCGGCATCCTGCGCCGCTGATCGAGCCCGCCCTGCTGCGGGTGCGCCCCTTCGCCTTCGCCAACGCCACCGCGATGCTCTTCGCCATCCCCTTCGCCGCCGGCCTGCTCGTGCTGATCCTCTGGCTGCAGCAGGTCTGGGGCTACTCCGCGATCCGGGTCGGCTTCGCGGTGGCACCCGGCCCGCTGATGGTGCCGGTCTTCGCCGCGGTGGCCCACCGGCTGGCGCGCCGGGTGCCGATCGGCGTCGTGGTGGCGCTCGGCTGCCTCCTGCTCGGCGCCGGCGCCCTGCTCACCTCACTGCGCGTCGACGCGACGCCGGAGTACCTCGCCGAGGTGCTGCCCGGCTGGCTGCTGGCCGGCATCGGCGTCGGCCTGGCGTTGCCGGCGATCCTGTCGTCGGCCACCGTCGACTTGCCGGCCGACCGTGCCGCCACCGGCAGCGCCGTGGTGAGCATGACCCGGCAGCTCGGCATGGTCCTCGGGGTGAGCCTGGTGGTGGCGATCGTCGGCACACCGGTGGGGTACGCGGCGGCCCACGACGCGTTCCGGAATGCCTGGTGGGCGCTGTCCGCGGTCGCCGTCCTCGCCGCGCTCTTCGCGCCGGCGATGACGCCGCACTCCGACCGCGCCGCCCGAGGAGTGCGGTCCGCCGGGACGGCGACGGCCACGGACCCGGCATCTGCCGACGCGGTCCCGACCGCGCATTGAGGCGGCTCAGCCCATCGACTGGCCGTAGACCTTGGCGACCTGCATCGTCATGAGCACGCGGCGGTCCCGGACCATCACGGCGCGGTACTCGGCCCAGTCGGGGTGCTCCCCCGCTGCTGCCCGGTAGTACTCGACCAGCGCGTCGACGGCGGCGTCATCGAGTGCCTCCCCCGGCCCGACGAGCTCGACGCTGCCCTCGGCGGTGGCCCACGAGCGTCCGTCGGCGCTGGTCACCTCGATCGCGGCTCGCGGGTCGCGCCGCAGGTTGCGCGTCTTGGCCCGCCCCTCGGTCATCGAGACGCGGATGACGCCGGTGGCGCGGTCGTAGAACGGCGTCACCGGCGACAGCTGGGGCAGCCCGTCGGCCTTCAGCGTGGCGAGGACGCCGAGGCGGGCCTCGGCGAGCAGGGCATGCGGATCGAAGTCGCTCATACCCCTCGTCCTACCCGTGCGAGCCGAGCGCCTCGTCCAGGATGCCGAGCCCGAGGTCGATCTCCTCGTCCGTGGCGGTGAGCGGTGGCGCCATCCGGAAGACCCCACCCATGCCGGGCAGCTGCACGATGTTCATGTGCAGCCCCAGCTCGAGGCAGCGGCGGGTGACCGCGGCACCGAGCTCGTCGGAGCTCTGCTTGGTGGTGCGGTCGGTGACGAGCTCCATGCCGACGAGCAGGCCACGACCGCGGACGTCGCCGATCACCTCGTGCCGGGTGGCGAGCTCGCGCAGTCCCGCCAGCAGTCGATCGCCGGAATGCCGGGCCCGCGCATCGAGACCGTCGCGTTCCAGGACGTCCATCACGGTGTTGCCGACGGCGGCCACGAGGGGGTCCGAGACGTGCGTGGTGAAGAAGAGGAAACCGCGCTCGTGTGCGGTGGCCTCGATCTCGGCCGAGGTGACCAGGGCGGCCAGCGGCAGTCCGGCACCGAGCGTCTTGGAGAGGGTGAGGATGTCCGGGACGATGCCGTCGCGCTCGAAGGCGTACCAGCTCCCGGTCCGGCAGAGACCGGTCTGCGCCTCGTCCAGGATGAGCAGCATCTCCCGCTCCCGGCATTTGCGCGCGAGTGCTGCCAAGTAGCCGGGCGGCGGTTCGAGGACGCCGCCGGAGCTGAGGATCGGTTCGGCGATGAAGGCGGCGAGGCTGCCCACGGACTGCGCGTCGACGAGCTCGAAGCCGAAGTCCAGCTGCCGCTGCCAGTCCAGCTCGCCGTCGGCGGTGGTGAAGTCGGGACGGTAGCTGTTCGGCGCGGGGATGGCGAAGTTGCCGGGCGAGGTCGGGCCGTAACCCTTGCGGCCCGAGCTGTAGGTCGCGTTGGCCGCGGCGGCCGTCATGCCGTGCCACGAGCGCGCGAACGAGACGATCTCGTGCTTGCCGGTGACGAGCTTGGCCATGCGGATCGCGGCCTCGTTGGACTCGGCGCCCGTCGTCAACAGCAGCACCTTCTCCAGCGGTTCGGGCAGCGAGCCCGCCAGGCGTTCGGCGAGCTCGACGACCGGCCGGCTGAGCATGCCGCTGAAGAGGTGGTCCAGCGTGGCGACACCCTGCTGCACGGTGGCGACGATCTCCGGATGCGAGTGGCCCAGGATGGCGCTCATCTGACCCGAGGTGAAGTCCAGCAGCCGCCGCCCGTCCGCGGTGGTGAGGAAGCTCCCCGAGGCCGACTCGATGATCTCGCGGGTGAAGCCGCCGTGACCGAAGTAGCGGACCAGATGCCGATCGGCGCTGTCCCAGAAGGCGGAGGTCGAGGGGGCGCTGCCCGGCGCGGAGATCGTCATGCGCACACGCTAGAAGGCCTGCCGCGCGGCGTCCACGACGACGCCGCGCCGCTGCCGAATGTCCGGGACCATCCCGACCCGAACCGACACGCTTTTGCCGAATACCACGCATTACCGTGACTAATGCGCGGCCGACTGCATAATTCCGTCTGACCATCACGAGTCGAGCATCGGCGCGGTGGCGAAAACGGCGACACCAGCTGAGCGGCGGCAGCTGTTGTCGCTGAGTCGCGGAGGGCGCCTCGTGCAGCCGAATGGCATTCGGAGTCGTCGCCTGATGTGAGGCTGCGACTTCTCTGCGGCGATCCCCTGCTCATCGACGTGCTGCAGAGCGCACTCACCACCCTCGGCTGGATTGTCGAACCCGCCGATTCCGTCGCTCGTTCCGCGCGCGACCCACTCCTGGTGGCGATGAGTGACAGCGCGCCGCTCCACGACCCGGCAGCAGCTGGATCTTTCTCGCTCTCGGTCGTTCTCGCCGGCACCCGACTCACCCGGCCGTTGCTGTTGGCCGGCCTGCGCTTCGGGGCCGGCGCCTCGGTCGACCTCGATCAGTACATCGGCACCGCGGCGGCGCAGATCCATCGGCTGCTGCTCAGGCCGCCGAGCCCGGCGGATCGGGTCGCCACGATCGCGCGACTGGCCGCGATCGAGTCGCAGGCACGGCGTTTCGAGGCATTGTCCGATCGCGAGTGCGTGGTTCTCACGCACCTTCTCACCGGCCGGACGGCGGCAGAGATCGCAGCCCTCCACACCGTCTCGATGGCGACGGTCCGAAGCCAGATCCAGGCCATTCTCACCAAGCTGCAGGTGACCTCTCAGCCCGCCGCAGTGGCCATGGCGCATCGCGCGTGCCGGGATCCACGCATCGATCTTCATCAATTTCGATGATGCCTTCCCCGTCGGTGCCGATCGAGCATTGTGCTCGCCGACATCGCCCGATGTCGCATATCGAGAAAGAAGGAGAATCGCCATGTCGCAGGAAGACGCCGCGGCCTACGTGGCCCAGCTCAACCCCGAGCGCGCCAAGGAGATCGCCGACGACACCAATCCGCGCCTCGCCGACTTCGTGGCCGACGCCAAGAAGCAGAACTACGACGTGACCGAGGCGGAGCTCAAGGACGCCCTCTCCGGTGCGCAGAAGGGTCTCTTCGGGACCCTCGGCGAGCTCGCCGACTCGGTTCTCGGAACCGGCTGACCGACACCGGCCGGCGTCGCCCTCCCCCGACGGCGCCGGCCGGTTCACCCTTCGAACGGAGTTCGCATGCGCACCTCACCTGTGTCCGTACCGCTGGCGGCCCTGCTGGCGGCACTCGTGGCCGGCACCGTCCTGACCCTCAGCTGCGTCGCCTTCGGTCCCGCCCCCGACCGCTCGGTGGCGGCGGCCGCACCCGGCTCCGCCTCCGGTTCGGCCTCCGGTTCCCCGGCCGGGACGACGCCGCGGAGCCGGCCCGCCGCCACCGAGCCCCGGGGAATCGACGTACGGCCACCGCGGGACTGGGTGACCGGGCGGCCGACGCCGGTCTCAGTCGTCGTCGACGCCGCCGCCGGCAGCCGGGTCACCGAGGTGGTGCTGCATCCGTCGGCCGGCATCGTCGTCGCCGCGGCACCGCCGGTCGACCTCACCGTCGGAGCCGCCGATCCCCGCGTGGAGGTCTCGTTCTCGGTCCGCGTCCGCAGCCGGGTCAGTGGTTCGCTGACGGCCTCGGCCGTCCTGACCGGACCCCACGGGGCGGCCGAGACCGTGCGGCGTGTGCTGTACCTCGCCGAGGAGTCCGGCTCGGTGCTGAGCAGCTCGTCCGGGCCCGCCGAACTCGCCCTCGAGGTGGCCCGACGACGCCGCGCCGGGGAGGAGGTCCGGATCTACGACCGCCAGGTCGAGCGCGTCCGGCTCGGCGGCGCGGGGTCGTCGGTGGCGACCGTCGGTCACGCCGGGACGAACCTCGCCGTCGACGGCCGAGCCGCCTACCTCGACGCCAGGGGCCGAGCGCATCCCGTCCGCTTCGCCCGGGTGGCCCTCGTCAATCCCGCGGCCCAGACCGAGTACCGGGGCACCACCGACGGATCGGGGCGGTTCCAGCTCGACATCCCCGCCGCCGCCCGCGCCCGCTGCCTGGCCTGCCGTCTCCGCGTCGTCACGAGCTACCCCGGCGTCACCGTGCAGGACCTCGTCGACTCGCTGCCCTGGGGTATCGAGACCCGTGCTCTGGACCTTCGCCGAGCCGGCCGGGTCGAGGTGCGGTTGACGGCCAATCGCGTCGCCGACAACAACACCGCCTTCTCGGTGGGCGACGCGCTGGTCACCGCGCACGCCGGCCTGTCGACGCTGGGCCTGCCCGAGCTGCGCCCCCTGGTGGTGGACTACCCGACGACCCGGCTGACCTCCAGCTTCAACCCCGGTGGCGACGGCCTGCTCCACGTGCTGCGTGGCGATCGCTTCGACTGGGACGTGGTCCAGCACGAGTTCGGGCACTTCGTCGAGGAGTCCCTCGGGCTCACCGCCGGCGTGCAGGGCGGCCACGTCATCGGGCAGGGACAGGCCGCCGCCCACGGCATCACGAAGGGCGAGCAGCTCGCCTGGTCCGAGGGATTCGCGACCTGGTTCGCGGTGGCGGTCCAACGCGTCACCGACGCCGGCGTGCTGAACATCCCCGCGGTCGGCGACGACGACTACACCGACACCGAGGACGTCTCGCCGCCCATCACCTACTCCGTCGCCCGCGAGGAACGAGCGCTCCCCGGCCGGGGTCCGGACGACGAGCTCACGGTGCAGCGGACCCTCTTCGGTCTGGCCTTCGGCGACCCGGCGGCGGGCTGGGCGCCTCGGGGAGCGAGCGGTCTGTTGCGCACGATCGTGGCGGGTCGCGTCACGAGCCTGCCGCAGCTGCTCGCCCGGCTCCTGCCCCGCCCGAACGGCACCTGCGCACCCGAGCGGCAGGGCTCCGTCCTCGCCCCCGGCGGTGGCTGTGACACCGCGATCCGGGCAGGATGCGTCGCGGCCGAGCACGGCGCCGGTCCCCGCCTCGTCGCCGCCGCGCGCTGGACCCCCGGCTGGACCGCCGGGCCGAGCGGACCCGAGCGGCTCACCGCGTTCCGGCTCGTCGTCTTCGATGCCGACGGCAATCCCGTCGCCGTCACCCCGCTCACCGACCGGACCACCGCGCCGCTGCCCGCGGGGACGAGAGCGGTGCTGCGCGACGGTGGTCAGCTCGTCGTCTTCGGCTGGCGCAGCGACGGCTCCGCCGCCGGCCGGTTCTCCTCCTGCCCGCTCGGCGCGGGCCCCGGCGGGCTGCGATGACCGCGCCGCTCACCGTCGACGTCGCTCGCGCGGACAACCAGCTCATGATCGCCTACCTGTTGGCGCGCGGGCTCGAGATCCCGCCGCAGGTCGGTTCCCGGCTCTGCCCGGCGTCGGGGGGCGCGTCGGAAGTCCTCGACGACGACCTCGTCGCGGACTGCCTCGCCGACCACTGGCTGCTCTGCCAGGCGGTGCGTCCGGCGAGCCCGATGAGCCTGCGCTATCTCAGCGAGACCGGCTCGGCGCACACCACGACGTGGGGTCTCGGCGTCCCGCTGGTGCGTCGCCTCATGGCGGCGAGCGTGATCTTCATGGTCACGTTCACGGTGACGGCGACCTCGTCCCACGTGAGCCGGGGCAGCGGCGACATCTTCGCCAGCACGGGCTTCGACACCGCCGTCAACGAGGTGTTCCTGCTCAGTGCCGCCGGCATCGGGGCCTCCTTCGCCGGCCTCTTCAAGGCCAACGTGCACGTCTCGTCCTTCACCTACGAGCCGCGCTACGAGCCCACCTACTGGGCGCGGCTGCTGCTGGGACTGATCGCGGGCCTGGTCCTCGCCGAGGTCATCCCGCTCAGCGACGGCGACTCGGAGTCGCTGAGCAAGCCGGTGCTCGCCCTGCTCGGCGGCTTCTCCGCGGAACTGGTGTACAGCGTGATGACGAGCCTGATCGCGCTGCTCGGGACGCTCGTCCAGTCCCGCGGCGGCTCCTACGGCACCTCTGGCCAGGGGGCCTCGTCCGACGACGACCGCGCCGTCGTCTCGCGCGCGCGTCTCGCCGGGCGCGACGGGACGGGGTGATGGACGTGGACCGTTGGCTGCTCGTCCATCTGCCCACCTGGCAGCTCTTCCTGCTCTTCGGTGTCGGCGTCGAATGCGTCGCGATCGGCGTCATGATCGCGGTGCGCAAGCTGCTGCCCGGTGATCTCGGCTCCCGACGCGAGTCGCTGACCCTGACCTTGACACTCATCGCCGGCGTGTACGGCATCCTGCTCGGCCTTGTCGTGGTGACGCTCTGGACCAGCTACGACCAGGCGGCCGAGAACGTCTCGCACGAGGCGACGACCCTGGCACAGCTGACCCGGATGACGCGGGTCGGCTTCGACGCCGGGGCCCAGCGACGGATCGACACCGCGGCCCGCGCCTACGTCACCGATCTCGACACCAGAGCCTGGCCGGCGATGCAGCAGGGCAGGGACCCGGGCGCGGGTGAGCTCACTGCCGTCTACGCCGCGGTGGCGAGCATCCGCCCGCACGGCGAGGCACAGGACGCCGCATACCAGGAGATGACCCATCTGCTCACCGAGCTCACGGACGACAACCGCACCCGCGGCAGCGACGCCACCACCGCGATCCCGCTGGCGCTGGAGGTGCTGATCCTCGTCAGCGCCGGTGCCGTCTACCTCTGCCTGATCCTGGTGGCCGGCGAGTCACGCTGGCTCGACGCCTTCGTCGTCGTCGCGGTCACCGAGGTGCTCGCACTCACCCTGCTGCTCGCGCTGCTGCTGGAGTACCCGTTCTCCGGCTCGGTGCATGTCTCCCCCGAGGATTTCCACCGCGGCATCCTCGCCTCCGTCGTGGGGTCCCGGTGACCACCGCTGTCCCGCTCCCGACCGCGCGCCGGTCCAGCGGCGTGGCGCGCTCGCCCCCCTCGGCGACCCGGACTCTCCCACCAGCCCGGCACGACCCCTATCAGCTCCGGCATCACGCCGGACCACCCCAGAGGAGAACCCATGAGCACCACGATCGACATCGAGAAGGGCAAGCGCCGCGTTCCCGACGCGGAGACCGTGCGACAGGCCTTCGCCGGCCACCGCGTCCAACGCTGCGACGGCGACAACCTGCACTGCACGGTCGTCGTCGACGCCGACCTCACCGACCACCAGGCCGCGGACGTGCTCGCCAAGCACGTCCGCGCCAACCCCGCCGACTGGTCCGTCCGGGCCAGCTGAGGCCACCGATCCCGACCCGACACAAGGAGAAGATGATCATGACCGTCGAATTCAGGGAGCGCCGCAATCCGGTGCCGGCCAACCAGCGGGGCACCGTCCAGCTGTTCCTGGAGAACGACATCGACGACGATGTCGACGTCCGTTCGTTCGCGAACGCGGCGGCGCCCCGCCGCGCCGTCGTCACAGCCGGCTGGCACGAGGACGGTGGCCGCCAGCACCTGACCGTCGAGGTGTGGAACGGCAACACCCACCTGCACACCGCGCACGTGTTCCGCAACGGACAGCTGACCGCGTTCTCGTAGTCAGGCAGCCGGCACGATGGGTGGTGCGGACGCGTCACGGCGTCCGCACCACCCCCGTCGGCCGTCATGGGTCACGAAGCGGTTCCGGAACCCCGAATCCTTTGGCGCAGTTCTCGACAAAGTCGGGCTCCGACGGCATCTCACCGGTCCTTGAGCACCGGGCGCAGATCCTCGAGGCGGTCGAAGAGCTGCCACACGTAACGGGTCGTGCCGTCCTCCCGATGCGGGTGCAGGTCGGCCAGTTCGGGATCGTCGCGGTAGGCGTCGAAAGCGGCGCGATCGGGCCACTGCACGAGGACGAGCACCTGCCGGGCCGCGACGTCCCCGGTGACGGTGGCGGCGTGCCGGCCGAGCGCGACGACCGAGCCGCCGTGCTTGGCCACGGCCGCCGGCGAGCGCCGCGCGTACTCGAGGTACTCGTCGTTGTCGGCCAGGTCGAAGAGATTGAGCGCGTAGACAGGTCCGTCGGTCATTCCGCCATCCTGCCCGCCTGCCCGGCTCCGCCGAGAGCCGCGCGCAGCCACGGTCCGACGATCTCGTCACGCTGCCGATCGGTGATCTCGGCGAGCCCGTCGAGGTGCAGGAAGTGTCGGGCCAGGATCAGCCCGAGCAGGTTCGTGACGGTCAGCGCGGCGCGCAGCTCCGCGTCCGGACCGTCGAGGTCGCGGGCGATCTCCGCGGCACGGTCATCCAAGAACTGCCTCATGACGGCCGTCGCCTCGGGGGCGGTGAGCATGGACCGCAGCAGCGCCCGGGTCTGTGGCGTCGGCTCCGCCAACCGCGCGGCGAGGACGTCGGCGAGGTGCTCGTGGACATCGCCGCCCGCCCCGACCGCGCGCAGCTCGATGGCGGCCGCGAAGAGCTCGGCCTTGGAGCCGTAGTGCTGCAGCACGAGCGACGGATCGACGCCGGCACGTGCCGCGATCTGCCGGATGGTTGTCGCCTCCAGGCCGCGCTCGCCGAACTCGGCGCGGGCGGCGGCCAGGATCTTCCCGGCGGTGGCGGCCCGCTTGGCGGCCCGGCTCGTGGACGCTGTCACGCACTTCACTCTACAACTGTTGAGCGAGAGGCTAGATTCGCTCAACAGGGAATGAGCGAAAGGAGACCCACCATGACTCACTCCTGCGTCCTGCTGCTCGGCGCCTCCCGCGGACTGGGCTTGGCCATCGCCGAGACCTACGTCGACCGCGGCGCGCACGTCGTCGCTACCGTCCGCGGCCAAGGCCGCACCGCACTGCACGACCTCGCAGAACGCTCCGGCGGCCGGCTCGAGATCGAGCAGGTCGACATCACCGAACCGGCGCAGCTGCAGGCGCTCCGCGACCGGCTCGCCGGCCGCAGCTTCGAGCTGCTCTTCGTCAACGCCGGCATCACGCACGAGCCGGGCGACACCCCGGCCACCATCGACACCGAGGTCTTCGCCGCGGTGATGGTCACCAACGCGCTGAGCCCCCTCCGGGCCGTGGAGACGCTCGGTGAGCTGGTCCCGTCCGACGGCACCATCGCGATCATGTCCTCGGGGCAGGGCAGTGTCGCGAACAACGAGCGAGGCGGCTTCGAGATCTACCGGGCCAGCAAGTCGGCGCTGAACCAGCTGATGCGCAGCTACGCGGCGCGCCACCACGACGACCCCCGCACGCTGCTGCTGATGGCACCGGGGTGGGTGCAGACCGAGCTCGGCGGCCCCGGCGCGAAGCTGACGATCGGCGAGAGCATCCCGCGGCTGGTCTCGGTGGTCGAGGCCCAGCGCGGGCACGGCGGGCTGCAATACCTGGACTACCTCGGCGAGACGGTGGCGTGGTGATCGCGGGAAGCAGGGTCATCGGCATCGAGGAGCACTGGATGCACGACCTCGCAACCGCGCTGGCCGGACGGGACGAGTCGCTGGCCTTCAACGAGAGGGGCGACCACGGGTCGCGGCTGGCTGATCTCGATGACGGACGGCTGGCGACGATGGACGCGCAGGGCATCGACCTGTCGGTCATCGCCCTCACGCCGCCGGGAACGCAGGTGCTGCCGGCCGAGGAGGCCGTCCGGTGGAGCCGGGCTGCGAACGACGAGGCAGCCGCAGCGGTGGCGCGGCACCCGGACCGGCTGCGCGCGCTGGCCACGCTGCCGATGTCCGCGCCGCAGCAGGTGGTGGCCGAGCTGGAGCGGGCCACCGACCTCGGCCACGTCGGCGTCATGGTCTACGGCCGCTCCGGTCCGCTGCTGCTGGACGATCCGGCGTACGAACCGTTCTTCGCCGCGGCCGAGCGGCTGGAGCAGCCGGTCTTCCTGCACCCGCAGCTGCCGTCACCGGCGCAGCGCGACGCCGCTTACCGCGGTTTCGACGAGATCACCGAGCTGGCGCTCGCGACCTTCGGCTGGGGTTGGCACATCGACGCGGGCCTGGCAGCACTGCGGCTGATCCTGCGCGGCACCTTCGAACGGCACCCCGACCTGCAGCTGATCCTCGGCCACTGGGGCGAGGTACTCCTTTTCTGGCTGGACCGCGCCGACAGCCTCTCCCGCATCGCGGGTCTCCCCCGCCCGGTCTCGGACTATGTCCGGTCGAACCTGCACATCACCGCGTCGGGGATGCTCAACCCGGCGCTGCTGCGGCATGCGCTGTCGGTCACCACCGCCGACCGACTGCTCTTCTCGACGGACTACCCCTTCCAGCAGCCCACCGCAGACGAGATCGGCGTCCTGCTGGACGAGTTGGACCCTGCCGACCGGGCCGGGTTCGCCGGGAGGAATGCGGAGCGGCTGTTCGGGCTCTGAACGGGACGCGTCGGACCGGGCGGCGCGACCCGTCCGCGGGCCGGACAGTAGCCGCTCCCCTAGGGTCGGGGCGTGCGGTGGCCACGTCCGACCGGGAAGCCCGCGTCGCCCCTCGTGGCTGCGGTGCAGGCGGCGCGGCAGGCCGGGGTGGAGCTGGTCCGGCGCTATCACCGGCTGGACATCGACACCTCCCGTGCCGAGCGGCTGGACGGTCCCGCGCTCTTCGTCGCGAATCACGGTTTCGGCGGCATCGTGGATCTGAACGTCTTCGCCGCGCTCGCGGCACTCGACCGCCTGCAGCTCGACCGGCCGGTGACGATCCTCGTGCACCAGCTCGCCTGGACCCTCGGCGTCGGTCCGCTGCTGGAGCCGCTCGGCGCCCGGCCGGCGAGCCCGACCGCCGCAGCCGAGGCTTTCGCCGAGGGGCACCACCTGCTCGTCTTCCCCGGCGGCGACATCGACGCCGGCAAGTCGTTCCGCGACCGCAACACCATCGTCTTCGGCCACCGCACCGGCTTCGCGCGGGTGGCGCTGGAGCATGGGGTGCCGATCGTCCCTGTTGTCACCGCCGGCGCAGGCGAGTCGCTGTTGGTGCTGAGCGACGGTCGCCCCCTGGCGCGGTGGCTGCGACTCGAACGGACGCCGCTGCGGCTCAAGGCCCTGCCGGTCTCCCTCTCCGTGCCCTGGGGGTTGAGCGTCGGCGTGGTCGGCCTCCTCCCCTATGTCCCGCTGCCGACCAAGCTGACGACCCGGGTCCTGGCGCCGCTCCCGGCTCGCTCGGGCGAGGCGCCGGACGTGTTGGCCCGCCGGGTCGTCGGTGCCATGCAGGGCGCGCTCACCGAGATGACCGCCGACCGGCGGCCGGTGATCGGCTGAGGAACACCACCGACCAACGGGCTTCCGAGTCAGTCGCGCGGCAGCAACCGCCTGCGGATGTCAGCCGCGACCCGAGCTGCGAGTTCGGACTCGGATTCGTTGGGTCTTGCCGCGTACTCGTGGACTTGTTGCCGGCCATCGCTGGTGATCGAGACCGTCACGACATCGCTCGTCCACGGCCACGCGCCCACCCAGTCGACGGTGCCAGAGCGAAAGGCCGCCAGAGAGGCGTAAGTCTGGTCGTAGAGCCCGAGGGCCAACCGGACGGCGCGGCCGACTCGTCGACCTCGTCCCTCGCCCTGCGGGGGATCGCCGGCTGCGTCGTCGAGGGCATCGAGGTACTGCCGAAGATCGAAGCGGTAGGTCCGGGCCAGGGTCTCGTAGTGGGGATGCTGCTCGGCCTCCCAGATCACCTCGGACCCGCTCCGCACAACTCGCACCGTCAACGACCCGCACCCTGTCTCACCGCATCCGCAGCAGCCGATGATCGCGACGTTGCCGCTGCGGATCGGCAGCAGCACCGACGACATCGGCGGGAGGAGCTTGTCGGGGTCGAGCCCGTGATCGTTGCGGTGATCGCTGAGCAGGTCGTGGCCGTCGACGACCGGCCGCAGGGTCAGTTGATCGTCATCGACGTGGTAGCGAAGCTGAAGCTCATTCATGGCGTGGGCGTAGGTGCCGGGTCCCGTGAGGCTGACAGAGGCTCTGAGGGTAACTGCATCAACGCCGGCCGTCGGGCGCTTTGCGGACAGGACGACGGTGACTGTCGTGGACGGCCAGTTGGCCGCGCGCTATCCGTCGATCTGGGCGCCGCGCGGTGCGTTAAGGTCCCACGCAGATGAATCGATCTGACTCCAGGGCGATTGGCGCTCGCAGCTGATGATCGGCCAACGGTCAGGACTAGACGGGCGGCGATCGACTTCTCAGTCGGCTTGTCAGGGTTGCGAGTTGATCAGCCTGCCGTGCTCTCGCGTAGGGGTCGGGGTGGCATACTCGCGCCGTGCCCATCCCGCGCCCGGTTAGCGATGATCAGGTCGCCGTTCTATCGGCCATCTGGCGGCTCTTCATCGAATGCAATGCATTCCCGACGTTCCGGCAGCTCGATCGGCGTATCGACAACGACCTAGGGCTCGACGCGTTCGGGATCGTTCAGTCGATGCCCGACGGCCTCATCTACGGCACGCGAACACCGAGCGACTCGGACACGATTGGGGTAACGATCGCCGGTGCGGCTTACGTGCCGGGCAGCCATGAGCTGCTCGACCTGTTCGTGGCGGTCGTCCGCTACGCCGCGGAACTACATCGAACATGGTCAGGTCCCCCTGTCGAGGCGACCGAGGATGCGACATTCAAGGGCGCGACGCTGCCACAAGTAATCCAGATGCCAGCGACTGGTCGCGATGGCGTCCTGCGTTGCCTACATGCACTACTGCAGAACGAACAATGGGGCTGGTCAAGCGCATCTGCTGGGCTCGACTGGACTTTCACCGTTGACCGACGAGTTCGCGCGTTCCGCGGTGTCGTGGATGTCGCCGACTACATCTCTAGGATTTACGGTTCAGACGCAACCGAACCAACATCCGAGGAGCTTACGGTGGCGGGCGAATCAGCGATCAGCCCGACTGAGCGCCTCTCGATCGTGAGCCAGCTGGCCAAAATGGCTGGGTCGGACAGTCGCGCTTTCTTTGCGGCGTTCGGCCTTGACGCGGCGTATCAATCCGCGGGACATGGCAGTAGCAAGAAGGCCCACATCAACGCCGCGCTCGCTGAGGCTGAACGAGAAGGCAACGTCGATGAGATCCTCGTTCGAGCGCGAGACATGGTCGAGCCGACTGCCGAAGCTCCTGCTCCTGAGGCGGTTCACGCGCGACCGAGAAACCCGGCGAGAGGCACAGCAGTGAACGGTTTGCGCATCTTCATCAGTCACGCATGGGCAGATCGCGAGCTGGCAGGGGCGTTGAAAAACGCGTTGATACTCGCTGGGGTCCCGCGGGATCGCATATTCTTCTCGTCCCAGCGGTCGACTGGCGTGCCTGCCGGCAAGGACATTCGGCAGCACTTGCGTGAGCAGTTGGCTGACTCGGGCCTCGTCATCGAGCTGCTTACGCCGACCTTCCTTCAGCGCCCCATGTGTCTCTTAGAACTCGGCGCGGCATGGGCACTCAAGAAGTCGACCTACCCGATCGTCGTCCCGCCGCTGACGATTTTCGGCGCGAAAGACGCGGTCGGCGATGTCTTGATGAACCACTTCGGCTCGGACGACGAAATTGACGAGATCTTCGGAGACCTGGCAGACACCATCAGCGCGCAACTTGGCGTGCACATTCGCCGGCAGGACCTCGGCGACGCCATGCGCTTCTTCAAGTCCGCCTTCCGTGCGTCACCGGTAGATCCACCGGAACCCCTCGAACATCTCCCGCTGCCTTTATGACGGAGCTGGGTCTGACGGCCGCGATGCCTCAGTCGCAGGAGGCGGGAAGAAGCCGCACGGAGGCCTCGATCTGCTCGGCAGGCCTCGTCGAAAGAGCGCGCAGAGAGATCGCTGGGGACGGGCGGTGCCTACAGTCCGGCCTTGAGTTCGTCCAACACCTGACGCTTGCGACGTTTCTCGATTCCCGGGTCGATCTGCTGTATAAACTCAAGACCCTTGAATCCATCACCTTGCCGGCGATTCTGTGGCGGCTCTAGTACCTCAATCAGCAGGGCCTCGAGAGTGTTGATCAACACATCAACACTCCCTACCCCTCGCGGAGTGGCACCCAACGCGCCATCGGCTTGAACGGGGCGGAGACCAAACCACGAGAAGCGATCCCACCGCCCCGTGAGCCTGTCTCGCGTGTGATCCCACAAGCGCGAGGCAAGGCGCCCTTCGCTGGCCTGCCCCGCGTAGACCAGGCGAGACCCGTCGTACAGCAAGTACACGCCAGCCTGTTGTCCGAAATCGATGACGGAACTGCCCGAGATCTGAGAGCCAAGCAATCTCACGCTTCCGGATGCCCAGTCCACATTGGAGCGGCGCCAGAAGATGCCGAAGGCATTGATGAGGCCGCTACCCACCTCTTCTGAGGTCGGATCTGCCAAGATCTTCGCAGGATCTGCAGCCTGTGTGCCATCGACGACGGCCGGGCCGGCGCCTTCGACTGGCGCCAATCGATACACGCCGCGCTCCACCCGCTCAACCTCGCGACGAAGCGGTTCTTGAGATAACACGGCCGCCACGGTCGCGCTCGGCGTGGCGCCGAGATCGGTGCGGTATCTGTTGTCAATTACCGCTTGCGCGATCTCGGTGTAGTGCATCGGCGTCTCCGCCGATTGCAGAACGCGCCTGACTGCCTCGACCCAGGTCATCGTGGACACAGTCGCAGTGTGCCAGCACAGGCGGCGGCCGCTCCTGCCCGACTCGTCGACTCGCGCGAGAGTCGTCGCTCTGCTCGCCCTCCTTGTCGCTGGCGAGGCGCGCACATGAATCGGTCGGGCCTGCCAGGTCGGTCCAGGTCGTCGGCGCACCACTTGACGGCAAGCAGCGATCAAGCAGGCGCTAGGTCGATTTCGATTGGAGAATGGCGGCGTGAAGACGAATCAACTCGATCTGCCGGCGACGCTGTGGTCCGTCCCGGACGGTCCGTGGCCGGACCCACCGGTGCAGACTAGGCCGGCGCTGCTTCCCGTGGGTGACTTGACCCCAGAGAACGCGGAGCGTCTGTTTACGCGCCTGCTGGAGACCCAGGCACACATCGAGCACGCGTCCCTGTACGGGCTGCCCGGGCAGGCGCAGGCAGGAATCGACGTGTACGCGCGAACGGCACCCTCGCTCGACGCCGCCGCCACGGCGGGGAGAAACTTCGTGGCGCTGCAGTCACGTCGGGTGCAGGGCCTCACTGCCCCGGCGATCTCCTCGGCCGTCACGGACTTCCTCGCCGGCGAGTGGGCGGACCGATGCTCTCGCTTCTATTACGCCACGAGTTCTTCGCTTCGCGACACCAAGCTGGATGCGGCCGTCCGGACCGCGCACTGCACGCTCGCGGAGAGGGGCATCGAGTTCGTTCCGTGGGGAGCGGAGGAGGTCGCCTCTCGGCTCCGCGATCACCCTCGCTTGGTGGATGACTTCTTCGGCCGAGCCTGGGTGGCCGCCTTCTGCGGAGAGGACCGCGCTGCGGAGCTCTCGCGGCGGATCACCCCCGAACGGGCACGCGCGGCCCGCGCCGCGCTCGGAGGCCTCTACCGGGCCGCGTTCCGGGCGCATGGTGCCTCGCCGACGGTCACTGGCGCACACACTCTGGGGCTCCCGTATCTGATCCTCGATACACAACCGGTGTCCGAGGACGCGCCCGCGCGGGCGACCGCTGTCGAGCCGGAGCAGACGGAGCCGCCGGCGTCGGTCCTGCCGACGGAGGAGTACGCGGGAACGGCCCGGATGATGCGCCGCCGCATTCGTCGGCCTGCGCGACGAGACCCAGTCGGTACAGCGGAGGCTGGTCGGGCACGCATTCCTGTAGACCATTGGGCCGAGTCCGCGCGCCTTCGGCTGCTCATCGGCGCGCCCGGCTCGGGAAAGTCCAGCTTCCTGATGTTCACCGCCGCGGATATCCTCGCTGCCGAGCCGCAGTCCGCGGCACTGCAGCGAGCGCACGGCGGCGACCTACCGTTGTGGCTGCCGTTCGGATTTCTGTGTCGTCACATTGACGAATCGACTACGAACTCGGTTATCTCGGCCATTCAAGCCTGGGTCACCCAGCAGGGTGGACCGTCGGCTTGGGATCTCACGCAGCCGGCTCTCGACGACGAGCGGGCCGTCCTGCTCGTCGACGGCGTCGACGAGTGGAACGACCTCGCGTCTGCGGAGTACGCGCTCGGGCTGATCGAGTCGTTCGTTTCCCAACGGCACATCGGCGCGATCCTGACCGCCCGTCCGTACGCGGTGGAGCGGCTGAACTGGGTGGAGCCGTGGGCGAAAGCGGTCTTAGCACCGCTCACCCGCGCTCAACAGGTCGATCTGGTCACCCGCGTGCTGTTCGACTCCGACATGATCGGTGGCGACGGTCCGTCCAGCCCGCAGGCGGAGTCGTTCCTGGCTGAACTGACCGAGGTGTCGGCGTTGAGCCCCCTGCTAGGTACACCACTGTTCCTCGTCCTGCTGGCTAAGTCGTGGCGTGGTGAGTCATTGCCGCCGCAACGGTTCCAGCTGTTCTCCGCGCTCGTCCAGCTTCTCGTGGACAAGCATCCGCAAATGCGCCGCCGGGCCTCCTCGGCGGTGGGGTCCGAGTTCTCCACTGCCGACATGCTCACAGTTCTGCGTGGCGTTGCCTACCGTGCTCGGGTTGAGGGCGGCTCGACCATTCGACCACGGCAGGAGATGGAGCGACAGTTTCGGGCGGAGCTTCGCCGCGACGATGGTCTGGCGTACGCGGCGGCCGACGCGGCCCGGGTCGCAGCGGCGGTGCTTTCGCAGGCGGAGGACGAGTACGGTTTGCTTGTCCCGCAGGGCGTCGGCATGGTCGGGTTCTTGCATCGGGTGCTGCTTGATCAGCTTGCCGGCGAGCACCTGGCCACCCTCGCGCCCGACGACCAGGAAAGTGCCCTGATCGCCCGGGCGGGTGACCCCACCTGGCGGGATGTGCTTATCGCCGGGCTCGCCACGCAGGTCAATGCGCACGTCAACACGTCGCTGCTCACCCGGCTCAGCGAGCACAATGACGTGGACCCGGTCAGTAAGTACGAGCTGATCGCCGACGCTATCGCCTCCGACGTAGCGATCACCACGGCGAAACAATCCCAATGGGTGGCAGAGATCCTCGACCGAGTCAACGAGCATGCGAACACCGCCCACCGGGCCACGCTGATCGCATCGCTGGCATCGATGACCAAACACGCCTCGCTGCGACCGCTGCTGCTTACGACCTTCACACGATGGCTCAACGCCGCGCACCCCGAGCCGATGTCACCGCTATGGATGCTTCGAGATACCGCGGTCGCGGAGACGGGGGTCCTTCCTGCGCTGCTGTGGGGGCTGCGGCACGAGGACGACGCGGTACAGCTGAACGCCGCTCATGCCATAGCCATTCGGTACGCCGGCGACGCTACGGTTGGTGCCCGCATCGAAACGAGCGTCCGCGATGGGGCGAACGCCATTGGCCAGGCCTTCGCGCTTCTTTGCCTGGGGACGGGGTGGCCGGACTGGCCGCAGCTGCCGGCCCTTCTCGAGTGGGCGAGGGTGCAGATCACCCCGGAGCTGCGAGTCTGCGCTCTGCACCTGCTGCGGGAAGCCGCGGGAGGGCAGTTCGACCACCTCACCGCCCCAGAAAAGCAGTGGTTCGGGGGATTCCTCCGTCGTGAGGGTCTGCGGCCGCGGGAGCACTGGATGGATCTCGCCATCCCGTTCGTGCAGCACGCGCTGTCCGAGCGGCCCGAAGCCGCTCTGTTCGTGCTGGAGACCCTGTCCGGAAACGGCATGAATGGTGGCAACCGATCGATGGCGTGGCTGCTGGCCTGCACCACGTTCAGCGACAACGACGCGATCAAGGACTGGGTAGCCGACGAGTTGGAACACCCCGACCGCAACGGGCTCGTGCTGCACACCCTTGCACTCATTCCAGAGTCGTGGCGCGCCGACCCCGCTTTCGCACGCCGCGCCGCCGCGACTATTCGGGAAGGCGCCTCAAAACCTCCGTTCAACGACGGTGTCATCGCCCTCGCTGAATCGTTGCCTGACGACGAGGCGCTCGACGTACTCCTGCCCGCTCTGGACTCGTGGCGTCCCGTCCGTGTCGGGGCAGCGCTTCTGCAACGCTTTGGGCAGCGTCCTGAAGTGCTCAAGGTTTTCGACGACCGCCTGCATGGATCCCTGGAGTCGGCGGCACCGCTCGCACCGCTCGCGCTGGAGGCGCTCGGTAGAGCGGAGGGTTTCCGGGTTCTCGTCGCGCTGTTGCGGTCCTCGGCCGAAGAGGGCGACAGGGAAGCGCGGGTATTGCTGGCGATGGCCGTTGCCGATGCCTGGGCGCGGTTCGCCAGTACGGCGGAGGACCCGGAGTGCACCGCGATCCTGCGCGAATACGATTCGGACGAACTCGCGATACGCTGCACCGCCGTCGGGACCGGACACCTCACCTGGCATGTCGGATCGATCATCGCCGCCTGGCCGGCGCACGAGGCGGTCGTTGCGTTCGCGTTGCAGGCTCTTCGGCACCCTCGGTACATCAGTAGCGGCATCCACGACCCGGCGCCTCCGGCGGTCGTGCGCGCGTACGGCACCCGCGCCGACGCGACCGCGAACATGATGATGGATGCAGTTCTCGATCAGCTCACCTACCTCCCGCCGCAATTGCGGGAGGTACTCGTAGATGCCCTAACCCGCTCCGATCTGACCCCTGCCACCCTGTGCGACCTGCTCGGGGACTGGCGTGAGGACCCGGACGTTTGGGTGCAGCGCACTGCACTGACTGGCCTGATCCGGCGCGTCGAGCGGTACCGGATCTCACCGAACGCCGACCACACGCAGACCGAGGAGGCCACTGACTGGTTGCGCGCACAGGTCCGAGCCGAACTCTGCGGGTACGGCCCAACTCTCGAAGATCGCCGGCAGAACGGATGGGTTGGGATGCTGTTGCTCGGCGAGCTCGGGCTGCACGACGGGCTCCGGGAGACCATTGGGGAACCCACCCGACCGGGAGTACACCTTCGGCACCTGTTCGGAGGTGTTGACCGGGAGCTGGTCGACCTGCTCAACGCCAAGTGGGACGAGGTGTCCTCCCACTTCGGCGACGACGTGTTCGCCCTGCTCTCGGCCTCGAACGCGAGAGACGTACGCCAGGAAGCTCGAGCAAACGTACTTGGCCAGCTCAGCACCAGCTCGTCACCGCACCCCGCCATCCGCGAGCTCATCCGTGCGGAGGCGGACGCGAACCCTCAGCTTCGCAACAGCGCCGAATATCTCCTCTGGTCCCATCGCGATGGACGCCGCGATCTCGACTTCTTCGTCTCCTGCCTGACACGCGCGGGCTCCTCCATTTCAAGTCGGCGAGAGACGGACGAGGTCTACGACCTGCTGGTCGACCTGGACTCGTGGCAGATCCCCGCCGACAGGCTCCGCGACACACTGACGCGGCAGCCCGGTTTAGACACCAATCCACGACTACGGGCGTTGTACTGCGAATTGTTCCCACTCGACGAACGCAGTCGCGCGATGTTCACCGACCTGGAGGCCTGGTTCCGCGGCGACGATCCTCGGGATCGTCGCGAATGGATCGATTCGCTCGCGGTAGCCGTCCGGTCGTCACCAGCGAGCGTCTTGCCTGGAATCGTCGAGCGAGCACACCGCCAGATCGTGCTCCGAGACGCCGCCGACCTCCTCATCCTGCTTACAGGCCCGCTGTTGCGGAGACTCCGCCACGACTCGGATGCGGTCGCCGCGCTTCGATCTGCGATCCAGGACCCCACCTCCCTGGATACCAGCACCCCGATCTGGACGCAGGCCCCCAAGGCCGAGCAGATCAGCGAGCCGGTAATCAACTCGCAACGGTCGTATCTGTTGGCAACGGTTCTCGACCACGCCGGCCTGCTCGACGGGACCACCGCGACGATAGCCCGGCACACGCTCACGAGCATCCACCCAGATGTGGTGGTCCATGATCCGTTCACCGGGGTCGAACGGTCCGCGCGTACGGCGGCGGTCACCCTGACAGCACACCCCGCGGTCAGGAATTGATCTTTGTCCAATTCCTCCGCGCGCTCCGCACCTCAGCGAGGCACCCCAACGCACGTAACGACACGCCTAGCAATGAGCCGTGACACGCGTATTCGGCGATAGGCGCGGACGACGCCGCTCCGAAAACCACGACGAGGGCCGGACCCCGTGGGGCCCGACCCTCGTCAGTGTTCAGCGGATCAGCTGCAGCCGCTGGTGCTGCCGCAGCCCTCGCAGACGAAGCAGGAGCCGGCGGGGCGCATCTTGGTGCCGCAGTTCATGCAGAGCGGGGCGTCGGCGGAGCTGCCCATGAGCGTCTCCAGCAGCTCGGTGGAGCTGTGGACCTTGGCCGGGGCGGCGACGGCGGTCTCCTCGACGACCTCCTCGTCCGAGACCTCGGCGGCCGGGGCGGTCTCGACCGGGACCGACTGGGCCATCGTCTCGAGGTCCTCGTCGGCCTCCACCGGGGCGTAGGAGCCGGTCTCGAGCTGGCGGGTCCGCTCCGAGGCGGTGTGGATACCCAGCGCGGAGCGCTCGTCGAAGGGCAGGTGGTCCAGCGCCAGGCGACGGAAGACGTAGTCCAGTACCGACTGCGCCATGCGCACGTCCGGGTCGTCGGTGAGACCGGCCGGCTCGAAGCGCATGTTGGTGAACTTCTGGACGTAGGTCTCCAGCGGGACGCCGTACTGCAGCGCGATGGAGATCGCGATGGAGAAGGCGTCCATGACACCGGCCAGGGTCGAGCCCTGCTTGCCCAGCTTGAGGAAGACCTCACCGAGCGCGCCGTCGTCGTAGGTGCCGGCGGTCATGTAGCCCTCGGCACCGCCGACTGCGAAGGACGTGGTGCGCGAGTTGCGCGACTTCGGCAGCCGGGTGCGGGTCGGGCGGAACTCGACGACCTTCTCCGGCTCGGCCGTGGCCGTCGCCTTCTCGTCCTTCTTCGCCTCCTTGCCCGCCGACAGCGGCTGGCCGACCTTGCAGTTGTCGCGGTAGACGGCGAGCGCCTTGAGGCCGAGCTTCCAGCCCTGGAAGTAGACGTCCTCGATGTCCTCGATGGTCGCCGACTCCGGGAGGTTCACCGTCTTGCTGATCGCGCCGGAGAGGAACGGCTGCACCGCGGCCATCATCCGGACGTGGCCCATCGGGCGGATCGCCCGGGCGCCCATCGCGCAGTCGAAGACCTCGTAGTGCTCCTGGCGCAGGCCCGGCGCGTCGATGACGTGGCCGTTCTCGGCGATGTACTCGACGATCGCCTCGACCTGCTCCTCCTGGTAGCCGAGGATGCGCAGCGCGCGCGGCACCGTCTGGTTGACGATCTGCATCGAGCCGCCGCCGACGAGCTTCTTGAACTTGACCAGCGCCAGGTCGGGCTCCACACCGGTGGTGTCGCAGTCCATCATCAGGCCGATGGTGCCGGTGGGGGCGAGCACCGAAGCCTGCGCGTTACGCCAGCCGTTCTTCTCGCCGATCTTGTTGCCGCGCTGCCACTCCTGCGTGGCCAGCGCCAGCACGGTGCGGTCGTTCTCGTGCAGCGTGCGCACCGAGTCGTTCGCGGCGGCGTGCTTGCGCATGACGCGGGCGTGGGCCGCGGCGTTGCGGGCGAAGCCGGCGTACGGGCCGACGATGCCGGCGAGCTCGGCCGAGCGACGGTAGGCGACACCGGTCATCAACGAGGTGATGGCGCCGGCGAGCGCGCGGCCGCCGTCGGAGTCGTAGGCCAGGCCCGAGGCCATGAGCAGCGCGCCGAGGTTGGCGTAGCCGATGCCCAGCTGGCGGTAGTCGCGGGTGTTCTTGCCAATGGACTCGGTCGGGAAGTCGGCGAAGCAGATCGAGATGTCCATCGCGGTGATGATCAGCTCGGTGGCCCTGACGAAGCGCTCGGCGGCGAAGGTGTTGTCCGGCTCGAGGAAGGTGAGCAGGTTCAGGCTCGCCAGGTTGCAGGAGGTGTTATCCAGGCTCATGTACTCCGAGCAGGGGTTGGACGCGGTGATGCGGCCGGTCTCGGGGTTGGTGTGCCAGTCGTTGATCGTGTCGTCGTACTGGATGCCCGGGTCGGCGCACTCCCACGCCGCCTTGGCGACCTGGCGGAAGAGGTTCTTGGCGTCGACGGTCTCGATGACCTCACCGGTGCTGCGCGAGCGCAGGCCGAACGGGTTGCCCTCGTCCACGGCGCGCATGAACTCGTCGCTGACACGGACGGAGTTGTTGGCGTTCTGGTACTGCACCGAGGTGATGTCGGCGCCGCCGAGGTCCATGTCGTAGCCGGCGTCGCGCAGGACGCGGATCTTGTCCTCCTCGCGGGCCTTCGTCGCGACGAACTCCTCGATGTCGGGGTGGTCGATGTCGAGGACGACCATCTTCGCGGCGCGACGGGTGGCGCCACCGGACTTGATGGTCCCGGCCGAGGCGTCGGCACCTCGCATGAAGCTCACCGGACCGGAGGCGGTGCCACCGGAGGAGAGCAGCTCCTTGCTGGAACGGATGCGCGAGAGGTTCAGCCCGGCGCCCGAGCCGCCCTTGAAGATCAGCCCCTCTTCCCGGTACCAGTTCAGGATCGAGTCCATGGTGTCGTCGACCGAGAGGATGAAGCAGGCGCTCACCTGCTGCGGCGAGGTCGTGCCGACGTTGAACCACACCGGCGAGTTGAAGCTGAAGACCTGATGCAGCAGCATCCAGGTGAGCTCGTGCTCGAAGATCTCGGCGTCGGCGGGCGAGGCGAAGTAGCCGTGCTCGCGACCCGCGGCGGCGTACTTGCTGACGACGCGGTCGATGAGCTGGCGCAGCGACCACTCGCGGGCATCGCTGCCGACGGCGCCGCGGAAGTACTTCGTGGTGACGATGTTCGCGGCGTTGACCGACCAGAAGTCGGGGAACTCGACGCCCCGCTGCTCGAAGTTGATCGAGCCGTCACGCCAGTTGGTCATGACGACGTCGCGACGCTCCCAGCTCACCTCGGCGTAGGGGTGCACGCCTTCGGAGGTGTAGACGCGCTCGACGCGCAGGCCGTCGGCCGGGTAGTGGCCCTTGGCTTCGGAGGCGGTGTCGGTCTCACTCGTGCGGGAGATGTCGGCTTCGGTCATGAACATGTCCTTCCTGGGACTGCGTGCCGGGGGTGGGAGGTGCGGATGCTGTGGTGGCGCCGTTGATCCGGAGACGGTGTGGCGCGGTGGGGTGGTGACGATGTGGGGATGTCGGGGTTCCAGGCGCTCAGGCAGGGGCGCCGGCTTGGTCGGCAGCACCGGCGTCGTTCGCCGGTGCGCTGTCGCGGTCGTGACGGAGGTCGACGATGGCCTTCTCGAAGTCCTCGGCCGAGGTGAAGGCCTGATAGACGCTCGCGAAGCGGAGATACGCCACCTCGTCCAGCCGCCGGAGCGGCCGCAGGATGGCCAGGCCGATCTCGTCGCTGTCGATCTCGGCGGCGCCGGTGGCCCGGATCGCCTCCTCGACGGTCTGGGCCAACTGGGCGAGGTCGTCGTCGCCGACGGGACGGCCCTGGCAGGCGCGGCGGACACCGCTCACCACCTTGGCGCGGCTGAAGGGCTCGGTGACGCCGCTGCGCTTGATGACAGCCAGCGTCGCCTCTTCGACGGTGGTGAAACGCCGCCCGCACTCGGGACAGGACCGGCGACGCCGGATGACCTGGCCCTCGTCGTGCTCCCGAGAGTCGACGACGCGGGAATCCGGGTGACGGCAGTACGGACAGCGCACCTGTTCTCCCCTTCTCGTGTCCCGGAACAGCGGCGTGCCCAACGCTCGTCGCTGTGGACGAACCTGTCGACAACTTGGGGACCGACCTGTGGACGAACCCGGCGCCCTGTGGACACCGAACCCCAACTTGTGGACGAAGCACATCGTTGTAACTACTAGATGTTGGGGTGAACGCTAAGGCCGACCACGATGTTCCGCAAGGGCCACCCGGGGCGTGTCGTGCAGTTCGTCACTCGGTGACGCCGTCACCGCCCCGTCGTGGGGTCGCCAAACGCCCCGAGACCCGGCACAGGTCGGGGCGTTCCGGTCGAACCGATCAGCGCGTGCGCAGCTGCTGACCCGGCTCGAGCGCGACATCGTCCAGGTGGTTGAGCGTGCGCAGGTGCTCGACCTCGGCGCGCGGGTCCGCGTCGGGCGCGATCCGCGAGGCGATGGACCACAGCGTCTCCCCCGAGGTCACCGTCACCACTGCCGGGACCGAACCGGTAGCCGGACCGGCGGCCTCCGACGGCGCCGAGGCCGCCGCGAGCCATACCAGCAGGCCGCCGACGGCGGCGACGAGGACGGAGAGCACGACCACGCCCCGGCGCGTGAGCCGGACCGGCGCGGCCTCGCGCTCCGGGGCGAGGAGCACCGCGACGGGAGCGACGGCGACAGCCGGACGGGACGGCGCCAGCACCGTGCCGCGCATCCTCCGGGGGCCGGCGACCGGCGCCGACGGGACCGCCGCCAGGTGCCGACGGCGGGGCAGCGACGAATCGAACGAGCCCGGGAACTCGGCGTCGTCGGTGTCGTCGAAGCCCGGTGCGAAGAGGGTGGTAGCGGCCGACATCTGGGACCTCCGGTGGTCATCGGTGCTCGTCCCCGGGTGGGGGCGAGAGTCGAACACGGTTCGAACGGGCATTCGAACGAACGCTTATTCGAATGTGTACCAGCGGGGTCTGACAATTTCTACGCGGACCCGGCGTGTCGTTCGAACACGTGTTTGATCCGACTCGTCGCGAGGGCTACGGTCGGCCCATCGAACTGATGATCGAACCGGGTCGCCGATGACCGATCGGCGGACGGCTCACCTCGATGGGGAGGCACGAACGGTGGCAGCCAAGAAGTCAGCCCGATCGGCGTCGACACCGACGTCCGACACCGACGCGGCGCAGGGCGGGAGCGATCCCGCGGCGGCTGCGGCCGAGGTGCCGGCGCCGCGGCGAGGCCCCGGACGCCCCAAGGTCACCGAGATGCCCGACCCCGTCACCGGGCTGACCAGGCGCCAGCAGGCCATCCTCGACGTCATCCGCGACTCGGTGGAGCGTCGCGGCTACCCGCCCAGCATCCGCGAGATCTGCGAGTCGGCCGGGCTTGCCTCGACCTCCAGCGTCGCCCACCAGCTGGCCATGCTGGAGCGCAAGGGCTACCTGCGCCGTGACCCGAACCGTCCCCGCGCCGTCGATGTCCGCGAGCAGCCGGCCGGCCCGTCCTCGGCTCCCGGCCGTGGCAAGGCGGCGCGTCGCGCCGTCGCGGTCTCCGACGACGCGCCGCGGGGCGAGGCACCGGTCTTCGTCCCCATGGTGGGTCGCATCGCCGCCGGCGGCCCCATCCTCGCCGAGCAGATGATCGAGGAGGTGCTGCCGCTGCCGAAGTCCCTGGTCGGCGACGGCACGCTCTTCCTGCTCAAGGTCGTCGGTGACTCGATGGTGGACGCCGCCATCGCCGACGGTGACTGGGTGGTGGTCCGGCAGCAGCAGGACGCCGAGAACGGCGAGATCGTCGCCGCCATGATCGACGGCGAGGCCACGGTAAAGACGCTGCAGCGGCGCGACGGCCACGCCTGGCTGCTGCCGCACAACGCGGCCTACTCCCCCATCCCGGCCGACGACGCGACCATCCTCGGCCGCGTCGTGACGGTGCTGCGCAAGGTCTGAGCCACGTTGCTCCGGCGAGCAGGTCAGCTCGCCGGAGCAGGCTCCGGACCCGGCTCGCTCACCGGCGGCGGGGTCTCGGCGGCCAGTCGCGCCGTCTGCACCAGCACCGGCGCGTGCCGGCGGTGCACCAGCTTGCCGCGTCCCGGCGGCAACGGCTCCATCTTCTGCGAACCGAGCACGGCGCCCTCGTCCTTCGTTCCGGAGAGCAGCAGTCCCGGCGTCCCCATGTCGCGCAAATTGCGCATGAAGGGCTCGAACATCCCCTGCCCGACGCCACCGGCCGAGCGCGCCAGCACGACGTGCAGGCCGATGTCGCGGGCCTGCGGCAGGAACTCGATGAGGCCGTGCATCGGGTTGGGCCCCGCGCCACCGGTGAGCGACTCGTAGTCGTCGATGAGCAGGAAGAGCTTCGGTCCGTTCCAGGTCGGGACCTCGCCGGCCGACGGGTCGACCTGGATGCCCTTGAGCCGGTCCCGCAGCGCCGCCACGATGTTGCTCGCCGTCTCGGGCGCGGCGACGGAGTTCATCACGTAGCCGATCTGGTGCGGCGTGGTGATCGCCCCGAGCAGGCCGCGCCGGTAGTCGAAGGTGATGACCTTCGCCTCCTTCGGCGTCCAGCGGGTGGTGATCCCCTTGGCGATCGCACGCAGCAGGTTGGACTTGCCCGACTCGACATCGCCGACCACGACGAAGTGCGGTTCGGCGTCGAAGTCGACGAAGACGGGCTGCAGCACGTCCTCGTCGACCCCGATCGGCACGGCGGCGCGCGTCGGATCGATCGGCGGCAGCTCGTCGTAGCCGAGCTCGTCGGGCAGCAGCCGCACCGGCGGTGCCACCGGCCCCGACCATGCCGAGGCGACCCGCTGCACCAGGTCGGCCACGCCGTCGACGACGTCCTCGGCCGAGGGTCGCGAGTCGATGCGGGGCAGCGCAGAGAGGAAGTGCAGCTTCTGCGGGCTCAGTCCCCGGCCGGGACTGGCCTCGGGGATGTCCCGGGCGACCTTGCGGTCGAACTCGGACTCGGTCGGATCACCGAGTCGCAGCTCCAACCGGGTGCCGATGAGGTCCTTCAGCGCCGGCCGCAGCTCCATCCAGCGCTGGATCGAGAGCACCACGTGCACCCCGTAGCCCAGACCTCGTCCGGCGATCTGCGTGATCGCGGTCTCCAGCGCCTCGTAGTCGTTGCGTACCGTCCCCCAGCCGTCGACGACGAGGAAGAGGTCACCGAAACCGTCCCGCGGAATGCGTCCCTGCGCCACCGCGCGGCGGTAGCTGGCCATCGAGTCGATGCGGTGCTCGGTGAAGAGCTCCTCGCGCTGGGTCAGCAATGTGTTGACCTCGGCGATGGTGCGGCGCAGCCGGTCCGGTTCGAGCCGGGTGGCCACCGAACCGACGTGCGGCAGGTCGGCGAGCCCGGTGAGCGTGCCGCCGCCGAAGTCCAGGCAGAAGAACTGCACCTGCTCCGGGGTGTGGGTCAGCGCCAGGCCGGCGATCAGCGAGCGCAGCACCGTCGACTTGCCGCTCTGCGGCCGGCCGATCACCACGAAGTGCGAGCTGGCGAGGTTGACCCAGTGCGGGTCGCGGCGCTGGTCGAAGGGGCGGTCGATGAGCCCGATCGGCGCGGCCAGCGAGGGAGCCGGATCCCAGTCGGCCGGCCGCAGCCCCAACTCGGTCTCGCCCAGCGGCGGCAGGAGCTCGTCCAGGGTGGGCGGGACGTCGAGCGGCGGCAGCCAGACCTTGCGCGCCGGGACGCCAGCCCCTTCGAGCCGGCCGACGAGGATGTCGAGCATGGTGTCGCCGGGGCCGGCCCGGTCGTCCGGCTTGGGGGTCTCCTCCGGCGCCGGCTCACCCCGGCTCTCCTCGCGCGGGGCGAGGTAGTCCAGCTGGTAGGGCAGGATCTGGCGCCGCGGCCCCTCGCCGACATCCGGGCCCTGCGTGGTGGTCGCGGTGTACGCGCCGGAGACGTAGGCGGCCTTGAAGCGGACCAGCCCCTCGGTGGCCTCCTTGAGGTAACCGTTGCCGGGGGCGGCGGGGAGCTCGTAGGCGTCCGGGACGCCGAGCACGACCCGGCTCTCCATACCCGAGAAGGTGCGCAGCCCGACCCGGTAGGACAGGTGCGTGTCCAGGCCGCGCAGCTTGCCCTCCTCCAGCCGCTGCGAGGCGAGCAGCAGGTGCACCCCGAGCGACCGGCCGAGGCGGCCGATCATGACGAAGAGGTCGATGAAGTCCGGCTTGGCCGACAGCAGCTCGCTGAACTCGTCCACCACGATGAACAGCGACGGCATCGGCTCCAGCGGCGCCCCCTGCTCGCGGGCCTTCTCGTAGTCCCGGAGCGAGGCGTAGTTGCCAGCGGCGCGCAGCGCCTCCTGCCGGCGCACCATCTCGCCCTGGATGGCGTCCTTCATCCGGTCGACGAGGATCAGCTCGTCCTCGAGGTTGGTGATGATCGCCGACGTGTGCGGCAGGACGTCCAGCGAGGCGAAGGTCGCGCCACCCTTGAAGTCGACGAGGACGAAGTTCAGCGTCTCCGACGAGTGCGTCAGCGCCAGTCCCAGCACCAGGGTGCGCAGCAGCTCCGACTTGCCCGAACCGGTGGCGCCGATGACCAGACCGTGCGGACCCATGCCGCCCTGCGCGGACTCCTTGATGTCCAGATCCACCGGCTGCCCGCCCGGACCGATGCCGATCGGCACCCGCAGCCGGTCCCGCGGCGCCCGCGGCCGCCAGGTCACCGCGGGGTCCACGCTGCGCGGATCGCCGATGCGCAACAGCTCCGGCAGCGTCAGGTCGCCGGCCAGCGCGTCGGTCGGCTCGGCGCTCGCCGTCGAGACCCGCAGCGGGCTCATCTGCCGGGCCAGCACCTCCGCCTCGACGACGGAGAAGGCGTCCGGGACGCCGACGTAGGTGCGCGTCTCCTGCCCCGTCCGGTCGCGGCGGACGATGTCCAGCTGCCTCGTCGCGCGCTCGCCCTGACGACCGTCGCGGGCGTCGTGCCGGATGTCCAGCCGCAGCACCCCGGCCCCGGAATCCGAGCCGGTGCTGTGGTCGAGGTCCAGGACGGTGACGCCCTGCAGCAGGTTGCCGCGCAGCTGCGACTCCCCCGGCACCCGGCCGCCGTCGACGACGATCACCAGATGCGGCCCGTCGAAGGTGCCGCCGCCGAAGCGGGGCCGGCCGGTGATGGTGTCGCCGAAGAGGTTCTCGACGGCGACGAGATCGTCGCCGATCATGCGCACCTGGCCGACGGCGTCGTAGGCGTCCGGACTCAGCGAGTGCGGCAGCCACTTGAGCCATTCCCACTGCGCCGCCGCCACGGGACTGGCGCAGACGGCGACGAGCAGGTCGTCGGGGGTGTGGAAGGTGGCCAGCTGGGCCACCATGGCCCGCGCCATCGCCCTGGACTCCTCCCGCGGGCCGGTGAGCACCAGCCGCCCGAAGGACGGCAACGCCAGAGCAGCGGGGAGGTCGGCGACAGTCCCGTGCGTGCGGACGAAGCGGCGCAGCGCCAGCGCCGAGATGGGCTCGAGATCCTCCACCGGCTTGGTCTCCGGTGTCACCAGCGAGACGGCCAGTCGCTGCGGACCACGCCCGGTGCGCACCACGAGGAAGTCCTCGTCACCAGGTCGCCGCTCCCACATCCGGCTACCCAGCACGACGGACCAGAGCGTGTCCGGATCGGGGTGGTGCCACAGCGCCGCTGCGCGCTGCTGCTCGGCGGCCCGGCGCACCCGCCGACGGACCTGTTCCAGGTAGCGCTGGTAGTCCCGCCGGTCGCCGTCGAGGCGGCGCCGCTTCTCCCCGGAGCTGCGACCGATGCTGCCGGCGGCCATGCCCACCATGGAGAGCGCCATCATCCCGCTGGCGAGGTAGGTGATCGGGGTACCGCCGGAACCGGTGACGAAGAGCCCGGTGGCGCCGGCACCGGCGAGCATCGGCAAGTAGGTGAGCACCTGCCCGGCGCCGCCGCCGGCGACGGTCTCGGGCAGCTCGGGTGGCGACTCCAGGACGATCTCCCCGCGCGGCTCCAGCGGACCCTGCCGGCGAGCCGGGCGACGGAACAGCTCGGTGCCCAACCGTGCCCTCCGTTACGGTGATCACTGCCGTAGCGCCTGCCGCGCCGGCGTCGATGGTCGAGATCGTAACCGGACGGGCCCGCCGCACGCGGCTCGTCGGTCCGCACACCCGGGTTCGAGGAGGGGCGATGTCCGCGAGCGTGGTCGCCAACAGCTGCCGGCTGACGATCATCTCGTCGCACCTGCGGGTGGACCTCGCCGTGCCGCTGCAGCTGTCGGTGGCCGAACTGCTCACCATCGTGGTGGGCAGTCTCGGCCGCGAGACCGCCGACCAGGGCGCCGCCGAGGGCGGCTGGGTGCTGCAGCGCGCCGGCGAGAGCCCGCTGGACCCCGGCACCACGCTCGCCGCCAGCCAGCTGCGCGACGGCGACACGCTGCACCTGCGGACCCGCGCCAGCCACCTGCCCGAGCTCGCCTTCGACGACGTGCTGGAGGCCGTCGCCACCGGGGTGCTCACCCGTACCGTGCGGTGGCGCCCGGAGCACACCATGCGCGCCGCGGCGAGCCTGGCCGGCGTCCTGGTCGCGGTCACCCTGCTGGGGCTGCTGGGCAGCGGCCCGGGCTGGCTGCTGCCGACGGTCGTGGCGGGTGTCGCCGCGGCCCTCTTCGCGCTGGCGGCGATCGCCGTGGCCAGGTTCTACGGCCGCCGCGTCCCGGCGCTGGCCGCCGGCGGCTTCGCAGTCGCTTACGCCGCGGCGGCCGGCGCCGTCGGCGTCGGTGGCGACCGGTCGCTGCTGGACTTCGGCGCGCCGCAGGTCCTCGTCGCCTCCGGGGCGGCGACCCTGGTGGCGGCTGTCCTGCTCGCCGTGCTGGGCGTGGGCGTCGCCGGCTTCGTCGGCGTCGTCACGCTGGGCGTGCTCGGCGCTGTCGGCACCACCATCGCCACGGCCACGACCCTCTCCGGTCCGGCCACCGCGGCCATCGTCGCCACCGTCGCGCTGGCCTTCTCGCCGTTCCTGCCGGCGCTGTCGTTCCGGCTCTCCCGGCTGCCGCTGCCGACCATCCCGCAGGACGCCGCCGACCTGCGCCGCGATACCGGAACGGTCGACTCGCAGCAGATCCTGGCGCAGGCAGTCCGTGCCGACTCCTACCTCACGGGGCTGATCTCCGGCGTGGCCGCCGCCATCGCGGGCTCGGCGGTGGTCATCGCCGGCCACGGGATCACCGAGGAGATCCTCGCCGTCATCCTGGGCCTCATCACGCTGCTGCGCGCCCGCCTCTTCACCGGGCGCGCGCAGCGGATCGCCCTGCTCGCGGCGGGCGCGGTGGCGCTGCTCGCCGTCCTCGTGACCGCCACCGCGGACGCCACCGGCAACGCCCGCCTGCTCGGCTACCTGGCCCCGGCCGCCGCGCTCGCCCTCGTCCTCGTCGGGCTGGCGGTGACGCTGCCCGGCCGCCGGTACACGCCGGGCATCGGTCGCGCCGCCGACATCCTCGAATCCCTGCTGGTGCTCTCGGTGATCCCGCTGGGCCTGGCCGTCATGGGTGTCTACGGCGCGGCCCGCGGGTTGCCCAAGCCCTGAGACCGATCGGCGCCCGCCTGCGACGCCGCTCTCGCCCGTCCGCGCTCGCCGGGGCGGAGCTACGGCAGCACCCTCGCACCTGGCGAGCCGAAGCCCCGCGCCCGCTCCAGCAGCGCGGCCTCGGCCGAGGTCGGATCCAGCGAGACCACCGCCACACCGCTGCCGGGACCGGTGGGGGCACCGCGGCGACGCAGGATCGCGAACGACGACGCGTCGAGGCGGGCCAGCGGCTCGGCGCCGCCGCGCGGGAGGCCGAAGCCGGCAGCGAGGGCGCGGGTGGTCTCGGCGGCGACGGCACCGAAGACGGCGAGGTCGTAGCGAGCCAGCGACGACAGCTCCGACGGCGCCCACTGCGAGCGGATGTCCAGCCGGCACTGCCACGGCCTGATCTCGATCGGCGTGCGTCCCTCGACGGGGCGGTCGTCCACGATCAGCCCCGGACCGCCGGTGGGACGCAACTCGTCCGCGCCGGGCAGGACGCGGCTGCCCGGCAGGCCGGCCGCCAGCGGCTGCCACAGCTGCGGCCGGCTCGTCACCACCTGTACCGGGACACCGGCGGCGGCCGCCCGGACGACGACGAGCTGGGCCGGGAGAACCCGGGCTGCGACCACGACCCGGGTGCCGCCGACGCGGAAGAGTCGCAGCGTCACCGGCCCGTCCGGACCCCGGCCGAAGCGCACGCCGGAGGCCGGAGCCTCGACGCGCGCGCCGGGCTGCCACTCCAGCGAGACGATCCCGTTCCTCACACCCGCTCCCCGAGACCCAGCGGCGTGGTGGCGCGCAGCAGCTCGGCCTGCTCGCCGACGGCGCGCTGCATGGTGAGGTCGTAGGCCGGCGCGAGCACCGCCAGCGAGGCGTAGGCGTCGGTGGGCGGGCGGTCGTCCGGTGCGCTCATCCGCACCAGCATGGTGGCCTCGACCGCGCCCCGACGACCGGGACGCAGCACCAGGCAGGTGCCGACCACCGGCGTCGGCGCCGCCGCGGCCAGCTGGGCCACCCGCTCGGCGATGTCCGGACCGCGGCCCGACACCGCGAAGGTGCTCGACCAGGTGCCACCCACCCGGACGTCGCGCCACCCCTCGCTGACCGGGTCGGGACGGTGGCCGGTGCGCTCGGCCACCGGTCCCATCCAGGTGCCGAAGAGGCCGGCGACACCGTCCTCGTCCAGGCGGCGCACGGCGACGTCCGCGGTGGCCATCACCTGCTCGGTGGTCACTGCGCAGCGCCGCATGATCTGCCTGATGGCCGGATCCGGGGCGCCGCGGTCGGCGATGGCCGCGGCGGCGCGGCGGGTGTCCAGGGTGATGAGGCAGTACCGCGCCACGAGCCGCGGCAGCGGGGCGGCGGGGCCGGCCGGTGCCTGGCCGACCGTCGCCGCCGGCGTGGCGAGGGTGAAGAGCCGGACACTCGACATCGGCACCCCTTCGATGTCCAACAGCCCGGCGAGCAGGTCCAGCGGGACGGCGGCATCGTCGTTGGTGACGCCGTCGAGGGTCAGCACCAGCGGCAGCGTCCAGGTCGTGCCGGCCCGGACCACCGCCACATCGCTGCCGCCGCGGCTGCCCTCGATACGCTCGATGCGATAGTCGCCCAGCAGCCCGGCCAGCGGCGCCGACCCCGTCCCCGCGACACCCCGCAGCCGGCGCGTGCGTCGCAGCAACCCCCACCGCGAGACCGCCACCTGGTACAGCCAGCGGCGGTCGCGGGGCACGAGGGCCAGCGGCAACAGCACGACCGCGGCCACGATGCCGGCGTAGTACCAGGCCGGCCCGAGCGCGTGGCCGCCGAGCACGGCGGCCGCCGCAGCCTCGACCAGCACCAGCTGCGTCATGGTGGCTCTCGGCATCTGCTCTCCTCCCCGCGGTCCCACGTGCACCGTATTGTTCGACGCACCGTCTCGGAAACCGACGCCCCGGCCGGGGCAGGAAGGACCGGCACCCGTGCAGACCCGACGCGATCAGCTGCAGGCGTACCGGTTCCAGAGTCGTCGGGCGCTGGCGGCGCTCATCACCGGCGAGCCCAACATCGTCGACCCGCCGATGCGGCGGCTGACCATCACCACGATCTCCGGGATCATGATCGCCGTCCTCGTCACGGTCGGCTTCACCGTCTTCGGACTCATCCGCCCGAAGGCCGGCGACTCGTGGAAGGAGGCCGGCTCGATCATCGTCGACGTCGACACCGGCACCAACTACGTCTACATCGACGGCAAGCTCCACTCGATCGCCAACTACACCTCCGGCGTGCTGGCCCTCGGCGGCACGCAGCGCGCCAGGATCGTCAAGGTCGACAGCAGCGATATCGCCGGCGTCCCGCGGGAGCCGCAGATCGGCGTGATCGGCCTGCCCGAGTCGCTGCCCGACGCCGACGACCTGATCAGCTCTCCGCTCACCGCCTGCTCGCGTCAGCAGGTCACCTCCCCCGGCCAGGTCGGCGTCGAGGTCACCGTCCACCTCGGCGACGACGTCGGGGCCCGGACGCTGCCGGCCTCGCAGGCCGTCCTCGTCGACACCGGCAGCGGGTCGCAGAGCTACCTGCTCTACGACGGCCACCGCCTCGCTGTCCCCGCCGGTCGGGTCGCCACGTCGCTGGGCTACGCCGACGAGCAGCCGCTGCGGGTGGGACGGGCCTTCCTCGACACCATCCCGCAGGGACCGGCGCTGGCTCCGCCGAGCCTGCCCGGCGCCGGCTCGTCGGCTCGGCGGACGGGAGTGGACGCCGTCGTCGGGCAGCTCGTCCGCACCTCGAGCGGCCGCTACTTCGTGGCGATGCCGGACGGCCTGGCCGCGGTCACCCCGGTGCAGCGGGCGCTGCTGCAGACGCTGCCGCTCGGACCGAACGGCGCCCTGCTCGACCCGGTGTCGGCCTCGGAGAGCACGGTGCTCTCGCAGCCGAGCCGCCAGTGGCAGTCGATCGTCACCGACCAGCTGAGTGGGCTGCCCGGCACCATCCCGGTGATCGCCGCCGCCCCCGCCGGCAGTGGCGGGATCTGCGCGCAGTTCCGGGCCGGGTCGGACGAACCCCGCCTCGCGGTGCCGCCGAGCCGGCTGCCCTCGTTCCGCGTGACCGCCGTCAGCGAGAGCGCGCAGTCGCAACGCGGCCTCGCCGACGACGTCGTCGTCCCGCCCGGCCGCGCGGCCCTGCTCGGCGCGATCGGGACCTCCCCCACCGTCTACCTCGTCGGCGACTCCGGTACGAAGTTCGCGGCCTCGTCCAATGCCATCCTGGCGGGCTTCGGCTACAGCAGCGACGACGTCACCAAGGTGCCGGCCGCGCTGCTCGCGCTGCTGCGGTCCGGTCCGGCGCTGAGCCAGCGCGAGGCGCTGCGGCGCGTCGGCAGCTGACCTGGTCCGGGGTCCATCCCCGGTGACGGGGACTCCTCCCCGGGCCCGGGCAGCGACAGGGGAAGTAGTCCCCACGCGTTCCACTGGCGTGCCCGCAGGCCCCTTCGTATGGTCATTTCACCAGCAGGAAACGACACGCGTGAGAGGGGAACGGCATGAGCCAGTTCACTACCAGCCAGGAAGCCATGCAGCAGGGCGCGACCAAGGTCGACGACGCGTCCAACCAGATCCAGGGGCACATCCAGAACCTGCGCTCCGAGGTCGAGACCATGATGGGCGGCTGGCGCGGCGAGGCCTCCAACGCCTTCACCGGGGTGCACCAGGCCTTCGAGCAGCAGGCCAACAAGATCAACCAGGCGCTGCGGCAGATGCACGAGGCCCTCGTCTCGACCCACCGCACCTACGGCACGCAGGAAGCCGACGAGACCTCGACGATGACCGGCCTCGCCGGCCAGATCAACGGCTGACCCGCCGCACTCCGGCACCCACCGACTTTCTTTTCCGAGAGGAACCATCATGAGCGAGATCAAGGTCCAGTTCGAGTCCCTGGCCACCGGTGAGCAGGGCATCCGCAACAACTACGCCAAGCTGACCGCCACCCTCGACCAGCTCGAGAGCGACCTGCAGCCGATGATCAACAGCTGGTCCGGCCAGGCGCAGGAGTCCTACCTGCAGTGCAAGAAGCAGTGGGACGACGCCGCGCAGGCGCTGTCGGTCGTGCTGAACAACATCGGTCAGGCCGTCGGCAAGGCTCACGAGAACTACCGCGCCGCCGAGAACGCGGCTGCCAACAACTGGTCGTGATCCCGCCGGCGGGCCGGTCGCAAACGAGACCGGTCCGCGGTGGGTGAACGGTCCGCGGGGCACGCCACGCCTCGCCGGAAGGACTTGGGGAGATGACCATCTTGCGCGTCAACACCGAACTGATCGCCGCGGGCGCGTCGAAGATCCAGAACGCCCTCGACGACATCGACACCGTGCTGAACCTGCTGGGCAAGGACGTCAGCACCATGCTCAGCGCGTGGTCGGGTGACGCGGCGAGCGCCCACGCGAAGATGCACGAGCGCTTCGGCAACGACGCCGCGACCATCCGCAACTCGCTGATCGAGATGCGCGCGGCGCTGCTGCGGACCCACGCGATCTACACCGGGCAGGAGTCGCAGCAGACTGGCGACCACACCCTGATGACCAGCCAGATCCAGGCCTGAGGGAGGCAACGACATGATCTACGTCGACCACGACAAGCTTGACGCCGCCGCGCAGGACTTCGGCAAGCGGCACGACGCCCTCGAAGGCATCCTGGACCGGCTCGAGGCGGATCTCGCCCCCATGGTCGCCGGCTGGGAGGGCTCGGCCCAGGTGCTCTACGTGGAGAAGAAGGCCGCGTGGGAGAAGGCGTCCCGCGACCTGAACAACCTCCTCAAGAGCATCAAGGACGTCACCCGCGACGCGCACGACGGTTACCGCAAGACCGTCACCACCAACGCGCAGATGTGGGCGTGACCGGAGATGACGAAGCTGACCAAGGTCGAGCTCGACACGCTCAAGAGCGTGCTGGACGACCTGAACGACCTGCAGAGCGAGATGGGCAAGTCCTCCGGCGCGGCGGCCCACATGGGCGACATCACCTCCATCCGTAGCGGTCTGGGACCGCTGGTGGACAACGCCGGCGCGAGCCTGGCCCAGTACGTCGACGCCCGCACCGAGGCGATCCGCGGGGTCTTCCAGCGTTCCGGCCAGGGCCTCGGCACCGTCATCGGGCTGCTGAGCACGACGATCACCAACTACGAGACCAACGAGAACAGTCACCGGCAGGCCGCCGACGGCACCGACACCAGCGGCGGCGGCGCGAGCACCGGCGACGGGAAGGGCTGACGGTCATGGCTCTGACAGCGAGCGACGGCGGTGGCGGCGGGATCGGCGGCGGCTTCCCCGGCAACCCCAAGTACTACGACCCCGGCATCATCCACGGCGCCGGCGGCGGGCAGGTCGGCGGCTCGCTCGACGCACCGTCGGCGGTGGAGAGCGCCGGCCGCGACCTGCTGGTCGGCGTCGGCGGCGGAATGATCATGGACATGATCGGGTCCGGCGCCTTCGACAAGGTCCACGACGCCATGTCGCAGGCCAACCCCGAGCAGCTGACCCAGATGGCGACGGCCTGGGGCAACGTCCGCACCGCGGCCGACAACCATCAGGTCGCCCTCGCCTCGGCCATCAGCAAGCTGGAGTCCGCATGGGAGGGTGACGACGCCGACACGGCGCTGCCCATCATGCGGGGGCTGCACGCCACGATGGCTCGACAGGTCTCGAACGCGGCTCGCATGCAGAGCGCCTTCCAGAACATGGCGCAGAACATGACCTCGATGAAGAACACCTACGGTCACGGCCAGAGCGTGGCCGGCTTCATCGGCAACTCCGTCACCGGCGGGGACGACCGCGCCGCGGCGCACGACTACAACTCCCTGCTGCAGGCATTCAAGTCCGACATGGACGTCATGCCCGACACGGTGCCCTCCGAGATCAAGGTCGACGGCCAGTACGGCTCCAGCCAGAGCGCGGCGACGCCGGGCCTCGGCTCGCCCGGCGGCGCCCCGTCGATGGGTGGCCCCGGCTCGGCGGCCCATGTGGGGGGCCCCACGTCGCCGACCATCGGCAAGCCGCCGGAGCTGGACAACAACAGCACCCTGACGCATCCCGACCGCAACGACGACGACATCGACGGGACCCGTCCGGAGATCACCGACCCGGGTCGGAACGACTACACCCCCACCCCGTACGACCCGTCGTCCTACGACCCGTCCGGCTACGACCCCTCGCACTACTCCGGCGGTGGCGCGGGCATCAGTCCCGGTGGCGCCGGTCTGAACACCGACGGCTCGCTGGCCGGGCTCGGCGGCGGAGCAGGCGCGCTCGGCGGCGGCGCGGGCGGTGCCGGCCTCGGCGGGCTCGACCCCAACGCCGCGGGTGCGGGCGCCGGCGCGGGTCTCGGCGGCGGCGCCAACGGCGCGCTCGGGGCCGGCAGCGGTGCCGGTGGCTTCGGTCCCGGCGCCGGTGGGACGGCCGGCGGCGCGGCCGGCGTGGGCGGGCGCGGCATGATGATGCCGATGCACGGCCAGCACGGCGGCGACGACGACGAGCGGGAGCGCACCACCTGGCTCTCCGAGGACGACGACATCTGGGGCGCCGAGGAGAACCTGCCCGGCGTCATCCACTGACCGCCTCGGCCCCGTCTGGGCCGAGTGGACGATCCGCCTCGGCCCCGTCTACACCGAGTGGACGATCCGCCTCGGCCCCGTCTACACCGAGTGGACGATCCGCCTCGGCCCCGTCTGCGCCGAGTGGTCAATTCCGCTCGGCCCCGTCTGCGCCGAGTGGTCGGTCCGCCTCGGCCCCGTCTGCGCCGAGTGGTCGATTCTTCGGCCGAGTGGTCGCACCGTGTGCGACCACTCGGCCCCGGAATCGGCCACTCGGCTACGTGATGGGCCACTCGGCCCCGGAATCGACCACTCGGCTACGTGATGGGCCACTCCACTTCGGAATCGACCACTCGGCTCCGTGATGGGCCACTCCGCTCCGTAACGGGCCGGTCGGCGCGGGAAGGCATCACGGGTAAGCAGGGGCGGGACGGGGGCCGGATCAGCTCGTTGGCGGAACCGGTCCCCGCGGTCGGCGACGCGCTCGGGTGGCCAGCAGGACGAATCCGATGACGACGACGATCACGACGGCGGCGAGCAGGGCCTTAACCGACGACGACAAGCCGCCGGTGTCCTGCCGGCCCGTGGCGCTCGACGACGTCGGCGCGGTGCTCGGGGCCGTCGTCGGGGCAACCGTGGTGCCGCTGCTCGGACCCGCCGCGCGGAGATGCTGCTCGATCTCGTCGTAGATCGGGTTCTTCGCCCCCGCCGGCGGCGCGTCGGTGAGGCCGTAACGGGGCAGGAACTCGCCGTAGCCGAGCCGGTCGTCGATCCGCTTCGCGAAGATCTTGCCGCCCAGCTTGTTCGACACGTTGTAGAGCGCGCGGGTGACGATCTGACGCGCCGAGTCGTCGGGGAATTTCGAGCGCATCAGCGCAAAAGAACCCGCCACGATGGCCGACGCGATGCTTGTCCCCTGCGCGTCCGAGGCGGAGAGCGTGTTGTTCAAGAACAGCGACGTCATGCCCTCTGCCGGGGCGACGAAATCGACCTGCGGGCCGTAGTTGCTGCGCGAGTACGGCACCAGCCCGGCGGACTTGGCCAGTCCCCCCACCGCCAGCACCCCGACGCACGACGCCGGGGAGTCGACCTGACCGGCGCCGTCGTTGCCGCTGGAGGCGACGAGGATGACGTCCTTGCGCACGGCGTAGTCGACGGCCTGCTGCACCGCGCTCGAGCAGCCACCGGTGATGCCGAGCGACATGTTGATCACGGCGGCGCCACGGTCGGTGGCGTAGCGGATTCCCTTGGCGACGTTCTCGTCGGGAATGCGGTCGCTCGACCCGACCACCACCGGCAGGATTCTCGAGTCCGGCGCGACCCCGCGCATCCCCGCACCCTCGCCGGTTCCCGCGATAAAGCCTGCCATCGAGGTGCCGTGGCCGAAGTAGGCAGCGCCGTCGGGCTGGTCGGTGCGACCGTCCCCGCCGCCCTGGTACGAGGCGCCGGCAACGACTCGCCCGGCGAGGTCGGGCAGGCTGGCCTTGACGCCGGTGTCCAGCACGGCGACGGTGACGCCCTTGCCGGTGCTTACCGCGTTGGCCTTGGCAATCTCGAGCTTGCCGTACCACCACTGCCCGGCGGGCAGCGCGGACGCGGGAGTTCCGCTGGCCGCGACCGCGGCGGTGAGGACGGCAGTGGTGATCACGGCGCCGGCTCGGCGCGCTGCGGTGGCTCGCACGGACTCACCCTAACGAGCCGAGCGGCACGAATCGGACACCTGCCACCCGACCTCAGCGAGGTCGCGGGCGGCCGGGCGCGGGTCGGGGTCGGCCGACGACGCCGGCGGACGGCTCGCTGAGCGGCTCGACGGACGGGTCGGCGAAGGGCTCGACGGACGGCTCGGCGGACGGCTCGGTCAGCGGCCCGGCGGACGGCTCGGTGAGCGGCTCGACGGACTGGTCGACGAACGGCTCGGTGAGCGGCTCGACGGACGGCTCGGTGGCAGCGACCGGCCGGACATCACGCCGACGCTGCCGTCGGCGAGCAGCCAGGGCGACGAGCAGCGCGAGCAGGGCCGCGCCAGCCAACCCCGCGGCAACGGCCGGGGCCGCGGTCGAACCGCCGTCCGAACCGTCGTCCGACGTCGCATCCGACGCGGCATCCGAGGGCGGCCGGGACGCCTCGCCCGCCGGTGGTGTGCTCGCCGCGGCAGCCCGGGACGGCGTGCTTGCGCCGCCAGCCGCCGGCCGGCCGAGCCGCCGATCGATCTGGTCGTAGATCGGGTTGCGGGCGTCCGGCGGCGGGGCCTCGGTGAGGGCGAAGCGCGGCAGCAGCGCGCCGTAGCCGATCCGGTCATCGACACGCGTGCCGTACCTGTCCCGACCGGCGCCGCTCTGGACCGTGTACATCGCGCGGGTGACGATCTGCCGGGCCGAGGCCCGCGGGAAGCGGGCGCGCAGCAGCGCGAAGACCCCGGAGGCGAGCGCAGCGGCCTCGCTGGTGCCGCTGCTGTCGGGGTTGGAGAGCTGATCGGTGAGCAGCAGCGCCCGCAGATTCTGCGCCGGCGCGACGAAGTCGATGTCGGCTCCGGTCGTCTGCCCGCGCCACGACGTGAGGGTCGACGACGCCGCCAGTCCCCCGATGCCGATCACCCCGACGCAGTTGGCCGGATGGTTGGTGGGGCCACCCGGCGTGTTGCCCACCGCGGCCACCACGATGACGTCGTGCCGGTTGGCGTAGTCGACGGCGCGCTGCTGTGCCGCCGGACAGCGCCCGGCCTCGCCGGCGGAGACGTTGACGATCCCGGCGCCGTGATCGACGGCCCACATGATGCCCCGGCCGATCGCCGCCGTGTCGAAGGCCTTGCCGTCGGCCGAGACGCCGACCGGAAGGATCTTCGCGCCCGGCGCGACCCCCAGCATGCCGGCGCCCCTGCCGGTACCGCCGATGAGCGCCGCAACCTCGGTGCCGTGGCCGACGATCGTCGAGGACGGATCGGCGACGTCGCTGCGGGCGTCGCCTCGTCCGACGTAGGACTTGCCCGGCAGGACGCGGCCGGTGAGGTCGCCGAGCGCCGCCTCCACCCCGGTGTCGACGACGCCGACGGTGATGCCCGTCCCCGTGCTGATGCGATGCGCGCCCTGCAGGTCGTAGTAGCGGTACCACCACGAGTCGTTCGGATAGGCGCCGGCCGGTGCCGGCAGCGTCGTCGCGGCGAGCAGCAGGGCGACGAGTCCGGCCGCAGCCCGTCTCACCCCGCCGCCGGCGGGACGGCCGTCCCGTGCTGCCCGTGACGGCCACGGAGCACGGCAGCCGCCGCCATCACCAGCGCCGTGAGGCCGAAGAACCCGAAGGCGAGGGCGAGCGTGCGGTTGCGAGCGGTGTGGTCCGGCGCCACCGGCGGCACCGGGGCCGCGACGGCCGACGGCCGCGGCGCGCTGTCGTCACGGGCAGGCAGCGCGGCGCGCAGCGAGGTCACCGCCAGGTACGGGTCGAGGACGCCGTAGCCCCAGCTGGGGCTGGGGACGGTGGCCGGCGGTGCCTCGGCTGTGGCCTCGAGCCGGTCCCGCAGCTGACTCGCGGTAAGGCCCGGGTTCTCGCCGAGCACCAGGGCGGCCACGCCCGAGACGTAGGGCGCGGCGTAACTGGTGCCTGACTCGACGAGGTACCCGCCGTCGAGGGCGACCGTCTGGACCAGGTCACCGGGCGCCGCGATACCGACCGAGGAGCGCGAGCTCGAGTACGGCGCGATGGTGTTGTCCTGCTTCAGGGCCGCGACCGCCACCACGTTGTCGAAGCGCGAGGCGTAGGCGGCCGGATACACCGGCAGCCCGTTGGCGTTCTGCTGGTCGTTGCCGGCGGCGGCGACGATGAGGATGCCGGCGTCGCGGGCCCGCTGGACCGCGGCGCGCAGCACCGGCACGTCCACCGGCAGCGCGAGCGAGACGTTGATGATCTTGACCTTGGCCGCCACGGCAAGGTCGATACCGCGGGCTACGTCCGCGGTGGTGACCTGCTCGCCGTTGGTGACCTTGATCGGCACCAGCCGCGCCCGCGGCGCGACGCCGACGAAGTCGGGGTGTCGTTGATCGGGCTGGGCCACGATGATGGCCGACACCTTGGTGCCGTGACCGATGCAGTCTTTGTAGCGACGGCCGGGGTCGTTGCGCAGCGAGCTGCGCTGCGAGGCGACGTCGGCCCCTCGAAGCTGCGGGTTGGTGCCGTCGAAGCCGCTGTCGACCACCGCCACCGGGACGCCGGCACCGGTGCGTTCGTCACGTCCCGTGGCGAACGAACTGGTCCGAGCCAGGTCGAGGCGCTGCAGCGCCCAGGTGGAGCGGGGGGCGCTGCTGCCCGGGGTGCGCTTGCAGGAGTCGGGATCGAAGGTCGGTGCCTGCGCAAGACGGCCCGCGGCTGCCGCCGGGCTCGGCAGCAGCGACGTCAGGACCACCAGCAGGCACGCCGCCAGCGCCGCGGTGAGGGCGCGCGCGGTCACGACGGCAGGCAGGACCTGAGTCAGCGGCTGACGCGGGGGCCCGGCGCCGGACGGGGACGCGAGCCGGCGGCGTCGGGGTTGCGGACGACCTCGGCCCGCGGGATCTCGCGCGCCGGGGCGGGCCGGGGCGCGAGCTGCTTGGGCTCGGCCGGCTCGTCGCGGGCCTCCCGGGCGTGTTCGCGGGCCGCGTCGTCCTCGTTCATGCCCTTGATCTCGGTCTTGAAGACGCGCAGCGAGCGGCCGAAGGAGCGGGCCATGTCGGGCAGCTGCTTCCAGCCGAAGAACAGGAACGCGGCCACGACGGCGACCACCACGATGTGCCAGATGGAGATTGCACCCACGGCTGCCTCCTCGGGGGCGATGACGAGCGAACGGCACCTACGTTACGCGGTCCGGAGCGACCCCGCGGCGTCGTACGGGTGGCGCACAGGTGGACGACGGCCGACTCAGGGCACGCCGGCCGACGCGAAGGGCCGCAGCAGCTCGGCGAGCGCAGCGTCGACGCGGGCATGGACGAGCGTGCCGCCGCCGGTGTGCTCGGTCGCCAGGACCTCGCCGCGCTCGTGCAGCCGCGCCACCAGATCCCCACGGGTGTACGGGACCAGGACGGTGACCTCGATGTCCGGGCGGGGCAGCCGGGAGTCGATGCGCTGCCGCAGCTCGGCGAGGTTGGCGCCGGTCCGCGCTGAGACGAAGACGGCGTCGGGCACCAGGGACCGCAGCCGCAGCAGCACCTCGGGCTCGGCCGCGTCGGACTTGTTGAAGACGATCTGCTCGGCGATGTCGGCGGTGCCGGGGATGTCGGCGATGACCTCACGGACAGCGCGGATCTGCGCCTCGGGATCGGCGTCGGCGGCATCGACGACGTGGACGATGAGGTCGGCGTCGGCCACCTCTTCCAGCGTCGACCGGAAGGCCTCGACGAGCTGCGTGGGCAGGTGCCGGACGAAGCCGACCGTGTCGGCCAGCGTGTACTCGCGGCCGTCCCCGGTCTCGGCCCGCCGGACGGTGGGGTCGAGGGTGGCGAAGAGGGCGTTCTCGACGAGGACACCGGCGTTGGTGAGGCGATTCAGCAACGACGACTTGCCGGCGTTCGTGTAGCCGGCCAGGACGACGCTCGGCGCCCGTCGCGTCGCCCGCTGCGAACGTTTCACGTCGCGGGCGGTCTTCATCTCCTTGATCTCGTTGCGCAGCTTGGCGATGCGGGAGTTGATCCGGCGGCGGTCGATCTCGATCTTCGTCTCACCGGGGCCGCGGCCGCCGATGCCGACGCCGTTGGCCGCCCGACCGCCGACCTGGCGCGACAGCGACTCACCCCAGCCGCGCAACCGCGGCAGCATGTACTGCATCTGGGCCAGCTCGACCTGCGCCTTGCCCTCCTTGGAGCGGGCGTGCTGGGCGAAGATGTCCAGGATCAGTGCCGTCCGGTCGACGACCTTCACCTTCACGACACCCTCCAGCTGACGCAGCTGGCCCGGCGTGAGCTCACCGTCGCAGACAACGGTGTCGGCACCCTCGGCCAGCACGATGTCGCGGAGCTCCTTGGCCTTGCCGGAGCCGAGGTAGGTGGCCGGGTCGGGCCTGTCCCGGCGCTGGATCACGCCGTCGAGCACCTGCGAACCGGCAGTCTCGGCCAGCTTGGCGAGCTCGGTGAGGGAGTTCTCGGCTTCGGCCAGGGTGCCGGTGGTCCAGACGCCGCAGAGCACCACCCGCTCCAGCCGGAGCTGCCGGTACTCGACCTCGGTGACGTCCTGGAGCTCGGTGGACAGGCCCGCCACACGGCGCAGCGCCGACCGTTCGTCCAGGACGAAGTCGCCGTCGGCATCGCGCAAGTCGTCGCGGGGGTTGTCACGGAAGTCGTCAGTCATCGTCCTTCGATGATCCCACGCCACCAGCCCTCGTCCACCTCGATTTCGCCGACGAGCACTGCGGGGCCGGTGAGCTCGACGTCGTCGGTGCGCCAGACGACCTCGCAGCTGCCACCCGGCACGTCGACGCGCCACGGGACGCCGTCGGCCCCGACACCGTCGTCCAGCGCGGTGGCGACAGCGGCGGCACAGATCCCGGTGCCGCAGGAGCGTGTCTCCCCCGAGCCGCGCTCGTGCACCCGCATCTGCAGGTGGCGCGGACCCAGCCGGACCACGAACTCGACGTTCTGCCCCTCGGGCAACGGTGGCACGACCTCGGGCGGGCGGGAGAGGTCCAGGGCGTCGAGGGTCGCGATGTCCGGCACCGGCACGACGACGTGCGGATTCGGGATGGTCAGCGCGGTGCCCTCGGCGGCGAAGCCGGGACGGTCGGCGCTGGGAGCGGCGGTGGCGATCGGCCGGTCGGCAAGGACCCGGGGCAAGCCCATCAACACAGTGACGTTTCCGTCCCCGCGGGCTCGCACACGTCGAATCCCGCCGCGAGTCGCCACCGCCGCTGACTGCTCAACGAGCGAGTGGTGCAGAAGGTATCGATGAAAAACTCGCGCGCCGTTCCCGCACATCTCGGCGACGCTGCCGTCGGCGTTGCGATAGTCCATGAAGAACTCCGCCTCGCCGGCGAACTCCTTGCCTTCCGGGTCGTTCTCGCTGCGGACGACCCGGAGCACGCCGTCGGCGCCGAAGCCGGCGCGGCGGTCGCAGAGGGCGGCCACGGCCGCCGGGGTGAGCTCGATCGCGCCGTCGAGATCGGCGAGGACGAGGAAGTCGTTCTCGGTGCCGTGCCCCTTCGTCAGCTTCACGATTCCAGCCTACGGATCGCAGCGTCGAGCAGCCCCGGATCGGCGCCGTCGAGCCAGTGGACGCGTGGATCGCGGCGGAACCAGGTCCGCTGCCGCTTCACGAAGCGGCGGGTGCCGAGGACGGTGAGCTCGGTCGCCTCGGCCAGATCACCGGTGATCGTCCCGTCGTCGGCCATGACGGCGAGCAGCTGCTGATACCCCAGCGCCTTGCCCGCGGTGGGACTGTCGCGCAGCCCGGCCGGGAGCAGGCCGCGGATCTCCTCGATCAGTCCCCCGGCCAGCATGCGGTCCACGCGCGTGGCGACCCGATCCCGCAGGTCGGCGCGGTCCAGGCCCAGCTGCACGGTGTCGTAGACCGACTCGAAACCCGGCATCCGTGCGACGAAGGGGCGACCGGTGAGCTCGATGACCTCCAGCGCCCGGACGATGCGCCGCCCGTTGGAGGGCAGGATCGCCGCCGCCGCCACCGGATCGCGCTCGGCCAGCCTGGCGTGGAGGGCCTCGGGACCCTGCTCGTCCAGGGCGGCGTAGAGACCGGCCCGCAGCGCCGGCGACTCGCCGGGGAACTCGAGCTTGTCCAGGGCGCCGCGCAGGTACAGACCGGAACCACCGACGATCACCGGGACCTTCCCGCGACCGGCGATCTCGTCGATGACGTCGCGGGCCATCGCCTGGTACTGCGCCACCGCCGCCGACTTGGCCAGCGGCCAGACGTCGAGCAGGTGGTGCGGTACTCCCCCGCGCTCCTCGGGGCGGAGCTTGGCGGTGCCGACGTCCATGCCCCGATAGAGCTGCATCGAGTCGGCGTTGACGATCTCGCCGTCCAGCCGCTGCGCCAGCGCCACCGCCAGATCGCTCTTGCCGGTAGCGGTAGGGCCGACCACCGCGACGACCCGGGTACCGAGGTCAGGCACGAGGCGTCCAGACGGCGACGAGGTAGCCGACGCCGAAGGGGGCGTCGTCGTAGAGCAGTCGGCCGTGCCAGCTGGTCCCGGCCAGCCACGCGGCGGCGGTCCGCCAGGCCGGGACACCCGCCGCCAGCAGCTCCGCGCCCAGGGTCTCGTCGAGACCGGCCAGCGCGGCGGCGTCGCCGCCGGCGAGCGCGGCCGCGACGCTCGCGTCGAAGCCGGCCGCGCGCTGGTCGAGATAGCCGGGTGCCTTCTCGGTGCGCCGGGCGCTGCCGTCACCGACCACGACGAGCGTCCCGATCGGCTGCGGACGGCTGGCGCCGGGCGCGATCGTCACCGGTTCGGATCCGAGCGCATCGCTGAGCGCATCGGCCACCAGCCAGCGCCCGATCCCCGCGCCAGCGGCGTCGGCGAGGACCACGACATCGCCGCGCTGCTGCCCGACGCCGCGAATCGCAGCACGGCAGGCCTGGCGGAGCGGCCCCAGCTCGACGTCCAGACCGCGGCCGACCTCAGGATCCAGCGCCGGGGCCTGCGGGACGAAGGCGACACCGGTGATCACAGCCGTTCAGGCTAGTGGTCGTGTGCCCCGGTCACGCGCATCGTGTTCAATGCTCGACATGAGTGAGGCTGCTCCCTGGGGTCGGATCGACGACGACGGCACCGTCTACGTCCGGACAGCCGAGGGCGAACGCCCCATCGGGTCATGGCAGGCCGGCGACGCGGAGGCGGGCCTGGCGTTCTACCGGCTGCGCTACGACGACCTCGCCACCGAGGTCACGCTGCTGGAGAAGCGGCTCTCCTCCGGCGCGGGCGACCCGAAGGCGACGCGCGCGGCGGCGGCGGGTCTGCGGGAGAAGCTCGCGACCGCGGCGGCCATCGGCGATCTGGCCGCGCTGGAGACACGCCTGGACGCGCTGCTGGCCACCGCCGAGGAGAAGGCGGGCGAGGCGGCTGCCGCGCGGGCGCAGCAGCGGGCCGACGCCGTCGCGGCCAAGGAGGCGCTGGTGGCCGAGGCCGAGACGATCGCCGAGTCGGCGACGTCCTGGAAGGCCTCGGGTGACCGGCTTCGCGCGATCGTCGACGAGTGGCGCCAGATCAAGGGCATCGATCGCAAGACGGACGACGCGCTGTGGAAGCGGTTCGCCGCGGCCCGCGACGCCTTCGGCCGGCGCCGGGGCCAGCACTTCGCCCAGCTGGACGCCGAGCGTGGTCAGGTCAAGCAGGTCAAGGAACGCCTCATCGCCCGGGCCGAGGAGCTGTCGGCGTCCTCCGACTGGCGTGAGACGACCGCGGCCATGCGTGAGCTGATGGACGAGTGGAAGGCGGCCGGCCGGGCCGGTCGCGACGTGGAGGACGCCCTCTGGGCTCGCTTCCGCGCCGCCCAGGACGCCTTCTTCGCCCGACGGTCGGAGACCTTCGCCGAGCGAGACGCCGAGCAGGTGGGCAACCAGAGGCTGAAGGAAGAGATCATCGCCAAGGCGGCGGCGATCGATCTGACCGATCCGCAGCAGGCCCAGTCCCAGCTGCGCGACCTGCAGTCCCAGTTCGACGAGATCGGCCACGTGCCGCGCGACGCGATGCGCCGGCTGGACGACCGGATGCGCGCCGCCGAGCAGCGCGTGCGCGACGCTGTCGACGCACAGTGGCGGCAGGGCAGCGCGGAGTCCAACCCGTTCCTCACCGCGATGCGCGAGCGCCTCGCCGAGGCCGAGGCCAAGCTCGAGCGCGCCCGCGCCGCCGGTGACGAGGCCCGGATCCGCAAGGCGCAGGACGAGGTCGAGCAGCGGCGGGCGCTGCTGCCCGACAGCACCTCCTGATCTTCGCCCGAGGGGGTACGCAACTGCCGGAGATGGCCTAGTCTCGCGGGATGGCCGTGCCCCCTCTGCCACCACCGGCACCGCCGACCGAGCGCAGCCCGCTGCTCGTTCCCAGCGACCCGCGGCTGGTGGTCGAGGAGTTCCTCGACGCGCTCGCCGACACCGATCTGGAGCGCGCCGCCGAGCTACTGGCCGACGATGTCGTCTACTGCAACGTCGGACTGCCCTCGGTCGCCGGCCGGGACAACGTGGTGCGGACGCTGAGCCTGCTCGATCGCGCCGCCGCCTCGCTGGAGGTCTACGTCCACGCGATCTCCGCCGACGGGCCCACCGTCCTCACCGAACGCACGGACGTCTTCGCGCTCTGGCGCTTCCGGGCGCAGTTCTGGGTGACCGGCCGCTTCGACGTGGTCGACGGGATGATCACCCTCTGGCGCGACTCCTTCGACTTCGTCGACGTGATGCGCGGTTCGATGCGCGGCCTCGCCGCCATCGCACTGCCGTGGCTGGCGCCGGCGGCCCCGGTTGCGGCGAATGCCGTCCCCGGCCGCCACTCCGGCCGCGCCCGCTGAGCCGGCCGGGAGAACCTACGCCGGAGGCCTGCCGATCGTCAGCAGCGGCTTGACCGGCGCGGCGGGCGCGGCGACGGCACCACGCCATGGCCGCCGCGCGGTGATGCCGCCGTCGGCGACGAGATGGTGGGGTGCGGCGTAGGTGACGCTGGCGGTGACGAGGTCACCGGGGCCTGCCTCTCCGGCGACGTGGACGAGCCGGCCGTCGCGGGCCCGTCCGGTGACGCGTCCGGTGGCACCGTCCTTGCGACCACCGACGGTGTTGACGAGCACCTCGACCTCGGTGCCGACCAGCGCGGTCGCGGCCTCGCGGGAGATCGCCTCCTGCGCCTCGATGAGCCGGTCGTAGCGCTCGGTGACGACAGCCTGCGGCACCTGCTCGGCCATCTGCGCCGCCGGGGTGCCGGGGCGCTGGGAGTACTGGAAGGTGAAGGCGCTGGCGAAGCGGGCGGCGCGGACGACATCCAGGGTCTGCTCGAAGTCGGCGTCGGTCTCGCCGGGGAAGCCGACGATGATGTCGGTGCTGATCGCCGCCAGCGGCATCGCGGCCCGGACGCGCTCGATGATGCCGAGGTACCGCTCGCGCCGGTAGGAGCGGCGCATCGCCTTCAGCACGGCGTCGGACCCGGACTGCAGCGGCATGTGCAGCTGCGGCATGACGTTCGGCGTCTCGGCCATGGCGGCGATGACGTCGTCGGTGAAGTCGCGCGGGTGCGGGCTGGTGAAGCGCACGCGTTCGAGTCCGTCCACCTCGCCGCAGGCACGCAGCAGCTTGGCGAAGGCCTCCCGGTCGCCGAACGAGCGGCCGTAGGAGTTGACGTTCTGTCCCAGCAACGTCACCTCGACGACCCCGGAGTCGACCAACGCCCGGATCTCGGCGAGCACGTCGCCGGGGCGGCGGTCGGTCTCGGTGCCACGCAGTGACGGCACGATGCAGAAGGTGCAGGTGTTGTCGCAGCCCACGCTGATCGACACCCAGGCGCTGTGCGCCGAGTCGCGACGGCTGGGCAGGTCGGAGGGGAAGTTCTGCAGCGCCTCGACGATCTCGACCTCGGCCTGCCGGTTGTGGCGAGCGCGCTCCAGCAGGACGGGCAGGCTGGCCAGATTGTGCGTGCCGAAGACGACGTCGACCCACGGCGCACGCTCGACGATGCGGCTGCGGTCCTTCTGCGCCAAGCAGCCGCCGACGGCAATCTGCATGTCAGGGTTGGCCTGCTTGGCGGGGACGAGGTGGCCGAGGTTGCCGTACAACCGGTTGTCCGCGTTCTCGCGGACCGCGCAGGTGTTGAAGACGACGAGATCCGCCGCGGCGCCGTCGGCTCCACGCTGGTAGCCGGCGTCCTCGAGCAGGCCGGCCAGTCGTTCCGAGTCGTGGACGTTCATCTGGCACCCGTAGGTGCGGATCTCGTAAGTGCGCGCGCTCATGACGGGGTCGAGGATACGGGTGCCCGGGTCCTGCGCTGCGTGGTGAGATGGACCGGTGACCGCCGTCCGCTCCGAGCTCGCGACCAACCTGCGCGAGGTGACCGCCGATTTCAGTGGCGTGGTGTCGGTGAGCCGGGGTCAGCAGGTCGAGTTCGAGGCGGCCTACGGGCTGGCCGACCGGGCCCACAAGGTGCCCACCACCGTCGACACCCGGTTCGGCATCGCGAGCGGCACCAAGGCGTTCACCGCCGTGACGGTGGCGGCGCTGATCGGCGCCGGTGCGCTGTCACTCGCCACCACGGCGCGCTCCGTCCTCGGCCGCGACCTTCCGCTCGTGCATCCCGACGTCACCGTCGGCCACCTGCTCGCCCACACCTCGGGCATCGGCGACTACCTCGTCGAGGGACCGGAGACCGACCCGGACGACTACGCGCTGCGGGTCCCGGTCCACCTGCTCGCGGACACCGAGAGCTATGTGCGGGTGCTGGACGGACACGCCCAGCAGTTCGCTCCCGGTGCCCGATTCAGCTACAGCAACAGTGGCTACGTCCTGCTCGCCCTGCTCGCCGAACGGGTGGCCTCGGCACCCTTCCCCGGTCTCGTCGGACGTCACGTCTTCGCGCCGGCCGAGATGTGGAGCACCGCGTTCCTGCGCGGCGACCGGTTACCGGGCAACGCGGCCGTGGGTTACGTCGGCGACGGCCGGAGCAACACGCTGCACCTGCCCGTCCGCGGCTGCGGTGACGGCGGCGCGTACTCGACGGCGGCGGACATCAGGCGCTTCTGGACAGCGCTGTTCGACGAACGGATCCTGCCGCGCCACCGCGTCAATGAGCTGATCCGGCCGCGGACGAGCGTCCCCGAGGAGGGGAAGCGGTACGGGCGTGGCTTCTGGCTGCACGCCACCGGACCGGCCGTCATGCTGGAAGGCTGCGACGCCGGGGTCTCGTTCCGGTCCGTGCACGACCCCACGTCGGGACGCACCCACACGGTGCTCGCCAACACCACCCGCGGCGCGTGGCCGGTGACCCGGAGGCTGGACGAGCTGCTGCGCTGATGCGCCGCGCCGCTCAGTGGGCGACCTCGCTGGCCCGCGATTCTCGGACCACGGTGACGCGGATCTGTCCGGGGTAGGTGAGCTCGTCCTCGATCTGCTTGGCGATCTCGCGGGCCATCACCGCCGAGGCCAGGTCGTCGACCTCGCCCGGCTGCACCATGACCCGCACCTCGCGGCCGGCCTGCATGGCGAAGACCTTGTCGACGCCCTCGCGCTCGCGGGCAATCTCCTCGATCCGGGCCAGGCGCTTGACGTACGCCTCGACCGACTCCCGCCGGGCCCCCGGCCGGGACGCCGAGCAGGTGTCGGAGGCCTGGGTCAGCACCGCCTCGATGGTCTGCGGCCGGACCTCGTTGTGATGGGCCTCGACGGCGTGGGCGACGGCCTCGTCCTCGCCGTACTTGCGCAGCAGCTCCGCACCCACGATGGCGTGGCTGCCCTCGACCTCGTGGGTGAGCGCCTTGCCGATGTCGTGCAGGAAGGCGCAGCGCTTGACCAGGGCGGGCTCGATACCCAGTTCGGCGGCCATGATGCCGGCGACGTGGGCCGTCTCGATCAGGTGGGCGAGCACGTTCTGGCCGTAGCTGGTGCGGTACTTCAGCCGTCCCAACGTCGGCAGCAGCCGCTCGTCGACGGGGCCGACGCCGACCTCGGCGACCGCGTCACGGGCTGCCCGCAGGCACAGCTCGTCGACCTCCACCTTGCTCTGCTCGTAGGCGTCCTCGATGCGGTGCGGGTGGATCCGGCCGTCGGTGACGAGCTTGTCGAGGGTCAGTCGCCCGATCTCCCGGCGGACCGGGTCGAAGCAGGAGAGCAGCACCGCCTCGGGGGTGTCGTCGATGATGACGTTGACGCCGGTGACCGCCTCGAAGGAGCGGATGTTGCGCCCCTCCCGGCCGATGATGCGGCCCTTCATCTCGTCGCCGGGCAGGTGCAGCACGCTGACGACGGCCTCGCTGGTCTGCGCCGAGGCAACCCGCTGCACCGCCTCGACGACGATCGCCCGGGCGCGTTCGGTCCCCTCGGCGCGGGCCTCGTCCTCGATGCTGCGGGCGAGCGTCGCGGCGTCGCGACGGCTGGCGGTCTCGACGGCGGTGAGCAGCTCGGCGCGCGCGTCGTCGCTGCTGAGGCCGGCGATCCGCTCCAGCTCGCGACGCTGCGCGGTCTCGGCCTCGGTGAGGCGCGCGGTGGCCTCCGCGAGCTCCCGCTCGCGCTGCTTCAGCTCGTCGCGACGGGCATCCAGCTCGTCGGAGCGTCGCTGCACCTCCTCGGCTCGCTGCTCCAGGCGGGCCACCTGGCTGTCCAGACGGGCCTCGGTCTCGTCGAGCCGGGCGGCTCGCGCCGTGTAGCCGGACTGCTGTCGCTGCAGGTCGGCGGTGAGTCGCTCAGCGTGTTCAGCGGCGTCGCGGCGGGCCTCGGCGATGACGGCGGCCGCCTGCTCACGGGCCTGCGACGCCGATCTGTCAGCCTCGGCCCGGGCGGCGGCGCGGGCCGTGTCCCGCTCCCGGTCGACGTCGACCCTAACGGCGTCCCTGAGCCTGTCGGCCTCCGCCCGAGCCTCCGCGCGAAGCTGCTCGGCCTCGGCACGCGCGGCGGCCAGGAGGCGCTCGGCCTCGACCTGGGCCGCGGCCTCGGCGGGTGCCGACGCAACCTCGGCCGTGGCTGACCGGCCTCCGTCGGTCGCCAGTCCGGCGTCAGCTGAAAGTCCGGCGTCGGTTGTACGTCCGGCCTCGGATGTACGTCCGGAGCCGGCTGCAAGTCCGACGTCGGCTCCCCCGCGTCCGGCGGCGCCGTGACGGCCGGATGGCGCCTGAGCGCGCCGGGCATACGCCATGACGAAGAGCAGGCCCAGCAGGAAGCCCGCGCCGATCGCTGCGTACCAGACCCCGACCATGGCGTGCTCCGTCCTGTTCGGACCCGGACGTCCGGGCACCGTCGTTCAGGCAGCAGCACCGCGTCCGGTGCGGTCGCCCGGTGGCGACTGCACGGCGAAACGCTCACATGGCCGCCTCGCGGCCGGTACTGGCGGGCTTCCTCTCCTCGGGCGAACAGGGACTGTATGGACGCGCCGACAGCGGTCACTCATGAGGACCGGACCCGCGGCACGAGCAGTGGCGGTGCTACCTGATTCTGTCGACAGTATGAACGCCAGGCAGACAGCGCAAGCATGGCGGCTCCGACCGGCGCGTCCCGAGCGCCGTTCCCGACAGACCGGGCACGCTCGGCGCGAACAGGCACGGTCAGGGACGCGCCGGGCTCGCGACGTCCGGCTTTCAGCCGAGGGCGTCCTCGCTGTCGACGAGGTCGGCGGCGCCGGCCACCGCTGCCCGCACCACCTCGTAGGAGACGGCACTGGAATATCCCTTGCGAGCCAACAGCCCGACCAGGCGCCGGGTCTGGACCTCCATCGGAAGTCGCTGGAGGCTGCGCAGCTTCTTGGCCACCAGCGCCTCGGCACGCTCGCGCTCGGCCTCACTGTCGATGGTCGCGGCGGCGTCGGCGACCGTCTCGTCGTCGAAGCCCCGGCGCCGGAGCTTCTCGGCGACTGCCCGGCGGGCCAGGCCCCGCTCGCGGTGCTGCGCACCCGCGATCGATTCCGCCAGCGACCTGTCGTCGATCAGGCCGACATCGGCGAAGCGATCGAGGACCGAGGTCGCGACATCATCCGGGATGCCGCGCGTGGCCAGCGCTTGTTCGAGCTCGCCACGGCTGCGGGCCCGGCGGTCGAGCAGCCGGAGACACACGATGCGGGCGACCGCCTCGGGATCACCCGGGGGGCCTTCGCGCTCGACGTCACTCGGCTGCTCGTCCGCCGCCGCCATGATCAGAAGTCGACCGGCGCCGGAAGCGGCTCGACGGCGCCGTCGGCGACGCTGGCACCGATGCCCAGCTTCTCCTTGATCCGCTTCTCGATCTCGTCGGCGAGGTCGGGGTTGTCGCGCAGGAAGTTGCGGACGTTCTCCTTGCCCTGGCCGAGCTGATCGGACTCGTAGGTGTACCAGGCACCGGACTTGCGGATCAGGCCCTGCTCGACGCCGACGTCGATGAGCGAGCCCTCACGGCTGATGCCCTCGCCGTAGACGATGTCGAACTCGGCCTGCTTGAACGGGGGCGCCACCTTGTTCTTGACGACCTTGACGCGGGTGCGGTTGCCGACGGCCTCGGTGCCGTCCTTCAGCGTCTCGATCCGGCGGACGTCCAACCGAACCGAGGCGTAGAACTTCAGCGCCTTGCCACCCGTGGTGGTCTCGGGCGAACCGAACATGACGCCGATCTTCTCGCGGAGCTGGTTGATGAAGATGGCGGTGGTGCCGGAGTTGTTGAGGGCACCGGTGACCTTGCGCAGGGCCTGGCTCATCAGCCGGGCCTGCAGGCCGACGTGGCTGTCGCCCATCTCGCCCTCGATCTCGGCGCGGGGCACCAGGGCGGCCACGGAGTCGACGACGATGATGTCGAGGGCACCCGAGCGGATCAGCATGTCCATGATCTCGAGGGCCTGCTCGCCGGTGTCGGGCTGGCTCACCAGCAGCGAGTCGGTGTCGACGCCCAGCGCGCGGGCGTAGTCGGGGTCGAGCGCGTGCTCGGCGTCGATGAAGGCGGCGACACCGCCAGCGGCCTGGGCGTTGGCGACGGCGTGCAGCGCCACCGTCGTCTTACCGGAGCTCTCCGGCCCGTAGACCTCGATGATGCGGCCCCGCGGGAGCCCGCCGATGCCGAGCGCGACATCCAGCGAGATCGAGCCGGTCGGGATGACCTCGATCGGCGCCGCCACCCGGTCGCCGAGGCGCATGACCGCGCCCTTGCCGTGCTGCTTGTCGATCTGGGCCAGGGCGACGTCGAGCGCCTTCTCCCGGTCGAAGGTCGTTGCCATGTGAACCCCTTAGGTCATCTGCGAAGCTGTCAACGGCGACGCTAGAACGAGGTACCGACAGAATCCGGCGGCGCCGGCAAGCTGTGGACAACTGCTCCGTCAGCTCACCCGTACATCCGGGCCTGTGGACGACGTCCGCCCCCTGCCACGGAGCGACTCTAGCCGAACACCTGTTCGACAGCGGTGACGACACGCGCGTGTCGCCGGGCGGATCTGCGACCCGCCGGGGCGGCTCACCGCAGGTGCGCGGGCATCTCGAACTCGGCGCAGACCGCGCGCCAGATCTCCTTGGTGTCGACGCCGTTGGCCAGTGCCTCGTCGATGGTCGCGCCGACGCCGGGCAGCCGGTAGTCGGCGGCCAGGCTGGCGGCATACGCCACGCCGAACCGCTCCTCGAGCCGGCCCCGGAACTCGGTAAGTCGCACGACGTCCACCATACGATCTGTGCCGTGACTGCCGCTCCCCCCGACCTCTGGTTCGCCATGCCCGTCCTCACCGGTCGTCTGATCCGCCTCGAGCCGCTCACCGTCGAACACGTCGACGGGTACTTCGAGGCCGCCCGTGACGACGCGGAGCTGCTGCGGTGGATCAACACCCCCGGCGCCCGTGCCACGGGCATGATCGCCACGGTCGAGGACGCCCGGACCGACGTCCTCACCGCCCTCGCCGCGCGCGGCCGCGGCGAGCGCTTCGCCTACGCCCAGCTGGAGGCGGCCACCGGCCGGTTCGCCGGCACCACGTCCTGCTACGAGGTGGATCCCGTCCTGCGCACCCTGGCCATCGGTCACACCTGGCTCGGCCGCGACTACCGCCGCACCGGCCACAACACCGAGTCGAAACTGCTGTTGCTGACCCACGCCTTCGAGACGCTGGGGGCAGCGCGCGTGGTCTGGCACACCGACATCTACAACGAGCGGTCGCAGGCCGCCATCGCCCGGCTCGGCGCCACCCGCGAGGGCGAGCTGCGCAAGCACCGCATCCGTCGGGACGGCTCCTGGCGGACCACCGTCCAGTACTCGATGACCGACGAGGACTGGCCCGCCGTCCGCGAGCGGCTGACCGACCGGCTCGCCCGGGGATGACCGTCCTGGGCGTCGACGGCTGGAAGGGACGCTGGGTCGTCGCGGTGGCGGCGGGCCGTCGGCTGGACTGGCACCTCCGCGACACCTTCGGCGAAATCCTCGCCGACTGGCCCGGCCTTGTCGTCGGGGTCGACATGCCCATCGCCACGACCGACGGTCCGCGCGACACCGACGCGGCGGCGCGGCAGTGGTTACGTGAGCACAACGGACCGTGGCAGTCGATCTTCCTCTCCCCCACCACCGGCACCGTCGCCGCCTTCGAGGCCGGGCTCAGCCACGCCGAGGCGATGGCGCAGCGTGGTGACGTGCCCGGCACGTCCATCCAGGCGTGGCATCTCGTCGCCAAGATCGTCGAGGTCCGGGACGCGCTCACCCCCGACGCCACCGTCGTCGAGGTCCACCCGGAGTGCTCGTTCCGGGCGATGGACGAGCGCATCGGCCTCGCCTCGAAGAAGACGGGCCGCGGCGCCGGGCAACGACTTCGCGCCCTGGCGCGTGAATTCGACCTCGATCTGGCCGAGGCGCCGGCCGACGTCCCCGTCGACGACCTCCTCGACGCCGCCGCCGCTGCCTGGAGCGCCGCCAGGTACGCACGCAGCGTCCACCTGACGCTGCCCGAGCATGCGACGCAGGCACCACGCATCGTCATCTGATGGTGGCTACGCGGGTCCCGGCGCGCGGATCCGCTATCAGTCGCGTCGGCGGGGCAGGCTCGAGGCGTGAGCGGTGAGATCCGCATCGGCACGTCCGGCTGGCTGTACCCGCCGTGGCGCGGCGTCTTCTACCCGAAGGAGCTGCCGCACCGCCGGGAGCTGGAGTACCTGTCGGGCAAGGTCAACTCCGTCGAGATCAACGGCACCTTCTACTCGCTCCAGCAGCCCGAGTCCTTCCGCCGCTGGGCCGTCGATACGCCACCGGATTTCAGCTTCGCCGTCAAGGGACCGCGCTTCGTCACCCACATGAAGAAGCTGCGCGATGTCGCGACGCCGCTGGCGAACTTCTTCGCCTCCGGGGTGCTCGCCCTCGGCGACAAGCTCGGGCCGATGCTGTGGCAGCTGCCGCCCACCCTGGGTTTCGATCCCGACCGGCTGGCGGAGTTCTTCAGCCTGCTGCCGCGGAGTACGGACGAGGCCGTCGTCCTGGCACGGCGGCACGACGAGCGCATGACCGGACGCGCCTTCCTCGACGAGATCACCCGTCGGCCGCTGCGGCACGCCCTCGAGGTGCGGCACCGCAGCTTCGAGACCCCGGCGTTTCCGGCGCTGCTGCGCGCACACCACATCGCGCTCGTCGTCGCCGACACGGCCGGCCGATGGCCGCGCTTCGACGAGGTGACGAGCGACCTGGCCTACGTTCGGCTGCACGGGGATGTCGAGCTGTACACCAGCGGATACACCGACGCCGCGCTGGACGGCTGGGCCCGCCGGATCGCCGCGTGGCGAGATGCCGGGCACGACGTCCAGGTGCACTTCGACAACGACGTGAAGGTGCACGCGCCGTTCGACGCGATGGCCCTGGCCGCGCGGCTGGGTGTCAGCCGAGGCTGACCCGCACCGTCACGCCACCCTTGGCGTTCTGCGTGGCGACGGCATGGCCGCGATGCTGCGTAGCGCCGAGGGTGACATCGACGGGGGCACCGGGGCCGGTGAAGTTCCGCCACCACGTCTTGGCCGTAGGCACGGCGACCAGGATCAGGACGTCACCGGTGGCCTTATCGCGGCGGTAGTTCACCGGCAGCGTGATCTGCCGCCCCGACTTGCGGCCGGTGTAGGTGAGCGTGGCGAAGGACGAACCGAGGAGCTTCTGCGCGGGGCCGGTCCGCAGCAGCGGCAGCATCGCCTTGTTCGCCCCGGCCGCCACGCGCCGGAAGAGTGCGCCTGTGTCCATGCGGCTCATCGTGCCACCACCCGGTGGGCACCAGGTGGCCGCTTGCTCAGTCCTCCTGCGGCGCGTCCGCGGACTTCTGCTGGATCAGATCCATGACCGAGGAGTCCGTGAGCGTGGTGACGTCGCCGAGCTCCTTGTGGTCGGCGACATCGCGCAGCAACCGGCGCATGATCTTCCCCGACCGGGTCTTCGGCAGCTCGGCGACGACCATGATCTGTCGCGGCTTGGCGATCTTGCCGATCTCGTTGGCGACGTGATTGCGCAATTCCTGCACGAAGTCGTCGCCCTCGGTGCCCTCGCCGGTGCCCCGTGGGATGACGAAGGCGACGATGCCCTGCCCGGTCGTCGGGTCCGAGGCGCCGACGACGGCGGCCTCGGCGACCTTGGGGTGTGAGACCAGCGCCGACTCGACCTCGGTGGTCGAGATGCGGTGACCCGAGACGTTCATGACGTCGTCCACCCGGCCGAGCAGCCAGTAGTCACCATCGTCGTCGAGCTTGGCGCCGTCGCCGGCGAAGTAGTAGCCCTGTTCGCTGAAGCGGTCCCAGTACGTCTCCTTGAAGCGCTCCGGGTCCCCCCAGATGCCCCGGGTCATGGCCGGCCAGGGTTCGGTGAGGACGAGCAGGCCGCCGTTGCCGTCGCCCACCGGATTGCCGTCGTTGTCGACGACGTCGGCGCCGATGCCGGGCAGCGGCCCGATCGCGGACCCCGGCTTGAGCGTCGAGACGCCCGGCAGCGGACTGATCATGAGCGCGCCGGTCTCGGTCTGCCACCAGGTGTCGACGATGGGGGCGGTGCCGCCGCCGATGTTCTCGCGGTACCAGACCCACGCCTCGGGGTTGATCGGCTCGCCGACCGAGCCGAGCAGCCGCAGCGAGCTCAGGTCGTGCGCGGCGGGGATCTCGGGTCCCCACTTCATGAAGGTCCGGATCAGCGTCGGCGCGATGTAGAGGATCGTCACCTTGTGCCGCTCGATCATGTCGAAGAAGCGGTGGTTGTCCGGGTAGTTCGGCGTCCCCTCGTAGACCAGCGAGGTCGTCCGGTTGGCCAGCGGTCCGTAGACCAGGTAGCTGTGGCCGGTGATCCAGCCGATGTCCGCCCCGCACCAGTAGAGGTCCGACTCCGGCTTCAGGTCGAAGACGGCCCAGTGCGTGTAGGCCGCCTGGGTCAGGTAGCCGCCTGAGGTGTGCAGGATTCCCTTCGGCTTGCCGGTGGTGCCGGAGGTGTACATGACGAAGAGCGGGTGCTCGGCGTCGAAGAACTCGCACTCGTGCTCGGTGCTCGCCTGCTCGACGGTGTCGTGCCACCAGACGTCCCGGCCCTCGGTCCAGTCGACGTCCTGGCCGGTGCGCTTGACGACGAGGACGGAGCGGACGTCGGGGCACTTGGTGAGCGCCTCGTCCACGGCCGGCTTGAGGGCGGACGGCTCACCGCGCCGGTAGCCACCGTCAGCGGTGATGACGACGTGGGCCTCGCAGTCGGTGATGCGGTCCGAGAGCGCCGCCGAGGAGAAGCCGCCGAAGACGACGGTGTGCGGGGCGCCGAGCCGAGCACAGGCCAGCATGGCGACGATCGTCTCGGGGATCATCGGCATGTAGATGGCGACCCGGTCGCCGGTCTGCACGCCGAGCTCGACCAGCGTGTTGGCGGCCCGGCAGACGTCGTCCTTGAGCTGGCTGTACGTGATCGTCCGTGCGTCGCCGGCGGGCTCGCCCTCCCAGTTGATCGCGACCTGGTCGCCGTGGCCGTCCTCGACGTGCCGGTCGACGCAGTTGTAGGCGACGTTGAGCTTGCCGCCGACGAACCACTTGGCGAAGGGCTTGTCGGACCAGTCGAGGACCTCGTCCCACTGCTGGGCCCAGCTCAAACGCTCGGCAGCCTTGGCCCAGAACGCGAGCCGGTCGGCGTCGGCCTCGGCGTAGGCGTCGGCCCCGACGTTGGCGCCGGCGGCGAATGCGGCCGACGGCTCGTAGCGGCGCTCTTCGTTGGACAGGTTCGACAGCGTGCTCTCGGCCATGATCTGAACCTAACCGCGGCACCCCGCGACGTAAACGCTGCATTCCCGCTGCATCTCGCCGCGGTGACAGCGGCAGGGTCGCACCCCGGCGACGGGAGGTCAGAAGGTGGTGAGCAGACCACCGTCGACGGCGAGGGTCTGCCCGGTGACGAACGAGGCCTCGTCGGAGGCGAGGAACACCACCGCCCCGGCGATCTCCTCGGCACGCCCCCAGCGGCCCAGCGCCGTGCGGGTGTCCAGCCAGGACAGCCAGTCGGGGTCGTCGGCCAGCTGCGCGTTGACGTCGGTGGCGAAGGTTCCCGGCGCGACGGCGTTGACCGTGATCCCGTCACCGCCCAGCTCGGTCGCCAGCGCGCGGGTCATCCCCTCCACCGCGGCCTTGGCGACCGGGTAGGCGACATCGCCGCGGCGGCCGAGACGACCCATGACCGACGAGATGTTGACGATCCGGCCGGGGGCGGACCGGCGTGCCAGCTCGGTGGCGAAGCGGCGTGAGAGGCAGTACGCCGCGACGACGTGCACGTCGAGCATGCGCGTGAGGTCGGCGGGCGCGACAGCGTCGGCGCCCCGACGGTCACGGTGGCCGACGTTGTTCACCAGGATGTCCAGCTCGCCGAGGCCGCTCAGCCACTCGGGCGCACGGTCGATGTCGGTGACGTCGAACGCCGCCGCCCGCACGTCCAGCCCGTCGCCGCGCAGCGACGCGGCGGCCTGCGCCACCGTCACCGCGTCGCGGCCGTTGAGCCACACGGTCGCCTTCGCGCGCGCGAGACCGCGCGCCATCTCCAGACCCAGACCGCGCACCGATCCGGTCACGAGCGCGCGGCGTCCTGTCAGATCGAACATCGCTGCACCATGGCCCCTCCGTGTCACAGCGGGGTTTCCGGCGTTCGATCAGGCGTCGGCGCGGCTCGCGGCGTGCAGTGCGCGCAGCCCGCGCATGGCGGCGACGGCGTGCTCGCCGTCCAGACGCTGCACGGCATAGACCGCGAGTCGCTCGTCGGCCGGGAGCCGCAGCTGGGCGAAGCGCACCGACTTGGGGAACTCGACGGCGACGATCGCCTCCCAGGGGATGCTGCGCCAGTTGCCGAGGTAACCCTTGGTGCGCACCCCCTCGGCGTCGGCGTAGAGGCGGGGACGGGCCGGCAGCCGCAGCCCGCCGGCGACGATGAGACCCAGCACGACCGTGAAGATCTGGTCGGTCTGGGCGAAGTACGCGCCGGCGTTGTCCCGCTTCATCACCAGCGCCACCACCACGAAGACGATGACGGCGACCGCCGCGCAGGCGTTGGCGATGCGGGCGGTCTTGAGCGGACGCGCCTGCACGACCACGCCGGTGCCGGACGTGGCGGAGGCGGTGCCGGTATCGGGGGACGTCGGCTCGGTCACGCCCGCCATTGTGCGCCCCTCACCCTGAGACCCCGTCACAGCGACCCGTTCAGAGCCGGCAGGCGGCGATCGGGGTCACCAGGATGGCGCGGGCACCGAGATCCCAGAGCTGGTCCATGACGGCGTTGGTCTCGCGCTTCTTCACCATCGACCGCACCGCGCACCAGCCCTCGGTCTTCAGCGGTGACACCGTCGGGGACTCGAAGCCCGGCGTGATGGCGACGGCCCGCTCGACGAGATCCTGCTCGATGTCGTAGTCCATGAGGACGTACTGCCGGGCGATGATGACGCCCTGCAGCCGTCGCACGAGCTGGTCGACGACCGGTGACTCCGCGGCACCCCGACGGCGGATGAGCACCGCCTGGCTGGTGAGCAACGGCTCGCCGACGATCTCCAGACCGGCGTTGCGCAGCGTGGTGCCGGTGGAGACGACATCGGCGATGACGTCGGCGACGCCGAGCTTCACCGAGGTCTCGACGGCACCGTCGAGCTTGATCACCTCGGCGCTGATGCCGCGTTCGCGCAGCCAGGCCTCGACCACGCCGCTGTAGGCGGTGGCGATGCGCTTGCCGGGCAGGTCGGCCAGCGAGGCGAGCGTTCCGGGCATGGCGGCCCACCGGAAGGTGGAGCCGGCGAAGCCGAGCGGCAGGACGGCCTCGGCGGCGGCGCCGGAGTCGAGCAGCAGGTCCTCGCCGGTGATGCCGACGTCCAACTGTCCCGAACCGACGTAGACGGCGATGTCACGCGGGCGGAGGAAGAAGAACTCGGTGTCGTTGTCGGCGTCCTGCAGAACGAGCTCACGGCTGTCGCTGCGCTGGCGGTAGCCGGCCTCGACGAGCATCTGGCTGGCGGGTTCGGAGAGTGATCCCTTGTTGGGAACGGCGATGCGGAGCATGACGGGGCCTATCGGGGAGTCGGGACGGGACGGCACGACCTACAGATGTCGGTAGACGTCCTCGAGCGACACGCCCTTGCCCAGCATGATCACCTGGATCCGGTACAGCAGCTGGCTGATCTCCTCGGCGGTCCGGTCCACCGACTCGTGCTCGGCGGCCATCCACACCTCGGCGGCCTCCTCGACCACCTTCTTGCCCTGGGCGTGGACGCCGGCGTCGAGCGCGTCGACGGTGCCGGAACCCGCCGGCCGGTCGCGCTGCCGGTCGGTGAGCTCGGCGAAGAGCTGATCGAAGGTCTTCATGGCGGACGTCAGCGTATCGGGCTCAGCGTTCAGCCCGGCGCAGCCGCCAGGGCCGCAGGTGACTGAAGCCACGCACGGACTCCGGCCGGACCGTCTTGAGGTAGTACCGGCTGTCGCCCTGCAGCCGCTCCCGCATGACCTTGTCGACCAGGACCGTCCCCGGTCGGCTGATCGACACCAGCCGGCTGGCGATGTTCACCGTGGAGCCGTAGACGTCGCCGAGCCGGCTCACCACCGGACCGTAGGCCACGCCGCCCCGCAGCTGCGGCATGGTGTCGTCGGCGGCGGCCCGCTCGACGAGGTCCAGGGCGATCTCGGCGGCATCGGCCGCAGCGTCGGCCTGGAAGAGCACCTCGTCGCCGATCGTCTTGACGATCCTGCCGCCGTGCTCGCCGACGATCGTGGTGGCCAGCGTCTCGAAGCGGTCGAGCAGGGCGCGCAGCTCGGCCTCGCTCGCCCGCCGGGTCAGCGCGGTGAAGCCGGACATGTCCACGAAGCCGATGGCCAGGTCGGTGGCCAGCGACCCCGACATCCCTGGCGCCTCGGCGCCGTCGGCCGGGGCCTCGACCCGGGACGCGGCGCGGGCGAAGAAGGCGACCAGCTGCCGCCGCCAGACATAGGCCTGCAGGCTCTCCATCCGGGGCCCGATCTGCTCGAGCAGCTCCAGCAGGGCGTCCTCGGAGCGCAGCAGCTCCGGCCGGGCGGCGAGCAGTTCGAGCATCAGCTGTCCCTGCCAGGACGCCAACCGGGAGAAGGTCTGACCGAAGAGCCGGGTCATGGCCGCGATGACGTCGGGGTCCTCGAAGCCGAGGTCGCGCAGCTCGCCGATGGTGCGGACGGCCTCGATGTCACCGTCGGTGTAGACCGCCTCGTCGTCGCCACCGGTGGCGAAGCCGAGGGCACGCCAGAGCAGGCGGATCTCCTCGCGCGAGGCGCCGCTGCGCTCGGCGACCTGCTCCGGGGTGTAGTGCCGCTCACCACCGAGCAAGGTCTGCTCCACCCGCTCGAAGAGCCGACCGATGTCGAGATCGGCCGGCGCCTGCACGATCGCCTCGGCGATGGCCGGCCCCTCCGGATCAGGGCCGTCCGGATCAGGGCCGTCCGGATCAGGGCCCTCCCGATCAGGGCTCTCCGGACCGGCCGGCCCCGCGGCGGCGTCGTCGCTCACGTCGCTCAGGTGGTGTGCACGACCAGGACGTCGATCGGCATGTGCCGGATGATGTCCTGCGGCACCGAGCCGATGATCCGGCCGGCGAGGGTGTTCAGTCCCCGGTTGCCGACGACGCAGAGGTCGGCGTTGCGGTCGGTGACGATCCGCTGCAGGGTCTGGGCCGGCTTGCCCTGCACGACGACTGTCTCGATCGCGGTGGCCCCCGCGGCGGTGGCGCGTTCGCGGGCGGTGCGGACCGAGTCCTCGGCCGGGGCGGAGCCGACGACCTGATACGCCGCGTCCTCGCCGAGGACGTCCATCGCGGCGGTGTCGGCCTTGCCCGGCTCGTAGGCGCAGGCGATGAGCAGGGTCGCGCCGGCGTCACGTGCCAGTTCGGCGGCACGCTCCACGGCCCTGAAGGAGGTCTCGGAGCCGTCGGTGCCGACGACCACGGTCTGGTAGGAGCCCATCGCTGTTCTGCCTTTCCGTCGCCAGTGCCGGAGAGTTACCTGGTACCGGTGTCGACCCTAGCGGGACCGCGGCCGGCAGGCACGGCACTCGACGGAGGTCACCCTCGCGGGTGGTCGGCGAGCAGGACCGCCGTCGCGAGCGCGGCGGCGGTCGCCTCGTAACCCTTGTCCTCGGCCGAGCCGGGCAGGCCGGCACGGTCCAGGGCCTGCTGCTCGTCGTCGCACGTCAGCACGCCGAAGCCCACCGGGACCCCGGTGCGCTCGGCGACGGTGGTGAGACCCAGCGTGGCGGCCTGGCAGACGTAGTCGAAGTGTGGCGTCCCGCCGCGGATGACCACGCCGAGCGCCACGATCGCATCGACGGACCCGGCCAGCCGGGAGGCAGCGACCGGCAGCTCGAAGGTGCCGGGCACCCGCAGCTCGGTGACCGCCGTGACGCCGGCATCGGCCAGGGCGCGGCGGGCACCGTCGAGCAGGCCGTTCATCACCTGCTCGTGCCACTGGCTGGCCAGGACGACGACCCGCAGCTTCTCGGCCCCCGCCACCTGCAGCTCCGGTGAGCCGTGCCCGCTCACGAGGACGCCTCCTCGGCGCCGCTCGAGACAGGGTCCGGGTCGTCGAAGAAGTCCGCGTCGTGACCCATCCGGTCGCGCTTGGTCTGCAGGTAGCGCAGGTTCTCCGGGTTGGCGTGCACCGGCAGCGGCTCCCGGCCGATGATGCGCAGCCCGTAGCCCTCCAGGCCGGCGCGCTTGGAGGGGTTGTTGCTGAGCAGGCGCATCGAGTGGACGCCGAGGTCGACGAGGATCTGCGCCCCGGTGCCGTAGTCGCGGGCGTCGGCGGGGAGGCCGAGCTCGAGGTTGGCGTCGACGGTGTCGGCGCCGGCGTCCTGCAGCTGGTAGGCCTGCAGCTTGTGCAGCAGGCCGATGCCGCGCCCCTCGTGACCGCGCATGTAGAGCACGACCCCGCGCCCCTCGTCGGCGATGGCCGCCAGCGCGGCGTCCAGCTGCGGACCGCAGTCGCAGCGCAGCGAGCCGAAGACGTCGCCGGTGAGGCACTCCGAGTGGACCCGGACCAGCACGTCCTCGCCGTCGGCGAGGTCGCCGTAGACGAAGGCGAGGTGCTCCCGGTTGTCGTAGCTGGAGCTGTAACCGAAGGCGGTGTACGCGCCGTAGCGCAGCGGCACCCGCGCCGAGGCGACGCGCTTGACCAGCTTCTCGAACCGGCGACGGTAGGCGATGAGGTCGGCGATCGAGATCAGTGCCAGATCGTGGGTGTCGGCGAACTCGCGCAGCTCGTCGGCGCGCGCCATGCCCGCCGGGTCCTTCTCGCTGACGACCTCGCAGAGCACACCGGCCGGGTGCAGCCCGGCGAGCTGGGCGAGGTCCACGGCGGCCTCGGTGTGACCGGGGCGACGGAGCACGCCGCCGTCCTTGGCCCGCAGCGGGACGACGTGGCCGGGGCGGGAGAAGTCTGCCGCGTTGGAGTCGGGCGAGGCCAGCAGCCGGATGGTGTGGGCGCGGTCGGCGGCCGAGATGCCGGTCGAGACGCCCTCGCGGGCGTCCACGGTGACGGTGTACGCCGTCCCGCGGCGGTCCTGGTTGGTGTGGAACATCGGCGGCAGGTCGAGCCGGTCGGCGTCGGTCTCCTGCACCGGCACGCAGATGTAGCCCGAGGTGTAGCGGACCATGAAGGCCACGAGCTCGGGCGTGGCGAGCTCGGCGGCGAAGATGATGTCGCCCTCGTTCTCGCGGTCCTCGTCGTCGATGACCACGACCGCCTTGCCCGACTTGATGTCGGTGATGGCGCGTTCGATGGAGTCCAGCCTGATCATGAGCGCGTCTCCACCAATCGGGCGACGTACTTCGCGAGTACGTCCACTTCGAGATTCACGGGGTTCCCGGCAGCCTTGCCGCCGAGGGTGGTGGCTCGCAAGGTCTCTGGGATCAAGCCCACCTCGAACCAGTCCGGTCCGACGGCCGAGACGGTGAGCGAGACGCCGTCGACGGCGACCGAGCCCTTCTCGGCGACGTAGCGGGCCAGATCGGGACCGAGGCCGAAGCGCACCGTCTCCCACACGTCACCGGGGGTGCGGCTCAGCACCACCCCGGTGCCGTCGACGTGACCCTGGACGACGTGGCCGTCGAGGCGGCTGTCCGCCCGGACGGCCCGCTCGAGGTTGACCCGGTCGCCCGCGGCGAGCCCGCCGAGCGAGGAGCGCTTGAGCGTCTCCCCCATGACGTCGAAGGCGATCCGCAGGTCGGTGGCGGTGGCGTCACCGGCAGCCTCCCACCCGACGACCGTCAGGCAGACGCCGTTGACGGCGATGGAGGCGCCGTGGCTGATGTCGTCGGTGATCCGCGCCGCACGGACGGTGAGCACGGCCGACTCGGCCGGCTGGTCGAGCGAGACGACCTCGCCGACCTCTTCCACGATCCCGGTGAACACCTGTTGTCCCCTGCCTCGGTCTGTCAGTCCGTGGTGTGCTCGGCCCAGCTCGGCCGGGCCACCACCTTGATGTCGTCGCCCAGCCTGCTGACCGACTCGATGTCCAACGTCGCGGCGTCCGCCACTGTTCCGATGCCCGCGTCCCCCAACGCGGCGGGCCCGGCGCCGAGGAGCTTGGGCGCGAGGTAGACGACGATCTCGTCGACGCAGCGCGCCTCCACGAAGGCCCCCGCCAGCGTCGGTCCGCCTTCGAGCAGGACGTGCCGCACGCCCCGGTCGAAGAGCGCCTTGAGCGCGAACTGGGGCACCGCGGTGTCCAGGACGAGGGTCTCGGCGGCGTCGTCGAGAACCCGCGCGTCGTCGGGTACCCGGCGGCGACGGTCCAGCACGACGCGCAGCGGCTGCCGCAGCACCGCGACGCGGGCCTCGGGCTCGCCGTCGGCCGTGACGCCACCGGGGTCGGGGCGCACCGTCAGGTGCGGGTCGTCGGCCAGGACGGTGCCGCTGCCGACGAGGATGGCGTCCACCACGGCCCGGATGCGGTGCGCGTCGGCGCGTGAGATCGCCGAGGAGATCCAGCGGGCCGACCAGTCTGCCGCGGCGACGCGGCCGTCCAGGGTGGCGGCGTACTTCCACGTCACGAAGGGGCGACCGGTGCGCATCGCGTGCAGCCAGGGACGCAGCGCGCCGCTGGCCGCGGCGTGCTCCTCCACCCCGGCGACGACGCGGACGCCGGCCTCCCGCAGCCGCGCGGCGCCGCCGGCGGCCTCCGGGTTGGGGTCGGTGACCGCGTAGACGACCCGGCTGATGCCGGCGGCGAGCAGCGCCTCGGCGCAGGGTCCGGTGCGACCGGTGTGCGCACAGGGCTCCAGGGTGACGACGGCGGTGCCACCGCGAGCACGGTCGCCGGCGTGACCCAGCGCCACCACCTCGGCGTGCGGACCGCCGGCGGGCGCGGTGGCTCCCTCGCCGGCGAGCGCGCCGTCGGCGTCCAGGACGACGGCCCCCACCGCGGGGTTGGGTGCGGTGTGACCGCGCACGGTCTCGGCCAGGGCGAGGGCGCGGTGCATCGCCGCCACCTCGGCCTCGGAGGCGAGGGCCGGCTCCGGACGCTCGTTCACGAACGCGCCATGGCGGCCCGGGCCTGCTCGCGCAGCGCCGCGACCGCGCGGCCGGGATCGTCGGCGCCGAAGACCGCCGACCCCGCGACGAAGACGTCGGCGCCGGCCTCGGCGGCGGCCTCGATGGTCTCCGGGGCGATGCCGCCGTCGACCTCGACGAAGAGCCGCAGGTGGCCGGCGCGCACGTGCTCGCGAGCGAGCCGCACCTTCGGCAGCACCTCGGCCATGAAGGCCTGGCCCCCGAAACCGGGCTCGACGGTCATCACCAGCAGCGTGTCGAACTCGCGCAGCACGTCGAGGTACGGCTCCAGCGGGGTGCCGGGCTTGACCGACAGGCCGGCCAGCGCGCCGGCCTTGCGGATCGCCCGCGCCGTCTGGATCGCCACCTCGTCACTGCCGGCGGCCTCGATGTGGAAGGTCACGTTGCTCGCCCCGGCCTCGGCGTACCCCGGCGCCCAGCGGCCGGGGTCGTCGATCATGAGGTGGCAGTCCAGCGGCACGCCCGAGGCGCGGTACAGGCTCTTCACCACCGGCAGGCCCAGCGTGAGGTTGGGGACGAAGTGGTTGTCCATGACGTCGACGTGCAGCCAGTCGGCGGCATCGACGGAGTCGGCCGCCTCGGCGAGACGGGCGAAGTCGGCCGAGAGGATGCTCGGCGCGATCATCGGTTCGGCGCCACCGGCGGCGGAGGTGGAGGGGACGGCACGGGACACGGTGCCGAGTCTAGGGCGGGGCCTCCGCCGGCCCCGGAACCTGCACCTCCACCCCGCTCTCACCCCCGCTTCCCCGCCCCGCTCTCACCCCGGCTTCCCCGCGTCCTCCCCGCTTCCCCGGCGCCCTCCCCAGCTTCCCCCGCCCCCTCCTCCCGCGCGAGTGGTCGATTTCCGCGTCGAGTGGTCGCTGGCGCCGCGACCACTCGACGCGGAAATCGACCACTCGGCACCGAGAGCGCGCACGGGTGAGGCGGGGTGACGTGGGTGAGGCGGGGTGAGGGTCAGGCCCGGATGAGGGCGCAGAACATCGCGTCGGTGCCGTGCCGGTGCGGCCAGAGCTGCACGGTGGGCCCGTCGCCGAGGTGGTCGACTCCGGCGAAGTGGGGGCGGGCGTCGATCAGCTCCCGACCCGCGACCACCTCGACCGTCTCGGCCGGATGCGGCGAGCAGGTGACGTAGGCGACGACGCCGCCGGGGCGGGTCAGCCGCAGCGCGTGATCGAGCAGCTCGCGCTGCAGGACGGTGAGCGCGGCGACATCGGCGGGGTCGCGGCGCCAGCGGGCCTCCGGACGTCGCCGCAGTGCGCCGAGGCCGGTGCAGGGGGCGTCCACGAGCACCCTGTCGAACTGTCCGGTCAGCTCGCGGGCGTCGCCGACGCGGACCTCGACGTCCCAGGGGGCGGTGACCCGCCGGACGAGATCGGCGCGGTGGTCCCGGACCTCGTTGGCCACCAGCCGGGCCCCGCGTCCGGCCGCGAGCGCCGCGAGCAGCGCCGCCTTGCCGCCGGGGCCGGCGCAGGCGTCCAGCCAGGTCTCGTCGGGGCCGTCGAGCGGCGCAGCGGCCAGCGCGAGCGCACAGAGCTGGCTGCCCTCGTCCTGCACCCCGGCGCGTCGCTCGCGGATCGCCGCGATCGCCGCGGGGTCGCCCGCGGCGAGCCGGACGGCGTACGGCGAGTAGGGGCCGGGCTGCGCGGCCGGCTCGCCGAGCAGCTCGTCGCGGGTGCTGCGTCCCGGCCAGGCGACCAGGTGCGTGACCGGGCGCTCGTCGTCGGCCGCGAGCGCGCGCTCGGTCTCGGTGGCGTCGTGGCCCAGCGCAGCGGCGAAGACCTCGGCGATCCAGCGGGGGTGGGCGGTGCGCAGCGCCACGGCCGCCAGCGGATCGAGGCCGGGCTCGGCCGTGAGCTCGGCCAGCCAGCCGTCCCAGTCGTGCCGGGTCGTCTTGCGAAGCACCGCGTTGACGAAGCCCGAGGCGCGGCCTTGCCCCGAGGCGCGGGCGAGGTCGACGATCGTCGCGACTGCGGCGTGGGCGGGGACGCGGGTGCGCAGCGCCTGGTAACTGCCCAGCCGCAGCAGGTCCAGCACCGCGGGGTCGACCTCGCCGAGCGGACGGTCCACGCAGCGGGCCAGCACGGCGTCGAGGGTGCCGGTGCTGCGCAGCGTGCCGTAGCCCAGCTCGGTGGCCAGTGCCGCGTCCCGGCCGGTGATGCCGCGGTCGGCCAGCAGCTTGGGCAGCACGAGGTTGGCGTAGGCGTCGTCGGCCGAGACCGCCCGCAGCACGTCGTAGGCCGCCTGTCGGGCCGGATCCGCTGGGGCCGCGGGGCGGGCGGGACGCCGGGGTCCGGACGGCCGGCGACGCCCCGACGGCGGACGGCGCCCCTGCTGCTCAGCCAAGTCGCTCCCCCGCCTCGAGCCGGGCGCCCCGCGCCCAGTCGGCGGCCGGCATCGGCTTCTTGCCCGGCGGTTGAACGTCGCCCAGGGCGAGATCCAGGCTGCCGGTGCCGACGAGGACGGTGTCCCTGGCTACCCGCAGCTCACCGGGGGCGAGGTCGTTGCCCGCCCGGACCGCCGCCGCACCCAGCTTGAGCCGGTCATCGCGGAAGGTGGTCCAGGCCCCGGGCGCCGGCCAGCAGGCGCGGGTCAGCCGCTCGACGTGTCGTCCCGGCTGTGTCCAGTCGATCTGTGCGTCGGCGACGGTGATCTTGGGGGCGAAGGAGACACCGTCGGCGGCCTGCGGCACCGGCACGAGCGAGCCGTCGGCGATGCCGTCCATGGTGGCCACCATCAGTCCGGCGCCGCTGGTCGCGAGCCGGTCGAGCAGGTCGCCGGAGGTGTCACCGGGCCGGATGCTCTCGGTGACGACACCGAAGACCGGGCCGGTGTCCAGCCCCTGCTCGATGAGGAAGGTGGAGGCGCCGGTGACGTCGTCGCCGTGCAGGACCGCATGCTGGACCGGAGCCGCGCCCCGCCACGCCGGCAGCAGCGAGAAGTGCAGGTTGACCCAGCCGTGTCGCGGCACGTCCAATGCGGCCGGCGGCAGCAGCGCGCCGTAGGCGACGACCGGACAGCAGTCGGGCTCGAGCTCGGCGAGCTCGCGCAGGAAATCGGGGTCGCCGGGTCGGGCCGGGGTCAGCACCGGGATGCCGGCCTCGGCGGCGGTGGCGGCGACGGGCGACTCGGTGGCGCGCCGGCCCCGGCCGGCACGGGCCGGCGGCCGGGTGACGACGGCGACGACGTCGTGCTGCGGGGCGTCCAGCAGCGCGCACAGGGTCGGGACGGCCGGCGCGGGAGTGCCGGCGAAGACGAGACGCATCGGGCTATCGCGTCCCGGAGTCGTGCGGGCTGATCTTGAACGTCGGGACGGCCTCGCCGTTCCACTCCGCCTCGCGGATCGCCTTCATGGCGGCCTTGCGCGCCTCGCGGTCGAGACGGTCGACGAAGAGCACGCCGTCGAGGTGATCGGTCTCGTGCTGGATCGCCCGCGACAGCATGGCGCTGCCTTCGATGGTGACCGGGTCGCCGTACATGTTCTGGCCGTGCGCCACGACGTGCTCCTTGCGGACGCAGTCGAACTGCAGGCCGGGGATGGAGAGGCAGCCTTCGGGGCCGTCCTGCTCCTCGTCGCTCGGGAAGTGCAGCACGGGGTTGACGAGGTGACCGGTGCCGCCGCCGTCGCGGATGTGATAGGTGAAGACCCGCAGCCCGACGCCGATCTGCGGTGCGGCGAGCCCCTGCCCCGGCGCGTCCATCATCGTCTCGGCGAGGTCGGCGACCAGGACGCGCAGCTCCTTGTCGAAGGTCGTCACCACCTCGGCGGGTGTGCGCAGGACCGGGTCGCCGAACAGCCGGATGGGTTGCACCGTCACACGTCTGAGTCTAAGTGGCGTGTCGCACTGCCCTGCCTGGTTCCCGGGTACCGGATAAGTAGTTAGCATGGCTAACGAAAGAAGGGTTGAATCCGTGTCCCACATCGTTGACCAGAGCGACGCCGCCCAGCGCGAGCGTCGCGCCGCGCACGAGCGCCGCACCGCACTGTCGGTGACCACCGTCGGCATCCTCGCCGCGACGCTGAACTCGTCGATCCTGCTCATCTCGCTCCCCGCGATCTTCCGCGGGCTGGGCCTCAATCCGCTGGCGCCGGAGAACATCTCCTACCTGCTGTGGATGCTGATGGGCTTCCTGCTCGTCACGGCCGTGCTGGTGGTGACCTTCGGCCGGCTCGGCGACCAGTACGGGCGCGCAAAGCTCTTCAACCTCGGCTTCGCCATCTTCACGGCCGGTTCCATCGGCTGCGCGCTCGTCCCGAACGGCGGCGCAGCCGGTGCGCTGGAGATCATCCTGTGGCGTGTTGTGCAGGGCGTCGGCGGCGCGATGCTGATGGCCAACTCGACGGCCATCATCACCGACGCCTTCCCGGCCAACCGCCGCGGCTTCGCCCTCGGCGTGAATCAGGTGGCGGCCCTGGCCGGGTCGTTCCTCGGCCTCATCATCGGCGGCATCCTCTCCGAGTGGGACTGGCGCGCCGTCTTCTGGGTCTCGGTGCCGATCGGCCTGTGGGGCACGTACATGGGCTACAAGACGCTGCACGACAAGCCGCGTGACGCCACCAAGCGCGTCGTCATCGACTGGTGGGGCAACCTCGCCTTCGGCGTCGGCCTCATCGCGCTGCTCGTCGGCGTCACCTACGGCCTGCAGCCCTACGGCGGCCACACCATGGGCTGGACGTCGCCGATGGTGCTCTCCTGCGTGATCGCGGGCATCGTGCTGCTCGTCGCCTTCGTCATGATCGAGAACCGCGTCACCGACCCGATGATCGACATGAAGCTCTTCAAGATCCGCGCCTTCGCCGCGGGCCAGACGGTGAACCTGCTGGCCTCCATGTCGCGCGGTGGCCTGCAGTTCATGCTCATCATCTGGCTGCAGGGCATCTGGCTGCCGCTGCACGGCTACAAGTTCGAGGACACCCCGCTCTGGGCCGGCATCTACATGGTGCCGCTGACCCTCGGCTTCCTCATCGCGGGACCGGCCTCGGGGGCGCTCTCCGATCGGCTGGGTGCGCGCGCCTTCGCCACCGGTGGCCTGCTGCTGACCGCGGCGACCTTCCTCGGCCTCATCCTGCTGCCGGCGAACTTCAACTACGTGCTCTTCGCTGCGCTGATCGCCCTCAACGGCATCGGCATGGGTCTGATGTCCGCGCCGAACTCCGCGGCGATCATGAATGCCGTGCCTGCCAGTTCCCGTGGCGCCGCCTCGGGCATCCGGGCCACCGGCATGAACGCGGGCATGGTGCTCTCCATGGGTGGGTTCTTCACGCTGATGGCGGTGGGTCTGGCCAGCCGGCTGCCCGGAGCCATGAGCTCCGGACTGGCTCAGGCCGGGGTTCCCGTGGGACAGGCCGACGCCGTCTCACACGCCTCCCCCGTCGGGATCCTCTTCGCCGCCTTCCTCGGGGGCAACCCGATCAAGGAGCTGGTGCCCGACGCCAGCCCGCAGGTGGCGGACAAGATCTACAGCGGCTCGTTCTTCCCGGACCTCATCTCCGACCCGTTCCGGCACGGCCTGGCCATCGCCTTCACCGCCTCGATCGTCATGCTGCTCATCGCAGCCGGCGCGTCGCTCATGCGGGGCAAGAAGTTCGTCCACGCCGACAGTGACGGCACGGCCGGCGCCGCCGGAGAGACCGTCGTCGAGCGGATGGAGGACGGCCTGGCCCGCGAGGGTGCCGCCCTCGCCACCCCGGCCATCCTCGGCGAGGAGGCCGCCTACGAGGACGCCGTGGCCGGCGGGCGGCACCGCCGCTGACACACGCGTAGCCGATCAGCCCACGGGCACGATCCGGGCCGACGCGAGGGCACCGTCCTCGACGACCAGCTCGGCCATCGTGCCCGTGGGCTGTCGCCGCTTGTCGGTCGGCGAACCGGGATTGAGGGCCCGCTGCCCGTCGACGGTCTCGTCCCACGGGATGTGCGAGTGGCCGAAGACGACCAGCGAGGCGGCCGGGAACATCCGCCGCAGCCGGGGCGCGCGGCCGCGGGCGGGGCCGCTGTCGCGGACCATCCCGACCAGCAGGCCGCCAAGGTCCAGCTCGAGCCGTTCGGGCGCGCCCCAGGCGGCCACGTCCGGCCCGTCGTTGTTGCCCAGCACCACGTGCACCGGCGCGAAGGCCGCCAGCTCGTCCAGCGTCTCGACCCGGCAGACGTCCCCGGCGTGCAGAATCGCGTCGGCCCCCTCCAGCCGCCGCGCGAGGGCCGGCGGGCAGGCCTTCCAGAACCGGGGCGAGTGCGTGTCGGAGACGACGGCGATCCGCATGCCTCTCAGTCTCTCTGTTGCCCGTGACTCACAGCCGGGCGCACAATCGAGAGCATGCGGATCGCGACCTGGCTGCGGCGGCGGACCGCCCGCACACCGCTGAAGAGCTCGCGTGAGGTCGCCGCCGAATTGCGACGCGCGCGCCGCGACACCGAGAAACTGGTCGGGCACCGCCCGCTGCGCGGAGGGGACCTCAGCGTCGACCTGCGGTGGGGCGTCCCACCCACGCCGTAGCGCGCAGCCCGGGCCCGCCGGCCCGGGCGATTTTCCGTCTCGCCTGCGGCCCGCACGCCGATCGCCATGACACCGCCTTCGCCGTGGCGTCCACTGGGCCTGCCTCGTTCGTCCGGCCGTCCGTCCCGCAGGGATGACTACAGCACGTCCAGCGGGTCGAGCTGGATGCGCACCGGCTCGTTGCTGCGGCGGGCGGAGCGGCCCGCCGCAGCGACGTGCAGCGCGGAGGCCAGTTCGGCGCCGTCGGCCCGGTCGACACGGATCAGCATCCGTTCGGCCGGTCCCCCGCCGGGGTCGGCGCCGCTCGGCGGCACCGGCACCGGGCCGATGACCTGGGCCGACAGCGGCAGCGACGCGGCGGCCACCAGCTCGCCGGCGGCGCTCGACGGTCCGCTCAGCGCCGCCATCCGGCTCGTGGGCGGGAAGTGCAGCTCGGCGCGTTCGGCCAGCTCGCGGGCGGCAAAGCCGGCGGGGTCCCAGCGGACCAGCGCCTGCACCGCGGGGATGCCGGCGTCGGCACCCACCACGACGGGGCCGGCCGGACGGACCAGCGCCGCCGCGTTCGACCAGCGCCGCAGCGTCTCCTCCGCCGCTCGCAGGTCCGGACGCGACAGCAGCGCCCAGCCGTCCAGCAGCAGCACTGCGCCGTAGCCGCCGGCGCAGACCGGTTCGGCGCCCGGCGTGGCAACCACCACGGCCGGCTCGGGCGGGACGTCGTCGAGTACCCGGTCACCGCCGGAGGTCCGCACCGGGACACCGGGGAAGGCGCGGCCCAGCTCCTCGGCGGTGCGGCCACTGCCGGTGACGCTGGCACGCAGCGCGCGCCCGTGGCAGACCGGGCAGCTCCAGTCGCCGGCGGGGTGGCCGCACCAGCGGCAGGCGGGCAGTTCGTGGCCGCTGCGGGCGGCCAGCGGTCCGGCACAGATCGGACAGCGGGCGGGGGTCCGGTCCCGGGCGCAGGCCAGCGCCGGGACATAGCCACGGCGGGGCACCTGCACCAGCACGGGACGTCCGGTGGCGAGCGCCTCGCGCGTGGTGCGCCAGGCCAGGCTCGGCAGCCGGGCCGCCGCGGCCGCGGGGTCGCGGGCCACCTCGACGTCGTCGCCGGTGGGGCGGACCCGCGGCGCGACGCTGCGGAGCCGGGCGCGGTCGGCGGCGATCTCGTGCGCCCACCCCGACTCGACGAGCAGCTGGGCCTCGGCCGTCCGGCTGTGGCCGGCCAGCAGCAGCGCCGCACCGGTCTGCGCGGAGCGCAGCGCAAGCACGTCGCGGGCATGCGGATAGGGCGCACGCGGCTCGGCGTGCAGGTCGTCGCCGTCGTCCCAGATGGCGAGCAGGCCCGGATCGGCGACCGGGGCGTAGGCGGCGGCGCGCGTGCCGGCGACGACGCGGACGACGCCCCGGCGGACCGCCAGCCACCGGCGGTACCGCTCGGCGGGACCGAGGTCGGCCGAGAGGGCGACGTGACGGCCGGTACCGAGGGCGACAGTGAGCGCCGCGTCCACTCGGGCGAGATCGCGGGCGTCGGGGACGACGAGCACCGCTCCCCGACCGGCATCGAGGGCCGTGCGCGCCGCCTCGGCCAGCCGTGCCGGCCAGTCCTCGTCGGGCAGCACGGACCAGACCGCACGGGCCGCCTTGGCCGCGGCGACGGCGGCGAGGAAGGCCGGCCCGGCACGGTAGCGCTCGAAACCGGGGGCGGCCGGCCCGGGCAGCTCCCCCGGCGGCTTCGGCACCGACGCCTCGGCACGGGCGTGGCGGGCGGGCACGCCGAGCCGGACGACGTCGACGAAGTTGCCGGCCCACCGGTCGGCGACGGCTCGGAACAGGGTCATGGTCTCGGCGGTGAGCACCGGTTCGGCACCGACCGCCCGTTCCAGGAAGGCCAGCGTGCCGTCGTGATCGGACTGCTCGCGCCGCTCCAGCACGTAGGCGTCGACCAGGCGGCCGGCGAAGCGGACCCGGACCCGCGAACCGGCCGTCACCAGCTCGTCGAGCTCGGTGGTGACGAGGTAGTCGAAGGGCCGGTCGAGATGCGGCAGCGGCACGTCCACGAAGAGTCGCGCGACGGGCAGCGTCGTCGCGGGGCGCCGCGCACCCGGAGGTGCGGTGCGGCGTGCAGTCACTACGCCACGCGTGTCTGCCGCATCCGGCGCGCGACGTAGCGGCGGGCCTCCTGCTTGGCCTGCTGTCGCGCCCGGACGAAGTACCTCGCCGGATCGGCGAGCATCTCCTCCACCTGCCGGTCGGCCGGCGAGGGTGCGACGGTCACGCTCACCCACGTCGTCTCGCTGCTCATGGCTGTGGTCCTTCCGTCTCGTGTCGATCGTAGCGGTGGCGGCGTCATCCGAGCGCGGCATCGGCGTCCGCCGAGGCGCGGCTGACGGCGAGGATGTGGGCGAGCACGACCAGGATCGGCCGGTCGCGTTCCGGGTCGAGATCGCCCGCGGTGAGCGAGTCGACGGTGAGCATGCCCCAGGCCCGTCCCGCTGCCCGCACCGGCACGGCGAGGAACGTGCGGTACCGGTGCGGGTGGTCGTCCGACCACCCCGGCGGCGGGTTCGTCTCGGTGTCGTCGCAGTACACCAGCCCGTCGTCGGCGAGCATGGCCAGAGCCTGATCGCCGCGCACCGTGCCGGCGGTGAAGACCGAGTGCGGTTCGTCCGGCCGGCCGGCGTGGACGCCGGTCCAGCGCAGCTCCCGACCCCCCTCGGCGAGCAGGAAGACGCAGGACCGGACGCCCTGGTCGGGACCGATGGCGTACGACGCGGCGTAGGCGACCGACCTGGTCACCTGCGCGCGGATCACTCGGCGGGCCTGCGGGGTGCGCGCCTCGGCCAGCTTCACCAGCAGGCCCAGCAGCGGCGCGAAGGCATTGGAGGCCGCGTTCGCGGTGACGGTGCGGGTCTCGTCGGCGATGTCCTTCGCCGCGCGTTCGCGGCGCTGCTGCGCCACCAGCTGCAGGACGGCCACGCCCGCGGCCGCCGCCACCAACAGCCACTGCACCACACCGCGGCTGGCACCGCCGAAGGCGCCCAGGATCACGATCGCCGCGGCGCTGGCGTAGTTCAGAGCCGCCCACACCCGCGGGCCGGGACGGCGCGGAGTGGGGGCGGGGGTGCTCATGCCGCGTGTCTATCAGGGCGCGCCGACAGTTTCGTGGCACCGGGTGTCTCACCGGCCCGCTGCCACACCCCGGCCACACCCCGGCCACGGCGCGACACCGGATGCGGGTCGCTGGCACCGACGACGAAGGGGACGGCCCGGGCGGGCCGTCCCCTTCGCGAGGTCGAGCTGTCAGCCGTTGGCCAGCTTGGCCAACTGCTCGGCGCGGTCGGTGCGCTCCCAGGTGAAGTCGGCGTCCTCGCGGCCGAAGTGACCGTAGGCGGCGGTCTTGGCGTAGATCGGCCGCTTGAGGTCGAGGTCGCGGATGATCGCGGCGGGGCGCAGGTCGAAAGTCTGCGTGATGGCGTCGGCGATCTTGTCGACGTCGACGGTCTCGGTGCCGAAGGTCTCGACGAACAGACCCACCGGCTCGGCCTTGCCGATCGCGTAGGCGACCTGGACCTCGCAACGCTTGGCCAGGCCGGCGGCAACGACGTTCTTGGCGACCCAGCGCATCGCGTACGCGGCCGAACGGTCGACCTTCGACGGGTCCTTGCCGGAGAAGGCACCGCCACCGTGACGGGCCATGCCGCCGTAGGTGTCGACGATGATCTTGCGGCCGGTGAGACCGGCGTCGCCCATCGGGCCGCCGATCACGAACCGACCGGTGGGGTTGACCAGCAGCCGGTAGTCGGCGATGTCCAACTGGTCCTTGACCCGCTCGAGCACGGGACGGATCACGTGCTCCTCGATGTCGGGCTTGAGCAGCGTGTCGAGGTCGATGTCGTCGGCGTGCTGGGTGGAGAGGACCACCGTGTCGAGCCGGACGGCCTTGCCGTCGACGTACTCGATGGTGACCTGGGTCTTGCCATCCGGGCGGAGGTAGGGGACGGTGCCGTTCTTGCGGACCTCGGTGAGCCGCTCGGAGAGGCGGTGGGCCAGCCAGATGGGCAGCGGCATGAGTTCGGGGGTCTCGTCGCTGGCGTAGCCGAACATGAGGCCCTGGTCGCCCGCACCCTGCGAGGCGATCTCGTCCTCGCTGGACTCGACCCGCTTCTCGTAGGCGGTGTCCACGCCCTGCGCGATGTCGGCCGACTGCGCGCCGATGGAGATGCTGACGCCGCAGGACTCCCCGTCGAAGCCCTTGCGCGAGGAGTCGTAGCCGATCTCGATGATGCGGTCGCGGACCAGCTTGGGGATGTCGGCCCACGCCGAGGTCGTGACCTCGCCGGCCACGTGGACCTGGCCGGTCATGATCAGCGTCTCGACGGCGACGCGGCTGGCGGGGTCCTGCTCGAGGAGGGCGTCGAGGATGCTGTCGCTGATCTGGTCAGCGATCTTGTCAGGGTGGCCTTCGGTGACCGACTCGGACGTGAAGAGGCGACGGGACACGAAATCTCCGCGGGTTGGGACGAATGGATTCCGCTCGAAGCTTAGCGGCCAGGTCGACAATGGTCCCGCTGAAGGTCAGCCGGACGTCCCGCTCGTCTTGTCGAGGCGGCGTCCTACGGCGTCGCAGACCGCGGCGGCGAGAACGGCCTTGGGTCCGAAATCGACGACCTCCTCGCTGCCGTCGGCGCCGAGGATCACACCGGCGTTGTCCGATTGGCCGAAGGCCACCCCCGGACCGACGGCGTTGACGACGAGCAGGTCGCAGCCCTTGCGCGCCAGCTTGGCGCGGCCATGGTCCAGGACGGTGGCGGTGTCGTCGCCGGTCTCGGCGGCGAAACCGACCAGCACCTGCCCCGGTCGACGCCGCGCCACGAGCTCGGCCAGGACGTCCGGGTTCTCGGTCAGCTCGATGGCCGCCGGCGGCTGGTCGGATTTCTTGATCTTGTGGCCGACCGTCGCGGCCGGCCGGAAGTCGGCGACGGCGGCGGCCATGATCACCGCGTCGGCGTCGGCCGCCGCCGCGTGCACGGCGTCGCGCAGCTCCAGCGCGCTCACCACGGGGACGACGTCGACATTGGCGGGCACGGCGAGATCGGCGTTGGCCGCGACGAGCGTGACGCGGGCCCCGCGTGCGGCGGCGACGGCGGCGAGAGCGAAGCCCTGGCGACCGGAGGAGGCATTGCCCAGGTAGCGCACCGGATCCAGCGCCTCACGCGTGCCGCCGGCGCTGACGACGACGTGCCGTCCGGCCAGATCGAAGGGCACGGCATCGGGACGGCGCAGCAGCAGCTCGACCAGCCGCGCGATCTCGGCGGGCTCGGGCAGCCGTCCCTTGCCGGTGTCGGCCCCGGTGAGCCGTCCGGTCGCAGGTTCGAGCACGACACTGCCGCGGCGCCGCAGCGTGGCGACATTGTCGACCGTCGCCGGGTGCTCCCACATCTCGGTGTGCATCGCGGGGACGAAGAGGACCGGACAGCGCGCGGTGAGCAGCGTGTTCGTCAGCAGATCGTCGGCCAGGCCGTGCGCGGCCTTGGCGAGCAGGTCAGCCGTCGCAGGCGCGATCACCACCAGCTCGGCCTCGCGGCCGAGCCGGACATGCGGCACCTCGTCGGCGTCGGTCCAGACGTCGGAGGCCACCCGGTGGTGGGAGAGCGCCGCCCAGGTGGGGGCACCCACGAACTCCAGCGCCGAGGCCGTCGGTACCACCCGCACGTCGTTGCCCGCCTCGACGAGCTTGCGCAGCAGGTCAGCCGCCTTGTAGGCAGCAATGCCCCCGGCCACGCCTAAGACAATCCGAGCCACAGCGTCATCCTTGCCTAGAGCGGAAGGCGAGTGCCCCTGAGATGATTGGCACGCGATGAGCGCTCGCGCGAAGAGCCCGTCGCCGCGTGAACGAAGTCCGCTTGCGGGCGAGCCGCGAGGCGAGCGCTGGCTCGAGGTTAGGCCCCCGAGCGAAGCGAGCGGGGTCGGCCGAGAGTCAGACCAAGACGGTTCGGATCAGGCTTCGGCGGGGGCGTCCGCGGGGTCGACCGGCGGGGCGCTGGGCTTGAACTCGATGAGGTCGGTGTTGATCTCGCGCATGGCGATGGAGAGCGGCTTCTCCTGCGGCGCGGTCTCGACGAGCGGGCCCACGTACTCGAGCAGGCCCTCGCCGAGCTGGCTGTAGTAGGCGTTGATCTGGCGCGCCCGCTTGGCGGCGATGATCACCAGCGCGTACTTCGACTGGGTGCGGTCGAGCAGCTCGTCGATGGGCGGGTTGGTGATGCCTTCGGGTGAGGACACGACTCAGCTCTCTGTAGCGAATTGCGGATAGGGCGGGCCGGGCGTCTCGCCGTCGGCTGGCCCCGACCCGCCACGATACCAATTGCGACGGCGAACCGGCCAATTCCGCGGGCCGCGCGCGTCGGACGGCCGATAGGGTCGTCGCCATGACGGGAGCCGGCGGGAACCTGCTCGCGGTGAGCGACCTGCACGTCGCCTACGCCGACAACCGGGCCATCGTGGAACGGCTGCGGCCGGGGACGGATGAGGACTGGCTGCTGCTCGCCGGCGACGTGGGCGAGCTGCTCGACGACATCGAGTGGGTCCTGGACACCCTCGCCGGTCGGTTCGCGAAGGTCATCTGGGCGCCGGGCAACCACGAGCTGTGGACCATGACCCGCGAGACCCGGCCGCTGCGAGGCGTCCAGCGCTACGACCACCTCGTCGCGTTCTGCCGCGAGCGCGGCATCCTCACTCCCGAGGACCCGTACCCGGTCTGGTCGGGAGCGGCCGGCGACGTCCGCATCGCACCGCTCTTCCTGCTGTACGACTACTCCTTCCTCACGCCCGGCACCACGACGCGCGAGGAGTCGCTCGCCGCCGCCTATGCCGCAGGCGTGGTCTGCACTGACGAGCACTTCCTCTTTCCGGACCCCTACGAATCGCGCCGGGAGTGGTGCGCGGCCCGGGTGGCCTACACCGAGGGCCGGCTGAGCGAGGTCGCCGGCGAGCTGCCGCTGGTCCTGGTCAGCCACTGGCCGCTGGTCCGGGAGCCGACCCGGGTGATGACGTACCAGGAGTTCCCGCAGTGGTGCGGCACCGAGCTGACCGCGGACTGGCACGTCCGCTTCGGCGCCGAGGTCTGCGTCTACGGCCACCTCCACATCCCGCGGACCACCAGCTACGACGGCGTCCGCTTCGAGGAGGTGTCGATCGGCTACCCGCGCGAGTGGCGCAAGTACGGGCTGCGCGACGACCTCGCCAAGCTGATCCTGCCGGGGACCACCCCGTGATCGAGCAGGCGCTGCCGGCCGGCGTCCACGCCGTCGAGACCTTCGTCGACCGGACGGACATCGAGCTCTTCCCCGCCGAGGCGGCGGCGATCGCCCGCGCGGTCGAGAAACGCCGATCGGAGTTCGTCTCGGCGCGGGCCTGCGCCAGGGACGCGCTGGCCGCGCTGGGCCAGCCACCGGTCCCGCTCGTCCCCGGCGAGCGCGGGGCACCGAGCTGGCCCGACGGCGTGGTCGGCAGCATGACGCACTGCGCCGGTTACCGCGCTGCGGCCGTCGCCGACCGCTCGGTCATCGCCTCCGTCGGGATCGACGCCGAACCGAACGACGCCCTCCCCGACGGGGTCCTGGAGACCATCGCCCGCGACGAGGATCTCGCCGGACTGCGCGATCTGCCGGCGATCGGCGTGGCCTGGGACCGCCTGCTCTTCAGCGCGAAGGAATCGGTCTACAAGACGTGGTTCCCCCTCACCCGTCGGTGGCTGGGCTTCGAGGAGGCCGTCGTCACCTTCGACCCGGCCGGCACCTTCACCGCCCGCCTGCTGGTGACGGGACCGGTGGTGGCCGGGCGGGAGCAGGGCAGCTTCGCCGGGCGGTGGCGCGCCGAGCGCGGCCTGCTGGTCACCGCCATCGCGCTCGACGCGGCGTGACCAGTCCCACGAGATCGCGCGCCGGAGTACGGGTGTTCGCTAGGTTTCGCCGAAGTGTCGAGACGGGAGTGCGATTGTGCTGATCGGGGTCGTGAAGGAATCGACGGCGGGCGAGACCCGCGTCGCCGCCACGCCGAAGACGGTCGAGCAGCTGCGGGGCCTCGGCTACGACGTCGTGGTCGAGCGCGGTGCGGGTGACCAGTCCAGCTTCGCCGACGACGCCTTCGCCGCCGCGGGCGCGACCATCGGCTCGCGCGAGGACACCCTCGCCGCCGACATCGTCTTCTCGCTGAACGCGCCGAACGACGACGAGCTCGGTCGGCTCCGCGACGGCGCCGTCTTCATCGGCATGCTCAACCCCCGCTTCGACACCGCGCTGGTGGAACGCCTGGCAGGTCGACAGATCACGGCGCTGTCGATGGACGCCGTCCCCCGCATCTCGCGCGCCCAGTCGATGGACGTGCTCAGCTCGATGGCCAACATCGCCGGCTACCGCGCCGTCGTTGAGGCCGCCCACGTCTTCGGCCGGTTCTTCACCGGACAGGTCACGGCGGCCGGCAAGGTGCCGCCGGCCAAGGTGCTCGTCGCCGGCGCCGGCGTGGCCGGCCTCGCCGCCATCGGTGCGGCCTCCTCGCTCGGCGCCATCGTCCGCGCCACCGACCCCCGTCCCGAGGTCGCCGACCAGGTGAAGTCGCTCGGTGGTGAGTTCCTGAGCGTCGACGTCGAGCAGGAGCAGAGCGGGACCGGCTACGCCACCGCCACCAGCGAGGACTACGACCGCCGAGCCGCGGAGATCTACACCGAGCAGGCCGCGGACGTCGACATCATCGTCACCACCGCGCTCATCCCCGGCCGTCCCGCGCCGAAGCTGATCACGGCCGAGGACGTCGCGATCATGAAGCCCGGCAGCGTCATCGTCGACATGGCCGCCGCCCAGGGCGGCAATGTCGCCGGCTCACGGGCCGGCGAGGTCGTCGTCACCGACAACGGCGTCACGATCATCGGCTACACCGATCTCGCCGGACGGCTCCCCGCCCAGGCCTCGCAGCTCTACGGCACCAACCTGGTGAACCTGATGAAGCTGTTGACGCCGGGCAAGGACGGGCAGCTCGTCCTCGACATGGACGACGTCGTCCAGCGCGGCATCACCGTTGTCAAGGACGGCGAGAACATGTGGCCGCCACCGCCGGTCCAGGTGTCGGCTGCCCCGGCGGCGGCACCGGCAGCTCCCAAGGAGGCGCCACCTCCGAAGCAGCCGATGAGCGCCGCTCGGAAGCTGACGTTGATCGGCGTCGGGGTGCTCGCGCTCTTCCTGGTGAACGCCTTCGCCCCGGGGACGATCGCGCAGCACTTCACCGTGCTCGTCCTCGCCGTCGTCGTCGGCTACTACGTGATCGGCAAGGTCCACCACGCCCTGCACACACCGCTGATGTCGGTGACGAACGCGATCAGCGGCATCATCGTCGTCGGCGCGATGCTGCAGATCGGCATGGACGACACCGTGATCAGGGTGCTGGCGTTCGTCGCGATCCTGCTCGCCTCGATCAACGTCTTCGGCGGCTTCGCCGTGACCCGCCGCATGCTGTCGATGTTCTCGAAGGGCTGAGCGCACCATGACCGCAGACAGCATCGCCACCGCGGCGTACATCGTCGCCTTCCTGCTCTTCATCATGAGCCTGGCCGGGCTGAGCAAACACGAGTCGTCCCGGCTCGGTGTCGTCTACGGCATCGCCGGCATGGTCATCGCGCTGGCTGCGACCGTCGGCGTGGTCACGAAGGACGCCGAGGCCGTCTCGATCCTGCTCCTCGTCCTCGCCGTGCTCATCGGCGGCGCGATCGGGCTCTGGCGGGCCAGGATCGTCGAGATGACCGGCATGCCGGAGCTCATCGCGCTGCTGCACAGCTTCGTCGGTCTCGCCGCCGTCCTCGTCGGGTGGAACGGCTACTACGAGGTCGAGGGTGGGCACGGGGCCGGCGGCGAGACGTTCGCGAGCGCTCAGGGCTCGAGCGCCGACATTCAGCGGGCCATCGACGACTACAACACGCTGCTCAACATCCACCACGCCGAGGTCTTCATCGGCATCTTCATCGGTGGCGTCACCTTCACCGGCTCGATCGTGGCGAACCTCAAGCTGTCGGCCAAGATCAAGTCCGCCCCGTTGATGCTGCCGGGCAAGAACTTCATCAACCTCGGCTCGCTCGCGCTCTTCGTGGCGCTGACGATCTGGTTCGTCGCCTCGCCGAACCTGGGCCTGCTCATCGCGGTGACCATCCTGTCGCTGGCGCTGGGCTGGCACCTCGTCGCCTCCATCGGCGGCGGCGACATGCCGGTCGTGGTGTCGATGCTGAACAGCTACTCCGGCTGGGCGGCCGCCGCCTCGGGCTTCCTGCTCGACAACGACCTGCTCATCGTCACCGGCGCGTTGGTGGGCTCCTCGGGTGCCTATCTCAGCTACGTCATGTGCCAGGCGATGAACCGCTCCTTCGTCTCGGTCATCGCCGGCGGATTCGGCATCGAGGCCGGTCCGGCCGAGGCCACCGACTACGGCGAGCACCGCGAGATCACCGCAGAGGAGACCGCCGAACTGCTCAAGGACGCATCCTCGGTGGTGATCACGCCCGGCTACGGCATGGCGGTGGCGCAAGCGCAGTACCCGGTGGCGGAGCTGACCAAGCGGCTGCGTGAGCGGGGCGTCGACGTCCGCTTCGGCATCCACCCGGTCGCCGGGCGCCTCCCCGGCCACATGAACGTCCTGCTGGCCGAGGCGAAGGTGCCCTACGACATCGTCCTGGAGATGGACGAGATCAACGACGACCTCGCCGACACCTCCGTCGTCCTGGTGATCGGCGCCAACGACACCGTCAACCCGGCCGCGGCCGAGGACCCCAGCTCCCCCATCGCCGGCATGCCGGTGCTGCGGGTCTGGGAAGCGAGCAACGTCGTCGTCTTCAAGCGCTCGATGGCGGCGGGCTACGCCGGCGTCCAGAACCCGCTCTTCTTCCGGGAGAACAGCCAGATGCTCTTCGGGGACGCGAAGGCCCGGGTCGAGGACATCCTCAAGGCGCTCTGACGGCCGTCTGCCAAGGTGGACGGTATGCGCGCGGTGATCAACCTCGGCAATCCCGTCCTCGCGTCCGGGACGACGGCCGTGCCCCGCGGCGTGTCGGTCGAATTGGCCCGGGTGATCGCCGACGAACTGGGCGACGAGCTCGAGCTCGTCTGCGTCGACGCCGCCCGCGACGCGCTCCGGGCGCTGCTCGACGATCGTGTCGATGTCGCCTTCCTGGCCGACGATCCCTCCCGCGCCGACCGGATCGCCTTCACCTCGCCGTACCTGCTCATCGACGGGGTCTTTGTCGTGCCGACCGACTCACCGATCCGGTCGGTCGCCGACGTCGATCGCGACGACATCCGGGTCGGGGTGAAGCGGGGCTCTGCCTACGACCTCCACCTCACCCGAACGCTGACTCGGGCCGAGGTCGTCCGCGGCGATGGTGATGGCGTCGACGTCTCCTGACCGAGAGCCTGGACGCCGGCGCCGGCCTGCGCGGCCCGGTCAGCCGCGTGGCGGCCACACGGCCCGGTCAACGTGTGATCGACGAGCCCTTCATGCAGATCCGGCAGGCCGTCGCGGTGAGCCGCGCCCAACCCGGCGTCGTCGTCGCGACGATCGAGGCAATCGTCGAACGCTGTGTCAGGGACGGTTCGATCGCGCGATGGTTGCAGGAGTCGGGCCAACAGGGCGCGCAGGTCGCGCCGCCGCGAACCTGAGCTCGCCGTCGGGACGCTCCCGCACCGACCATGCAAGAACGATCGAGCCGGCGACCCACAGCGCCGCCACGACGAGGAAGACGATCAGCAGTTCGGACATGCCTCCAGCCCACCATCGCCGGGCGCGACCGTCAGCTCGTCGTGCGGTGTCCCCACGCCGTCCTCACGGATTTCTCGCGGCGCCCCGTTCCGCCCCGCCGAGGCGGCGGTTGGCCCCACGCCGGCGCGGTGAACCGCAGTCAGCAGCCGCGCCCACATGGGGCCAACCCGAGAAACGCGCCGCGCCCGCATGGGGCCAACCCCGAACCGCGCCGCGCCCACATGGGGCCAACCCCGAACCGCGCCGCGCCCAGATGGGGCCAACCCGAGAAACGCGCCCGGACCGGGGGTTCACGGCGGCTTTAAGGCAACCCGAACGGGCGGGGACCAGGCTGCGCGGCGACAGCTCGACCACACGGTCGCCCGGACAGACAGGACCCTCCCATGACCCTCACCCTCAGCCGCAAGGCCGTCGCCCTCGCCGCCGTCGCCGGTCTCGTCACCGTCGGTGCCGTCTCCACGGTCAGTTACGCCGCCGGCGCGTCGGCCGGCGGCGTCACCGCCTGCGCCAACAGCAAGGGCCGCCTCGCCCTGACGAGCAGCAAGAACAAGTGCGCCAAGGGCTACAAGAAGGTGACCATCGCCAAGCAGGGTCCGCGCGGGGCGACCGGCAAGACCGGGGCCACCGGCAAGACCGGCGCGACCGGCAAGCAGGGCGTGCGAGGCCCCGGCATCGTCACCTACCGCTACTCGACCGGCCTGCTCGGCAACACCGGTTCGCTCACCGTCGGCGGCTACACCTGGCAAGGCAGCTGCGAGGTCACCGGTGGCACCGGGAACAGCCGGGTCGTCAAGACCTCGCTGACGGTGACCGCACCGTCCGGACAGGACGTCGCCCTCGACGGTGTCGTCTTCGGCGGCGCCGACAACAACCAGCTCGGCACCGTCGTCTCGACCTCCAGCGCCGCCTCGGCGACCACCAGCATCACGGCCAACAACCAGCAGACCTCCCGGTCGCGGGCCGCGTCGCTGACGGTCATCGGTGACAACGCCGACCAGCAGGTCTCATTCCGGTTGACCGCCGACCCAGCCGACGCCGGCTCGTTCAACCCGTTCCTGACGCGCTGCTCGGTGGAGGCCGTCATCACCCCCGCCAGCTGACCAGAACCCCACCGATCGGGGAGTGCCGGTGCCGCTCAGCGGCATCAGCACTCCCCGATCGCGCGGTTCTCGTGTAGAAGTTCCCCGTGCCCCGCGATCCGCTGGTCGTCCGCAGCCGGGTCTCGGCGCTGCTCGACTCCCTGGCCGGACGGCGGTTGGTCGTCGTGCCGGGCGACGCGGCCAGCGGCAAGAGCGTGGCCGTCGCGCACTGGCTGGCCGGCCGTGACGAACGGTATGCGCTCCTCATTCCTGTCGAGGGACACGACGGCCCGCGCGATCTGTTCGCCGCGCTCGTCACCGCCACCGCCACGCTCTGCCCCGGCATCGCCGAGCAGCTCGCCCCCGAGCTGGACTCCCGCCGGACGGGCAGCGACGACGATGCCGACCTGCCGGGCGTCCTCGCCGCCGCTCTCGCAGCCGCGTGGGCGGACCGCTCCCCCGCAGGTTTCACGCTGGTCCTCGACGACCTGGACACCATCCGGGACCCGGCGGGGCAGGCCTTCGTCGCCGACCTGGTGCGGCTGCACCCCCGCACCGTCCGGACGCTGCTGCTGGCGCAGTCGGTGCCCCCGTTCACGGTCCGGCGCCTCGCCGCCGCCGGGGAGTACGGCGAGCTCGCCCCCCGCGCCCTGCGCTTCGACGCCCACGAGACGGCCGAGCTCTTCGCCGCCAGCGGGGTGTCGCTGGACCTCGCCCAGGCCGAGGCGATCGCCGAGGCCTGCGGCGGCTGGGCGGGCGGACTGCGGCTGGCGGTCGAGGCCGCCCTCACCGACGGCCCCGGCGACATCGCCCGGCTGACCGAGCGGCTCGGCTCGTCCGCGGCCCCGGAGTTCCTCGCCGAGGTCGCGCTGCGCGACCTGGACGACGCCAGCCGCGGCACCATCAGCGCGCTCACCGTGCTGGGGCGGGTCGAGCGGGCAGTCACCGCCCGCAGTCCCGAGTCGGCGCTGCGCCTGGACGCGCTGGCCGAGCGGGGACTGCTGGTGACCGCAGACGAGGACGGGTGGTCGCTGACCGCGCTGGCCCGCTACGCCGTGGACCGCGCCATGCCCGTCGACGCCGATACCGAGGCGCGCGTGCTGGCCGACTGCGTCGCCATGGCGCTCGAGGCCGACTGTCCGGAACCGGCGCTGCGCTGGGCCGCCCGGCACGGCGGGACCGACCTCGTCCGCGACACGCTGGCGCGGACCGGGGCAGGACTGCTGGACAGCGGCAGCGACGCGCTCACCGCCGCCGCCGATCGGTTGCCGGTGCCGGTCGGCGAGGCCGAGCTGGACAGCGTGCTGGCCTCCTACTTCGCGCTGCGCGGCGACATGGGCCGGGCCCGGGCGCATCTGGCACCGATCGACGACACCGGGGCCGGCCATCCACCCCGTCTCGGCTGGCGGCTGGCCTCGGCGCTGTGGATGCACGGCGACGCCGCCGGGGCGCAGCGCGCGGTGGCGGTCACCGAGCCGGCCCCGGCGGGCACGGTCGACGCCGCCCAGCTCGCCACCATGCGCGCCACGCTGGCCTGGGGCCGGGGTGACGGCCCGGCCGCGCGCACCGCCGCGGACGACGCGCTCGCCCGGGCGCGTGCCTCCGGCGACGACGCCGCGCTCGGTGCCGCCTGGGTGGCGCAGGCCCTGGTCACCGCCTCGGAGGGCGATCTGGTCCGCAACGCGCGCTGTTACTCCACTGCGCTGACCCACGCCACCGCCGGCCGCGACGTCCTCACCCAGCTGCGCATCCGCTGCAATCTCGGATCGCACCTCACCGAGACCGGCCGGCACCGCGAGGCCCTCGTGGAGCTGGACGAGGCGCTGCGGCTGGCCGAGGCCACCGGCCAGCGCACCCGCACCGCGCTGGCCCGGCTCAACCAGGGGCAGGCTCGACTCGGACTCGGGCAGCTGGACGAGGCGCTGCTCGACGCCGACGCGGCGCTGGCGCTCTGGACCGACCTGGACTCGCCCATGGCTGCCTACGCCCAGCAGCTGCGGGGCGAGGTACTGGCCCGACGCGGCGACCGGACCCGGGCCGCCAGCGCCTTTCGGGCCGCGGTGGCGGCGGCCCGCGACCAGCACGATGCGCAGACGCTGGCCCCGGCCTCGGCCTGGCTCGCCCGCTGCCTGATCGTCGACGATCCCGACCGCGCCGCCGACCTCGCCGAAGCGGCGGTCGCCGAGCCGGCCGCGCTCGGCACGCTGCCCGCCGTCCTCGCCCATGGCTGGGTCGCGCTGCACCGCGGCGACCTCGACACCGCACGGACCGACGCCGCCGACGCCCGAGCGCAGGCCGGCCGGCGCGACGACCCGGCTGCACTGGTGCAGGCACTAATGCTGGAGCTGCTCGCCACGCCGACGGCCGGCGCGCACGACGCACGGCTCAGCGAGGCGCGGGCGCTGGCGGAGGAGATCGGCGACGTGGTGGCGCAGGCCGAGCTCGATGTCGTCGACGCCCGGCTGCGGGGTGAGCGGCGCGCCGCGGCCACGGCCCGGAGCCGGCTACGGGCACTCGGCGTCCGGGACAGCGCCGCCTTCGTCGCCGGCCCGCTGGCGGTGCTGCACGAGCGGGACCGCGGCGCGATCCGCATCCGCACCCTGGGCGGCTTCGCCGTCGAGCTGGGCGACGAGGTCGTCGCAGCCTCGGCCTGGCAGTCGCGCAAGGCACGCGACCTGGTGAAGATCCTCGCTACCCGGCTGGGCAAGCCGATCCCCCGTGACAGTCTCGCCGAACTGCTCTGGCCCGAGGCGGCCGACACCTCGGGCAACAAGCTGTCGGTGGCGCTGTCGACGGCCCGGGCCGTCTTCGACCCGGCCAAGTCGTACCCGGCCGACCACGTCATCGTCGCCGATCGGGACGCGGTCCGGCTCAACACCCGCACCGTCGCCGTCGACATCGAGGACTACGTGGCGCTCTCCGACGACGCCCTCGGCGCGGCGGTCTCCACCGCGGTGCCGCTGCTCGAGGCCGCCGTCGCCGCCTACGCCGGGGACTTCTGCGAGGAGGACCCCTACGAGGCGTGGGCGGGGCAGACCCGCGACGAGCTGCGGGCCCGGCACCAGCAGGTCCTCAACGCGCTGGCCGACCTGCTGCTGCGGGCCGGACGGCACGACGACGTCGTGCCGCGGCTGCTGTCGCTGCTGGCGCTCGACGGTTACGACGAACGCACTCACCTGCGGCTCGTCGGCGCTCTGGTGAAGGCGGGGCGGCACGGTGAGGCCCGCCGGGCCTACCGCACCTATCTCGACCGGATGGCCGAACTGGAGATCGAGCCCGCGGCGTTCCCGCAGCCGAGCACGATCGCCCGCTGAGCGTCGCGGGCTGAAGGATTCCCGAAGGGTGGCGCGCGATGCTCGCGTCATGAACCCAGACGCGCTCGTCCCGGCCGGGGGCGAGGAGAAGACCGCGCCGACCGATCCCGTCCTGGACGAGGTCTTCATCGGCGCCGAGATCGACGGCGGCACTCCGGAAGGCGCCGGGCGACCGCTCAGTCCGGACCGATGACGAGGGCAGCGACCTCGGCCGCGGCGGCAGCGACGTCCCGGTTCACCACCACGTGGTCGAACTCCGCGGCGGCGGCCATCTCCACGTGGGCGCGTTCGAGCCGCAGCGCCTGGTCGGCCGGCGACTCGGTCCCCCGTCCGGAGAGCCGCTGCGCCAGCTCCTCGGCCGACGGCGGCGCCAGGAAGACGAAGCGCGCCTCGGGCATGGCGGCGCGGACCTGCCGGGCGCCCTCGAGCTCGATCTCCAGCAGGGTCGGCACGCCCTCGGCCAGGTGCTGCGTCACCGGTTCGCGCGGCGTGCCGTAGCGGTTGCCGCTGAACTCGGCGTGCTCGAGCATCTGCCCGGCCGCGACCATCTGCTCGAACTCGTCGCGGTCGACGAAGCGGTACGAGACCCCGTCGATCTCGCCGGGTCGCGGCTCGCGGGTGGTCGCCGACACCGAGACCCAGACATGGGGCACCAGGTGGCGCAGCTCGGCCACCACGGTGCCCTTGCCGACCCCGGACGGCCCGCTGAGCACTGTGAGCCGCGCCGGTTGCCACTCGCCGCCGACCGTCTCGCGCGTCTCGCTCATCCCGCGAAAGTTACCGGAGCCGGATCGTCCTACTGTCGGGAGTATGGCTTCTTCGAGCACATCACCCGGCACATCCGACATGCAGTTCCGACGTCTCGGCGATTCCGGCCTCGCGGTCTCCGTGGTCGGCCTCGGCACCAACAACCTCGGCATGAAGCTCGACATGGACGGCAGCCGCGAGGTCGTCCACGCCGCGCTCGACGCCGGCATCACCCTCTTCGACACCGCTGACGTCTACGGCGCCTCGGAGGAGCGGCTCGGCGAGCTGCTGCAGGGCAAGCGGGACGACGTCGTGCTCGCCACCAAGTTCGGCGGCGACGTCCGTGCCCGCGGCCACGACAACGGCGAGGACTGGGGCGCCCGCGGCTCGCGGCGCTACATCGTCAAGGCCGTCGAGTCGTCGCTGCGCCGGCTGCGGACGGACTGGATCGACCTGTACCAGCTGCACCGGCCGGACGAGGCGACGCCGATCGAGGAGACGCTGTCGGCGCTGACCGACCTCGTCCGGGCCGGCAAGGTCCGCTACCTCGGCTCGTCCAACTTCACCGGTTTCCAGATCGCCGACGCCGAGTGGACCTCGCGCACCCGCGGGTTCGAGCGCTTCGTCAGCGCGCAGAACGAGTACAGCTGGCTCGAACGCGGCATCGAGACCGACATCGTCCCCGCGCTCGAGCACTACGGCATCGGCCTGCTGCCGTACTTCCCGCTGGCCAGCGGGCTGCTCACCGGCAAATACCGCCGGGGCGAGGCGGCGCCCGAGGGCAGCCGGATCCAGGCCTGGGGGCGGGAATCCGCCCTCACCGACGAGGCCTTCGACGTGGTGGAGGCGCTGGAGTCGTTCGCGACGGCCCGCGACATCACGCTGCTCGATGTCGCGATGGGCGGCCTGGCCGCGCAGCCGGCCGTGGCGTCGGTCATCGCCGGGGCGACGTCCCGCGAGCAGGTCGAGCGCAACGTTGCGGCCGGCAACTGGCAGCCGACCCTGGACGAGCTCGCCGAGCTGGACGAGCTCACTGCCGGTTAACCGAATCGTGGACCGAAACGCCGACGATGTCGGCGTTTCGGTCCACGATTGCCAGGGTCAGAGGACCTCGACGTCCGGCAGGCCGAACATCGACGGGGCGTTGCGGACCTGCTCGCGCAGGTCGACCTTCTCGCCGCCGGTCTCGACCCAGCTGTAGAGCGGCTCGTCGATCTCCGGGTTGACGAAGTACATGATCGACTGGCGGCTGTCCAGGGCGTGGTTGCGCACCTGGTGGTACAGCGGCTGGATCGCACCGTCGGTGAGGGCGGTGAGCACCGAACCGGGCATGATCACGATCTCGTCGCTTTCGGGCAGCATCGCCCGGACGGCGTCGCTCTGCTCCCCCTCGGCGTAGATCTCCAGGCCCGGTGCGTTGGGGTGCAGCACGGTCACCATGTGGCCGTCCTCGTGCTTGTCCTGCAGGAACTCGCGCTCGGCCGGGGCCGGGATGCTGTAGTTGATCTGCAGGTACGCGGCCTTCTCGAACGACGGCGCGGCCTGGGCCCCGAAGTGGCGCGCGATCTCGTCCAGGATGCCCTGCACCAGCGGGGCGAGGGTGTCGCGGTAGTCCAGGAAGGCCCCGGTCAGCTCGGGGATGTCGTCCCGGTGCGGGATGAGGTCCAGCCGGCTCGACCAGAGCGTGAAGCACTCGTTCATGTCGGGGCGCTCGGGCGAGATCGAGTACTCGATGCCGAAGGGCCGGTAGCCGTAGTTGTGGTCCGCGCTGCCGTGGGACATCTTGTCCTCGAGGGGGCGCTGGAAGAAGTCCACCGCCGTGCCGATCGCGTTCTGCAGCGTGGCGGCGCCGAGGTCCCCGAGCTTCACCACGGCGTAGCCGCGCTCGATGATGTCGGCGGCGGCTTGCGCCACGGCGGGGTGGGTGAGCGTGTTGGTCATGTTTGGCCTTCCCTGTGGGGAACGAGAGCAAGCGTTCTGCACGAACTCCGCGGACCGGTCGGCAGCGGAGGTGGGCCACAGCCCGCGCGAACCCTACCTAGCGAAGTCCAGCCCCGCTGTGAGGACGGGGCCTTCTGCCAGCGTTTTCCGACTCGACGTGTCGCACGTCGCCCGCAAGCGCTTACCGAACCATCGTGACACGGGACGGGACGCTCCTACCGGGACTTTCGGGCAGAACTCACGCCTTTTTCACGGCTGACTCGCGCGGTTCGGCGGCCGGAACCGGACGCCGTCGGGGCCCTATCCGGACTCCGTGACGCGCCCCGCCCACCGGCTCGTCCCGGCAGTGTCGACGGCAGCCGCGCAACCGCGGGGCGACACCGGACGCAGTGGGAGGTGCAGAGATGACGACGGACAGTGCGCAGACCGCCCTACCCGACGATCTGCTCCACGGCATCGCCGCGACCGCGCTGGCGCATGCCGCGCCGGCCGGCTGGTCGGTGCGCCCCGGCGCCACCTGGTGTCACGTCGGTCCGGAGCCAGCGACCGAGCGGATCCAGGGGTGGAAGCTGCATCTGTCGGCCACACCGCTGTCGGCGCCGCTGGTCCTCGCCGCCGCGGCGCGGCTGCTGATCGCCGAGGGCTGCCCCTTCAAGTTCGCGACCGACCTCAGGCAGGTCGAGGAGCTCACCTCGGTTCGGGCGGACCGCGCCCAGGCCGGCAAGTTCGTCACCGCCTACCCCGCCGACGACGACCAGCTGCTGGTCCTGGCTCGCCGGCTGGACGAGGCGACGCTGCTGCTGCCCGGCCCACGCATCCTCTCCGACCGTCCGTTCCGGGCCGGCAGCATCGTCCACCTGCGCTACGGCGCCTTCCGCGGCGTCCCCACCCTCACCGACGACGGCGGCTTCGAGGCGCGGCTGCGCTCCCCCGACGGCGACCTGATCGCCGACCAGCGACTGCCGTGGTTCGCGCCACCGTCCTGGGCCGAGCTGCCCGACGGCCTGCCGTCGCTGCCCGTCGGGGACGGCGGCACAGTGTCGCCGCAGGGCCGCCCGGTGCTCGCCGACCGGTACGAGATCCTCGCGGCGCTGCGTCACAGCGCCCGCGGCGGAGTCTTCCGGGCCCGCGACCTGCGCGACGGCGCCGAGGTCGTCCTCAAACAAGCGCGGCCGCACATCGGGGGTCGTCGCGACGCCCGCGACGCCCGGCACCAGCTCGACCACGAGGCCGAGGTGCTGACCGCACTAGCGCCGCTGACCCCGCGGGTGGTGGACCGCGTCGTCGTCGCCGAGGACCACTTCCTCGTCGAGGAGTTCGTCCCCGGCCAGTCGCTGGCCGACCATCTCGCCGCCGAGATCGACCCCGACCCGACCGGCTCGATCGTCGAGGCGCGGCGCATCGCCACCGCGCTGGTGGCCCTGGTCACCGAGGTCCATCGCCGGGGCTGGGTGCTGCGGGACCTCTCCACCACGAACGTGATGGTGCGCCCGGACGGCGAGCTGGTGCTCATCGATCCGGAGTACGCCGCCGTCCCGGGCGAGATCGTGCAGCGGGCGGTGACCCCCGGCTTCGCCCCGCCCGAGGTCACCCAGGGATCGGTCTACGGTCCGGCACCCGGACCCGCCGCCGACTGTTTCGCGCTCGGCGCTTGCCTGGTCTCGCTGGCGCTCGGTGCGCCCCCGATGCTGCTGCGCGACGACGACAGTGCCGACCACGGTGCCGACAACGATGCCTACAGTGTCGACAGTGCACGGCGCAGTCACGACCGCGTCGCCGAACAGCTGGCGACAGCCGCGGGGGACCGCCCGCTGGCCCGTCGCTGGCACGAGCTGCTGGTGGGTCTCACCCGCCACGATCCCGCGCAGCGGTGGTCGCCGGCCCGCGCCGCCGCCTTCCTCGCCGCCGACGCCGCCGATCCCGCCACCGCCGGTCCCGCCACCGCCGCTGGCCCGGGAGTGCGGCAGGTAGTCGGCCACGACGAGGGGCTGGCCGACCGGGTCCTCACCGACGGCCTGGCCTACCTGCTGGCGACTCGGCGACCGGAGCAACCCTGGCTCTGGCCCGCGGGCGCCTTCGGCAGCGGGACCGATCCCCTCAACGTCCAGTACGGGGCGGCCGGGGTGCTGGCCGTCCTCGTCCGGGCCGCGCGGGCCGGCCTGGTGAGCGACGCCGACGTGGCGACGGTCGCGCGCTGGATCGCCGACCGGGCGACCGCCGCGCCGCGACTGCTGCCGGGTCTCCACTTCGGCCGCGGCGGCACCGCCGTCGCACTCGCCGAGGCCGCGACCCTGCTCGACGACGACATGCTGCAGGCCACCGCCACCTCGTTGCTGGCGCGACTGCCCCGCACGATGCCGAACCCCGACGTCTGTCACGGCACCGCCGGTGCCGGCCTGGCAGCCCTCGCCCTGGGGGACTCCGAACGGACGGTCGCCGCGGCCGAGCACCTCCTCGCCACCGCACGACATCACGACGACGGTGTCTTCTGGCCGGTGCCTGACGACGCCGATTCGCGGCTGGCCGGTGCCTGGCACTTTGGCTTCGGTCACGGCGTCGCCGGGGTGGGCGCGTTCCTGCTCGAGGCGTCGCACCACACCGGTGACGAGCGGTATCGCGAGCTCGCCCTCGCCGCAGCACGGACCCTCGCCACCGCCGCCGAGCACGACTTCGGCACCGGTGAGGTCACCTGGCGCCCGGACCGGCTGCGACCGCCGTCGCCGCAGGACATGCGTCGACACTGGTGCAGCGGCGCCTCGGGCATCGGCAGCTTCCTGGTCCGGGTGGAGCGGGAGGCCCCGACCGAGCAGTGGCGGGCCCTCCTGGCCGGTGCCGCCGTGGCGGTCCACCGATCCCGCTGGAGCGCGGGCACCGCCACCTGCCACGGCCTCGCCGGAGACGCGCAGTTCCTGCTCGACGCCGGCCGTCCCGACCTGGCCGACGATCTGGTGGCGGTGCTGCTCTCACGGCACGCCCGCCGCGACGGTCGGCTGCTGCTGCCCGACGAGTCGGGACTGCGGATCATCGCCGGCTACGGCACCGGCGTGGCCGGCGGACTGGATCTGCTCCTCAGGCGGCGCTTCGGCGGCGACCGCCTCTTCTACCCCGACGCCGCGACCGCGGGCGTCCTCGTCTCCGACGGGAGGAGGTGAACAACCATGGCGACCCTCGACGCTCTCGCGCAGCTTCCCGCGCAGCAGGCGGTGTCCGAGTCGACCTGCACCTGGACGTGCAGCTGGACCGGCGTCACCTACAACTGATGCAGACCGGACGGGCCCGGTCGCAGGACATCTCCTGCGACCGGGCCCGTCGGCATTCCGGGGTTCACTCCCGGCCGGTCACTGGCCACACTCCAGACCGTCCCACGTGAAGATGCCCGGGAACGGGAGATCCGGTGTCGCCTCACGAACGTCGACCATCGCCACCAGCGAGTCGACGACCGCCTCTCGAGTCATGCCGTCCTGCATGTTGTCCACCTCCTTCCACCTGCTCACAGCCAGCCCCGCCGGGCCGCTTCGGCACCGGCGGCAAATCGGGAGTCGACGCCGAGCGTCGACATGAGCCGGGCGACCCGGCGCCGCGCCTGGCGGCTGGAGACGCCGAGCGCCCGCGACATCGCCTCGTCGGTCGCTCCCCCGGCGAGCAGGGCGAGCACCTCGCGCTCGGCGTCGGTGGGCTGCGGCCGGGGCTGCGCGTCGCCGGCCAGCTGCCACAGCTGCTCGACATAACCCAGGACGACGGCGAGCAGCCCGGCCTGCCGGACCACGAGCGCGCCGCCGTCCTGCCCGGAGGCGACCACGGCGACCTCGTCGTCGATGACGATGACCCGCTGCAGCCGGACCGGCGAGACCCGCACCTGGATCCCGGCCACCCCGGCCACCGGCCGGTCCACGATGACACGGACGTCGAGGCCGCGCCGCAGGGCGCGCTCGTCCTCGCGGGACCGTCGCGGCGGCGCGCCGGGGCGGTCGCCCGGCCCCGACCCGCCGCCCGTCGCGGTCCCCGATCCGGTGCCCGACGGGGGCAGCGGCTGGACGGAGACGATGCTGCGACGGGCGAAGAAGGACAGCTCGTCGATACGGTCGCGGACGGCCGTGGCGCCGGGGACGAACTCCACCCCGGCTCCGCAGTCGGCGGGGACGCCGCCGAGGGTGCGGCGCTCGAAGGTCCGGGCGAGATCGGCGATCTCGGCCCGGCTCCGGGCCACCGCACGCTGCCGGGCCGCGAGATCGTCGGCCAGTCGGTCGGCGAGATCCTCCAACACCGTCGGCGAGCTGGCCCGCACGACGTCGACACCCTCGAGTAGACCGAGACCGCGGAGGTCGGCCAGCAGGCGCTCCCCGTCGGCGAGGCCGACCATCGTCTCGGCGGGAACACCCTCGGGACGGTCCAGCGCGGCCCGGTACAGGGCCTCGTGGGCCTCGGACAGTCCGATGGCGGACAGACTCATGAGCACCTCCGCGACGCGAGACGGCCGGTTGTCGACCTGCACACGATGTCCCGGCGGTCGGCACCGGCGGATGGGTGCAGAACACCCGCTTTCGCTCGCCTCGCCCGCCCGCCCCCGGGCTCCCCGCGGCACGCTGCGGGCCCGGTCGGACGGGGGCGACCACCGGAATCCGGGGCCGTGGCGGACACAGCAAGGGCACCGCCGCCGCACAGCGGCCCGGCATGGTGCGCTTCGCCGACGACCGTGGGAGACGGCTGCGACACGAATGTGGGGGCTGAGCACCCATGCCCGCCGGCGGCCGGGGGTGCAGCGTGTGGGCATGCGCGCGACGGGACTCGAGGAGCAGGCCGCCCGCCTGCCCGGAGCTTGGGCCCCGATCCTCGCCGACGCCCTCGCCGCCCCCCTCGCCGACGCCCTCGCCGCGGCGCCCGTCGCCGAGGACGTCACCGCGGTCTCCACCGACGAGATCACCGCGGTCTCCACCGACGACCTCACCGGCGACCCGGCCGCGGTCGACGCCGAGGCCGCCGACACCGACTGCCTCCTCCCGGCGCTGGTGCTGCTGCTCGACGCGGCCGAGCGGGCCGTCATCACCCGCACCGCCGGCCTCGACGAGGACATCGCGGCCGCGGCCCGCCGGGCGCTGCGCCGGAGCCTGGCCCGGCAGCTCACCCGGACCGCCGCCCGCACCCTGGTCTACGAGCTCCACGCCTCGGGTCTGGAGTTCGCCGCCTTCCTCGACCGGACCGCCACCCCGGCCGGCCTGCGCGCGCTGCTTACGTCCTACCCGGTGCTGGCCGAGCGGCTGGGCGCAGCCGCCGAGAACACCGTGGCCGCCCTCGCCGAGCTGGCCCAGCGGCTCCACGCCGACCGCGCCGCCCTCGGCGACCTGTTGCCCGCCGGCGACGAGCCGGGCGAGGCTGTGGACCTCACCGTGCTGGAGATCCGGCCCGGTTCGGGCGACGCGCACCGCGGCGGCCGGAGCGTGGCGATGGTCCGGCTCGCCGGTGGCACCGTGGTCTACAAGCCGCGCCCGCTCGAGGCCGCCGGCCGGGTCGCGGGCTTCTTCGCGCTGCTGGCCTCCCGCCGGCCTGATCTCGCGCTGCGCGCACCGCAGCCGCTGTGCCGCGACGGCTACGGCTGGGAGCGCTTCGTCGCCCCGGCGCCGTGCGACGACGACGCGGCGCTGGTCCGCTTCTACGTCCGTCACGGCGCGCTGCTCGCGCTCATGTACGTCCTCGACGCCACCGACCTGCACTGCCAGAACGTCATCGCCGACGGCGAGTTCCCCACCGTCATCGATGCCGAGACGCTCTTCCACCCCACGCTGGTGACCGACGAGGTGGCCGCCGACCCGGCCGCGGTCGACCATCGCGACTCGGTGCTGCGCACCGGACTGCTCCCACTGCTCGTCCGCGGCGAGCACGGCCTGCTCGACCTGTCGGCGCTCTGCGGGGGCCGGACGGCCCGCACGGTGGCCGATGTCGTGCGGTTCCGCGACGCCGGCACCTCCCGCATGCGCCTGGAGCGGACACGCGGCCAGCTGCCCGAGGCCGGCAACGTCGGCCGCGGCCGCGACGGCGCGCCGTGCGAGCCGGACGCCGCTCACCTGCGAGCGGTCGCGGCCGGGTTCCGCGCGGCCTACCTGGAGATCATGGCCTGCCGCGAGGAGCTGTCGGCCCTGGTCGCCGCCTGCGCACCGGACGAGGTGCGAGTCGTCCTGCGCCCCACGCAGCTGTACGCGACCCTGCTCGACGAGGTGACCCACCCCGAGCTGATGCGCGACCCAGTGCGCTACGCCGAGGCGCTGGCCGGCATCGGTGACGAGCACGACCACCCCGTGCTGCGTGCGCTCGCCGCCGCGGAGGCCGCGGACCTGCGGCGCGGCGACGTCCCGCTCTTCGCGGTGCGGGCCGGCGAGCTCGAGGTGCGGGGCAGCGAACCGGGCAGCACGCCGGCGCTGCTCCCGATCTCGGGCATCGACCGGGCGCGGCGCCGCCTGGCCGGCATCGACGCCGCTGACCTGCAGCGCCAGCTCTGGTACCTCGAGGCCAGCTTCGCCGGCCGCGGCGAGGCGATCGTCCACCAGGCGGTGCCGCGTCGCGGCCCGCATGCCGGGGCGCGCCCCATCGACCCGGAGCACCTGCTGTCGCAGGCGAGCGCCCTCGGCGACGAGCTGCTCTCCACCAGCCGCGGCGACGTCGGCGGCCGGGTGAACTGGGTCGGCGTGGAGCTCACCGACGGCCGCCACTGGGAGCTCCGTCCGATGGGAGCGGGGCTGGCCGACGGCTACACCGGCGTGGCGGTCTTCCTGGCCGACCTCGGCAACGCCACCGGCATCAGTCGGTATCACGACCACGCGCTGGCCGCCCTCACCCCGGTGGACGGGTTGCTGGACCGGCTGGAGGCCCGGCCGGAGCTGGCGCTCGCCGTCGGCGACGACCCGCTGACCGGGCTGGCGGGCATGCACACCGCCTTCGCCCACCTCGCCGACGCGATGGACCTCCCCGCCGCGGCGGCCTGGCGCGACCGCTGCGCCGAGCTGCGGCGCTCGCTGCCGCCCGTCGACCCGCCGTCGCCCGGACGCGACGCCACCTGGTGCCTCGGCGTACCGGCGCTGGTCACGGCCGGCAGCCGCGGCGCCGACGCAGCCCGGCTGCTGGCCCGCGTCCGGGCCGTCGGACCGCTGGAGCAGCACAGCCTGTGTCACGGCGAGCTCGGTGTCTTGGAGACGCTGCGGCTCAGCCGACTGGTCGGCGACGCCGGTCCCGACCCCGCCGCGGACCTGGATGCCGCCGTCGAGAGCCTGCGCCGCGCCCGGTTGGCGGCACTGCTCGGCGAGATCGTCGCCCGCGGCGTCCGCTGCGGGACCGGCACCGCCGTCCGCACCCCCGGCCTGCTGCACGGCCTGGCCGGTATCGGCCTGGGCCTGATCAACCAGGCGGCCGCCTGCACTCCCGGCGATGTCCGGGTTCCGTCGTTCGACCTGCTCCGCGCCACCCGGCCGGAGCGTCCCACCCCGAAGGAGAGCACGTGACCGACCACCGCTTCCCCCACGCCGGCCAGACCCCGCTGGACGACCGCGCCCTCGGCGCGATCGGCGAGCTCCGGCTGCCGTCCGCCTCGACCACCCCGGAGGCCGGCGACGTGCTGCGCGGACTCTCCACCACCGGCGGCGACCCGACCACCACGGTCACCAGCATCGTCAGCATCTGACCCGCATCTGACCCGCATCGAGCCCGCGGGCTCGGCGGCGCGCGGTCGACCGCCACGGCGATATCGGCCGGTGGACTTCTGCCGGACACGAGTGGTGGATAACGTACGGCGGTGCGTACCAGGTCGGCGACCCTCATCGGTCGCTCGTCCGAGACCAGACTGCTCCGTCAGGCGCTGACCCGCGCCCGTGACGGCAGCGGCGCCGTCGTCGTCGTCCGCGGCCCGGCCGGGGTCGGCAAGACCCGCCTCGTCACCGAACTGGCCGGCGAGGCGCTCGCCGACGGCATCCCGGTGCTCCGTGGCCGGGCCAGCGCCACCGGCATGGTGGCGCCGCTGCGGCCGTTCAGCGAGGCCCTCGCCGCCCTGCAGCGCCGCGGTGCGCTGCCGGGACCGGAGCTGCTCGCCGGCTATCACACCGTCCTCGGCCGGGTGCTCCCCGATCTCGCCGCGCCGGACACCACCCGGCTCCCGGAGTCGTCCATCGCCTTCGCCGAGGCGATGCTGCGGGTGCTGCTGCACACCGGCTCCGGCACCGGCTGCCTGCTGGTCCTGGAGGACGTCCACGAGGCCGACGACGAGACGCTGGCCGTGCTGGAGTACCTCGTCGACAACCTCACCGACGTGCCCGCCGCCGTCGTGGTCACGCTGCGCGACGGTGCCACGCCGGCGTCGGGCTTCGTGGACGGGTTGCAGCGCCGCAGCGCAGTCGAGACGGTCCGGCTGGCGCCGCTGACCCGCGGCGAGGCCGACGCGCTCGTCGCCTCCTGTCTCGGCGGGGACGACCGGCATCCGGTCGCCGACATTCCCCTCGAGGTCTCGGAGCTCGTCTGGAATGCCACGGCCGGCGACCCGCTGCAGGTCGAGGAGCTGCTCTTCGAGCTCATCGAATCCGGCCGGCTGCTGGTCGCCGACGGGCGGTGGCAGCTGGTCGGGGAGGCACCGCCCGGCGTCGCCGACGGCGCCGAACGATCGCTGCGGACCCGGCTGGACGGCCTCGACCCGGACGTGGTGAGGGTGCTGACCGCCGCGGCCCTGCTGGGTGAGACCTTCCCCGCCGAGCTGCTGCACCGCGCGACCGAGCTCGGCCAGCGCGACTTCTTCGAGCGGCTGCAGTCCGCAATCCGCGCCCAGCTGCTCGCCGCCGCCGACCGGCCGGACTGGTACGGCTTCGCCCACCCGGTGATCCGTGACGTCACGCTGCGCTGGTCACCGCCGGAGCTGCGCCGACGGCTCGCCCTGGACCTCGCCGACGCCGTCGTCGAGCTGCGACCGCGGCTGGCCGACGGCTGGCGCGAGGTCGCAGCCCAGCTCTACGTCACCGCGGGACGTGCGCGGCCGGCCATCGCGATGCTGCTCTCCGCGGCGCGGCGCGCCCTGGACCGCGGCGACCCCGCGCAGGCGGTGAGCCTGCTGGACCAGGTACTGGAGCACTCCGACTCCGACGACGCCGGGCTGGACGAGAGCACCGCCGTCACGGTGCACTCGCTGCTGGTCCACGCCCTCGTCGACGTCGGCCGGCTGGACCGGGCCCGCAGCCTGGTGACCGCGATCCGCGATCCGGCGGCGCGGGCCGAGGCGCACCTGGCGTTGGCCTGGGCCTGTCACCTGGCCGGACGGTCGGCGACGGCCCGCGACGAGCTGGCGGCGGCCCGGCTGGTGGGACCGGCCGACGACCACCGGGTGGCGAACCTCGATGCCGTCGAGGCCAACCTCGCCCTCGACGACAACGGCGTCGGACACCCCGCGCAGGCCGAAGAGCTGGCACGTCGTGCCGTCGCCCGGGCCGAGGAGGTCGCCGCACACGAGGCGGCCTGCCGTGCCTGGCATGCGGTGGCCCGGGTGACCCGGCTGCGGGATCTGGCGGAGTCCTCCCGGTCCTTCGAGCGACTGGTGGAGCTGGCGCGCCGGCACGGCCTGCGGGGATGGGTCGTCCTCGGCCTCATCGGCCTGGCCGGCAACGCCTGGCTGGGCGAGGGCGAGACCGCGGCGCTGGAGGTGGCCCGGCGCCAGGCCGACGCCGACGGCGCGGTGCAGCTGTCGCTGGCGGTCGCGGCCAACCTCGCGCTGGACGCGGTGCTGCGCGACGACCTCACCACGGCGGCCGACGCGCTGGCCGGGGTACTCGCCGAGAGCACCCGGTTGGGCAACCACGGCCTGGTCACCTACGCCACCACCGCCGAGGCCGTGCTGCACGCCCATGCCGGCCGTCGCGACGAGCTGACGGCCGCCCTGAACCGGATCGACGAGTCGAGGTCGCAGCCGGACACCGTCCGCCGGTTGGCCGACGGCATGGGGGTCGCCGTCCTGGACCTGCTGGAGTCCGACGACGCGCGGGCGCGGGCCACGCTCCGCGCCGTCGCCGCCGACGAGGAGGGGCAGCGGTCGCTCTTCCAGCTGACCGGCACCTCCGGACTGCTGCCGCTGCTCGACGCCGTGGCCGGCGAGCTGGAGCGCGAGACCGCCGAGGCCCTGCTGCGCGACACCTGCGGGCGGATGCGCTGGAACCGGCAGTTCGCCGAGCTGGCGCTGGCCGTCACCGCGGGCCGGGACGGCGACCTCACCGCCGCCGGCGCCGCGGCACGACGAGCCCGGCAGGCGGCCGAGCCCTACCCGCTGGCGCGTCACCTCGGCGCCCGGCTCGTCGCCGAACGGGCCGCCGCCGAGGGCTGGGGCGAGCCGGTGGCGTGGCTGCGCGAGGCCGAGTCGTGGTTCCACGAACGCCAGCTCGAGACGGCCGCGCGGGCCTGTCGCGCCATCCTGCGCCGCCTCGGCGCCCAGGTGGGACAGCGCCGCGAGGGCGCTGACGAGATCCCCGCCGAGGTCCGGCGACGCGGCGTCACCGTCCGCGAGTTCGAGGTGTACCGGCTGGTGCTCTCCAAGCACGGCAACAAGGCCATCGCCGAGCGGCTCCACATCTCACCCCGCACGGTCGAGAAGCACATCGCCAGCCTGCTGGCCAAGTACGGCGTCGACAGCCGGGACTCCCTCATCCTCGCCGGCGGCGAGTGAGCCGAAGCCGGCTCACCCGCGCAGCGTGAGTCCGGTGTGCTTGGCCAGGAAGGCGAGCAGCTCGCCGGCGAGACGTTCGGTGTCGGCGTTGAGGACGCTCACATGTCCGCTGCCGTCGACCACCTTGAGCACCACCGGGCCGCGGCCGTCGGCCTCCCGCTGCAGCCGCGCCACCATCTTGCGCGAGTGCAGTGGATCCACTCTGGTGTCGTTGCTGCCCACCGAGAAGAGCGCGGCCGGCCAGCGCAGGCCGCCGGCGGTGGCGTTGTGGTACGGCGAGAAGCTGAGCAGGACGTCGAGGGCGGCGGCATCCTCCGGGTCGCCGTACTCGGCGAGCCACGCCCGTCCCAGACCGAAGAGCGGGTAGCGGACCATGTCCAGCGGGGCCCCGACCGCCGCGACGGCGGCGTAGGCGCCGGGGCGCTGGGCCACCGCGCCGGCCACCATCATCCCGCCGTTGGAGCCGCCGAGCAGGGCGAGCTGGTCGCGCCGCGTCCAGCCGGAGTCCACCAGCCAGTCCCCCGCGGCGTGCAGATCGGCGAAGGCGGTGGGCTTGTGCCGCCCCGACCCGGCGCGATGCCAGGACCGGCCGCGGTCGCCGCCACCGCGGATGCCCGCGATCGCCATGCGTCCGCCGCAGAGGATCCACGCCAGGCTGTCGGGTTGGAAGCTCGGGTTGACGGTGATGCCGAAGCCGCCGTAACAGGTCAGCAGCAGCGGCGCGGGGGCGCTGACGTCGTCGTCGCTGCGGTGCAGCACGGTGACCGGGATCGGCGTGCCGTCCGGGGCCGGATAGGTGCCGCGGACGACGGTGATGTCCTGGCGGGGCACCACGGTGGCGTCCTGCGGCCGGCAGCGGCCGGTGCGGGCGTCGACGTGCCACAGCGAGAGCGGTGTGGTCCAGTCGGTGTAGGCGACGACGATGCTCTCCGGCTCCTCCCCGGCGCTGAGGGCGGCCACCGTCCCCTCCCCCGGCAGCTGCACCTGGCTCACCAGCGTGCCGTCGGCGGCCGCCACGATGTCGATCGAGCTGACGGCGTCGCGGGTGCAGAGCACCGCCAACAGGTCGTCGGGGACGAAGGTGATCGAGCGCAGCACCACCCCCGAATCGGTGGCGAGCAGCTCGCGCCACTGTCCGGCAGCGGCCGCGGTGGCGGTGTCGGCCACCTGGACGATCCCCTGCTCGCGCTGCTGGTCGGCTGTCCCACCGACGGGGCGGCGCTCGGCGACCTGCAACAGCCGGCCGGCGGTGTCGACGAGCATCGTGGCGCCGGAGGCACCGATGTCGATCGGGCCGTCGTCGGCGTGCAGATCGGTCAGCGTGCGGGAGCTCACCGGGCCGGTGCCGCGCCGGCGCGAGACGTCCAGCCAGCGGTCGTGCCAGAGCGAGAGGGCATAGCGCCCCATGGGGTCGTCGTCGCCGACGAGCAGCTCGTCGCTGGCGGGATCAGTGCCCACGCGGTGCTCGTAGACCCCGTGGCCGGTGCCGACGAGGTGGCGCCGGACGTAGAAGAAGCGCTCGTCGCCGCCACGCCACTCCACGGGCGCGTAGCGGCAGAGCTCGATCGTCTCCAGCACTGTCGAGGTGTCGACGTCCACGACGAGCAACGGGGTGGTCCGTTCCAGGCCGCGGACGACGACCTGCACGGCGAGCCGACGTCCCGAGGGTGAGGGGACCCAGCGGCTGACCATGCTGTGCTCCGGCAGCTGGGCGGCGCCGACGACCTCGCGCCACGGGCCGGGGGCGCCGTGGACGACCTCGCGCATCTCCACCGAGTACGAGGCGCCGCCGGCGACCCGGGCGACCCGGAAGCGGCGGTCGCCGGCCCGTTTGGGGGCCGAGGCCGGCGGTCGGGTGAGCAGCCCCCGCAGGGTGCGGACCACGGCGTCACGCCCCGGCAGCTCGCCGAGCACGGCGAGGCTGGCCTCGTGCTGCCGGGCGGACCACTCCTGCACACGCGGGTCGGTGGCGTCCTCGAGCCAGCGGTCCGGGTCGTCAGCCGTCGCCGGGGCGGGCGCGGGAAGGGAGAGGGCGGTCATGCCGGCTCGCTCACGAGATCGGGGCGCCGCGGCGCTGGGGCGGGACGGGTGACGGGCCGCGTCACCCGCAGGGTGAGCCGCAGCGCGGCCAGGGTGCTGGCGACGACGGCCGCGGTGATGGCGCCGCGCAGCCCGAGGACGCCGGCGGCCCAGCCGCCCAGCAGCATGCCGGAGAGCGAGGCCACGGTGCCCAGGAAGCTGAGCAGGGTCGTGACCCGGGCGAAGAAGGCGTCGCCGAGGTCGTCGCTGATGACCGAGACGAGCGCGAGGTTGCCGATCGCGCCGAAGAAGAGCGGCAGCGCCGTCCCGGCCGACAGCAGGACGAGGACGAGAGCCACCGGCCCGGCCGCGACGGCGAGGAAGACGCCGGCCGAGGTGGCGGCGAGCATGCAGACAGCCAGCGCTCGGCGCGGACCGCCGAGGCGGGGCAGCAGCCGCGCCGCCGCCAGCGCGCCCAGCGCACCCAGCAGCGTGCCGGCCACCGTCGGCACGGTGAAGAGCGCCGGCGGCAGTCCCAGCTCGTCGAGCAGGTAGTTGGCGCGCACTGCGGTCACGGCCGCCGAGCCGGCGCCGGAGACGACGAGGAAGAGGGTGAAGGCCCGCAGCGTCGGATGAGCGACGACCGCCCGCACGCCCTCGGCGAACTCCACGCGCAGCGAGCGCTGCCCGGCAGTCACTTCCCGGTGATCGGGTGCGCGCAGCAGCAGCAGGCACAGCGCGCTGAGCAGGTAGGTGAGGGTGTCGAGTACGAAGAGCAGGGCGGCGCCGACAGCGGCGACGACCGCGCCCGCGCAGGCGCCCGCGATCGAGCGGGAGGCCATCTCGCTGGCCTGTAACCGTCCCCGCGCCGCGGCGAGGTCGGGCAGCCCGAGGGTGCGCAGGTGGCTGAAGTAGAGCGAGTGGACCACGACCTGCGCGCACCCCAGGACGATCCCGAGAGCCGCCAGCCCGGCCGGGCCGAGCCGGTCGGTGGCCGCGGCCAGGAAGCAGAGCGCGGTGGCGGCCGCGGCGACGAGGTCGGTGACGACGAGCACGGCGCGGGGCCGGGTGACGCGATCGAGCAGGGTGCCGGCGACGGGACCGAAGAGCAGGGACGGCAGAAGGCCGGCGGAGAGGATCAGCGACACCTCGTGGGCGTCGGCGTGCAGGTGGGCGACCGCCACGATGGCCAGGGCGGCCGAGGTCATGGTGCTGCCGAACATCGACGCCGACTGCCCGACGAGGAAGAGCCGGAAGTCGCTGCGCCCGGCCGTGGCCGTGGGGGCCGTCTGGCTGGTCATCGCCAGGCCCGGCGGGACCGTCCCGGCAGGCAGCTGCCGGAGGCGACGCCGGCGCGGGCGCCGTCGTCGATGCTGTCGAGGATCAGGGCGTCGCGCTCGTGACGGAACGAGTTCATTCGAGCACCTCGAGAAGGGGGCGGGATGGTTCGGGCAGGTGGTGCGGGCGGGTCAGCCGAAGAAGGCGTCGCCGCAGGTGACCAGCGACAGCGCGCTCAGCGGCGCGTCGTCCCAGGCGTCGGGGTGGTAGGCACCCTGGTCAGCGGTGTCGTCGGGCTCCTCGAGGGCGAGGGCGAGGACGTCGTCCATGGCGGTCTCTCTCTTCTCTGGTGCAGGGTTCGTGCGGGGTTCGTGCCGGGTGGGGTGCGGCCGCGATGAGCGGCGGCGCACCCCACCCGGCGGGCACGTGCGGTGCGGTTCAGGCGCAGGCGGCGAGGCTCACGGTCGAGCCCAGCTCCTCGCCGGTCGAGGCGGCGTCCTCGTCGCCACCGGCGACCGAGAGCTTCAGGATGTTGGTCATGGGATTCACCTCCTCACGGGTGACATCACTGCGGACAAGCAGATTCGGTGTCGCTCAGGCGCAGGCAGCGAGGCTCACGGTCGAGCCCAGCTCCTGGCCCGCCGAGGCGGCGTCCTCGTCGCCACCGGCGACGGAGAGCTTCAGGATGTTGGTCATGGGATTCACCTCCTCACGGTGACGTCGAACGACAGGTCGGACAGGTGGCGGCTCAGGCGCAGGCGGCGAGGCTCACGGTCGAGCCCATCTCCTGGCCGGCCGAGGCGGCGTCCTCGTCGCCACCGGCGACCGAGAGCTTCAGGATGTTGGTCATGGAATTCACCTCCTCACGGTGACGATCAGTGACCGGATGCCCGGTCAGCAGCGGGGGCTGTGGCCGCGCCGACGAGTGCGCCCCGTGAGGGGCTCCGCGTGCCGGCGTCGAGCGTGAACAGCGGGTCGGGAACTTCGTGCAGCACCCGGTGCAGGGCCAGCGAGACACCTGCCGAGCCGCTCCACAGGTCGGCGCTGAACCGGTGACCCGGGTCGCCGAGCCAGCGGACGCCGGACTCGTGGGGCACTGCGTGTTGGAAGAGTGCGCGGGCCGCGTCGCGGGCCCGGTCGGTGAGCTCGGGCCGGCCGAGCAGGTCACCGAGGTCGGCGAGGACGGCGGCGAAGCCGGCCATCCCCTGGAAGAGTCCGGCGAAGACGGTGTGCCGGGTCCCGAGTGCGAGCAGGCAGCGCTCCAGCACGTCGGCCCACTCCGGGTCGGGACGGAGGCTGAGATAGCGGCCGAGGACGAGGGCGTACCCGGCGCTGCCGCAGAACAGGTAGGGCATCCGGCGGCCGTCACGGGCGCTCACCCGCATCCCGAGGGCACGGGGACCCAGCGGGGCGCCGTGCTCGTCGAGCTCGGCGCGCAACAGCCGCTCCACGTCGTCGAGCTGTCGTTCGTCACCGGTGGCCCGGCCGAGGTAGAGGCGGGCCAGGGCGATCCCGGCCCTGCCGGCGGCGAGACCGGCCGGGAGCTGGTCGGGCAGCGCCACCGCGAGCAGTCTGGCGGCGTGGTCGAGGTGGACCTCGTCGCCGGTGGCGCGATGCGCGGCGAGCCGGGCCAGCGCGACGCCGGCCCGCCCGGTGGCCCACGATGCCGACTCCGCCAGCAGCGGATCGTCGGTGGCGTGACGCAGCAGTTCGTCGGCGGCGTCGGTCTCGCCGAGGTCGCGCAGCACCAGCGCGATGCCGGCGTTGCCGCTCATCAGGCCGGGTGGGGTGACATCGCGCAGCCGCAACGAGTCGTCCCGCAACCGGGTCACCAGGGCCGGGTCTATCGGGTTGCCGGTGAGCCGGAGCGCGTGCAGCACGCCTGCGGTGCCGTGGGCAATGCAGCGCTGATTGGTCCGCAAGCCGGTGGATGAGGTACGGAACGGTCCCTGCAGGTCGGACAGCAGGACGTCGTCGGTGCGTCGCGCCAGTCGACGCAGTGACCCCACCGGGTCCCGGTCGACGCGAGCGGGCGAGATCGTGCCGGGGTTGCCGTCGGCCGGGTGATTGCGCACGACCCGCCGCCACAGCGCCTCCGGGACGTCGCCGCGACGGTCGAGCTCGGCCCGCAGGTGATCCAGCGCGTTGGGATTCCGCTCGGCCACCGGATGCAGCGGGAAGACGAGGAACTGGGCGATGGCCGAGAGCGCGTACTCGTCCACGCTCAGCGGTGGCACCGAGGCCCGGTACTCCGGTGAGGTGAGGATCTGCGGCGGGGCGAAGTTGGGGGTGAAGAGCAGCCGCAGCGGCTGGTCGGCCGGTTGGGTGGCCTCGAAGTCGATCAATCGCAGCGTGCCGTCGTCCTGCACGAGGACGTTGTCCGGCGAGAGGTCGACGAAGGCCAGCCCCAGCTCGTGCAGCCGGTCGAGCTGCTGCCGCAGCCTTTCGAGCAGCGATGCGCAATCGCCGAGATAGGCGGTGATCTCCTCGTGGGTCGCCTCCGGCGCGATCACCGGGGTGCGCTGGGTCATCCACTTGCGCAGGCTGACGCCGGGCACGAACTCGGTGACGAGGAAGTCGTGTTCCCAGGAGCGGAAGAGCTCGATCGGTTCGGGCGCCAAGCCGGGCGCCTCGACCTGCAGCCGCCGTAGCGTGGCGTGCTCGGTCGCGAGCCGCTGCTGCGAGTTCTCGCGGTGGGTGTAGCCGTTGTGGGCCCTCGCCTCCTTGACGAAGACCGTCCGGCCGTCCGGCGCGACCGCACGGTAGGCACCCCCACCGTTGGCGTGACGCAGCACCTGGACGAAGCGGTAACCGTTGATCAGCGGGTCGCCGTCCGGCTCGGTCATGTCGGTGGCGACGAACGGGTCGCTGAGCCCGTCGGGCAGGGCGAAGGCCGGCTGCCGGTCGTCGGGCAGCTCGCGGCCGTCCTCGGCCAGCATCACCCACCGGCTGGTGCCGTCGGCGCTGAGCCGGCGGTGCCCGCGGAAGGCGCCGTAGCGGTACGAGACGCAGCGGCTGTCACCGAAGCGCCGGTCGGTGAGGATGTAGGGCCCCTCGAAGCCGGTGAGGTCCCGCTCGAGATCGGTCATCAGCGCCCGCGCAGCGTCGACATCGGCCGGGTAGGCGGCGACGAACTTGCCGCTCTGCGCGCGGGAGGAGTGCTTGCCGTGCAGGAAGCCGTAGAAGCGGCTGCCCCGCAGGTGCTTGAAGATCACGCCGTGGGCGACGCAGCGCCGGGCGACGATGTCGAGCACCTCCTCGGCGTGCTCGAAGGCGGCCGAGACGTGGACCTTCCACCCCGTCTCGACGAGCTCGATGCCGGGTGCCGTCCATACCGTCCAGACACCCGATCGCTCGGCCGTCCAGGTCGTCGGCATGTCGGCCGGGGCGTAGACCGTGGCCGGGTCGGCGGTGTCGATGGGGGCGTAGAAGTCCCTATCGGCGATGGTGTCCGACAGATCGATCGCCATCTCCTCGCCCCTCTCGTCTCGTCTCGTCCGGCCCGTTCGTGCCGTGGCACAAGACTCTCGTCCCGCGGTCGCCGGGACCATCGGCCCGCGCGTCCTGCTGCGGACGCCGGCCGCGTCCGGATGCGGCCGCTCCAGGTGGCTTCCCGACGACCGTCCGCACCGGGTCGCCCCGTACCGGACGACGCCGGCGGTTCGCGGCACCGGCACCGGGACAATGGCGGGGTGGACGCGCCCGGTGCCGAGATCGTGGAGCTGCTGGTCTCGCCCCGCCACCGGTGGGACGGCCGCCCCGACCCGGCGCTGGCGACGGCCGACACCGCCGAGCTGGTCGGGCAGATCGAGCTCCGCGCGGGCCTCGGCATCGTCGGCGACCGCTACTTCAACCGGCCCGCCCACCGCGACGCCGCGGTCACCCTCCTCGCCGCGGAGGCGCTGGCCGATTGGCACACCGGCCTGGCGCAGACGCGTCGTAACGTGCTGCTCCGCGGGGTCGACGTCGACGCCGGGATCGGTCGGACCCTCGTGCTCGACAGCGGTGACGGGCCCGTCCGGCTCGCGGTCAACCGGGCCGCCCACCCCTGCCGCTGGCTGGACCTCGCCGTCGCGCCCGGCGCCTGGCGTGGCCTGCGCGGCCATGGCGGGGTGCGCTGCACGCCCCTGTCGGACGGCGTGCTGCGGCTCGGAGCGGTCTCGGCGCGCTGGACGGATCGGGAATAACCCGCTCTCCCGCCCCCGTTGCCTCCCGAGTGCCCGCCGACGCCGTGACCGCGACCGCCGCCCCCACCCGCTCGTCGGTGGGGCTGCGATCCGAGCGAGGGCCGGTGCTGCTGGCCATCATGCTGGCCACCGCGCTCGTGGCCCTGGACGCGACGATCATCGCGACCGCCGTGCCGTCAGTCGTTGCCGACATCGGCGGCTTCGCCGAGTTCCCGTGGCTCTTCTCCATCTACCTGCTCGCGCAGGCGGTGACAGTGCCGCTCTACGGCAAGTTCGCCGACATCGTCGGTCGCCGGCCAGTGATGCTGCTGGGCATCGGCCTCTTCCTGGCGGGCTCCGTCATGTGCGGACTGGCCTGGAACATCTGGGTCCTCATCGCCTTCCGCGCCGTGCAGGGACTCGGCGCCGGCGCCATCCAGCCCATGAGCCTCACCATCGTCGGCGATCTGTACACCCTGGAGGAGCGCGCCAAGGTCCAGGGCTACGTGGCCAGCGTCTGGGGTGTCTCGTCGGTGGTCGGGCCCACCCTCGGCGGGGTCTTCAGCGAGTACGTCAGCTGGCGCTGGATCTTCTTCGTCAACATCCCGTTCTGCCTGATCGCGGCGTACATGATCCAGCGGCGGTTCCGCGAGCAGATCACCCGCAGTCGCCCCGCCATCGACGTCCGCGGCGCGGTCCTGCTCACCTCTGGTCTGGCGCTGGTCGTGCTCGGCGTCCTCGAGGGTGGGCAGGCGTGGTCCTGGCTGTCGGCACCGAGCCTCGTGGTCCTGGGCGCGGGTGCGGCGCTGCTGGCGACCTTCGTCGCGGTCGAGCGGCGCGTCGCCGAGCCGGTGATGCCGCTGTGGGTCTTCGGCCGCCGGCTGCTGCTCACCACCTCGCTCGTCTCGTTCGGCGTGGGGGCGGTGGTCCTGGGCCTGACCTCCTACGTGCCGACCTTCGTCCAGGACGTGCTGGGTCATGGCCCGCTGGTGGCCGGCTTCGCGCTGGCCACCCTCACGCTGGGCTGGCCCATCTCGGCGTCGCAGGCGGGACGGATCTACCTGCGCTGGTCGGTGCGCACCTGCGCGCTGATCGGCATCGTCCTGGTCCTCGTCGGCAGTGCGCTGCTGCTGCTCGTGGGACGCGACAGCAGCGTGGTCGAGATCGGGGCGTACTGCTTCGTCGTCGGCCTGGGCATGGGACTGACCGCCGCGCCGACGCTGATCGCGGCGCAGTCCAGCGTGCTGTGGGCCGAGCGCGGGTTGGTGACGGGCACGAACCTGTTCTGCCGCTCGCTCGGCAGCGCGCTCGGCGTGGCCGTCTTCGGCGCCGTCGCGACGGCGGCCGGGGCGGACAGCAACGGCGATCCCGGTGTGCTGAACACCGCCGTCCACCACGTCTTCGTCGCGGTCTTCGTCGTGTGTGTCGCGATGGCCGTCATGGTCGCGGTGATGCCGAAGACCTTCACCGAGGCCGTCGCAGCCCCCGAGCCTGTCGCCGGCTGATCAGGCCCGCAGGAAGGCGAAGTCGCCGACCAGCCGCTCGACGGCGTCCCGGAGCGCCGGGGCGGCGGGGCCGGCTTTGAGCACCTCCCGCGAGACGCTCGGCACGACATTGCGCAGACTTGCGCCGAAGAGCCGACGGACGTCGTCGGCGGTCCCGCCCTGGGCACCCACGCCGGGGGCCAGGATGGCGCCGTTGAGCGCGCCGAAGTCGGGTGCGTCGGTGATGGTCGCGCCGGCGACGACACCGAAGGATCCGAGCGGGGCCGCGCCGGCGTTGCGCGCGGCGACGTCGTCCACGACGGCCTGGGCGACGCTCGTGCCGCTGCTGGTGCGCGCGTGCTGGAACTGCGGCCCCTCGGGATTGGACGTCGCGGCGAGGACGAAGGCGCCGCCGTCGTGCCGGCCGGCCAGCTCGAAGGCGGGGTCCAGCGAGCCGACGCCGAGATAGGGGCTCACGGTGATGGCGTCGACGAACAGCGGCGACGCGGGGTCGAGGTAGGCGCGGGCGTAGGCGGTCATGGTCGAGCCGATGTCGCCGCGCTTGACGTCCAGCAGGACGAGCGCGCCGGCGTCGCGGAGTCCGGCGACGGTGCGTTCGAGCACGGCGACGCCGGCCGAGCCGTAGCTCTCGAAGAACGCCGACTGCGGCTTCACCATCGCCGCCGTCGCGCCGAAGGCGTCGACGCAGGCGTCGGCGAAGCGGCCGAGGCCGGTGGCGTCGTCGCTGAGCCCCCACGCCGCGAGCAGGGCGGGGTGCGGGTCGATCCCGACGCAGAGCGAGCCCCGCGCAGCCAGCGCGGCGTCGAGGCGGGCGCCGAAGCTCATCGCGTCGCCACCTCGCCGGCGCGGGCGACCTGGTCCGTGGTCGCCGCCCGGAGCCGGCCGACGCGTGCGGGGGCGCTGAGATGGGCGAAGCCGACGGCGTCGCGCAGCGAGGCGAAGCCGCGCTCGGCCAGCGCCTGCTCCAGCTCGGCCAGGATGCGCACCGGCGCGGACGGGTCGCCGAAGACGGCGGTCCCGACCGAGACCGCGGCGGCCCCGGCGAGGACGAACTGCAGCGCGTCGAGGCCGGAGCGGATCCCGCCCATGCCGAGGATGGGCAGGTGCGGGAGCGCCTGGTGCACCTGCCAGACACACCGCACCGCCACCGGTCGGATGGCCGGACCGGAGAGCCCGCCGGTGATGCCGCCCAGGGCCGGTGCCATCGTGTCGGTGTCGATCACCATGCCCAGCAGGGTGTTGATGAGCGAGAAGCCGTCGGCACCGGCGTCCGCGCAGGCCCGGGCGATGGCGGTGATGTCGGTGACGTCGGGCGAGAGCTTGGCGAAGATCGGCTGCGCGGGGTCGGCGGCGCGGCGCACGGCGCCGATGACCCGCGCGGAGGCGAACGGGTCACAGGCGAAGACCTGCCCCCGCGACTCGACGTTCGGGCAGGAGATGTTGACCTCGAGCATGGCGACCGCGGGGTTGCCGTAGAGCCTTCGGGCGAGCTCGGTGAACTCGTCGGTGTGACCGCCGGCGATGGAGACCACGGTCCGCGCGCCGTGCTCGGCGAGCCAGGCGAGATCGTTCTCGATGAAGGAGTCGATGCCCGGACCCTGCAATCCGATCGAGTTGATCATGCCGCTGGGCGTCTCGGCCATCCGCGGCGTCGGCCGCCCCGAGCGGGGGCGCGTCATGATCGACTTGGTGACGACCGCGCCCAGGTCGGCGACATCGAAGAACTGGTGCAGCTCGCGCCCCGCGGCGGCGCAGCCCGAGGCGGTGAGCACCGGGTTGGGCAGGGTGACACTGCCCAACCGGGCCGTCATGTCCGTCGTCGGCGTGGTGGCAGTCATCAGTGCCCCCTCATGGCGTCCGCGCCGACGAGGTCGGCCGGCAGGTGCCCGACGTCGTTCCAGCGCACTCGGGCGGCGTCGAAGACCGGACCCTCGACGCAGGAGCGGACCAACCGGGTCTTGCCGTCGTCACCGCGGACCGGCAGCACGCAGGTCATGCAGACCCCGATGCCACAGGCCATCGACTCCTCGACGGCGACGGCGGCGTGGATCGCGTGCTTCTGCGCGATCGCGCCGACCGCCTGCAGCATCGGCATCGGGCCGCAGGCGTAGACGACCTCGGCGTTGATCCGCTCGATGGCGGCGGGCAGGACGTCGGTGACCAGGCCCCGCTCCCCCGCCGAGCCGTCGTCCGTGGTGACCGTGACCTGGCCCGCGGTGCGCTTGGCGGTCAGCTCGCCGTAGAGGCGCGACGCCGTCGCCGCGCCGAGGACGAACTCCACCTGCGAGCCGCCGGCCAGCAGCGCCTGCGCGAGCGGGATGAGCGGCGCCGCGCCGTACCCGCCCCCGACCAGCACCGCGTTGGCCTGACCGTTCGGCAGCGGGAAGGGCGTGCCCAGCGGGCCGACGATGTCGAGCACCTCACCGGCCGTCCGCTGCGTGAGCCACCGGGTGCCGGCGCCGTGCTCGGCCACCACGAACTGGACCGTGCCCGCGAAGGTCCCGGTGGGGGTGGCGCCGGCGATCGCGAAAGCCCGCCGCAGCCCCATCGCGCTGTTCTCGCCGCCGACGGCGACGGCGACGAAGTGGCCCGGTTTGAACCCGGCCGCGATCTGCGGCGCGATGACCGTGAACTGCACGTACTCCCCGGCCTTGGTGACCGAGAAGATCTCCGCCTTCTCCTGGAACGCCGTCACGCGACAGCCCCCGTCCTCACGCGTTGAGTGGGCCGTAAACCCTGCGAGTGGGCCGAGATGCCGGCCCACTGAACGCCGAATGGCCCACTCATCGGGATGCCCCGCCGGGACGGATGGCGGCGTGGACCTCCTGCAGACTTCGCACGCCGATGTCGCCGCGGATGAGCTCCTCCACGCCCTGGACCGCCGCGGCGAAGGCCTGGGTGGTGGTGAGGCACGGGATGCCGGCGGTGACGGCGGCGGTGCGGATCTCGTAGCCGTCCAGCCGCGGTCCGCCCGAACCCCAGGGGGTGTTCAGGACGAGATCCACCTCGCCGGCCAGGATGCGCTCGACGATGTTGCCGGGACCGTCGCTGAACTTGCCGACGACCTCGACCGGAACCCCGTTGCGCCGCAGCACCTGCGCGGTTCCGGCGGTGGCCAGGATCGCGAAGCCGAGGTCCGAGAGCCGCTTCACCGGGAAGATGGAGGCACGCTTGTCCCGGTCGGCGATGCTGACGAAGACGGTGCCCGAGGTCGGCAGCGAGCCGTAGGCGGCGGCCTGCGACTTGGCGAAGGCGGTGCCGAAGGTGGTGTCCAGCCCCATGACCTCACCGGTGGACTTCATCTCCGGGCCCAGGATCGAGTCGACCTGGTCGCCGGCCGGGGTGCGGAACCGGTGGAAGGGCAGCACCGCCTCCTTCACCGCGATGGGGGCGTCGTCCGGCAGCTCGCCGCCGTCGCCGTCGGCGGGCAGCAGGCCTTCTGCGCGCAGTTGCGCAATCGACGTCCCGACCGCGATCCGGGCCGCGGCCTTCGCCAGCTGGACCGCCGTCGCCTTGGAGACGAACGGCACCGTCCGGGACGCCCGCGGGTTGGCCTCCAGCACGTAGAGCACGTCACCGGCGAGCGCGTACTGGACGTTCAGCAGACCCCGGACGCCGACACCCCGGGCCAGCGCGAGGGTGGAGCGGCGCACCGCCTCGATGTCACCGGCGCCGAGGGTGATGGGCGGCAGCGCGCAGGCCGAGTCGCCGGAGTGGATGCCGGCCTCCTCGATGTGCTCCATGACGCCGCCGAGGTAGAGCTCCTCGCCGTCGAAGAGGGCATCGACGTCGATCTCGACCGCGTCGTCGAGGAAGCGGTCGACCAGCACCGGGTGGTCGTCGGTGATCTCGGTGGCGCGGGAGATGTAGTCGCTCAGGTGCGCCTCGTCGTAGACGATCTCCATGCCGCGGCCGCCGAGCACGTAGCTGGGCCGCACCAGCACCGGGTAGCCGATGCCGTCGGCGACCCGCTTGGCCTGCTCGAAGGAGGTCGCCGTGCCGTGCTTCGGCGCGGGGAGCCCCGCGTCGGCGAGCACCCGGCCGAAGGCACCGCGGTGCTCGGCGAGGTCGATGGCCTCGGGCTGCGTCCCCAGGACCGGGATGCCGGCGTCCTTCAGCCGCTGCGCGAGACCGAGCGGCGTCTGGCCGCCGAGGGTGCAGATGACGCCCTTCACGGTGCCCGACTGCTGCTCGGCGTGGACGACCTCGAGGACGTCTTCGAAGGTGAGCGGCTCGAAGTAGAGCCGATCGGCGGTGTCGTAGTCGGTGGAGACCGTCTCGGGGTTGCAGTTGATCATCACGGTCTCGAAGCCGGCGGCCCGCAGCGCCATGACGGCGTGCACACAGGAGTAGTCGAACTCGATCCCCTGACCGATCCGGTTCGGACCGCTGCCGAGGATGATCACCTTCTCCCGGTCGGGCTGCGGCGAGACCTCGGACTCCTCGTCGTAGGACGAGTAGTGGTACGGCGTCGCCGCCTCGAATTCGGCGGCGCAGGTGTCGACGGTCTTGAAGACCGGCCGGATGCCGAGCCGGTGGCGCAGCGTGCGGACCCCGTCCTCGCCGGCGAGCTCGGGGCGCAGCGCCGCGATCTGCCGGTCGGAGATGCCGTGTCGCTTGGCCAGCCGCAGCAGCGGCTCGGTGAGCGTCGGCGCCTCGCGCAGCGTCGCCCCGGTCTCGGAGATGAGCGCGATCTGGTCGACGAACCACGGGTCGATGCCGGTCGCCTCGGCCACGGTCTCGACCGAGGCCCCACTGCGCAGCGCCTGCTCGACCCAGTAGAGCCGGCCGTCGGTGGGGACGGCGGCACGGGCGAGCAGCTCGGCCGTCGGCAGCTCCTCGTCCGGTCGGGTCCAGAAGCCGGCCGCCTTGGTCTCCATGGACCGCAGCGCCTTGCCGAAGGCCTCGGTGAAGTTGCGGCCGATCGCCATGGCCTCACCGACGGACTTCATGTGGGTCGTCAGCACCGGGTCGGCGCCGGGGAACTTCTCGAAGGCGAAGCGCGGCACCTTCACCACCACGTAGTCCAGCGTCGGCTCGAAGGCCGCCGGCGTCTTGCGGGTGATGTCGTTGGGGATCTCGTCCAGCGTGTAGCCGACGGCGAGCTTGGCGGCGATCTTGGCGATCGGGAAGCCGGTGGCCTTCGAGGCCAGCGCCGAGCTCCGCGAGACCCGCGGGTTCATCTCGATGACGATCATGTCGCCGGTGGCGGGGTTGATGGCGAACTGGATGTTGCAGCCGCCGGTGTCGACGCCGACCTCGCGCAGCACGGCGATGCCGATGTCGCGCATGTGCTGGTACTCGCGGTCGGTGAGCGTCATCGACGGCGCGACCGTGATCGAGTCGCCGGTGTGCACGCCCATGGGGTCGAGGTTCTCGATGGAGCAGACGATGACGACGTTGTCGTTGCGGTCGCGCATCAGCTCCAGCTCGTACTCCTTCCACCCCAGCACGGACTGCTCGACGAGCACCTCGTGCACCGGGCTGGCGGCCAGGCCGCGGGCGACCATCGTCTTGACCTCGTCCGCGCCGTGGGCAAGACCGGACCCCAGCCCGCCCATCGTGTAGGACGGCCGGATGACGACCCGGTTGTCGACGGTCTCGGCGAACTCGATCGCCTCGTCCAGCGTCTTGCAGACCAGCGAGGACGGCACCTCGCCGCCGATCTTGCGGACGATCTCCTTGAATCGCTGCCGGTCCTCGCCGCGCTGGATGGCGTCGACGTCGGCACCGATGAGCTCGACGCCGTACTTCTCCAGCACGCCGGTCTCGAAGAGGGTGATGGCGAGGTTCAGCGCCGTCTGCCCGCCGAGCGTGGGCAGGATCGCGTCCGGCTGCTCCTTGGCGATGACGCGCTCGACGAAGTCGGGCGTCAGCGGCTCGACGTAGGTGGCGTCGGCGAACTCGGGGTCGGTCATGATCGTCGCCGGGTTCGAGTTGACCAGGCTGACGCGGAAGCCCTCGTCGCGCAGCACCCGGCAGGCCTGCGTGCCGGAGTAGTCGAACTCGCAGGCCTGCCCGATCACGATCGGGCCGGAGCCGATGACCAGGATGTGGTTGATGTCCGTGCGCTTGGGCATCAGCGACGTCCCTCCAGCAGCTCGACGAAACGGTCGAAGAGGTAGGCGGCATCGTGCGGACCGGCCGCCGCCTCCGGGTGGTACTGCACGCTGAACGCATTGGCGTCGCGCGCCGTCAGGCCCTCGACGACGCCGTCGTTGAGGCAGACGTGGCTCACCTCGACGGCGCCGAACTCGGTGTCGCTGACGCGGTCGGTCGGCGCGTCGACGGCGAAGCCGTGGTTGTGCGCGGTGATCTCGACCTTGCCGGTGCGGCGGTCCTGCACCGGCTGGTTGATGCCGCGGTGGCCGTAGCCGAGCTTGTAGGTCCCGAAGCCGAAGGCGCGGCCGAGCACCTGGTTGCCGAAGCAGATGCCGAAGACCGGGACCTCGCGCCGCAGCAGCTCGCGCACGGTCTCGACGGCAGCGTCGGCCGTGGCGGGGTCGCCTGGTCCGTTGGCGAGGAAGACGGCATCGGCACCGGTCGCGACGACCTGCTCGGCGCTGGCGGTCGAGGGCAGCACGTGGCTGGTGATGCCGCGTTCGGCCATCCGCACCGGCGTCATGGTCTTGATGCCGTAGTCCAGGGAGGCGACGGTGAAGCGGTGCTCGCCGACCGCGTCCACGCGGTACGGCTCGGGCGTCGTCACCTCCGCGGAGAGGTCGCTGCCGACCATCGGCGGCGAGTCGAGCACCCGCGCCAGCAGCGCCTCGCGGTCCAGCGTGGCGGAGATGCCGCAGCGCATGGCGCCGCGCTCGCGCAGGTGGCGGGTCAGCGCGCGGGTGTCGATGCCGCTGATGCCGACGATGCCCTGGGCGGCGAGCTCCTCGTCCAGCGACCGCCGGGAGCGCCAGTTGGACGCCCGACGCGCGGGGTCGCGCACCGCGTAGCCGGCGACCCAGATGCGCCGCGACTCGGCGTCCTCGTCGTTGACCCCGGTGTTGCCGATGTGCGGCGCGGTCTGGACGACGACCTGACGGTGGTAGGACGGGTCGGTCAGCGTCTCCTGGTAGCCGGTCATGCCGGTGTTGAAGACAGCCTCGCCGAACGTCTCACCGGAGGCGCCGTACGCCTCGCCGGAGAACGTCCGGCCGTCTTCGAGGACGAGCAGGGCCATCAGCGGAGTGCTCCTTCGGTGATCACGCCGTCGCGGACGGTCCAGCGTCCGCGCAGCATCGTGGCGACGACCCGGGCGGGCAGGGTGCGTCCGGCGAACGGGGTGTTCTTGGACTTCGAGGCCAGCCCGGACGGGTCGACCGTCCAGCTGCCGTCGGGATCGACGAGGACGAGGTTGGCCGGTTCACCCACTGCGACGGGGCGACCCTGGTCGGCCAGGCCACCGACGGCGGCCGGCCGCACCGACATCCGGTCGGCGACCCCGGCCCAGTCGAGCAGGCCGGTGGCGACCATGGTCTCGGCCACCACGCCGAGCGCCGTCTGCAGCCCGAGCATGCCGAAGGCGGCGTCACCGAAGGCGTGGTCCTTGTCGTGCGCGGCGTGCGGGGCGTGATCGGTGGCGACGGCGTCGATGGTGCCGTCGGCCAGCGCCTCGCGCAGCGCCTGCACGTGCTCGGCCGGCCGCAGCGGCGGGTTGACCTTGAAGACGGGGTCGTAGCTCTCCAGCAGGTCGGTGGTGAGCAGCAGGTGATGCGGGGTCACCTCGCAGGTGACGGCCACGCCGCGCTCCTTGGCGCGCCGGATCACCTCAACGGTCCCGGCGGTGGAGACGTGGCAGACGTGCAGCCGCGAGCCGACGTGCTCGGCGAGCAGGACATCGCGCGCCACGATCGACTCCTCGGCCACCGGCGGCCAGCCGGCGAGGCCGAGCCTGCCGCTGATCTCCCCCTCGTGGCAGCAGGCCGTGCCGTCGGCCAGCCGCGGATCCTGCGCGTGCTGCGCCACCACCGCACCGAACGGCTTCACGTACTCCAGCGCCCGGCGCATCAGGCGAGCGTCGTGGACGCAGCGGCCGTCGTCGCTGAAGATCCGCACGCCGGCGGCCGAGCGCGCCATGCCCCCGAGTTCGGCGAGGGTCTCGCCGGCCAGGCCCTTGGAGACCGCGCCTACCGGCCGGACGTCCACGAGCCCGACCTCCCGGCCCCGCCCCCAGACCTGCTCGACGATCTCCGCCGTGTCGGCGACGGGGTCGGTGTTGGCCATGGCGTGCACGGCGGTGAAACCGCCGAGGGCTGCCGCGGCCGAGCCGGTGGCGATGGTCTCGGTGTCCTCCCGGCCGGGCTCGCGCAGGTGGGTGTGGAGGTCGACGAAGCCGGGCAGCAGGACGAGGTCGTCGGCCCTGACCACCTCGTCGCCCGACAGGTTTGCGCCGATCTGCGCAATCACCCCGTCCGCGATCAGGACATCGGTGGCATCGCCGCCCAGGGGTCGCGCGCCCGTGATCACCACGCTCACATGCCCACCTCTTCCGCGCCGGCCAGCAGCCGGTACAGCACCGCCATCCGCACCGAGACCCCTGACTTCACCTGGTCCAGCACCACCGAGCGCCGGTCGTCCGCGGCCACGGAGGAGATCTCGAGCCCGCGGTTCATCGGTCCCGGGTGCAGGATCGGGACGTCCGGACCGAGCAGCTCCACCCGGTCGGGAGACAGGCCGTAGCCGACGGCGTACTCGCGGCCGGTCGGGAAGTAACCGCCGCTCATCCGCTCGCGCTGTACCCGCAGCATCATCACCGCGTCGACATCGCCGAACGCCTTGCCCGAGAGCACCGCGTCGAGGTCCCAGCTCGTCTCGCACGGCCAGCTCGCGACGCCGGAGGGCATCAGCGTCGGCGGCGCGACGATGGTGACGCGCGCGCCGAGGGTGCGCAGCAGCAGGACGTTGGACCGGGCGACCCGGCTGTGGGTGATGTCGCCGACGATCACGACGTGGCGGCCGTCGAGTTCCCCCAGCCGCGAGCGCAGCGTGTACGCGTCCAGCAGCGCCTGGGTGGGGTGCTCGTGGGTCCCGTCGCCGGCGTTCACCACCGGACAGTCCACCCAGGTGGCGATGCGGTGGACGGCGCCGGAGGCGTTGTGGCGCACGACGAGGGCGTCCACCCCCATCGCGGCGACGGTGAGGACGGTGTCGCGCAGGCTCTCCCCCTTGCTCACCGAGGAGCCCTTGGCGCTGACGTTGATCACGTCGGCCGACAGCCACTTGCCGGCGATCTCGAAGGAGGACCGGGTGCGGGTGGAGTCCTCGAAGAAGAGGTTGACGACGGTGCGGCCGCGCAGCGGCGGCAGCTTCTTCACCTCGCGGGTCTGCACCTGGTGCATCCGCTCGGCGGTGTCCAGGATCGCGGTGGCCTCGTCCCGGCTGACGTCGGCAGCCGACAGCAGATTCTTCACGCGCTCGCCTCCGCCGGTTCCGGGCTCGCCTCGGGCTCGTCGACGTAGACGGCGTCCTCGTCGTCCACCTCGGCCATGAGCACGCGGACGCTCTGCGACGGCGACGTGGGGAGGTTCTTGCCGACGTAGTCGGCGCGGATCGGCAGCTCCCGGTGCCCACGATCGACCAGCGCCGCCAGCTGGACGGCGCGCGGCCGTCCCAGCTCGGTGAGCGCGTCGAGGGCCGCGCGGCAGGAGCGACCCGAGCAGAGGACGTCGTCGACGAGGATCACCAGCCGGCCGTCGATGCCGCCGGCGGGCTCCACGGTCGCCCCCAACGGACGTACCCCGCGCAGCCGCAGGTCGTCGCGGTAGAGGGTGATGTCCAGGGAGCCGACCGGCAGCTCCACCTCGGCGAAGACCCTGATCCGGTCGGCCAGCCGGCGGGCCAGCGGCACGCCCCGGGTGGGGATGCCCAGCAGCACGGCGTCGAAGCCGGAGCGGGCCACGTTCTCGATGATCTGGTGCGCGATGCGATCGGTGATCCGCGCAACGTCCGACGCGCCCAGGACGGGCGGTCGACGGGTGGTGAGAGGTTCGGGCACGGCAGCAACGCCTCCTTGTCCGCCTCGCGGGACGGTCCGTTAAAGGAGCGGTCGATCAGACCGAGGCCAGCCTAGCAGCGCACCGCGGCACGCCCGTTGCCGGAATGACGCCCGCGCCGCCCGCTGATTCCGGCATACTTGGGTCCCTAGGGTCCGACGGATGTGATCAACACGACGGCGGCCACGTGCGCGACGGGGACGAGATGACAGGACGAGCCATCGACAGCGAGACGGTTGCCAACGAGGGCTACGCGAAGGCCCTCGGCGCCCGCCTGCGCACGATCCGGACGCAACAGCATCTCTCGCTGCACGGTGTGGAGCGCAAGTCCGGGGGCAAGTGGAAGGCTGTCGTCGTCGGCTCCTACGAGCGCGGCGACCGCGCGGTGTCGGTGCAGCGGCTCGCCGAGCTCGCCGAGTTCTACGGGGTGGCGGTCGGCGACCTGCTGCCGCCCGAGGACACCCCCTTCGCGACCAGCGCACCCTCGGGTACGCCGCTGTCGCGCATCGTGCTCAACCTGGAGAAGGTCAACGGGCTGGCCGATCCGCAGGCAGACATCCTGCGACGTTTCGTCGGCTCCATCCTGCGGCAGCGCGGCGATCTCGGCGCCCGGACCCTCCCCGTCCGCCACGAGGACCTGCGCACGCTCGCCCTGATGTATGACACCACCATCGAGCAGCTCACCGAGCGCCTCGTCCGCTGGCAGGTGCTGGCCCCCGAGAGCGTCATCGTCGACGGCGAGCCGTGACTATCCGCCGGGCACGCGCCCTCGGGTGACCCTCGCTCCGCTCGGGGCCGTCCTTCGGCCACCGCGCGCATTCGCCTCACTCCGTTCGGCGACGCGCCGGCGCTCGCAAGCTTCGCCTCCTCGCCCGGAGGGCTCGTCGACGAACTTGCTCGGTGCCGATCACCATCGACTACGGTTTCCCAGCATGACACCGTCCAACTCAGCAGCTTCTCTGTGCTGACAGAGTCGGTGCCGCTGTCGGTGGCGATGCGGGAGGGGTCGGCGGCCCAGCACCGGGCGGCCGAGGAGTCACCGTTCGTCGCCGAGCTGCTGGCCGGAGGGCTGCGGCCCACGGCCTACGCCCAGCTGCTGCTCCGACTGCGACGGGTCTATGCCGCCCTTGAGGCCTCGGTGCGGGCCACGGCGCACGACCCGACGGTCGCGGCGGTCCGCGACCCGGTCCTGGAGCGGGTCGCCGCCATCGACGCCGACCTGGAGTTCTGGGCCCGCGGAGCGGATCCCGAGCACGTGCTGTCGCCGGCGACCGACGCCTACGTCGACCGCCTGCTCTCGGCCGCTCCCGCTGCGCTGGTGGCGCACCACTACACCCGCTACCTCGGCGACCTCTCCGGCGGCCAGGCGATCGCCTGGGCGCTGCGGCACAGCTACGGCCCCGAGGCGGCGGTCGCCTTCTTCGACTTCGCCATCCCGAAGGTCAAGCCGTACAAGGACGCCTACCGCACCCGACTGGACGCGCTGCGACTCTCCTCGGGCGAGCGCCTCGCCCTCGTCGCGGAGGTCCGGGTGGCCTTCGAGCTCAACCGCGCGATCTTCGCCGAGCTGGACGAGCAGCTGCCGTCCTACCGCGCCTGACGGCTGCGCCCTCGGTCCCGGCGTCGCGCCCTGCCCGCCCGCGGTCCGCTCGGGGTTGGCCCCACGCGAGCGCGGTGGCCGGGCCGTTCGGACCGCGCCAGCGTGGGGCCAACCCACCGGACGCGGGGTGCGGACCTGGGGCCAACCCCGGCGCGCCGGGGTGCGACGTCAGCTGGTGGGGGCGGCGCCGGCGGCGTCCGGGGACCGCGGCGGTCCCTCGCGCAGCACCTTCGCCAGCACACCGTTGACGAACTTCGGCGAGTCGTCGGTGGAGAGCGTCTTGGCCAGCTCGACGGCCTCGTCGATGACGACGGCGTCGGGGACGTCGTCCCGCCAGAGCAGCTCGTAGACGCCGAGGCGCAGCACGGCACGGTCGACGTCGGGCATCCGGTCGACCGACCAGCCCTCGGCGTACTCGGCGAGGATGCCGTCGATGTCGCGACGGTGGGCGGCGACGCCCTCGACGAGCTCGATGGTGTAGTCGTTCACCGGCGGCTCGGCGAGCGCCACCCGGTCGGCCAGCGTGGTGAGGGCGTCGGTGCCCCGGACGTCGGCCTCGTAGAGGACGTCGAGGGCGCGCTTACGCGCCTTGGAGCGTGCGGACAACTAGCTGTTCACGCGGCCCAGGTAGCGGCCGTCGCGGGTGTCGACCTTGACCTTCTCGCCGGTGGAGACGAACAGCGGCACCTGAATCTCGGCGCCGGTCTCGAGCGTGGCGGGCTTGGTGCCGCCGGTGCTCCGGTCGCCCTGCAGGCCGGGGTCGGTGTGGCTGATGACGAGCTCGACGCTGGTCGGCAGCTCGATGTAGAGCGGGTTGCCGTCATGGACCGCGATCGCCACCTCGGCGTTGTCGAGGAGGTAGTTCGCCGCGTCGCCGATGACCGCACCGGAGACCGGGATCTGGTCGTAGGTGTCGCTGTCCATGAAGACGAAGTCCGCGCCCTCCTTGTAGAGGAAGGTCATCGCGCGCTTGTCGACGTTGGCCGTCTCGACCTTGGTGCCGGCGTTGAAGGTCTTGTCGACGACCTTGCCGGAGAGCACGTTCTTCAGCGTGGTGCGCACGAAGGCGCCACCCTTGCCGGGCTTGACGTGCTGGAACTCGGTGACGGTCCAGAGCTGGCCGTCCAGGTTCAGGACCAGGCCGTTCTTGAGGTCGTTGGTGGTAGCCACGAGGGGCGAGTCTAGTCGCCCTACCCTGGGCCGGTGACCGATGCCACCACCGATTCGCCCAGCGATGCCACCGGGACCTCCGTCCGGGACCGGCTCGTGCTCGAGATCCGCGAGCGCGACGGCGTCCGCATCGCCTATGTGACCCTGGCCCGGCCCGAGAAGCGCAACGGTCTGGACCTGCATATGCTCCGCGCGCTGGCCGAGACGCCGAAGCGCATCGCCGCTGATCGCGGGGTGCGCGCGGTGATCCTGCAGGGCGCCGGCCCGGCCTTCTGTGCGGGGCTGGACTTCGCCGCCGTCGCCCGGTCCGGCCCGCTGCCGACCGCGCTGGCCTTCCTCAAGGCACCGGGGCGGGCGAACCTGTTCCAGCGAGCCTGCTGGGCGTGGCGTCAGCTCCCGGTGCCGGTCGTCGCGGTGCTGCACGGGGCCTGCTTCGGGGGCGGACTGCAGCTCGCCCTCGCCGCGGACTTCCGCTTCGCCGCTCCGGGCGCCGAGCTGTCGGTGATGGAGGGCAAGTGGGGGCTCATCCCCGACATGACCGGATCGGTGACGCTGCGCGAACTCGTCGGCATGGACGTCGCGAAGCGGCTCACCATGACGGCTGAGGTGATCGACGCCGAGCGGGCCCACGGCTACGGGCTGGTCACCGAGGTCGCCGAGAATCCGCTCGCGGCAGCGGAGGACCTGGTGGCGCAGCTGGCCGCCCGCTCCCCCGACGCCGTCGCCCTGAGCAAGCGACTCTTCCACCGGACCTGGACGGTCTCCCCGGCCCGCGCGCTCTGGGCCGAGACCGTCCTGCAGGCCCGACTCATGGCCGGCGCGAACCATAAGATCGCCCGTCGCGCCGGACTGTCGCGCGACGCGCTGCCGTCCTTCCGGCAGCGCGTGACGCGGGGGTAGCCGCTACTTCTTCGCGCTGAGATGCAGTCGGATCACGCCGCGGACCACCGCGGTGCCGTCGTCCCGGGTGGCCTGCACCCGGACCCTGATCTCGCCCGGCTGTTCCCAGTCGGTCGGGTCGGTGTCGGCGGTGGCGAGCAGTGTCGAGGTGGACTTGGCCAGGTACTCCAGCTCCATCCCCTTGGGGATCCAGCGCAGCTCGTCCGGGATGGTCGCCTCGGCGAGGGCCCCCATCGCCATCTCCAGGCCGTTGGCCACCGCGATGGCGTGCACGGTGCCGATGTGGTTGTGCACGCCCCACCACTTGCGCACCCGGACGGTGGCATGGTTCGGCCGCAGCTCGACCAGCGACGGCGCGATCGTGAGGAAGTACGGCGCCTGCAGCGCGAAGGCGAGCGAGAAAGCCCCCTTGCCGAGCGGCAGCTTGGTGGCACGACCGTAGAGGTCCAGGACGTTCATGGCGGGGATGCTACTCGTCGGTAACTTATCCGGAAATCGGCTGGCGGCCGGCGCTAGCGTGGCAACGTGGACTTCTGAGGTCGAGCCCTGCCCCCTGTCGGCACCGTTCCCCGGAGACCTCCATGAGTTCGGCCATCCTGCCCACCGTCGTCTGCGACCAGCTGTCCTTCGCCTGGCCGGACGGCACCCCCGCCCTCACCGACCTGGACGTCAGCTTCGGCCCCGGCCACACCGGCCTCGTCGGCAGCAACGGCAGCGGCAAGTCGACGCTGCTGCGCCTCGTCGCGGCCGACCTCGTCCCCGATCGCGGCAGGGTGAGCGTCACCGGCGACGTCGGGTACCTCCCGCAACGCCCCGGCCGGGACGGCGTCGTCGCCGACCTGCTCGGTATCACGGCGTCCCGACGCGCATTGCAAGCCATCGAGGCCGGTGACGCCGATCCGGCGCACTTCGAGGTGCTCGGCGACGACTGGGACGTCGAGGCCAGGGCGAGGGAGATCCTCGACCGGTTCGGCGTCCTCACCGGGGTGCCGGAGCCGCTCGACCGTCCGGTCACGACGCTCTCCGGTGGCGAGACCGTGCTGATCGGCGTCGCCGGGTTGCTCGTCCGGCAGCCCGCGATCACCCTCCTCGACGAGCCGACCAACAATCTGGACCGCCGGGCGCGAACGGTCGTCCACGATGCGATCGGCAGCTGGCCGGGCGTGCTGATCGTCGCGAGCCACGACCGCGAGCTGCTGGAGCGGGTGGAGACGATCGTCGAGCTGCGCGACGGTCACGCCCGCACCTTCGGCGGCCCCTGGTCGACGTACGAGGCGGTGCTGGCGGCCGAACAGCAGACCGCCGAACGGTTGGTGCGCAACGCCGAGGGCGAGCTCGCCCGCGAGAAGCAGCAGTGGGTCGCCACCCAGATCACGCTGGCGAGGCGGCAGCGGACCGGTGACAAGGCCTACCGCGAGAAGCGCGAGCCCAAGATCAAGATGAACAGCAACAAGCGGTCGGCGCAGGTCTCGGCCGCCAAGTATCGCGATGTGCAGGCGGGACGGCTCGACGACGCCCGCACCGCGCTGGCGGAGGCAGCCGAGCGCGTCCGCGACGACGACACCATCCACATCGACCTCCCCGGCACCGAACTGCCGGCGGGTCGGGACGTGGTCCGGATCGGCGCGGTCGCCATCCGCGGCCCGGAACGCATCGCACTCACCGGCGGCAACGGCGCGGGGAAGACGACGCTGCTGCAGGCCCTGGCCGAAGGGCGGCCGCACCCGGCGGGACCGGTGACGGCGCCTGCCGTCCCGACCCGGCTGCTGTCGCAGCGTCTGGACCTGCTCGACGACGCCGCCAGCGCCCGGGACAACGTCCGAGCCGTGGCGCCGGACGCGACCCCGCAGCAGATCCGCGACCGGCTGGCGCGGTTCCTGCTGCGGGGTGACACCGTCGATCGGCCGGTGGGGACGTTGTCCGGTGGCGAGCGGTTTCGGGTGGCCCTGGCGTCGCTGCTGCTGGCCGAGCCGCCGCCGCAGCTGCTGCTGCTCGACGAGCCGACGAACGACCTGGACCTCGACAGCGTGGCACAACTCGTCTCGGCGCTGCAGGCGTTCCGCGGGGCGCTGATCGTGGTGAGCCACGACGAGACCTTCCTCGCCGACCTGGGCGTGACGCGCCGCTGGGAGGTCCGGGACGTCGGCTTGCCGACCGAGGTGACGAGCACGGCATGATCGCTGCCGTGCCGACCGATCGCCAGACCCTGATCTTCGACGCCGACGACACGCTGTGGGAGAACAACGTCTACTTCGAGCGCGTCGTGGACGACTACATCGAGTGGCTGGCCCACCCCACCCTCGACCCGGCGCGGATCCGCGCGATCATCGCCGACGTCGAGGAGGCGAACATCGTCACGCACGGCTACGGCAGCAGGATCTTCTTGCGCTCGCTCGCGGACGCCTTCAGCCTGATCACCGAGCGGCCGCTGAGCGACGACGACCGGCGCCGCATCGCCGACTTCGGCGCGGTCTTCGCCGCGGGGCACGTCGAGCTGCTGCCGGGGGTGGCCGACGTCCTGGCCGAGCTCAGCAGCCGGCACGACCTGCTCATGGTGACCAAGGGCGTGCCGGCGGAGCAGCAGCGCAAGATCGACGCCTCCGGGCTGGCCCACCACTTCGCGGCGGTCGACATCGTCCCGGTGAAGGACCCCGACACCTACCGCGAGATCGTCACCCGGCGGGGTCTCGACGCCGCCCGCAGCTGGATGATCGGCAACTCGCCCCGCTCCGACGTCGTCGCCGCCCGCGCCGCCGGTCTCAATGCCGTCTTCGTGCCGCATCCGAACACCTGGGCCCACGAGCATGCCGACCTGGACCCCGACGACGAGCGCATCGTCACCGTCGCCTCGCTGGCCGAGCTGCCCCGCCTCTTCTGACGCAGCCCGGCTCTGCTGCACGCACCGGTGGTTGGCCCCACGGGCGCGCGGTCCGGCGGACCGGACAGCCGCGCGCACGTGGGGCCAACCCTGCTCAGCGGTAGCTGACGCTCACCCGGTCGTGGACGCTGCGCCTGCCCGCGGTCACGGTGAGGGTCCGGGTGGTCCGGTCCCAGGACCACGACGCCGCGGAGACCCGGCGGCCGTCCACGGTGACGACGGTCGGCGCCGTGGCGGCGGTGAAGGCCACCGTCCAGGTACGCCGGGCGAGCTGACCTCGGTACGACCCCTGCGTCGGTGCGATCGTCACCCTGTTCCCCTCGAGGCTGATCCTCGTGCTGCTGTGCCGGGTCGAGGTGGTGGTGCCGTCGTCCTCGTAGAGCGTCCGCGAGCCGCTCGCCCCCTGTGCCACCGTCACCGTGACGGCGTCGAGCGGGTGCTTGACGTCCCCGCTGACGTCGTTCGTCCGAGTGGTGACGATGCCACCGGAGCGGACGAAGACCGGCATGCTGCCCAGATCGGTGGTGATCGTCGCGGTGGTGCCACCCCGGTAGGTCTTGCCGGTGAACCAGTCCGTCCAGCTGCTGCCGGCCGGGAACCACACCGAGGTCGTGGCCGAGGTCCCCGGCGTGGTGACGGGGGCGACGAGCACATCTGGCCCGTAGAGGTACTCGGCATCGGCCTGCGCGTACGCCTCCTGCTGGTCCGGGTACTGCAGGTACAGCGGCCGGGTGATCGGCGTGCCCGTCGCGCGGGCCTGCTGGGCCAGCGTGTAGGTGTACGGCACCAGCCGCTCACGCAGGTTCAGGAACTTGGTCGCCGAGGCGTCCGCGGCAGCGCCGTACTGCCAGGGCAGTCGGTCGCTGTGGTTGGAGTGCAGCCGGTCGATCGGCTGGAAGGTGCCGAACTGCACCCAGCGGGCGTAGAGGTCGTCCGGCAGCTTGGTCGAACCCTTCTCGCTGCCGGGCTCCTGCAGCCCGCCGGTGTGACCGCCGATGTCGTGGCTGATGGACGGCAGGCCCGTCGCGGCGGCCTCACCCGGCGTGTAGCCGACCTCGTAGGCCAGCGTGTCCCAGTTCGAGATGGTGTCGCCGGTGAAGTGCAGCGTCGTCCGCTTGTCGGCCCACGGCCCGGTCGGGGACGGCGTGATGTTGCCGTAGCCGCCGGCCTCGAGCGTCCCGTAGGCGCGGGAGAAGGCGAAGCCGCGGTCGACCGTCTTGCCGGTGTAGTCGGCGTAGGCCTGGTTGACCCAGGCATCACCGGTGACGCCGGGGCGCGACATGGTCGAACCGTCGCAGCACCAGTCCATCCACCACAGGTCGTTGCCGTCGGCCTGCATCTCGTCGTGCAGCGCGAGGTAGGCCTTGAGCTGGTCGGCGTCGCCGAAGTCGAAGACGTAGCAGTCGACGGCGCCGCCGCCACACGAGCCGGGTTGCAACTTGCCCTTGGCGAGCTGCTGGGCCCTGGCGAACTGCGGGTCGGACTTCTCGATACTGGGGTGCAGGTTGAGAGAGGTGTGCAGACCCTCCGCGTGCGCCCACGCGAAGAAGGCCTTCGGGTCGGGGAACTTGGCGGGGTCGATCTCCCAGCCGTTCCACTGGTTGGGCGCCTTGAAGTCGGTGTCGATCACGAGCGTGTCCAGCGGGACGCCCTCGCTGCGGAAGCGCTCGACGATCGACTGGAAGTCCGCGGCGGTGCGGTCGTAGTACTCGGAGTACCAGGTGCCGTAGGCCCAGCGGGGCAGCAGCGTGGCCGGACCGGTGAGGGTGGAGAGGTCCTGCAGCGCCTGCGGGTAGTCCTTGCCGTAGCCGAAAACGTAGCCGTCCTGGTAAGGCTCGCCGTCATGCGACGGCCGCGGTGTGGTTTTGCGCAGTCTTGCGTCATAGATCGCGGACGGGGTGTCGTCCAGCAGCGACCAGCCGTCGGCGTAGAGCAGACCGGGGTTGGTCAGGGCGTCGCCGCCGACGTTGTCCATGCTGCGGCGGTAACCGCCGAGCGGGGCGTGCGGCGCGAGCAGCGGCGCCTGCGGCCGGGCCACCGCGACGGTGTCGACGTTGACGTTGCAGCTGGCGTCAGTAGGACAACCCAGCGTGACCGCATTCGTCCCCCGGGCCAGGCGTACCGGGATCGAGACCGTCCGCCAGGCGTCCCAGCTGCTGGTGGGCGCCAGCGTGGCGGTGGTCGGCGCTGCCGAGCCGACCGTGACGCTGACGTCGCGCGCCTGCACCGGCTGCGAGCCGGCCTTGAAGTTCGCGTAGCGCAGCTGCAGCCGGTAGGTGCCGGCCGCCGGGACGCCGGTGACGGTCACCGTGTCCGCAGCACCGGCCCGCTCGAGGCCTCCCACGAAGGCGTCGCCGGAGAAGCCGTTGTGGTCGAAGGCTGGCCGGGCGCCGCCGGAGAGCTGGCCGCCCTCGGCCTCGCAGACCGTGCCGAAGCCGCACAGTGTCGGGGCCGGTGTCGCCACCGGCGGGTAGGCCGCGCCCGGTGCCAGCAGCGCGACGTTGTCGACGTTCACGTCGCCGGAGTCCGAGGCCCGACGTGAGACGACGACGGTGTGGCTGCCCGCCGAGAGCGTCAGCGGGACCGACGCGGTCTGCCAGGTGTCCCAGTTGGCGGTGGGCGGCAGCGAGAGGGTGGCTGCCGTGCCGCCGTCGGCGGCGACGCCGAGGGTGCGGGTGGTGATCTGGCCGTCCCCGCCCTGGCTGTTGGCGTAGCGGAGGGCGACGTCGTAGGTCCCGGCGGTGGCGACGTCCACGGTGAAGGCCAGCGAGTTGCCCTGACTCTCGAAGCCCGCGACGAAGCCGCGCCCGCTGTAGTCGGCGTGGTTGGTGGCGACCGACAGTCCGGAGGTGCTGAGGTCCTCGGCCTCGCAGCGCACCCCCGGCGCGCAGCCCTTGGCGGACTGCTGCCCCCACGGCGCGGCGAGGACCTGCTGGCCGCCGTTGTCCACGGCCAGCGTGAGGTTCTTCGCGGTGAAGGGGCCGGAGCCGACCTTGTAGCGCAGCGTCACGGCGTCGGTGTCGATGGTGAGCCAACCCCGGACCGTCTTGGCCGTGAACCGGGCGCGGGCAAATCCGTCCCGCCCCACCGCGTTGAAGGTCGCCGCGTTCAGGAACCGCCGGTCGCCGGCGTACTCGGTGCGGATGAGGGTGGGCGAGAGCACCTCGAAGCGGGCGTTCCCCGAGACGACGGCCCGGCTGGCCGCCGTCCTCGCAGGGGCGGCGACCGCCGCCGGGGACGGGGCGGCGAGCAGGGCCGCGCCGAGGGTGATCACGGCGCCGACGGCGAGACTGCGCCGTGCCGGTCCATGCGGGGGACGTCTCACGAGCTGGACTCCTTCGTCCGGGAAACGGGGTGGTGGGTCATGCGCTCGCCCGGGGCTGGAGCGGCACGTGAGGGGTCGTCGTGGCGGGGACGGCCGCCCGCTGGTGCGAGTGGTCGGCGAAGCGGCCGGGCTGGGTGAGCACGAGGCTCAGCGCGCCGACGAGCGAGGCCCGCTCGCCCAGCGGGGAGACGGTGAGCTCGACGGGTGAGCCGAAGGGCAGGGCGGCCAGCTCGGCGCGGATCGGCTCGACCAGCAGCGGCCCCAGCGCGGTGAGCTCGCCGCCGAGCACCAGGCGCGCGGGGTCCAGCACGACGACCAGGTCCGTGAGCGCGCGGGCCAGCGCCCGGACGCCGGCGGTCACCACGCCGCGCACCTCGTCGTCGGCGGCCGCGAGCTCGACGAGGCCGGTGAGGGTGAGGACGTCGCGGCGTCCGGCCAGGCGCGCCAGCATGCCGTCGCCGCCGGCGTAGAGCTCGAGGCAACCGCGGCGACCGCACCAGCAGCGGCCGCCGTCCGGCCTCGCGGTGACGTGACCGAATTCGCCGGCGAAGCCGTGGCGGCCCCGGACGATGTGCTGGCCGCGCGCCGAGCCGAGGCCGATCCGGCTCGCGATCTTGACGAAGAGGACGTCGCCGTCGGTCTCGGGCGGACGTGCGACGCACTCCCCCAGCGCGCCGAGGTTGGCGTCGTTCTCGGTGACGACCGGGATGGCCCAGCGGTCGGCGACGAGCTCGGCCAGCGTGGACTCGTTCCAGCCGGGCAGGACGCCGGGGACGGCGAAGCCGCCGCCGGTGGTGGTCACCGGCGCGGCGACGCTGATGGCGGCGCCGACGAGGTCGTCCGGATCGACGGCAGCCTGCTCGAGGGCGTCGGCGATGCTGTCCAGGACCAAGCGGGTGCCGCGCGCGGCGGTGTGCCCGCGGGGCACGGAGACCCAGCGCTCGGCCAGCACGCTGTGCGACAGGTCGCCGACGGCCACGGCGACGTGCCGCACCCCGATGTCCACCGCGATCGCCGTCCCCGCCGAGCGGTCCAGCGCCACTTGGCTGGCGGGGCGGCCCCGCGACCCGGACGGGGCCACGCTGCGCTCGGCGATGAGACCGCGCTCCCGCAGCTCGGAGAGGACGCTGCTCACCGTCGCCCGGGACAGTCCGGTGTGGCGGACGAGCTCGGCACGGGTGGCCCAGCCGGCACCGCGAAGGACCCGGACCACGCTGGCGCGGTTGGCGGCTCGCAGGACTCCGCTGGTCGGCTGCACCTGTCGGGTCACGCGTCGGGGCCTCGTCTTCGTCTCGGGTGGGGCGAAGAGCAACCTGCTCTCCGAGACGGTTTTGTGTCAATACTTCGACATATTGCGCGATTTCGGCTGCGCGACGAGGTCAGTGCCCCGCGGAGACAGGTGGCGGCGCCGCGCGGTCGCGCCACGGCAACGCCGGGAAACCGTGGAGGCGACGCAGCACCATCCAGATCGGCCCCGCGACGACCAGCAGCGTGCCGAGGACGGCCGCGGTCACGAGGTTCGACGCGTCGAGCAGCTTGAGGGCGGAGGCGAGTAGTACGAAGGCGAGCGCGCGCCGGATCAGCGCCCCAGGCAGCCGGGACGACAGCTGCGCCCCGAGATAGGCGCCCGGCACCGACCCGACCAGCAGCGCCCCGGTCACCGAGAGCTCGAAGTCGCCGAAGAGCAGGTGACCCGCCGCGGCGGCGGCCACGAGCGGCACCGCCTGCACGAGGTCGGTGCCGACGAGCGAGCTGGCCCGCAGCGTCGGGTACAGGAACATCAGCGCGATGATGATCAGCGAGCCGCTGCCCACGGAGGTCATGCCCACGATGACCCCGCCGAGTGCTCCGACGAGGAGGGTGGGCACGGGCTTGACGACGACATCGGGCGGCCCCTGCGGGTCGGCGTCCCGGCGGCCGTGCCGGTCGCCCGCCCGTTCGGCAAGGCGCAGGTAGGCCCGGACGAAGAGCCCCGCCGCCGCGATGACGAGGGCGACGCCCAATGCACGCTTGATCGCGGTGTCTACCCCGGCGCCGCCGTGCAGCAGGCTGATGATCCACGCGCCGGCGAAGGCGGCAGGGACGGATCCCAGACAGAGCCACTTCACGAGGTCGAGGCGCACCGTCCCGTTGCGCAGGTGGACGATGGAGCCCACCGGCTTCATTACCGCGCTCGCGACCAAGTCGCTCGAGACCGCCGCCAGCGGCGGCACGCCGAAGAAGAGGACGAGCACCGGTGTCATCAGCGCCCCGCCGCCCATGCCGGTGAGGCCGACGATCACGCCGATGCCCAGCGCCGCGATCGCCAGCGTCCAGTCGAAGCCCACGGCAAAACCGTACCCGGCCGATAGGAAAACCCTTGAACTGCGGCTATCCCTCGTTCAACCGGGACGAGAGCCAGGAGAGCGCGAGGACGTACCCCTCGACGCCGAGGCCGGCGATGACGCCGTCGGCGTGCGCCGAGACGTAGCTGTGGTGGCGGAACGGCTCGCGGGCGTGGACGTTGGACAGGTGCACCTCGACCAGCGGCGCGGTCCGCATGGCGCAGGCGTCGCCGAGCACCACCGAGGTGTGGGTCAGTCCCGCCGCGTTGAGGACCACCGGGGTCTCACTGTCAGCGGCCTCGTGCAGCCAGCCGAGCAGCTCGGCCTCGCTGTCGGTCTGCCGCACCTCGACGTCCAGCCCCAGCTCGGTTCCGCCGCGGACGCAGAGCGCGGCGAGCTGCTCATGGGTGGTCGTCCCGTAGACGGCCGGCTCGCGGCGACCGAGCCGCCCCAGGTTGGGTCCGTTGAGGACGAGGACACGGGTGCTCACAGGGCGACCTCCGAGTAGGCGTCGAGCAGGATGTCGGCGTCGGGCTCGTCGACCGAGACCGGCCGGGCCAGGCCGTCGAGGACGACGAAGCGCAGCCGGTTGCCGCGGGCCTTCTTGTCGATGCGCATCGAGGCGAGCAGCTCGTCGTAGGCGTCGGCGCGGTAGCCCACCGGTAGCCGGAGCGCGGTGAGCAGGCTGCGGTGGCGGTCGGCGGTGGCGTCGTCCAGCCGTCCCAGCCGACGGCCGAGCGCCGCGGCGTAGACGAGCCCCACCGAGACAGCGTCGCCGTGACGCCAGCGGTAGTTCTCGGCGCGCTCGATGGCGTGGCCGAGAGTGTGGCCGTAGTTGAGGATCTCGCGCAGTCCCTGTTCGGTGAGATCCTCGGAGACGACGCGTGCCTTGACCGCGATCGTCCGCTCCACCAGCTCGCGCTCGACGGCGTTGCCGGCGATGCTCGCAGCCTCCGGATCGGCCTCGATGAGGTCGAGGATGACGGGGTCGGCGATGAAGCCGCTCTTGACCACCTCGGCCAGTCCGGCGAGGTAGTCCGCCGGCGGCAGCGTCACCAGGGTGGCGAGATCGCAGAGCACGCCGGCCGGCGGGTGGAAGGCACCCACCAGGTTCTTGCCGCGCGCGGTGTTCACGCCGGTCTTGCCCCCGACGGCGGCGTCGACCATGGCGGCGAGCGTGGTGGCGACGTGGACGACGCGGACCCCGCGCAGCCACGAGGCGGCGACCCAGCCGGCGAGATCGGTGGCGGCGCCGCCCCCCACACCGACGATCGCGTCGGAGCGGGTGAAGCCACGCTCCCCCAGCTCGTCCCAGAGTCCCGCGGCGACGGCGGTGGTCTTGGCCGCCTCGCCGTTCGGGACCGGCAGCAGGTGGACCTTCGCGCCCGGCAGGGCGTCCGCGACGCCGCGCGCCACCGTCTCGACGACGGGCTGGTGGATCACGGCCACCTGCGTCACCCCCGGCAGCAGCGCCGGGAGCTCGCCGAGGACGTCGTGACCGACGTGCACCGGGTACGGCTGCGGTCCGGCGACCTGGATCGTGGTGGTGGTCATGTGCGACTCCGCTCGTGCAACCGGGCCGCGATGGTCGCGGCGACCTGGCCCGGTGTCTTGCCGTCGGTGTCGACGGTCATGGTCGCGGCGCCGCGGTACAGCGGCGCGCGTTCGGCGGCCAGCGTGGCGAGCCGTTCGGCGGGGTCGTCGGCGAGCAGCGGCCGGCTCCGGGCGGCGCCGACGCGGTCGCCGAGCGTGGCCAGCGAGGCCCGCAGCAGCACCACCGGCGCGCCGCACGCCACCAGGGCCGCACGGACGGCCGGGGTGGTGAGCGCACCGCCGCCGAGGGAGAGGATGCCGTCGAAGCCGGTCACCGCAGCCGTCACCGCCGTCGCCTCAGCGGCACGGAACGCGGCCTCGCCGTCCTCGGCGAACAGCTCGGCCACGCTGCGTCCGGTGGCGGCCTCGACCAGGTCGTCGGAGTCGGCGAACCCGACGCAGAGGATCTTGGCCAGCCGGCGTCCGGTGGTGCTCTTGCCCGCCCCCGGCAGTCCGACCAGCACCGCCTTGGGTGTCATCTCGGCGTCACTCCCGGCTGGCGGGGGTGAGCCCGCGCTCGACCAGCCGCTTGTGATAGCTCTCGGCATTGCGGCGGGTCTCGTCGACCGAGTCGCCGCCGAACTTCTCCAGGACGGCCTCGGCCAGCACCAGCGCCACCATCGCCTCGGCGACGACGCCCGCGGCCGGGACGGCGCAGACGTCCGAGCGCTGGTTGATGGCGACAGCGGCCTCACCGGTCTCGGTGTCGACAGTGCGCAGCGCCCGCGGCACGGTGGAGATCGGCTTCATGGCGGCGCGGACCCGCAGCACCTCACCGGTCGTCATGCCGCCCTCGGTGCCCCCCGAACGCCCGGAGACGCGGCGGATGACCCCGTCGGCGTTGACGATCTCGTCGTGCGCCAGCGAGCCGCGGATGCGGGCCAGCTCGAAGCCGTCGCCGACCTCGACACCCTTGATGGCCTGGATGCCCATGAGGGCGGCGGCGAGCCGGCCGTCCAGGCGACGGTCACCGTGGGTGAAGCTGCCGATGCCCGGCGGCAGACCGTAGGCCAGCACCTCGACGACGCCACCGAGGGTGTCGCCGTCCTTGCGGGTGGCGTCGATCTCGGCCACCATCGCCGCGCTCGCAGTGGCGTCCAGGCAGCGCACCGGCGACGCGTCGACCGCCTCGGCGTCCTCCGGCGTCGGGACGACACCTGCGGGTGCGGTCACCGATCCGATACCGACGACATGGCTGACGATGCGGATTCCCAACGACTGCTGCAGGAAGGCACGGGCCACGGTGCCGAGCGCGACCCGCGCGGCGGTCTCGCGGGCGCTGGCACGCTCCAGCACGGGACGGGCGTCGGCGACGTCGTACTTCTGCATGCCGGCAAGATCGGCGTGGCCGGGGCGTGGCCGGGTCAGCGGGGCGTTGCGCGCCAGCTCGGCCAGGACGTCCTCGTCGACCGGGTCGGCAGACATCACCTGCTCCCACTTCGGCCACTCGGTGTTGCCGACGCGGACCGCGACCGGCCCGCCCATCGTCACACCGTGCCGCACCCCGCCGGTGAGCTCGACGACGTCCTGCTCGAACTTCATCCGGGCGCCGCGACCGTAACCGAGGCGCCGCCGGGCAAGGTCGCCGGCGATGTCGGCGGTGGTGACGCCGATACCGGCGGGCAGGCCGTCGATCAGGGCGACGAGGGCAGGGCCGTGCGACTCGCCGGCGGTGATCCAACGCAACACGCGGGCCAGTCTCCCAGAAGCGACTCTGCTCGGCGCTACTCCCCCAGCAGCCAGCCGTCCGGTTCGGCGAGCTTCGCCGCCTGCTTCGGCCCCCAGGACGAGGGCGCGTAGCGGTGCAGTGGCGGCGGGTTGTCCAGCAGCGGGCCGGCCGCCTCCCAGACGGCGGCAAGGCCGTCCGGGCGGGTGAAGAGCGACCGGTCGCCGGAGAGCACGTCGTGGATGAGGCGGGCGTAGGGCGGCAGCGGATCGGAGTCGGGGTCGGCGTCCAGGTGCAGCGTCACGTCGGCGGCGTCGAGGTCCACCTCGGGGCCGGGGCGCTTGGTCACCAGCCGCAGGTCGATGGCGCCGTTGCCGGCGAGGTCGAAGGTGAGGACGTTGCCGTTCTTCGGCACGCCCTCGAGGGTGCCGGCGGGCTCGCGCAGGATCAGGCTGACCCGTTGCGCGGAGGCATGCAGCCGCTTGCCGGTGCGCAGCAGGAAGGGCACGTCGCGCCATCGGTCGTTGTCGATGAAGAGCTTGGCCGCGACGAAGGTGTCGGTCTTGGAGGTCTTGCGGACCCCCTCGGTCTCGGTGAAGCCCTCGAACTGGCCGAGCACGACATCGGCCGGGTCGAGCTTGCGGAAGCAGCCGATGACCTCTTCGCGGGCGGCCTGCAGGTTCTCGGCGGTGAGGTTGGTCGGCGGCTCCATGGCGACCTCGGCCGCGAGCTGGAACAGGTGGGTGACGAGCATGTCGAGCACGGCGCCGGTCTCGTCGTAGAAGACGGCACGGTCGGCGATGCCGAGGGTCTCGGGGACGTCGATCTGGACCGCCCGGATGTGCTCGCGCGACCAGACCGCGTCGAAGAGGCCGTTGGCGAAGCGGGTGACGTGCAGGTTCTGCGTCGCCTCCTTGCCGAGGAAGTGGTCGATCCGGAAGACCTGCTTCTCGTCCAGCACCTCGTGGACCATGCGGTCGAGCTCGCGGAAGTTCTCGGCCGACGTCCCGAACGGCTTCTCGTAGACGACGTAGCTGCCCTCGGCGAGGTCGTGCTCGCCGAGGCCCTCGGTGATGCGCTGGAACGCCGAGGGCGGGATGGCGAGGTAGTGGACGAGCTGCGCGTCGTCACCGACCTCCTTGCGGGACTCGGCGATGACGTCGAGCAGGCTGCCCGGGTCGTCCTTGGCGAAGCCGCCGCCGGCGAAGCGCAGCCGCTTCTCGAACTCGCTCCAGGTGCTGTCGGAGAGGTCCTCGCCGCTGTCGGTGAGCACCTGCTCCACGTGCTTGCGGAAGTCGTAGTGGGAGACGTCGCCGCGGCCGTTGCCGACCAGCATCCAGTCGCGCGGCAGCAGCCCCTCCTTGGCGAGGGTGTAGAAGGCGGGCAGCACCATGCGCTTGGCGAGGTCGCCGGTGGCGCCGTAGAGGATGAAGAGGGTGGGGCCGGGGCGCGCGTCTGATGTCACGACTGCGACGTACCCGATTTCAGAGCCGCGGCACCAGATCGAAGGCCAACACCACGAGCGCTCCCAGCACGAGCATAGGTCCGAACGGGATGGCCGTCTTCATGCGCGCCCTGCCGGTGGCCAGCAGCGCCAGAGCCACGATCGAGCCGAAGACGAAGCCGCCGAAGATGCCGTAGTAGACCTCGGCCCAGCCGAACCAGCCGAGGTAGCCGCCGAGGACGGCGCCGAGCTTCACGTCGCCGTAGCCGAAGGCCCGGGGCACGGCGTAGGCGAGCGCGAAGAGGACGGCGAAGACCGCGGCGGCACCGGCGGCCGCCCGGCCGTAGTCCGACCAGCGGTGGTCCAGCCCGGCGGGCAGCAGGGCCAGCAGCGGCGCGCCGAGGGCGAGCGGGAAGACGAGACGGTTGGGCAGGCGGTGGTGCAGGTAGTCGATGACGAGCAGCGGTGTGGCGAGCAGGGCGAGCAGGACGAAGGCGGGCAGCTGCAGGCTCGCCCCGGCCGCGTAGCCAGCGAGGCCGCCGAGGACGGCGCCGACCGCCGCTGTCACCGCCGTGGCCGCAGGCGAGGCCGGTCGACCGCGCCACCACCGCCGCTCCTCGGCGTCGGGGACGGTGAGGTTGAGTCGCGCCAGGTAGGGCGACGCCGCCACGACGGCGACGGCGCCGATCACCGCGCCGAGCACCGGGGAAGCCACCGCTCTAGTCTTCCAGGGGTGAGCTTCGATGCCGTCGTCCTGGCCGGGGGCACCGGGTCGCGGCTCGGTGGCGTGGTCAAGCCGCAGGTCGAGATCGGCGGCATCACGCTGCTGGACCGGGTCGCCGCCGCTCTCGGCGGGACGGGGCGGCTCGTGGTGGTGGGCCCACCGCAGCCGGTCAGCGTTCCTGCCGGCGCCACCCTGGCCTGGGCGCGCGAGGATCCCCCCGGCGGTGGTCCGGTGGCGGGGCTGGCGGCGGCGCTGCCGCTGCTGTCGGCACCGGTGACGCTGGTCCTGGCCGCCGACCTGCCGCGGGTGGGACCGGCCCTGCCGCTGCTGCGGGATGCGGTCCCCGACGATGGTGTGGCGCTGTTGGTGGCAGACGGCCGTCGCCAGCATCTGGCCGCCGCATGGCGGACGGCTTCGCTGCGCGCCGCACTGCACGCCGTCGACGAGCCACGGGGCGCTCCGATGCGCGCTCTGCTCCAGGAGGTGACGGTCGTCGAGGTCCCGGATGCCGGCGGCTGGGGACGGGACGTTGACACCTGGGCCGACGCCGATCGGGCCCGGATCGAGCATCGGGGGCGCGACCCTCGCTGAGGGCGCGGCCGCCGGGGTCGTTCAGTCGCCGTCCTCGGTCAGTCGCCGTCCTCGACCGGGGCGTCGCCCCGGGTCAGCTCGTAGCCGACATGCTCGTCGTCGGCGAGGTAGACGCGCAGCTCGGTGAAACGGCGCGACTCGTCGCGGACCTCGTCACGGGCGCGGACGCCGGCCTCGTAGGCCGAGGCGGCTGCATGGGACTCCGCCTTCGGCGGCTTCGACCCGGCGAAGCCCTCCTTGAAGCCGTGCTCGATCCCCGAGGCGAAGGGATGGGAGTCCGGGACCTGCCAGTGCCAGGTCAACTGATCGCCGCGCATGGGGCGAACGTTACGGCGTCCCCGCGCGACCGGGCCTCGCGGCCGCACGCTTCGGGTCAGAGGGGCCGGGTCAGAGGCGCCGGGTCTGCGCGGCCGGGCTTGCGAGTCGTCAGGCCTGGTCGAAGAGGCCGATGACCCCGGTGAGCTCGAGCAGCTTGCGGACGTCCGGCGGGGTGTTCACCAGCTCCACGTGATGGGCGAAGTTGCGGGCGGTGAGCAGCTCGGCGATACCGCGCGAGTCGAAGAAGGTGACGCCGCCGAGGTCGAAGCGGACCGGACGGCCGCGGGCGGGGTCGAGGACGCTGACCATGTCGAACTCGGCGGTGACGAGATAGTCGACGTCGCCGATCATGGTGATGAGCACGTCGGCTTCCCCGACACTCACCTCGATCCGGCCCCCGCCTGTCACCCCTTCATCGTCACCGGCTGTGAGCTGGGAGCGAAAGGGTCTAACGGTCCGTCACCATATGACCGGGTCTCGTCACGCAAAGTGACCATGCGGCCGTGAGCGCCGGTATCAGATGACGAGCTCGTCGCCGGCGTAGAGGTTGAGCCGGCCGCCTCGGACCATGCCGGCCAGCAACAGCCCCTGATCGCGGGCGAGGTCGACCGCCAGGCTGGACGGGGCGGAGACCGCCACGATGCCGGCCACCCCCGCGGCCACCGCCTTCTGCACGATCTCGAAGGAGACCCGGCCGGAGACCACGAGGAGCCGGTCTGTGGCCGGCAGCAGGCCCTGCTGCAGGGCATGACCGACGACCTTGTCGACGGCGTTGTGGCGACCGACGTCCTCACGCACCGGGCCGAGTTCGCCGGTGTTGTCGGCGAGGGCCGCAGCGTGGACGGCGCCGGTCCGGTCGAAGGCGCGCTGCCGCTGCCGCATGAGGTCCGGCAGCGTCGCCAGCACGTCGGCCGCCACCGTCCAGTTCGCGGTGTGCGGGGGCGAGCCGGCGAGCAGGGAGAGGTCCAGGACGTCCGCGCTGCAGACGCCGCAGGCCGCGCTCGTGACATAGGCCCGGGCCCGCGGCGGACGGACACCCGACGCGAGCGTGACGTGCACGCGGTCGGTGTCGTCCTCGCGGCAGGTGCGCAGCATGACCACGTCCTCGGCCCGGCGCACTCCGGACTCGACGACCAGCCACCCCGCGGCGAGCTCGATGTCGTGACCGGGCGTGCGCATGAGCGTCGCCAGGGTCTCGCTCGGCCCGGTACGGCTGTCCAGACCCAGCACCAGCGGAGACTCGACGGCGAGGTCGTCCGGCGTCCTGGCCGGGTCAGCACCCGTGCGCCGCCGCACGATTGCGCGCCGCGTCGTGCTCACCGCCATGCCTCGAGCGTAACCGCGCGACGGCCGCGGCTATCCCGGCAGCGCGGCCCGCATCGCCTCGACCGGCGCCGTCCGACCAGTCATCAGCTCCACCTGCCTGACTGCCTGATGCAGCAGCATGGCGCGACCGCCAACGACCGTGCCGCCGACGGCCCGGACAGCGGCGGCAAGCGGGGTGGGCCAGGGGGCGTAGACCACGTCGAGCAGAGCCTGACCGGCGCGCCAGCCACGCCCGGCGAGCGGATCGGCGGCGCCGGCGGGCAGCGTCGAGATCACCAGCGGCGCCGCCAGCGCGGTGGCCCCGACGTCCAGCTGCGCCAGCACGAGCTCCACCCCGAGCCGCTCGGCGGTCTGCTGCAGAGCCTCGGCGCGGGCGCGGTCCCGGACAAGCGCGGTGAGACCTCCGGCGCCGGCCCGGACCGCCGCCGCGAGCGCGGCCTGGGCAGTGCCGCCGGCCCCCAGGATCGCGACGTCCCGGCCGGCGACGGCAACGTCCGCCTCGGTCAACGCGCCGAGGATGCCGTCCACGTCGGTGTTCTCGGCGATCCAGCCCTCGCAACCCGGCAGCAGGGTGTTCGCCGATCCGACGGCGGCGGCGGTGGGGAGCACCTCGGCCGCGACGTCCAGGGCGGCGTGCTTGAGCGGCATCGTGCACGAGAAACCGGCCCAGTCCCGGCGGGCCGCCAGCAGCTCCGGCAGCTCCGCGACGCCGCAGTCGAGGGCCTCGTACGTCCAGTCCAGGCCGAGCGAGGCGTAGGCGGCCCGGTGCAGGGCGGGCGAGAGCGAGTGGCCGATCGGTCGGCCGAGGACGGCGGCCGAGCGTGTCACGGCTGCGCGCAGCCCCAACCGCTGTCGGCGCACCGCTTCTGCGCCTTGATGAACTCGCTCTCGCTGTTGGTGAAGAAGAGGTGTCCCTGCGCATCGCCGTTGACGTAGAACGTCCAGTTGCCCTGCGCCGGCGTCACGGCCGCCTTGAGAGCCTCGGCGCCGGGGTTGCTGATCGGCGTGGGGGGCAGGCCGGCGTTGCGGTAGGTGTTGTACGGGCTGTCGATGCGGGCGTAGCTCACCGTCTTGGGGTCCACCCCGGCGAGCTCGGCGGCGTAGACGCTGGCCGCGTCGATCGCCAACGGTGTCTTCTTCGCCAGGCGGTTCAGGATCACGCGTGCCACCTTTGGCATGTCCTGCGGGAACTTCGCCTCGGCCTGGACCATCGAGGCCAGGGTCAGCGCCTGGTACGGCGTCAGGCCGAGGGCCTTCGCCGCGGTGGAGAAGCGGTTGCTCCGGGCGACGTCGGTGAACTTGCCGACCATCTGCTGTACGGCCTCGGTCGGCGTCGTCTCGTCGTCGAAGCTGTAGGTCGCCGGGTAGAGGAATCCCTCGGCCGTGGTCGGGTTCTTGCCGCCCGGCAGGTAGTCCGTGGGGATGCCGAGATTGCCGACGTCCTTGAGAACCTTGACGATCTCCGCCTTGGAGGCGCCGATGCCGCAGGTGACACCGGTACGCGCGCCGGAGTTGCAGCGGGGAGCCGAGAGGATCTGCTCGACGCGGAAGATGTTGGCGCCCTCGGCGACCACGGTGTCGGAGTTGACGCGCGAGGACGGGTTCAGCAGCAGCGCGAGCGCCCGCTCGGCGGCCATTCCCTTGCGGAGCCGGTACGAGCCGGGCTGGATGTTCTGCGAACGGTCGTCGTTGTCGGCGGCGTCGACGAAGGCGCGGTCGCTGGCCACCACGCCGGCACGCTCAAGGATGTCGCCGATCTGGCTGGCGCCGTCGTTGGCGTGCACGGTGACGACCACCGAGCCGGAACCACTGCCGTCGTAGTCGGCCGGGTTCAGGTAGCGGTACACCGGGACGCCGATGAAGTAGACCGCCGCGGCGAGCACCAGCAGCAGAACGACAGCACTGACACCGAGGACCCGGCCACGGTGGCGACTGCGTTCGGCGCGTCGCGCCTCGAGTCGGGAGCGGCCGCCGGTGGGGCGGGGACGCCGGTCGCCGCTGCCCCTGCAGCTGTCACTGCCGTGGCCGCCGTCGCCGAAGCGACCGGCCGACCGCGGATCGTCGTGCGTCGGATCGACGGTGCCGTCGCCGTGACCGGTGCCGGCGTGGTCGCCGTCGTCGGCGTGGTCGCCGTCGTCGCCGAAGAGCAGGTCGTGCGTGTCGGAGTCGTAGACCGACTCGCGATCGCGTCGCGCCACTCTCAGTCGCTCCCCGGGGTGATGTCGTCCGGACGGTGTCGCCGCTGCGCGTCGAGCCAGTTCTGCAACAACTCGACCGCGGCGACCTGGTCGATGACGGCCCGGCCAGCCTTGGTCCGGACGCCGTTCTGCGCGAGCTTACGCGCCGCCGTCACCGTGGTGAGCCGCTCGTCCCGGTACTGCACAGGAATCGGAGCCACTGCAGCCGCGAGCTGCTCGCCGTAGGTGCGCGCCATCTGCGCCGCCGGTCCCTCGTCCCCGGAGAGGGTCCGTGGCAGCCCGACCACGACGCCGACGGCCTCGTACTCGGCCACGAGACCCGCCAACTCGGTGATGTCGCGATCGGCGCGACGGTCGCGCGCCAGCGTCGTCACCGGGAGGGCCAGGGTCTGCGCCGGGTCGCAGCGGGCGACCCCGACGCGGACCGTGCCCACGTCGACGGCGAACCAGACGCCGGGCGTGTCGTGTGCCGTGCGCCCGGCCGTCTGCTCGCTCACCGGTGACTCGTCAGACCACGCCGGCGACATAGGTCCGGGCTGCGGCGAAGGCGTCCGGCAGCTTGCCGGCCTCTCCCCCGGCGCCCTGCGCGACGTCGGCCTTGCCGCCGCCGCGGGCGCCGAGCACCGGCGCGAAGGCCTTGACCAGGTCGCCGGCCTTGAACCCGGCCTGCTGTCCGGCGTCGTTGACGGTCGCCACGAACGCGGCGCCGCCCTTGTCGTCGGGCGAGGCGAGCAGGACCGCGGCCGGCTCGCCGTGGGGCAGCCGGTTGCGGACGTCCAGCGCGAGCGAGCGCAGGTCCCCGCCGGAGACGCCCGCGGGCGCCTCTGCGACGACGAAGCTCGCACGGCCGACCTGCTCGGCCTTGGCCGCGAGGTCGCCGGCACTGGAGAGCACCGCCGCCGCGCGGAGCCGGTTCAGCTCGCGCTCGGCGGTCTTGAGCCGTTCGAGCAGCGCCGCGACGCGGTCGGGCACCTGGTCGCTGGGCACCTTCAGCGTCTCGGCGAGCCCGGCCACCAGAGCACGTTCGGTCGCGAGATAGCGCAGCGCCTCGATGCCGGTGTACGCCTCGACGCGGCGCAGTCCCGAACCGACGGACGACTCGCTGACGACGGTGATCGCCCCCACCTGGGACGAGTGCGACACGTGGGTGCCACCGCAGAGCTCGCGGGACCACGGGCCGCCGATCTCCACGACACGGACGATCTCGTCGTAGGTCTCGCCGAACAGCGCCAGCGCACCCATCTCGCGCGCCTCGGCCAGCGGGACGTACTTCACTCCCACCGGCAGGTCGCGGCGCAGCGCCTGGTTGGCGACGTCCTCGATGTCGGTGCGGGTCTGCGCGTCCAGTGCCTTGCCCCACGCGAAGTCCAAGCGCAGGTAGCCGGGCTTGTTGTACGAGCCGCTCTGCAGCGCCGAAGGGCCGAGGACGTGACGCAACGCGGCATGCACGATGTGCGTCCCCGAGTGCGCCTGCCGGGCGCCGGTGCGCCACTCGGGGTCGACCGTCGCGACGGCACCGGCCCCGCTCACGACCTCGGCGTCACGGACCATCGCGCGGTGCACGATCAGACCCTTGACCGCCTTCTGCACGTCGAGCACCTGCAGCGTGGCGTCACCGACACGGATCAGGCCCTCGTCGGCGATCTGGCCGCCGGACTCGGCGTAGAAGGGGGTCCGGTCCAGCACGACCTCGACGATCTCGCCCGGCTGGGCATCACGGACGAGGGCGCCGTCTCGCACCAGGCCGCGGACGGTCGTCTCGGTCTCGAGCTCCTCATAACCGGTGAACGGGGTCTCGCCCTGGTCGCGCAGTTGCCGGAAGACCGACAGGTCCGCGTGCGCGGTCTTCTTGCTGCGGCTGTCCTCCTTGGCCCGCTGCCGCTGCTCGGCCATCAGGGTCCGGAAACCCTCCTGGTCCACGGCCAGACCCTGCTCGGCGGCCATCTCCAGGGTCAGGTCGATCGGGAAGCCATAGGTGTCGTGCAGCTGGAACGCGCTCGCCCCGGAGAGCTGGCTGCCGCCCTGCTGCTTCGTCTGCGCTACTGCGGTGTCGAGGATGGTGGTGCCGGAGGCGAGCGTGCGCAGGAAGGTCTCCTCCTCGGCGTAGGCCACCATCGAGATGCGGCCGAAGTCCGTCGCGAGCTCCGGATAGGACGGCGACATCGCGTCGCGGCTCACCGGCAGCAGCTCGGGCATGACGGGCTCCTGCACACCGAGCAGGCGCATCGAGCGGATCGCCCGACGCATGATGCGCCGCAGCACGTAACCGCGACCCTCATTGGACGGCGTCACGCCGTCCCCGATGAGCATCAGCGCGGTGCGGACGTGGTCAGCCACCACACGCAGCCGGACGTCGTCGGGATGGCTCTGGCTCGCCGCGTGCCCGGAGTGGGCGCCGTAGACCTTCCCCGACAGAGCAGCCGCCCGATCGAGGACGGGACGGGTCTCGTCGATCTCGTACATGTTGTCGACGCCCTGCAGCAGCGTCGCCATGCGCTCCATGCCCATACCAGTGTCGATGTTCTTCTTCGGCAGCTCGCCGAGCACTGGGTACTCGGACTTGCCGGGACCGGTATTCGCGCCCCGCTCGTTCTGCATGAAGACGAGGTTCCAGAACTCCATGTAGCGGTCCTCGTCGACGGCCGGACCGCCTTCGAGGCCGTAATCCGAACCGCGGTCGTAGTAGAGCTCGCTGCACGGGCCGCAGGGACCGGGGATACCCATGGACCAGAAGTTGTCGTCCATGCCCTTGCGGACGATGCGATCCATCGGCAGGCCGATCTGCCGATGCCAGATGTCCACGGCCTCGTCGTCGTCGAGGTAGACGGTGGCCCAGATGCGGTCGCCGTCGAGGCCGAAGCCACCGTCGGCGACCGAGTTCGTCGACAGCTCCCAGGCCAGGCGCACCGCGTCAGCCTTGAAGTAATCGCCGAAGCTGAAGTTGCCGTTCATCTGGAAGAACGTGCCGTGCCGGGTGGTCTTGCCGACCTCGTCGATGTCCGGCGTACGGATGCACTTCTGCACGCTGGTCGCGCGGTTCCACGGCGGCGTCTGCTGCCCGATGAAGTAGGGCACGAACTGGACCATGCCGGCGTTCACGAACAGCAGGTTGGGGTCGTCGAAGGGCAGCGGGGCGCTGGGGACGACAGTGTGGCCGTTGCGTTCGAAGTGCCCGAGGAAGCGGGCCCGGATGTCGGCTGATCTCACCCCGCCATGCTGCCAGACCGGCAGTGATGTATTCCCGCACGCCTGCTGCAGGGATCTCGGACCACCGCACTCCGGCGGCGCACCCCGCTAGTCGTAGGGGTCGGGGAAGGTGAGGTAGACGTGACCGGTGGGGCTGGTCCAGGTCAGGACCTCGGCCGGATCACCGGTGACGTGCCAGCCGGCGCGGTGTTTGAGCTGGTGGTGCCGCAGGCACAGGCACTCGAGGTTGGCTGGCTCGGTGCGCCCGCCGTCCTCCCACGGCTGCTGGTGGTCGATCTCGCAACGGCGGGCCGGTTGCGAGCAGCCGGGGAAGCGACACCGACGGTCGCGGGCTCGGACGAACTCGCCCAGGTCGGCCGGCGGCCGGTAGGTCTGGGCGGAGTCGATCAGCACGCCGGCCTCGTCGGTGAGCAACCGCCGCCAAGTGCCCGATGGGTCAGCGGCGATCTGCCGGGCCAGCGTGGCCGGAATCGGGCCGAGCGACTCCAGGTGGCCCGGTTCGTCGTCGAGTCCGAGCAGGGTGGTCGCCGCGACCGTCACCTGCACGCGCGGGCGCCGGCCCTGCCAGCGCGGCAGGCCGGGGTCGTCCAACGTCTGCGCGGCGAGGTTGACCAGCGCGTCGGCACGTCGCTGGTCGACGCTGCGGTCGTCGCCGTCGACCTGCTTCGCCGCCGCGGCGGTGAGCGCGGTGAAGAGCGTCGCCGCCCCGTCGGCGGGGAGGAGCGCCCAGAGCTCGGCCATGCCGTCGGGCTGGTCGGTCACCACCACCCGACGCAGCTGAGCGGCCTGGCGGTGACGGACCTCGGCGGAACGGGGATCGGTGCTGACGACGGCACGACGCACCGCACGCGCGAAGACCGCCGGCGTCGGCACTGCTCCCCCGGCCGCGACCTGCTCACGCAGCCGCCCCAGCACACGCGTCTGGACCGCCGCCGTCGTCGCGTCGTCCAGCGGGAGGACGGCATCCACCAGCGAGCGGGTGTGGCGCGACGTCAACGTCCCGTCCTGCAGCAGGCCCAGCGTCTCCGGCAGACGCTCGACCAGCTCCTGGCCGGCGTGCAGCCGCTCGTCCACGGCCCGTCGCGACAGGTGCAGCGCCGCCGCGATCTCGTCCCGGCTCCACTGCTCCTCAGAAGAATCGGCCGCGGCGCATGCCGCGAAGACCCGGGACTGCTGCGCGTCCACCCAGGACCGCAACCGCTCCAGCGCTACCAGCGCATCGACGCGCCCCGCCTCGGAGAGGGCCGGCACGTCCACGAATCCGAACGGCGTCAGCAGCGCCTCGTCGGCCGGCACCGCGGCAGAGGCAGCCCACCGCATGAGCTCGTCCGCACTGGCCACGTCCCCCGACATGACCGCGACGCTAGAAGCAGGGTCTGACAGTTTTCGAGCTCACTCGGCCACGAGCCGCTCCCGGCCCGAGGTCGAGCCAGGCGACGACTGTCACGCCGGGATCAAGCAGGATCGGCGTCGCGTCCCGGTCGGTGCCCCAGCTGCCCGTCCAGCCCGGTGGACTCCCGCAGCTCGGCCTCCCGCTCGGCCATCGCCTCACGGACGTCGGTGCCGAAGTCGCGGATCGCGGCGGAGAGCTCGGCAAGTCCGGAGCCGACCGTCTCCGCCATGCCCTTGGGGGTGAGGCGCTGCGCCGCAGCCGAGAGCTTGCGGACGACGAGGACGCCGATGGTGATGCCCATGACGAGCCAGAAGAGGCGACGCATGGTCAGCGCCCCCGTCGGCTGGCGCGGTGCTTGCGACGGGCGGCCTTGATCGCCTCTTCGTCGCGACGGTTCGAGACCGTCTTGCGGACACCGTAGGTGAAGGCGGCGGCCTTGATCATGGGGCTGCCGAGGGTGGACGACACCACCGCGGTCATCGCCGCGACGTTCGTCGTCATCGAGTTGACGTTCTTGGCGATGCCCTCGATGTGGACGAGCTGCGCGTTGAGCTGCGTCACCGTGGACTGCGCCTCGGTCATGATCGGCGCGACGCCCTCGTGGGTCTTGCGGACCGCGAGGGTCGCCTCGTCCAGCGTGCGCCCGAGCTTGAGCAGCGGAATGGCGAGCAGCAGCACGAGCAGGACGAACGCACCCGCAGCGATCAACGCGGCGATGGCGCCACCGGACATGTCTGACTCTCCCCGCTACGGCAACCCGGAAACGATCACATGAAACCCTGAACCGACCCTATCTGGTCAGCCAGCGCCGCCCCCACGGCCCCGGATGACGTTGCGTAGTCTGTCCAGCCGCTCGCGCAAATGGCGCTCCGCGCCGCGGTCGGCCGGCTCGTAGTAGTTCCGGCCCACCAGTTCGTCCGGCGGGTACTGCTGCGCGACGACCCCGTCGGGATGGTCGTGCGGATAGCGGTAGGCCTTCCCCGCCCCCAGCTTCTTCGCCCCGCTGTAGTGCGCGTCGCGCAGCGCCGGTGGGACGGCGCCGGCGAGGCCGCCGCGGACATCGGACTGCGCCGCGTTGATGGCGGCGATCACCGCGTTGGACTTCGGCGCCAACGCCAGGTGCAGCGTCGCCTGGGCGAGGTTGATCCGGGCCTCCGGGAGCCCGATCAGCTGGACGGCCTGCGCCGCGGCCGTCGCGGCGAGCAGCGCCGTGGGGTCGGCCAGACCGATGTCCTCGGAGGCGTGGACGACCAGCCGGCGCGCGATGAAGCGCGGATCCTCCCCCGCCTCCAGCATGCGAGCCAGGTAGTGGACCGCCGCGTCGGGATCGGAGCCGCGGATGGATTTGATGAAGGCGCTGATGACGTCGTAGTGCTGGTCGCCGTCGCGGTCGTAGCGGACCGCCGCACTGTCCACGGCCTGCTCGAGGGTCTTCAGCTCGATCACCGCACGCCCCTCGGCGATCGTCGTCCCGGCCGCGGCCTCGAGCGCGGTGAGCGCCCGCCGCGCGTCCCCGCCGGCCAGTCGCAGCAGGTGGGCGCGAGCGTCGTCGGCCAGCGTGACGGCCGAGTCCAGACCGCGAGGGGAGACGAGTGCGCGGTCGACCAGCTGCCCCACCGCCGCCTCGTCCAGCGGCTGCAACGTGAGCAGCAGGCTGCGCGACAGCAGCGGCGAGACGATCGAGAAGAACGGGTTCTCCGTCGTCGCCGCCACCAGCGTGACCTGCCGCGCCTCGACGGCGGCGAGCAGCGAGTCCTGCTGCGTCTTGCTGAAGCGGTGGATCTCGTCGATGAACAGGACGGTCTGCCGGCCGTGATGGTTGAGCTCGACCTTCGCCCGGGCGATGACCTCGCGGACGTCCTTCACCCCGGCGTTGAGAGCAGAGAGCTGCTCGAAGCGGCGGTTCGTCGCGGACGAGACGATGAGCGCCAGGGTCGTCTTGCCGGTGCCGGGCGGGCCGAAGAGGATCAGCGACATCGGCGCGTCGCCCTCGACGAGTCGACGCAACGGCGAGCCCGCGGCGAGCAGATGCTGCTGCCCGACGACCTCGTCGAGCGTCCGCGGTCGCATCCGCGCGGCCAGCGGCGCGGCGGCGTCAACCGTCGCGCCGGGAGCGGCATCGCCGGGGTCGGCGTCCGATCCCGTCCCGAACAGCGTCACCGGATCAGCCTAGGCGTTGCCTCCGACGCCGGCCTCGCTCCATGAGTAAGTCCGTTTCCCTCCACCAATGGTCGCGACAGCAAGACGCGCTCGTCCCGATGGTCATGCCACGCCCAAGGTCATCGGCTGGCGATCACGGCACCTGCCCGCGAGAAGCGGGACGCCGGAGACAGCACAGCGGCGGTGGCGGGACCTCCGAGGAGATCACGCCACCGCCGCCGGGTGGTGCGCGTCAGATCACGAGACGTAGGTGTAGGTGCTGCCCGCGGTGACGACGCTGGTGACGGAGCCGGTGGTCGTCACCACGCTGACCGGGCCCGCGGTGGTGGCAGCCGGCACGGTGCAGGTGAAGGTCGTGGCGGTGGTGGTGCCGGTCTTCGGGCAGCTGGTGCCGCCGACGGTCGCGGTGGTGGTCGAGTCGAAACCGGTGCCCTTGACGGTGATGACGTTGCCGCCGTCCATCGGGCCGGAGACCGGGGCGACGGTGATGCCGACGCCGGCGATGACGAACTGGAAGCTGTCCGCGACGGTGGCCGACGACGAGGCGGCGGCGTAGTTGAAGGACTTCGAGACGCCGTTGCTGGTGATGCGCAGTACCGGCGCGGAGCTGGCGGCCAGGGCCGGCAGCGTCGCGGTGAACCAGTCGCCACCGGTCTTCATGACCACGTTGGTGACCTTGACGCCGTTGATGGTCGCCGACAGCGGGTAGGTGGCGCTGTTGACGAACTTCGTCGCCCCGGCGGTGACGCGGATGCCGGTGCCGCCGCTGACCGAAGCGGTGCGGGTCGGCGTGGTCTGGCTGGCGGTCCCGGAGGTGACGACCGGGAAGGTGGTGCCGTTGTTGGCGGCCAGGGTCGGCGCCGCGACGAAGTCCAGCGCCTGCTTGGTGTTGGTGGATGGCGTGGTGACCACGTTGGAGCCGGAGACCGGGGTGATGGTGATGACCGCGTTGGTCCCGACCGCGCAGGTGTTGTCGGTCTTGAAGACCAGCGACGTGGCGCTGGAGACGAAGTAGGTGCCGGCGGTGCAGCCGGCGATGGCGACGCTGCTGATCGAGTCTTCGTCGAAGTTGGTGCCGGTGATCGTCAGGGTCTGCTTCGCGGTGAGCGCCGGGAGCCGGTGGACGTTGATCGAGGTGATGGTCATCGTGCCGGCGGCGTCAGCGGCGGTGCCACCGGCCAGGACCGCGGCGCCGAGACCGGCCGCGATCGCGCAACCCGCGGCAAGAAGCCGACGAGGCAGGACGGTTCGGGACATGGAGTACTCCTCCGTGAGTCGGGGGGAACAACGGCCGGAGTCTCCGGCCGCGACCGCCGCATCCGTGCGGCTAGCAGTCCTTATCGGCAACCGGCGGCAGCACCTGAGCCCGCGGCAGAGAATTCTTCTCGCGCTTCGCTCCACTCGCTCGAGCGGCGCCGGAGATGCCCTCTCTGCACCACTCGACCTCTAGGCTGGATGTTTCGGCGACGGGAGGAGATCTCACGCGTGACCCTGGAGCAGCTCTACCTCGTGCTGCTGGTCGGCGGCGTCGTCGTCCTGGTCAGTATCGGCGCGACGCGGCTCGCGACCGTGGTGGGTCTGCCCAGCCTGCTGCTCTTCCTCGGCCTCGGTGTGGTCCTCGGCGAGGACGTCATCGGCATCAAGTTCGACAACGCGCAGGCGGCCCAGGACCTCGGCACGGCAGCCTTGGCCGTCATCCTCGTCGAGGGTGGTCTCACCACCCGCTGGTCCGAGGTCCGCTCGGTGCTCGCGCCGGCCGGATTGCTGGCGACGCTCGGCGTCGGCGTCAGCACCCTGATCACCGCCGCCGGCGCCCACCTGCTGCTCGGCTTCGACTGGCAGCTGGCCCTACTGCTCGGCGCGATCGTCTCCTCGACCGACGCCGCCGCGGTCTTCGCCATCCTGCGGGTCGTGCCGCTGCCGAAACGGGTCGCCGGCCTGCTGGAGGCCGAATCCGGCTTCAACGACGCCCCGTCGGTGATCCTGGTGACGCTCTTCGCCGCGGTCCCGTTCCACGTCGACGGCGTGCACTTCGTCCTGGAACTGCTCTACGAGCTCGCCGCCGGTGCCGGGATCGGTCTCGCCCTGGGTTTCGCCGGGTCCTGGGCGCTGCGGCGACTGGCCCTGCCCGCCTCCGGGCTCTACCCGCTCGCGATCTTCGGTCTCGGCATGGTGGCCTTCGCCGCGGCAGGCTCCGCCCACGCCAGCGGGTTCCTCGCCGCCTACCTGAGTGCTCTCGTCCTGGCCAACACCGGACTACCGCACCGCGCCGCCACCCGGTCGTTCGCCGAGGGCTTCGGCTGGCTGGCCCAGATCGGGCTCTTCGTCCTGCTCGGCCTGCTCGTCGATCCGTCCGAGCTCCCGGCGCAGCTGGTGCCCGGCATCGTCGCCGGGGTGGTCCTGCTGCTGCTGGCCCGGCCCGCCTCGGTCTTCGCGTCGCTGCTGCCCTTCCGGGTGCCGATCCGCGAGCAGCTCTATCTCTCCTTCGCCGGCCTGCGCGGCGCCGTGCCGATCGTGCTCGCCACCTTCCCCATCGTCGAGGGGGTGGCCGGCAGCGAGCGGGTGCTCAACATCGTCTTCGTCCTCGTCGTGGTCTTCACGCTCATCCAGGGGCCGTCGCTCGCGCCCTTCGCCCGGCTGCTCCGGCTGGCCCCGCGGGAGGCGGCCCGCCACATCGACGTCGAGGCCGCGCCGCTGGACGTGCTCGACGCCGAGCTGCTCACCGTCACAATCCAGCCGGGGTCACGGCTGGACTCGGTGTCGCTGCTCGAGCTGCGGCTGCCGTCCCGCAGCGTGATCACGCTGATCCTGCGTGATGCCCGCAGCTTCGTCCCCGATCGCGCCACCCGGCTCCGCACCGGCGACCAGATGCTCATCGTCACCAACCGCGGCGAGCGGGACGAGACCGAGCAGCGCCTGCGGGCCGTCAGCCGACGCGGCGCGCTGGCGCGCTGGTTCGGCGAGAACGGACAGCCCCGCTGATCACGCTGCCGGACATGTCACGCCCCGGAGAGCCCCTTCAGCTCCTCGACGGTGACGTAAGCCCAGGGCCCGGCCGCGTTCACCAGCAGACCCCCGAAGTCACCGTTGGCGGCGAGGGCGACCAGCTCGGTGGCGTCCTGGGTGGCGATGCGGTCGTCCGGGGAGAGGGCGATGACCTCCGGGCCGGAGGTGAAGACCGCCAGCGCCTGGCCGTTGCCGTCCGGGGCGTCGACGGTGCGGACGCGCACCGGGGTGTTCTCCCGCTGCTGCTCGCCGGGCTCGAGCTCCGGGGAGTCGACCGCCAGGGACAGCGGACCCGGCTGCCGCAGCGCCTCGAGCAGCACCTCGCGCGGCACGCCGGGATCCACTGCGGCCCGGATCGCGTCGTTGCGGGGAACGCGCAGCGCGAACTCGATGTCGTCGGCGGACAGCGCCACGCTGGGGCCACCGGCATCCAGTAGCAGCCAGGACGCCTCCTGCTCCCGCACCAGCTCCAGGACGCCGGCGGCCTCCTGGACCAGCGACTGCACCTGGACCCCTTCGGCGGCCCCGTCGTCGGGGTACATGAGCGCGAGCTGCTGCTGTGAGGTGAAGGCGAAGATCGCCGACTCGCCGTCGGGACCCTCGCCGCCACGGATGCTGATGGTCGAGCCCTCGGCGATCTGGCCGTTGTCGTCGACCTCGAGCTCGGAGCCGGTGACGTCCAGCAGCAGGAAGCCGTGCAGGCAGTGCCGCAGCACGTGCATCGTCGTCACGGTGCCGGCGGGCTCGCCGGAGCCCTGACCGGCCTGCTCGGCGACCGCCTCGATGGCGGCCCGGACGAGGTCGTTGCGGACCCCGGTCTCCTCGGGCTCGTCGGCGGGCGGCGAGGCCGGCTGAGACGGGCCGAAACGCGGGATGTCGGCGGGTCCGCTCATGCGCGTCCTCGCTTCGCTCCGGGCGCGCACGAGCCTCCACGCGCGCGATGACTCTGATTCGCTCGGCAAGCCTCGCTCATGCGCGCGTCAACGCCAGCACGGGGATGGTGCGGATGCCCTCGGTCTTCTTCTCGTACTCACCGAAGCCCGGCGCCTGCTTCACGATCTCGGCGTAGACGCGGTCGCGCTCCTCGCCCTCGAGCTCGGTGGTGGTCACGTCGTGGACGTCGATACCGCCGACACCGTCACCGCGGCCGACCTCGACGCTGGCCCGCTCGGCGGCGACCAGGTTGTGGTACCACTGCGGGTGCTCCGGGGCGCCCGCGGCCGAGGCGACGACGTAGATGGTGCCGGGCGCGCCCTCGAACCACACGACCGGCGTGACGTAGCCCTTGCCGGACGAGCGGCCGACGTGATGCAGCAGCACCATGTTGGCTCCGGCGAACTGACCGCCGACCACACCGTTCTTGGTGTGGAACTCGTCGATGATCTGCTGGTTCCAATCAGACATTGTTGCCGTCCTCCTCGGACTCGGGCTTGGCGTCCACGCCGGCTTCCTTGCGCTGTTCCGGCGTGATCGGCGCGGGCGCCGCCGTCAACGGGTCGTACCCGCCACCGGACTTCGGAAACGCGATCACGTCGCGAATCGAGTCGGCGCCGGAGAGCAGCGCGCAGATGCGGTCCCAGCCGAAGGCGATGCCGCCGTGCGGCGGGGCGCCGTAGCTGAAGGCGTCGAGCAGGAACCCGAACTTCTCGCGCGCCTCCTCCTGCGACAGGCCCATGACCTTGAAGACCCGCTCCTGCACGTCGCGACGGTGGATACGGATCGACCCGCCGCCGATCTCGTTGCCGTTGCAGACGATGTCGTAGGCGTAGGCCAGCGCCGAGCCGGGGTCGGTGTCGAAGCTGTCGATGGACTCGGGTTTGGGAGAGGTGAAGGCGTGGTGGACGGCCGTCCACTCCCCCGCCCCGACGGCCACGTCACCGGAGGCGACGGCGGCCGAGGACGGCTCGAACAGCGGGGCGTCCACGACCCAGAGGAACGACCACGCCGACTCGTCGATGAGGCCGAGCCGCTTGCCGATCTCCAGCCGGGTCGCGCCGAGCAGCGCCCGCGCCCCGGACGCCGGGCCCGCCGCGAAGAAGATGCAGTCGCCGGCCTGGGCCCCGACGTGTTCGACGATCCCGGCCCGCTCGGCGTCGGAGAGGTTCTTGGCCACCGGGCCGCCGAGCTCACCGTCCTCGCCGACGAGGATGTAGGCCAACCCGCGGTGACCGCGCTGCTTGGCGAACTCCTGCCAGGCGTCCAGCGTGCGCCGCGGCTGCGAGGCACCGCCGGCCATGACGACCGCACCCACGTACGGCGCCTGGAAGACCCGGAACGGGGTCTCGGCGAAGAACTCGGTGCACTCCACGAGCTCCAGATCGAAGCGCAGGTCGGGCTTGTCGGTGCCGTAACGCTGCATCGACTCGGCGTAGCTGATCCGCGGGATGTCGCCGATCTCGACATCGATCAGCGCCCACAGCGCACGCAGCACGGACTCGGCCAGCGCGATCACGTCGTCCTGGTCGACGAAGCTCATCTCGATGTCGAGCTGCGTGAACTCCGGCTGCCGGTCGGCACGGAAGTCCTCGTCGCGGTAGCAGCGGGCGATCTGGAAGTACCGCTCCATCCCGGCGACCATGAGCAGCTGCTTGAACAGCTGCGGCGACTGCGGCAGGGCGTACCAGCTGCCGGGACGCAGCCGTGCCGGGACCAGGAAGTCGCGCGCACCCTCGGGGGTCGACCGGGTCAGCGTCGGCGTCTCGATCTCGACGAAGTCACGCTCGAGCAGGACGTTGCGGGCCGCGGCGTTGACCTTGCTCCGCAGCCGGATCGCGGCGGCGGGCTCGGCGCGGCGCAGGTCCAGGTAGCGGTACTTCAGCCGCGCCTCCTCCCCCACCTCGGCGTGCGCGTCGAGCTGGAAGGGCAGCGCACTCGCCTCGTTGAGGACCTCGATCTCGCCCGCGACGACCTCGATCTCGCCGGTGGGAACGTTCGGGTTGACGTTCTGCGCCTCGCGGGTGCGGACCTCGCCGGTCACCTTCAGCACCCACTCGTTGCGCAGGCCGTGCACGGTGTCGTCCTCGCGGACCACCACCTGCACGACACCCGAGGCGTCGCGCAGATCGAGGAACGTGACACCGCCGTGGTCCCGCCGCGTGGCGACCCAGCCGGCGAGGGTGACGGTGCTGCCTGCGTCGGACGCGCGGAGCGTGCCGGCGTCGTGGGTGCGGATCATGACTCAACCTTCGTGGCGATGACCTGCGGTCGCAGGTCGGATTCAGGGGGCGTCCAGGTGGCGGGATCGGCCGTCACCTCGTCGCCGGAGCGGATGTCCTTCACCCGGTGCGCGGACTCCTCACGAGCCGGGAACCAGACGAACGGGATTCCCCGCCGTTCGGCGTAGCGGATCTGCTTGCCGAGCTTCTGCGGCGTCGCGGCGACCTCCGTGGCGATGCCGCGGGCCCGCAGCGCCGTGGCGATCGCGTCCGAGGCCGGCCGTGACTCCTCGTCCCAGAGCGCGACGAGCACGGCCGACGGGACGGCCCGCGAGCCGTTCAGCGCCCCGGACTGGAACAGCGGCATGAGCAGCCGGGTCACGCCGAGCGAGATGCCGACGCCGGGATAGCTGTTCTTCCCGTCCGAGGCCAGCGCCTCGTAGCGGCCACCGGAGCAGATGGAGCCGAGGGATTCCCACCCGGCCATCCGGGTCTCGAAGACGGTGCCGGTGTAGTAATCCAGGCCGCGGGCGATGCGGAGGTCGGCGGTGACGGTGACGCCCTCGATCGAGGCGCAGCCGTCGATCACGGCGGCCAACTCTTCGAGCCCCTGGTCGAGCAGGTCGTGTTCCACGCCCAGGGCGCGGACCTGCTCGACGAACGAGGTGTCGGTGGCGCTGATCTCGGCGAGGGCGAGGCAGAGGTCGGCCTGCTTCTCGTCCAGGCCCGCGGTGCCCCGCAGCTCGTCGCGGACGACCGCGGCCGGCACCTTGTCCAGCCGGTCGATGGCGCGCATCACGGCGGCGACGTCCCTGGCGCCGAGCCCTTCGTAGAAGCCCTGGATGAGGCGGCGGTTGTTGACCTGCAGCGTGAGTGCAGGCAGGAAGTCCAGCGCGCCGAGCGCCTCGGCCATGACCCGGGCGATCTCGATGTCGTGGTGGAAGGGCAGGGTGTCGCGGGCGACGATGTCGATGTCGGCCTGGGTGAACTCCCGGTAGCGCCCCTGCTGCGGCCGCTCGCCGCGCCACACCTTCTGGATCTGGAAGCGCCGGAACGGGAACTCCAGGTGCCCGGCGTGTTCGAGCACGTACCGCGCAAAGGGCACGGTGAGGTCGTAGTGCAGGCCGAGACCGGAGTCGGAGGCGTCCTCTTCGGCCTGCAGCCGCCGCAGGACGTAGACCTCCTTGTCGATCTCGCCCTTGCGCAGCAGGGTCTCCAGCGACTCCGCCGCGGGGGTCTCGAGCGGCGCGAAGCCGTGCAGCTCGAAGGTCCGCCGCAGCGCGTCGAGGGCGGCGAGTTCGGCGAAGCGCTGCGACGGCAGCAGCTCGGGAAATCCGGAGATGGGCATTCAGAGATCCTGCAGATATGGGTTGGTGGCGCGTTCGCGCTCGATGGAGGTCTGCGGTCCGTGGCCGGGCAGCACGACGGTGGCATCGGCCATCGGCAGGATCACGCGCTGGAGGGACCGCGTCATGTCCGCCATCGACCCGCCGGGCAGGTCGGTGCGCCCGATCGAGCCGGCGAAGAGGACGTCGCCGGCGAAGAGCACCGGCTCGTCCTCGGTCGGCAGATCGAAGACGACCGAACCGAGGCTGTGACCCGGGGCGTGCCTGACCCCGAACTCCAGGCCGGCGAGCGGGACCGTCGCTCCGTCGGCGAGCTCCCGGACGTCGTCCGGCTCGGCGGCAGTGAGCATCCCGAACAGCGGCGTGCCCTTCGGCATGCCGACCCCGGACCACGGGTCGGCGAGCTGTGGCCGGTCGCCGGGATGGATCCACGCCGGGACGTCCCGCGCCTGGCACACCGGAAGCACCGAGAAGGTGTGGTCGAAGTGCCCGTGGGTGAGCAGCACCGCTACCGGGTGCAGCCGATGCTCGGCGATGATCTCGTCCAGCTGTCCGGTCACGCCGACGCCCGGGTCGATGACGACACACTGCTCACCGGGACCGGGCGCGACGACGTAGCAGTTGGTGGCGGTGGCCTCGGACGGGAAGCCCGCGATGAGCACGTCCGCGCACTCCTGACGAATCGACGACGGTTCGGTCCACCCTACCGAGCAGCCTCCACCGGGAACGCGCAGGTTGTTTCCGTAGACTGCCCGAGGTTTTGCCCTGACAGGAGAGGACCTCGGGTGGCGACGAACAAGCAGCGCCGGGATGCCGAACGGCTGCGGCTGCAGCGACAGCTCGAAGAGCGCCGGGCCCGGGAGGCCACGAAGAAGCGGGTCGTGCTCATCGGCTCGGTGGTCGGGACCCTCGTCGTGATCGTGGCGGTCGTCCTGGCCGTCGTCGCCGCCACCGGCGGTGACGACAAGAAGAACGATGCCGCCGCGACGCAGAGTCCCTCGCCGTCGTCCTCGCCGTCGGGCTCGTCGAGTGCCGAGAAGCCGGCCGACTGCACCACGGCCAAGCAGGCCAAGGGTGCGGTCACCTTCCAGGGCGTCACCGTCGGCAATCCGACGAACCTCAAGGCCGAGCCGAAGGTCTGCTCGGCCGGCACCACCGACCCGACGAAGCTCGAGTACAAGGATCTCGTGGTCGGTAAGGGCAAGACCCCCTCGCTGACCTCGACGGTGAGTGTCCAGTACGCCGGTGTCCTGTACCGCGCCGGGACCGCCTTCGACTCCTCCTGGGCCCGCGGCGGACAGCCGGCGGAGTTCTCGCTGCAGAAGGTCGTCCCCGGCTTCACTCAGGGCATCGGCGGCAACTCCGCTGCGAAGATCCCGCCGATGAAGGTGGGCGGTCGTCGCATCGTGATCCTGCCGTCCGCACTCGGGTACGGCGCGACCGGCAGCCCGCCCACCATCCCGGCCAACACCGCCCTCGTCTTCGTCATCGACCTCGTCAAGACCAGCTGATGCCGACCGAGAAGCAGCGCCGGGAGGCCGAGCGCCGCAAGCTGCAGCGCCAGGCCGACAAGCGACGGGAGCAGGCGGCCCGGCGGAAGAAGACGAACCTCATCATCTCGATCGTCGCCGTCATCGTGGTCGTCGGTGGGGTGATCGCGCTCATCGCCGGGACGAGCGGCAGCGACGACGACAAGCAGGCGGCCGACTCCGGCCAGCCGAGCAGGTCAGCCGCCTCCTCCACCGCGGCCCGCACCCCGACGTATCCGTGCGACTGGACCAAGGCGCAGACCTCGGTCAAGTCCGGCATCGTCGCGCCGACCACCACGACACCGCCGAAGACCGGCAGTGTGGACGTCAGCGTCCGCACCAACCGCGGTGCCATGAGCTTCACACTGAACCGCGCACTGGCACCCTGCACCGTCGCGAGCTTCGTCTCGCTCGTGAAGCAGGGCTACTACGACAAATCGCCGTGCCACCGCCTCGTCACCGAGGGGATCTACGTCCTGCAGTGCGGTGACCCGACCGGCCAGGGCACCGGCGGACCGGGCTACTCCATCCCGGACGAGGCAACGGGCCGTGAGTCGTACCCCGCCGGCACCATCGCGATGGCCCGCTCGGCACAGCCCCACAGCGGCGGCAGCCAGTTCTTCATCGTCTACAAGGACTCCCCCAGCCTTCGGCAGAACCTCGGTCAGCTGCAGTACACCGTCTTCGGCAAGGTGACGTCGGGACTGTCGGTCGTCGACAAGGTGGCGGCCGGCGGTGTCGCGACGACACCGGACAGCGGGACACCGGGCTCGAGCACGGACGGCAAGCCGAAGCTGCCGATCACGCTGACCAAGCTGGCCGTCACCCGCTGACCCGCTTCCCCTGTCGTCTGGTCGATCCGCGGGCCGCAGATCGACCACACGGCAGGGGAAGGTGGCTCGGAAGCTAGTGGAACCTAGTTGGCGTGCACCCGGTAGACGTCGTAGCAGCCCTCGACGCCCCGGATGGAGCGCAGCAGGCTGTCCAGATGCATGGCCTCGGCCATCTCGAAGGTGAAACGGCTGATGGCCACGCGGTCCCGGTTGGTGGTGACGTTCGCCGCGAGGATGCTCACCCGCTGATCCGACAGCACCCTGGTGATGTCCGAGAGCAGACCGCGCCGGTCCAGCGCCTCGACCTGTACCGAGACGACGAAGGACGACCCGGTCGACGGTGCCCACTCGACGTCGACCAGCCGCTCCTGCTGGGCGAGCAGCGATGAGGCGTTGGTGCAGGTCGTGCAGTGGATGGAGACGCCACCGCCCCGCGTGACGTACCCGAGGATCTCGTCGCCGGGCACAGGCGTGCAGCAGAGGGCGAGTTTCACCCAGACATCGCTGACGCCCTTCACCACGACTCCGACATCGCTGGTGGTGCGACGCGACGTCGTCGGCTCGACCGTCGGCAGCACGACCTCGGCGATGTCCTCGACCGAGCCCTCGGTGCCGCCGAACTGCGCCACCAGCTTCTGCACCACCGACTGCGCGGAGACGTGGTTCTCCCCGATGGCCGCATAGAGGGCCGAGACGTCGGCGTAGTGCATGTCGTGGGCGAGGGTGAGCAGGTGGTCCCCGCCGAGCAGCCGCTGCAGCGGCAGCGACGCCTTGCGCATCGCCTTGCTCAATGCCTGCTTGCCGGCGTCGATCGCGTCCTCGCGCCGTTCCCGCGCAAACCAGGACTTGATCTTGTTCTTGGCGCGCGGCGACTTGACGAACTCCAGCCAGTCGCGTGACGGCCCGGCGCTCTCGGCCTTGCTGGTGAAGACCTCGACGCGGTCACCGTTGTCCAGGACGCTCTCGAGTGCGACCAGCTTGCCGTTCACCCGGGCCCCGATGCAGCGGTGGCCGACCTCGGTGTGCACCGCGTAGGCGAAGTCGACGGGTGTCGACCCGGCCGGCAGCGGGACGACGTCACCCTTGGGGGTGAAGACGTAGACCTCCTTGGCGTTGAGGTCGTAGCGCAGGTTGTCCAGGAACTCGTCGGGGTCCTGTGACTCGCGCTGCCAGTCCAGCAGCAGCCGCAGCCACCCCATCTCGTCGGACATCCCCGCCGGGTCGGCGACGTCGAGATCCTTGCGCTCCTTGTACTTCCAGTGCGCGGCGATGCCGTACTCGGCGGTGCGGTGCATGCCGTTGGTCCGGATCTGCAGCTCGACCGGCTTGCCGCCGGGACCGATCACCGTGGTGTGCAGTGACTGGTACATGTTGAACTTCGGCATGGCGATGTAGTCCTTGAACCGGCCGGGGACCGGCTGCCAGTTCGCGTGGATCACACCGAGGGTGGCGTAACAGGCCGGTTCGTCCTGGACGAGGACGCGGATGCCGACGAGGTCGTAGATGTCGGTGAACTCGCGGCCGCGGACGATCATCTTCTGGTAGATCGAGTAGTAGTGCTTGGGGCGGCCGGTCACCTCGGCCTTGATGTTGCTCGCGCGCAGGTCGGTGGTGATCCGCTCGATGACCTCGCTGATGTAGGTGTCGCGGCTCGGCGCCCGCTCGGCCACCAGCCGCACGATCTCGTCGTAGCGCTTCGGGTAGAGCGTGGCGAAGGCGAGGTCCTCGAGCTCCCATTTGATCGTGTTCATGCCGAGCCGGTGGGCCAGCGGGGCGAGCACCTCGAGAGTCTCGCGGGCCTTCTTCTCCTGCTTCTCCGGCGGGAGGAAGCGCAGCGTGCGCATGTTGTGCAGCCGGTCGGCGAGCTTGATGACCAGCACCCGCGGGTCGCGGGCCATGGCGGCGATCATCTTGCGGATGGTCTCGGCCTCGGCCGCCTGCCCGTACTTGACCTTGTCGAGCTTGGTGACGCCGTCGACCAGATGTGCGACCTGGTCGCCGAACTCGGCACGGACCGCTTCGAGGGTCTTGCCGGTGTCCTCGACGGTGTCGTGCAGCAGCGCCGCGATGAGCGTGGTGGTGTCCATGCCCAGCTCGGCCAGGATGGTCGCCACGGCCAGCGGGTGGGTGATGTACGGGTCACCGCTCTTGCGCAGCTGTCCCTGGTGGCACTCCGCGGCGACGTCGTAGCCACGCTGCAGCCGCCGCGCGTCGGCCTTGGGATGCGCGGCACGGTGGATGGCGAAGAGCGGCTCCAGCACCGGCTTGACCGTCGACTGCCGGCCGGTGGTGACGATGCGCCGTGCCAGCCGGTCGCGCACCCGGCGCCGGTGCAGCTCACCGGACTCGGGCTTCTCCGCCGGCCGGGCCCGGGGCGTGGCGGCGGACGGGGCCTTCTTCGCCGGCGCGGCGGGTTTCGCGACAGTGGGACTCGCGGCGGCGGGAGTCGGGTCAGGTGCGGTCTGCGGCTGCTCGGACGGAGCTGGCGGCGCGCCGGATGCGGGCGTGTCAGTCTTGCGTGGCGGCGGCTGCCGCGTGCCGGCATCGGTTGTCAGCGCCGACCCCTTTCACCTCGCAGGTAGTGCGAGTGTACGTCCGCACCAGATGCGCACGCACGGGAGTGGGCCCCGGCGACGCCGAGGCCCACTCCGTCAGATAACAACCCCAGCGTCCGTCAGCAACGCTTCCACGAGCTGTAGGCCTCGTTGTACTTCACGTAGTTGACGACCTTCTTCGGACCGATCTTCTCGCCGAAAGAGTTGTAATCCTTGTTCAGGTAGAAGCAGACCGTATAGCTCGAGTCGTTCCAGATCGAGCTGATCGAGTCATTGACGGGTCGATTTTCACAGCCCGATAGACCCTTGTGATAGTTGTTATTCGCGAAGTTGGTGTCTGGCGTAGCGAAATTCATCTGGCAACCCTGCAGGTTGGACAGTTCGAACGCGCAGACATTGCCCGACTGGCAGAAGGCGGGGGCGCCCCCGCTGGCCGAGGCCGAGCTCATGGGCGACGCGACCATCAACGCCGCGATCATTGCCCCGAGCAGTACCAGACGAGTCGGAATCTTCGTCATAAAACCCTCCCAATGGATGATGGAGGGACAAAATACCAGAGTCAGACGTTCGCACGACGGCCTGGATACGCCGGTGCGTCAGATCGTGAGCAGCGTGTGCAGCGGCGGTCCGTCGGCGAGGCGGGCCCGGCCGTCCAGGAAACTCAGCTCGATCACGGCACCGATGCCGACGACCTCCGCGCCGGCGGCGGCGAGCAGGTCGACCCCGGCCCGCAGCGTGCCGCCGGTGGCGAGCACGTCGTCGACGAGCAGGACGCGCTTGCCGTCCAACAGCCCGGTCGGGACCTCGATCTCGGCGCTGCCGTACTCCAGGTCGTAGCTGCGGCTGACGGTGGGCGGCGGCAGCTTGCCGGCCTTGCGCACCGGGACGACGCCGCAGCCGAGCTCGACGGCGAGCGCGCCGGCGAAGACGAATCCCCGCGCCTCGACGCCCGCGACGAGATCCACCTCGTCCGGAGCCGCCTCCCCGAGCCCGGAGACGACCGCCTCGAAGAGCGCGGCGTCGGCGAGCAGGGGTGAGATGTCCTTGAAGAGCACGCCCGGTGTCGGGAAGTCTTCGACGTCCCGCAGGGCACCGTCGATGCGGGCGGCCAGGTGGGCCTTGCGGCTGCTGCTCACCGTTTCCGTCGCTGCGGCCGGGCGCCCACCTTCGGGGCGGGGGCGGGTCCACCGCGACGGGCGGGCGCTCCCGCGCCGACGAGCTCACCGGACTCACCGCGCTTGGCGTCACTGGCCCGCTTGGCCTCCACCCGCCTGGTGAGCGCCTTGTACTTCGGGTCGCGCTCGGTGAGGTCGACGACGATCGGCGTCGCCAGGAACAGCGAGCTGTAGGCACCCGAAGCCAGACCCACGAAGAGGATGAGGGCGAGGTCCTTGATGGTGCCGACGCCCAGCACGCCCGCACCGACGAAGAGCAGTCCGGCGACCGGCAGCAGACCGATCAGCGAGGTGTTGATCGAGCGCATCAGTGTCTGGTTCACGGCGAGGTTGGCCGCGTCGCTGTAGGTGGTCCGCGACCCGGCCAGGATGTCCTTCGCGTTCTCCTGCACCTTGTCGTACACCACGACGGTGTCGTACAGCGAGAAACCGAGAATGGTCAGCAACCCGACGATCGTGGACGGCGTCACCTCGAAACCGATGATCGAGTAGATGCCGGCCGTGATCATGAGGTCGAAGATCAGCGCGGTCATCGCGCCGACCGCCATCCGCCACTGGAACCAGATCGCGATGTAGGCCGTCACCGCCACCAGGAAGATGATCAGGCCCTGCAGCGCCTTCACGGTGGTGTCGCGGCCCCACGAGCTGCTGATCGAGGTCACGGTGAACGTGCCCTTGCCGATGCCGAGCGTCTTCGCGACATCGGTCTCGACCCGGTCCTGCTCGGACGGACTCTGAGCCGGGATATTGGTGACGAGCTGTCGGTTGGACGAGTCACCCACCTCGGTCGTCGCACCGTCGGGCTCCACGCCCGCGTCCACGAACGCCTTGTTGACGTCGTCGGCGGAGATCGAGGTGTCGTTCGTCGAGATCTGGAACGTCGTGCCGCCGGCGAAGGCGACGCCGAAGTTGAAGCCGCGGAAGACCAGGCTGCCGATGCAGATCAGCATGATCAGCGCCGAGGCGATGTACCACTTCTTCCGCGCGTGGACGAACCCGATGCGGGTCTCGCCCCGATAGAGCTGGGTGAAGATCGAGATCTTCTTGCCGGTGGGCTTCGGCGTCGCGACCGTCGTCGTAGCGTCCGGGTCGGCCGCAGTGGCGTCGTCCGGCGGCGTGGGGTCGGGGAGGTTGCTCTTGTCGGCCATCACAGGTCGCCCTTCTCGTCACGCTGCTCGCGCTGTCGCGCTCGCCGGGCCGCTGCCCGCTCGGCCGCCGTGCCGCCCTGCGGGTTGCTGCGACGCCGGGGTGCCTCGTCGGCCGTGTCGTCGACCGCGTCCGTACCGGTGGCGCGGTCGTCCGCCGGCTCGTCGTCCTTGTCCAGGACCACCGTCGAGCTGCGGCGCTGGGCTGCCCGCGCCGCCGCACCCTTGGCCTTCGGCTCGTCCTTGTCGGGCGTGATGCCGCCCCCCCGGACGCTGTTCAGGCCGGTGAATCGAGGCGACCCGAAGGCCTTGCTCCGCGACAGCAGCGCCACCATCGGATGGGTGAAGACGACCACCACGAAGAGGTCGAGGATCGTCGAGAGTCCCAGGGTGAAGGCGAAGCCCTTCACGTCGGCCGAGGCGAAGATGTAGAGGATGATCGCGGCGAGGAACGACACGATGTCGGCCGAGATCACGGTGCGTCGGGCCCGGACCCAGCCACGGGGCACGGCGACGCGCACACTGCGTCCCTCGTGTACCTCGTCCTTGATTCGCTCGAAGAAGACGACGAACGAGTCGGCGGTGATACCCAGCGCCACGATCAGCCCGGCGATGCCGGCGAGGTCGAGGGTGAAGCCGATCTGCTGGCCCAGGATCACGAGCATCGCGTAGGTGAGCAGGCCGGAGACGACCAGCGAGGCGATGGTGACGAGGCCCAGGCCTCGGTAGTAGAGCAGCGAGTAGATGACGACCAGCACCAGGCCGATGCCACCCGCGAGTAGCGCCGCGTTGAGCTGCGATACCCCAAGGCTGGCCGACACCCGCTCGTTGGAGTCGGTGTTGAAGGACAGCGGCAGCGCGCCGAACTTCAGCTGGTTGGCGAGCGTTTTGGCCTCGTCCGGCGTGAAGTTGCCCGAGACCTGGGTCGCCTGCCCGATGATGGGCTCGTTCGTGGCTGGCGCGGAGACGACATTGCCGTCCAGCGTGAAGGCGACGAAGTCGTTGCACGGCAGTCCGCCCGCAGCCGTCCCACACTGCTGCGGGCTCCCGTCCTGCTTGCCGGTGTTGTGGGCGGTCGTCCAGTTGCCCCAGGCGGTCTGACCGGAGTCGTTGAGAGTGAGGGAGACCGTCCACTGCTGACTGCCGCCCTGGCCCGTCGACGGCGCGATGGCGTTGGCTTCGGTGACCTGCGTGCCCCTGATGATGACGGTGCCGAGGAGATAGGCATATCGCTGACCACCAAGATCGCCACACGCCACGTAGTAGCTCTTCGGGTTGTCGTCCACCCGGTTGGTCTGGTCGCAGTCGGTCGTGGCCAACGCTGCGGCAATCTGCTGCTGCTGTGTCTGCGAGAGCTTGGTGAAGCCGGCTTCGGTCGTCGGGATGGTGATCTTGGCCGAAGCGGCCAACTTGCCCACGGCGTTGAAGACGCACGGCTGCGGCGCCTGTGACGCCGGTGCGGAGGGTGTGGCGGTGCCGGAGGCGGTCCCGGTCGGTGTCGCCGCGCCACGGGTGGCGGTTCCGGACGGGCTGGCCGTCGCGCTGGCGGAGGTCGGCGCGGTGAGCGGACGCTGGTTGAGCCCGTTGGGAGCGTTGGACCCGCTCGGCGCGGCGGAGGTCGAGCGCGCGCCTGAACTCGCTGCCCCCGAAGGCCCCGCCGAGGCGCCCTGAGCCGAGCTCGGCGAGTTGCCGACGCTGGGCGAGCTGCTGCCGGAGGGGCTGGCGGAGCCGGAGCCCTTGCCCGAGGAGGAGATGCAGCTGTTGGGGATGGCGGGGGCGATGACCGGACGAAAGTTGAGCTGCGCGGCCTGTCCCAGGCGTTGCACGTCGGTGTCGGTGCCGCCGGGGATCGAGACGACGAGCTGGTCGTCGCCCTGGATCTGCACCGTGGAGGCGGTGACACCGGTGTAGTTGATGCGATCCTCGATGATCTGCCGCGCCTGCTCCATGGAGGTGGAGGTGACCGTCTTCCCGGCCGGCGGGACCGCGGTGAAGATGACCCGGATACCGCCGACGAGGTCGATGCCCAGCTTCGGCGTGTTCGCGTTGCCCGGCAGCAGCACGAGGAGGTAGAGCAGGCCGAGGACGACCCCGAGCGCGGTGAAGTAGCGGGAGACGCGCATGGTTCCCGGCGGTGGTGCCACGGTGACTTACTCCTCGGTCATGGTCTTCGCATCGGTGCGGGCCGCCGGTCAGTATGACCGACGGTGCCCGGGAACTGGGTCACGGGCGAGCGTGACGAGCGGACGGAACGCCTAGCGGGGCCCGCCACGATTGTCCGATTCGCCCTTGTCGACGTCGACACCAGGCGCCTCGTCGGTGGTGGAGACGCCCGCTCGTCCCTGGAACCGGCCCGGCAGCGTGCCGACATCGCGTAGGGCGGCGAGCTCCCAGCGGACCTCCACACCGGGGGCGATCGAGAGTGCGACGGTGTCGTCCTCGTGCTTGGCGACCACGGTCCCGTAGAGGCCGGAGGTCGTCATGACCTCTGTGCCGACGCCGATGGCCTCAGCCAGCGCGAGCTGTGCCGCCTGCTGCTTGCGACGCTGGCGCCCGGCGTAGGTGATGAAGACGATGATGATCGCGGCGAAGGCGATCAGCGGCAGGTATTCCACTCGGAGGTGTCCCGGGGGTCGAGGTCAGGTCCGCGCACACCCTACGCGTCGAAGAGGGTCGGCCCCTGTGAACGCGCCGCGTCGGCGGGGGCGGGCAGCCCCAGATGTTCCCAGGCGGCGGGCGTGGCGACCCGACCCCGCGGCGTCCGGGCCAGCAGTCCGGCGCGGACGAGGAAGGGCTCGGCGACGTCCTCCACCGTCTCGACCTCCTCGCCCACGGCGACGGCGAGGGTCCCCACGCCGACCGGACCGCCGCCGAAACGACGTACCAGCGCGTCGAGCACGGCGCGGTCGAGGCGATCCAGGCCGAGGTCGTCGACGTCGTAGACGGCCAGCGCCGCCCGCGCGACCGTCTCGGTGACGATCCCGTCGGCGCGGACCTCCGCGTAGTCCCGCACCCGGCGCAGCAGCCGGTTCGCGATGCGCGGCGTGCCGCGGGAGCGTCCGGCGATCTCGGCGGCGCCGTCCGCGTGCAGCGGCACCCCGAGCAGCGAGGCGGAGCGGGTCAGCACCTGCTCCAGCTCGCCGGCGTCGTAGAAGTCCATGTGCCCGGTGAAGCCGAACCGGTCGCGCAGCGGGCCGGTGAGCAGCCCGGCCCGGGTGGTGGCGCCCACCAGCGTGAACGGGGCCAGGTCGAGCGGGATCGCCGTCGCGCCGGGACCCTTCCCGACGACGACGTCGACGCGGTAGTCCTCCATCGCCATGTACAGCAGTTCCTCGGCCGGCCGGGCGATGCGGTGGATCTCGTCCACGAAGAGGACCTCACCCTCGGTGAGGCTGGTCAGCAGCGCGGCGAGGTCCCCGGCCCGCTCGATGGCGGGCCCGCTGGTCACCCGGATCGGCGCCCCGAGCTCGGCGGCGACGATCATGGCGAGGCTGGTCTTGCCCAGCCCGGGCGGGCCGGAGAGCAGGATGTGATCCGGTGGCCGGGAACGGCGCATCGCCGACTCCAACACCAGTTCCAGCTGCTCTCGCACCTTCGGCTGGCCGACGAACTCGGCGAGCCCCTTCGGCCGCAGCGAGGCGTCGATCTCGCGTTCCTCGGGCAGCACCGCCGCGTCGACGATGTCGATGTCGGGGTTGCTCACCGGGTCCGGCCCAGCATCTGGATGGAGCGCCGCAGCAGGGCCGAGACGTCCGCCGGACCGTCGGCGACGTCGGCGGCCACGACCTCGATGGCGTCGCCGGCCTCCTTCGCCGAGAAGCCCAGCCCGGCCAGCGCGTGCGCGAGCTGATCCCGCCAGGGCGCGACGGCGGCGACCGCTCCCCCCACCTGCACGGCGTCGTCGGAACCGTCGATCGCGCCGATGCGGTCGCGCAGCTCGATGACGATGCGCTCGGCCCCCTTGCGCCCGATGCCTGGCACCTTGACCAGGGTGGCGAAGTCGGACGTCGCGATGGCGCGGCGCAGCTCGCGCGGCGGGTGGACCGCCAGCATGGTCTGCGCCAGCTTCGGACCCACGCCGTTGGCCGTCTGCAGCAGCTCGAAGAGCGCCCGCTCGTCGTCGTCGGCGAAGCCGTAGAGCGTCAGCGAGTCTTCCCGGACGACCAGCGAGGTGGCGAGCCGGGCCTGCTCCCCCACCCGCAGCCGGGCGATGGTGCCGGGCGAGCAGGAGACCGCCAGCCCGACGCCGCCGACCTCGACGACGGCCCCGTCCGGCGCCACCGCGGCGACCGTGCCCCGGACGCTGGCGATCACGACCCGGCCTCCGGCTGAGCCTCCGCGTGGCGCTTCGCGGCGGCGAGGGCGGCCCGGGACAGGCCGGCGTCGTCCAGCTCGAGCCGGGCACGCAGCTCGAGGGCCTTCGTGAAGCGCTCGACGGCGTCGTCCCAGTGCTGCTGGTCGTAGTCGTTCTCGCCGGCGTGCTGGTGGGTGAAGGCCTCGACCACCGGACCGAACTGGTCGGCCGCGGCCAGCAGCTCGGTGTAGAGCGGGTTGGAGTCCACGAAGTCGCCGCGCCACTGGTGCACCCGCGCCAGCCGGAGCCGGGCCAGGTGCTGCTGGGCGGCGGTGCCGTCGATCTCGGCACGGTCGACGGCGGCGTTGGCCTCGTCGAGCGCCTCGTCCAGCTCGCCCTCGATGCGCAGCAGGTCGACCAGGTCGCCGCGGGCCAGCAGCTCGCCGGTCTCGTCCGGCGCGTTCCGGATCTCGCCGCGCAGCCGGTCACGATGGCCGGCAACGTCCTGGCGGAACGATTCACGCAGCGTCTCGGGGTCGTAGCTGATCTCGGGCAGCTCGATCGGCTCGCTCATGCCTTCACTCTCGCAAGCGCCTCGGACATCCGGCGCTGCGCCCCGCCGCGCCAGACGTGACAGATCGCCAGCGCGAGGGCGTCGGCGGCGTCGGCGGGCCTCGGGGCCGCACCGAGACGCAGCAGTCGCGCCACCATCGCGCCGACCTGCGCCTTGTCGGCGGTACCCGATCCGGTGACGGCGGCCTTGACCTCGCTCGGCGTGTGCAGTGCCACCGGCACACCGGCCCGGGTCGCCGCGACGATGGCCAGCCCCGCGACCTGCGCGGTGCCCATCACGGTGCGGACGTTGTGCTGGCTGAAGACCCGCTCGACCGCGACGATGTCGGGCCGGTGGATCGCGATCGCCTCGGCGATCGCATCGGCCTGGGCGACGAGACGTGCGCCGGCCTCGGCGTCCGGGGCCGTCGCCGAGACCGCCACGTGCACCAGGCTCAGCGGCCGTCCCGGCGCGCCGTCGACGACGCCGATACCGCAGCGGGTGACACCGGGGTCGATACCGAGCACGCGCACCGCGGTGCCTCCTCGCTGCCCTGGCCGCCGGTCGAACGGTCGTTCGAACGCTGAGCCTAGGTCACCGGCACGGCTTGCTCCCGTACCGTGCGCAGCGTGTCGGTCTACAACCTCGGCAACCGCCGCCGCAGCGCCAACCGGCGACCCAGCCCGCTCTTCCTGGTCTTCGTCGCCGTGACGGCGGCCGGCGGCGCCCTGGCATGGGTCACGACGGCCGCCGGCTCCACGCTGGGCAACATCGGCGTGACGATCTTCGTCCTCGGCGGCTGGGTCGTCTCGGTCTGCCTCCACGAGTTCGCGCACGCCTACGCCGCCTACCGAGCCGGGGACGGCAGCGTCGAGGCCGCCGGGTACCTGACTCTGAACCCCTTCAAGTACGCCCATCCGGTGCTGTCGATCGTGCTGCCGCTCTTCTTCATCCTGCAGGGCGGCATCGGGTTGCCCGGCGGCGCCGTCTACCTGCACCGTCACGCCTTCCGCAGCCGCGCCATGCAGAGCGTCGCGGCCGCCGTGGGACCCCTCACCAACCTGGTGCTCGGCGTCGTGCTGCTGCTGCTCGCGAAGTCTCACATCGGCGACCTCGCGCTCTATCTCAGCGACGGGGTGTCGCCGGACAACCACGCGCGGTTCTGGTCCGGCGTCGCCTTCCTCGGCTTCCTGCAGATCACGGCGGCCGTCCTCAACCTGCTGCCGGTGCCGGGCCTGGACGGCTACGCCATCATCGAGCCCTACCTCGACCCGCAGACCCAGCAGTACGGCGACAAGGTGAAGCCCTGGGGCATGCTCGGCGTCATCGTGCTGCTGATCGTCTTCCAGCCGCTGAACGACGCCTTCTTCGACCTCGTCGACAACCTCAGCGGCCTCACCGGTGCCAACGAGCTGCTCTGGCGGGCCGGCAGAACGTTCTTCCAGTTCTGGCAGCACCCAGCGCTCTGAGCGGCACGGCCGCCGACAGCTTTTAAGGCTGCCCGAAGCGCGATCCCCCAGCCTGGGCGCACCATTCCCGGACCCAAGGATCGCCATGACCCTCTCCCGCGCAGCGGCCGCTCTCCTCGTCACCGGACTCGTCACCGGACTGCTCACCGCCTGCGGCTCGGATGCCGACTCGGCCAGCGGCGGCAGCGGCGGTCCTGAGACACCCTGCGACGTCACCGACCAGGCGACGGTGGCGTCTGTCTTCCCCGGCGCGAGTGCCGGCAAGCCCGGCCAGAGCCGCAACTGCAGCTACAGCTTCGCCAAGGGGACGGTCAACGTCTACCTCTTCGACGGCGACCTCGATCGGTACAAGAAGCAGGCCAAGGACAACGACATCGCCTTCACCTCTGTCCAGGTGGGCGACGCCGCCATCAAGGACCAGCTGCACACGCTGACCGTGCAGCAGGGCGACGTGCTCTTCGCCGTGCAGACGCTCGGCACCAGCGTGCAGGAGTCCAAGCTCGCCGAGTTCGACGACCAGAACCTCGCCCTGGCCAAGAAGATCGCCGCCGACCTCTGACGGGACGACCCCCGACCCCCTCCGACGGACTACCCGGCGCCGACGGCCTCGAGAACCTCGTCGCTGGCGTCGAAGTTGGCGAAGACGTTCTGGACGTCGTCGAGATCCTCGAGGGCGTCGATGAGCTTGAGCACCTTGCGGGCGCCCTCCTCGTCCAGCTCGACCTGGACGCTGGGCAGGAACGACGAGTCGGCCGAGTCGTACTCGATGCCCGCCTCCTGCAGCGCCGTCCGCACCGGGACGAGGTCGGTCGCCTCGCTCACCACCTCGAAGGCGCCCCCGAGGTTGTTGACCTCCTCGGCGCCGGCGTCCAGCACAGCGGCGAGGACGTCGTCCTCGTCCAGGCCGTTGTCGGGGACGACCACGACGCCCTTGCGGTTGAACATGTAGGAGACCGAACCGGGGTCGGCCATGCTGCCGCCGTTGCGCGTCATGGCGGTGCGGACCTCCATGGCGGCGCGGTTCTTGTTGTCGGTGAGGCACTCGATGAGGACGGCCACACCGTTGGGGCCGTAGCCCTCGTACATGATCGTCTGCCAGTCGGCACCGCCGGCCTCGGCGCCGGAGCCGCGCTTGACGGCACGGTCGATGTTGTCGATCGGGACCGAGTTCTTGCGCGCCTTCTGGATCGCGTCGTAGAGCGTCGGGTTGCCGTCCGGGTCACCGCCACCGCTGCGGGCCGCGACCTCGATGTTCTTGATGAGCTTGGCGAACAGCTTGCCGCGCTTGGCGTCCTTCGCGGCCTTCTGATGCTTGGTCGTCGCCCATTTGGAGTGGCCTGACACGTCGGCGCTCCTGTCTGCTGATGCCGGTGATCCGACAGACGAGTCTAGCTGGCGGCCTCGGCGACCATGCGGCAGAAGTAGGCGTGCACGCGGCCGTCGCCGGTGACCTCCGGATGGAAGGACGTGGCGAGCAGCGGCCCCTGCCGCACCGCCACCACGTGACCGCCGCTGGTGGTGCCGAGCGGCTCGGCCCGCGGACCGACCTGGTGCACCCACGGGGCCCGGATGAAGACGGCGCGGACCGGTCCGCCGTCGACGCCGTCGATGGCGACGTCCTCCTCGAAGGAGTCCACCTGCCGGCCGAAGGCGTTACGGCGCACGGAGATGTCCAGACCGCCGATTGTCTCGGCCAGCTGGTCGCCGCCGGAGTCCACCCGGTCGGCGAGCAGGATCATGCCGGCGCAGGAGCCGTAGACGGGCAGGCCCGCGCCGATCCGCTCGCGTAGCGGTTCGAGCAGCTCGAAGGTGCGGGCGAGCTTGACCATCGTGGTCGACTCCCCACCCGGCAACACCAGCCCGTCGACCGCGGCGAGCTCCCGCGGACGCCGCACCGGGACAGCAGCGCAGCCGGCGGCCTCGAGGGCCCTGGCGTGCTCGCGCACGTCTCCTTGCAGGGCGAGGATTCCGATCGTCGGCACGACGTCTGAGCCTAGTGCGCCCGCGGCCACGCCGGGACCGGCCCACCCGTCAGGTGCAGACAGCCGACCCCAGCAGCGAGGCAACCCGTCGATGCAGGAAGGCGCGTAGGGCTGCCGCCGAGGTCGACATCTCGCTGTCGAACATCACCAGGGAGAGCAGCAGCCGGCTGCTCAGTTCCGCGATCTCGGGCAGATCGTCGGCCAGCTCGGGTTCGAGCGCGAGCATCGGCGCGAGGAACGAGGTCGCGCGGGCCATCGACTCGGGACCGAAGGGCTCGCCGAAGCCCGGCAGCCCCGCCTCGCTGCCGCTGGCGACCCGGACCAACGCCGGCGACCGCCGGAACTCCTCGGTGGCCGCCACCAGCACCTCGACGAGGTAGTCGGCTGCCGTCCGGGCGGCGGCGGCACGGTCGGTGATGCGCACGAGCGCCTCGGTGGCCGCGTGCAGCACTGCCGCCGAGGCGAGCTGCTCGCGGGTTCCGAAGGCGGCGTAGACCGTCGGGCGGGAGACCCCGGCACCGGCGGCGACCGCGGTGATGGTGAGCCCGTCGACACCCACGGCGCCGAGTCGATCGACGGCCGCCTGCAGGATGCGCTCGCGGACCTCCATACCTCTCAGTATTGGCGGCGAGGTACCGAGGCGCGAGCTGAGACCCATATCGCAGCGCAGGTCGCTTTGACGGTCTTGACGGCGATTGTCAACCCTGTAAAGACTCAGTCAACTGATTTCGACCGGTTTGTCCGGTTTCGGAAGCAGGTCGACGACGCGGTCGAGCATGCCTTGCTGGCCTACCGATCCTCCGGGAGAACTCGTGAAATCGACGTCCGCCCGCCACCTCCCCCTCCCCACCCCCGGCCCGCAATTGTTGGCAGGATCCCGGCAGCCGGGTCGGCTCCCGAACATGGCTCTCGTCTTCCGGGTGGAGAGTCCGCTCGGGCGCGAGCAGCTCACCGCAGAGGCGACGCGACTGGCCGGCACCGTCTTCGGTCTCGGCCGGCGCCTCTCCACCCCGCGAGTGCCCGGCGCACGCCCCCGCTGGTACGCCGACGCCACCGTGCCGCCGGTCGAGGTCACCACCGGCCGTCCGACGACGGCGCTGCAACCCTGGTTGGACGATCGCGTCAGCCGCCCCGTCGACCCTGCCGACGGCAGCGGCTGGCGCCTGGATGCCTTCGTCTGCCCGGACGGCGCGACCTACGTGGCGCTGACGATGAGCCACCTCTACGGGACGGGCCGCGACTTCATCGCCGCCGCCTTCGGTGACGCGGCCGCCCCGGAGACCGTCGTCGCCTCGTCCCCACCGCCGCTGCGTCGCGAGCTGGGCGACGCGGCGGCACGATTCGGCGCCGGAGCGATCGGCCTCCGGCGACTGGCCGGCTCGGCACGCGACTCGCTGCGTTCCGGCGGTGCGGTCGGTGACATCGCAGACCTGGCCGCCGTGCTGGCCGCTCGCCGTCACCGAGACCCCACCCGGGGCCGCCCCTCCGGTCGCCGGGTGACGGCGCTGGCCCGGGTGCGGGCCGCCGACTGGGGCGAGGCCGCCGCCAGTCGCGGGGCGACGCCGGGCGTCCTGCAGAACGCGGTGGTCGGCAATCTGGTGCGCCGGGCGCGCCGGGGCCGCGGCGCGGACCCGGCGCGCGACATCCGCCTGATCGTGCCGGTCGACCTCGCCGACCGGGACCTGCCGGCGCGGGCCGACGCCACGGTGGGCGAGATCGAGCTGACGAGTGCCTGCGTGACGCTGCCGGGTGGTCCCCCGGACCACGGCGACCTCAGCGAGCTGCGGGTCGCCCTCAAGCAGGCCTACGCCGACGCGCGTGACGAGGTGGCCCGCGCCGGCCGGATCCCGGTGGCACCCGGCGTCGTCGACGCGATGCAGCTGCTGCCCGACTCGCTGGCCGCCCGCGCCATGTTCGCCGTCCACGAGACCTACGACGGGGCGTCGTCGCTGGTCGGGACGGTGCCGCCGGGGCTGCTGCGGATCGCCGGGACGCCGGCCGCCGCGGTCTTCCTGCTCGCCTACCCGCTGGGCAGCGATCTCAGCGTCTGCAGCGGCACCGACGGCCGCGACGTCTTCCTCAGCGTGGTGGCCGATCCGAGCCGGCTCGGCGCCGGGCCGCCGCTGCCACAGCGACTGAGCGCCGAGCTGGCCGACTGGGAACTCGAGGCACGGACATGGTGAGCCGGACCCGCCGCCGCACCGAGGCCGCGGTGCCGCTGGTCGACTGGGGCACGATGGCCGTCCGCGGTGGCCGCACCGGCCCGTACCTGCCCCACATGGCGTGGCTGACCTGCTTCCCCGACGCGATCGAGCAGAAGGAGCTCGACGCCGAGGCCGAGCGGATCAACGGCCTGCCGCACGGGCTCGGGCGCCGTCTGGTGCCGGCACGGGTGCCGGGTGCGCACCCGCGCTGGGTCGCGGCGACCACCCCACCGCCACCGGTGCGGCTGGCCCGTGAGGGGCTGGACCGCGACGGGCTGCGCAGCTGGGTGGACGAGCACATCTCACTCCCCCTGGACCCCGAGTACGGCGCCGGCTGGCGACTCTGGGCGGTGACGACGGACGACGGCGGGACGGCCGTCCTGCTCGTCATGCATCACGTCTTCGGCACGGCACGCGGGGTCTGGAACGCGCTCTACGGCGGCGACGAGCCACCGTGGAGCGGCACCACCGGCCGCGCGCTGGACGACGCGAGCCGTTACGGGGTGCGCGACGAGCTGCGGGGCCTGGCCGAACGGTTCGCGCTCGGTGCCCGCGCGGTGCGACACCTCCCGGCGGACCTGCGCAGTGAACGTGCCGCGGCCGCGCTGCGCACCGGCCCGCCGCCACCGCGCGGCCGCGACCGCAGCCGGCCGCCGAACTCCGACCGGCGCATCGCCGCCATGCTCGACCTGCCCGACGGCGCCTGGGACGAGGCGGCGACACGGCTCGGCGGCAGCGGCAACACCCTGCTCACCGCGGTCCTGGCCAACCTGCTCCGACGCTCCCGCATCGCCCGCGGCGGCGACCCGGCCCGCAGCCTGCGCCTCATCCTGCCGGTGGAGCTGCCGCCGGCGCCCGAGCCACCGGGCCGGCTGCGGTCGTCCACACCCATCTTCGATCTCACGACCGCGCCGCTCATCCTGCCCGGGGGGGATCCGTCCTACGGAGATCTGCGAGACATCCGCGCCATGACCAAGGCCGCCTTCCGGGCGGCGACCGAGACCCGGGCCTCCATCCTCGGTGACGTGATGCGGCTGGTCCCCGAACGGGTGGCGCTGCGTGCCGCCGTCGTCGCGGCGGAGGCCAACGACGGCTGCGCCACCAATCCGGGCCAGCTGCCACCGGGACTGCTGCAGCTGGGCGAGCATCGGGCCCACCGTGCGGTCGCCCTCGGCTTCCCGATCGGCAACGAGATGATCGCGACGCTCATGCGCGACGGCGATCGGGTCAGCGTCAGCGTCGTCGCCGATCCGGCCCGCTTGGGCGGCGGGGACCTGCGCGAGTGGCTCGGCGACGAGGTCGTCCGCTGGGACGTCGACGGGCAGGTGTGGTGATGACCGACAGCCTCACCACCTCGACACCGACACCGGCCTCGGCACCGACATCGGCGCCGCCCCGCGCGTCGTCCTCGCGGCTGGACCACCACGCCTCGATGTACGTCGGGACGACCGCCCGCGGGACCGGACTGCCGTGCATCGGCGTCGTCCGCTGGTTCCGCGGCTCCGTCCCACCCGAGGAGATCCGCCGGTACGCCGCGTCGCTAGCCGCCAACACCGACGGCCTGGGCCGCTACGTCCGCTCGGCCCGGGTCCCCGGTGCGCGGTCGCAGTGGGGGGCGCGGACCGAGATCCCGCCGGTGCGGTTCGTCCCGCGAGCCGTGGACCACCTCGCGCTGCGCGACCAGGTCGACATCGAGATCAGCCGGCGACTCGATCCGCGCGACGGCGACGGCTGGCAGATCAGCGTGGTGCCGACCGCCACCGGCGACACCGTCGTGGTCGTCTGGCTGCACCACGCCTACGGCGACGGCCACAGCATCCTCACCTGCGGCTTCAACGAGGAGCACGTCGTCGACGCCGGCGCCGGCTCCGTGGCCGACGCGCTGTCGCTACGCGACGACGCCGCCGATCTCGCCGAACGGATCCGCAGCGGGGCGTGGGGCACCCGACGGCTCGCCTTCGACCTCGTCCGCAGCGGACGCGACCGGGCGCTCCACGGCGAGGTGCGCCGACTGGTCCCGACCCTCGCCGCCGCGCGCGCCTCCGGCCGCCCCGGCGTCGGTGGCCGCTCGACGAGCCGGGTCGCGGGCTTCGCCGCCATCGACGAGCAGGCCTGGGAGACGGCGGCGCAGCGACACGGCGGCCGCAGCAACACCCTCCTCGTGGCCATCACCGCCAACCTGCTCTTCGCCGCGCGCCGGGCGCGCGGGGACGAGATCGCCGACCCCGTCCGGGTGCTGGTCCCGGTCGACATGCGCGCCCGGCGCAGTGGCGCCGGCACCCCGCTGACCGTCAACGCCGCCTCCGCGACGGTCGTCTCGCTCGCCGCGCCGGTGCCCGCCGGCGGCCTGCTGCAGCTGCAGGCCCAGATCGGTGACGCCATCCGCGCCATGCTGGCGACGGAGGGGGCGGACTTCTCACCGCATCCGCCCGGGGTCATCGACGCCATGAAGCTGCTCCCCGCCTCGTGGACCGACCTGCTGGCACGCCGCGTCCAGGCCGGTGTCGACGGGGTCGCCACCAACGTCGGCCGCTTCCCGGCGCATGTCCGTCGGCTGGGGGCCCGGCAGGCGGACCTCACCTTCCCGCTGGCCAGCCCACTGCGCAACGATCTGGCCGCCTGCCTGGGCTGCGCGGACGGTCGCGTCACGCTCGGGGTCGTCGCCGACCCGGCCCGGCTCGGACCGCTCGGCACCGTGCAGGACGTCCTCACCGACGAGCTGCGGGCCTGGGAGCTGACCAACGCGCTGCGCTGATCCGGCTCAGGCGAGATTGCGGACGACGGCCCAGGCGATCCCCACGACGGCGAGCGTGACGCCGAGGACGCCCCGCACCTCGAACCGTCCCCGGCGCGCGACCGGCGCGGCGCGCACCCAGCGCACCGCGGCCCGGCCGAGCAGGAAGAGCAGCAGCGGCGCCAGGATAAGGAGGACGGCATTGTCGGCGAAGGCCGAGCCGATGTCGCCTCGGAGCAGGTCGTGGGTCATCCGCAGGCCGCCGCAGCCGGGACAGTCGAGGCCGGTGAGCGCGTGCCACGGGCAGGCGGGCATGAGCGCACCGGGATCGTGCGGATTCGCCACCCCGAGGTAGCCCAGCCCCGCCGTACCCACGGCGATCGTGCTCGCGACCAGGGCGAGGCGGCCGCGCCGGCTGAACCGGACGGCGCGAGCACCCGCCGGCCGCGACCGATCGAGAAGCGTCACGACTCGCGCAGCAGCCGTCCCCGGCTGTCCCGTGGGCTGCCGGCCAGGATCACGATGGCATCGATGAGGGCCCAGACCCCCAGCCCGCCGCAGGTGAAGAGCTGCGCGATGCCCATCCCGGTGTTGCCCATGTAGAACCGACCGACGCCGAAGCAGCCGAGAAACAGCTGCAGCAACCCGGCGACGAGCTTGGTCTTGTCCGAGTACGGCTCGCCGGTCAGCGGGTGACGGCCGTACGGGGCCGACGGATCGGGGAAGCCGTAACCGGGAGGCGGCGGGTAGCCGGGGGCGTACCCGGCCGGCTGACCCGGCGCCGCGGGGTAGCCCGGATAAGGCTGGCCGTAGGGCTGCTGCCCGGCACCGGCCGGCTGCCCGTACTGCTGGTTGGCCGACGGGTCCTGGCCGGACTTGTCGAAGTTGAGGTGGTCGCCGCTGGGTTCGCTCACGCCGCACATCATGGCCCGGGTCGGGCCGGGCGGGGCTTTACCAGCCGCGCTCGGCGAGCCGGTGCGGCTGCGGGATCTCGTCGACGTTGATGCCGACCATGGCCTCACCGAGGCCGCGCGACACCTTGGCCAGGACGTCCGGGTCGTCGTAGAACGTGGTCGCCTTGACGATCGCCTCCGCCCGCTGCGCCGGGTTGCCGGACTTGAAGATGCCGGAGCCGACGAAGACACCCTCGGCACCGAGCTGCATCATCATGGCCGCGTCGGCCGGCGTGGCGATGCCGCCGGCGGTGAAGAGGACCACCGGCAGCTTGCCGTTGCGGGCGACCTCGACCACGAGCTCGTACGGCGCCTGCAGCTCCTTGGCCGCGACGAAGAGCTCGTCGGGCTCCATGGACCGGAGCCGGTTGATCTCCTTGCGCAGCGAGCGCATGTGGGTGGTGGCGTTGGAGACGTCGCCGGTGCCCGCCTCCCCCTTCGAGCGGATCATGGCCGCGCCCTCGGTGATGCGCCGCAGCGCCTCGCCGAGGTTGGTGGCACCGCAGACGAAGGGGACGGTGAACTGCCACTTGTCGATGTGGTTGGCGTAGTCGGCCGGGGTGAGCACCTCGGACTCGTCGATGTAGTCCACGCCCAGCGACTGCAGCACCTGCGCCTCGACGAAGTGGCCGATCCGCGCCTTGGCCATGACGGGGATGGAGACGGCCTCGATGATGCCGTCGATCATGTCCGGGTCGCTCATGCGCGACACGCCGCCCTGGGCCCGGATGTCGGCCGGGACGCGCTCGAGGGCCATCACGGCGACGGCGCCGGCGTCCTCGGCGATCTTGGCCTGCTCGGCGGTGACGACGTCCATGATGACGCCGCCCTTGAGCATCTCGGCCATCCCGCGCTTGACGCGCGCGGTGCCGACGGTGGGCTCGGAAGGGGTCTGCTCGGACATGGCGCCCATTCTACGAGCCCGTCAGGAGCCGACCCGCTGCCCCTTCTTGGTGAGCACGACCCAGGCACCGCCGGGCTTGAAGAGCAGCGGTCGCCCCTTGGCGTCGGCGAAGGTGGTGCCGCCGGCGATGCTGGTGCGCTTCCAGGTGCCGGTGATGCGCTTGCCGTCCCGGAAGAGCACGACGGTGCCGGCGCCGATGGTGTGCGTGTACTGGTTCGGGTTGCCGTTGACGTCCGTGTCGCCGGGGAACGGCTCGACCTTGCACAGCTGCACCAGCACGTTCGGCGTGGTGATCGCGGTCCCCGCCGCGGTGCGCTGCGCGGTGCCGTTGATGTAGCGGACGTAGCGCTTGGTCTTGGTGTTGTACCGGAACTCGACGGGCGTGCCGCCGACCATGGTCTCGACCCGGCTGCCGGCGGCGGCCCCGCCCAGCTGCGAGCCCGACGCGCTCCAGGTGAAGCCGACGCTGCGCGCTCGCGGCGCCTTGAGCGCACGGGCGATGGTCTTCAGGTTGGCGCTGAGGTTGTACGGCGCCGGCTTGTCACTCTCGCGCTGGAAGCCCGGACCGCCGCGGTCGTTGATGCTGGTTTTGAGGTAGGAGCGGTCCAGGATGCGCAGCGGCACCCGGGCACCACCGGAGGCGACGTAGGCGATCTTGCCGTACTGGCTCACCAGCTCCGGGTCGGCGGGGCGGGTGCTGCGGACCGACTCGACGACCGGGAGCCTGCTGTGGAAGACGCCGACGAGCCGGGTGAGCCCGCCCTCGACCTCTTCGATGTAGACGATGTCGGCCTTGTCGATGTTGCGCTGCGGCCGGCCGTTGGCCGTGTCGTCGATCTTCACGGCGACCACGCCGTTGCGGCTCACCGCGCCGCCGGTGAGCGGGTCGCGGGCCGGGGCCGGCGCCGGGGTGGTGGCCGACGTGCTCGACGACGGCGGCGGGGTCGTCGGCGTCGTCGAGGAGGTCTGCTTGTCGTCGCTGCCGCTGCACGCGGCGGTGCCCATCAGCAGCGTGCCGGTGAGACCGACGGCGAGCACTCGGGCGTGGCGGGACATCCGGGTCATCGGGATTCCTTTTCTGGCAGCGTGTCGTCGATGTCGAAGAACTGCGGCATCTCGCGCCGCCCGGCCATGCGGAACAGTCGCGGCAGGCGGCGGGCACGCAGCGATCGCGTGTCACGGACCGCGTCATTGTAGAAACGACGGGCGATGAGGACGCGCGCGGCCGCCTCGCGGAGTTCGGCGACGGCCTCGGTGGCGGCGCAGTCGGGGCGCTCGGCCAGCTCGACCACGGCCCGGCCCACCAGGTTCTCCGCGTGCTCCCGGTCGGCCCCCTCGGCCGCCACGTCCTGCCCGGTGGCGAGGGCTCGGCGGGCGACCGCCTCGTAGTGCCGGCGCTCGGCCTCGGGGACGCGGCTGTCCGGAGCCTCGGCGACGTGCTGCAGGGCCGCCGCCCGCCGGACGAGCTGAGCGTCCATCGCGGCCTGGGCCGCGTCCACCCGGGCGTGCAGCCGGTCGAGGCGGGTCAGGGTGAAGGTGAACCACATGGTCAGCAGGACCGCGACGACGAGCGCCGCCACGAACCAGCCGATCGCGAGCACCTCTGGACCCTAGCCGGGCGGCGTGCCCGCACCGGCGATGGCCAGCTCGTAGACACGCAGGACGTCGCTCACGATGACCGACCAGTCGAAGGGCTCGACGACCCGTGTTCCGGCCTCGACCAGCCGGGACCGGAGCTCGGCGTCGTCGAGGACGTCGGCCAGCGCGTCGGCGAGGGACCGGGCGTCCCCGACCGCGAACTGTCGCCCCGCCGCACCGGCGCCGAGGACGCGGGTGAAGGCGGGGATGTCGCTGGCCACGACCGCGGTGCGGGCGGCCATGGCCTCGAGCAGGATGACGCCGAAGCTCTCCTGGCCGGTGTTCGGCGCGCAGTAGACGTCCACGCTGCGCAGCATGCGGGCCTTGTCCTCTTCGCTGACCTGGCCGAGCATCACGAAGCGCTCCGACAGCCCGGCCGGCAGCTCCTCGCGGAACTCCGCCTCGTCGCCGCGGCCGGCGACCAGCACCTGCAGCTCCGGCCGCTGCGGCGCCAGGATCGCCAGGGCCTCGACCAGCGTCTCCATGCCCTTGCGGGGCTCGTCGAAGCGACCCACGAAGCCGATGGTGCCGCCGTCGCGCGGGTAGCCGTCCAGCGTGCCGGCGTCGGCGTAGTGGTCTACCGCCACGCCGTTGGGGATGACGACGGCGTCACCCCCCAAGTGCTCGACGATGACCCGCCGCGCTGCCGGCGAGACGGCGATCTTGCCCGAGATCTTCTCCAGGAACGGCTGCAGCACGGTGTCGAACATCGACAGGAAGCGCGACTTGACGGTGGCCACGTGGAAGGTCGCCACCAGTGGACCGTCGTGGATCATGCACGTCAGCAGCGACAAGCTCGGCGGCGCCGGCTCGTGCACGTGGACCACGTCGAAGGCGCCGTCGCGCAGCCAGCGACGCACGCGCGCCGCGGAGAGCATGCCGAACTGCAGCCGGGCGACGGAGCCGTTGTACGGGATGGGGACGGCCTTGCCGGCGACGACGAGATAAGGCGGGCTGCCGTGGCGCGCCAGCATCTCCTCGTCCCCCGGCGCGAGCACCGAGACCTCGTGGCCGAGTTCGATGAGCTTCTCGGCGAGGTCCCTGACGTGCGCCTGGACACCGCCGGGGATGTCCCAGGAGTAGGGGCAGACGATCCCGATCCGCATCGCCACTACCCGGCGAGCTGGTCGGCGAGGCTGATCGGTGGCGCCGGCTGGCCGGGGCGGGGCGGCAGGTCGGCCAGCCACAACCGCTGCAGCATGTGCCAGTCCTCGGGCTTGGTCCGGATCGAGGCGGCGAAGCGGTCCGCGAGATCCTGGGTAGCGCTCTGGACCTGCTCGCGCAGCCGCTCCCCGCGGGGCTCGATCGGCGGGGAGATGCTGTGGCCCCACTCGTCGTCGGCGGGGTAGTAGGAGTGCGCGGGCAGCAGCGCGGCGCCCGTGGTGGCGGCGAGCAGCGCCGGCCCGGCCGGCATCCGTGTCGGCTCACCGAAGAAGTCGACCTGGATGCCCTTGCGCGACAGATCGCGGTCGGCCATCAGGCAGACCACCTTGTTCTGCTTCAGCCGCTCGCTCAGCACCGTCATCGGCGGTCGCTCGCCCCCGGTGAGGGCCAGCACCTCCATGCCGATGGACTCCCGGTAGGCGACGAAGCGATCGAAGACCGATTCGGGCTTGAGCCGCTCGGCCACCGTGGTGAAGCTGCCGTGATGGTGCACCAGCCAGAGTCCGGAGGCGTCCCAGTTGCCCGAGTGAGGCAGCGCCACGACCGCTCCCCTGCCCGCCTCCAGCGCTGCCTCGAGGTGCTCCCTGCCCACCATCGTGCGATCGAAACTGGCCACCACGGCGTCGTGGTCCATCGTCTCCAGGACGAAGGTCTCGAGCCAGTAGCGCGAATAGGAGCGCAGCGCGGCACCGACGAGGGCGTCCATGCGCAGTTCGGAGAGCTCCGGCCCGACGACCCGCCGCAGGTTCTTGCGCAGCTGCCGGGCACCGCCGCCGTTGCGCACCGCGGCCGCGTCGGCGGCGACGCGGAAGGCGCGGTCGGAGACCCCGCGCGGCAGCGACTTGACCATGCTCCAGCCGGCTGTGTAGCCGTACCCGCTCAGCCGCTCGCGGGTGCGTTCGAACATCAGGCGCCGCTCTGGTGCGCGGCGGGGGCGCCCTGCCGCTCGAGCGCCTTCGACTGGGCCCACACCGTGGCGAAGCGCTGGTAGACGGTGATGGTGGAGGCCGCGACCAGCAGCCAGAGCGCTCCGGCGAGGACGAACGGCACCCCGATGCCGGTGAGACCGGTGCCGACGAGCACGAGGATGAGCCGCTCGGCCCGCTCGGCGATGCCGACGGTGGCGGTCAGGCCGGCGCCCTCGGCCCGGGCGCGGATGTAGCTGGTGAGCGAGCCGAGCACCAGGCACAGCAGCGCGGCGAGCAGCATCCAGCGCTGCCCGTGCAGCCCGTAGTACCAGGCCACCGCACCGAAGATGGCCGCGTCGGCGATGCGGTCGCAGCTGGAGTCCAGCACCGAGCCGAAGACGGACGAGGTCCCGCCGGCACGCGCGACGGCTCCGTCGACGATGTCGAGCAGGACGAAGAACGTGATGACGAGCGTGCCGGTCAGCATCCAACCGGTGGCCAGCAGCCCGACCGCCGCGGCCACCGCGCCCACGGTGCCGACGACGGTGATGGAGTTCGGGGTGACCCTGGCCCGGGCCAGGGCGGCACCGAGCGGTTCCAGGGCACGCGAGACCGTGGCACGGGCGTGGATGTTGAGCACGAGGGCCTCAGCGGGTCCTATCGGGTCGTCGGACGAGTGGGCGGACGGGTCGTCGGCTCACGATAACCGCCCGCAGGCACCCCTCGGTGACCCGCCGTGACCCGCCTCGCCGCCGACCGGGCGGGACGAGCGTCACTCCTTGGGCAGGTTCAGCTTCGACAGGTCCGGCATCTGCATGCCGGGCGGAAGCCCCGGCGGCAGCTGCTGGCCACCGCCGAAACCGGCTCCGCCCATGCCCTGCCCGAAGCCGGCCGGCATGCGCGGCTGCGACGGACCTCGGCTCTGCCCGCCCTTCTTGCCCTTCTTGTTCTTGCGCTGGTTCTTCGAGGACTTGGTGGCGCTGCGCTTGCGCATGCCGGGCATCATGTTGCCCATCTGACCCATCATCTTGCGGGCCTCGAAGAAGCGGTCCACGAGCTGGTTGACGTCGCTGACCTTCACCCCGGAGCCGTTGGCGATCCGCAGCCGCCGCGAGCCGTTGATGATCTTGGGGTTCTCCCGCTCGGCGGGGGTCATGCCGCGGATGATGGCGGCCGTCCGGTCGAGGTCCTTGTCGTCCACCTGGGACAGGGCGTCCTTCATCTGCCCCATGCCCGGCATCATGCCGAGCAGGTTGCCGATCGGACCCATCCGGCGGATCGCCTGCAGCTGCTCCAGGAAGTCCTCGAGGGTGAAGTTGTCACCACCGAGCAGCTTGGCCGACATCCGCTCGGCCTCGGCTTCGTCGAAGTGCTTCTCGGCCTGCTCGATGAGGGTGAGCATGTCGCCCATGCCGAGGATGCGCGAGGCCATCCGGTCGGGGTGGAAGACGTCGAAGTCCTCCAGCTTCTCGCCGTTGGAGGCGAACATGATGGGCTGGCCGGTCACCTCGCGCACCGACAGCGCGGCACCACCGCGGGCATCGCCGTCGAGCTTGGTGAGGACGACGCCGGTGAAGCCGACACCGTCACGGAAAGCCTCGGCCGTGGTCACGGCGTCCTGACCGACCATGGCGTCGACGACGAAGAGGACCTCCTGCGGATCCACGGCGGCGCGGATGTCCGCGGCCTGCTGCATCATCTCGGCGTCGACGCCGAGCCGGCCGGCCGTGTCGACCACGACCATGTCGTGCTGCTGCCGGCGGGCGATCTCGATGGAGTCGCGGGCCACGGCGACCGGATCGCCGACGCCGTTGCCCGGCTCGGGGGCATAGGTGGCGACCCCGGCGCGCTCGCCGACGATCTTGAGCTGGTTGACCGCGTTGGGGCGCTGCAGGTCACAGGCCACCAGCAGCGGGGTGTGCCCCTGCTCGCGCAGCCAGCGGGCGAGCTTGCCGGCCAGCGTCGTCTTGCCGGCACCCTGCAGGCCGGCGAGCATGATCACCGTCGGCGGCTGCTTGGCGTAACGCAGCCGGCGGGTCTCGCCGCCGAGGATGCCGACGAGCTCCTCGTTGACGATCTTGATGACTTGCTGCGCCGGGTTCAGCGCCTTCGAGACCTCCTCGCCGCGCGCGCGCTCCTTGATGCGGGCGATGAAGGGCCGGACCACCGGCAGCGCGACATCGGCCTCGAGCAGCGCGATGCGGATCTCGCGCGTCGTGGCGTCGATGTCGGCTTCGGAGAGCCGTCCCTTGCTGCGCAGGTTGGCGAAGACCCCGGAGAGCCGGTCGGAGAGCGTGTCGAACACGCGCCCAGCCTACGTGCTCCGTTCACCTGCTCCCCCTGGCGAGGCGGCGGCGAACGCGATAGAACAACCCGGACAGAAAGTGACAATACGCACAACCCGGAGGTCCCGTGCGCCGCGTTTCATCAGTCCTGACCCTTCTGCTGGCCGTCGCGGGCCTCGTGCTCGCGCTGGCCTCCCCCGCATCCGCCGCCGGCGTGCGCTACGTGGCGTTGGGGGACTCGTACTCCTCCGGCGTGGGCGCCGACGACTACATTTCCAGCAGCGGTGACTGCGACCGCAGCACCAACGCCTACAGCCAGCTCTGGGCGAACGCGCACTCGCCGGCGTCCTACACCTCCGTGGCCTGTTCTGGGGCCACGACCTCCGACGTCGTGAACAACCAGCTCTCGGCGGTGACGTCGTCGACGACGCTGGTCAGCATCACCATCGGCGGCAACGACGAGAACTTCGCCGGGGTGATGAAGGACTGCAACCTCGGCAGCGACTCCACCTGCGTCAGCGAGATCAACGCCGCCGAGGCCGATGCCCGCAGCACGCTCTCCGGCAAGCTGGACAGCCTCTTCGGCAAGATCACCAGCCGCGCACCGAGCGCCAAGCTGGTCGTGCTGAACTACCCGCACTTCTACGACCTCAACAGCGACTGCGTCGGCCTCAGCCAGACCAAGCGCACCAAGATCAACGAGGGCATCGACGTGCTGTCGTCCGTGCTCTCGGCCGCGGCTTCGCGCGCGGGGGCGACCTTCGCCGACGTCCGGCCCGCCTTCGCCGGCCACGAGATCTGCGATGACAACCGGTGGCTGCACTCGGTGAACTTCGCCGACTTCGGCATCAGCTACCACCCGACCGCCGACGGTCACGCCGACGCCTACTACCCCACCTTCAACGCCGCCGCCTGACCCGTCCGCTGACGGTCGGCGGCGCCGTCCGCCCCACCCCGCCGCGCCATGCCCCACGTCCGTCCGCCCCGCCCCACGTCCGTTGAGTGGGCCGTTAAACGTCGAGTGGGCCGATATCTCGGCCCACTCGACGGATTTCTGCCCACTCAACCAGAGGGGGCGGGGTGGGACAGCTACACCAGCTCGCTGCCGCCGTCGACGTAGACGACCTGGCCGGTGACGTAACCGGACTCCTCGGCGGCGAAGAACGCGGCGACGTTGGCCACGTCGGCGGGGACACCGCCGCGACGCACCGGGTTGGCCTGCGCGGCCGCCTCACGCATCTGCTCGATGGTGATGCCGATGCGCTCGGCCGTCGCCTTCGTCATCGCCGTCTCGATGAAGCCGGGGGCGATGGCGTTGGCGGTGATGCCGAACGGACCCAGCTCGATGGCCAGGGTCTTGGTGAAGCCCTGCAGCCCCATCTTCGCCGTCGAGTAGTTGGCCTGGCCGCGGTTGCCGGTGGCCGAGGTGGACGACAGCGAGACGATGCGGCCGAACTTGGCCTCGACCATGTGCTTCTGCGCGGCCTTGGTGCAGAGGAACGCGCCCTTGAGGTGGACGTTCATGACCGTGGTCCAGTCCTCCTCGCTCATCTTGAAGAGCAAGTTGTCGCGCAGCACGCCCGCGTTGTTGACGAGGATGTGCAGCCCGCCGAGCTCGCCGACGACCTGGTCGACCGCCGCCTGCACCTGCGCGGCATCGGTGACGTCGGCACCCACGGCGATGGCGGTGCCGCCGATGCCGGTGATCTGGTCGACGGTGGCCTGCGCCGCGTCCTTGTTGAGGTCCACCACGGCGACCTTGGCGCCGCCGGCGGCCAATCGCGCCGCGATGCCGGCGCCGATGCCCTGCGCGCCGCCGGTGACGAGCGCGACGCGGTCCTGTACTCCAGTCATGCGATTACCTTCTCCTTCTGCGTGGTTTCTAGCGGGGGCGATCGGCGGACAACAGCCGGCGCATGCCGGCGAGCCAGCGATCGGGGTCCGAGGCCTTCTGTGCCCAGAACGTACCGACCTCGGGATGCGGCAGCAGCAGGAACCGCTCCTGCGCGAGCCCGGCCACGACGATCTCGGCGACGTGCTCGGCGGTGACGATGTCACCGGAGGCGGCCACCGCCTGCGCCCCGGCGTCACCAGCGGCCAGCGGATCCATCAGCAACGGCGTGGCCACCCCCATCGGGCAGAGCACGCTGACCCGGATCCCCCGGTCGCCGTAGGTGACGGCGAGCCACTCGGCGAAGGCCACGGCGCCGTGCTTGGTGACGGCGTACGGAGCGTCACCGGGCGAGGTGAGCAACCCGGCGGCCGACGCCGTCTGCAGCAGGTGACCGCTGCCTCGCTCCAGCATCGACGGCAGCACCGCGTGAGCGGCGTGCACGTGGGACATCAGGTTGAGCTCCCACGCCGCTGCCCAGAGCTCCGGCGAGTCGACGCCGACGCCGGTGGTCCGGCCGGCGTTGGAGCAGAAGAGGTCGATGCGGCCGTGCGCGGCCAGCGTGCGGTCCACCAGCGCCTGCACGGCGGCGGCGTCGGTGACGTCCACGGTCTCGGCGGTGCCACCGATCTCGGCCGCCACCGCCTCGGCTCCGCGGAGGTCGACCACCACGACGTGTGCCGCCCCGTCGGCGGCGAAGCGCCGGGCCAGCGCGGCACCGATCCCGCTGCCCGCGCCGGTGATGACGACGACGGCGTCCCGGATCTGCATCAGCGCACCGGTCCCAGCCGCCGCAGCAGGTCGAGGTCCGGCGGACCGTCCGGCGTCGGCACCAGCGCGATCACCGGCGTCTTCACACCAGCGTCGGCGTAGGCCTGCACCTTCTCCCGACACTCTTCCGGAGTCCCGTGCAGGACCAGGTCGTCGACCACGTCGTCCGGGACCGCGGCGAGTGCGGCCTTGCGGTCGCCGGCGGCCCACGCCTCGTGCATCGGCTTGAGCTTCTCGCCGCGACCCACCCAGTCGTGGAAGGCCGCGTAGGCCGGCACCGTCAGGTAGCTGCTGATCATGAAGCGGCCGACGGCGCGGGCGTGCTCGACGTCGGTGGTGGGGCAGACGAAGATGCGGGCGACCACGTCGGCGTCGGGGTTCTCGATCGCCGCGACGCACTGCGCCACGTCGTAGGAGGCCAGCCAGTTCAGGATCGCGCCGTCGCTCTCCCGGCCGGCGAGTCTGAGCATCCCCGCGCGCAGGGCGGCGAGGACGATCTTCGGCGGCTCGGCGGGCGGACCGTCCATGGCGAAGCGCGAAATGGTGACGGTGTCGAAGCGCCCGTCCACCCGCTCCCCCGCCAGGGCGGCCCGGACGATGCGCAGCACGTCGCGGGTACGCCGGAAGGGTTCGTCGAAGGCCAGCCCGTTCCACTTCTCGACGATGGCCGGACTGGAGGCGCCGAGGCCGAGGACGAACCGGCCCGGCGCGACCTGCGCCATGGTCGAGGCCGACATCGCGATGAGCGCCGGACCGCGCGTGAACACCGGCACGATCGCCGTGCCCAGCCGCAGCGTCGGCTCCCACGTCGCGGCCAGCGCCAGCGGGACGAAGGCGTCGGTGCCGTTGGTCTCCGAGGACCAGACGTCGGTGTAGCCGAGGTCGGGCAGGGCACGGACGATGTCGGCGTGCTCGGTGAGCGGCACGCCGATCAGCGGCACGGTGAGGCCCCAGCGGGTCATGACTCTCCTTCGTTCGGGGACAGGCCGGCGAGGACGAAGTCGGCGAGCTCGCTGGCGAACTGGGCGGGCTTGGTCCGTCCCCCCGGCTTGAACCAGACCGGCAGCTCGTTGACCACGCCGAAGATGGTGTACGTGACGGTGTCGGCGGAGGCGACCCGCGAGAAGTGCCCGCTGGCCTGACCCTCACGGATCAGCCGGCGGACGGCATCGTGATAGCGACGCCGCTGCCGCCGGTACTGGGCGGTCCGCTCGTCGCCGAGGCGACTGATCTCGCGCCAAAAGACGAGTGCGGGTCGCGCGCTCGCGGCGGTGGAGACCACCAGGTCGTCGATAAGCGCCCGCAGCGCCTGCGCCGGCTCCAGGCCCCGGCCGAGGATCTCGGACATGCTCGCAAGCTGCCGGTCGATGAGGTCGCCGTAGACCTCGTAGAGCAGCTCCTCCTTGGAGGCGAAGTGGTGGTAGAAACCGCCCTTGGCCACCCCCGCTCGCGCCACCACCTGCGACACCGAGGTGCCGTCGTAACCGCGTTCGGCGAAGAGGTCGACAGCCGCGCTCAGCACCCGATCCCGCGCGGAGCCAGTCTCCGGCTGAGCGCTCACGACCGCGGCGCGTGCCGACGCAGCTCGTCTCGGGCGATCGAGCGCTGGTGCACCTCGTCCGGACCGTCGGCCAGGTGCAGCGTCCGCAGCTGGGCCCACATCGCGGCGAGCGGGGTCTCACCGGAGACGCCGGCCCCGCCGTGCGCCTGCACGGCACGGTCCACGACGTAGGACGCCGCCCGCGGTGCGGCGATCTTGATGGCGGCGATCTCGGTGCGGGCGTTCTTGGCGCCGACCGTGTCGATCATCCAGGCCGCCTTCAGCACGAGCAGCCGGGCCTGGTCGATGGCCAGCCGCGACTCGGCGATCCACTGCTGCACCACACCGTGCGAGGCGATGGGCTGGCCGAAGGTGGAGCGCGAGGAGGTGCGGGTGCACATCAACTCCAGCGCCCGCTCGGCCATGCCGAGGCTGCGCATGCAGTGGTGGATCCGCCCCGGACCGAGCCGGGCCTGGGCCATCATGAAGCCACCGCCCTGCGGGCCGAGCAGGTTCTCCGCCGGCACCCGCACGTCGTAGTCGATGATGCCGTGGCCGCCGTGGGCGCCGTCGTCGTAGCCGTAGACGGTGGTCGAGCGCTCGATGGTGACGCCGGGCTCGTCGAGCGGGACCAGGATCATCGAGTGCCGGGCGTGCCGCGGCCCGTCCGGGTCGCTGACGCCCATGACGATCGCGACCTTGCAGTCCGGCCGCATCGCCCCCGTGGACCACCACTTGCGGCCCTTCACCACGTAGGAGTCGCCGTCGCGGGTGATGGTGGTGGCGATGTTGGTGGCGTCGGAGGAGGCGACGTCCGGCTCGGTCATCGAGAAGCAGGAGCGGATCTCGCCGTTCAGCAGCGGGTGCAGCCACTGCTCCCGCTGCTGCTCGCTGGCGAACATCGCCAGCAGCTCCATGTTGCCGGTGTCCGGCGCCGAGCAGTTCATCGCCTCGGGGGCGAGGGCGATCGAGCGACCCGACAGCTCGGCCAGCGGGGCGTAGTCCAGGACGGTGAGCCCGGCGCCCAGCTCGGCCGAGATGCTGCTCGGCAGGAAGAGGTTCCACAGTCCCCGGCTGCGCGCCTCGGCCTTGAGCCCGGTGAGCACTTCGGGGGTGTCGAACGGACGGCCTGCCGCCCGGTGGGCGTTCTCCTGCTCGTGGAAGGTCTGCTCGGCCGGATAGATGTGCTCGTCGAGGAAGGCCTGCACCTGCTGCTGCAGGTCGGCACTGCGCTCACTGGGGGCGAAGTCCATGGGTGGTCCTTTCAGCCGGACAGCAGGGTGAGGGCCCGCTGCAGCAGCTGCGGGACGCGCTCACCGAACTGCGCGAAGCCCTCGCCGACGGTCTTGCCGGCGAGGTAGCGGTTGTGGATGCCCTCGGAGACGACGGCGAGCTTGAAGAAGCCGAAGGCGGTGTACCAGTCGAGGCTGGAGAGATCGCGCGGTGACCGCGCGGCGTAGCGGGCCAGCAGCTGCTCGGCGGTGAGGTACCCGTCGGCCGGCGACATCAGCGGCATGACGGTGTCGTCCTCGGCCGCCAACCCCTGATAGACGGCCAGCAGGCCGACGTCGGTGAGCGGGTCCCCCAACGTCGCCATCTCCCAGTCGACGACGGCGGCGATGCGCTGCAGCGAGCGGTCGAACATGACGTTGGTGAGGCGGTAGTCGCCGTGGACGATGGACGGCGCGGACTGCTCGGGCATGGTGGCGGTGAGCAGCTCGACGGTGCGGGCGAGCTCGGCCAGTGGCCGGGTCTCGGAGGCCTGCCACTGCTGCGTCCAGCGCTTCACCTGGCGGACCAGGAACCCCTCGGGACGGCCGAAATCGGCGAGACCGACCGCGGCCGGCTCCACCTCGTGCAGGTCGACGAGGGTGTCGACGAGCAGCTCGCAGGCCCGGCGGGCCTGCTCCGGCGTCGCGGCGGCGAGCACCTCCGGACGATCGAAGACCGCCCCGTCCACGAAGCCCATGAGGTAGAAGCGCGCGCCGAGGACGTCGGCGTCCTCGCAGAGCGCGACGGTGGTGGCGACCGGCACCGCCGTGCCCTGCAGCGCGTTGATGACGCGATACTCGCGCACCATGTCGTGGGCCGTGGGGAGCACGTGCGCCAGCGGCGGACGACGCAGCGCCCAGGTGCTCGTCCCATCGGTGATGCGGTACGTCAGGTTCGACTTACCGCCGGCGATGACCTCGCCGGCGAGCTCCCCCTGCCGCAGGCCGGGGACGGCCTCGTCGAGCCAGCGGGACAGCGCGGCAAGATCGACTCCGGGAAGCTCGCTCACCCGGCCGACCCTAGAGACCGACCGGTCGGTCGGTCAAGGACCGGGTCAGCCGACCGTCGCGCCGAAGAGCGAACCCACGCCGTAGGTGACCGCCGCCGCCAGCAGGCCGAACGCCAGCTGGCGCAGCCCGCCGAACCACCAGCGACGCACCGTGAACCGCGAGGTCACCGCGCCGGCGGTGAAGAGCGCGACCACCGACAGCACCGCCGAGATCACCAGCGTCGTCGACCCGAAGAGGTAGGGCAGCAGCGGCAGGAACGCGCCGACGCTGAAGGCGGCGAAGGACGACATCGCCGCCGTCACCGGGCTGGGCAGCTGCTTGGGGTCGACGCCGAGCTCTTCCTGCACGTGCACCAGGACGGCCTGGTCGGGATCGCGCGACAGCTGCTCGGCGACCTTCTCCGCCACGTCCCGGTCGACGCCGCGGGCGACGTACATCTCGGCGAGCTCGGCCTGCTCGGCCGCAGCGTTGTGGATGATCTCGCGCCGCTCGACGGCGACCTCGGCCTCCGTCGACTCGTTCTGGCTACGCACCGAGATGTACTCACCGGCGGCCATCGAGAAGGCGCCGCCGGCCAGACCCGCCCACCCGGCGAGGGCGATCTCGGTGCTGCCGGACGACGCCCCGGCGATGCCGGCGATGAGCGCGAAGTTCGAGACCAGGCCGTCCATCATCCCGAAGACGGTGGGACGCAGCCAGCCGCCGCTGACGTCGCGGTGCTCGTGGTGGATCTCGGCGTCGGGGAGGTCGGGCAGCCCCGCCAGGTCCGCTGCCTCAGTCGTCGTGCCCATCCCGTGCTGTCACCTCGTCCTCATCGGCGTTCTCACCGTCGGCGTTGTCCGTCGCCGACGATTCTTCCCCCGTCGCGGGTGGGTCGCCCCGATAGGGATTCGGCTCACGCTCAGCTGCGAACCCGCCGCGGCGCAGGAAGAGGGCGAGGCCGACGAGGAAGACGATGACGGAGGTCCAGACGTTGAGCCGCAGCCCCAGGATGTGGTTGGCGTCGTCGCGGCGCAGCAGCTCGATCCAGACCCGACCCGCGGTGTAGCCCATGACGTACAGCGCGAAGACCGTGCCGTTGCCGAGACGCAGCCGCCGGTCGATCAGCAGCAGCGCGACACCGATCGCCACGTCCCAGAGCAGCTCATAGAGGAAGGTGGGCTGGTAGGTGCCGCAGACGCTCGCACCGATGTCGCCGAAGGTGCAGGCTGCGGCCTTGCCGTCCTCGACGCGGATGTCGTGGATCTGCAGACCCCAGGGCAACGTGGTCGGGGCGCCGTAGAGCTCGTTGTTGAACCAGTTGCCCAGCCGGCCGATGGCCTGGGCGAAGATCACGCCCGGCACCGCGGCGTCGGCGAAGACGGCGAGCCTGAGGTTGTGGCGCCGGCAGCCGATCCAGGCGCCGACCCCGCCCAGAGCGATCGCACCCCAGATCCCGAGACCGCCGTCCCAGATCTTCAGCGCGTCGATCGGGTGCTTGCCCTCGGCGAAGTAGAGCTCGGGATCGGTGAGAACGTGGTAGAGCCGGCCGCCGATGATGCCGAAGACGATGGCCCACCCCGCCACGTCCCAGACGTTGTCGGGGTTGCCGCCCCGCTCCCGCCAGCGCCGCAGCGTCAGCCACAACGCGACGACGATGCCGACGATGATGCAGAGGGCGTAGGCGCGCACCGGGAACGGACCCAGGTGCCACACGCTCTGCGTCGGGCTCGGGATCGAGGCCAGGGCAGTCACGACGACACGGTAGCCGGGTAGGAATGTCCCCATGCGCGCAGTGGTGGTGACCAGGCACGGCGATGGCGACGTCCTCGAGGTGCAGGACCTCCCGGACCCGACACCGGGTCCCGGCGAGGTGCTGGTGGAGGTCGCGGCCAGCGGCGTCAACTTCAAGGACGTCTACATGCGCGAGGGCATCTACCCGAAGGAACCGCCGTTCGTCCTGGGCGACGAGTGCGCCGGCCGCGTCGTCGCACTCGGCGAGGGGGTGACCGAGGTCGCGGCCGGCGACGTCGTCGCCACCACCGATGCGCAGGGTGCGCACGCCACGCACGCCCTCGTCCGCGCCGAGCGCACCGTGCCGGTGCCCGCGGGGCTCACCCCGGAGCTGGCCGCGGCCGTGCTGCTGCAGGGCATGACGGCCCACTACCTGGTCCACTCGACCTACACGGTGACCAGCGGCGACACCGTCCTGGTCCACGCCGGAGCCGGTGGCGTCGGGCAGCTGCTCATCCAGATGGCCAAGGCCCAGCAGGCAACGGTCATCGCCACCGTGGGCAGCGAGGGCAAGGTCGCGGTGGCTCGGCATGCCGGCGCCGATCACGTGCTGCGCACCGACGAGCTCGCCGGCGAGGCACTGAGCGCGGCCGTCCACGACCTCGTCCCCGCCGGGGTGCACGTGGTCTACGACGGCGTCGGCAAGGCGACCTTCGACGCCTCGCTCGCCTCGCTGCGGCCCCGCGGCACGCTCGCGCTCTTCGGGGCGGCCAGCGGTCAGGTGCCCCCGTTGGATCTGCAGCGCCTGAACTCCGGGGGCTCGCTCTTCGTCACGAGACCGACGCTGGCTCACTACGCCGCGGAGCGCAGCGAGCTCCTCGGTCGCGCCGACGACGTCTTCGCCGGTGTCATCGAGCACCGGCTGCGGGTCGAGATCGGTGGCGAGTACCCCCTGGCCGAGGTCCGGCGCGCCTATGCCGATCTCGAAGGTCGCCGCACGACGGGCAAGTTGCTCATCCAACCGTAACCAATTGGTCTAGTCCTCCCTATTTACGAGATACACAGCATCTGCAAGAGTTTGGGCGTTCTGTCCGAATCGCAGACTGGAGATGCTGCCGTGAAACGTGTACTCGTAGCCCTGCTGGCCACCCTCGCCGCGGGGCTGGGACTGACCGTCGCAAGCACCCCGGCCTCGGCCGCCGGAGTCGTCTACGGCTTCGATGTGTCCCACTACCAGGGCTCGATCAACTGGGGCGCCCAGTACAGCGCCGGTGCCCGCTTCGTCTACATCAAGGCGACCGAGGGGACGAGCTACACCGACCCGAACTTCAGCGCCAACTACAACGGCTCCTACAACGCCGGCTTCATCCGGGGTGCCTACCACTTCGCCCACCCGGACTCCTCCAGCGGTGCGACGCAGGCCAACTACTTCCTGGCCCACGGCGGCGGCTGGTCCAGCGACGGCAAGACGCTCCCCGGCGCGCTGGACATGGAGTACAACCCCTCCGGCGCGACCTGCTACGGCCTGTCACAGTCGGCGATGGCCTCGTGGGTGAGCTCGTTCAGCAACACCTACCACTCCGCGACCGGCGCCTACCCGACGATCTACACCTCCACCTCGTGGTGGAACCAGTGCGTCGGCTCCGCGGGGAGCTTCGGCTCGACGAACCCGCTCTGGGTCGCGCGCTACAGCTCCAGCGCCGGCACCCTCCCGTCCGGCTGGAGCTACTACACCTTCTGGCAGAACGCGGACTCGGGGCAGTTCCCCGGTGACCAGGACCAGTTCAACGGCGACTACTCGCAGCTGCAGCGCATCGCCACCGGCTGAACTTCCACGATTCGGGAGTGCTGATGCCGCTGAGCGGGATCAGCACTCCCGAATCGCTGTCAGCGGCGCCGGACGCCGGCGGCCAGTTCGCGGGTCAGCTCGCGGACCCGTGCCACCCCGGTCTGGTCGGGTGAGTCGAGCAGGCACCTGACCAGGGCCGACCCGACGATGACGCCGTCGGCGAAGGCGGCGATCTCGGCGGCCTGCTCACCGGTCGAGACACCCAGCCCGACGCAGACGTCGGTCTCGGGGGCCAGCTCCCGGATGCGGGACACCAACGTCCCGGCGGCCGCGCCGACCGAGGTCCGCGCCCCGGTCACGCCCATCACCGCGCTGGCGTAGACGAAACCGCGGGACGCGGCGGCCGTCGAGACGATGCGGCTGTCGGTCGAGGACGGCGCGACCAGGAAGATGCGGTCCAGGTCGTGGCTGTCGCTGGCCGCGATCCACTCGGCGGCCTCGTCGGGGATGAGATCGGGCGTGATGGCCCCGGACCCTCCCGCGGCGGCGAGGTCGGCGGCGAAGCGCTCCACCCCGTACCGCTCGACCTGGTTCCAGTACCCCATCGTCACGGCGGCGGCGCCGGCCTCGGCCACCGCGGCGACGGCCCGCAGCGCGTCCGGGATACCGACCCCGGCACGGACCGCCGGCTCGGTCGCCCGCTGAATGGTGGGGCCGTCCATCACCGGGTCGCTGTAGGGGATGCCCACCTCGACGATGTCGCAGCCACCGGCCACCAGGGCCTCGATCGCCGCGATCGACGTCGCCACGTCCGGGTAGCCGACCGGGAGGTAGCCCACGAGCACGGCGCGGCCGTCCGCCTTCGCCTTGGCGATGGCCTCGCCGACGGCGGTCACGACGCCGCCTCGGGGTTCTTCGCCGCGGCGGGCTCGGCCAGCTGCTCGTCGAGATCCATGCCGAACCACCGGGTCGCGGTCTCGACGTCCTTGTCACCGCGTCCGGAGAGGTTGACCAGGATCACCGCGTCGGGACCGAGCTCGCGGCCGAGGTCCAGGGCGCCGGCCAACGCGTGCGCCGACTCGATGGCCGGGATGATCCCCTCGGTCCGCGAGAGCAGCGAGAAGGCGTCCATCGCCTGCGAGTCGGTGATGGGGCGGTACTCGGCGCGCCCGATGTCGTGCAGGTAGGAGTGCTCGGGCCCGACGCCGGGGTAGTCCAGGCCGGCCGAGATGGAGTGCGACTCGACGGTCTGGCCGTTGTCGTCCTGCAGCAGGTAGGAGCGCGCACCGTGCAGCACGCCGGGCGTCCCTCCGGTGATGGACGACGCGTGGCGGCCGGTCTCGACGCCGTCGCCGCCGGCCTCGAGTCCGATCAGCCGCACGTCGGCGTCGGGGACGAAGGCGGTGAAGATGCCGATCGCGTTGGAGCCGCCACCGACACACGCCGCGACGGCGTCCGGCAGCCGGCCCACCCGCGCCAGCATCTGCTCGCGCGCCTCGTCGCCGATGATCCGCTGGTACTCGCGCACCATCAGCGGGAACGGGTGCGGCCCGGCGACGGTGCCGAAGACGTAGTTGGTGGTGTCGACGTTGGTGACCCAGTCCCGCATCGCCTCGTTGATGGCGTCCTTGAGCGTCTTGGAGCCGGTGGTGACCGGGACGACCTCCGCCCCGAGCAGCCGCATCCGGGCGACGTTGAGGGCCTGCCGGCGGGTGTCCTCCTCGCCCATGTACACGACACAGTCGAGGTCCAGCAGCGCGGCGGCGGTGGCCGTGGCCACGCCGTGCTGCCCGGCACCGGTCTCGGCGATCACCCGCTTCTTGCCGATGTGCTTGGTGAGCAGCGCCTGGCCGAGAACGTTGTTGATCTTGTGGGAGCCGGTGTGGTTGAGGTCCTCGCGCTTGAGCAGGATGCGCGCTCCCCCGGCGTGGGCCGAGAACTTCGGGACGTCGGTGAGCGGCGACGGGCGTCCGCTGTAGTCGCGGTGCAGCCGCGCCAGCTCGGCGCGGAAGGCGGGGTCGGCCTGCGTCTGCTCGAAGGCGGCGGTGAGGTCGTCGATCGCGGCGACGAGCGCCTCGGGGACGAAGCGTCCGCCGTAACGGCCGAAGTGGCCGGTCGGATCGGGGACGGTGGCGGGCGTGGCGGGACGGGTGGAGGTCATGGTCGTACTCCGGAAGGGCGAAGGGATGAGCGGACGGGAGCGGTCAGCCCCGCCATCGCCCGCCGGCCGCGGTCGGCACCGCCGTCGGCAGCATCGTCAGGTTCGCCATGACCCCGACGATACCGGGAGCTGCCCGTCTCGCCGACTGCGTAGGCTCCGATCGGCAGTGCGAGCAGGAGGAGGATCGTGACCGACCACGGCGACGGGCAGGCCTACGACCCGCACCACCATCCGCCCCACGACCCGTACCGGCAGCCCTCTCCCCCGCCGGGCTATCCGCAGCCGGGTCAGCAGCAGCTCGGCTATCCGCAGCCGGGTCAGCAGCAGCCGGGCTATCCGCCGCCGGCCTACCCGCAGCCGGGTCAGCAGCAGCCCGGCCAGCCCTACTCCGCCTGGAGCCCTTACCCCGGCGGTCCGCCGCCACCGGTGACGCCGCCCCGCCGGCGGCTGCACCCGGCCGTCATCGCCGTCGCGGTCGTCGTGGTGGTCGCGGCCGTGGTGGGAACGCTGCTGGCGGTGCTCTCCGACAGCGACGTCACCGACGCACGCGGCACCGGCGGCCGCAGCCTGGCCGTGCCGGCGCGGATTGCCGGCTACCGGCCGGTCGCCGGCGTCGACGCCGACGATCTCAAGGCCGATCTGGGTCAGCGGCTCGCCCGCGACGGCGACGACCCCGACGAGGTCGTCCGGCACGCCGCCGTGGCGGTCCTGGAGCAGGTCTCCAGCGGCGACCGCGTCGTCGTCATCGGCATCGCACTGCGTGACATCCGGTCGCTGCGTAGCCAGGTCCGCCGCGACGGCGTGGAGTCCAGCCTGAAGTTCTTCCTCGGCGCCGCCGCCCGCAGCTTCGGGGGCGGTGGCCGGACGACGGCGCACTCCGCCGGTCCGCTCGGCGGCTTCCTGCGCTGCGCCAGCGGCACCACCTCCGGCGAGGCGGTGACGGCGTGCGCGTGGGGTGACGAGTCGGCCTTCGCGCTGACCCTCGTCGGCGGCGGTGTCACCCCGGCGCAGGCCGCGGCCACCACCCGCGAGCTCCGCGCCAGGATCGAGAGCCGGTGAGCACCCCGCGCTGGTTCACCGACACCGCCGCCGGACATTCCGCGGCCTACGTGCAGCGGTTCCGGCGCCTCGCCGCCGAAGGTGCGGACCTCACCGGCGAGGCCCGGTTGGTGGACGCGCTGGTCCCACCCGGCTCACGGGTGCTGGACGCCGGCTGCGGGCCGGGACGGATCGCCGCGGCCCTCCACGCCCGCGGCCACGACGTCGTCGGCGTGGATGTCGACGAGGTGCTGCTGGCCGCGGCCCGTGCCGACCACCCGGGTCCCCGCTGGGTCCACGCGGACCTCGCCACCCTGGACCTCGACGCCGAGCCGTTCGACCTGGCCGTCCTCGCCGGCAACGTGATGGTCTACCTGGCTCCCGGCTCCGAGGGTGCCGTGCTGGACCACATCGCGGCACACGTCCGGCCGGGTGGGCGCGTCGTCACCGGTTTTGCGCTGGATCGCGCATACACGCTGGCCGCCTTCGACGCCGACGCCGCGGCGTCCGGTCTCGTGCGGGAGCACCGGTTTGCCGGCTGGGACCTCACCGGCTGGCACGAGGCCGCGGACTGGGCCGTGACCGTGCTGCGGCTGCCCGAGGGACGCTAGCGCGCCGCGCGCGGGGTCGCCGGGTGGGCGCCGGCGGTGACGAGATCGGCCACGGCCTGCCGCGGGTCGGCGCCGAGCACCAGCGACTCGCCCACCAGCACGGCGTCAGCGCCGCAGGAGGCGTACTCGATGAGGTCACGCGGGCCGCGGACACCGGACTCGGCAATCTTGACCACGCCGCTCGGCAGGCCGGGGGCGATGCGCTCGAAGGTGGAGCGATCGACGTCGAGGGTCTTGAGATTGCGCGCGTTGATGCCGATGACGCGGGCGCCGGCGTCGAGGGCGCGCGAGGCCTCGTCCTCGGTGTGCACCTCCACCAGCGCGGTCATCCCGAGCGACTCCACCCGCTCCAGCAGTCCGATGAGGACGTTCTGCTCCAGCGCGGCGACGATGAGCAGGACGACGTCGGCGCCGTGAGCGCGCGCCTCGTGCACCTGATAGCTGCCGACGACGAAATCCTTGCGCAGCACCGGGATGTCCACCGCGGCACGGACGGCGTCGAGATCGGCGAGGCTGCCACCGAAGCGGCGTTGCTCGGTCAGCACGCTGATGACGCGGGCGCCGCCGGCCTCGTACTGCGCGGCGAGCCCGGCCGGGTCGTCGATGGTCGCGAGCGCGCCGCGGGACGGGCTGCTGCGCTTGACCTCGGCGATCACGCCGACGCCGGGTTCGAGCAGCGCTGCGTGCGCATCACGGGCGGGACGGGCGTCGGCGGCGCGGGCCTTGACCTCGGCCAGCGGCCGGGCGGCCTCACGGGCTGCGACATCCTCACGGACGCCAGCGACGATGTCGTCGAGAACGCTCGCCACCGGGTCACCCCCCTGCGTCGTGGACGGAGATCGTCGTGCTGCCGACACTGTGCAGCTCACACGTGCCGTGGAATGAGGGTAACGACTCGGCGGTGTCACGGGTCGCGCGGGTCGGCAGCCGGGTCCGATGCTGCCGTGCCCGACGCCGATCCCGAGTTGCGGGTCGGATCCTCACCGCGGTCCAGCGCGGACCACATCGCCGCCGCCGCCCGTGCCTCGTCGGCGGCGAGATCCTCGGCGCTGCCGGGCCGAGCCGCGGCGGCCTGCGCGGCGGTGGAGTCGTAGCGCGCCGACATCCCCTCCCACCGGCCACCCCGAACGGCGACCAGCAGGCCCGCGACGAGGACCACCACCCCGCAGCCGATCGTCACCGCCGGCCAGGCGGGCAGCGTCGTGATCGCCACGCGGCCGGCGGCGCCGGGATTGAAGGTCTCCCGCTTGTCGGCGATGACGTCGAGGGCGCGCCGCTCGGAGACGGGACCGAAGGCGGTCGCCGCGCGCCACACCACGCCGGCCCCGGCGAGGGCGACGACCGCCCCCACGAGGCGGCGCCAGCGTCCCTTGGTGGCCAGCACCGCCACGACGCCGGCGAGCGCGACGAGAGCGAGCGCCGTCACCGCGGGCTCCACCTCGCGACCCACCAGCTCCACCCGCGCCGCCGGGAAGGGACCCTCCCGGGTCGCGGTCAGCCGCTGCCAGGTCTGGATCGAGACGAGCAGGGCCGCACCGGCCCCGACCAGGTCCAGCAGCAGCGCCAGCGCCAGCGGGCGGTGCCGCGTCACTCCGACCGCCTCACGTGACCGTGCGCAGCGTCTCGGCGGTCGCGATCGCCTGCAGCACGGCCCGGGCCTTGTTACGGGTCTCGAGGTCTTCGGAGTCGGGGTCGCTGTCGGCCACGACCCCCGCCCCCGCCTGCACGTAGGCCATCCCGCCGGTCATGATCGCGGTGCGGAAGCAGATCGCCATGTCGATGTCACCGGCGAGGTCCATGTAGCCCAGCGCGCCGGAGTAGATGCCCCGCCGGACCGGCTCGAGCTCGTCGATGAGCTCCATCGCGCGGACCTTCGGCGCACCGGTGACGGTGCCGTGCGGGAAGGCCGAGGCGAAGACGTCGAAGGCGTCGACCCCGTCGGCGACGGTACCGGTCACCGTCGAGACGATGTGGGAGACGTTGCTGTAGCGCTCCACCGCGCCGAACTCGACGACGCTGACACTGCCCGGCACGCAGACCCGGCCGAGATCGTTGCGCGCCAGGTCGACGAGCATGACGTGCTCGGCGCGCTCCTTGGGGTCGTTCACCATCTCGTGGATCAGCTCGGCGTCCCGCTCGGGGGTGTCGCCCCGCTTCCGGGTGCCGGCGATGGGGTGGATCGTCGCCTCGCCCTCGTGCACCGTCACCAGCGCCTCCGGGCTGCTGCCGACGATGTCCAGGTCGTCGAGGTGCAGGTAGTACATGTAGGGCGACGGGTTGAGGGTGCGCAGCACCCGGTAGACGTCGAGCGGGTCGGCGTCGGTCGCCACCCCGAAGCGCTGGCCCGGCACGATCTGGAAGATCTCGCCGGCCCGGATCGCCTCGATGGCTGCCCGCACCGCGCGCTGGTAGCCGCCGGGCTCGGTGCGTGACTCCGCCTCCTTGGGACCGACGCTCGCCACCGTCGCGACGGTCGGGGGGGTCGGTGTGGCGAGACCTGCCTGCATCACGTCCAGGCGGTGGACGGCGTCGGCATAGGCGTCGTCCAGCTGCGCCCCGGTCATGCCGGGGGCCACCACGACGTTCGCGATGAGGGTGACAGTGCAGGCGTGCAGGTCCACGGCGACGACGTCACCCATCAGCAGCATCGTCAGCTCGGGCAGGCCGAGATCGTCGTCGGCCTTGTCGGGCAGCCGCTCCAGCCGGCGCACCACGTCATAGCCCAGATAGCCGACGAAGCCCCCCGTCAGCGGCGGCAGTCCGGGCAGCCGCGGTGCCCGCAGCGCCCGCCACGAGTCGCGCAGCACGGCCAGCGGGTCGCCGTCGCGGGGCAGTCCGTCGGGGACGTTCCCGCTCCAGGCCGCCTCTCCGTCGACGACCGAGAGCTTGGCCAGCGCGTTCACGCCCACGAACGACCAGCGGGAGAACGACGCGCCGGGCTCGGCCGACTCGAGCAGGAACGTGTCGGGACGACCGGCGGCGAGCTTGCGATAGACCCCCACCGGCGTCTCGGAGTCGGCGAAGAGGGTGCGGGTGATCGGCACCATCCGGTGCGTCCGCGCGAGCCGGTCGAGGTCCGCGCGGCCCAGCGGGGTGCTCACGCGCGCACCGGCAGGTCGCCGGCGTCAAAACAGCTGTGGTCGCCGGTGTGGCAGGCCGGGCCGGTCTGGTCGACCTTGACCAGCAGCGCGTCCCCGTCGCAGTCCAGCGCCACCGACTTCACCTGCTGGGTGTGGCCCGAGGTCTCGCCCTTGACCCAGTACGCCTGCCGGCTGCGGGACCAGAACGTGCCGCGACCGGTGGTGAGGGTGCGATGCAGCGCCTCGTCGTCCATCCAGCCGAGCATGAGCACCTCTCCGGTGTCGTACTGCTGGACGATCGCGGCGACCAGACCGGCGGGGTCGCGCTTGAGACGCTCGGCCACGGCGGGGTCGAGCGCGGAGGGGTCTCCGGGCGGCATGGCGCCAATTGTGCCGCAGCCCGCGATCCGACCTGCCCGGCACCGGTTCAGCCCGGCTGCACCCCCGGCAGCCACACCGTGACGGTGCTGCCGTGCTCGACGGTGCTGTCGAAGCGGACGCTGCCGCCGTGGCGGCGCACGATGGTGGCCACGATCGACATACCGAGGCCGCTGCCACCCCGGGCCCGGGTCCGCGCCTTGTCCGCCCGCCAGAAGCGCTCGAAGACGTGAGCGGCCTCCTCCGGTGGCAGCCCGGGCCCGCCGTCGATGACCTTGATGGCCACGCCTACCTCGTCGGAGTCCACCGCGACCCGGATGGGTCGCTCGGCGGCGGTGTGGACGGCCGCGTTGGTGACGAGGTTCCGAACGACGCGCAGCAGCTGGTCCGGGTCACCGACGACGTAGGCGTCCGCGTCGATGTCCTCGACGATGATCTCGCGCTGCGGGAAGGCGGCGCGAGAACCGGCGACCGCGTCGTCGATGAGCCCGGCGACGTCGACGAGCTGCCGCTCCATCGGCCGGTCGTCGCCGCTGCCGTCGCCCCGCGCCAGCAGCAGCAGATCCTCCACCAACCGGGACATCCGGGTGCCCTCGAACTCGATGCGGTCCAGGTTGTCCTCGTTGTTGTCGCCGATCGCGCGCTGCATCCGCGCCAGCTCGGCGTAACCGCGAATCGAGGTGAGCGGCGTGCGGAGCTCGTGCGAGGCGTCGGCGAGGAACTGCCGCATCCGCTGCTCGCTCTCGACGCGGGCCGCGAACTGGGTCTCGACCGCCGCGAGCATGGTGTTGAACGAGGTCGCGAGCTGGCCGACCTCGGTGTCGGGCTCGTCGTCGGGGACGCGTCGGTCCAGGCCGGCGCCCTCGGGCGAGAGCTCCGTGGCCACGTCCTGCGCGGTGACGGTGACGCGGCGCAGCCGTCGCAGGCTGAAGCGGACGCCGGCGGTCGTGGCGAAGAGCGCGATCAGCACGGCGGCGCCGCCGATGACGAGTTCCAGCACCAGCAGCTGGCGCAACGTCTGCCGCTCGTCGGCGGTGCTGAGGCCGATGACGACCAGGGCTCGGATCCGCTCGCCGTTGGAGAGCAGCACCGTCTCGGACTGCACACTGACCCGCAGCTCGTGGCCGTCGGTGGTGCGGATGGTGAGCGGTCCGGCGCCGGCGTAGCTGACCAGGCGACGGGCGTCGTCCGGCCGCAGCCGGATCGGCTCCAGGTTGGTGCTCTGCGCCGGCGGGTAGGTGATGAAGCTGCCGTCGCCGGGGTCCAGGGCGACGGCGAAGACCTCCAGCGGCGCGGGACCGTTGGCGGAGTCGCGGAAGATGTCGTTGACGCTGCCGGCCTGGCCGAGGGTGGTCTGCAGCTGCTGGTCGAGCTTGCTGGAGAGAAACGCGCGGAGCGAGTAGTAGGTGGCCGCCCCGATGATCGTCACCAGGACGACGACGAGCGACACCACGAAGATCGTGATCTTCGAGTTCAGGCTGCGCGGCCCGCGCCGGACGCGACGACCCGCCGGTTCGGGAGGGTGAACCGGCGGGTCGACGGGTCCCGAGTCCTCCGGCGGGGGCGGTGCCGTCGGCGGAGGCGGGGTGTAGTGGGAGGTGCTCAAGGTGGGCTAGCTACGCGGAGCCTTGATCACGTAGCCGGCGCCGCGGATCGTGTGGATGAGCTTGGGCTCGACGTTGTCGATCTTCTTGCGCAGGTAACCGATGTAGAGCTCGACGATGTTCGACTGCCCCTGGAAGTCGTACTTCCAGACGCGGTCCAGGATCTGGGTCTTGCTGAGCACCACCCGCTCGTTGCGCATGAGGTAGCGCAGCAGCTCGAACTCGGTGGCGGTGAGGTGGACCTCCTGGCCCGCGCGGGTGACCTCGTGGCTGTTCTCGTCCAGCTCCAGGTCGGCGACGCGCAGCACGCCCTCGCGGCCGGCGTCCGGCGCGGAACGGCGCAGCACCGCGTGCACCCGGGCCAGCAGCTCCTCGATGCTGAACGGCTTGACGACGTAGTCGTCGGCACCGGAGCGCAGGCCCACGATGCGGTCGCTGGCGGTGTCGCGCGCGGTGAGGAAGATGACCGGCACCTGCGACCCGGCGGCGCGGAGGTTCTGCAGCACGCCGAGACCGTCCAGACCCGGCATCATGACGTCGAGGACGATGAGGTCGGGGTCGGTCTCGGCGACCTTGGCCAGTGCGGCGGTTCCGCTGTCGGCGGTGACGGTCTCGAAGCCGTCGAAGCGCAGCGCGGAGGAGACGAGGTGCGTCACGTTGTCCTCGTCGTCGACGACGAGGACCCGGCGCTTGGTGAGGGGGCTGCTGGACACGACGGTGGCTGCGCTCATTTCGTTGGATCTCCCGGATTGAGCCTCGTCAGGATCACTGACCAGGTGCGGTCTTGGTCCGTGCTGTGTCCATCCTGAGCGGTTACCCTGAGCCAAACATGGGCGAAACCTGTGAGCAGGGTAGGTGCTGAATCGCTCCGGGTGGATCAGTCGGTGCCCGACCGGCGGCGCAGCGATGCCGGCTCCACCATGGTCGGCGCCCCGCTGCCGGGGAGCAGCTGCGGATCGCCCGCGGCCGGCGCCGGGGCCTGCCTGAACAGCCGGAGCAGCGCGGCCGGCGGGGTCCGTCCGACGTGGCGCCAGCTGTCGGGAGCCAGACCCAGCACCAGCGCGACCAGGCTCGTCACCAGCACCAGCAGCGAGACCGCCCGACCGCCCACCGTCTCGTCCACGAGGAACCACACGGTCGTGGCGAGCACGACGACCTGGCCGAGCAGGAAGGGCCAGCGGAGCCTGCCGTTGAGGAAGAGCCACAGCGTGGCCGACAGCGCGAGGAAGATGACCACCGCGACAATGCCGGCGACGAGCTCGCCGTCCTGGCTGGAGGTGATCGCCGGCGGGTGGGCCGGCGCGATCGTCCCGTGGATCAGGAAGAGCGTGGCGTAGACGGCGAGGAACGGCAGGGGCGCCGTCCCGATCGACACGGCGCCCACGACGGCTGACGGCGTCTCGTGCTCGACGTCGTCGTCGCGGTGGACGCGCCTGCGCTCGCGCATGGTCACTCCGGGGTCCGGCTGCGATGGGCGGTTGGTGATCCTACGCGGAGTTCACGCCGGCGGCCCGTCACCGGACCACCACCCCTGCGGCCCGCAGGTCGGCCTTGACGTCGCCGACCGTGAGGTCGCCGAAGTGGAAGACCGACGCGGCGAGGACGGCATCCGCCCCCGCCGCCACGGCCGGGGCGAAGTGCTCACGGGCCCCCGCTCCCCCGCTGGCGATCACGGGGACGTCGACCGCGGCGCGGGCGAGTCTGATGAGGTCCAGGTCGAAGCCGTCCTTGGTGCCGTCGGCGTCCATCGAGTTGAGCAGGATCTCGCCGGCACCGAGGTCGGCGGCGCGGGCGATCCACTCCAGCGCATCGATGCCGGTGCCGCGCCGGCCGCCGTGGGTGGTGACCTCGAAGCCGCTCGGCGTGGGCGTCCCGCCCTCGGGCACGCGTCGGGCGTCGGCCGAGAGCACCAGCACCTGGTTGCCGAAACGGCGGGCGATCTCACCGATCAGCTCGGGCCGGGCGATGGCAGCGGTGTTGACGCCGACCTTGTCCGCCCCGGCGCGCAGCAGCGCGTCGACGTCGTCGGGGGTCCGGACTCCCCCGCCCACCGTCAGCGGGATGAAGACCTGCTCGGCGGTCCGGCGCACGACCTCGTACGTCGTCTCCCGCCCACCCGAGGAGGCCGTGATGTCGAGAAAGGTGAGCTCGTCGGCGCCCTGCTCGTCGTATCGGCGGGCGAGCTCGACGGGGTCACCCGCGTCCCGCAGCCCGGTGAAGTTGACGCCCTTGACGACCCGACCGGCGTCGACGTCCAGGCAGGGGATGACGCGGACGGCGAGCGTCGCGGCGGTGGTCACCGGGTCAGTCTGCCAAGACTGATTCAGCTGCGCCGCGGGCGGGCATACGGTGTCGTGAGCGAGTCATAAGAGCTGAATGAGCGAATTCTCGGAGGCGGATGTGAGCGACACGAGCGCACCGCAGCAGATGACCGCGGGTGACATCCGGGCCGTCGCCGCGGCGACCCTGGGCTGGGCGATGGACGCCTTCGACTACTTCGTGGTCGTCCTCGTCTACGCCGAGGTCGGCAAGGACCTCGGCGTCTCGCTCGAGCGCATGGCGTTCCTGACCACCGCGACGTTGCTCATGCGTCCGGTCGGGGCGGCGATCTTCGGCGCGTGGGCGGACCGCGTCGGCCGCAAGAAGGTGCTCGTCATCGACGTGAGCTTCTACTCGGTCGTCGGCTTGCTCTGCGCCTTCGCGCCGAACTACACCTACCTGCTGGTGCTGCGACTCCTCTACGGCATCGGCATGGGAGGCGAGTGGGGTCTCGGCGCCTCGCTGGCGATGGAGAAGGTGCCGCCGGGCAAGCGCGGTCTGGTCTCCGGAATCGTCCAACAGGGGTACGCGATCGGCTACATGTTCGCCGCCGTCGTCTATCTGCTCATCGAGAATCTCACGACCTGGGGCTGGCGCGGGCTCTTCGCCTTCTCGGTGCTACCCGCGCTGGTGTCGCTCTTCGTCCGCACGCAGGTCTCGGAGTCCGAGGTCTGGCAGGAGACGCGCGCCAACGTCGTCAAGAACAAGACCCGCTTCCGAGACGTCATGTCCGATGGCAAGGTGCTGCGCCGCTTCGGCTACCTGATCCTGCTCATGACCGCCTTCAACTGGATGAGCCACGGCACGCAGGACGTCTACCCGACCTTCCTCAAGGAGGGGCTGGGCTTCGCGCCGAACACCGCGCTCTACATCGCGATCCTCTACAACGTCGGCGCGCTCATCGGCGGAACGATCATGGGAGCGGCGTCGGAGAAGTACGGCCGGCGCGCCGTCGTGGTCTTCTGCGCGGTGCTGGGACTGCCGATCCTGCCCCTCTTCGCGGCCTCGACGACGCTGGGGATGATCTGCCTCGGTTCGTTCCTCATGCAGTTCGTCGTCCAGGGCGCCTGGGGTGTGATCCCCGCACACCTGACCGAGCTGTCGCCCGCCGAGATCCGGGGCTTCTACCCCGGCGTGACGTACCAGCTCGGCAACTGCTTGGCCGCCTTCAACCTGCCGATCCAGGAGCACCTGGCCGAGACGCACAGCTACACCTTCGCGCTCACCGCGACCATGATCCCGGTCTTCATCGCCGTCGCCGTCCTCGCCCTGCTCGGCAAGGAGGCACGCGGTGGCGAGCTCGCCCGGGGCGAGAGTCCGCGCGAGCCCGTCGGCGTCAGCTGAGCTTCGCCGGGTCCTCGATCCGCGAGGCGTTGGCGTCGCCGGCGTGCCGATGGATCGCATTGGCGATCCAGAGCAGGACGCCGAGGCCGAGCAGGATGCCTGCTGTCTTGTAGACCTCGGCGTCCCGGTCGATGGCCGGGGTCACCAGGTAGACGCAGACGATCGCGCCCACGATCGGGAGCAGCGTCGGCGTCCGGAAGTGGTCGTGCTCGACACGGTCCCGGCGCAGGACGAGCACCGCGACGTTGACGACGCTGAAGACGGCCAGCAGCAGCAGCGTGGTGGTGTCGGCCAGCGAGGTGATCTCGTTGACGAAGCCGACGAGGGTGAGGCCGAGGACGGTGGTGAAGACGATCGCCACCCACGGCGTGCGCCGGCTGCGGTGGACGTGCCCCAGCGCCTTCGGGATCACCCGCTCGCGGGACATGCCGTAGACGAGCCGACTCGCCATGAGCATGTTGATCAACGCGGTGTTCGAGACGGCGAACATGGTGATGAAGGCGAAGATCCAGAGCGGGAAGCCGGCGGCGCCGGCCTCGACCACCTGGAGCAGCGGCGTGCTGCCCGAGGAGAGCTGGTCCAGGGGCACGAGGGCCACGGCGATGATGCCGATGACGATGTAGAGCGTGCCGACGATGGCCAGCGCGGTGAGCATCATCCGCGGGAAGATCTTGGCGGGGTTCTTCGTCTCCTCCGCCATGTTCACCGAGTCCTCGAAGCCGATGAGGGCGAAGAAGGCCAGCGCGGTCCCGCTGCCGATGGCGGCGAAGGCGCTCTTGCCCTCGGGCAGGTTGATGTCGGTGACGCGACTCCAGTCACCGTCACCGCCACCGAGCGCCCAGGCCCCGACGAGCAGGATGATCAACAACCCGCTCGCCTCGATGATCGTGAGCCCCACGTTGAGCTTCACGCTCTCCCCCACGCCGCGGAAGTTGATCGCGGCGATGACGAGCAGGAAGGCCAGCGCGACCAGGGTGATGCCCAAGCCCTCGCTCAGCGTGATGTCGAAGGCCTCGGCGAAGTTGGCGGCGAACGACCGCGACGCCGTCGACGCCGACGTGATGCCGGAGCAGAGCACGGCGAAGGCGACGATGAAGGTGAGGAAATGGATGCCGAAGGCCTTGTGCGTGTACAGCGCAGCGCCGGCGGCCTTCGGGTACTTGGTGACCAGCTCGAGATAGCTGCAGGCCGTGATGGTGGCGATGACGAACGCCACCAGCAGCGGGATCCAGACCGCGCCGCCGACGATGCCGGCGACCTTGCCGGTGAGCGTGTAGATGCCCGCGCCGAGCATGTCGCCGATCATGAAGAGCAGCAGCAGTCCCGGGCCGAGGACGCGCTTGAGCTCGGGACCGTCCGTCGATGTCTGCACTGCATCCGTGGTCGCCATGCGCCTACGTTGCCGGGTTCGACCCGGTTCGCGGCTGTGTGACGCATATGGATGCGTTACACAGCCGCGAAGTCAGCGGAAGGAGAGGTAGCGCCACGCGGTGGTCGCGCCCCGCGCGAGTGGGCTGTCGCCGATGGTGGCCCGGAACCGGTAACGCTCGCCGCGCGCGCCGGTGAAACGCAGCACCGACCAGCCGTCGTCGTCCACCGATGCGCCACCGGAGCCCCAGGACCGCCAGCGCTTGCCGTGCAACGCCTGCACGACGAAGTTGACCCGGGCACTACGCACCCACGGGGTGACGTTGGCGGCGATCGCCATCGGCTTCCTCGCGCGGAAGACGCGGTAGCTGCCCTTCGTGGCCAGGGGCTTGCTCGTCGAGGCGAAGGCCCGGACGCCGACGGTGCGCGATACCCCGGCTGAGGCCGCCGCATACTGGCTGTCCCCGCTGTACGTCGCGGTGAAGCGACTGGTGAAGGGCATGTAGATCTTCGTCCGGAACACCCCGCTTCGGTCCACGGTGCCGGTCCGGATCAGCTGTCGCGGGACGTGCCAGGCCTCGCCGTAGAGGCGCACCGTCCGGTTGCTGGTCCAGTGACCGAGCCGGATCGTGACCATAGCCGGCTGCGTGGCCTCATAGCTCGCGCGGTCGAAGCGGAGGCTCAGCGAGTTCGGCCGCGGCCGGATCGTGAGGGCCAGGGTGGTCGCGACGGCGGCGAACTCATCGTCGGCCACACGGGTAACGGAGTAGCCGTAACGCCCCGGCTGCGTGGGCGTGTCGGCGATCGTGAAGACGCCGTCGGCGTCGGATGTGCGAGACGGGAGGGCGACGGTCCCGCCGGGTCCGGAGCGCGTGACGCTCACGGTCACTCCGGGCAGTACCGCGCCGGAGGCGGCGGCGAGGGTGCCGACGATGGTCACCCTGCCGCCCCACGCCACGGGGTAGGTGGGTGGGCGCAGGATCGCGGTCACCGCCCCCTGGTAGGCCCGGGAAGTCGACCGGAGGACATCGCCGCCGGCATGCGGGACCGCGGCCAGCAGGCTGCTCCCGTCCCAGGCGACCGCGACGGGCACGGCGCTATCGGGATAGGACGTGAAGCGCGCGGCACGACCCGCGGCCGCCACGTCATACGTGGTCACCCCGCCCCGACCGTCGTCGCCGGACCACGCGACCGCCGCGTGGCGGCCGTCGGCGGTGAAGGCGGCGTCCTTGATCATGTCGTTGTGGCCGGTGAAGTAGGACAGGTCGGCGAGGTAACGCTGGTTGACCAGATCGAAGACCGAGGTCGAGTAGCCGGCACCGGCGAGCAACCGGGTCCCGTCCGGCGACAGCGCGAGGACCGGCACGCCGTCCCCGGCACCGAAATCCGACGTGTACGACGGCGTGGCGGATCCCGCCCCGATGTCGAAGACCCGTGCACGCCGTGTCGGCACGCCGTCGGTGTCGCTGGACGGCGGCGCTGTCTCGTCAGCGACAGCGAGGAAGTCGGGTGCGGCGGGCACGCTCGCCAGTCGAACCTGGCCGCCGGACCCCACAGAGATCGCGTCGGCGGTGATCGCAGGAGCCGTACCGCCAGCTTCGCCGGTGCTGATCGAGACGATTCGCGGGTCCGTGGGGTTCCCGTCCTCGCAGCTCGACACCACCCACACTGCCGCCCGTGTCGCGGCGACGTCGCCGAGGCAGCCGTAGGGCCCGGTGTCGATCGCCGTGGCGTTGTCCTCGGTGAACGAGAAGAGCCCGGCGCTGCCACTGGCGTAGACGGTCCCGCCGCCTGCCTCGGCCAGCGAGGACGCAGCGGCGATACCGCTGATCATGATTCGCGACTCATAAGGTCCGGCGGCGGGGCCGGTGTCGACGCCGGTGCTCCCGGCGAGGACGAGCTGCCCGGCGACGGTCGTGAGCCCGTCAGCCACCGTCCCGACCTGCACTGTCACCGGCGCAGCGACGGCGGCCGGAGCAGCGAGGACGGCGGCACACACGGTGGCAAGCGCCGCCACCGTGATGAGCGTGCAAGCACGACGGAACGTCATCGGTTTCCCTCCCGATAAACCCGCACCGCGATCATCGCAACGCCGGGCGCGTCAGCCTAACGTTCGCAGGCTCCGGTCCGGCCGGGACCAAGATCCCGACCGGTGTCACGTCAGACGACGTCGGCGAGGCCGAGCGCCAGCACAACCGAGGCAAGCACGGCAAGCTGACCGGTCGTGCGCAGCGTCGGGATGAGCGCGCGGCCGGTGGCGCCCGAGACGACCGGACGGGCGGCGAGGCCGGCGCCGAGGAGCAGGAGCTCCGTCCACCAGTTGGCCCCGAGCAGGACCGGGGGCACGAGGGCGGCGACGAGGCAGCCGACGTAGAGCGCGCGGGTGCGACGTTCCCCCAGCACCACGGCGAGCGTCCGCTTGCCGACGAGGGTGTCACCACCCACATCGCGCAGGTTGTTGGCGACGAGCACCGCGACGGCGAGCAGTCCCGGCGTCAACGAGGCGAGCAGGCCGCTACCGGTGATCCGTCCGGTCTGGACGAAGGCCGTCCCCACCGTCGCGACCGGCCCGAAGAAGACGAAGACCGCGACCTCGCCGAGGGCGCGGTAGCCGTAGGGCCGCCGACCGCCGGTGTAGCTCCAGGCCGCGGCGATGCAGACCAGCCCTACCGGGACGAGCCACCAGGCGGCCAGCAGCGCCAGCACCAGGCCGGCCACGCCGGCCACCGCGAACGAGGCGGCGGCCGCGGCGAGCACCGCGCGCGGCGACGCCGCACCCGAGCCGACCAGCCGCAGCGGTCCGACGCGGTCGGTGTCGGTGCCGCGCACGCCGTCGCTGTAGTCGTTGGCGTAGTTGACGCCCACCTGCAGTGCGAGCGCGACCAGCAGCGCCAACACGGCACGCCACCACCGGACGTCACCGTCGTGCGCGGCGACGCCGACCCCGGCGATGACCGGGGCGGGCGCGAGCAGCAGGGTGCGCGGCCGCGCACCTTCGAGCCACTCCGCGAGACGGGCCACCCGTCAGCGCACGGCGGCGAGGGCGTCCGGCAGCGTGAAGGCACCGGCGTAGAGCGCCTTGCCCACGATGGCGCCCTCCACGCCGAGGTCGGTGAGCGAGGCGATGGCACGCAGGTCGTCCAGCGACGAGACTCCCCCGCTGGCCACCACCGGCTTGTCCGTCCGCGCGCAGACCTCGCGCAGCAGCTCCAGGTTCGGGCCCTTCAGCGTGCCGTCCTTGGTGACGTCGGTGACGACGTAGCGGGCGCAGCCGTCGGCGTCCAGGCGGGCCAGCGTCTCCCAGATGTCCCCGCCGTCCTGCGTCCAGCCGCGCGCGGCGAGCGTGGTGCCGCGGACGTCCAGACCGACGGCGATCTTGTCGCCGTGTCGCGCGATGGCCGAGCGGACCCACTCCGGCGACTCCAGGGCCGCGGTGCCGAGGTTCACGCGCCTACAGCCGGTGGCGAGCGCGGCCTCGAGCGAGGCGTCGTCGCGGATGCCGCCGGAGAGCTCGACGGCGACGTCGAGGCGCCCCACCACCTCGGCGAGCAGGGCGCGGTTGTCACCCCGGCCGAAGGCGGCGTCGAGGTCGACGAGGTGGATCCACTCGGCGCCGTCGCGCTGCCACTGCAGCGCCGCCTCCAGCGGGTCACCGTAGGACGTCTCCGAGCCCGCGGCACCCTGCACCAGCCGCACCGCCTGACCGTCCGCGACGTCCACCGCGGGCAGCAACTCGAGCGTCATTCACCGTCTCCGTTCGAAGAAGAGCATCACCAGGACCGGGAGCCCGATCAGGGCGATGATCCCAGTGCCGACCGTCGCGGCCGTCGAGCGGGTCAGGACGTACACCAGGACGAGGGCAACACTGATGAGCAGGATCAGCGCGGCGACCCGCTCGCGGGTATCGCGACGCTGACCAGCGTTCGACCACAGCCGCAGTCGGCGCCAGCGCAGCGCGCGACGTTCACGCAGGCGCCGCGCCGCCGCCTCACGCTCTCGCGCGGCGCGCTGCTCCTCGGCCCGGCGCGCCGCCACCGCCTCGCGCTCCGCGCGCGCCCGCTGCCGCTCCTTGCTCACGTCCCACCTCTCTCGCCGCCGGTCCCGCTGCTGTAGCCACTTCCCCTGCCGGTCTCGCTGCCGGTCCCGCTGCTGGTCCGCTGCTGTACGCCGAGTGGTCGATTTCGAGGTCCAGTGGTCGCTCCCGAACCGACCACTCGCACCCGAATTCGACCACTCGCGTGACGTCCGGCGGGTTCGATCAGCCGGCGGGTTCGGCCTGCCGGCGGGTTCGTGACGTCCGGCGGGTTCGGCCTGCCGGCGGGTTCGTGACGTCCGGCGGGTTCGGCCTGCCGGCCCGGAGGAGCGGCCCGGCCCGTCAGAGGGTCGCGATCCAGTTCTCGATGAGGGTGGCGCCGGCGTCGCCGGACTTCTCCGGGTGGAACTGCGTCGCACTGACGCTGCCGCTCTCCACGGCGGCGACGAAACGCTCGCCGTGCGTCGCGTAGGTGACGTGACCGGACGTCTCGTGCGCAGCGTAAGAGTGGACGAAGTAGAAGCGGGTGTCGGCGGGCATGCCGGCGAAGAGCGTCGTCCCTGCCGCCGCCTCGACGGTGTTCCACCCCATGTGCGGGACCACCGGCGCGTGCAGCGCCTCGACCCGGCCCGGCAGCACGCGGAGTCCGGTGGACTCGACACCGTGCTCGACACCGGCGTCGAAGAGCACCTGCATGCCGACGCAGATGCCGAGCAGCGGACGTCCCGAGGCGACCCGCGACTGGACGATCAGCTCGCCCTCGACGGCATGCAGCCCGGCCATGCAGGCGGCGTAGGCGCCGACGCCGGGCACCACGAGGCCGTCACAGTTGTCCGCGGCGGCCCGGTCGGCGGTGACGGTGACCTCGGCCCCGGCGCGCTCGAACGCCCGCTGCGCGGAGCGGAGGTTGCCCGAGCCGTAGTCCAGGATCGTGATCTTGGCTGCGATTAGAGGACGCCCTTCGTGGACGGCACGCCCTGCACCCGCGGGTCGTGCTCGACGGCGGCGCGCAGTGCGCGGGCCACGGCCTTGTACTGCGCCTCGGTGACGTGGTGCCAGTCGCGGCCGGCGTGGACGGTGACGTGCAGCGCGATCGCGGCGTGGTAGACGAAGGACTCGAAGACGTGTCGCGTCAGCGTCGTCGCGTACTGCGTCCCGATCATCGGCGGGGCGCCGTCGGGTTCGGTGTGCACCAGGTAGGGCCGGCCGGAGAGATCGACGGCCGCCTGCACCAGGCACTCGTCCATCGGGATCATGGCGTCGCCGAAGCGGCGGGTCCCGGCCTTGTCCCCGGCGGCCTGCGCGAAGGCCTGGCCGAGCGCGATGGCGGTGTCCTCGACGGTGTGGTGGGCGTCGATGTGCAGGTCGCCCTCGACCTGCACGGTGAGGTCGAAGAGGCCGTGCTTGCCGAAGGAGGTGAGCATGTGGTCGTAGAAGCCGACGCCGGTGGAGACGTCGGTGCGCCCGGCGCCGTCGAGGTCGATCTCGACCAGGACTTTCGTCTCCTTCGTCGCCCGCTCGATGCGGCCGGTCCTGCTCATGCGGTTACCTCTTCCAGTGCGGTGCGGAACGCCGTCATCTCCGCGGCGGTGCCGATGGAGACGCGCAGCCAGCCGTCGGGTCCAGTCTCGCGGATGAGCACGCCGCGGTCGAGCAGGCCCTGCCAGACGGCATGCCGGTCGTCGAAGGTGCCGAAGAGCACGAAGTTCGCGTCGGAGTCGGCGGCGCGCCAGCCGTTCTCGCGCAGCCACGTGACGGTGCGGTCCCGCTCCGCGCGCAGCTCCCCCACCGCGCCGAGCAGCTCGTCGGCGTGCGCGAGCGCGACGCGGGCGACCGCCTGCGTGGTGGCCGAGAGGTGGTACGGCAGCCGGACCACGCGGACCGCGTCCACGATCTCCGGTGACGCGGCGAAATAGCCCAGCCGCCCCCCGGCGAGGGCGAAGGCCTTGCTCATGGTGCGGGTGACGACCAGGCGCGGGTGACGATGCAACAGCGTGGCCGCGCTCGGGACACCCGCGCGACGGAACTCGCCGTAGGCCTCGTCCACCACGACGATGCCCGGTGCCGCCTCGACGATGGCCTCGATGTCAGCCGGCGCGAGCGCCGTCCCTGTCGGGTTGTTGGGCGAGGCGAGGAAGACCACCGCGGGACGCTGCTCGGCGATGAGCGCGACAGCGTGCTCACGGTCGACGGCGAAGTCCGCGGCGCGCCGACCGGTCACCCACGCGGTGTGGCTGTCGCGGGCGTACTCGGGATACATCGAGTACGTCGGTGCGAACGACAGCGCGGTGCGACCCGGTCCACCGAAGGCCTGCAGCAGCTGCAGCATGATCTCGTTGCTGCCGTTGGCCGCCCAGATCTGCTCGACGCCGAGGGCGACGCCGGTGTCGCGTGCCAGGTAGGCGCCGAGCTCGGCGCGCAATGCCTCGGCGTCGCGGTCCGGGTACCGGTTCAGCCGCCTGGCGGCGTCGGCCACCGCGGCGGCCATGGCGCCCACCACCGTCTCCGACGGCGGGTACGGATTCTCGTTGGTGTTGAGCTGGACCGGGACGTCGAGCTGCGGTGCGCCGTAGGGCACCTCACCGCGCAGCTCGGGACGGATCAGCTCCTCGATGGAGGTCATGTCGTGCGGATCGCGACGGCCTGACCGTGCGCGGGGAGGTCCTCGGCCTCGGCGAGCGCGATGACGTGGGGTGCGACCTGTGCCAGCGCAGCGGCGTCGTACTCGACGAGGTGGATGCCCTTGAGGAACGACTGCACCGACAGCCCCGAGGCGTGCCGTCCGGTGCCGCCGGTCGGCAGCACGTGGTTGGAGCCGGCGCAGTAGTCGCCGAGGCTCACCGGCGCGTGCGCGCCCACGAAGATGCAGCCGGCGTTGCGGACCCGCTCGGCCCACTGCCGGGCATCGGTGGTGATCACCTCGAGGTGCTCGGCGGCGTAGAAGTCCACGACCGCCAGACCCTGCTCGAGGTCCCGCACCAGGACGATCGCCGACTGCTCGCCGCCGAGGGCGGTGCGCACCCGCTCGGTGTGCTTGGTGGCGGCGACCTGCTTGTCGAGCTCGACGTCCACGGCGTCGGCCAGCTCGACGGAGTCGGTGACGAGGACCGACGCGGCGAGGGTGTCGTGCTCGGCCTGGCTGATGAGGTCCGCGGCGACGTGCGCCGGGTCGGCGGAGGCGTCGGCGAGGACGGCGATCTCGGTGGGACCGGCTTCGGAGTCGATGCCGACGACGCCCTGCACGAGCCGCTTGGCCGCGGCGACGTAGACGTTGCCGGGGCCGGTGATGACGTCCACCGGCTCGATGCCGAGGTCGGCGTCGCCGTAGGCGGCGAGCCCGACGGCCTGGGCACCCCCGACGGCGTAGACCTCGTCCACGCCGAGCAGCGCGCAGGCGGCGAGGATCGTCGGGTGCGGCCGGCCGCCGAACTCCTTCTGCGCCGGACTGAAGACGGCGATGGAGTCGACCCCGGCCACCTGGGCGGGGACGACATTCATGACGACGCTGGACGGATACACGGCCAGCCCGCCCGGGACGTAGAGCCCGACCCGCGAGACCGGCACCCACTTCTCGCTGACCCGCCCACCGGGGACCACCTGGACGTCGACGGTCTCGCGGCGCTGCGCCTCGTGCACGATCCGGGCGCGCCGGATCGACTCCTCGAGCGCGGCGCGGACGTCGCCGTCCAGCTCGTCGAGGGCCGCCGCCAGCGCGTCGGCCTCGACGCGAGGCGTCGGGACGTCGACACCGTCGAAGCGCAGCGTCGCCTCGCGGACGGCCGGGTAGCCGCGCTCCTTCACCTCTGCCAGCAGCGGCGCGACCGTCGACACCGCCGCATGGACGTCGACCTTCGCCCGCGGCAGGGCGCGGCGCAGGTCGGTGTCGGCGGCGGAGGTCAGATCGACGCGACGGATCATGGGCCCGAGTTTACGGGGCCGGCAGGGTGCGCCCGCCGACCGTCGAGCGGGGCCGACGACGAAAGCCCGGCGAGTAGGGTCCATCACACCTTTCGGGCAATCGACCCCCACCCTGCCTCGGGTGCGCCCGACTCGACGACCTACCGGAGAGGATCTGCAGATGACCCGAGCTCAGGGCCGGAAGACCACCGCCGCCCGCCGCCTGTTGCGACTGGCGCAGCGGTGGGGACTCAACGTCACCGAGCTGGGACCGGGTGTCGCGCTGCTGAGCCGCTCCGCCGCCTTCGACGTCGAGCCGGTGGGTTCGGGTTCGGCCTTCGTCGTCGTCAAGCGGGGCAAGCGAGGCGTCCGCAACGTCCATCTGCGCACCGGCCTGGTCCTGGCCAACGGCACCGGGGAGCGGGTGCGCAGCACCAAGCTCGCCCGCGACCAGTGGTTGATCCGCGTCGGCGAGGGCCATGATCGCAAGCTGCACGCGGATCCGGTGGGCAACGGGGGGTGGCTGATCAACCGCACCAACGACGCCGTCGAGGCCGAACCGCTCTTCGAGACGCACACCATGAAGGCGCTCGGTGAGCGTCACATCTCCTGGCTGCTGCGGCGGTACCAGGTGGACTGCGTCATCGATGTCGGCGCCAACGTCGGGCAGTTCGCGCAGTCGCTGCGCGCCAACGGCTTCGACGGTCACATCGCCTCCATCGAGCCCGTGCCGGCCTTCGCCGACGAAGCCGAGCGGCATGCCGCCGACGACGAACGCTGGTCGGTGCATCGTTACGCCCTCGGCGCCACCGAAGGCACTGTCCCGATGCGCGTGCAGCGCACCTTCAGCTCGGTGCTCGAGGCGACCGCGTACGGCCGGGAGCGCTTCGGCACGCTGGACCAGTTCGCCGACACCGACCAGATCGATGTCCCGCTCCGGCGCCTGGACACCATCTGGGACGAGCTGCTGGCCCCGGTGCGCGCGAGCGGAGTCGAGCATCCGCGGGTGTACCTGAAGATGGACACCCAGGGCTACGACGTCCAGGCGTTCTCGGGCCTGGGCGACCGTGCCGCCGATGTCGTGGCGATGCAGTCGGAGCTGGCGCTGCTGGCCATCTACGACGGCATGCCCCGGCTCGCCGAGGCCCTGGGCGTGTACGAGGCGGCCGGCTTCGCGGTCACCGGCTGCTACCCCGTCTCCCGCGAGCCCGACGGCAGGGTCATCGAGTACGACTGCACCCTGGTGCGCGCCGACTCGCTCCCGGACCGACGCAACGAGGACGGCACCCTGCGCAAGGTGCTCTTCTGAGCGACACCTGACCGAGCGGCGCCCGGCCGAGCGGCCCCCGGCCGAGCGCTGGGACGTCGCGCCGTGCTGGCTGCCTCGCGGCCGCGTCGTGGTGCGGGACTCAGCGCCGGTCCAGCGCCTCGCTCTCCTCCGCGATCTCCGCCTCGGTCTCTCGCATCGTCGAGCTGGTGCGAGCCGAGCCCGCGTCGCCCGGCACTCCGTCGGCGGCCTCGGCCGACGCCTCCGGCGCCCCCTCGATGACCTCGGCGGTCACGTCCGCCTCCCCACCGATCCCGTCCCCGCCGATCCCGTCCCCGCCGATCTCGTCGCCGTCGATCTCGTCCCCATCGATCTCGTCTTCGGGGACGACGGGGAGCCGGCGCGGCGCCCGCGGCTCGGTCGAGTCGAGGATCGCCTCGTACACCCGCTCGCGGCACTTGCCGTCGCGGACGGGGAAGGCCTCGGCGATGCGCTGTCGGTAGAGCGGCTGCGGTTCGGGACCCTGCACCACTGCCTCGGTGATGGCCGTGAGAGCCGCCGGCGCGTCCATGGCCACCGGACCGAAGCCGTCACGGTCGTAGTCGAAGTAGCCGGCGCGGCCCAGGTGTCCACCGCTCTGGACGCGGTCGCGGTCGAACTGGAAGTAGACGATCGGCCTGTCGATGTAGGCGGCATTGAAGAACATCGACGAGTAGTCGGTGACGAAGACCCGGGCACGGGCGAACAGGTCGCGCACCTCGCCGTCGGCGAAGGTGAGGCGCTCCACGTAGTCCGGCAGGTCGAAGGCGGAGCTCACCCGCTGCAGCACCGGGTGCGGCAGCACTGCGATGCGCAGGCCATGAGCGTCGGCGAGCTGCTTGAGCTCCGGCGAGGCGAGCACGGCCACCCACTGCTGCGCGAACTCCGAGGCGCGGAAGTGCTCGGGGTCGATGTGCTTCTGACCGTCGGCCTCGTCCTGATCGGCCGCGAGCCAGCGACGCCAGGTGGGGGCGGCGAGCAGCAGGTCGCGCCGCTCCGGCGGGTACTTCAGGCCGGCCTCCCGCACCAGGTCGAACCTGGGGAGCCCGGAGAGGATGACCTCGCGCTCGGTGTACGCGTAGCTGGTGTGGTCGGCCACCACCGAGCGGTACTCGGCCGGGGTGCTGGTGACGAAGAGGTCGAAGTTCTTGGTGTTGAGCCAGTTGGAGAGATCGTCCTTCGTCACGCCGTGCTGCAGGAAGACCTTGCGCCAGCGCGGCCGCGGCATCAGCGGGCGGATCTCCGGCGGGTTCATCACCCGGACGTCGGCGTGCGAGGAGATGAAGTGCTGGCAGTTGAGCATCAGCAGCTTCCAGCGCAACGATCCGTGCGCCACCACGCGACGGCGAGCGGGGTGGCGTTTCAACCGTGCCCAGTCCTGCGACTCCTTCGACAGCACGAACCAGGCGTTGACCGACCGGTGCTCGGCGCGGAGGTAGGTGAAGAGGTGCTCGGCGCTGTCGTCGGCGTTGTAGATCCGGTCCTGCAGCACCCACGCCCGCCGGAAGATCTTGTTGACGACGCGGGAATGGCCGACCTTCGTCACCAGCCGATCCCGGCGGCGCGGGGTGGGGTACGCCGGCTTGGGCTCGGGGACGGTGGTACCCAGCTCGCTGCGGATGGCCGACTCGGGGACGAGGTGCTCGGGGTGATCCGGCTCGAAGAGGCTGACGTCCACCTCCTTGCCGTCGACCAGGACCCGGAGGGTGCCGACCGGGATCCACGCCAGCAGCTCGTGCAGGGCGACCCGCTCGAAATAGACCAGATCGCGGACCTTCGCATAGACGGGGTCCACCGCCGCGCCGTCGACGAAGAAGGAGACGTCGGGCCGGGAGCCGGTGAACCGCAGCCTGGCCCGCATCAACCGCTGCCGGGAGTCCAGCTTGTCCAGGACCAGCGTCTCGCTGCGCCACGCCTCGTCGGTGAAGGAGTGCAGCAGGATGTCCCGGTGCACCCGGGTGAGGCGGCGGGCCCCGTACGCGGCGACCGAACGCGGGTCCAGGTAGCTGGCGACTTCGGCCAGGTGGGTGTTGAAGCGCTCCGCGATCTCGCCGTGCGCCGCCGTCTCGACCTCCGGCACGGCGTCCGCGGCGCGGAAGTACCAGGACAGCTCGTAGAGGAACATCGTCTGCAGCCATGCCGGCACTGACCCGTGCCGCCGGGCAGCCTCCCGCAGCAGCGGCAGGTAGCCGAGCTCCGGCACCGTGTCCCACCGGCCGGGATGCGTCCAGCTCGCGTCCAGGGTGGAGCTGCCGTCGGCCCGCTTCCGGTAGAAGTACTGGGCCGTGCGGACGTACCCGATCAACGGCCTCGGGGCGTCCAGCAGGTACCACGAGCAGAAGTGGACGTCCTCGAAGGTCGGCCTGATGCGGTCGTCGAAGTAGCGCTGCTGGCGCCGGATCTCGTCGAGCCGGAAGAAGGCGCACGGCGCGTGCCCGTGGAAGTAGGTGCTGTCGTAGTTCAGGTCACGCAGCCGGTTCTCCCGCGAGAAATGCGAGTGGAGCGGGTGATTGGCGCGCTTGCCCGTCTTGTCGAAGTGCACCCGGCGCCGCGCCGCCACCATCATGGTGGAGGGGTGGCGCTGCAGGAACTTGTCGACGTTGCGCAGGTAGGACTTCGCCACGAAATCGTCCGGGTCGATGAAGGTGACCCACTCGCCGGTGGCGTGGTCGATTCCCATGTTCCGCGCCGAGGCCTGACCGCCGTTGGGCTTGTGCAGCACCGTCACCAGATGCGGCCGGCGTTCGGCCCACTCCGCCAGGATCCGGGGCGACTCGTCGGTCGAGCCGTCGTCGACCATCACTACCTCGACGTCGTCGAGGTCGAAGCTCTGCTCGTCGATGCTGGCGATGAAGTCCGGCAGGTACGCGGCGACGTTGTAGACGGCCGAGACGATGGAGAACCGCGCTCGATCACCGGAGTGTCGGCTCATCACGATGTTCTACTCCTCAGTTCTGACGACGCCTCCAGAAGCATGCCCGAGGCACCGGGCCGCGGTGACGAGGCGCGCGCGCCGCGCAGGGAGGCGGGAGCGCGCCGCGGCGAAGACCTCCGCCCAGGGCACTCACCCTAACCTCAGCGAAACGCCGGCGAAGGTCCCGGCCTCACCGTCGGCTCAAGCGCGGCGGCCGGACCTGGTCACCGCGAGCCGTAGAATCCGCGACGGTTTCGAGCACGTCGGAAAGGAACGAGGACCATCGCACCCCCAGATCGAGTGACCGGCACGGCCGGAGCCGGCGGCGACCGCACGGGTGCCCCGGCCCCCGGTCCGGCGGGCGGGGCCGGGCACCTGCGGCGCGACATCCAGGGCGTCCGCGCCATCGCCGTCACCGCGGTCGTGCTGGACCATCTCACCGGCTGGCCGGCCGGCGGCTTCGTCGGGGTCGACATCTTCTTCGTCGTCAGCGGCTACCTGATCACCGGTCTGCTGCTGCGCGAGTACGACCGGACGGGCACCATCAGCTGGATCTCGTTCTACGCGCGCCGCGCGAAGCGGATCCTCCCCGCCGCGGTGCTCGTGCTGGTGACCACCGTCCTGGTCGCGGCGGCCCTGCTGCCCCGGGCGCGCATGCTCGACGTGGTGAGCGACGCACGCTGGGCCAGTCTCTTCGCCGCGAACTGGCGCTTCGTGGAGACCAGCACCGACTACTTCCAGCAGGGTCTGACGCCGTCCCCGGTCCAACACTTCTGGTCCCTCGCGGTCGAGGAGCAGTTCTACTTCGTCTGGCCGTGGCTGATGCTCGCCCTCCTCGTCGTGGTGCGCCGCCGCGGCCGGGTCGGCCGCGCCGAGCACGTCGCGGCCTTCGTCGCCATCACCACACTCACCCTCGCCTCGCTCGTCTTCGCCCTGATCCAGACGAGGACGGACCAGTCGGTCGCGTACTTCTCCACGCTCACGCGCGGGTGGGAGCTGGGCGTAGGTGCCATGGCGGTCATCGCCGCCCGGATCTGGCCGCCGTTGCCGACGCGAGCTGCGCGCTGGCTGAGCTTGCTGGGTCTGGCGGGGATGGTGGTCTCGCCCTTCGTCGTGACCGACGGCCCGCTCTTCCCGGCGCCGGGGGCCGCGCTGCCTGTCCTGGCGACCGCGCTGTTGCTGGTGGCCGGGGCGACGACGCCGGCGTCCTGGCTGTGGCCGCTGACCAACAGGGTCAGCAACTACCTCGGCGACATCTCCTACTCGCTGTACCTCTGGCACTTCCCCGTCGTCGTGCTGCTGACCGCGGTCATGACCGACGGGACGGCCGCCTACTACCTCGTCGCCGTGGTGGCGATGCTTGCCCTTGCGGCGCTGTCCTACGCGGTGGTGGAGAACCCGATCCGTCGCTCCCGCTGGCTCTCCCCGACGTCACGTGTCACCGCCGGAGCGAGTGATCGGAGGCGTCCCGGACGCCGCCGGTCCGGGTGGCTCGTCGTCGCCGTCGCCCTCCTGCTGCCGCTCGTCGCCGGCTCTGCTGCGGTGCGGATCGCCGACCGCCCCGACCCGGCGCTGCAGGCCGCGGGCGACATCTGCCTCGGTGCCGCCGCGGAGGTCCGCTACACCGACTGCCGGATCAGCGATCGGCTCGCCGTCCGCCCGAGCGTGGACGACTTCGCGAGCGACTCCAAGGGCGCCTTCAGCTGCTGGTCCGGCCGCGACCAGCCGACGAGGACGTGTAGCTACGGATCGCGCAGCGGGAGCGCCTACCGCGTCGCCCTCATCGGCGACAGTCACGCCGCGATGCTGCTGCCCGGCCTGAAGGCACAGCTGACCCGCCTGAAGTGGCGCCTGGACACCTACGTCGGCTACGGCTGCGTCTGGCGGACCGGCGACCCCGGCACCTGTCCCGGCATGGACAGCACGAGATCGCGGCTGGCGAGCGGCCTGCGCTACGACCTGGTGATCACCACCAGCGACCGGCAGTTCCAGACCGGCCCGAATCTCGCCGCGCAGTTCCGCGCCGCGTGGCGGCCGGTGCTGGCGCGCGGAACCCGTGTCGTCGTCGTCCGTGACAACCCCGGCCTCACCGCCGACACCCTCTCCTGCATCCAGCGAGTGACCAGCGACGTCCGCAGCTGCGCGACGCCCCGCAAGGCCGCCCTGGCCGACCCCGACCGGATGGCCGACACCGCAGAGCGCACCCGCCGGCTCCGCACGGTCGATCTCACCGACCTGTACTGCCGGCGGACGTCGTGTCCGGCGGTGATCGGCAATGTCCTGGTCTACCGGGACACCTACGGTCACATCACCTCCACCTGGAGCCGCACCCTGGGACCGGTGCTCGTCCAGCGGATCACTCGCGCGCTCGGGCCGGGCTGACCGGCACGTCATCGGCCGGGTCGATCGCGCATCGCACCGGATCGCGCGGCTAATCTGGCGGGCGTGGCCGCGACCATCCCGCTCTTCCCGCTGAGCCACGTGCTGCTGCCGGGCATGCCGCTGCCGCTGCACATCTTCGAGGAGCGGTATCGGCAGCTGCTCACCGACATCGGCGACGCACCGGCGGGTCCCGTCTTCGGTGTGGTGACGCTGCGGGCCGGCACCGAGGCGATGACTCCGCACGTGCGGAACGGGGCGACACCGGACGTCGAGGCCATCGGCACGCTCGCCGAGATCCTCGAGGTGGAGACGTCGCCCGACGGCTCGTCGGACCTGCTTTCGGTCGGCAGCCGCCGGTTCCGGGTGCGGGAGCTGGTGGTGACCGGCAAGCCGTACCTGCGCGCCGAGGTGGACTACCTCGACGAACCGGACGGCGCGCTCACCGCCGAGCTCGAGAACCGCTCGCGGGAGCTCATCGACGTCTACGACGCGATGCTGCTGCGCCTGGCAGGCCGGGGTACCGGCACCGAGCTCCCCACCGACGCCAATCAGCTCTCCTACCAGCTCGCCGCCCGGTTGCCCCTGCCTCCGGAGGAGAAGCAGGCGCTGCTGGGCGACGAGACCACGGCCGACCGGCTGATGCGTCTGGGGCGGCTACTGCGGCGGGAGATCGCGCTGCTGCAGCGGACCCGCAGCATCGCCGTCTCCCCCGCCGTGCTGCGTCTCGGCGCCGGGTCCAACTGACGGTCCCGGACGCGGCCGGCTCCCGCCGGGCGCGTCCGTCGCCTCGACCTGCGGGTACGCCGGGGACGGGTACGGCGGGGGTGAGTACGGCGGCGGCGGGTACGCCGCAGGCGGCGTACCCTCCGGTGGGAACCGTGGCGGGGCGTATCCGGCAGGTGGGTACGGCTGTGGCGGGTAGGGCGGCGGGTAGCCCCCCGCGCCGACCTGCGCGAGCAGGCGATCCCGCTCCTCGTCCGGCCGTCCCAGATCGTCGCGGGCTGCGAAGGCGACCAGCAGGGCGTAGCAGAGGACGGCGACCCCGGCCTGGACGAAGAGCAGCCCGTCGATGTGCACCGTCAGCCGCTGCCGCGGGATGAAGCCACCCTGTTGGCCGGTGTCGCTGCCGCCGCCGGCGAGCCAGCCCACGAACCACATGAGCAGTGAACCGATGATGCCGCCGGCGGCCAGGGCGCCCAGCACGACCGGACCCCGGCGCTCGGTCCGCCGCCAGGCGGCGAGTGCGGCGACGAGTCCCGCGACGGCGGCGAGGACCAGGAAGCGTCCGTCCTCGGCGATCCATGCCTCCGTCTCGTCCTGCAGCCGCCCGGCCGGCGTGATCCGCGCCGCCGAACCGGGTGGGCTCCATGCGGCCCAGACGAGCCCGAGCAGCGCGCCGATCACGGCGAGCGCGAGCACGATCGAGATGCCTGCCCGCAGATCGCCGAGGACGGGGCGTCGGCTCCGCGCCGGCGCGGGGTCGGTCGCGACCGGCTGTCCCGCGGTCATGCCGGTCCGCCGGCCGGAGGCACGGGCGGGACCGCCCCGGTGGCCTGGCGCAGCAGCATGTGCAGCTCGTCGAGGCGGCTGCGCGGAACGGCACGCTCCACCTCGAAACGTCGCAGCCGGTCCATGGTGTCGCGGCGCCGGCGGGTGGCGAGCCGGACGGCGATGAGCGGCAGCGTCAGCGTGCGGGACGGCAACCCGACGCGGCGCAGCTCCGCCAAGACGTCCTTCCCGGTGTCGGAGACGAGGTCGCCCAGGCGGTCCTCCAGCGGGCCGTACTGGCCGGCGCCCATGACCCGGCGCAGCACGGCGAGCATGAGAAAGCGCATGAGCAGCACCATGACGGCGACGATCACCAGCAGGACGGTGAGCACGGTGAGGTGGAGCACGAACTGGGAGACGGCGGCGAGGGCGAAGAGCACGACGGCGACCGCGAGCAGCGACCAGCTCACCCGCTCCAGCAACACCCGACCGACCAGGTAGCGGGCCAGCGCCCACCGGCTGAACGGCGAGCCCTGCGGGAACTCCCCGACGTCGTAGGCCGCGCCCGACTGACCGAAGGGGTCGTCACCCTGGCCCCGGCCGGGATCGTCGGGACGGCGCGCCGGAAGCGGTGGCTGCATGCGCCCGACACTACCCGGGCAACCGCGTCCTACGGCTGTGCGTGGTGCTCGCCGATCTCAGCCGGAGACGGCCGGATCGGCGACGCCGAGCTGAACCTGCACGCGGTCCTGGTAAAACGCGACGTGATCACGCAGCGGCGCCACCCGCGCGTACGGCTGCCGGTAACCCCAGGCCACGGGACCACCGCCGTCGGCGAGGCGCCAGTAGTTGGCGACCCCCTTGTAGGGGCAGCGCGTGCTGTCGTCGGTGGCGACCAGCAGCGACCAGTCGATGTCGCCGGCCGGGACGTAGACGACCAGCCCGTGATCCTGCTCGTCCACGAGGATGCTGCTGGTGGTGTCGGCGAGCACCCGCCCGTCGTGCGTCACCCGGACGCGGTTACGCCGCCACAGCAGGTCGACGCGGTAGTCGGGGCGGGAGTCGTAGCCGGTCGGCTCGGTGGCGGTCGACTCGGTGGCGGTCGACTCGGCCGCGCTCGTGGCGGAGACGCCTGCGTCGGTCATGACGGCATCAACCAGCGCGGCCAGCGCCGCATTCCGCCTCAGGCCAGTTCGAGCAGCGGGCGGGCCGGCGCGTCGGCGCTGATCCGGTCGACGAATTCCCGGGCCCGCGCCGAGGTCCCCGGTGTGAACCACGCCTCGTCGATGCGCCGCACCTCGATGCGGGTGGCGATGTCGGAGAGCACCACCGGCAGCGTGTGCGCCGCGGTCGACGGGAAGGTGATGACGTGGGATGCCACCGGACCCTCGCGCAGCGTCAGCTCGACGGGGAGCCGGCCGCGCTGTACTCGTACGCCGGGAACGGTCTCGAGCTCGGCGAGCCGCTCCTCGGACTCACGACGGTGCGCCAGGTAGCGCAGCGGCCCGTACCGGTGGGCGAGGTGTCGGACGGCGCCGAGGTAGGCGCCCCGGTCCACCATCCCGGTCTCGACGAGCGAGGCGCCGAGCAGATCGACCTCGTCGGTGACGAGGGTGGGCGTCTGCCAGGACTTGGTCCAGGCGTACCTGTTCACGATGCCGATCGCGCCCGGCGGGGTGGCATCGGCCAGGCAGCTGAAGACGGTGAGCGTGCGGTTCGCGCTCGGCGAGAGCAAGCGGGTCGCCCGCGCCGCCCGCGGGCTGGCCCCCTTCGCCTCGAGCCGCCAGCGGATCAGCGGTGTGCCGCGGGTGATGCAGGAGGCGAACTCCCACGTCGCCGTGCCGTCGTCCACGACGACGACGTGCTCGGCCCGGGCGAAGGGCAGCAGCGTCTGGATCAGACCGGAGAAGGGGTCGCCGATCACCACCCGCCGCGCGGTCGCCAGCGAGCGGGTGAGCCGCACGCCGCCGAGCATCCCGCCCGATCCGAGCGCCCGGATGTTGACGATCTCGACGTCCAGGCCGGCGCCGCGCGCCAACCCGGCGACCTCGTCGAGCTGGCCACGGGTCGGCGAGTCCTTCGGGCAGAGCACGGCGACCCGCAGATCGCCGTGCTCCCCCGTCGTGTGCGCCCACTCGACGACGTTGAGCAGCTGGGTGGCGCTCTCGACGAGCGCGAGCGTGCGCAGGACGCTCATCGTCCGACCGCCATTGCCGACCACGTCCTCATTGTGGGGTGTTCTCTTCCTGACCGCGGAGTCGGCCGGGACCTCAGCTCGCCGGCGCGTCGACCGACGTGGTGCGGCGCAGCTTGGCCCGCGCCGACAGCTCGCTGTCGTAGACCTTCTTGACGCCGTCGCCGAGCGCCTTCTCGACCACGCGGATGTCGCGGACGAGACGCTTGAGGCCGGCCGGCTCCACCGAGGCCGCCTGGTCCGAGCCCCAGTTGGCGCGGTCGAGGGTGATGTGCCGCTCGACGAAGGTAGCGCCCAGCGCGACCGCCGCGACCGTGGTCTGCAGGCCGATCTCGTGTCCGCTGTAGCCGATCGGGACGTCGGGGAAGTTGTGCATGAGCGTGTGCAGCATCCGCAGGTTCAGCTCCTCGGCCGGGGCCGGGTAGGAGCTGGTGGTGTGGCAGAGGATGAGCCGCTCGCGGCCGAGGACCTCGATGGCGTGCCGGATCTCGTCGGTGGTGGACATGCCCGTCGAGAGGATGACGGTGCGGCCGGTCTCGCGGACCCGGACCAGCAGCTCGTCATCGGTGAGCGACGCGGAGGCGATCTTGAGTGCCGGCGGGTTCATCAGCTCGAGGAAGTCGACGCTGGGAACGTCCCACGGCGAGGCGAACCAGTCGATGCCGCGGTCGGCGCAGTAGCGGTCGATGGCCTCGTACTCGTCGCGGCCGAACTCGACCCGGTGCCGGTAGTCCAGGTAGGTCATCCGACCCCAGGGGGTGTCCCGCTCGATGCTCTGCTGGTCCTTCGGGACGCAGATCTCGGGGGTCCGCTTCTGGAACTTGACCGCGTCGCAGCCGGCCTCCACCGCGACGTCGATCATCGCGAGGGCGTCCTCGAGGTTGCCGTTGTGGTTGATGCCGATCTCGGCGGTCACGTAGACCGGGTGGTCGGGGCCGACCGGCCGATCACCGATGTAGCGCAAGCGAGTCAGATCCATCTCGGCCTTCCTTTGCATTCGTGTTGGCCTTGCCCAGCAGTCGCGACGCGACCTCGCGGATCGCGCCGTGGCCGCCGGCGGCGGCAGTGACGATGCGGGCACGCGCCCGCACCGAGTAGTGGGCGTCGGCGACCGCGATCGGCCAGCCGACGATGTCGAAGCACGGCAGGTCGTTCACGTCGTTGCCGACGTACGCCGTGCGGGCGAGGTCGTGCCCGTTCTCCGCGCACCACTGCGCGAGGGCCGACCCCTTCTCCGCGATGCCCTGCAGCGCGGGGATATTCAATTTGCGCGCTCGTGCGCTGACGACCGGGTTCACCTCGGTGGAGAGGATGATCACCGGCAGCCCGGCCCGACGCAGCGCGGCGATGCCGAGGCCGTCACCGCGGTGGACGGTGACCGACTCACGACCGTCCTGGTCGACGGTGACGCGGTCGTCGGTGAGGGTGCCGTCGAAGTCGACGACCAGCGCGTCGATGTCGTCCAGCCCGATGCTGGTCGTGTGGTCCAGCAGCGGCGCGAGCAGCCGCGCCCGGGCAAGATCGCCGGGCTCGTCGATCTCCAGGGTGCGGGCCGGATCGACCTCGACGGGGGCGATGCGACCGAAGAAGCGGTGACCGGCACGCCGGAAGCCGTCGACGCGCATCGCGTAGGCGGCGCCGGTCTCGAGCAGCTCGACGGGACGGTCCTGGCGTCGCGGCCGGGAGGCCGGGTCGTGGTTGACGCCGGTGCCGTCCGGCCGCCAGAGGAAGCCGTGCGACGGGGCGGCGGTGAAGGCGCTGTCGTGACCGTCGAGGACGGCGGCGACGACGGCGTCGACGTCGGTTGCGGTGAGGAACGGCGAGGTGCACTGCACCAGCAGCACGATCTCTGCCTCCGGCGCAGCAGTGTCCAGGGCATGGAGCAGTGCCGACTCCGAGGTGGCGGTGTCCCCGGAGAGCTGCGCCGGCCGCTCGACGACCTCGGCGCCGGCGTCGCGGGCCGCGCTCGCGATCAACGGATCGTCGGTGGAGACGAGGACGCGGTCCATGTGACGCGAGGTGCGGGCGGCCAGCACGGCACGGGCCACCAGCGGCAGACCGCCGACCTCGGTGACGTTCTTGCCGGGCACGCCCTTGGAGCCGCCCCGGGCCGGGATGACAGCCACCACGCGCGAACTCATGTCGACGAAGTTATGGATGCCGCACGACCACAAGCCGTTCGCCAAGTGGATGTCGTCGGTCAGCAGGGCAACGTATGGGTTAACGAGCACGCGGCGGTGCGACAGCGGTCACGTCCTCGGCACCGGCGCGGCGGACCCGCTCCGTGGCCGCGACGGCACGGCGTCGGGCAGCGCTCACGAGGCGACGTCCCGTCGTGGTCTGACCCCGTCGCCGCGGCGGCGCCAGCAACCCGACAGCCTCGAGCCGGCGGCGTTTGAAGTAGCGCTCGTGGCCGTGGGCTGCCAGGTAGCTCACCGCCGTCTCGCGCAGGTCGAAGAGCCGGTTGGACTGCATGCAGAAGCCGACGGCCCGGACCAGCTCGGCGACGTCGTCGGAGGGCAACGCACCGGGCTGCAGGGTGCCGTCGCGCTGCAACCGCGGCAGCATCGCGTCGCAGATGGTGACCGGGATGCGGTTGCTGTTCTCGTAGGGGACGAGCCGCTGCAGCACCGTCGACGTCCCCATGGTGGCGACCTCGAGACCGAAGAGCGTGCGGGCGCTGAAGAGGGCGGTGCTGAAGCACGAGACGACCAGTGACGGCTTCGCGGCGGCGAACCAGGACTCCGCGGGCAGCCCGTCATCGGGGACGACCAGCTCCACCCCCCGCTCGGCGGCATGGCGACGCAGCGGCTGCACGTGCGCCTGGGCGGCGGCCGGGTGGGGCCGGAAGACGATGCGGCGGTGGCCGCGGGCGACGAGTCCGTCGAGCATCTCGTCGTGGAGAGCGATCTCCTCCGCCGGTTCCAGGATCTCCAGCTGCGAGAGGTACTGCCCCAGGATCACCGGCGAGGTCGCGTCCTGCCCCACCTCCGGCCGCCCCAGCCCGGCGATGACCCGACCGAAGGCCTGCCCGGACATCGGGAGCGGCGTGGTCTCGTACTCCCGCAGCAGCAGCGGGGTCAGCGAATCGACCAGGTCGAGGTAGAGCAGCCGGCCAGCGCGCCGACCGATGCCGGCGGGGAGGTCGTCGCGCGTCGGTCCGTAGCTCATCAGGCCGTCGGAGTAGACCGAGACCGGACACTCGCGGATCAGCGAGCCGATGGTCCGTGACGGCGCCACCGCCACCGACTCCAGGACCAGCTCGCGGACGCCGTCCTGCAGTCCCAGCCGCTCGGTCACCAGCCGGGCGAGCATCGGCAGCTCACCGGCGCGCGGGCTCCACCGCGACGGGTGCAGCGGGGCGATGAGGTCGTTCCAGTGGACCAGGTCGTCGAAGCGGTCCCGGATGGTCGCGAAGGCGGGCGTCCGGTCGAAGGACCGCGACAGCTCGGGGATGGCGACGTTGTTCGACGTGATGAGCAGCCGGCGCTCGTCGCGGCCGCCGAAGACGCCCTCGTCGAGCGCGGCCGCCAGGCTGAGCGCGCCGAAGAGGGTGGAGGCGTAGAAGACGCGGGTCATGACGCCACCAGCCCGTCGGCCAGCACGCCCGGCGGCAGCATCGGCGCCAGCCGCTCGCGGCGGGTGTCGTTGGGCAGCGCCTCGGAGAGGCGGTCGGGGTCGAGCCCGGCGAGCATCAGGCGGGCGCGCTCGGCCATCTCCGCCTGCAGCCGGGGGGTGAAGCGCTCCTCCCCCGACTGCACCTGGTGGGCCAACACGGCGAGGAACTGTCGCAGCGCCTTGGCCGCCTGCCCGCTGTCGTCGCGGACCTGGCGCAGCACCATCTCGTAGGCGTCCAGGAAGTGCAGCTGGCGCTCGTCGCCGATCTGCGTCAGCGAGTCCAGCACCAGGCGCCGGTAGAAGAGCCCTGCCAGCGAGACGACGGCGTAGCTGTCTGCCTCACGGTGCAGCCGCCAGATCCAGGGCCGGTCCTCGGCGGTGTGCAGCCCCGCCGGGAAGCGGAGCAGGTCACCGAGGTCGGCGCGGAAGATCCCGGCCCAGGCGTACGGGTAGTCGATCATGGTGCGCCGACTGATCGGCAGGATGCCCGAGCGGGGATCGAGCACCGTGTTGCGCCGGGCCTCCGGCGCGAGGTGGACGACGCGGTCCCGGTCGTGGACCTGGACGTGATCCACCCGGACGAAGTCACAGCCGAGCCGTTCGATGGCCTCGGTGAGCTGGACGAGGTAGCCCGGCGCCAGCCAGTCGTCGCCGTCGAGGAACATGACGTAGCGGCCGCGCACCTTGGCCAGGCCGACGTTGCGGGCGTTCGCCAGGCCGACCGCCTGGTCGTGCCGCACCACCTCGAGCCATCCCACCCGCGACGCGAACGACTCGATGACCTCGGGCGTCGCGTCGTCGGAGCCGTCGTCGACGACGATCACCTGCAGCCCGACCTCGTCGTTGAGCTCGAGCGACGTGAGCGTGTCCGGCAGGTAGCGCGCGACGTTGCGCGCCGGCAGGACCACGCTCAGCGTGGGATCGCTGGTCATGCGGCGATGCTGACCAGCAGGGACGACCGGGCAGTGAGGGCGAGGTGGACGACGCGCGGCCGGCAGGTTGCGCGTCGGTGACGCGGTCGGCGACTCCGGTCGCCAGGCCGGACGGCGTGCGCCACCTCCGGTTAACCTGCACTCCATGTCGTGGTTGCATACGGGTCGTGACCCGGAAAAGCGGCCTTCTTAGTTTCGTGGCATGACGGACGCTGGGACCTCACCGAACACCGGCTGGGCCGTCGAGGTGATCGCCGATTCCGACAGCCGGTGGAAGTGGGGCGCGAGCCTCGTGCCGCACCTCGTCGGAGATCGTCCGGCGGCGATCCACGCCACGCTGCTGCTCGGCCGCTCGGTGCCCAACGACCAGCAGTTCGACGACGTCGGCATCGTCCCGGCCTCGGTCCGCCGTGCCAGCATCGCCGAGACGATCGAGCGGCTGCGTGACACCGAGGCAGAGGTCGTGGTGCTGGCCTGCATCGGCGGCTGCGTCCAGTCCCTGATGCAGGCGTTGAGCCGCGTCTGGGCCGGCCGTCGGGTACGCCCAGTCGTCGTCACCGGTTACGTCGGCCTCGTCTACGAGAAGATCATCGACGGTCTCGTCAACCGGGCCGGCGCCGATCTGGTGCTGGCCAACTGCGACGCCGATGCGGCGCACTTCGGCGAGGTCTTCGCCGGCCTCGGGGCCGACCCGAAGTCGGTGGTCGGGACGGCGCTGCCCTTCCTCGGCGGCGCGCCCTACGACGCGACGGCCGCCGGTCGCAGCCGGCCGTACACGCTGACCTTCGTGACCCAGCCCGGCGTCCCGGAGTCCGAGCGGGAACGCCGGCACGTGCTGGAGCAGGCCATCGCCTACGCCCACCGCTTCCCCGACCGGGAGGTCGTCTTCAAGCTGCGGGCCCGCCCCGGCGAGCGCACCACGCACGTCGAGCCGTACCACTACACCGCCCTGCTGCCCGTCGAGCGGATCCCGGCCAACGTCTCGTTCGTCTACGGCGCCATGGCCCCGGTGCTCGACCGCACCGACCTCTGCGTCACGGTGAGCTCGACGGCGGCCGTGGAGGCCATGCATCGCGGCATCCCCACCGCCGTGCTCACCGACTACGGCCTGCGCGAGGCGATCGGGAACGCGCTCTTCCTCGGTTCCGGGGTGATGACGTCCTGGCCGGCCCTGCTGCGCGACGAGGTCCCGACGCTCACCTCGGAGTGGGCAGCCGCGCACGGCGTGCATGCCGGTCCGGACTCCTATGCCCGCGCCGCCGACCGGCTGGCCGAGCTGGTGGCCCTCGGCCCGGAGCTGCCTCCGCTACGGCCCTGGCTCAGCCCCGATCGCGCCGGGGACTACCTGCCGCGGCTGCTCGCCCGCTACGGCCTCGACGCCGAGGCCCGGCCCGCGCCGGCCGCCGTGAAGGCGGCGACGACGCGCACCCGGCCGCCGCTGGCCCGCCGGGTCGCCAAGCGCGCGGCCCGCAAGATGTACCGCTACGGCGTGGACGTCGTCGAGCCGCGCATCAAGCGGATCGCGCAGCTCTGAGACGGACCGCGCAGCTCGGAGACCTCGGAGACATCGAGCGTCGGAGACATCGAGCCGATCGCGGGCGTCACGCGGAGCGCGCAAATCTGGCTCTGCGCACCTCACGTCGCGCCCGCTGGTAGATCCGCGTCGACAGCGGACGAGCCGGGCCGGCGAGCTGCTTGTCCAGCTTGCCGACGCTGCGCTGCAGCCGGTCGACGGTGGACTGCAGCCGCTCGACCCCGGACTGCAGCTCGCCGACACGGCGCAGCAGGTCGGCGTCGACCTGCGCCGGCGGCGTCTGCTTGAGCATCCGCGGGTTCGTGACGACACCCTGGGTATCGCGGCGCAGGTGCTTGGCCAGCGGATGGTCGGAGTCCTTGAAGCGGGCGACGGGGGCGCCGCCGCCCTTGCGGTTGACGACGTAGACGCTCCAGTGCTCGCGCCAGCCGCCGAAGGCGTCCACCGGCACCGAGTCGGCACCGCTGGGCCAGAAGCCGGGCTGGTCGCGGCGCCGCTCGGAGAGGTCGTAGCCCTTCTCCAGCAGCTCCAGTCCACCGAAGAGGAACTCCAGGCACTCCGCGCTGTAGCGCCAGTAGTCGATCGGGCAGGGGTGATTGCGCCACGAGAAGAGCGTCTGGGTGATCGCGACGCCACCCGGCCGCAGGATGCGGGTGATCTCCTCGGCGGCGAGCCAGGGTCGGTCGATGTGCTCGAAGACGTCGGAGCTGAAGACGACGTCGAAGGATTCGTCGGCGATCTCGTCACGACACCCGGTGATGTCGGCGATGATCGTGTTGGGGATGTCGGACTGCTCGAGGTTCAGGTCGTGATAGCGGAACCGGGGCTCGGGAAAGTGCTCGATCGCGCACTGGGCGAGCCGGTGGCCGCCGATCTCCAGGACGTCGCCGGAGAGGTCTGCCTGCTCGATGTAATGGGCGATCATCGCCTTGGTGGTGTCACGCACGGCAGGTCACCGCAGCCTTTCGATTCTGCCCGCCGCGGTCGCAGCGGGTCATGGGGCCGGTCCAGCGCAGCGTCACGGCGCGGGCTTGATCCCGGCGTGGAAGACGCGGACGTTCTCTCGCCAGCCGCCCAGGGCGTCCGGCTCGAAGGGGTCGTCCTTGGCACGCTTGCGCACGTCGCGGCGCCGTTCGGTGCTGTCGAAACCCTTCTCCAGGGTGGTGAGGTCGGCGAAGAGGAACTCCAGCGCGTCCGGGGTGTACCGCCAGAAGTCGATGGGGCACGGGTGGTAACGCCAGCTGAAGAGGGTGGAGGTGTAGGCGAGCCCGCCGGGCGCGAGGATGCGACCGATCTCGGCCGCGGCGAGCCAGGGCCGGTCGATGTGCTCGAAGACGTCGACCGAGACGACGACGTCGTAGCTGCCGTCGGCGATCTCGGGACAGCCGGTGATGTCGCCGACGACGGTCTGCTCGTCGGAGTGCTCGAGGTCCAGGTTCTGGTACCTGAAGGCCCCCGGCGCGATCTCGTCGAAGAGCCGGCCCCGCGGATGCATCCGGCCGCCGATCTCCAGCACCCGGCCACCGCGGACCCCCGCGGCGGCAAGCAGTCGGTGCAGGTGGTCGTCGATCCGCTCGTCGCGGATCTTCGCGCTCTTGTAGGACGACTCCAACGCGGCGAGCTCGGCGACGTGCTGCTTGGCCTCGGCGGCGGCGCGACTGTCGGTCAGGTCCGTGACTGCCTCCGCTACGCGCCGGCCGCGCCGGGCGAGGCCCCGCGGAATCCGGCGCGCCGAGCCCCTCGACTGCTGCTGCCGCTGGTCTGACGTGGGACTGGCCATGTCGGCGAACGTACGAACGTGCCTTGACCGTCGTCCGATGCTGCGGCAACGGCCCGTCGTCGCGCAGATGGACGGCAGGTGACGAGACACCGGGCAGATCGGGACGCCCTCCTGACCGACCGGCGCCGGATCGACAGACGCCGAACCAACAGACGCCGAACCAACAGACGCCGAACCAACAGACGCCGAACCAACAGAGGCCGAACCAGACGCCGAACCAACAGACGCCGAACCGACAGACGCCGAACCGACAGACGCCGAACCGAAAGGAGCAGCCCCGGCGAGGCGTCGTCCGCTCAGGCAGCCAGCGCGTTCGGACCGAGCAGGGCCTTCAGGTCCCCCATCAGCGCGGCCGACGGCGTGACCCGGAACCGGTCGTCGAGTCGCAGGACGAGCGGTCCGTCGTTGGTGAGCACCTTGAGATGGACGTCGGCGGTCCCCGGGTGCTGGGCCAGGACGTCCTTGAACCGCTCCAGCACCGGAGGTGTCCACTTCAGCGCCGGCAGCGTCACCGTGACGGGCCCGAAGTTCCCGTCGGCCTGGGTGGTGTCGAGCACGTTGAGATCGCTGGCGATGAACTTGACCGTGTCCTCGCGGGCGTCCGTCCTGCCCTTGATCGAGACGATGGCGTCCTCGGCGACGTTCAGCGCCACCTGCGCGTAGGTGGCGGGGAAGAACATCACCTCGATGGAGCCGTCGAGATCCTCCAGCTGCGCGCTGGCCCAGGCGGCACCGGCCTTGGTGACGCGCCGGCTGACGCCGGTGAGGATCCCGGCCAACGTCATCGTCTGCGGTTCGGCCTGACCCTCGGCCTGGACCGAGGCGATGCTGCCGTCCGCCGCGTTGGCCAGCACGTGCTCCAGGCCGAAGAGCGGATGGTCCGAGACGTAGAGCCCGAGCATCTCGCGCTCGAACTGCAACTCGACCTTTTTGTCCCACTCGACGTCGGCGACCCGGACGGCGAAGACGTCGTCGTCGGCTGCGGCCGGCGCGTCGCCCTCACCGCCGCCGAGGCTGGCGAAGAGGTCGAACTGACCGTTTGCCTCGTTCCGCTTGATGTCCAGGACAGCGTCGACGGCGCTCTCGAAGACGTTCATCAGGCCGCGGCGAGGGTGGTCGAGGGAGTCGAAGGCACCGCCCTTGATGAGGGCTTCGATGGTGCGCTTGTTGCAGACCACCGCCTCGACCTTCTTCAGGAAGTCGCCGAAGTCGACGAAGGCACCCTGCTCCCCCTCGCGGGCGCGGACGATGGCCGAGACGACGTTGGCGCCCACGTTGCGGATCGCGGTGAGGCCGAAGCGGATGTCGGGGCCGACGGCGGTGAACATCGCTGCCGACTCGTTCACGCAGGGAGGCATGACCTTGATCCCCATGCGCCGGCACTCGCCGAGGTAGAGCGCCATCTTGTCGCGGTCGTCCTTGACCGACTGCAGCAGCGCGGCCATGTACTCGGCCGGATAGTGCGCCTTGAGGTAGGCCGTCCAGTAGGAGATGACGCCGTAGGCGGCCGAGTGCGCCTTGTTGAAGGCGTAGTCGGCGAAGGGGACGAGGATGTCCCAGAGCTTCTTGATCGCGGGCTTGGTGAAGCCGCGCGCGATCATCCCGGCCTCGAAGCCGACGAACTCCTTCTCCAGCACCTCGCGCTTCTTCTTGCCCATCGCGCGGCGCAGGTTGTCTGCCTGTCCGAGCGTGAAGCCGGCGAGCTCCTGGGCGATCGACATCACCTGCTCCTGATAGATGATCAGGCCGTAGGTGGTGCCGAGGATCGGCGTGAGCGCCTCGGTGAGCTCGGGGTCGATGTACTCGATCGGCTGCCGGCCGTTCTTGCGCAACGCGTAGTTGGTGTGGCTGTCGGCGCCCATGGGGCCCGGCCGGTAGAGCGCGATGACGGCCGAGATGTCCTCGAAGTTGTCCGGCTGCATCAACCGCAGCAGCGAGCGCAGCGGCCCGGAGTCGAGCTGGAAGACACCGAGCGTGTCTCCCCGGCAGAGCAGCTCGTAGGTCTCCTTGTCGTCGTAGGAGAGCTCTTCCAACACCAGGTCGATGCCGCGGTTGGCCTTGATGTTGTCGACGGCGTCGCCCAGGACGGTGAGGTTGCGCAGCCCCAGGAAGTCCATCTTGACCAGCCCGAGCGCCTCGCACATCGGGTAGTCGAACTGGGTGATGATCGCGCCGTCCTGCTCGCGCTTCATGATCGGCACGACGTCGACGAGCGGCGCGCTGGACATGATCACGCCGGCGGCGTGCACGCCCCAGTTCCGGATCTGCCCCTCGAGGCCGAGCGCCGTCTCGTAGATCTTCTTGACGTCCGGGTTGGAGCTGGCGAGGTCGCGGAACTCCCCGCCCTCGCCGTAACGCTCGTGCGTGGTGTCGTAGAGCGCGGGCAGCTTGATGCCCTTGCCCATCACGTCGGGCGGCAGCACCTTCGTGATGGTGTCGCTCATCTTGAAGTCGTAGTCCAGGACGCGGGCTGCGTCCTTGATCGCGGCCTTCGCCTTGAGCCGGCCGAAGGTGGCGATGTAGGCGACCCGGTCGCTGCCGTACTTCTCGGTGACGTAGCGGATGACCTCGGCCCGCCGACGCTCGTCGAAGTCGATGTCGAAGTCGGGCATCGACGGACGTTCGGGGTTGAGGAACCGCTCGAAGATCAGGCCGTGCTGCAGCGGGCAGAGGTCGGTGATGCGCAGCGCGTACGCCGCGATCGACCCCGCGCCCGAGCCACGCCCCGGACCGACGCGGATGCCGTTGTCCTTGGCCCACTGGATGAAGTCGGCGACCACGAGGTAGTAGCCGCAGTAACCCTTGGCCGCGATGACGGCCAGCTCCATCTCGACGCGGTCCTTGACCTCGGCGGTGAGCTTGTCGCCGGGGTAGCGGAACTCGATGCCGCGCCAGACCTCCTGCCGGAACCACGACTCCTCGGACTCCCCCTCGGGGACGTCCGCCCGCGCCATGTAGCCACCGGTCGACTCGGTGAACTCGACCTCGCAGCGCTCGGCGATGAGCAGCGTGTTGTCGCACGCCTCGCGCATGTCGAACTTCTCGTCCCAGAGCTGCCGCATCTCGGCGGCCGACTTGATGTAGTAGCCGCCACCGTCGAACTTCAGCCGGTTCGTGTCCGACAGCCGCTTGCCCGAGGCCACGCAGATGAGCGCGTCGTGCGCGGCGGCGTCGTCCGGGTGGTTGTAGTGCGAGTCGTTGGTGGCCACCGGCGGGATGCCGAGCTCGCGGCCGAGGCGGAGCAGGTCGTCACGGACCCGCCGCTCGATGTCGATGCCGTGATCCATCAGCTCGAGGAAGAAGTTCTGCTTGCCGAAGATCTCCTGGAACTCGGCCGCGGACTTCTTCGCCTCGTCGTACTGTCCGAGCCGCAGCCGGGTCTGGATCTCCCCCGACGGGCAGCCGGTGGTGGCGATCAGCCCTTCGTGGTGCTCGTGGAGCAGCTCCCGGTCGGCACGGGGCTTGTAGTAGTAGCCCTCCAGGCTGGAGCGGGACGAGAGCCGGAACAGGTTGTGCATGCCGACGGTGTTCTCGGCCCACATCGTCATGTGGGTGTAGGCGCCGCCGCCGGCGACGTCGTCGCCGCCCTCCTCGGCCGAGCCGCCCCGTCCCCACTTCACGCGGACCCGCTCCTGGCGCTTGGTCTGCGGCGTCAGGTAGGCCTCGATGCCGATGATCGGCTTCACGCCGTACTTGCGGGCCTTGGACCAGAAGTCGTACGCGCCGTGCAGGTTGCCGTGGTCGGTCATGGCGATGGCCGGCATGCCGAGTTCGGCGGTGCGGGAGAAGAGACCGTCGAGCAGGGACGCACCGTCGAGCATGGAGTACTCGGTGTGCACGTGCAGGTGCACGAACTGATCGGTGTGTCCTGCTGTCACGGCTGTTGCTGCTCCCTGCGAAATCGACCTCGCCGGCCGGTCACCCGGCTCGACGGGATCGATTCTCACATCAGGTTCGGACAACGTTCGGCGTGTCGCCGCAGGCGTGTCAGGAGCAATATCTCGACCTCAGGTCGAGGTCGAACTACTCGGCGCACCCTCCGGGCGCGGTTGGCCCCACCCTGGCGCGGTTGGCCCCACCCCAGCGCGGTTGGCCGGCGCCGATCACCGCGCTCAGCTGGGGCCAACCCGGGGCCAGCCGGCGCCGATCACCGCGCTCAGCTGGGGCCAACCCGGGGCCAGCCGGCGCCAACCACCGCGCTCAGCTGGGGCCAACCCGGGGCCAACCCGGGGCCAGTCGGCGACATCGGCGAGGATGAGGTGGTGCATCCCGACGAGCTGCTCGAAGTCCTGCGTCCCCTGGTGAGCGGCGCGCTCGTCGCCACCGACTTCGACGGGACCCTCGCCCCACTCCAGGTCGACCCGGAGGCGTCGCGTCCGGTCGCCGGCACGGTCGATGCCCTCACCGCTCTCACCGCCGCGGGCGCGACGGTGGCGGTGATCACCGGACGGGACGCCCGGACGGTGGTCCGGCTGGGTGGGCTGGCGGACGTTCCCGGCCTCGAGGTGGCCGGCATCTACGGCGCCGAGACCTGGCGCGACGGCGAGCTCACCAGCCCCGAGACACCCGAGGCAGTCGAACGACTCCGCGAGGAGCTCCCCGCCGTGCTGGCAGCAGTCCCGGCCGACCCGGCCGTCTGGATCGAGGACAAGCGCCTCTCCCTGGTGGTGCACGCCCGCCGGGCGGCTCACCCCGGCGAGGCGCTCGCCGCGATCTCCCCCGCCGTGCGCGAGCTGGCCGACACCCTCGGCTTCGAGGTCCATCCCGGCAGCGGCGTCCTCGAGCTTCGACTGCCCGGCTTCGACAAGGGCGGGGCGATCGATCGGCTGGTCGCCGCGCACGAGCCGACGGCGGTCCTCTATCTCGGCGACGACCTCGGCGACATTCCCGCTTTCGAGAAGATCGCCGAGCTGCGCGCGGCGGGCCGGGCAGCCTGGAGCGTGGCGGTGGAGTCGTCGGCCGTCGATGCCGCGGTCGCCGCGGCGGACGTCCGGGTGCCTGACGCCGTGGCGTGCGTGGCCCTGCTCACCGCCCTGGCGCGCTGACCGCTACCCGCCGACGAGCCGGTTCTGCCGCCCGCGTCTGGGATCTCACAACCGGGAAGTGGCAGGGCGTCCTTCCGCCTTGGGATCAGTAGTTGTCTGATCAACAAGGAGAGACCGTGCCCAGCCTGTTCGAACCCCTGACCGTCGGCAAGTTGTCCCTGCCCAACCGCATCGTGATGGCGCCGCTCACCCGAAACCGCGCCGGCGAGGGGATGGTGCCGCAACCGATCGCGGTCGAGTACTACGCCCAGCGCGCCGGTACCGGCCTCATCATCACCGAGGGGACGCAGCCCAGTGCCGTCGGCCAGGGCTACCTGAACACGCCGGGCATCCACACCGACGCCCAGCGGGAGGGCTGGCGCGCCGTGGCCGACGCCGTCCACGCCCGCGACGGCCGCATCGTCGTCCAACTGATGCATGCCGGCCGTGTCGGGCACCCGGACAACAAGTCCGTCGCCGACATCGTGGCCCCGAGCGCCATCGCCGCACCGGGCACGATGATCACGGCCGAGGGCCCGAGGGACCACCCCACTCCCCGGGCGCTGGCGACCGACGAGATCGCCGGTGTGGTGGGCGAGTTCGTCCACGCCGCCCGCACCGCCATCGAGGCCGGTCTGGACGGCATCGAGGTGCACGCGGCCAACGGCTACCTGATCCATCAGTTCCTGGCGCCGTCGTCCAACGTGCGCACCGACGGTTACGGCGGCACGCCGCAGAACCGGGCGCGGTTGGCCATCGAGATCGTCCACGCCGTGGCCGAGGCGATCGGCCCCGAGCGGGTCGGCATCCGGATCTCACCCGCGCACGACATCCAGGGCGTCCTGGAGCAGGACGCCGACGACACCGCCGCCACCTATGCCGCGCTCATCGACGGCATCGCTCCGGTCGGCATCGCCTACGTCTCCTACCTCGCCGACCCCGCCAGCGAGCTGATCGCCGACCTGCGCCGCCGCTACGACGGCGTCTGGATCGGCAACAGCGGCTTCGGCGAGGTGACGACGAAGGAGTCGGCGCAGGCCATCCTCGACGCCGGGCAGGCCGACGCCGTGGCCGTCGGCCGTCCCGTGATCGCCAATCCCGATCTCGTCGAGCGGTGGCGGCAGGATGCCCCGCTCAACGAGCCGGATTCCGACACCTTCTACGGCGGCGGAGCCGAGGGCTACATCGACTACCCCACCCTGGCCCGGTAGAGCTGATCACGGCTGACCTGTGTCCGTGTCGGACGGGCACAGGTCAGCTCGCGGCCGTCTGCTCCAGCTCGTCCAACTGGGCCTGGAACCAGGCCGCCGGTGGCAGTCTGACGGCGGCCTCGCGCATCCGCTCGGCCCGGGCAGCTCGCTCGGCCGGCGGCATGATCAACGCCTCGACCAGGGTCTGCGCCGTCGTCGCCACGTCGAAGGGATTGACGAGCAGCGCGTCCTCACCCAGCACCTCGGCGGCCCCGGTGTCGCGGGAGAGCACGACGGCGGGCTTGCGCTCGGAGAGCACGGCACCTTCCAGCACGACCAGGTTCATCCCGTCCCGGATGGAGTTGACGAAGACGACGTCGCTGCGTCGCAGGATGGCCAGGGCGGTCGGGTAGTCGTCGCCGATGTCGAAGAGCAGCGGCGTCCAGTCGTCGGTCTCGAACTCGTCGACGATCTCCTCGGCCAGTCGCTCGATCCGGGCGGTGTACTCGCGGTACGCGGGCACGTCCTCGCGGGACGGGTTGTTGTAGACGGCGTGGACGACCCGGCCGCGCCACTCCGGACGGGTGCGTAGCAGCTCCCGGTAGGCCAGCAGGCCGCGGTAGACGTTCTTGCTCAGCTCCGTCCGGTCCACCCGGCCGATGAGCAGGCGATCGCCGACGACCTCCTCCAGCGTGCGGAGCCGGTTGTCCACCACGGGCCGGTCGCCCAGACCGTGCATCTCTTCGGCGTCGGTGCCGAGCGGGAAGACGCGGACACCCGGCGCGTCACGGCCGAGCACCGTCTGCGCCGTCTCGCGGAAGAGGCCGGCCCAGCGCTCGGTATGAAAGCCGAGGACGTCGGCGCCCAGCATGCCGTCCACCAGGTCGCGGACCACGTCGTCGGGCAGCACCCCGAAGTCCGACGGGTTCACCCACGGGGTGTGGGTGAAGAGGCTGATCCGGACGTCGTCTCGCTGGCGCCACAGCATCCGCGGGACGAGGAAGAGGTGGTAGTCCTGGATCATGACGCGGGCACCCGGCGCCGCGGTCTCGGCGAGCGCGTCGGCGAAGGCCTGGTTGAGGCGGACGTAGCTTGCCCATTGCCGGCGCCACGAGGCGTCGAAGGCGGGCTGGGTCGGCAGGTCGTAGAGCCGGTGCAGGACGAACCACAGCGTCGAGTTGGCGATGCCGTTGTAGGCGTTGCGGAACGTGGTCGCATCGATGGGGAGCATGCGCACCTCGAAGTCGCCTCGGAGCGCCTCGGCCACGAGTGGGACCTCGGAGATCCGGCCGCCGGGAGAGCGACGGGCCAGCACCCGCTCCCGGTCGTTCATCGCCGCACTGACCCAGACGGCGTCCGGGGTGGCGGCCAGTGCGGTCTGCATGCCCGAGACCAGCCCGCCGCTGCCACGGCGCACCTCGTCGTCGTGGGTCTCCTCGCTGGCGACGATCTGCAGCGGGCCCCGGTTGGAGGCGACGACGAGGGGGGCGGTGCCAGACGGTGAGACCATGTGGGCTGTCCTACCCCGTCTCACACCGACTCGTCGCGCAGCAGCCGCAGCGCATGATCAAGATCATCCGGAAAGGGTGAGACCACCCGCAGCTCCTCCCCCGTCGCCGGGTGCGCGAAGGCCAGTTCCCGCGCATGCAGCCACTGTCGAGACAGGCCCAGCCGCTGGGCCAAGGTCGGGTCCGCGCCGTAGGTGAGGTCCCCGACGCAGGGGTGCCGGACGGCCGCCATGTGGACACGGATCTGGTGGGTGCGGCCGGTCTCGAGATGGACGTCGAGCAGACTGGCGGCGCGGAAGGCCTCGTCGGTCTCGTAATGGGTGACGCTGGCCCGGCCACCGGCGACGACCGCGAACTTGTACGCCGATCCCGGGTGGCGGCCGATGGGCGCGTCGATGGTGCCGCGCGACGGATCGGGATGGCCCTGGACGAGAGCGCTGTAGCGCTTGTCGACGGTCCGCTCCTTGAAGGCCCGCTTGAGGACTGAGTACGCCCGCTCGCTCTTGGCGACGACCATCGCGCCGGTGGTCCCGACGTCCAGCCGGTGGACGATGCCCTGCCGCTCGGCCGCACCGGACTCCGCCAGCCGGTAGCCCATGGCGGCCAGGCCGCCGGTGACGGTGGGGCCGGTCCAGCCGGGGCTGGGGTGGGCGGCCACGCCGACCGGCTTGTCGACGACGAGCAGGTCGTCGTCCTCGTACAGCACGACCAGCCCGTCGACCGGCTGCGGCGGCGCGACGGGTTCGGCCGCCGGCTCGTCGATGCCCAGCAGCGAGCCGCCACGCACGCGGAGGCTGCGGGCGGCCTCGACACCGTCGACACTGACGTGGCCGGCGTCGATGAGGTCGGCCGCAGCCGTCCTGGAGTAGCCGAGCAGCCGCGAGACGGCGACGTCCAGCCGGAGGCCGTCGAGGCCGTCCGGGACGGGCAGCAGCCTGCTCATGCCTTCTCGTCCGGGCGCGTCTCAGGGGTCTTGTTGCGCTCGCGTCTGCCGTCGAAGTCCACGCCGGCGAAGGCGAGGCAGGCCGCCAGGACGGCGCCGACGACGATGCCGGAGTCGGCGAGGTTGAAGATCGGCCACACGTCACCGTTGGGACCGAAGGCGCTGATCCAGTCCACGACGTGGCCGCGGCCGATGCCCGGCGCGCGGAAGAAGCGGTCGGTCAGGTTGCCCAGGGCGCCGCCGAGGATCAGTCCGAAGGCCAGCGCCCAGGCGGTCGAGCGCAGTCGCGACGCGATGCGGACGAGCACGACGGCGATGACCACCGCGATCACCGTGAGGATCACCGTGAAGCCGGTGCCGAGTGAGAAGGCGGCGCCGGAGTTGCGGGCTTGCTGCAGGTAGATGACGCCGCCGAGCAACCGGTGCGGCATGGCATCGGGCTCGATGGTGGCGACCACGATCAGCTTCGAGGTCAGGTCGAGCAGGTAGACGACGACCGCGGCCGCGGCGAAGAGCCAGATCCGGCCGGAACGGTGTCGCTCGCCGGACGGCGGCGTCGGGACGGGTTGCTCGGCGCTCACCGTCCCAGTGTCCCGCATCGGCACACCGGGACGGCGCAGCGGTAGGTCAGCGGCGCTCCTCGCGCTGCTTGCAGGCGACATCGAGGGTGGCGGCGGGGAATGCCTGCAGCCGCGCCTTCGGGATCGGCTTGCCGCAGCGCTCGCAGAACCCGTAGGTGCCGTTGTCGATCCGCTCGACGGCACGCTCCATCTGCGCCATCAGGTCGAAGCGGTTGGCCGCGATGGACTGCTCCTGCTCGCGTTCGAAGGTCTTGCTGCCGGCGTCGGCCTGGTCGTCGCCGGCGCCGTCGTTGCTCTGCCGCTGCAGGTCGTCGAGGTCGCGCATGGAGACGTCGTAGGCGCTGTGCATCTCGGCGAGTTCGCTGACCAGCTGCGCACGGACCTCGGCGAGCTCGGACTGGGTCCAGTCCGAGCCCTCGGGGACGGCGACGTCGTTGCTGGGTGCGGGGGCTGTCTGGGTCACGGGTGCTGCCTTCTGTACCGATGGGGCCGCGGGCGGTGCCGCGGCAGGTGCAGAGGTCTTCACCGAATCCGCATCGCCGATAACAGGGGCCGGAGTGATCTTCTTCGCCGCCTTCTCAGGCCGGCTGTCCGGGGTGGCCTTCTTCGCCGGGCTTGTCGTCTTCGCGACGGCAGCCTTCTTCGCCGGGGCCTTCGTAGCGGGGGTCGTCTTCGTGGCGGGGGTCGTCTTGGCCGGGGCCGTCTTCTTGGCGGGAGCCTTCTTGGCGGGAGCCTTCTTGGCCGGGGCCGCCTTCTTGGCCGGGGCCGCCTTCTTGGCCGGGGCCGCCTTCTTGGCCGGGGCCGCCTTCTTGGCGGGAGCCTTCTTGACCGGGGCCGCCTTCTTGGCGGGAGCCTTCTTGACCGGGGCCGCCTTCGTGGCCGGGGCCGCCTTCGTGGCGGGAGCCATCTTGACCGGGGTCGCCTTCTTGGCGGGGGCCGTCTTCGTGGCGGGAGCCTTCTTGACCGGGGCCGTCTTCGTGGCGGGAGCCTTCTTGACCGGGGTCGCCTTCGTGGCGGGAGCCATCTTGACCGGGGCCGTCTTCGTGGCGGGAGCCTTCTTGACCGGGGCCGTCTTCGTGGCGGGAGCCTTCTTGACCGGGGCCGTCTTCGTGGCGGGAGCCTTCTTGACCGGGGCCGCCTTCTTGGCGGGAGCCTTCTTGACCGGGGCCGCCTTCGTGGCCGGGGTCGCCTTCTTGACCGGGGCCGCCTTCGCGGACACAGCTACGGCGACGGCGGGGTCGGCGGCGGCGCGTCCACCGGCCTGCTTGGTGGTTTTCGCCGCAGGCGCCGCCGAGCTGGTGGCCGCCTTCTTGGCGGCACCCGCCGTGCGACCGCCGGGACTCACACGACGCAGGGCCCGACCGAGACGTCCGACTGCCGCCATCTGCATCTCCCTCGCGTCCGGCCGTTTCGTGACGGGTGTCCGAAGTGCGACCGCAAAGGCGGCCAGAATATGAGCAAGACCACGCCAATGTCACGATCCACGCCGGGCCTCGTGGCAACCGGCCATCCTCCGGCTTGTCGCCGCCGACTACAGTGGAGCCGCGCAGACGAGGACGAGTAGTCCCGGACCACCTGCCAGCAGCGACCCGGGGACGGTGTGAGCCCGGGAGGCGGGCCCGGGCACGAAATCACCTCCGAGCACCGGAAGAACGGACGCTTCGGCGGCTCAGTAGAACCGGACCCGTACGGCAAGAGCGGGCGTCCCGGCGGGACGTCAACGAGGGTGGTACCGCGGCGCAGGCGTCGTCCCTCGGGTTGTCACGACTCGAGGAGCCCCGCCCATGACCACCGCCCGCCCCGGCTACCGCGCGCTCGCCCCGCACGTCGACCTCGCCGCCCTGGACCGCGAGATCATTGCGGGCTGGAACGAGCAGCAGGTCTTCCGCCGCAGCCTGGAGGCGACCGCCGACGGCCCCGCCTGGACCTTCTACGAGGGTCCGCCCACCGCCAACGGCATGCCCGGCACCCACCACGTCGAGGCCCGCGTCTTCAAGGACGTCTTTCCCCGCTGGCGCACGATGAAGGGCTACCACGTCCCCCGCCAGGCCGGCTGGGACTGCCACGGCCTGCCCGTCGAGCTGGCCGTGGAGAAGGAGCTCGGCTTCACCGGCAAGCCCGACATCGAGCGCTACGGCATCGCCGAGTTCAACGCCAAGTGCCGCGAGAACGTCCAGCGCCACGTCGACGCCTTCCTCGCCATGAGCGAGCGGATGGGCTACTGGGCCGACTACGAGCACGCCTACTGGACGATGACCCCCGACTACGTCGAGTCGGTGTGGTGGGCGCTGAAGACGATCTACGACAAGGGCCTGCTCGTCGAGGACTACCGCGTCACCCCCTACTGCCCGCGCTGCGGCACGGGCCTCAGTGACCACGAGGTCGCGCAGGGCTACGAGGACGTCACCGACCCGTCGGTCTTCGTCCGTTTCCCGGTCGCCTCCGGCCCGCTCGCCGAGCGTCACCCCGGCGTCGCCCTGCTGGTCTGGACGACGACCCCCTGGACGCTGGTCTCCAACACCGCGAGCGCCGTCAACGCCGACGTCGACTACGTCGTGGCCCGGACGGCCGACGGTGAGGTGCTCGTCGTCGCCGAGGCGCTGCGCGTGAAGGTGCTCGGCGAGGAGAGCGAGATCCTGGAGACGCTTCCCGGCCGCGACCTCGTCGGCACGCCGTACACCCGTCCCTTCGACTTCGTCGAGTTCCCGGACGAGGGCCCGGTCCACACCGTCATGCACGCCGACTTCGTCACCACCGACGACGGCTCCGGTGTCGTCCACGAGGCACCTGCCTTCGGCGCCGAGGACTTCGCACTCTGCAAGGCCAACGGACTGCCCATCGTCAACCCGATCGGCGACGACGGCCACTTCGAGGCCGGACTCCCCCTCGTCGGCGGCGTCTTCTTCAAGGACGCCGACGAGATCCTCGTCCGCGATCTGGAGGCGCGCGGGCTGCTGTTCCGGCACGTCCCGTACACCCACTCGTACCCGCACTGCTGGCGCTGCCACACGCCGCTGATGTACTACGCGCTGCCGTCCTGGTACATCCGGACGACCGCCGCCAAGGACGAGCTGCTCGCGCAGAACGAGGCGACCAACTGGTTCCCGGCGACCATCAAGCACGGCCGCTACGGCGACTGGCTGAACAACAACATCGACTGGGCGCTGTCGCGCGATCGCTACTGGGGCACCCCGCTGCCGGTATGGCGCAACACCGAGTCCGGCACCGAGATCTGCATCGGCTCGCTGGCCGAGCTAGCCGAGCGCTCCGGTGTCACCCTGGACGACCCGCACCGTCCCTTCGTCGACGACGTCAGCTTCACCGTCGACGGGGAGCCCGGTGAGTACCGGCGCGTGCCGCAGGTGATCGACGCCTGGTTCGACTCCGGGTCCATGCCGTTCGCGCAGTTCGGCGCGCCCTACCGCAACGCCAAGGCGGCCGAGACCGCCTACCCGGCCGACTTCATCTGCGAGGCCATCGACCAGACCCGCGGCTGGTTCTACTCCCTCATGGCCGTCGGAACGCTCGTCTTCGGGCAGTCGTCCTACAAGAACGTGGTCTGCCTGGGGCACATCCTCGCCGAGGACGGCCGCAAGATGAGCAAGCACCTCGGCAACATCCTCGAACCCATCGGGCTGATGGAGCGCCACGGCGCCGACGCGCTGCGCTGGTTCATGCTCTGCAGCGGCTCGCCGTGGTCCTCGCGGCGGGTCGGGCACAAGGTGCTGGACGAGATCGCCTCCAAGGTCATCCGGACCTTCTGGTCGATCGCGTCGTTCCAGTCGCTGTACGCGCGGGCCAACGACTGGACGCCGGGTTCGGCCACCGGCGAGGCGACCGTCCTGGACCGGTGGGCGCTGTCGGAGGTGCACCGCGCCGCCGGCGAGGTGGACGACGCCCTCGAGCAGTTCGACACCGCGCGGGCGGGTCGGGCCCTGGCCGAGGTGATCGACGACCTCTCCAACTGGTACGTGCGACGCTCCCGGCGGCGGTTCTGGGACGGCGATGCCGCCGCCCTGAGCACGCTGCACGAGTGCCTGGACGTCCTGACCCGGCTGCTGGCGCCGTTCGTCCCGTTCGTCACCGAGCAGGTGTGGCAGTCGCTCTTCGCCGCCACCGGGGGGGTCGACTCGGTGCATCTGTCCTCGTGGCCGGCGGCGGACGCGACCGCGGTCGACCCCACCCTCTCGGAGCAGGTGGCGCTGGTGCGTCGACTCGTCGAGCTGGGGCGTTCGGCACGCGCGGACTCCAAGATGAAGACGCGGCAGCCGCTGGCGCAGGCGCTCATCTCGGCGCCCGGCTGGGCCGGGCTGCCCGAGGAGCTGCGCGAGCAGGTGCGCGACGAGCTGAACGTCGTCGAGCTGGCCAACCTCGGTGACGCGGGCGAGCTGGTCGAGCTGGCGGTGAAGCCTAACTTCCGCGAGCTCGGCAAGGTCTTCGGCAAGCGCACCCAGGCTGTCGCCAACGCGATCAACGCGGCCGCGGGGCAGGACGTCGAGGCCTTCGTGGGCCGGTTCCGGCAGGGCACCATGACGGTCGAGGTGGACGGCGAGACGCTGCCCATCGCCGGCGACATGATCACCGTCGCCGAGACGCCGCGCTCCGGCTGGGCGGTGGCGGCCGACGGTGCCGACGCCGTCGCTCTCGACCTCGAGCTGACCCATGAACTGCGGCTGGCAGGTCTGGCGCGCGAGGTGGTTCGCACGGTCCAGGACGCTCGCAAGAACGCCGGCCTCGAGGTCACCGACCGGATCGAGCTGTGGTGGCGGGTCGGCGGCTCGCCGGAGCCGGCGGAGGCCATCCGCGCTCACGCCGACCAGTTGGCCGGTGAGGTGCTGGCCACCAGCCTCACCGAGGGTGAGCCGTCAGGTGAGGCCTACACGGTCACCGACGAGGAGCACGGCCTGACGATCTGGCTGCGCCGCGCCTGACCCGCTTCCCCTGCGCTGTGGTCGAAATCCGGTCCGGATTTCGACCACACGACAGGGGAAGCGGGGGCGGGATCAGCGTTGGCAGAGCGAGCAGGGCAGGAAACCGTCGGCGACGGCCTCGGGCTCCTCGATCGCCGAGGCGTCCTGTCCCTTGATGATCAGGCAGTCGCGGGCGTGGTACCGCGGCCGGCCGTTGATCACCCAGACCTGCTTGGCGGCGAGACCCGTGACTGCGGGCTCCGGCTCGGGTTCCGGCTCGGGTTCTGGCTCCGGCGAAAGCTCGGGCTCCGGCTGGGGCTCGGGCTCAGGCGCAACCTCGGGCTCCGGCTCCGGCTGGGGCTCCGGCTGGGGCTCCGGCTCCGGCTGGGGCTCCGGCTCCGGCTCCGGCTCCGGCGCAACCTCGGGCTCGGGCTCCGGCTCCGGCGCAACCTCGGGCTCGGGCTCCGGCTCGGGCGCGACCTCGGGCTCCGGCGCGACCTCCGGCTCCGGCGCGACCTCCGGCTCCGGCGCGACCTCCGGCTCCGGCTCGGGCGGGGACGCCAACGTGTCACCGGGTCCGGCGACCGGGACGGCGCCCTGCTCGTCCTCGGGACGGCAGACCGCGCAGGGCGCGAAGCCGTCCTCGACGGCCTGATCGTGCGGGACCGGCTCGGGGTGCAGGCCTTCGAGCTCCGAGCATCCCGGACGGTGGTAGTCCGGGTACCCGTCGACCACGATGACCTCGCGGCCGCCGTCCGTCTCGGTCGGCTCCTCGGTTGGCTCCTCGGTCGGCTCCTCGGTTGGCCCCTCGACCGGCTCCTCGACCGGCTCCTCGACCGGCTCCGCCTCGACCACCGGCTCCGCCACTACCGGCTCCGCCACTACCGGCTCAGCAGGTGACGGGAGATCGGCCACGAGGGAGAGCCCGTGGTCCGGGGCGGTGTCCTCGCCGCCGTCGGGTCGGCAGAGCGCGCACGGGGCGAAGCCGTCCTCGACCGCCTGGTCGTAGGGCACCGGCACCTCGGCGAGACCGACGAGGACCGCGCAGCCGGCGAGGTGGTAGTCCGGGAAGCCGTCCACGACCAGGACCTCCCGCGACTCGGTCGCCGCGGGCGCAGGCTCCACCGGTGCCGGCGCCTCGTCGGCCGGCAGGTCCGGACGGCAGGTGGCGCAGGCGGCGAAGCCGTCCTCGACGGCCTGGTCGAAGGGAACCGCCTCGCTGGACAGGCCGGTCAGGACGGCGCAGCTCTCGCGGTGGTAGTCCGGGAAGCCGTCGACGACCCACACGTCGCGGGCACCCTCGCCAGTCGGCGCAGCCGGAGCCGGAGGCGCCTCGGCGGCGTCGGGACGGCAGGTGCCGCACAGGGTGAAGCCGTCCTCGACGGCCTGCTCGTGGGCGATGGGCTCGCCGTCCAGACCGGCGATCTCGCGGCACTCGGCGCGGTGATAGGACGGGAAGCCGTCCACCACCCAGACCCGGTCCCCGGCCCCCGGCTCGTCGGCGGCCGACTCGCCGTCAGCAGTGGCATCGGCCAGGATGACCGGCTCGGGGGCGATGGCCGGCACCCCGGCGAGGTCGGGCTGGCAGACGGCGCACGGCTCGAAGCCGTCCTCGACGGCCTGGTCGTGCGGGACAGGCTCAGCGTTCAGACCCTGCAGCTCCCGGCACTGCTCGCGGTGGTATTCCGGGTAGCCGTCGACCACCCAGACCGACCCGGCGTCCTCCGGCGTCACCGCGGCCGGAACATCCGGGACGGCCGGGGACGAGTCACCCGTGGTCTCGGGACGGCAGACCGTGCAGGGCTCGAAGCCGTCCTCGACGGCCTGCTCGCGCGGCACCGCCTCACCGGGACGTCCGGTGAGCTCGCTGCACTCCGCGAGGTGGTACTCCGGGGAGCCGTCCACCACCCACACCTCGTCGGTGGCCGCGGCCGCACCCGTCGCCGCGGGCGGCACCGAGGCAGCGGCGCCGTCACCGAAGACGCTGTCGGGATTGCAGACGACGCAGGGCTGGAAGCCGTCCTCGACGGCCTGCTCGTACGGGATCGCCTCGGCGTCCTGTCCCGAGGTCTCGCCGCACCCCTCCAGGTGGTACTCGGGATAGCCGTCGACGACCCAGACCTGTGCCGACGACGCCGTGGTGTTCGCCGCAGGCTGCTTGGCGAACGAGACCGTCACGTCCTCGGTGGGAGCCGCGCTCGGGACAGCGGCGGCGGCCGTCGGCGTGCAGACGGCGCACTCGACGAAGCCGTCCGCGACGGCCTGCGTCAGCGGGATGGCGATGGTCTCGGCGCCGGAGGTCGTCGTGCAGGTCCGGGCGTGGAACTCCGGTCGGCCGTCGACGACCCAGACGTCGCGGTCGTCGGCGGTCGAGGCAGCGCCGGGATCCGTGGCGGGCAGAGCGGCCGTGGTCGCGGCGGCGGCAGGCTCGCCGGCGCCGGCCACTGCCGGGGGTGGTGAGGTGACCGTCGTCGGCGGCGCACACCGCTCGCAGGCGGTGAAGCCGTCCTCGAGCGCCTGCGAGAGCGGGATGGCGATGGTCTCGGCGCCGGAGGTCGCCCGGCAGCCGGCACGGTGGTAGTCCGGGCGGCCGTCGACCACCTCGACATCGACGTCACCACCGCTGTCGACCGGCGGCGCGGCCGCGTCGGGAGCAGCCGTTGCGCCCCGCTTCTTGCGCATGTCCAGGTAGGACTTCACCAGCACGCCGGCCGCGAGGACGCTCGCGACCAGCGAGATGATCAGCCAGACCGCCTTGGCCGTGAGGACGCCGACGACGACGAACACCACAGCGACGGCGAGCAGGGCGATGAGCACCATCGAGAGTTACTCCAGATCGCTCGGTGCACACGGACACCCGGGACCGTACCCGAGAGCGGACGACCCCTCGCGGCAGCGCACCGGCGAGAGGACGCGGGGATGACGACGCCCGGCCGCCGAAGCGGCCGGGCGCGGTCGAAGGGTTGGGAGAACCCGGTGGGTCAGCCCTGCTGGGCGTCGGCCATGTCGCTGTTGCCGGCCGGTTCTGCCTTGCCGCTCGCGTCGAGGTCACGCAGCTGCGACTCGAGGTAGCTCTTGAGGCGGGTGCGGTACTCGCGCTCGAAGGTGCGCAGCTCCTCCAGCCGCCGCTCCAGGGCGGTACGGCGCTGCTCGAGCTGGTTGGTGATGGCGGTGGCACGCTGCTCGGCGTCCTGCACGGTCTGCTGGGCGCGAGCAGTGCTCTCCTCGTCCAGCTGCTTGGCGCGGGCCTCGGCCTCGGCGAGCTGACGGGTGGCGCGCTCGTTGGCGTCGCTCTCGGTCGACTGGGCCAGCGCCTGCGCCTCGGTGACGAGCCGCTCGGCCTCGGCCTTGGACTGCGCCAAGTGCTGGTCGGCCGTCTGCTGTGCAAGCGCGAGCATCTGGACGGCCTGCACGTGGTGGTCGGCCGACTGCGGCGACGCCTCGGCCGGCGCCTCCTTGCTCAGGTTGGCCGGCGCCGCGGCGGCCTGCTGGGCCTCGGCGAGCTGGGACTGCGCCTGCTCGAGCTGGCCGCGGTTCTCCGCGAGCTGCTGCTCCAGCTGCGCGATCTGCTGCTGCAGCTGCACGACCTGCTGCTGGGCGCCGTTCTTGCCCTGGTTGAGCGCCCGCTCCAGCTCGCCGATGCGGTTCTGCAGCCGCTGATTCTCCTCGCGGGCGCGGTTGGCCTCCTCGCGCGCGGCGTTGAGCTCGGCCGGGTCGGCGCCGCCGCCCTGCGGGCTGGGAGCCTGGGCACCGCCGCCGCCACGGGCGCGGAGGTCGTTGTTCTCCTCGATGAGGCGGGCGAGCTCGACCTCGACGATGTCGAGGAAGGCGTCGACCTCCTCCTCGTCGTACCCCCGCTTGCCGATCGGCGGCTTCTTGAACGCGACGTTGTGAACTTCGGCGGGAGTCAGCGGCATTCGGTCACCTCATGTGCTTGTCGCGAGCCGATCGCGAGCGCTGGTCGTGGTGCGGGCGGGGTGGAGCGGGATGGTCCTGGTGTTACGAGTGCGTACGGATGGTACGGGTGGTGCGGTTCCCCGACGATCTTAGGCGTCGCACATCCGGCAGCGACATGACCGTCAGACCGCGAACGTCAGCGCCACCAGCCGAAGCACGATCAGGGCGATGAGCAGGATGATGACGCTCAGGTCGAGGCTTACAGTACCCAGCTGCAACGGCGGCACCAATCGCCGCAGGGCACGGATGGGTGGATCGGTCGTGCTGTAGATCAGCTCGACCCCCACCGCCGCCGTCCCGGCCGGACGCCACCGGCGGGCGAACTGGCGCACCCACTCGACGCAGACCCGGGCCAGCACCAGCAGGATGTAGACCCAGAGGACGTAGCCGACGACGCCCCAGAGCAGCGCCATCGATCGGTCCCTTCGTCGGTGGGCGGTCATGGACGACGGCCCGGCACCGTCCATGGTGCCAGGCCGCCGGAAGTCTCTGCGCGAGCGTCAGCTCTGGTTGAAGAAGCCGCTCTCGATGCGCTCCTTGTCCTGCGCCGTCACACTCACGTTGTTCGGGCTGAGCAGGAAGACCTTGGCGGTGACGCGCTCGATCCGGCCGTGCAGGCCGAAGGTGAGGCCGGCGGCGAAGTCGACGAGCCGCTTGGCGTCGGCGTCGTCCATCTCGGAGAGGTTCATGATCACCGGCGTGTTCTTGCGGAAGTGCTCGCCGATGGTCCGCGCCTCGTTGTACGTGCGGGGGTGGAGCGCGGTGATCTGGTACGACGGCGGCGCGAAGTCGTCGGCATAGCCGACCTGCGCGTCGTCGGCGTAGTCACCGGCGTAGGCGGCCGGCGCCTCGCGGTGCGCCTGCGTCTCGCGCTGGGTGTAGCGCGGCTCGGCATAGTCCTCGCGTCGGGCCGGCGCGCGGTCGGCGGCCTGCCCGTAACCGTCGGCGTCGGCGTACTCGTCGTCCTCGACGAGGCCGAGGTAGACGCCCATGCGGTGCATAGCTCCGGGCATTGGTGGTCCTCCAGACGAACCCTGTGTGGTCACTGCGATATCGGACGCTAGCCGAATTCCGGCTCACGTCGGCCGAGCAACGCCGAGCCGACACGAACATGTGTCGCGCCCTGCTCGATAGCGGTCTCGAAGTCGTTGCTCATCCCGGCCGAGACGGCGTCGGCGCCGGGATGCTCGGCACGGACCCGGGCACCGAGCTCGGCGAGGCGGGCGTAGGCCTCGGCGGCGTCGCTGCCGATCGGCGGCACCGCCATCAGGCCCCGCAGCCGCAGCTCGGCGCGACCGGCGACCACGTCGACCAGCTCGGCGAGGTCCGCGACGGCGACGCCGCCGCGGTCGGGATCGTCGTCCAGGCTGACCTGGACGAAGACGTCCAGCGGCCCTTCCCGCCGGTCCGCGGCAGCGTCGGCCAGCGCCCGCGCGAGCTTGGGACGATCGACCGAATGCACGGCGTGCGCGTACTGCACCACGCTCTTGGCCTTGTTCGTCTGCAGCCGGCCCACCAGATGCCACCGCAGCTCGGGCAGTCCCAGCTCGGCGATCTTGGCGGTCGCCTCCTGGTCCTTGCTCTCGCCGACGTCGAGGACGCCGAGCCGCGCCAGCAGCGCGACGTCCGAGGCCGGACGCGTCTTGGTCACGGCCACCAAGGTCACCGACTGCGGATCACGTCCGGCCGCCTCGCAGGCGCGGGAGATACGTGCACGAACCGAACCCAGCGCGGAGACGATCTCGGCGTCGCGCTCGCCGCCGTGCGGGGTCACGGAACGGGTCTCTGCATCTGGCTACTTCAGGAAGTCCGGGACATCGAGGTCGTCGTCGAGGTCCAGGGCGTTGCTGCGACGCGAGCCGTGACCCGCACCGTTGACCGCGACCGGCTCCGGCTGCTCGACGCGCTGCGACGGCGGCTGATAGGAGGACGTCGCCTCCGGCGCTGCGGCCGGGGCGCTCGTGGCCGAGCTCCGCGTCTGCGCGCTGGGCTCGCGACGGATGTCCACCTTCTTGTAGGGCAGCTGGCCGGAGTCGAAGCCGGCGGCGATGACGGTCACCTTGACCTCGTCGCCGAGGGTGTCGTCGATGACGGCGCCGAAGATGATGTTGGCGTCCGGGTGCGCGGCCTCGGCCACGAGCGTCGCCGCCTCGTTGATCTCGAAGAGGCCGAGGTCCGAGCCACCGTAGATCGAGAGCAGGACGCCGTGCGCGCCTTCCATGCTCGCCTCGAGCAGCGGGCTGGCGATCGCGATCTCGGCGGCCTGCCGGGCGCGGTTGTCGCCGCGGGCGGCGCCGATGCCCATCAGCGCCGAGCCGGCACCGCTCATCACCGACTTGACGTCGGCGAAGTCGAGGTTGATCAGGCCGGGGGTGGTGATGAGGTCCGTGATGCCCTGGACACCGGAGAGCAGCACCTGGTCGGCAGCGCGGAAGGCGTCCATCACCGAGACGGTCTGCTCGCTGATCTGCAGCAGCCGGTCGTTGGGGATGACGATGAGGGTGTCGCACTCGTTGCGCAGCGCCTCGATGCCCTCCTCGGCCTGCGTGGCCCGCTTCTTGCCCTCGAAGCTGAACGGCCGGGTGACGACGCCGATGGTGAGCGCCCCGAGCTTGCGGGCGATGGCCGCGACGACCGGTGCGCCACCGGTCCCGGTGCCGCCACCCTCGCCGGCGGTCACGAAGACCATGTCGGCGCCCTTGAGCACCTCCTCCAGCTCGTCGCGGTGGTCCTCGGCGGCCTTGCGGCCGACCTCGGGCTGGGCGCCAGCGCCCAGGCCACGGGTGAGCTCCCGACCGACGTCGAGCTTGACGTCGGCGTCGCTCATCAGCAGTGCCTGCGCGTCGGTGTTGACGGCGATGAACTCGACGCCCTTGAGCCCGTGCTCGATCATCCGGTTGACGGCATTGACGCCGCCGCCGCCGACACCGACGACCTTGATGACCGCCAGGTAGTTGTGCGGTGCTGTCATGGCTACTCCTGCAATTGCGTGGTCGGTGCTCGGTCGCTGCGAGCGCTGGTACGAGCCTTGCCGGGCTGGGTCTCAACCCTCACCCTCAAGTACACGGTTATAGTTATGTCAACCTGGGGTGTGTGACCCGAAGTTAGAACGCGCGACCGGCGAACCGTCGCAGGCGCGCCGGGCGACACGCCGATTGCGTCCGAGCTTCGCGCGATCGGGGAGCGTTGATCACGCTGAGCGGGACCAGCACTCCCCGATCGCCGGGGACGTCAGCGGGTGTAGGGCCGGGTCGGGTCGGTGACGTCGATCTGGCTCGGCCGCGGGTGCTTGCGGGTGCGGAGCACGTCCACCACGTCGGCCTTCTCCCGGCTGCGCTGCGCGCTCCCCCACTGCACCAGGATGTCCGAGCCGCTGCCCTTGCCGCGGAGGACGACGGTGATGGAGTTCGGATCCATCGCCTCGATGGAGCGGGTGTCGGCGCGCAGGTCGGCAGGCAGCGAGGCGGCGACCACGGCGACAGCGCCGCCCGTGGTGTTCCGGTCGGTGCCGGACGGGACGACGAGCCTCGGCAGCTTGGGTGCGGTGTCCACGCCCATGTACTGCCGGCCGGTGCGGTCGACGAGCATCCGCCGACCGGCCAGCATCACGTACCCGACCGGGGTTCGCTCGGTGACGTCGATCCGCAGCGTGCCCGGGAACGAGGTGCTCACCTCGGCCGACTCGACCTGCGGCAACTGCTCCACCCGCTCGGTGATCGCGGCGGTGTCCACGCGGACGATCGGCTCGCCGTAGTCGACCCGGGCCGCCTGCTCGACGGTGGTGGTCCGCAACGTCCGCACGCCGTGCACCTCGACCGAACGGATGCCGAAGACGGGCGAGAAGGCGACCAGCCAGGTGGCGAAGACGGCGAAGACCACGACGAGTGCGACGACGAGCGCGATCCGCCGACGCCGCCGACCCGGCGGCGGCAGCAACGATCCGGCGAGCGGACGCGTCGCGGTCGCCGTCACGGCACGTCCTGGCCCGTCACGCCTTGGGCGCAGGCGGCCACGATGCCCTTACAGAGCAGGTAGACGTTGCCGATCCCCATCGTCACGACGAGGTCGCCGGGCCGGGCGAGGCCGGCGACGGTCTCGGGCACCGACTCGTAGTGCGGTTGGTAGACGACCTGGACCGGACGGCCGTCGGCCGCCGGTGAGGCGATGATGTCGCTGATGGTGGCACCGGTGACACCGGGGATCGGCTCCTCGCGGGCCGGGAAGATGTCCATGACCACGGCGACATCGGCCAGCGCCATCGCCTCGGCGAACTCGCGGGCGAAGGTCTGGGTGCGGCTGTAGGTGCCCGGCTGGAAGACCGCGACGAGACGCCCGGTGCCGGCCAGGGCCTGCCGTGCCGCGCTCAGCGACGCCGCGATCTCGGTCGGGTGGTGGGCGTAGTCGTCGTAGACCCGCACTCCCCCACCCTCGCCGTAGTACTCGAAGCGCCGCGCGACGCCGCCGAAGCCGGCCCACGCCCCGGCGGCGGTATCGAGGTCCAGACCCAGCTCGGCGGCGAGGACGAGCGCGGCCGTGGCATTGAGGGCCATGTGGGTGCCGATCAGCGAGCCGACCCGTACCCGGCGGTGGCCGATGCCCGCCCCGTCGACGGTGAACTCGACCGCGTCGGCACGGGTGACGATCTCGCTCACCGTGACGTCGGCCGTCCCGGAGGTGCCGTAACTGCGCACCCGACGTCCCTGCGCCCGGGCGTAGTCCCCCACCCGGACCGCGCCGGGGTCGTCGGCGCAGATCAGCAGCGCGCCGTCGGGATCGATCCGGTCCACGAACTGCTCGAAGGCCCGGAAGATGCCCTCGAGGTCGCCGTGGTTCTCCAGATGGTCGGCCTCGACGTTGGTGATGACGGCCGAGGCCGGCCGCGTCAGCAGGAACGACCCGTCGCTCTCGTCGGCCTCGACGACCGCGATGTCCCCCGAGCCGAGGTGAGCGTTCTTGCCGGTCTCGTAGAGGTTGCCGCCGATGGCGAAGGAGGGGTCCACCCCGCACGCCTGGGCGGCCACGACCAGCAGTGACGTCGTCGACGTCTTGCCGTGGGTGCCGGCGACGGCGACGGTCCGCTTGTCCTCCAGCGCCGCGGCGAGGGCGGCGGCCCGACGCAGGAAGAACTTCCGGCCGTCGGCCGCGGCCGCCTTGGCCGCGAGGTACTCCTCGTGCTTGGGGTTGATGGCAGTCGTGTAGACGAAGGTGTCGGCGTCGGTGACGTGCTGCGGCGAGTGGCCGATCGCGACCTCGGCGCCGAGTGCCCGCAGTCCCTTCACGGTCAGCGACTCCCGAGCCTCGCAGCCGCTGACCGCGACACCCCGGTCGAGCAGGATGCGGGCCAGCGCGCTCATCCCCGAACCGGCGATGCCCATGATGTGCACGCGGCCGAGCGAGGCCAGCGGCGGGATGACGTCGGTGGCCGCGCTGCGGACGAGGGCGGCACCGGGTGCCTCCCAGTTCTCGGGGCGGTCGCCGGCGTGGTCGGCCGTGGGTCGGGTCATCGGTGGCACCTCATGGCGCGAACCTACGATGCTCGGCGGCCACGGCGAGCACGTGGCGGGCCAACACGACGTCCGCGTCACGTGCGCCGGCATGTGACGCCGCAGCAGACATGTGCGCCACCGTCGCCGGATCGACCAGCCGGGCGACGACCTCGCGCAGCACCCACTCGGCGTCGAGCTGCTTGTCCTCGACCAGCACACCACCCCCGGCGGTGACGATGGGCATGGCGTTGTAACGCTGCTCGCCGTTGCCGACCGGGTAGGGGACATAGGCGGCCGGCAGCCCCACCGCGGCCAGCTCGGCGCAGGTCATCGCCCCGCAGCGGCAGAGCGCGAAGTCGGCGGCGGCGTAGGCGTACTGCATCTGCTCCACGTAGGGCACGACGACAAAGGGCACCGCGGGGTCGCTGTCGATGCGCCAGTCGTTCTTCGGGCCGATGACGTGCAGCACCTGGACACCGGCCTCGCGCAGCCCGGCGGCGGCACCGGCCGCGGCCCGGTTGATCGACTCCGCCCCCTGCGAGCCGCCGAAGATCAGCAGCGTGGGGAGGTCGGGACGCAGTCCGAACCGCTCGCGGGCCTCGGTGCGCAGGGCGGCCCGGTCCAGCTGCGAGATCGCCGGTCGCAGCGGGATTCCGATGGGCGTGGCGTGCGGCAGCGAGCCCGCCGTCGACGCGGTGAAGACATGGGTCGTCATGCGCGCCGCGGCCCGGTTGGCCAGCCCCGGCTTGGCGTTGGCCTCGTGCACCACGATGGGCAGGCCGAGGCGACGGGCGGCCAGGTAGGCCGGGACCGCGACATAGCCGCCGAATCCGACGACCACCTCGGCACCGGTGCGCTGCAACACCTCCGCCGCCACCGACACCGCGGCGCGGACCCGACCCGGCGTGCGGAACAGATCACCGTTGATCCGGCGGGGCAGGGGCACCGGCGGCACCAGCTCCAGCGGGTACCCGCGCGGCGGGATGAGCGTGGTGTCCAGGCCCTTTGTCGTTCCCAGGGCGGTCACCTCGGTCGAGGAGTCCAGCCGTCGCACCGCGTCGGCCAGGTTCATGGCCGGCTCGATGTGCCCGGCCGTGCCACCACCGGCGACGACGATCCTCGCTCCGCCTTCAGCGTGAGATGCAGGCTGCTCGCTGCGCTCGGACCGGCGCGTCACGCTGACGCCCGCTTCGCCCGCGCCGCATCGCGGGCGGATCGCTCGTCGCGGCAGCGCTCATCGCCCGCGCGTTGCCGAGTTCCGGCACCGGGGGTGCGCTGGGAAGCCCCACGTGCGGCGGGGCTCGTCGCGCGAGCGCTCATCGCGTGAGTGGTCGCCGGCTTGCGCTGCACGTTCGCTCGTGTGCGCGGGGGTGCGTAGATCTTGGGGACGGGGATGCGGCACCAGCGTTCGATGCGGGATCGGCGGCCGAGGCGCTGGGCCCGGCGGGCGGCGTTGACGGCGTCGCGCTCGTGGCGCGCGAACGAGACGAGCATGCCGATGACGAAGAAGGTGACCACGAGCGACGTGCCACCGGCGGAGATGAGCGGCAGCGGGATGCCGGTGACCGGCAGCAGACCACTGACGTAACCGATGTTGATCACGGCCTGGCCGGCGAGCCAGATGGTGGCGCCGCCGCCGGCGATCCGGACGAACGGGTCCGCGCTGCGCCGCACCACCCGCATGCCGGCGTAGGCGAGCAGCCCGAAGAGCAGCAGCACCGCCAGGCAGCCGATGAGGCCGAGCTCCTCGCCGATGATGGCGAAGACGTAGTCGGAGTTGGCGTTGGGGACCCACCCGTACTTCGACGTCCCCTGCCCCAGCCCCACTCCGAAGATGCCCCCGGAGGCGAGGGCGTAGAGGCCCTCGACGGTGTGATAGCCGGTGGTGCTCGGGTCCTTCCACGGGTCGATGAAGGTGGTGAGCCGCTCGAGCCGGTAGGGCTCGGTGATGGCCAGGACGGTGACGGCCGCGGCGACCAGGCCGACCAGTCCGGCGAAGTAGCGCATCGGCATGCCGACCATCCAGAGCACGCCGAGGAGGATCAGCATGAAGCAGAGCGACGTCCCGAGGTCCGGCTCGAGCATGACGAGACCGACCACCAGCGCGAAGCCCGGCAGCAGCGGGACGAAGAGATGCCGTGCCCGCGTCAGCGTCCCCAGCTGCTGCTTGCGCGAGAGCAGGTCCGCGGCCCACAGCAGCATGGCGAGCTTGGCGTACTCCGAGGGCTGCAGCTGCAGCGGGCCGATGTCGATCCAGCGCCGCGCGCCGTAGACGCCGACGCCGATGCCCGGGATGAGGACGACGATCAGCGACAGCACCGCCAGCCCCAGCACCGGATAGGCGATCAGCCGGAAGGTACGGGGCGAGCTGCGCATGGCCAGCGTGAAGACGACCAGGCCCACCAGGACGAAGACCATGGTCTTGACGGCCTGGTTCCAGATCGAGCCGGTGCCGCCGTTGTCGCGGGCCGCGGCAATGGTGGTCGAGACCGCCATGAGGATGCCGAACCCGACCAGACCGACGCCCGCCAGGATGAGCAGCTGCACCGACGCGTACGGCCGGTCGAGGAACGAGCGGACCGCCGTCCGCGTGCGCGCGGCCGAACCGGGGGTCTCGACGGCGCGGGCGGCCGCCGGGCTCACGACCCCGACCCGATCGCCGCCCGGACCGCGTCGGCGAAGGCGTCGCCCCGTGCGCCGTAGCCGGCGAACATGTCGTAGGAGGCGGCCGCCGGCGCCAGCAGCACGGTGTCCCCGGACCGGGCCAGCCCGGCCGCTGCGCGCACCACGTCCACCATGACCCCATCGTCGCGGGAATCGAGCGTGATCACGGGAACATCACGCGCGTGTCGCCGAAGTGCCGCCTCGATCTCGGCACGGTCCGCTCCGAGCAGCACCGCGCCGGCCAGTCGCTGCCGGTGCCTGAGCACCAGGTCGGTGATGTCGACGCCCTTCAGCTGCCCGCCCGCGACCCAGACGATGCGCTCGTAGGACGACATCGAGGCGTCGGCGGCGTGCGGGTTGGTGGCCTTGCTGTCGTCGACCCAGGTGATGCCGTCGTGGACCGCGACCAGCGCGTTGCGGTGCGGGTCGGGGACGAAGGCGCGCAGCCCCGCGGCCACGGCCTCGGCGGGCACCCCCGCGGCCCGGGCCAGGGCGGCCGCGGCCAGGGCGTTCGCGACGTTGTGCCGGCCGGCCGGACGGACCTCGCCCACCGCCGCCAGCACGGCACCGTCGTCGCCGAAGGCCCGCGAGAGCAGCTGCCCGCCGCTGACGCCGAGCTGGCCCGCCGCCGGGGCGTCCAGGGTGAACGTCACCGCGGATTCGGGGGCCAACGCCATCACGCGCGGGTCGTCGGCGTTGGCGATCGCGACATCGGCGGTGAGGACTCCGGCCTTGGCCTGCTCGTAGGCCTCGAGCGAGCCGTGCCAGCTCAGGTGGTCCGGGGCCAGGTTGAGCAGCGCGCCGGCCGCGGGGCGGACCGACGGCGCGAAGTGCAGCTGCTGGCTGGACAGCTCGACGGCGAGGACGTCGAAGTCGCCCGGGACGGCGTCGATGAGCGACTTTCCCACGTTGCCCACCGCGATCGCGCGCAGCCCGGCGGCGCGCAGGATCGCCTCCAGCATGTGGACGGTCGTCGTCTTGCCGTTGGTGCCGGTGAGCGCGAGCCACGGCGCGGCGCCCTCGCCGCGCAGCCGCCAGGCCAGCTCGACCTCGCCCCACACCTCGACACCACGAACGAGCGCGTCGGCCAGCAGTGGGTGGTGCGGGGGGTAGCCGGGCGAGGCGACGACGAGGTCGACGTCTGCCGGAACCGTAGTGAGGCCGACGAGGGCGTCGGGGCGCTCGGCGATCGGCGAATCGCCCGTCACGCGTACCAGCGCGCCGGCCTCGGCCAGCGCGGCCGTGGCGCTGCGACCCGCCACCCCGAATCCGCAGACCAGCACGCGGCGGCCGCTCAGCTGGGCAGGATCAGCCATTTCCGAGGAAGTCCGCGTAGAACAACCCGACGCCGAAGGCGACGGCCATCCCGGCGACGATCCAGAACCGGACGATGATCGTCGTCGGCTCCCAGCCCGCCAGCTCGAAGTGATGGTGCAGGGGCGCCATCCGGAAGACACGTCTGCCCGTGCCGGTGCGTATTCGGGTGAACTTGAACCAGCCGGTCTGGATGATCGACGAGACCGTGATGGCGGCGTAGAGCCCGCCGAGCGCGATCAGCAGCAGCTCGGTACGGGTGAGGATGGCCAGCCCCGCCATGAGCCCGCCGAGGGCGAGCGAGCCGGTGTCGCCCATGAAGATCTGCGCCGGCGAGGCGTTCCACCAGAGGAAGCCAAAGCAGCCCGCCATCGCCGAGGCCGCCACGATCGCCAGATCCAGCGGGTCGCGCACGTAGTAGCAGCCGGCGACCGGGTCGCCGAGGCACTGGTTGCGCGACTGCAGGAAGGAGATCAGCGTGAAGGCGCCGAAGACCATGGCTGCGGCTCCGGCGGCGAGGCCGTCCAGCCCGTCGGTGAGGTTCACGGCGTTCGAGGTGGCCGAGATGATCAGGTACGCCAGGATGACGAAGCCGACCACGCCCAGTCCGATGGCGCCGATGTCGCGCAGGTAGGACAGGTGCGTCGAGGCCGGCGTCAGCCCGAACTGGTTCTTGAACATCAGCGCCATGACCGCGAAGGCGACGCCGACGAAGAGCTGGCCAAGGAACTTCGCCCGCGCCCGCAGTCCCAGGCTGCGCTGGCGGCGGATCTTGATGAAGTCGTCGAGGAAGCCCACGGCGCCGAGGCCCACCATGAGGAAGAGCGCGAGCAGGCCGGAGGCCTGCGGCCCGCCGTAGCCCTGTAAGGCCCGGACGATGTGCGCCGCGGTGTAGCCGATCACCGTCGAGGCGATGATGGCGACGCCACCCATGGTGGGGGTGCCGCGCTTGACCAGGTGGGTCTGCGGGCCGTCGAGGCGGATCTCCTGCCCGAAGCCACGGCGCCGGAAGTACACGACGACCAGCGGCGTGAGCAGGATCGACGTCATCAGCGAGAAGATCGCTGCGACGAGAATCGTCCTCACCGCGGCTCTCCCTTCTGCTGACCGGACCCGCCCGGCTCACCCTCGGTCAACGCTGCCGCGATCCGCTCGAGGCGCGCCGAGCGCGATGCCTTCACCAGGACGACGTCCCCGGAGCCCACCTCGTCGGCGAGCAGCTCCAGCGCCGCCGCCACGTCGGGCACCCAGCGGGCGTCGATGGCAGCTCCACCGGTCCGAGAGCCTTCCAGAGCGGCTGCGTCACGGATCGGGCGGGCTGCCTCACCGACGGCCAGGACGTGCGCTATACCCAGCTCCACGGCGCGGCGGCCGATGGCGGCGTGCTCGGCCTCGGCGTCCGGTCCCAGCTCGGCCATCGGCCCCAGCACGGCCCGGGTCGTCCCCGTCCGCTCGGCCCCGACGCGGGCGAGCGTCTCCAGCGCCGCGGTCATCGACTCGGGATTGGCGTTGTAGGCGTCGTTGACGACGAGGACGCCGTCGGCCCGTTCGGTGAGCTCCATGCGCCAACGGCTGGCGGCGGTCGCCGCCGAGAGCCGGCGGGCGGTCTCGGCGAGATCGACGCCGCATTCGAGGGCGATGGCCGCGGCGGCCAGCGCATTGCCGACCTGGTGGGCGCCGACGACCTGCAGTGCGACATCGGCCCGCTCGCCACCGCGCAGCATGGTGAAGCGGGGCCGCCCCACGGCGTCGAGGCTGACGTCGCCGGCCCGCAGGTCGGCGTCGGCGGCCAGGCCCACGGTGACCACCCGCGCCGCCGTCCGGGGCCGCATGCCGATCACGAACGGATCGTCGGCGTTGAGGATCGCCACGCCGCCGGGCGGGAGCGCCTCGACCAGCTCGCCCTTGGCCTGCGCGATGGCCTGCCGGGAGCCGAACTCCCCCAGGTGGGCGCTGCCCACGTTGAGGACGGCGGCGATGTGCGGCGGAGCGATGTCGGTGAGGTAGCGGATGTGCCCGACGCCGCGCGCGCTCTTCTCCAGCACCAGGAACCGGGTCTGCGCGGTGGCCCGCAGCACCGTCCAGGGGTGGCCGAGCTCGTTGTTGAACGACCCCGGCGGGGCGACGGTGGGACCGCTGGGCGCGAGCAGCTGGGCGACCAGGTCCTTGGTGGAGGTCTTGCCCGACGAGCCGGTGATGCCGACGACGGTGAGTTCGGGCAGCCGGCGGACCACCGCGGCGGCGAGCCGGGCCAACGCCTGCAGGGCGTCGTCGACCAGGATCACCGGACCGGGGACCGGACGGGTGACGACGGCCGCCACCGCGCCCGCCGCCAGTGCGGCCTCGACGTAGTCGTGCCCGTCCACCTGCTCGCCGTCGAAGGCGACGAAGAGCCCTCCGGGGCCGATCTGGCGGGAGTCGAATTCGACGGTGCCGGTGACGCGGACCGCCGGGTCGGCCCCGCTCAGGGCGCCGCCGACGAGCTGCGCGACCTCGCCCAGCGTCAGCTCGATCATGACCGCGCCTCGAGGGCGGACCGCAGCACGAGCCGGTCGTCGAAGGGGTGCACGGTGCCCGCGACCTCCTGCCCGGTCTCGTGGCCCTTGCCCGCGATGAGCACGGTGTCGCCGGCCTCGGCCATGGCCACCACGGCGGCGATGGCCTCGCCCCGATCGCCGATCTCGACGACCTCGCCGCGCTGCCCGCTCGGCACCGACGCGGCACCGGCCAGCATCGCTCGCCGGATGGCTCCGGGCTCCTCCGATCGCGGATTGTCGTCGGTGACCACCAGGACGTCGGCCCCCCTCGCGGCGATCTCGCCCATGTGCGGCCGCTTGCCGCGGTCGCGATCACCACCGCAGCCCAGCGCGATGATCAACCTGCCGCGCGTCAGCGGCCGCAGCGCCCGCAGCGCCCCGTCGACGGCAGCGGGCTTGTGGCTGTAGTCCACGACGGCGAGGAAGTCCTGGCCCGCCTCCACCCGCTCCATCCGACCGGGCACCTGCGCCGCGCCGACCGCCTCGGCGACCGCGCCTCCGCGGACGTCCTGCAGGTCCAGGACGGTCCAGGCCAGCGCGACGTTGGCGACGTTGTAACGGCCGGGGATGGCGCAGCGCAGCGACTGCGAGCCCCACGGGCCCAGCAGCGTGAAGGCGCTGGTGCCGTCGGCGTGCTCGGTGACGTCGACCGCGCGGACGTGGGCAGGCTCGGCCGACGTGCTCACCGTGACGTTGTGCTGCCGCGTCACCTCCGCGGCCCGGCGGCCCCACTCGTCGTCGACGACGACGACGGCCCGCGGCGCCGACCGGACGAAGCGCAGCTTGGCGGCGAAGTAGTCGTCCATGTCGCGGTGGAAGTCCAGGTGGTCCTCCGACAGGTTCGTGAACCCGGAGACCGCATAGTCCACGCCGTCGGTACGCCGCATCGCCACCGCGTGACTGGAGACCTCCATGACCACCGGCCCGACGCCCCGCTCGGCCATCACGGCAAGCAGGGCGTGCAGCTCGGGAGCCTCGGGGGTGGTGAAGCCTGCCGCCAGGGTCTCGTCGCCGATCATGGTGGCCACGGTGCCGATGACGCCGACGGTGTGGCCGGCGGCGGCGAGCCCGGCCCGGATCAGGAAGGTCGTCGTCGTCTTGCCGCTCGTGCCGGTGACGCCGAGCATCGTCAGCCGCCGCGCCGGATGGCCGTAGACCCGCGACGCGACAGGGCCGAGCGCGGCGCGGACGTCCGCGACGAGCACCCGCGGCACGGACGGGTCGAGCCGGGCGGCGCCGGCCTCGTCGGTGAGCACGGCGCGCGCCCCGCGCCCGATCGCGTCGGGGGCGTAGATCACCCCGTGGGCGTTGCTGCCGGGCAGCGCCGCGAAGAGGTCACCGGGGCGCACCAGACCGCTCGCGGCGGTGACGCCCGTGACGTACTCGTCGTCGCCGACGAGCCGCCCCTCGGCAACGGCGGCGACCTCGCTCAGCGGGAGCGGATCGGTGCGTACCGGACGCGGGGCGGCCTCGTGCGGATTTCCGGACGAACTGGCGGGCACGTCAGCACACGTTAGCGGGCAGGTACCGGCGGTCCTGTCCGGCGCACACCATCAGCGGCACGTGCTTGGGCTCCGAGCCCGTCGGCGGGACCTTCGCCCGCTGCAGCTCGTAGGCGGCGATATGGTGGAACAGCGGCGCCGCCACGTCGCCGCCCTCGAGGCCGTGCGCCGGGTTGTCGACCATGACGGCGACGACGAACTGCGGATCGTCCGCCGGGACCATGCCGGCGAAGGTGTCCCAGTACATCGAGTTGGAGTACCGGCCACCGTTGTTCGGGTCGGGCTGCTGCGCGGTGCCGGTCTTGCCGGCGACGCGGTAACCGGGGACGGCCGCCTTCACGCCCGTGCCACCGGGCATCGCCACCGACTCCAGCATGGTGCGGACCGTGCGGGCCGTCTGCGGGGTGACGACGCGGATGCCGGCCGGTGTCGCGGTGCGCTTGGTGGTGCCGTCCGACATCGTGATCGAGCTGACGATGCGCGGCGGGACGCGGACGCCGTCGTTGGCGATGGTCTGGTAGATCGAGGCGAGCTGCAGCACCGTCATCGACTGCCCCTGGCCGAAGGGGAGGTTGGCGAAGGTGGAGGCCGACCAGTCCTTGTACGGCGGCAGGTAGCCACTGCTCTCACCGGGGAGCTCGATGCCGGTCTTGGTGCCGACGCCGAACTTCTTCTCGAAGGCCAGCCAGCGCTGCGGGCCGAGCTTCTCGGCGATCTTGAGGGTGCCGACGTTGGACGACTGCGCCAGGATGCCGGTGGCCGTGTACTTCTGCGTCGGGTGCGTCCAGGCGTCCCGGACGGTGACGCCGCCCATGCGCAGGCTGTCCGGGGTGCTGATCACCGTCTGCGGCGTGATCACGCCTTCCTGCAGCGCGGCCGCGAAGGTGATCGACTTCTGCACCGACCCCGGCTCGAAGGCCGACATCACCGGGGGGTTGATCGGCTTGTCCGGGTCGATGGTGTTCGGGTTGCTCGCGTCGAAGGTGCCCGAGGAGGCGAGCGCGAGCACCTGTCCGGTCTTGGTGTCCAGCACCGCCATCGTCGCACCGCGCGCACCGGACTGCTTGACGTCGCTGTCGAGCAGCTGCTGCGCGGTGTACTGCAGGTTCTGGTCGATGGTGAGGGCGATGGTGGCGCCGTTGCGGGCGGGGTCGATCGTCGCCCGGCTGCTGGGGTTGACGTTGCCGATGTTGTCGATGGCGTAGGTCTGCTTGCCGTCGTGGCCGGCGAGCAGCTTCTGGTATTCCGACTCGATCCCGGCGGCGCCGGTGCCGTCGCCGTGGACGGTGCCGACGATGTTGGCCGCGGTCGTGCCGCCGGGGTACTCGCGCTGGGTGGTGGCCTGCGTGTAGATGCCGGGGAGGTTCAGCTTGTCGGTGACAGCCGTGATCTTCGCGGCTCGGCTCGGCGCGAGCGCGGTGGCCAGGACGGCGTACTTGCCCGGCTTGGAGAGGGCGGCGACGACATCGGCCTGCGAGCGGCCCAGCAGCGTGGCGAGGTTCTCGGCGTAGAGCTCCCGCTTGGCGGGATCGACCTGGCTGGGGTCGGCGGTGATGTCCTGCGCTTCGGAGGTGTAGGCGAGCGGGGTGCCGTCCCGGTCGACGATCTGTCCGCGCAGCGCGTGCAGGGTGATGGTGCTGACGCGCTGGGCCGCCGCGGCGCCGGCGTAGTCCTTGTGGTCGACACCCTGCAGCTGCACCATGCGGCCGCCGATGATGAGCAGCAGCGTGCAGACGGCGGCGAAGCCGTAGCGCAGCCGACCCTCGACCGCGCCGAGTCGCAGCGTGCGCTTGCGCCGCGGCGGACGCGCGGGACGGACGGGGCGGGTGACGGCGGCCGGGCGGCTGCGCTGGTCGGCATGCGGTGCAGAACGAGGTGCAGAACGAGGTGCAGAACGAGGTGCAGAGCCGGCGGCGGCGTACGGACCTCGTGCCGCGGGGCGGGCGGCGGGTCGCTGCTGTTGCTGCTGCCGCGGTGGCTGCTGCGGCTGGCCCAGCGGCGGGCGGGACTGCTGCCGGGGGTGCTGCGAGGCGCCCGGAGCCTGCCGGCCGGCGCTCCCCCGCGGTGGCTGACCACCACGCACGCCGGCCGGCGGCTGTCCGGGCTGCCGGACTCGGCCGCTCGCGGCGGCACGAGGTCCGGCGGCGGGAGCAACCCCCCGCGGCGCTCCCGCACGTCGGCCCGGAGCGCTCCGGGGATCCACCGGCGGACGTCCTCGCGACGGCTGCCGGCGATCGGTCATCGGGTTCCTCCCGGAAGGGTGACGACGGGGGTCGGGGTGGGCGTCGGGGTCGGGCGGACCGACGGCGTGCCGCTCGGCGAACGGGTCGGCGTGGCCCCCGGCCGGGACGATGTCCGCCCGGTCGGGCTCGCGGTGCCGCGACCGGGGCTCGACGTGCTCGTCGAGGTACCGGTCGGCGTGGCTGTGGGGGTGGCAGTCGGCTTCGGCTTCGGCTTCGGCTTCGGGGCGACCGGGACGGGCGGGGCGGTGACGGCCTTCGGCTTGCCCATGACCCGGGCCTTGCCGTCCGGGTCGATCACCACGAAGGCGGGGTTGCCGGCCGGGACCATGCCGAGCTCGGCCGCGGCGCGGGCCAGGTTCTCCGGCGCCGAGGAGACGGCGATCTTCATCCTGAGGTCCTGCAGCTTGGCCGCGACGGCGTTGTCCTGCTGGACGAGTTCGTGCCGGCGCAGCTCGTTGGCTGCCGAGACGGTGTTCAGGAACAGCAGCAGCGCCAGGCCACCGACGAGCAGCACGCCGACGAGCAGCACGAACGGCACCCGCCGGGCGCGGGGGCGCGCAGCCTGCCCAGGTCGGCCGTCGGCGTGGGCCGGAACGTCACCGAAGCCGGTGGCCTCGCGGGCCCGCTGGACGATGTCGAGGGGTGACAGCATCAGCTCGCCTCCCTGATCCGTTCGGCGGCGCGCAGCCGCACCGAGGCTGCCCGCGGGTTCGCGGCGATCTCGCCGTCCGAGGCGGGTTCGGAGCCCCGGCGCAGCAGCTGCAGCTGGGGTCCGCTCCCCGGCAGCGACACCGGAAGTCCCTCCGGCGTCGTGTCCGTGGCGAGTTCGGCGAAGGCCTGCTTGACGATCCGGTCCTCCAGCGAGTGGTAGGCCAGGACCACGATCCGGCCACCTACCGTGAGCGCGTCCAGGGCGGCGGGGACGGCGTCGCGGACCGCGTCCAGCTCACCGTTCACCTCGATCCGCAGCGCCTGGAACGTCCGTTTGGCTGGGTGGCCCCCGTGCCGGCGCGTGGCCGCGGGAATCGCGTCACGCACCAGTTCGGCCAGTCGTGCACTCGACCGCAGCGGGGCCACCCGGCGCTCGCGGTCTATCGCTCGGGCGATCCGCAGCGCGAATCGCTCCTCGCCGTACTCGCGCAGCACGCGGGCGAGTTCCGGCACGGTGTAGGTGTTGACGACGGTCTCGGCGGTGGTGCCCGCGGTCTGGTCCATCCGCATGTCCAGCGGCGCGTCCTGGGCGTAGGAGAAGCCGCGCTCGGCGACGTCGAGCTGCATGGACGAGACGCCCAGGTCGAAGAGGACGCCGTCGACGCCGTCGATGCCGAGGTCGGCCAGCACTTCCGGCATCCGGTCGTAGACGGCGTGGACGAGGTGCACCCGCGCGCCGAAGGGGGCCAGCCGCTCGCGGCTACGGGCCAGTGCCGCCGGGTCGCGGTCGAGGCCGACCAGGGTCAGCTGCGGGTGCGCGGTGAGCAGGGCCTCGGCGTGCCCGCCCAGGCCGAGGGTGGCGTCGACGGCCACGGCGGGGCGATCGGTGAGGGCGGGGGCCAGCAGGGCGAGCACACGCTCCAGCAGGACCGGGACGTGCACCGCGCCGGCTGTGGCGCCTGCGGCGTCGCCGCCGAGACGGCCGGTGCCGCGGGGCGTCTCGTCCATGCGCGCTGCTCTCTCGCTCGGGGGTGCGGCCTCGGGGGTGGGCCGCGGGGTGGGGCGAAGTGGGGAAGCGGGTGGGGCGGACCTGCATTCGGGTCCCCGCCCGTCCCGCCTGGCGCCGGGGAAGTGACGTCAGGAGGCGGACGGGAGGAGGCCGGAACTCAGGTTCGGGGCAGCTGTGCTCAGAGGACGCCGGGCAGCACCTCCTCGGCGATGTCGGCGAAGGCAGGCTCGGTGGCGTCCAGGTACTCCTGCCACGCGGCGGCGTCCCAGACCTCGATCCGGGTGTTGGCACCGATGACGACGCAGTCCTTCGTCAGACCCGCGTAGGCCCGCAGAGTCGGGGGCACGGTGATCCGGCCCTGGCCGTCCGGGGTCTCGTTGGAGGCGCTGGCGAAGAGGACGCGGCTGTAGTCGCGGACGCGGCGGTCGGTGACCGGAGCGGTCCGCAGCGCGTCGGTGACGCGGCCGAACTCGGTGACCGGGAAGACGTAGAGGCACCGGTCCTGTCCCTTGCAGATCACCAGGCCTCCTTCCAGTTCGGGGCGGAACTTGGCCGGCAGCGCCAGCCGTCCCTTGTCGTCGAGCCGTGGCGTGTGAGTACCGAGGAACACCGGCACTCACCTCCACTGGGGCGGGCATCCACGCCCTTGCTCCCCACTCTCCCCCACTGTAACCCACTTCATGCCACGGTCAACGCCGAAGACGGCGTGTCAGATCCACTTCTCGGAGGCGGACCGAGGGCTGAACGTGCCCGGTCCCGGGCAAGCTCGGCATACTCGACAACGTCGATCTCGCACGCGCCCGCGCGTGCTCCGCCGCCTGCGACAGGACCCCTCACGTGGACGACCTGCACGACTCCCCCGAGGTCGGGGACACCGGCCGCCCGGCCCGTCACGCCGGACCCGAGGCCGAACCGGCACCGGTGCTGCCGGTGGCCGCGGTCCACGACGCCTGCGCCCGCATCGCCGGAAACATCGAGCGGGTCATCGAGGGCAAGCACACCGCCGTCGAGCTCGGCCTGACGGTGCTGCTCGCCGAGGGCCACCTCCTCATCGAGGACGTTCCCGGCGTGGGGAAGACCAAGTACGCCAAGGCGCTGGCGCGCTCGATCGACTGCTCGGTCCGCCGGGTGCAGTTCACGCCCGACCTGCTGCCCAGTGACGTCACCGGAGTGAGCGTCTACAACGCCGACGACCGCGACTTCGAGTTCAAGCCGGGGCCGGTCTTCGCCAACCTCGTGGTCGGCGACGAGATCAACCGCGCCTCGCCCAAGACGCAGGCGGCGCTGCTCGAGTGCATGGAGGAGCGTCAGGTCACCGTCGACGGCGAGACCTACGGCCTCGAGGCACCGTTCATGGTCCTGGCCACGCAGAACCCGGTGGACATGGAGGGCACCTATCCGCTCCCGGAGGCGCAGCGCGACCGGTTCACCGCCCGCATCTCGATGGGGTATCCGGACCGTCGCTCCGAGGTCGCCATGCTCGGCGAGCACGCTGCCCTCGACCCGCTGGACGCCCTGGGGCCGGTGTCGGACGCCACCGAGATCCGGGCGCTGATCGCGGCGGTCCGGACCGTGTACGTCTCCGATCCGGTCAAGGAGTACGCCGTCGACCTCTCCGAGGCGACGCGCCGGGCCGGTGAGATCCGTCTGGGCGCGTCACCGCGGGCCACGCTGCAGCTGCTGCGCGCGGCCAAGGCGCGGGCGGCGATCACGGGACGCGACTACGTCATCCCCGACGACCTGCAGTACCTGCTGGTGCCCGTCTTCGCGCACCGGCTGCTGCTGACCGCCGAGGCACACGTCGCCGGCCGCTCGACCGCCGACCTGCTGACCCGGATCGCACAGGTGACGCCGATACCCGGCGCCGCGGTATCCGGGTCATACTGACTCGTGACCCGCAGCGCACTCCGGCCCGCCTCCCCCGCGGCATGAGGTCGCGTCGCATCGGCTTCACCACCCGCGCGAGCTGCCTGCTCGCCGCCGGCGTCACCGCCGTCCTCTGCGGCGTGGTGCTGGGCGAGACCGACCTGCTCCGCGCCGGTGTCCTGGCCGCGGCCATCCCGCTGGTGGCGGCCGCGGTCGTCCACCGCTCGCAGCTGCGCATCGCCAGCCGCCGCACCGTCGAGCCGCGCCAGGTCGCCGCCGGGCAGGCGGTGACGGTCCATCTCACCCTCACCAACCGCGCGGCGCTCCCCAGCGGGACGCTCATGCTGGAGGACCAGCTGCCCGCCAGCTTCAGCGGCCGCGCCCGTTTCGTCCTCGATCCGCTCGAGCGCGCCGAGGCCCGGACCGTCTCCTACCGGCTCCCCGACCTCGGCCGCGGCCGGTACCGGATCGGTCCGCTGCACGTCCGGCTGAACGACCCCTTCAAGCTGATCGAGCTGACCCGGTCCTTCACCGCCACCACCGAGTTCCTCGTCTACCCCGCCCTGGACGAGCTGCCGCCGGCCGAGCCGCCGCGCAGCGACGACATGGGCGACGGGGCGGGCAGCCACTCCGTCGGCTCGCACGGCGCCGACGACGCCTCCACCCGCGAGTACCGGATCGGCGACGACCTGCGCAAGATCCACTGGCGCTCCTCGGCGCGGACCGGCTCGCTGATGGTGCGCCAGGAGGAGCGGCCCTGGCGGTCGCAGACCACCGTCTTCCTGGACCAGCGGGCCGCCGCCCACGCCGCGGGGCCCCGACAGCCCGGCCGGGATCCCCGGCAGACCGACAGCTTCGAGTGGGCGGTGAGCGCCGCCGCCGGCATCGCCGCGCAGGCGCTGCGCGCCGGTCGCGAGGTCGGGCTGCTCGGCGACCCCCACCGGGCCGAGCCGGTGCGCTTCTCCGGCCGCGACCACCTCGCCACCCATCTCGCCACGGCGCAGCCGTCGGAGGCACCGACGCTCGCCACGCTCGCGGGGTCCATCCGGACCGCGGCGCGTGACTCGGCCCTCGTCGCGATCCTGGGGCGGCTGGACGCGAGCTCGCTACGCCAGCTGGCCGGGGCACAGCCGCGCGGCCGCTCCGCTCCCGCGCTGGCTCTCGTGCTCGACACCCCGACCTGGCACGACACGGCCGGCGACGACACGACGGTCGCCGCCGCCGATGTCGTCACGGTGCTGCGCGCCGCCGGCTGGCGCGCGATCGCGGTGACGGCCGAGCTCGGGGTCCCGCGGGCGTGGCAGCTGCTCACCGCCGGCGCCGGTCAGCCGACGGGTCGGGGGTGAGCATGCGATGAGCCTCGGCACCGCTCCCCCGCGACGCGCATCGTCCACCGACGGCCGGCGTCCGACGCCGCCGCGCCGGCAGGCGCACCCGGCGGTCCGACGCACCCTGCTCGCCCTGCTGGCCTCCTGCCTCGGCGTCGTGCCGCTGCAGAGCCTCTTCACCGACTCCGGTTGGCTGCTCGACGTCTGGTTCAGCGCCGTGGTCGTGGTGGGGCCTGCCGTCCTGCTTCGGTTGCGTCGCCCGCCCGGCGCGCTGGACATCTGGCCGGGGATCGTGCTTCTCGTCCCGTGGCTGACGCTGCGGTTCCTCGGCGACACCGCCTTCGCCGGCATCGTGCCCACCGGGCAGACGTGGTCCGCGCTGTCGACGCTGATGTCCCGGCTGCACGAGACCACCCGCGAGGAGGTCGCCCCGATCCACACGACGGTCGCGGTCCGGTTGGTGCTGTGCGCCCTGGTCGGATTGCTGGCCGCCCTGGTCGATCTCATCGCCGTCGTCGGCCGGCGAGGCGCCCTGGCGGGGGTGCCGCTGCTCATCGTCTTCACCGTCTCCGGTGCGGTGCCGCGGCAGCCGGTGGCCTGGCCGTGGTTCGCCGTCGCCGCCGCCGGTTTCCTGCTGCTGCTGGCCGTCGACGCCGGCGACGAGCACGAGCAGTGGGGACGCCGGGTCCGCGCGCCGGGCCGACGGGGCAGCGGCCGGAACAGGGGCCGGAACAGGGGCGGCTCCGCGCTCGCGGTGACGGCGCCGCGTATCGCCGTGATCGCCGTCCTCGTGGCGGTGCTGCTGCCGCTGGTCGTCCCCGGCGAGTCCCGGAACCTGCTCGCCAACGCCTTCCACGGCGGCAGCGGGTCGGGGGGATCGGGCGACGGCAGCGGCGGCCGGATCAGCCCCTTCGCCAACCTCAAGGGACAGCTGAACGAGCGGACGACGAGGACGCTCGCGCGGGTGCAGATGCTGGGCCGCGGTGAGGTCGACCCGTACTACCTGCGTACCAACGTGCTGTCGGAGTTCACCGACAAGGGGTGGCGCCAGGGCTCGCACGGCGAGCTGTCGGACATCTCCGACGGTGACTTCCCGGTCGCGGCCGGCGGCAGTCCCGAGTCGGTGAGTCTGGCCGCGCGCATCGACGTCACCGGACTGCGAGAGCCGGGCGTCTTCAACTATCCCACCTCGATCACCGGGCTCGACGGCGCGCGGTGGAGCCGCCAGGACCAGTTGCTGCAGTCGGTGCAGCTGCGCGACGGCGACCAGTACACGGTGCGTTTCGCCCAGCCCGACCCGACGGTGCAGCAGTTGCGCGAAGCGCCGGGCGACATCGCCCCTGAGGTGAGCTCGCAGCTCGAGGTCCCCCGGGATCTCTCCGACTACGTCCGCAATCTGGTCCGCGACCAGATTGCCGGCGCCACCACGCCCTATGCGAAGGCCCGCCGGCTGAGCGACTTCTTCGCCAACCCGGACAACGGCTTCACCTACAGCCTGCAGACGAAGGACGGCGACTCCGACGACGACCTCGTGACCTTCCTGCAAGAGCGGCAGGGCTTCTGTCAGCAGTACGCGGCCGCCATGGCCGTCATGCTCCGGGTGGCCGACGTCCCGGCCCGGGTGGTGTTGGGCTATCTGAACTCCGGTCCGGACGGCGACGGCCGTTTCGACGTCACCACCCGCGACGCGCACGCCTGGGTCGAGGCGTGGTTCAGCGGCATCGGCTGGGTGCCCTTCGACCCGACCCCGGCCTCGGGGCTGCCCGGTGGCGGCGGGACGCTGGCGTGGGCACCGCGTGACAACGAGACCTCCGGCCCCAGCGGCTCCACCTCGGCCGCTCCGACGACGCGGTCCACGACCACCGCACCCTCGTCGGCCGCCGCCGCCTCGACCACCTCCGAGACCGCCCCGCAGGCTGTGAAGAGGTCGCCCTCCTCGGACACCGGCTGGCTGCTCGCGGCGGCATTGGTGCTGGCGCTGGGAGTGGCGCTCTCGCCGGCCGCGCTGCGGTCGTCGCGCCGGCGGCAGCGTTACCTCGCGGCACGGCGTGACGGCAACGCCGAGGCGTTGTGGGCGGAGCTGACCGACACCGCGGTCGACCTGGGTTACGTCTGGTCGCGGGCGCGCTCGCCTCGTCAGGTCGCCGCCTGGCTCGCACCACAGGCGCCCGGCGCGCAGGATGCGTTGCGGGCACTGGCCGACGCCGTCGAACGGACCCGGTACGCCGGCGGGGCGGGCGGAGCAGCCCCGGCCGGCGTCGAGGTCGCGGTCCGGGCTCTGGGCGACGTCACCGGCGAGCTGCGGGACCGCCGCAGCACCCGGACCCGGCTGCGCGCCCGGCTCTGGCCGGCCTCGCTGGGCTGGACGGCCCGGCTCGGCCGACTCGGTGGACTCGGTCTCGGCGGCGGACTCGGCGGCGGGCGCGGCCGGCGTGAGCTCTGAGCCGACGCCCGGCTGACCCGACGCCCGGCTGACCCGACGTCCGGCGCGGAGCCGACACCCGGCGCGGAGCCGACACCCGGCGCGGAGCCGACACCCGGCGCGGAGCCGACACCCGGCGCGGAGCCGACACCCGGCGCGGAGCCGACACCGGGCTGGCGGCCCGACGCAGCAGGTCAGGCGCGCCTGTACTGCCGGCTCCGGGCCACTCCGGAGACGGCGTCGTCACGGCTGATCACCGGCCGGTCACCGTTCCCACGCAGACGACGAAGGCCGAGCCCGCGGGCTCGGCCTCGATCGTCGCGCTTACCGGCGCGGTCCGTCAGTTCTGGTCGTCGAAACGGCGACGCAGACGGTCTTCCATGCGACCGCGCAGGCCGCTGTTGTTGCCCTGCTTGGCAGGACGGCCTCGGCTGTCGGGACGCGTCGCGTCCTCGACGGTGTCCGGCGTCCGGCTCTGGTCACGACCACGGACAGCGGTGACGGCGAACCCGCAGGCACCCACCACGAGCACGAACCCGATCACGCTGGGCCAGATGATCTGGGAGACCAGCCCCACGAGAACCAGCCCGAGACCCACGAGGACGCCGAGCACGCTCAGCGTCAGGGCCCGGCGAGCGCGGGACTTGGCCCGTGCTGAACGCACGGAGGCGGCGAACTTGGGATCCTCGGCGTAGAGCGCCTGCTCGATCTGGTCCAGCAGCTTCTGCTCGTGCTCGGAGAGCGGCACCTGGGCCCTCCTTCGTTGCCCGGTCGCGGGGGGCGGCCGGCGGCTTATAGCGATGGATGCGGCGACGTCCGTAACTGAACGTGCCTGATTCGAGCATACGAGCCGAACGACAGGATCGAAAGTTTCACCTCGAAGGAATTGCTCATGGATCGCCGGACGACCCGCGGGTCTCCGTGTCGCCGGTGAGATCCCGATGCTGTCGCTCCGCTGGCGGCCGGGCGCGACCGCCGGCGTGCGGCGGTGGTGACGCCCCGCGCCCCGGAGCGGCCAGCAGCGAGCCGGGCGTCACCGCGCCGGCGCCGAAGCGTGCCCGTGCGGCGTCGATGATGCGGTCGATGCCCTGCCCGGGACGCGCCGCGCCGGCCGCGGACCGCGGTCTCGCCTGGCGCGCCGCAACCAGGGATGCCGCTTGCGGTTCCGCCGCATCCGAGGCCGCCACATCCGAGGCCGCCACATCCGAGGCCGCCACATCCGAGGCCGCCACATCCGAGGCCGCCACATCCGAGGCCGCCACATCCGAGGCCGCCGCCCCGCCGGCAGGCACTGCACCGGCCGGAACCCCGGACCCGACCGGTCCGGGCACGGCTCGCGTCGGGCCGGTCGGCGTCGGGCGACCGCCGGGCGAGCCCGCACCCGACGAGCCCGCCCCCGACGAGCCCGCACCGGATGACCGGGAAGGTGGCTCGCCAGCCGCCAGATCCAGGGTCAGTTGCTCGGTCGCGGTGGCGGTGTCGACCAGATTCTCGGCCTTGACGCCGACGAGCCGGATCTTTGGATCCTCCAGGTCGAGGGCTTGGTAGAGCTCGAAGGCGATCTGGTGCAGGACCCGAGTGCTGTCGGTCGCCACCGGCAACGTGCGGACCCTGGTGATGGTGCGGAAGTCGGCGAACCGGATCTTGATGCCGACGGTACGAGCGACGAAGCCACGCGAGCGCAGCCGGGTGCCCACGTCCTCGGCCAGCCGCAGCAGCTCGTGGCGCACGTCCTCGGCGGCGCTGAGGTCCCGCTCCAGGGTACGGTCGGAGCTGATGGACTTCTCGACCTCATCGATCTGCACCGGACGCGGGTCGACACCGTCGGCGAGCGCGCTCAGATGCTCGGCGGCAGCGTTGCCCACAGCGTGTCGCAGGGTGTCGCGAGGTGTGGCGGCGAGGTCGGCGACCGTGCGCAGCCCCAGCCGGTGCAGCGACTCCGCCGTCCGCTCCCCCACGCCCCAGAGCGCGGTGACCGGCAGCGGGTGCAGAAAGTCGAGCAGGCGGGCCGCGGGGACCACCAGCATGCCGTCGGGCTTGCACCGCGCCGAGGCCAGCTTGGCCACGAACTTCACCGGCGCCACCCCCACCGAGCAGGTGAGGCCGAGCTCCGCGAGGACCCGGGCGCGGATCGCGGCGGCGATGACACCGGGTCGACCCTGACGACGCACCGCGGCCGCGACGTCGAGGAAGGCCTCGTCTAGCGAGAGCGGCTCCACCAACGGGGTCACGTCGCGCAGGATCGCCATGACCTGCGCCGAGGCGGCGGTGTACGCGGCGCGGTCCGGTGGCAGCACCACTGCCTGCGGGCAGAGTCGCAGTGCCCGCGTCATCGGCATGGCGCTCCGGACCCCGTACCGGCGCGCCTCGTAGGAGGCGGCGGCGACCACGCCCCGGTGGCTGCCGCCGACGACGACGGGACGGTGGGCCAGCTCGGGCCGCTTCTTGATCTCGACACTGGCGAAGAAGGCGTCCATGTCGACATGGAGCACCGTGCAGCCGGTGTCGTCCCCGTCGAAGCGGCCCGCGGTACGAGGCAGCTCGTGGCTACGGCCCATGACGTCGGGGCTGACTTCCTAGACCGGTGCGCGTCGCAGCAGGATGTGAATCCGACCGGCGATCTCGGCGAACGGTGACCGCGACGCCGCGGCGGCGTCGAGCTCCCGGACAGCCTGCCTGGCGCCGCTGGTGTCGCCGGCCGAGCCGGGGACCACATCACTGAAGACGCCGATGCCGTAGCGCCCCACGACCGTCAGCCCGGCTTGCTCGGCCAATCCGACGATGGCATCGGTGTCGACCCGCGCCGAGCTGGCGGGAGTCTCCAGCCGTCGGAGTTCGGCCAGCGCCGCGACCGGGTCACCGGCGAGCGCCCGCGCCAGGACGGCGGCGGCGGGGTTGGCGACCAGGACGCTCAGCAGCCCGCCGGGGGCCAGCACCGCTGCCATGGCGGCGAAGGTCTCCGCCACCGACGAGACGGCGTCGCCGGTGTCGAGGATGCCGTGCGCCAGCACCGCGTCGAAGCGGGTCTCGCCGACGAGCGCGGCCAGATTCTCGACGTCACCGGCCTGCGCGTGGACCGAGGACGAGACGCCGGCCTCCTCGGCGCGGCGACGCAGCGTGGCCAGCGCGTCGGCGCTGATGTCGACGACCGTGACCTCGGCCCCTGTCGACGCGAGCGGAACGGCGTAGGCGCCGCTCCCGCCGCCGCAGTCGAGGACCCGGGCAGGCCCCGGAACCGCCTGCGGCGCTCCGGCACGGGCAGCCTGCAGCTGCTCGGTCAGCTTCTCGATGACGAGTGCGACCCGGCTGCCGCCGGAGCGGTCACGTCGGGTGTCGGTCTGCACGGCGCCAACCCTAGCCGCCGCCTCCGACAGCATGGGGCGCCAGCGTCGAGGCGGCGTCATGCTCACGACCGTCGTGGCGATGACTGATCGATCGACCGAAGCGCACTCGACGGAGATCAGGCTGCCAGCAGCCCGAGGCTGTCCTCGACCAGGCCGAGGAACTCGGCGGCGGCCCGGACCTGATCGTCAGCTGCGCGATCGGTCACGACCGCGACTGCCCCGGCCTCGATCGCTGCGCGCAGCGGCGCGCCGGCAGAGAAGAGGGCGGCCCACTCGCCGTACTCGGGGGCGACCCGTTCCAGCAGGACCCACACATTCATGATCCGCCGCCGCACCGACGCCGGGCGGCCCCGCTCGGCAGCCACCGCAGCGGCGGTTCGCAGCGCCGACAGCTGGGCCAGGCGGAAGCGCTCGCCGGCGTCGGCGGTGGCCGCGGCGTCGAGCAGGACGGTGCGAGCGTGCTGGAGCAGGGTGTATGCCGAGTCCCGCGAAGCCCCTACCAGTTGTGTCGCCATGACTACTCCCCTCGTCGCATCCGACATTAGTACAGATATTCGAATCTGTCACCAGGCCGGCCTGATGCGAGCGACGATGCGCGCGGGGTCTGACAGTTCCGAGCACAGGCCCGACGCACCCTCAGCAAGACCTCAGTACAGGGTCGCGACCTCGAAGCGATCGAGAAGGATGACGCGGGGCGGGACTCATCGGCATGCGCGCCGACGCCGGCAGCTCCTGACGCCTCCACGTCCTCGCGGCGAGCACCCCGTCGACGGCAGTCTTCGAGCCTGCCGTGAGAATGCGGCGCCCGCCGACAGTACGAGGTGTGACCCACACCGTCCTGAGACCGAGATCGGGAGCCGCCGTGCCCAGCAGCGACCCACCCGACACAGCAGACGCGAGTGCCGAGCGCGCCGCGCGGCTGACCCGCATGTACGACGAGCATGCGACGCGCATCTTCGCCTACGCCCGTCGTCACGTCGGCGCTGACGACGCCCGCGACGTCGTCAGCGACACCTTCCTCGTTGCCTGGCGGCGCCTGGACATCGTCCCCGCCGAAACCCTGCCGTGGCTGCTCGTCGTCGCTCGCAACACCATCGCGAACCTTCGCCGGGCCCGGCGGCGGCAGCCCGTGGCCGACGACGATCTCGTCGGCACGCTCGACCGGCTGGCCTCCTCACGCGGCGCCGACGAGGCTGTCGTCGACCGTGCCGAACTGCTCGCCGCCGTCGCCGCGTTGACCGAACTCGAACGCGAGGCCCTACTGCTCGTCGCCTGGGACGGCCTGGCCAATCGCGATGCCGCCGCGGTCGCTGGCTGCTCCGTGCGGGCCTTCGAGGTCCGCCTTTCCCGCGCCAGGGCGCGCCTGGAGCGCGAACTCGACAGCGCGGCGCCCATGTCCACCCGCACCCCCGGGAGCTGACCATGACGAACCACACCGATCCCCTGACGGCCCTGACCGCGCTGCGCCCCGACGACAACGCCCTCGCCGACGCGTGGCCCGCTACCGAGCGCCACGCGCTGCGACGTGACCTCCTCGCCCGCCTGACAGTCGGTGACGCCGGGGGTGACGACTCCCCGCTCGACCGGCACCTCAACCGGAACGAGCCCGGGGTGCGGTATCTCCCCCGTCGACATCTGACCCGAGGGCATCAGCCCCGACGACATCTGCCCCGACGACGTGTCGCGATCGGGCTCGTCGCGGCCGGTGCGGCGGCCGTCGCCGTGGCGTCCCTCGTCCTGCCCGGTGGCTCCCCCGGCGGTCCGAACCCCGCCGCGGCGGCGGAGCTGCGGCGGCTGGCCGTGGTGGCCGGCGAGCAGGGCGCCACCGTCGGTCCCGGTCAGTTCGCCTACACGGCACAGGTCAGGGAGCAGACCGTCGACGACCCGGCGGCGCCCCCGGCTCCCGGCGACACCCGCGTCGACGACGTCGACCGGCAACCGATCATCGAGAAGTGGGTGGCTGCCTCGGGCCTGACCTACATCCGTGTCGGGAAGAAGGCCTGCGCAGGCCGCGGCGTCTACGACCGCGCCTCCGCGATCCGCGGCGACTACGAGGGCCTCACCGCCCGGCAGTTGGCGTCCCTGCCCACCGACCCCGGACGTCTCGCGGCCTTCCTCGACGAGCACCCGTCCGGCGACAACCGCGGCGCCACAAACCGCTTCGTCATCGCCGGCGACCTGGTCCGGTCCGGCCTGGCCTCGCCACGGCTGCGGGCGGCGGCACTGCGGGTGTTGGCCGACACCCCCGGCCTCACCGTTCGGACTTCGGTCCGCGACGACCGCGCACGGCCTGCCACCGCCGTCGACGACCCGGGCAAGTTCGGCGTCGAGACCCTGCTCTTCGACCCGACCACGTCAACGGTGCTCGGGACCCGGTACACCGCTCGCGACGGGAAGTACCACGCCTCCGGGGTCGTACTCGCGACTCGCGTCGTGAACGCCCCGCCGGACCTCCCCCGCTGCTGAGGTCAGCCTGCCGACCTCAGCGCAGGACGTCGACGACCTCACCGATCACGACGACCGCGGGCGCGCCGATCCCGGCGCGTTCCGCGGCGTCGGCGATCTCGGCGAGCGGCGCGCGGACCAGCTGCTGCTCCGGCAGCGTGGCGCGATGGACGACCGCCGCCGGGGTGTCGGCGGCCCGACCGTGCCGGATCAGCTCCGCGGTGATGAGCCCCAGCCGGTCCATCGCCATGAGGATCACGAGCGTCCCGCCGTGCACGGCGAGCCCCGGCCAGTCCACCCCCGAGTCGGCGGGCCGGCCGGGATCGAGATGACCGGAGACCACGGTGAAGTCGGCGGCGACCCGACGGTGCGTCACGGGGATCCCGGCGAGCGCCGGCCCCGCCAGGGCCGAGCTCAGCCCCGGCACCACCTCGACCGGGACCCCGGCGGCCACACAGGCGAGCCACTCCTCGCCGCCGCGGCCGAAGACGAATGGGTCACCGCCCTTGAGCCGGACCACCAGCTTGCCGGCGCGGGCCCGATCGACGAGAACGTCGTTGATCTGATCCTGGGTGAGGTTGTGCCGGTGCGAGGACTTGCCACAGTCGATGATCTCCACGTCGTCGGGCAGGTCGGCCAGCAGGTCACGCGGCGCCAGCCGATCCACCACCACCACGTCGGCGTCGGCCACGAGACGTCGCCCGCGCACCGTCACCAGATCGGCGGCTCCCGGCCCGCCGCCCACCAGCGCGACCCGTCCCCCACCTCGCCGGTGCCGGCGAAGCGGGAGGTCGCCGGCCTCCAGCGCGGCGACGATCGCGTCCCGCAACGCCGTGGCCCGGCGGGGATCGTCGCCGCCGTTGACGGCGACCGTGACCTCGTCCAGCGCAGCCACGGCCGGGACCCGCGCGGTCCCGGCCGCGGCCTGGTCGGCGCGGACGCAGAAGACCCGGCGCTCCGCCGCGGCGGCGGCCACGGCGGCATTCACCTCGGGGCGGTCGGTGCAGGCCATCGCCAGCCAGGCGCCGTCGAGATCGCTGGAGCGGAACTCGCGTCGCTGCACCGCCACGCCGGGATCGACGGTGACGGCCGGCGCCACCACCACGACCTCGGCGCCCGCGTCCAGCAGGGATCTCACCCGCCGTGCGGCGACGGCACCGGCTCCCACGACCACGGCCCGGCGGCCGGCGACGTCCAGGAGCAACGGCAGACCGGCGGGCGATGTCATCCGGACATTCTTGCCGAACCCCTTGTCTATAAGGCGTGTAGGCATGTGAGACACCGCGGCGCGAGGTGAATCGGGCACCACCGGTGTGGGACGATCGAGGGATGACGGCCGCCACTGCACACGCCTCGCGTGTCGGTGTCGTCCCGGCGCCGCGGGATCCGCGGCTGACCGAGCGCCGTCACATCGACCTCCTCCGGGTGGTCACCGCGGCCTGTCACGGCTGACGCGCCCTCGAGCGCGTTCCGGCGCGTGCAACGACGCCGCGCCCGGCCGTCCGCCGACCACTCCTCTCGAAGGGAACCGCCGCATGCCGGCGAGCGACACCACCGCTGCTCCTGAACCCCGCTCGATCCCCAAGCGCGCCCAGGGCCAGTGGGCCCTCGGCTACCGCGAGCCGCTGAACAAGAACGAGCAGGGCAAGAAGGACGACAACCCGCTCAACGTCCGCCAGCGGATTCTCGACATTTACAGCAAGCAGGGCTTCGACAGCATCGACCCCGGCGACCTGCGGGCCAGGTTCCGCTGGATGGGGCTCTACACCCAGCGTCGTGAGGGCATCCCCGGCGGCATGACCGCCACGCTCGAGCCCGAGGAACTCGACGCCGAGTACTTCATGATGCGGATCCGGATCGACGGCGGCGCGCTGAGCGTCGCGCAGCTGCGGGTCGTCGCCGAGATCTCGCAGACCTACGGACGCGGCGTCGCCGACGTCAGCGACCGGCAGAACGTGCAGCTGCACTGGATCCGGGTCGAGGACGTCCCGGCCATCTGGGAGAAGCTCGAGGCGGTGGGCCTGTCCACCACCGAGGCCTGCGGCGACTGCCCGCGCGTCATGCTCGGCTGCCCGCTCGAAGGCGTCGCGCAGGACGCCGTCCTCGACGCCCGCGCCGCACTGCAGGCGACCGTCGACAAGTACCTCGGCGACCCGCGCTTCTCCAACCTGCCGCGCAAGTTCAAGACGTCGATCTCGGGCTGCTCGCGCCACTGCGTCAACCACGAGATCAACGACGTGGCCTTCGTCGGCGTCATCGGCGCCGATGGCACCCCCGGCTTCGATGTCTACGTCGGGGGCGGGCTCTCCACCAACCCCCGCTTCGCCGAGCGCCTGGGCGTCTTCGTGACGTCCGAGGAGGTGCCCGAGGTGTGGGAGGGCATCGTCTCGATCTTCCGCGACTACGGCTACCGCCGATCGCGGACGCACGCCCGCCTGAAGTTCCTGCTCGCCGACTGGGGCGCAGTGTACTTCCGGCACAAGCTCGAGACCGAGTACCTCAAGCGGTCCCTGCCGGACGGCCCGGAGGCCGCGCCGTCGCCGTCGCACCGCGACCACGTCGGTGTGGAGGAGCAGGTCGACGGACTCGTCGCCGTCGGCGCCACCACCAAGGCCGGCCGCACCTCCGGCGACGCGCTCGCCGGCTTGGCGGAGCTCGCCGAGCGCTACAGCACGGGTGGACGGATCGCGCTCACCGCACAGCAGGGCGTTGTCGTGCTGGACGTGGCGCCGGAGAACACCGAGGCCGTCGTCGAGGGTCTGCGCGAGCTGGGCTACGAGGCCCGTCCGTCGGCCTTCCGCCGCGGCACCATCGCCTGCACCGGCATCGAGTTCTGCAAGCTCGCCCTCGTCGAGACCAAGGGCCGCGCCGACGCCATCCGCACCGAGATGGAGCAGCGACTGCCCGACTTCGACACCCCGATCACCATCAACGTCAACGGCTGCCCCAACTCCTGCGCGCGCTTCCAGGTGGCCGACATCGGCTTCAAGGGCATGGTGAGCAAGGGCACTGGCGGCGACGGCGGCGACGTCGAGTCCTTCCAGGTGCACCTCGGCGGACAGATGGGCACCGACGCGGAATTCGGCCGCAAGTTTCGCGGTTTGAAGGTGACAGCGGAAGAGGCGCCGGACTACATCGAGCGCGTCCTCACCGGTTACCTCGAACGTCGCGAAGGGGGCGAGCCGTTCGCGGCCTACGTGTCGCGAGCGGAAGAATCATGGTTGCTCTGAGCACACGAGAGACGATGTCACGCGAGGACCTGCGCGCCCTGGCCGAGCGGGCCGGCGACGAGCTGGAGGGCGCGTCGGCGCTCGAGGTCCTGGGCTGGGCCGACGAGCAGTTCGGCACCTCCTGGGCGGTCGCGTCGTCGATGGCCGATGCCGTCGTCCCGTCGCTGGCCTCGAAGGTCCGAGAGGGCGTGGACGTCCTCTTCCTCGACACCGGCTACCACTTCGCCGAGACGCTCGGCACCCGCGACGCCGTCGCGGCGACACTGCCCGTGACGATCCGGTCCATCGAGCCGGCGCAGAGTGTCGAGCAGCAGGACGTCTCCTTCGGCGCGCGCCTCTACGAGCGCAACCCCGACCAGTGCTGCGCGCTGCGCAAGGTCATGCCGCTGCGCAAGGCGCTCAAGGACTACACCGCCTGGGCCTCCGGACTGCGCCGTGACGAGGCGGCCACCCGGCGCCACACCAAGGTCGTCGAATGGGACGACGGGCGCGGCATGGTCAAGCTCAATCCGATCGCGGCCTGGACGCAGGACGACGTGGACCGCTACATCGCCGAGAACGGTGTCCTGGTCAATCCGCTGCTCTTCGACGGTTACGGCTCGGTCGGCTGCGCGCCCTGCACCCGCCGGATCAAGCCGGGTGAGGACGCCCGCGCCGGCCGCTGGTCGGGGTCGAACAAGATCGAGTGCGGCATCCACTGAACCCGGCTCCGGCGGGTCGGGCATCGCGCTGCCGCGCCCGGTGAGGCACGATCGGCATATGCGCTCCGCCGAACGTCCGTCGACGACCGGCGCGCGCATCGTCTCCTGGAGCGGGGCGCAGTTCGCCCAGCGGGTCGACGAGGCGATGTCGATCTACGTCGAAGCCATGGGGTACGCCGACTACACCGGCACCCAACGGGCCGTCAGCGCCCGCAAGCACGTGACGAACGAGGGTTTCGCGTGCCGGGTCGCGCTCGTCGACGACGAGCTGGTGGGCTTCGGTTACGGCTACACCACCCGGCCGGGCCAGTGGTGGCACGATCTGGTGCACCGGGCGCTGGTCCGCGAAGAGCATCAGGGCTGGCTCGACGATGCCTTCGAGCTCTCCGAGCTGCACGTGCTGTCGCGGTTCCAGGGCGAGGGGCTCGGCCGGCAGGTGCTGCTGTCGTTGGCCGGTAGCCTGCCGCACCGCGCCGTGCTGCTCTCGACGCCGGACTCCGACACCCGCGCCTTCCGCCTCTACCGCAACCTGGGCTTCGTCGACCTCGCGCGCAACTACCTCTTCCCCGGCGACGCCCGCCCCTTCGCTGTCCTCGGGGCACGGCTGCCGCTGTCGTGACCGCCGAGCTGCGGACGCGCACCCGCCCGCTGGCCGGTGTGGTCGCGAGCGTGGGCGTGGCGGTCCAGATCGCCTACCCGCTCAGTGACGGCAGCCTGCGCGATCTGCTCACCGTTGCCGTCGTCGTGCTCGTCGCCGCGGCTGCGGTGGTCCATGCTGCGGTATCGCGGGGTGGACGCACCGCCCTGGCGCTGCTGGCGGTGACCGCCCTGCCCGCGCTGGCCGCCGAGGTCCTGGGCGTGCACACCGGGCTGCCCTTCGGCGACTATGCCTACACCGGCCCGCTGGGTCCCCGCCTGCTCGGCGTGCCCCTCGTGGTGGCCCTGGCGTGGACGATGCTGGCCTGGCCCGCCGCTCTCGTCGCCCGCTACCTGGTCGCGGGCCGCGCCGGCCGCGTGCTCGTCGGCGCGTGGGCGCTCACCGCTGCCGACCTCTTCCTCGACCCGCAGCTGGTGGCGGGCGGTTACTGGACCTGGCGGCATCCCGAACCGCACCTGCCGGGCGTGCCGGATGTCCCGTTGAGCAACCTCGGCGGTTGGCTGCTCGTCGCCCTGCTGCTGTCCTTCCTGCTGCAGCGGGTGCTGGACGGCACGCCGGCCGCCGATATCGGCGCCGACGATCGCGTACCGCTGGCGCTCTATGCCTGGTTGTGGCTCGGCTGGACGGTCGCGCTGGCCGGCTTCGAGGACCGCCCCGCCGCTGCGGCGTGGGGTGCCGTTGGCATGGGCGTCGTGGCGGTGCCGCTGCTGGTGCGGTGGAGCCGGCGGTGGCGCGCGTGAGCCGGCTGGTCCGGGCCGGCTCGCTCGCCGCCGTCGCAAGTGCGGCGCTCACCTGGCACAACGCCCGGCGGCTCTGCCGGCCGGTGCCGACCCCGGCGCGGGCAGACGTCACCGTGCTGATCCCGGCGCGGGACGAGGCGGGCCACATCGCCGACTGCGTCCGCGCGGCCCTCGCCTGCGCCACCCGCGTCGTCGTCCTCGACGACGGCTCCCGCGACGGCACTGCGAGCCTCGCCGCCGCGGCGGGGGCGGAGGTCATTGCCGGCTCGCCGCCGCCCGAGGGCTGGACCGGCAAGGCGTGGGCGCTGCGGCAGCTGCACGAGGTGGGCGACGAGGTACTGGTCTTCGTCGACGCCGACGTCCGGCTGGAACCGGGAGCGGTAGCCGCGGCGCTCGCGGCCATGACCGGGGTGGACCTCGCCTCGGCCTTCCCGCGTCAACTCGCCGCCGGCAGCGAACGGCTGGTGCAGCCGCTGGTCTCCTGGACCTGGCTGGCGACGCTGCCCGTCGGCCTCGCCGCACGGTCGTCCCGGCCGTCGCTGACCACCGCCTGCGGGCAGTTCCTGCTCGTCCGGCGCGCTGCCCTGGAGCGGGCCGGCGGGTTCGAGGCGGTGCGCGGCGCGGTCCTGGACGACCTCGCGCTGGCTCGCGCGGTCAAGCGGTCGGGTGGCCGGGTCCGGGTCCTCGGCGGACGGCACCTCGCCACCACTCGCATGTACGACGGCTGGGACGAGCTTCGTGACGGCTACGGCAAGTCGCTCTGGACGGCCTTCGGCTCCCCGGCGGGCGGGCTCGCCGTCTGCGCCGGGGCCCTGGTGGTGTGGGTGCTGCCGGCGGTCGCGGCCGTCCGCGGGTCGCGGTGGGGCGCCGTCGGATACGCGGCGGGTGTCGCCTCCCGGTTGCTCGCCGCCCGGCTCGCCGGTGACCGCCTCGTGGACGCGCTCGCCCACCCGGTCTCGGTGCTGGCGTTCGCGCAGCTGACCGTCCGCTCCATCCGCCGGCACCGGCGAGGTGCGTCGTCCTGGAAGGGGCGGCGCGTCTGACTCAGACGCGGGCGCCGAGGGCCAGGTTGGCCCACACCTCACGCGTCGCCTTGGACCGGTTCATCGTGTAGAAGTGGATGCCCGGCACGCCCTCCTCGAGGAGGCGCTCGGCGAGCTTGGACGTCTCGTAGATGCCCATCGCGCGCACCGACTTCGGGTCGTGCGAGACGGCGGAGAAGCGCTTGCCCAGCTGCTCGGGGAACGGTGCCCCGGTGAGCTGCTCCGAACGGCGGATGAGTCCGAAGTTGGTGATCGGCATGAGCCCGGCGATGATCGGCGCCTCGCATCCGGCCGCGGTCACCCGGTCCCGCAGCCGCAGGTAGTCCTCGGCGACGAAGAACATGTTGGTGACGGCGTACTCGGCGCCGGCGGCGAACTTCGCCACCAGCTGCTCGGTGTCGGATTCCAGGCTCGCCGAGCGCGGGTGGCCGTTGGGGAAGGCCGCGACGCCGACGCAGAAGTCGCCGTGGGCGCGCATGAGCTCGACCAGCTCGGCGGCGTACTCCAACCCGTCGGGATGCTTGATCCACTCCCCCTCGGGGTCGCCGGGCGGGTCACCCCGCAGGGCCAGGACGTTGAGGACGCCGGCAGCGGCCAGGTTCCCCGCGATGCCCCGGAGTTCGGCCACCGAGTGCCCGACGGCGGTGAGGTGCGCGACGGGCATCAGCGTGGTGTCGGTGGCGATCTGCTCGGTGATCTCGATGGTGCGCTCACGGGTCGACCCGCCGGCGCCGTAGGTCACCGAGACGTAGGAGGGGTGCAGCGGCTCGAGCTCCCGGATCGTCTTCCAGAGGATCTTCTCCTCGTCCTCGCTCTTCGGCGGGAAGAACTCGAAGGAGAACGTCGGGCCGGACTCGGCGAGGGCCTCACGGACCGTACGGGGCATGCCGCTCAGGGTAGTGACTCGGCCGGCGCCTCGCGCGCCGGCGCAGGCGCGCGGACGGTTCACGTCGCTGATGAAGGCGACGGTGACGTGACCTCGGACGAGTCAGACCGACCGTCGCACGCGATGGTGAGTTGACACCAGAAGTGGGTCAAGAGCGTCTGGGCGGGTCTGACCCGGATCTGCTGTCAAGTCACCATCACGCCCGAAAACCGGTCTGACCCGGATCTGCTGTCAAGTCACCATCACGCCCGGAAACCGGTCTGACCCGGATCTGCTGTCAAGTCACCATCACGCCCGGAAACCGGTCTGACCCGGATCTGCTGTCAAGTCACCATCGCGCCCGGAACGGAGCCTGGCCTGAAACCGGGCGCGGAGACGGGCGCGCCCCGCCACACCCGGTTACCGTCGTAGGGGTGCGCACCGTCGAAGGCCCCACCGATCACGTCGTCGTCGTGGGAGCGGGGCTCGGCGGGCTGTCCGCTGCGCTCCACCTGGCCGGGGCGGGACGCCGGGTCACCGTCGTCGAGCGCGAGTCCGTCCCCGGCGGACGCTGCGGGCTGATCACCGACGGCGGTTACCGCTTCGACACCGGTCCCACCGTGCTGACGATGCCGGACCTGCTGGAGCAGTCCTTCGCCGCGGTGGGCGAGACGCTGGCCGACCATCTGACGCTCCACCGGCTGGACCCCTACTACCGCGCCCGGTTCGCCGACGGCACCGTCATCGACGTCCGCGCCGACCACGAGGCCATGGCGGCCGAGATCGCCGCGACCTGCTCGGCCAAGGACGCCGACGGGTACCGCCGCTACGTCGATTTCCTCACTGAGCTGTACCGGGTCGAGATGCCGCACTTCATCGACCGGAACCTCGACTCGCCGCTGCAGCTCGTCGGCGCACCGCTGGCGCGGCTCGTCGGGATGGGCGGCTTCGGCAGCCTTTCGCGCAAGGTCGCGCAATACTTCGCCGACGACCGGCTGCGCCGGCTCTTCTCGTTCCAGGCGATGTACGCCGGACTGGCACCCGCGCAGGCGCTCGCGATCTACGCGGTGATCACCTACATGGACTCCGTGCGCGGCGTCTACTTCCCGCAGGGTGGCATGCATGCCGTCCCCCGCGCGATGGCCGACGTCGCGGCCAGGCACGGCGTCGAGTTCCGCTACGACACGACGGTGAGCCGGGTGGACGTCCGCGCCGGCCGGGCCCGCGGAGTCATCACCGACACCGGCGAGCGCATCGGTGCCGACGTCGTCGTCGTCAACGCCGATCTTCCCACCGCCTACGCCGAGCTGCTCCCGCCGGACGCGGCTCCGCGGCGGCTGCGGCGGCTGCGGTACTCGCCGTCGGCGGTGGTCCTTCACACCGGCTCGGCCTACGCGCACCCGGACGCCGCCCACCACACCATCGACTTCGGCGCGTCCTGGGACTCGACCTTCGACGACATCATCGACGGCGGCCGGGTGATGAGCGACCCGTCCTTCCTCGTCACCAACCCGACCCGCACGGATCCCTCGCTGGCCCCGGCGGGTCGCCAGACGCACTACGTCCTCTTCCCCGCCCCCAACCTGGCGGGCTCGGTCGACTGGGTCGGCGAACGGCAGCGCTACCGCGACCACATGCTGGAGACGCTGGCGAAGCGCGGCTACGACGGCTTCGGCGACGAGATCGAGGCCGAGCACCTGACCACGCCCGCCGACTGGCGTGCGCAGGGCATGGCCATGGGGGCGCCCTTCGCCGCCGCCCACACCTTCGTCCAGACCGGACCGTTCCGCCCCACCACGCTGCACCGCCGCATCGGCGGGCTCGTGTTCTGCGGCTCCAACACCCAGCCCGGCGTCGGGGTGCCGATGGTGCTGGTGTCGGGGCGCCTCGCCGCCGAACGCGTCACAGGCACCACAATGGCGCGGTGACCAGCGGCGAGATGACCCGGTCCCGCCATCCCATCGCGCGGCGCGAGCTGGACGCCGCGGGCATCGAGGGGGCGGCGCTGCGCGCCGGTTACCTGCGCTGCCGTGAGCTCAACGCCGCCCACGGCAAGACCTACTTCCTCGCCACCGCGCTGCTGCCGCCGGCCAAGCGACCCTTCGTCCACGCCCTCTACGGCTTCGCGCGGTTCGTGGACGACATCGTCGACGACGCGAGCGTGCCGCTGGAGCGACGCTCCGAGCACGTCCGGCGCTGGACCGACGACCTGCTCGCCGACCTCGAGTGGGGCAGCACCAGCGACCCCGTCGGCCGCGCGGTGATCGACACGGTGCGCCGCTTCGACATCCCGACGTCCTACCTCACCGACTTCGTCGACTCGATGCGCTCGGACCTCGTCGTCACGACCTACCCGACCTATGCCGATCTCGAGACCTACATGTGGGGGTCGGCAGCGGTCGTCGGGCTGCAGATGCTGCCCATCCTCGGCCGGCGCGGTGACGAGGTGCGCTGGGACGTCCTGGAGTCGCACGCGATCAAGCTCGGCCTGGCCTTCCAACTGACCAACTTCATCCGGGACGTCGGCGAGGATCTCGACCGCGGCCGGATCTACCTGCCGTTGGAGTCGCTCGAGCAATTCGGCGTCACCCCCGAGCGGCTGCGGCGCCGGGTGGTGGACGAGTCGATCCGTGGCCTGCTCGCGTGGGAGATCGAACGCGCCCGACGTCTCTACGCCGAGGCGCGCCCCGGCATCGCGATGGTGCATCCGGCCTCGCAGGACTGCCTGCGCGCCGCCTTCACGCTCTACGGCGAGATCCTCGACGAGGTGGAGCACAACGACTACGACGTCTTCGGTCGGCGGGCACACGTCGGCACCGGGCGGCGCGTGGCGGTGGGCCTCAGCGGCCTGCGCGCGGCGCGCCGGGCGCGGCGGCACTCGGTGCCCGAGCCGAACCCGCCCACACCCAGAGCGTGAGCGTCAGCAGAACCATCGCGAAGCCGAAGAGCAGATCCTCGACGGGGGCGAAGACGAACCGGACGCCGATGATGCGCGCCGGGTCGTAGCGGACGATCTCGAAGCCGGTCAGCAGACCGTTCACGATCAGCTGAAAGAAGACGATGATCGCGTAGGAGGTCCAGAAGACCCGTCGCGTGATCAGCCGGCGCCGGCTGACCCAGAGATCGAAGGCGACGACGAAGCCGACGGCGAAGGCCGCGCTGAAGGTGTACGTCACCGGGCAGCGTCCTCGTCGCCGACGACCCAGTGCGGTCGTCTGACGCGCACTGCCTCCAGGGTGAGCACCGCGCAGATCGGGATCACCACGAAGAAGAGCAGCTCCTCCAGCGGGAGCGGACCGGGCAGGACGATGCCGGTGGTCAGCCGCGGGTCGTAGTCCCACCAGTCGGCCCGGATGGCCAGGATGTCCCAGCCGCCGAAGGCGACCACCACCGGGACCACCGCCACCAGCAGCCGGGGCCAGCGCCGGTAGACCCGCGCACCGAGCCACAGCTCCAGCGGCAGCGTGCCGAGCACGCAGCCGGCGAGGATCCCCAGGTAGGCCAGGTGCACGTCAGAAGCCGGCGGCCTGGGCGCGTCGCTTGATCTCGGTGCCCCGGTTGGCGCGCAGCGCCGCGATGGGCGTGCCGGGCAGGCTCTCGTCGGGTCGGTGCAGCCACTCGACGATCTCGTCGTCGCTGTAGTGGGCGTCGCGCAGCAGCGTCACCACACCGGGCAGCGACTTGACGATCGCCCCGTCCTGCACCAGCGCGGCCGGGATGGCGCGGGCGCCGCTGTCGGAGCGGGTGGCGACGAGCTGGCCGTCGCGGACGTACTGGTGCACGCGGGTGATCGGCACGCCGAGCGCCTCGGCGACCTCCGGGAACGAGAGCAGATCCACGTCGCTTACGTTGCCACAGCGGTGAGGAGAAGACATTCGTAGCTGACGTCGAGGCCGCCCAGCTCCGTCACCGCCGCGCCGACGGCGTCGAGCACCGCTCGGAGCTGCTCGGCCGGCAGCAGGATGTGATCGCTCTGGGTGGAGATGAGCTCGACGTAGTCCGCGGCGGTGAAGTGCCGCTGCCACGGGTACTGCCGCTCGGTGATCTCGAGCAGGCCGGCCGCGGCGAGCCCGTCCGTGACGGACGTGCGCGGGCCGCGGGAACCGCCGTAGAACCGTTTGCCGCTCACCAGCTGCGGGGCGATGGGCTCGTAGGCGGCGTCGAGCACCGCACGCTGCTCGGCCGGGAGACTGTCCATGTTCCAGAAGAGCGCGACACTGCCGCCCGCGGTCAGCACGGAGCGGGCCTTGGCCGCCCCGGCCACCGGGTCCACCCAGTGCCACGCCTGACCGCTGACGAGCAGGTCGAAGCGGCGGCCGGCGTCGTCCCACTCCTCGAAGGTGCCGACCTCGACCTCGATGCCGTGGCCGCGGGCCACGCTGGCCATGCCGGGGTCCGGTTCGACACCGAGCACCCGGCAGCCCTTGTCCGCCAAGAGCCGGGCCGCCCGGCCGGTGCCGCAGCCGACGTCCAGGACGTCGTGCGGGTCGGTCATCAGCAGGTCGCGGATCATCGCCTCGGGGTAGGTCGGCCGGACCCGGTCGTAGGCATCGGCGACCGATCCGAAGGACAGTGCCCGGCCGCGCTGCTCGCGAAGCTCCCTCATTCACTCACCGTCCCACTCCCCGACCCGCCACAGCGCGTCGGGGGGTTGGGGTGAGCGCATCGGATCGGCGTCGGTCAGCGGCGCCGCTCCCCCGGTGTAGCGCCGCAGCGCCGTCCCGGCGTGGACGGTCCGCGGGAACGCGGCCCGGGCGGCAGCCCGCGAGATCTCGGTGACCGGCAGCGGCGCCCGCGAGGCCACCAGCACGACGTTGCCGAAGCGACGGCCCTTGAGCACCGACGGATCGGCGACCGCGAGCGTCTCCGGCAGCGCGGTGGCCAGCGTCGCGGCCAGGCGGCGGGTGTAGGTGTTCGGCGGGCCGTCCGCGACGTTCACGAGCAGGATGCCGTCGGGCCGCAGCACCCGCGCCACCTCGGCGACGAACTCGGCGCTGGTGAGCTCCGGCGGCACCCGGCCGCCGTGGAAGGCGTCCAGGACGACGACGTCGGCGCTTCCCGCCTTCAGCGCGGCGATGCCGGTGCGACCGTCCACCGGTCGGATCCGCACCCGGACCGAGCGGGCGAAGGGCAGCTGCTCCCGGACGCGTCGGGTGAGCTCAGTGTCGGGCTCCAGCACGATCTGCGGCGAGCCCGGTCGGACGTGGGCGACGTAGCGCGCCAGGGTGCAGGCCCCGCCGCCGACGTGGGTGACCGCCAGCGGCCGCGTCGGCTCGTCCGGGGTGAGGGCGTCGACGACATCGGCGAAGGCCTGGACGTACTCGAAGTCCAGGTAGGTCGGATCGTCGAGATCCACGTAGGACTGGCGGATGCGGTCGACCGTGAGCAGCCAGCCACCGGGACGGTCCGCGTCGGCCAGCAGTTCGACGGCGCCGAGCGATCGGTCCGGCGCGCTGGTCACCGCTTCAGCCTAGGCAGTCACCGGGTGCGGCACGCCGACTCACCGGGACTAAACGGGGGCGCACAGCGGAACGACCGTAGACTCGCGGTCGTGCAGACGGCGGCCAAGGATGTGCTGGTCGGCCGCAAGCTCGAGGGTCGGTACCGGATCCTGGACCGCGTCGCCCGCGGCGGGATGTCCACGGTCTACGCCGCCGTCGACGAGCGGCTCGACCGGATGGTCGCCGTCAAGGTCATGTCGTCCGCTTTGTCCGCAGATCCGGCCTTCTCCGACCGGTTCGCCCGCGAGGCCCGCGCGGCAGCCCGCCTCACCCACCTCAATGCGGTGTCGGTCTACGACCAGGGTCACGAGATCGGCCCGGACGGCCACCACGTCTTCCTCGTCATGGAGCTCGTCGAGGGGCGCACCCTGCGCGAGCTGATCCGCGAGCGCGGCCGGCTCTCCGCCGCCGAGGCGGTGTCGATCATGGAGCCGGTGCTCAGCGCGCTCTCCGCGGCGCACCGTGCCGGGCTGGTGCACCGCGACGTCAAGCCCGAGAACATCCTGCTCTCCGACGAGGGTGTGGTGAAGGTGGCCGACTTCGGCCTGGCCCGCGCCGTCGAGACCGATCCCGCCGCGACCCGCACCGGGCTGATGATGGGCACGGTGGCCTACTGCGCCCCCGAGCAGATCGCCCGCGGTGAGGCCGATCCCCGCTCCGACGTCTACTCGGCCGGCATCGTGATGTTCGAACTGCTCACCGGCAAGCCGCCGTACTCCGGTGAGTCGGCGATGAACGTCGCGTACCAGCACGTGCACAGCCGGGTCCCGGCGCCGTCGTCACGGATCAAACCCTTCGCCGAGATCCCGAGCGAGATCGACGAGATCGTCGTCGCCGCCACCGACAGCGACCCGACCGGACGGCCGAGCGACGCCGGCGCGCTGCTGGCCGAGCTCGCCGACATCCGGGCCGAGCTCGCCTTGCCGGTCGTGCCGGTGCCGCCCCGCCGCCGCGACCGCGCTCCCCGCGCCCCCCGTAAGGATCACCGAACCCGTCCCACCGAGGCGGCCACCACCGGGTCGATCGCCCCGACGTCCGGGCACGACACCGTCATGGTCGACGGTCGCCGACCGGGCGCGAACGGCCCCGGCGGCACGGACCGGCTCGACGAGCGCGGCCGGCCGGTGAAGGCCGACGCCCCGCCCCCGCCCGTCGTTACCCGACCGCAGAGCGAGGCGGCCCGACGCAAGCGCCGCCGCCGCCGCACCCTCGTCGTCACGCTGATCGTCCTCGCCCTCGGGGTGGGGGCGTTCTTCGGCGCCAAGGCCTTCATCGAGTGGCGCTTCGCGCACGTGCCAGAGATCCAGGGGGCGTCGCTGGCCGAGGCCCGGAGCGACCTCGAGGACGCCGGCTACAAGGTGCGGGTTAACGACGGCAAGCCGTACAGCAACACCGTGCCCGCCGGGCACGTGCTGTCCGCCGACCCCGACCCCGGCAGCAGGCTGGCCACGGGCAGCACGGTGACGCTGACGCTCTCGGGTGGCAAGCAGACCTACACCGTGCCGGCGACCCGGAACAAGTCGGTGGGCGACGCCCTGGTCGCGCTCCGCGCGGCCGGCGATCTCAGCGTCAAGCAGACCCCGCAGCAACGTTACGACGACAAGATCGCCCGCGGCGTGGTGATCGGGACCTCGCCGGCGGCGGGCAGCAAGGTCACCAACGACCAGCCGGTCACGCTCATCGTCTCGCTCGGACCCCCGGTGGTCTCGGTGCCCTCGATCCCGGCCGGGACCTCACTGGCCGACGCGCGGAGCAAGCTCAAGGACGCCGACTTCGACACCCGCACCGTCGAGCAGTACAGCGACGACGTGGCCGAGGGTGACGTCATCTCGGTGAGTCCGTCGGACAAGGCGACCAAGTTCAGCACCATCACCATCACGGTCTCGCGCGGGCCGGAGATGGTCGAGGTCCCCTCGGTGACCGGGCTCGACGTCAACGACGCCCAGCAGCGGATCCGCGCCGTCAACCTGGTGCCGAACGTGCGGTCTCTGCCCGGCCTCGGTGACCGCGGCCGGGTCGTGCTGCAGTCGCCCTCGGCCAGCGACGGGACCTCGGCCCGCAAGGTGCGTGCAGGCTCGACGATCACCCTCTACGTCTTCGGCTGAGCCGCTTCACCGATGCCCGCTGCTCCCCTGGCGCCCGTCGGCGCCCATGTCTCGGCGGCCGGCGGCCTGCTCAAGTCGCTGCCCCGCGCCGACGCCGTCGGGGCCGAGGCGCTGCAGGTCTTCGTGGCCAACCCCCGCGGGTGGGCACCACCGGCGGCGGATCCGGACGGTGACGCCGCGTTCCGGGATGCCTGCGACCGGCCGGTCTTCGTCCACGCCCCGTACCTGATCAACTTCGGCTCACCGTCACCGCAGACGCTGGCCAAGTCCGGGGACGCGCTGCGCTTCTCCCTGACCCGCGGCGCCGCTATCGGGGCCCGCGGTGTGGTGCTGCACGCCGGTTCGGCGGTGCTGGGCAACCGCTGGGAGGACGCGATGGTCCAGGTGCGGGCGTCCCTGCTCGCCGTCCTCGACACCGTCCCGGACGCCCCGCCGCTGCTCATCGAACCCACTGCCGGCGGCGGCGGCGCGCTCGCCTCCGACGCCGCGTCGCTGGCCGCGTACCTCGACGCGCTGGGGCGCGACGAGCGGCTCGCCGTCTGCCTCGACACCTGTCACATGCACGCCGCCGGACACGATCTCGCCGATCCCGCGTCGTTCGCCACCGCGCTGGACGCCTACGGCCGGGCTGCCGGCGACGGCCGCATCGGGCTGATCCACGTCAACGACAGCCGGGACCCGGTGGGGTCCAAGCGGGACCGGCACGAGGCGATCGGCCGCGGCAGCATCGGCCCGAATGCCTTCGCCGCGCTCTTCACGTCCCCGATCACCCGTGCGGTGCCGATGGTGGTCGAGACCAACGACACCGAGCACGCCGCCGACATCGCCACCCTCGTCGCGCTCCGGGACGCCGCCGACAGATAGCACATCCGCGGGCTCCGGCACTCGTATCCACTATCGGTCGCCGGAATCGGTCGGTCGTGCACAGGTCGCCACAGGACGGCCACGTGGCCGGTCCGTTCCCGAGACAGTGGCGGCATGCGCGCCGCACTCTGGTACGAGCCCACCATCGGCACCTATGCCGCGCTCCGTCGACGGGGCGTGAGCCCGGACCGCATCGCCGCCCAGCTCGCGGCACGCCGCTGGCGACGATGGGGGTACGCGATCGCGCTCCACAACGGACCGCTCTCGCGTCGCGAGCAGTGGTTCGTCGCGCGGGCCCACGGCGGCACCAACGCCGTGCTGACTGCCTTCACCGCCGTCGAGGCCCGCGGGCTCACCGGCTGGCAACGACAGATCGTGCACGTCCTCGCCGCGCTCGGCACGACCGGATCCCCGCGCTGTCCCGTGCCGATGCAGCTGCACCGGACGCGGCACTGGGACACCGTGCGGACCTATCGCAGCGGTCCGGTGCAGGTCGCTGCTCAGGCCCTGGTCGTCGCAGCCGGCACCTTCGCCGACGCACGCCCCGCCTGCGGCATCCTCGCCGCCGGGGTGCAGCAACGCATCGTGCGTGCCGACGAGCTCGCCGCCACCCTCGCGGCCCAGACGAGGGTGCGACACCGACGGCTGCTGCGACTCGCCGTCCTCGACATCGCCCAAGGATCCGAGGCGCTGTCGGAGATCGACTTCGTCCGGCTGTGCCGACGCAACGGACTGCCGGCCCCGGTACGGCAGGCGGTGCGACGCGGTCCGGGTGGCCGCCGCCGGTACCTGGACGCCTCGTGGCGACGGAGTGACGGCAGGCTCGTGGTCGTCGAGGTGGACGGTGCCCTGCACCTGTCCCAGCGACGCTGGTGGGACGACCAGGAGCGACAGAACGAGCTGGCCCTGGCCGATGCACTCGTGTTGCGCTACCCGAGCGTCGTCGTCCGCACCCGCCCGTCCGTGGTGCTGGACCAGCTGCGCCGCGCCCTGCGGATCCGATAGGCCTGCCGCGTGCCCGGACCCTCGGATGCACTATCGGTCGGCCCGATAGCCTGCTCGCCATGGTCATCGTGATGGCACCGAGCGCGACGGACGACGACGTGGCCGACGTCGTCACGCACATCGAGACGCACGGCGGCAGAGCGTTCGTCAGCCGTGGCGTGATGCGCACCATCGTCGGGGTGGTGGGGACCGAGGAGGTCCTGGAGACCCTGGACGCCGGCGGCCTGCCGGGCGTCGTCGAGACGATGCGGATCACGGCGCCGTACAAGCTGGTCTCGGCCCAGAACCACGCGCACCGCACCACGATCCGGGTCGGGGGCGTCCCGATCGGTCCCGACACCTTCACCCTCATCGCCGGTCCCTGTGCCGTCGAGACCCCGGAGCAGACGCTGGCGGCGGCTCAGATGGCCAAGAGCGCGGGCGCGACGCTGCTGCGTGGCGGCGCGTACAAGCCCCGCACCAGCCCGTACGCCTTCCAGGGCCTCGGTGAGGCCGGCCTGCGAATCCTCGCCGAGATCCGGGACGAGGTGCAGCTGCCGGTCGTCACGGAGGTGGTCGACGCCGCCGACGTGGACGTCGTGGCCGAGCACGCCGACATGCTGCAGATCGGCACCCGCAACATGCAGAACTTCGGGCTGCTGCAGGCCGTCGGCCGCGCCGGACGTCCGGTGATGCTGAAGCGCGGCCTCACCGCGACCTACGAGGAGTGGCTGATGGCCGCGGAGTACATCGCGCAGCGCGGCAACCTCGACATCGTGCTCTGCGAGCGTGGCGTGCGCAGCTTCGAGCCCGCGATCCGCAACATGCTCGACGTCTCCGCGGTGCCGATGGTGCAGCGGCTGTCGCACCTGCCGGTCATCGTCGACCCCAGCCACGCCGCCGGCCGCCGGGACCTCGTCGTGCCGCTGGCCCGCGCGGGCATCGCCGCCGGCGCGGACGGCGTGATGGTCGACCTGCACCCCCACCCCGAGACCGCTCTCTGCGACGGCGCGCAGGCGCTCACCGGCGAGACCCTGGCGGAGCTCAGCCAGGTGGTGGCGACGCTGCCGCCGCTGCTGGGACGGACCAGCGCCGCTCACCTGGCCGGCTGAGACTCAGTAACCGGGGTTGCGCCGCCAGTAGTCGCGCAGCTCGCGCTTGTGCCCGCTGCGACGGACCAGGCCGACGATGAGCAGGATGACGGCGACCACGACGAAGATGATGCCGGGGATGATCAGCAGCACTCCGGCCACGATCCCGCCGGCCACGGACTCGCCGAAGGCCATGCGCGCACCGGTCGGGGCGTCGTCGCTGCGGGCCAGCAGCTGATACTCGCCCGCCTTCGGGATGCTGAAGGTGAAGAGCGCCTCGCCGTAGCGGCCGTTGAAGTCGTAGGTGAGCGTGTTGCGGTAGAGCCTGACCGGGATCTCGTCGTCGCCGGTGGTGGCGAGCGCCAGCCGGACGTCGGCGCGGTGGCTGCCGTCGCTCGGCGTCTCGAGATACCCGATGAACTTCCCGGCGCGCTCGAAACGCACCGTCTGCACCTGCGAGCCGAGATCGGCGCGGGTGAAGTCGTCGATCTTGTTGAAGGAACCGTTGGCCAACACGACGGCGCCGATGGAGATGGCCACGATGCCTACGACACCGAAGATGAGCGCCAGGATCAGCGGGATCCGTCCTCGCAGCCGGGTCTTGCCGTTCGACGGTGGTACCGGAGCGCCATAGGGCTGCCCGTAGGGCTGGCCGGGCGGCGGACCGTAGGCAGGCGGCGGCGGTGGCTGGCTCATGCCCCGCAGTCTGCCGTGACCGGTCAGCCGGCGACCAGAGGCGCCAGTACCTCGATCGCGGTGTCGGTGGCCGCGTCGTCGAGATCGAGGTGCGTGACCAGCCGCAGGAAGGTCGGCCCCAGCGCGGAGACCAGGACGCCCTGCTCGGCGGCCTTCACCGCGACCCCCGCGGCGTCGGACACCCGCAGCACGACGATGTTGGTGTCCGGTGTCGGGACGCCGAGCGCTGCCGCGATGCGGCTCGCGCGGGCGTGGTCGTCGGCGAGACGCTCGATGTGGTGGTCCAGGGCGTAGTGACCGGCCGCGGCGAGGATGCCGGCCTGCCGCATCCCCGCGCCGTAGCGCTTGCGCCAGATCCTCGCCTCGGCGATCCGCTCCCGCGACGCCACCAGGACCGAGCCGACGGGCGCGCCGAGACCCTTGGACAGGCACACTGAGACGGTGTCGAAGGGGGACGCCAGGTCGGCCAGCGAGGTGCCGCTGGCGACGTGAGCGTTCCACAACCGCGCCCCGTCGAGGTGCAGGCCGAGACCGCAGGAGCGGGCCAGCTCGATCACGGCGGCGAGCTGATCGGCCGGCTGCACCGTCCCACCGCCGAAGTTGTGGGTGTTCTCGACCGCGATCGCGGTCGTCGAGACGAGGTAGGGGCCGGCATCCGGGGCGACGAGTCCGGCGACGGCCTCGACGTCCAGGCGCCCGTTCGTCGCCGGCCAGGTGCGGAAGGTGATGCCGCTGAAGGCGGCCGCGGCTCCCAGCTCGGCCCGCGCGATGTGGGCGGTCTGGTCGCAGACGATCTCCTGCCCCGGCCCGGCGTGCAGCCGTAGCCCGAGCTGGTTGCCCAGCGACCCCGACGGCGTGAAGAGTCCCGCCTCGTGGCCGAGCAGATCGGCCACCCGCTGTTCCAGGGCGTTGACGGTGGGGTCCTCGCCGTAGACGTCGTCGCCGACGTCCGCACCCGCCATGGCCGAGCGCATACCCGGCGTGGGGCGGGTGACGGTGTCCGAGCGGAGGTCGACCAGCGAGTCGGTCATGAACCGGACCGGGTCCGCCGGTCGGCGACGAGGCGCTCGGCGACGCGGAAGGCGAGTTCGAGCGACTGCTCGATGTTGAGGCGGGGGTCGCAGGCCGTCTCGTAGCGCCGGCCGAGGTCGCCGGCGGTGAGATCGGCGGTGCCGCCGATGCACTCGGTGACGTCGTCACCGGTGAGCTCGACGTGCAGGCCACCGGGGTGCGTGCCGAGGGCGGAGTGGACGTCGAAGAAGCCGTCCACCTCGTCGATGATGCGGTCGAGGTGGCGGGTCTTCACCCCGTCGGCCGTCTCCTCGGTGTTGCCGTGCATCGGATCGCACTGCCACACCACCAGGTGTCCGGTGGAGCTGACCTTCTCGACGATCGCGGGCAGGACGTCGCGCACCTTCGTGTTGGACATCCGGCTGATCAGCGTCAGCCGTCCCGGCGTGTTGTCCGGGTCGAGGCGCTCCACCAGTTCGGCGGCGAACTCCGGCGTAGTCGTCGGACCGAGCTTGACGCCGATCGGGTTGGCGATGCGCGAGACGAAGTCCAGGTGGGCGCCGTCCATCTGCCTGGTCCGCTCCCCCACCCAGACGAAGTGGCCGGAGAGGTCGTAGGCGCGACCGTCCTCCACCCGGGTCAGCGCCCGCTCGTACTCGAGGATCAGCGCCTCGTGCGACGCGTAGAGCTCGACGCCCTCCAGCGCGGCGTCGTCCACGCCGCAGGCCCGCATGAAGCGGACGGCACGGTCGATCTCGGCGGCGATCTTGTCGTACCGCGCCCCGGTGTGGGTGGTGGCGGCGAAGGCGGTGTTCCAGGCGTGGACGCGATCCAGCGAGGCGAGCCCACCGCCGGCGTAGGCGCGCAGCAGGTTCAGCGTGGAGGCCGCTGTCGAGTAGGCCTGCAGGATGCGCCGGGGGTCGGGGGTCCGCTCACCGTGCAGCTCGTTGACCATGTCGCCGCGGTAGGACATCTGACCGCTGGCGTCGAGGTCGGACGAGCGCGGCTTGGCGTACTGGCCGGCCATCCGGCCCACCTTGACCACCGGCATGGAGGCGCCGTACGTCAGCACGACCGACATCTGCAGCAGCACCCGGACCTTGCCGGCGATGTCGGCCTGCGAGCTGGTCGCGAAGGTCTCCGCGCAGTCGCCGCCCTGCAGCAGGAACGCCTCACCGCGCGCCACCATGGCCAGCCGCTCGCGCAGCTGGTCCACCTCGGAGGCGACGACCAGCGGCGGCATGCCCGCCAGGGTCAGCGCGACCTCGCGCACGGCGACCTCGTCGGGCCACTTCGGCTGCTGCGCGGCGGTCAGCGTCCGCCAGTGGTCGAGGTGGTCCAGCTCGTCGGGTGTTGCGGTCACCGCACCAGGGTATTCGCCGCCGGAAAACGGTTGCGGGCCGACGTCAGCCGAAGAAGACCTCGGCCTCCGCGTAGAGCTCCGGACCCACCGTCTTGAGCTCGGTGGTGGCCTCGGCCAGCGGCACCCGGACGATGTCGGTGCCGCGGAGCGCGACCATCTTGCCGAAGTCGCCGTCGGTGATCGCGTCGATGGCGTGCAGGCCGAAGCGGGTGGCGAGCATCCGGTCGAAGGCGGTGGGGGTGCCGCCCCGCTGGATGTGGCCGAGGACGGTCGTCCGGGCCTCCTTGCCGGTCCGGTGCTCGATCTCGCTGGCCAGCCACTCGCCGATGCCACCGAGACGGGCGTGGCCGAAGGCGTCGGTGCCCTTGTCCAGGGTGGCGTTCTCGCCACCGTCCGGAGTGGCCCCCTCGGCGACGACGATGATCGGCGCGTAGTGGGCCTGGAACCGCGACTCGACGTAGGCGCAGACCCGCTCGACCGAGAACGGGAACTCCGGCAGCAGGATGACGTTGGCACCGCCCGCGACGCCGGCGTGCAGCGCGATCCAGCCGGCGTGACGCCCCATGACCTCGACGATGAGCGCCCGGTGGTGCGACTCGGCGGTGGTGTGCAGCCGGTCGATCGCCTCCATGGCGATGTTCACCGCGGTGTCGAAGCCGAAGGTGTAGTCGGTGGCGTTGAGGTCGTTGTCGATGGTCTTGGGGACACCGACGACGTTGACGCCCTGCTCGTGCAGCTTCGTGGCGACACCGAGGGTGTCCTCGCCGCCGATCGCGACGAGCGCGTCGATGCCGAGGGTGTGCAGCGTGTCGATGACCTTGCCGACTCCGCCGTCGGTGCCGAACGGGTTGGTGCGCGACGAGCCGAGGATCGTCCCGCCCCGCGGCAGGATGCCGCGGACCTCGGGGACGCCGAGGGGCATGGTCAGGTTCTCCAGCGGGCCCCGCCAGCCGTCCCGGAACCCGACGAAGTCGTGGCCGTGGACGCCCACTCCCTTGCGGACCACCGCCCGGATGACCGCGTTCAGTCCCGGGCAGTCGCCCCCACCGGTCAGCACACCAACTCGCATGCCCCGACCCTAGCGGCGTGCCGAGTGGAAACGTGAGCACCCGCAACGCACCCACAACGCGAAGGAGTGCCGCCGAGGAGCCCCCGACGCGACAGAACCAAGGTGACCACCAGAAACGCCACCACCACGAGCGAAGGAGTGCCGCCGAGGAGCCCCCGGGGCGACGATGGCGGCAGCTCCGAGCCGCTGGGCGCGATCCGAGCGCCAGCGAGGAAGCTCGCGCAGCGATCCGAGGTGAGGCCGCCGAGCGCAGCGAGGGGGTCAGCCGAGGATCGCTACCCAGCGCAAGTAATTGTGCCGGGCATCGGCCAGCGCGTCGTGCTGGTCGGGCGGGGCGGCCGGCAGCGGCGGCGAGCCGGCGTCCTCCCACTTCTGCCGCAGCTCGTGGGTGAACCGGGGCAGTTCGCGGGGCAGGGCTCGCATGTCGCCCCACAGCTGGCAGAGCGCGACGTGGTCATAGGCCGCCATCCAGGCCCAGAGCTCGATCTTGCTGCCGGGCTCGGTGAGGAAGGCCAGCAGATCGGTCCGGATCTGCTCGAGCGAGCGCCACGCGGGGTCGGCCGGCGAGGGGAGCTTGTCCAGGACGTGGCGCCGTACCCAGTCGATGGCCCGGCTGGGGTCGAACTCGGTGGAGACGGCGTAGAACTCCCGGCCGTCCTCGCCGACGACCCCGATGGACACCAGGTCGATCGTGGTGCCGTCCTCGATGAACTCGCAGTCGTAGAAGAACTTCACGACGCCCGGCTGTCGGGGACGCGCGAACCCACCGAGCGGGCGTCCCGCTCGCGGGAGCCGAAACCGGTGTCGCTGCCGGTCGACTTCTTGACCTTGGCGGCGTACTGGTCGACGTACTCCTGGCCGGAGAGCTGCATCAGCTCGTACATGATCTCGTCGGTCATCGAGCGCTCGACGAAGCGGTCGCCGGCCATGCCGGCGTAGCGGGAGAAGTCCAGCGGCTTGCCGACGCGGACGCCGGGGCGCGGCCGCAGCTTGGGGAAGAGCCGACCGGGCGGCTGGATGACCGCGGTGTTCACCATGGCGCACGGGATGACGACGGCGCCGGACTCGAGTGCCAGCCGGGCGACGCCGGTCTTGCCGCGGTACAGCCGGCCGTCCGGCGAGCGGGTCCCCTCGGGGTAGATGCCGAGCAGGTTGCCCCCGCCGAGCACGCGGACGCCGGTGGTGAGCGCGGCGCGGGCCGCGTCCTTGTCCTCTCGGTCGATCGGCACCTGCCCGACACCGGAGAAGAACATCCGCGAGAAGAAACCCTTGATGCCGGGGGTGGTGAAGTACTCGGCCTTGGCCAGGAAGGTCACCTTGCGCGGCATGAGCAGCGGCATGAAGAAGGAGTCGCAGAACGACAGGTGGTTGGAGGCCAGGATGGCCGGACGGTCGTCCGGGATGTGCTCCCGGCCCTCGATCCACGGCCGCCAGAGGAACCGCAGCAGCGGCCCCAGGAAGATGAACTTGGCGAGCCAGAAACCCACCGTTGCACCTCGTCCGTTCGCCGTTGCCGTGCCGTGACCGTTCTGCGCAGCACATTAGTCGTGCATCCTCGCCCCGGCCAGAGACGGCAGGCATGATGGTGCCGTGCTGCAGCCTTCCGACAGCGAACCCTTCGTCGCCGACGGCGGTCCGGTGGGCGTCGTGCTGAGCCACGGCTTCACCGGAACCCCCGCCAGCATGCGGCCCTGGGCGCAGCATCTGGCCGCGGCCGGACTGTCGGTACGGCTGCCGCTGCTGCCCGGCCACGGCACCACCTGGCAGGAGACCAACCGCACCCGCTGGCCGCAGTGGTACGAGGCGATCGAGTCGTCCTACCTGGACCTGCGCCAGCGCTGCGACACGGTCTTCGCGATGGGTCTGTCCATGGGCGGGACGCTGGTGACGCGGCTAGCCGAACGGCAGCCGGAGCTCGCCGGCCTGGTGCTCGTCAACCCGGCCTACGGCACGCGGCGCCTGGACGCCAAGCTAGCGCCGCTCTTCGGCCGGCTCATCCGGTCGCGGCCGTCCATCGGTGGCGACATCAAGAAGCCCGGCGTCGCCGAGCCGGCCGGCGACCGCACCCCGGTCATCGCCTTCGCCTCGCTGCAGCAGCTGTGGAAGGTGACGGTGGCCGACCTTGCCGAGGTCCGGGCGCCGATCCTGATGTACCGCTCGCGCGAGGACCACGTCGTGGACGACCTCTCGGCGCAGCTGCTGCGCGCCGGCGCGGTCAACACCGAGGTGCGCGAGGTCGTCCTCGAGGAGAGCTACCACGTGGCCACCCTGGACAACGACGCCGAGACGATCTTCGCCGGCAGCCTCGACTTCGTCCGCGACCTCGTGCCGGACGCACGATGACGCTGACCCCGGAACCGCCGGACGCCTCCTCCGGTCCCCCGGCGGAGCCGCCGCGCCGCGACAACGGGCTGCGGGCGCCGGCGTACGTCCCGCTCACCGATGTCGAGCCCGATGTCGGGCAGCACCTGCTGACCGCGCTGGGCCGTGCCCGCATCGCCGCCTACCTGACCGAGGCCACCCCGGCCGACAGGCGGGAGCGGCTCTTCGTCGCCTCGGAGGAGCGGACCGATGCCCGCACCATCGTGGCGGCCGCGGTGCGGGCCCTGGGCGGCGACGAGAGGGTCTCGGCGCCGGCGGTCACTCCGCTCCCGGACGATCCGCTGGCCGGCATCGACACCGACTCCGCCTTCGACGCGCTCGTCGCCGACTGGCACGTCGACACCCACGCTGCCGTCCGCGAGGCCGAGCGGGACCTGCGCCGAGAGGACGCCGAGTGGCGCGCACGGCTGCACCGGTCCGCCGCGCCGACCGAGGAGGGTGCCGGCGACGACGCCGCCGAGCCGGTCTGGCTGGACGACGACCACTACGTGCCGCCGCCACCCCCGCCGCTGCCCCGTCTCGCGGCGCCGACGGTGATGGCGATGGTGGTCCTCGCCGTCTCCGTGGTCCTTCTGGGGCTCGGCGGCCAGATCGGCCTCGCTGCCAACTTCGCCTTCGTGCTGGGCCTGGTCGGGCTGCTGCTCGGCGGCACCATGCTCTTCCTGCGGATCAGCACCCACCGTCGTGACGAGGACGACGACGGCGCGGCCCTCTGAGCGCCGGCGCTACCAGTTCTCCCGGCGTCTCCGTTCGGGCTCGACCGGCTCCGGCGGGACGTCCACGGCTGGCTCTGCGGTCGTGTCCGGCTTGATGCCGGCTCGCTCGCCGACCTCGTCCGGCCGGTTCGTCTCGTCCACGGGCTCGTCCACGGGCTCGTCGTCCGGCTCGTCGGCGAGGGCTTCGCGCAGCGCCTGCCGACCGCCCGCGGCCAGCAGCGCGCCCACCCCGACGGCGAGGTAACCCAGCACCATCGCCCAGGCGCCGATGCCGGTCGCCTTGAGGTAGTCCAGGTAGTCGGGCGGGTTGGAGGCCCGGCCCGTCACCCGCTCCAGCTTCGCCGCGTCGACGCTGAAGACCCGGATCGAGAGCGCGGTCAGCACCAGTCCGGCGAGGCTGATCGCCGCCGCCACGCCCGAGGTGAGGCGCGAGGCCTTCTCGTCGAAGCCGACGGTTGCGGCGGCGGCGAGGGCGGCGACGATGAGGACGGCCACGGCCAACCAGCGGAAGTAGAGCGGCGAGATCCCGAAGCTCAGCACGCCGTAGCGATCGGAGGACTGCAGCCCGGAGATCGTCGTCCGCAGCTCGCTGACCTTCGTCCCGAAGAGGTAGACCCCGCCGAGGCTGTTGCGGAACCACGGCAGCGCAGTCAGGGCGAGCAGGCCGCAGAGGACGCCACCGACGACCAGGCCGAGACCCAGCAGGGTGCGACGCGACCGGCTCATCGGGCCGGGCTCGCCGGGGCCGCCGGGGTCTCCGGGGTCTCCGGGGTCTCCGGGGTCCCGACCGGGGCCAGCGTCAGCTCGGCCCGGACTGCCCCGCCCCGGGTCTCGTGGGCGTCGACCACCGTGATCGTCGGGTGGACGAAGACGCCGCCGGGCAGGGCGGTGAAGCCGGAGGCCAGCGCGTCGGCGGCCACCGAGCCGGGTCGCAGCCCCGCGACGCTGACGATGGCCGGCGGGCGCTGCAGCGACACCTCGTCCAGGGCGGCCAGCAGCTCGACGCTCTGCCGTGCCCGCTCCGACGGCGCCCCCAGCTGGCGCGCACCCCCCAGCACGAACGGCGCGCCGAGCAGCCGCAGCGCCGCCACCGCCGCACCGGGCGGGCGGGGGCCGCGACGACCGCTGAAGGCGATCTCGCGCGTGGCCTCGACGTCCACGCCGAGGCTGGACAGCAGCAGGTTGCCACCGCCGGTCCGTCCCCCGGCCACGACGACGCGCCCGGCCTCGCGGGCCAGCGCGGCGCAGGCCGAGCGCCACCGCAGCAGGCTGGGGGCACCGTGGACCACGGCGACGTCCGGCTGCAGCTCGGCGATCAGGCGGGCGGCCCCGTGCCGGTCCACCGGCAGCGTGTCGGCGTTGACGGCGAGCAGGCGCAGAGACGGCACCCCCGCATCCTGCCCCACCTCGTCAGGAGGCAGGTCGGGCGTACCGGCGGGCGAGATCCGCGGCACCGACCAGTCCGGCGTCCGGACCGAGAGCCGCGGCAGCGACCCGCGCCCGGGGACGGAAGCCGCGGCCGGTGAGGGTGTGCGCGAACTCCTCCCGTGCCGGTCCGAGCAGCAACTCCCCCGCCGCGATCACGCCGCCGCCGATGACGAAGACCGACGGGTCGATCACCGCCGCCAGGTTGGCCAGCCCCCGGCCCAGCCAGCGACCGACCGTCGTGCAGATGGAGGTCGCCGCCGGGTCGCCGGCGGCCGCGGCCTCGGTGACCACGATCCCGGTGAGGGCCTCCAGCGAGCCGGCGCGCGCCACCATCTGCTCGGCCGCCATCGGCGACTCGTGCGCGAGTTCCTTCGCATCGCGGGCCAGCGCCCGCCCCGAGGCGTACATCTCCCAGCAGCCGCGGTTGCCGCAGGCGCAGAAGCGGCCGTCCGGCACGAGGGTCATGTGGCCGTACTCGCAGGCGACGCCGTAGGCGCCGCGGTACACGGTGCCGTTGGCGACCAGGCCGCCGCCGATGCCGGTGCCGAGAGTGACGCAGACGACGACGGGCTCGTCCTTGGCTGCCCCGAAGCGGTACTCGGCCCAGGCGGCGGCGTTGGCGTCGTTCTCGACGATGAGCGGCACCGGGATGCGGTCGGCGAGTGAGTCGCGGAGCTTCTCGTCGCGCCAGGCGAGGTGCGGGGAGAAGAGAACGGTGTTGTGGTCGTTGCTGATCCAACCCGCCGCGCCGATGCCGACGGCGCTGACCTCGCCGTCGGCGCGGTCGATCAACGCCGTGGTGACCTCGACGATCACCTGCTCGGTCTCGGCCACGCCGCCCGGCGTCTCGGCACGCTCCCGGTCGACGATGGCGCCGGACTCGTCGATGAGCCCCGCGGCGACCTTCGTGCCGCCGATGTCCACCCCGATCGCATAGCTCACCGGGAATCTCCTTCGTGGCCGTCGGTCCGGTCGTCCAGCCGAATCTGCTGCACCCGCGGACCGGGTTCGGGACGCGGCCGGGGACGGGGTCGCGGCGTCGCGGTACCGGTGCCGTCCAGCAGCGTCCGGGCGGCGGCCAGCAGCGCCGTCCCGGCCTCGGCGAGCCGGTCGGCGACATCGGGGTTCTCGCCGCGCAGCATGCTGGCGAGCTGGCACAGCGGGCACCACTGGCACTCCGGACCACCGTGCCCGGACTCCGGCGCGGGCAGGTTGCGCTGTGCCCACTGCTGCACCAGCTCCAGCAGCGAGCGACCCTCCGGCTCCGGTGGCGGGTCGGGCTGAGGTGGGGTGGTCACGGCGCGGTCCCGGGGGCTGCGCCGGACGAGTCACCTGCCGGCGGCGCGGGCCGCCGGTACGGCGAGGGACGGTTGGTCGGCCACTTGGCGGGATCGGGCTTGAAACGGACGAAGAGGGCCCGGCCGTCGTAGTGACCCCCCAGCACGGCACAGCGCCGCAGCACGCTGGGCAGCGTCAGCACGCGCCGGTAGGCCCCGACCGTGACGATGAGGTCGTCACCGGCGCGGGCCGCCTCGACCGCGGCACGCTCGGCCAGCGGCAGCGTCATGCGCAGCTCGAAGCCCTCGGCGGTGGCGGTGACGGTGATGAGCTGCGAGTTGTCGGCCTCGGGCAGCGGGTCGGTGCCGGGGAACTCGTCGTAGAGCGCGGCGGCGAGATCGCGCAGCGCCTCAGCCCCGACCGGCTCGGCAGCTCGGTAGCCGACCTCCCGGACGGGCAGCCCGCCGAAGGACTCGCGGATGTTCGCCAGGTGCCGAGCCTGCGCCTGCGCCCAGGCGTTGCGCCACTCGTCCTCGCCGGCCGGGAAGACGCGATTGGCGATGACCAGATCCACCGAGTAGCCGTAGAGCGCGAGCGCGGTGAAGGTCCGGCGCGCCTCCGCCGCGACGACGGCCTCGGGAGTGAGGACCAGCCGCACCGACGTCACGGCCGGATTCCCCAGCAGCGCGCGGACCGCGGCGAGTTCGTCGTTGAGGCGCAGCAGCGCGGCGAAGATGTCGTCCGGCGGGATGGCGTCGCCGCGACCCAGGACCGTGGCGATCGGGCGCATCGAGCGGGCGATGCGACGCTGCGCCGGGAAGACGCGCTCGAGGTACCAACCCAGCGCCTCGGGCAGGGCCAGCAGCCGCAGTGTCTCGGCGGTGGGGGCGCAGTCGACGACGAGGCGGTCCCACTCCCCGGTGACGGCGTACTCGCGGACGGCCAGCAGCGCCAACACCTCGTCGACGCCGGGCAGCACCGTCAGCTCGTCGGCGGTGATCGGGTCGACGCCGCCGCGGGTCAGCATGTCGATCAGGAACGCCTGGACGTCACGCCACGCCAGCTCGAAACGGTTCTGCGTGTCGATCTGGACCGCCCACAGCGACGGCGCCACCTCGGTGGGCTCGTCGCCGAGCGGTGCGCCGAGGGCGTCGGCCAGCGAGTGGGCGATGTCGGTGGAGAGCAGCAGCGTCCGGTGGCCGAGGTCGGCGAGGCGGTAGGCGGTGGCGGCCGCGGTGGTCGTCTTGCCGACACCGCCCTTGCCGGTGAAGAGGACGATGCGCGGACCGGACGCCGCCGACCCCGTCGGCGTGCTCACGCCGCCCGCCGTGACTCGACCCGCTTCTTGAGCTCCTTCAGGGCGGTGTCCAGGACGACCCGCTCGGCCTTGCGCTTGAGCAGACCCAGCATCGGGATCGCGAGATCCACCGAGAGCGTGTACGTGACCGTGCTGCGGCCGGGGCCGTCTGCGCGGATGACGTACGAGCCGTGCTGCGCCTTCATCATCTGGCCGCTGACCAGCTCCCACTCGACCCGCTCGTCACCCTGCCAGCGGTAGACGAGCTCGTAGCGGTCGCGGACGATGCCGGCGTCCAGCACGAAGGCGACCCGGCGGGCGCGGCCGTCGGGACCGCTCTCACGCACCTCGGTGGACTTCACCGACTCGGCCCACTGCGGGTAATGGGCGAAGTCGGCGATCACGGCCATGACCTCCGCCGGGTCGGCGTCGATGGCGATCGACTGCGTCGACTCGTCGGGCATGGGTCCAGAGGTTACCGCCGCACGTGTCCTGCGCGACGTCCCTGTCGCGCCGCTGACATCGACCGATTAGCGTTGACACCCGGTCGCAGGCACCGTCCGGTGTCACCCGCGCGACCGGACCCTTCGCCGAAAGGAAGCCGGACGCGTGCAGGAACTGCATGTCGCGAGCACCATCTCGACGCTGAGCCAGACCAACACCGCTGATTTCGTCTTCGACAACGCCGCTTCGCGACCGGACCACGTCGCGCTGCGGCGCCGCGTCGACGGCGAGTGGCGCGACGTGACGTCCGCCGACTTCGCCGCCGAGGTCGTCGGCGTCGCGAAGGGGTTGATCGCCGCGGGCATCGCGGCGGGCGACCGGGTCGCGGTGATGAGCAAGACGCGCTACGAGTGGACGCTGCTGGACTTCGCGCTCTTCAGCGCCGGGGCCGTCGTGGTCCCCATCTACGAGACCTCCAGCGCCGAGCAGGTGGAGTGGATCGTCAGCGACTCCGGCGCCCGCGGCATCGTCGTCGAGACCGACGAGCACGCCGGCGTGGTGGCCGAGGTCCGCGACAGCCTGGACAAGCTGGAGCACGTCTGGACCATCGACTCCGGCGCCATCGACGAACTCGTCGCCGGTGGCGCCGAGATCGCTGACGCCGACGTGGAGGCGCGCCGCACCGCCGTCACCCTCGACGACCTGGCCTCGATCATCTACACCTCGGGCACCACCGGACGTCCCAAGGGCTGCAGCCTGACGCACCGCAACTTCGTCGTCGAGGCCGTCGAGCTGCGCAACCTGCTCGAGGACTTCTTCAACGCCGACACCTCGACGCTGCTCTTCCTGCCGATCGCGCACGTCTTCGGCCGCGTCATCCAGATCGGCTCCATCACCACCGGCTGCACGCTGGGGCACACGCCCGACGTGAAGAACCTCGTCGAGGACCTGGGCGGCTTCAAGCCGACCTTCGTGCTCGCCGTGCCGCGGGTCTTCGAGAAGGTCTACAACACCGCCAAGCAGCGGGCCCACGGCGACGGCAAGGGCAAGATCTTCGACCTCGCCGAGGCCGTGGCCGTGAAGTACTCGGAGGCCACCTCGACGGGCTCGGCCCCGCTGCTGCTGCGGCTGCAGCACGCGCTCTTCGACAAGCTGGTCTACGGCAAGCTCCGCGCCGCCCTCGGCGGCGAGTGCGAGGCGGCCGTCTCCGGCGGCGCCCCGCTGGGTGCCCGGCTGGGACACTTCTTCCGCGGCATCGGCGTGCCGGTCTACGAGGGCTACGGCCTCACCGAGACCTGCGCCGGCGTCACCGTCAACCGTCCGAACGCCTTCAAGGTGGGGACGGTCGGCCGTCCCGTCGGCGGCACGACGGTCCGGGTCGCCGAGGACGGCGAGCTGCTCTTCAAGGCGCCCCACATCTTCACCGGGTACTGGCAGAACGCCGAGGCCACCAAGGAGGCGCTCACCGACGAGGGCTGGTTCCACACCGGCGACATCGGTGAGATCGACGACGACGGCTTCGTCCGCATCACCGGTCGCAAGAAGGAGCTCATCGTCACCGCCGGCGGCAAGAACGTCGCCCCCGCCGTCCTGGAGGACCGGGTCCGCGCCCATCACCTCGTCAGCCAGTGCCTCGTGGTGGGTGACCAGAAGCCGTTCATCGCGGCTTTGGTGACCATCGACCCGGAGGCGCTGCCGGCCTGGCTGGAGAAGCAGGGCAAGCCGGCGGACACCCCGATGGCCGACCTGGTCGACGACGAGGCACTGCGCGCAGAGGTCCAGGGCGCGATCGACTCCGCCAACAAGGCCGTCAGCAAGGCCGAGTCCATCCGCAAGTTCGTCCTGCTCCCCGAGGACTGGACCGAGGAGGGCGGCCAGATGACGCCGTCGCTGAAGGTCAAGCGCAATGTCGTGCACAAGGAGAATGCGGACGAGATCGCCGCGCTCTACGGCTGACCACTGTCGGTTTTGGCGGGCTGACTTGGTATGACAAGTCAGCCCGCCACAACCGTCTCGACTCCCTCGCCGGTTGTGGCGGCTGAGGCTCGGATGTGAGCGTGATCCGCCAAAACCGGGGGTCAGGCGTCGAGCAGGGACCGCAGCTTCGCGGCGAGGACGTCACGGTTCCAGTCCCGCGCCACCCATTGCCGTCCGGCGGCGCCCATCCGGGCCCGCAAGGCGGGGTCGCGCAGCAGGGTGGCGAGGACCGACGCGACCTCGCTCGGCCGCCGGCCGTCGACCAAGAACCCGGTCTCGCCGTCGCGGACGGCGTCGGGGGCGCCGCCGGAGTTGCCGACCACCACCGGCAGTCCCGCGGCCGAGGCCTCGAGATAGACGATGCCAAGGCCCTCGACGTCCAGTCCGCCGCGCCGGGTGCGGCAGGGCATGGCGAAGACGTCGCCGACGGCGAAGTGTGCGGGCAGCTCGGCGTACGGGACGCTGCCGGTGAAGACCACGTCGGCGGCCACCCCTTCCCGACGCGCCATCGCTTCGAGCTTGGTGCGGTAGGGACCGGCTCCGACGAGGAGCAGGACAGCCTCCGGCACGGCGCGCCGCAGCAGCGGCAGTGCCTCGACGAGGGTGTCCTGTCCTTTGCGGGGCACCAGGCGGGAGACGCAGACGACTACCGGCCGGTCACCGAGCCCGTACCGGGACCGAAGCTGCCTTGAGTCGATGTCGGGATGAAAAGTCTCGACGTCAACTCCAGGTGTGAGCTGAACCAGCTCTGGGTGGGTACCGAGCGGGCCGTTCAACCGCCGTCGGAAGTACTCACCGAGGTAGGTGACGACGTCCGCGCCGTTGCCGATACGCCGCAGGGCCTGCCGTGCCCCGGGCAGCATCGCCCAGCCGGCCTCGTGGCCGTGGGTCATGGCGAGGACGCGCTCGGCCCCGGCCGCCCGCAGCGCCGGGCCCAGCACTCCCAAGGGCGCCGCGGCACCGAACCAGACCGCGGTGCAGCCGTGCTCGCGCAGCAGTTCGACCGCACGATGCCGGACCCGCGGCGTCGGCAGCAGCATCCCGGTCGGGTGGCGGACCACCGGGAAGGGTTGCTCGGCGTCGAACTCGGCGGACCCCTCGTGGTCGCTGGCGAAGACGACCAGCGAACCCGGCGGCTGCCGGACCGCGAGCTGGTGCACGAAGGACTGGATGCCACCCTGCCGCGGCGGGAAGTCGTTGGTGACCACCAGCGTGCGCCGGTGCGCGTTCACGACAGCTCCGCCCGGACGTACGCGCGCGTACGGGCCAGGAACACGGCCGGCGTCTCCCCCAGCACCGAGCGGACCGCAGCGGCCACCGCCTCGTCGCTCGGGACGGCCTCGGCGCCGACGGCCCGGTAGAGACGGACCAGCGCAGCCTGCCCGTGATCGGCGGCGACGCGCCGGCACGCCAGCCAGGAGAGCTCGTAGGCGGCCGCCGCCGTCCCCGCGGAGGCGAACGACGCACTGTCGGGCAACGACGCCGGTACCCCCGAGCGGCGGACGAGAGCTGCCAGCTCGGCCGCCGCCGCCCGGACCGGGCGTTCGTTGCCGAGGTAGCCGACATAGTCGGCGAAGCCCTCGACCAGCCAGGTGGGCGTCGAGGTGGTGGTGGCGCGCGCCATGGCCACGTGGGTGATCTCGTGCTGCAGCAGCAGTCGGCCACCGGTCTCACTCAGCCGACTGAACTGCGTGGGATCGACGACCACCCGCTGACCAAGGAGAGCACCGCTCAGCGGGTCCGTGCCGGAGGAGACCGCCAGCGCGGCCACCCGAGCACCACCGTCAGCCGAGCCGTCAGCCGACCCGCCGTCGGCCGAGCCATCAGCGGCCGAGGCCAGCGAGGCGGCACGCTCGGCGCTGCTGGCCGGGACGACCACCGCCACCCGCCGGCTCCAGCCGGTTCCCACCACGGAGGTCACCCGCGGCACGGCCCTGTCGACATCGGCGACGATGCGGGGCAGCAGCGCCGTCACTTCGGGGTGAGCGAGGACGAGGGTCGAGCCTCCGGTCCGGACCACCACCGGACCGAAGTCCCACGGCCCGCGCCAGCTCTGTCCCCCGGCATCGGCCAGGTCGCTGTCGGAGACGACCGCCACCCCGGAGCCGCGGCGCACGAAGGTCCACCAGAGCTCGTGACTGTCGGGGGCAGTGTCGATTCCTCGCAACCGGTAGCCGAGCGAGACCCGCATGATCACCGCGCTGTCACCGTGCTCCCGACGGGCCTGGCGCTGGGCGTCGGGATCGTCCACCCGAGGCCCGAGGCTGTACGACCAGGACGCCAGCGGGACCCCGGCGAGATTGCCGAAGACCGTGCCCTGCCGGTCTCGATACGCACCGCTGAGATCGGCGAGGAAGGCGCCACGATCTCGGTCGCGCAGGGCGGCAGCGTGCCGGACCAGCAGTGCGGCGACCTCGGCACGCGTCGGCGGACGGCCGGCGTCGTCGTCGCCGGAACAGGCGGCCGCCATGCCAGCCACCAGCAGCAAGACCATGACGATCGCGACCCGGAGACGACGACGCCGCGGTGCGCTCTCGCGCACCGCGGCGTGGTGTCGAACCGTCACCTGCGCAGTATGCCGTCGGCGTCCGGTGGCCGGGACCGCCGGTGCGCGCAGGAACTCAGGGATCAGCCGAGGTGGGTGGCACCCACGATGTCACCGCTGAACCGGCTGACCGGGACCACGGTGACGGGCTGACCCTCGGTGGGAGCCGAGACCATCATGCCGTCGCCGATGTAGATGGTGACGTGACCGATGGGCTGGTACATGAAGATGAGGTCACCCGGGCTCAGCGAGTCCAGCCCCACGTGCTTGCCGTAGTTGTACTGGTCCGCGGCCGAGTGGGGCAGGCTGACGCCGCCGGCCTGCCAGGCCTTCATGGTCAGGCCGGAGCAGTCGTACGCGCCGGGGCCCTCGGCACCGAAGACGTAGGGCTTGCCGACCTGGGCGATGGCGAACTCGACGGCACGCTTGGCGGCGGCGCTCACGCCACCGGGCAGGTCCTTGATCTTGCTGACGTCGACCGTCGGGTTCGTGCTGCGGTTGTACGCGGCCCGCTCGCGGGCGTTGAGGGTGCCGAGCAGCGTGCGGTACTTCGAGATCTGCTTCTCGACGGCGTCCTTCTTGCCGGCGATGCCGTCGCGCTCGCGCTTGGCGGCGGCCAGCAGCGAGGCGGCCTTCGCCGACGTCGAGGTGGCGGTCTCGCGGGCGGTCTGCAGCCGGGACACCACGTCGGCGTCGTAGTTGGAGATCAGGCTCAGCGTGTCGAGGCGGTCGAGGTAGTTCGGACCGCTGTCGCTGTCCAGCAGCGCCCCGGCCGCACCCAGCGACCCGGCGGTGTACGCGGCCTGGACGTTGCGGGCGAAGGCGACGTTCGCGGCGTGGTACGCGGTCTCGGCGCGGGCGGCGGCGGCACGGGCGGCCGACGCAGCCTTGTCTCGCTTGCCGACCTGCACCCGGGCGTAGTCGTAGCGCTCGACCAGCTGCGAGTTCTGCAGGGCCAGCTTGCCGAGCGTCTTCTGGACGTCGGCGACGGTCGGCTCGCGGTGCGGAGCAGTCGGCGTGGCCGACGCGATACCGGGGGCCATCGCGGCCCCGGCAGCCAGTGCCGCGACGACGATCGCGGGACGGGCTCGATGAGTGAAACGGTTCGCCACGATTCGGCGGAGCTCCTTCTTCCTCGGCCGCCTACCGGGTTAGCTGACGGGTTCGGGCCAGGAAGTAGCCCTACGGTGCGGCGGCGGGCAAGGATGCGCCCGTCGACGAACCGATTCACCCCGGTACTGATTGGGTCCCCGGTTTACCGATGACGTGCCGATTCCGGTGCGGAACGCGCGTCGTCGTGTGGTTGTAATTCGGCGGAACCTGCACGGCGACGGCCGGACGACCGCCTGCAACCGTTTAGGTCTCGGAAAGGTTACGACGCGCCCCCGACCCGGTGCAACGCGGGGTGTGGGCGTGTCGAGGCGATGCGGGTGACATGTCTGAAATGTCCCGCGCCGCAGCTGCGTCCTAGGCGATGCCGCGACACTTCCCCGGCAGCTCGTCGGTATCACCACCCCCGTCACCCCAGTCGCTGACAGCCAGCGGTTCGACCAGACGCAGCGGAGGTACCAGGCCGGCGTCGGCGAGGTGGCCCAGGGCGGCGAAGGCGTCGTCGTCGAGGGTGACCGCGTCGTGGCCGGGCCCGGTCCGGTGGCGGTGGGCCGGTATCGGCGGCGCGGACGACAGCAGCATCGAGACGACACAGTCGCCGCACGCGATGTCACGCGCGACACAGGTGGTGCAGTCGATCAACATCGGGTGCTCCTCAGCGGCCTACGCCGCAGTCACCGACGGCAGGGATGCCGTCCTGCGCGCACGGTAGGAGCCGGGTCCGACAGTTTTCGCACGCCGACGGCCACGGCCGCCTCGCCGGCGGACCCGGGACGTCAGGCGAGCCGCTGCAGCAGCAGCGCGGACGCCGCCGACCAGACCTCGTCCCGGGCGGTGTCACGGACGATCTGGCGGTCGCTGGTGACGACGACGACCGGACGGCCCGCAGGCTCGGCGGCCACCAACCGTCTGATCAGGTCGTCGGCGATCTCGTCCTCGGCGCTGAAGAGCACCCGCACCCCGCGCGGCGCCGGCGGCTGCACCACGGGGCGGGCCGCGCCGTCCCAGACCACGGTCACCTCCGCGCCGGTCCGGCCGGCGAGTGCGGCGAGCGCGCCGGCGAGCCGGGCTCGCTGGTCGGCCAGCGCGAGGTCGGGATAACCGGCTTTGGTGACGTTGTAGCCGTCGACCACGAGATGGACGTGAGGCAGCTGCAGCACACCGTCCAGCGCCGCCGTGTCCGCGACCACGCGCCCGGCCGGACGAGTGGGGCCGCCCGCACCGGCGACGGTGTCGGCGGGGGCGATCGCGGGCGGGGCGAGGGAGAGTTCACGCCGCAGTCCCGTCGCCGCCCGGACCACGGTGTCCACCAGCAGCCAGAGCCGGGCGTCGTCCAGCTCGCGTTCGGTGCGGCTGCCCCGCCGGGCCGCCTCGACCGCTCGCCCGGCCTGCGTCAGCTGATCCTGCAGCCGGTCGCGATCGGCGGCCGCGGCCGCCCGGGCCTGCTCGATCTCCCGCTGCGCCGATCCGGCCGCCTCGCGGAGCGCCACCAGCGCGGCGTCCCGCTCCCGCTCGGCGGCCCGGAGCTCGCGAGTGCGGTCCCGCACGGTCCGGCGCAGCGTCGCGACCTCGTCCTGCACGTCGGCGACCGCCTCGGCCGCGGCCCGCTGCACGGCCTCGCGGATTCGGCCGGCCTCGCCCTTGGCGGCGGCGCGGAGCTCGGCCACCTCGGCCCGCAGCCGGCCGACCTCCGCCGTGGCGTCGTCGTCGGCGGCGCTCTCGACCTGCCAGCGCCGGGTCGCGGCCGCGAGCAGCTGCTCCCAGCCGTCGGGGCGCAGCAGGTAGGCCAGCACGGCGACGTCCAGCGGGTCGCTCGCCGCCGTCGCGGCCGCGTCCCCGACACCGGCCCGGACCGCGGCCGCCAGCTCGGGAGCGGCGTGCTCGGCCGCCGCCGCGACGCGGTCGCGGAAGTCCGCGTCGGTCTCCAGCACCCCGGTGAGGGCGGTGGCCCCGAGCCGCCTGCGCTTGGCCGGGACGAAGCGAGCGACGGCACGCAGGCTCGCCGGCACCTCGTCGACGGCGAGCCGACCCAGCACCTCGTCCGCGACGTCCAGCAACCGGACGCGGGCCGGCTCCACCAGCCCGATCGGGCCCTGTCGTCCGTCCGCGCTCACGGCCCCACGGTACGTAACGGCGCGCGTCGCGATCCGGTTTCGTCGTACCCCCGTCCTAGCGTGCCGATCATGACGGCGCTCCCCCGGCACGCGCAGCTGAGCTTCGACGAGCTCGGCGAACCACTGCACGCCACCACCTTCGTCGTGGTGGACCTCGAGACGACGGGCGGCGCGGCCCAGAGCGACGCGATCACCGAGGTCGGCGCCGTCAAGGTCCGCGGCGGCGCGGTGCTCGGCGAGTTCCAGACGCTGGTCAACCCGAGGCGCACCATCCCGGCCTTCGTCAGCGTCCTCACCGGCATCACCGACGCGATGGTGGTGCGGGCCCCTGATCCGGCCGAGGTGGTCCCCTCCTTCCTGGAGTTCGCCCGTGGCTGCGTCCTCGTCGCGCACAACGCGCCCTTCGACGTCGGCTTCCTCAAGGCCGCCTGCGCCGAGCTGGCACTGCCGTGGCCCGGCTTCGCGGTGGTCGACACCGCAGTGCTGGCCCGGCGGGTGCTGACCCGCGACGAGGTGCCCAACTGCAAGCTCGGCACGCTGGCCCCGTTCTTCCGGGCCGCCACCACCCCGACGCACCGCGCCCTGGACGACGCCCGCGCCACGGTCGACGTGCTGCACGGTCTCATCGGCCGGCTCGGCAACCTCGGCGTCCACTCGCTGCCGGAGCTCCGCTCGTTCACCGCGCAGGTCTCCGAGGCGCAGCGGCGCAAGCGCCACCTCGCCGACGGCATGCCGTCCCGACCCGGCGTCTACATCTTCCGGGACGCCCACGGCGTTCCGCTCTACGTCGGCACCAGCCGCAACCTGCGTTCGCGGGTGCGGCAGTACTTCGTCGCCAGCGAGACCCGCTCGCGGATGGGCGAGATGATCGGGCTGGCCGAGCGGGTCGACCCGATCGAGTGCGCACACGCCCTCGAGGCGCAGATCCGCGAGCTGCGCCTCATCGCCGCGCACAAACCGCGGTACAACAAACGGTCCAAGTTCCCGGAGCGCGCGGCGTGGCTGAAGCTCACCGTGGAACCCTTCCCCCGGCTGTCGGTGGTCCGGGCCGCCCGCGCCGACGGCGCCTCCTACCTCGGCCCGCTGCGCAACCAGCGGCAGGCCGAGATCGTCCGGGACGCCATTCACGACGCCGTCCCGCTGCGGCAGTGCAGTGACCGGCTCTCGCTGCGGCGCGTGGTCCGGGCGGCCTGCGTCCTCGCCGGCATCGGTCGGTGCGGTGCACCATGCGAGACCCTCAGCGGCGGCACCAGCCCCGAGCAGTACGCGTCGCTCGTCGGGCTGGTCGCCTCGGCGTGGACCGGGGACGTCCGACCGCTCGTCGCCCCGCTCGAGGCCAAGCTCGCGGAGCTGGCCGGCGCCCAGCGCTACGAGCAGGCCGGGGTCGTCCGGGACCGGATCACCACCGTCGTCCGCGCCATCGCCCGTATGCAGCGCCTCTCCTCGCTCCGCGGGGTGGCCGAGCTCGTGGGCGCGCGCCCGGACGGCGACGGCGGGTGGGAGCTTGCGGTGATCCGCTCGGGCCGGCTCGCCGCGGCCGGGGTCGCAGCGCGCGGCGTGCCGCCGTGGCCGGTGATCGAGGCGCTCCGCGCCACCGCGGACGTCGTCGACCCGTCCCACGTCCCGCTGGCGGAGGAGACCGAGTGCATCCTGCGCTGGCTGGAGGAGCCCGGCACCCGGCTGGCCGACGCCAGCGACGGCTGGACGATGCCGGCGTTCGGCGCCGGCTGCCTCACCCGCTACCTCGGCGGCTCGGGTCGCCGCGACACCGTGGATCCGTTCGCCGACCGCCGACGGCTGCCGATGGCGGCCCGTCCGGCCCGCGCCACGGCCTGACCCGGACGGCGGCTAGGGTCGCCAGACAGCATTTTTCCGCACCCGGAGGTCGCCGCAGTGATCACCACGATCGTCATGGTCAGCGTCGAGTCCGACAAGATCCCCGAGGTGGCCGAGGCCATCGCCGCGATCGACGGCGTCAGCGAGGTCTACTCCGTCGCCGGCGACGTCGACCTCATCGCCATCGTGCGTGTCCGGGAGTTCGAGGCCATCGCCGAGGTCATCGCGGGACGGCTCTCCAAGGTGCCCGGCGTCCTGGCCACCGACACCCACGTCGCCTTCCGCGCCTACAGCAAGCACGACCTGGAGAGCACCTTCAGCATCGGCCTGGACTGACGCGCCTCACTCGTTGATGCGGGCCAGCCACTTGTTGTAGGCCTCGCGAGCCGCCTCGTCGGAGTCCATCGCCGCGGCGGAGGACTCCGTCGACCCGGTGTGCGAGCTGAAGGTCGCCGAGCGTGCCTGCTCCAGCCAGCCACGGTCCGGGGCGGCGGTGTCGACATTGCGCAGCCAGTCGATCACCAGCACCAACATGACGACGGCCATGATGCCGTCACCGGCCCACCACATGATGGCGCCGCCGGTGACCGTGTCGCCTTGGGCGTCGACGGCGAAGCCGGCCGGGAGCAGCTCGATCGGGGTCGTCTGCTGCATCAGCACGATCCCGGTGAAGGTGTCGACGGCCATGGCCAACGCCAGCATGACCCAGCGCGCCGGGGTGCCCAACCGCCAGCGGAGCGGCTCGTCGCCGGGGATGAGCGCGAAGAACTGGCAGCCGGCGAGCAGGTAGATCAGGTGCTCGACCTGGCCGGCCCAGGTGTTGCGCATGAACAGGTTCATCAGGCCGGTGAGGTGGGTGCCCACGATGACGACGGCGTAGCAGGCCAGGGCGACCGGCGGCGCCGTGAGCAGCGACATCACGCGTCCCTGCAGCAGGCGCTCGATGCGGGCACTGCGCTCCGGTCGCGTCGCCGTGACGAGCAGCCGCAGCGGACGCCCCCACATGATCAGCGCCGGCGCCACCATGACGAGCGCCAGGTGCCCGGCCATGTGCGCGCTGAAGAGCACCTGGTCGTAGACGGAGATGCTGCCGTTGGTGGCGAACGCCACCACGAGCAGGCCCGCGAGGAAGAACACAGTGTGCCGCAGCGGCCACCGTTCGCCGGGGCGACGGACGGGCACGAGCGCCACCGCGGTCAGGTACAGCGCCGCCAGCACGACCAGCACCGCCACCGCGGTGGCGTCCAGCGACCACGCGGTGAAGATCACCTCATGCAGCGGTCGGGTGAGCTCGCCGCTGCCGCCGCCGCGGGTCAGCGCGTCGGCGGTGCCGTGCATGTGCATCTCGCCGGCGGCAAGGAAGCGGGCCACCGCCACGGCGAGCAGCACCACCACCACGGCCGCGATCGCCCAGGCGGCGAGGGCCAGTCGGGGTATGCGCGGGGTCCGGGGGGAGCTCACGTGCTCCAGTATCCGCGCCGGCGTTGCCTCAGCCCACCGAGGTCAGCCGGCGGCGGCCCGGCTCACCTCGACCCAGCGCTGCAGCAGGCTCGCCGCCGCGCCGGAGTCGACGGCGTCGGTGGCCACGGCCAGGCCCGCGCGCAGCGCCTCGTGCAACTCGGCGGCGACGAGTCCGGAGGCCATGCCGTCGTGGGCGGCGATCGCACCGGCCGCGTTGAGCAGAACGGCCTCCCGGACGCCGGGCGCGCCACCGGCCAGCACGTCGTGGACCACCTGCGCGTTGAAGGCGGCGTCACCGCCGCGCAGGACCTCCGATGCCACAGCAGGGATGCCGAGGACGGCCGGATCGACGACGGTCGCCTCGGTGCGTCCGCCCGAGACGACCTGAACCTGCGACGTCGTCGTGGTGGTCAGCTCGTCGAGGCCGTCGTCGCCCCGGAACACCAGCGCGGTGTCGCCCCGAGCCGCCAGCACCGCCGCCATCTTCGGCAGCATCGCCGGGTCCGCGCAGCCGATGGCCCCCGACCGCGGCCGACCGGGGTTGGTGAGCGGACCGAGGAAGTTGAAGGCGGTGGGGATGCCCAACTCCGCCCGGACCGGGCCGGCGTGGCGCATGCCGGGGTGGAACGTGCGGGAGAAGCAGAAGCCGATGCCCACCTCTTCGACGGTGCGGGCGATGGCCGCCGGCGGCAGGTCGATGACGACGCCGAGCTCCTCCAGGACGTCGGCCGAACCGCACTGCGAGCTCGCGGCCCGGTTGCCGTGCTTGACCACCCGGCGACCCGAGCCCGCCACCACCAGCGCCGCCATCGTGGAGATGTTGACGGTGTGGGCCCGGTCGGCGCCGGTGCCGACGATGTCCACCGCGGTGGGGTCGACGTCCAGGACGGTGGCGTGGTCGAGCATGGCCCGCACCAGACCCGCCAGCTCGTCGGGCGTCTCGCCCTTGGCCCGCAGCAGGACCGCGAAGGCCGCCAGGCGTGCCGGCGACGCGTTGCCGGACATGATCTCGTCCATCGCCCAGGCCGTCTCGTCCGAGCCCAGGTCGCGTCCGGCGCTCAGCTCGGTCAGGACGCCGCGCCAGCTGGGTGCGGTGGCCGTCGTGCTCTCGGCCACCGCTAGCGGACGACGGGGATGCCCGAGTGCCGCTTGCGCAGCTGCTCGGCCACGACACCCGCGCTCTCGACGGGGTCGATCGGGGTGTTGATGACGGCGTCGGCCAGCGACCAGCTGGCCAGCCAGCCGTCCTGCGGGCGGGCGATGAGTACGACGATGGGCGGGCAGTCGTCGACCTCGAACTTGTACTGCCGCGCCAGCCCCATGCCGCCGGTGGGCTGGGCCTCGCCGTCGAGGACGAGCAGATCGATGCCGCCGCGGTCCAGCTCGGTGACGACCTGGGAGCCCGTCTCGCACTCCACCCAGTCGATCCGCCCGGTGTCCGGGGCCGGACGGCGGCCCACGGCGGTGCGCAGCGCAGCCCGTACCTCGGCGGAATTGCTGTACACGAGAACCGTCACGCGGTCCGGAACCACCGACATCGCTGCCCCTTTTCCCTACGGCACTGTGGGGTGATCGTATCGGCGTCGCTGTGACGACCCGGCGGCCCCACAGCCACGGCTGCAACAGTCGTGCAACACGGGCACCCCCTGCGGCTGCGTTGTCGGCAGGGCAGGGCACAATGGCGACGTGACATCGACCGCCGCGACACCTCGCTTCGAGTCCAGCAAGGTGCACTCGCTGACCCGTCCGAACATCGTCAGCGTCGGCACCATCGTGTGGCTGTCCAGCGAGCTGATGTTCTTCGCCGGCCTCTTCGCCATGTACTTCACGGTGCGCTCGGTGAACGGTGCCGACTGGCCCATGAGGTTGGCCGACGGCCATGAGATCGAGCTGAGCCTGGCCTATGCGACGCCGTTCACCGTGATCCTGGTGGCCTCCAGCTTCACCTGCCAGTGGGGCGTCTTCGCCGCCGAGCGGGGCGACGTCTTCAAGCTGCGCCGCTGGTTCGTCATCACGCTGCTGATGGGCCTGGTCTTCGTGCTCGGGCAGGCCAACGAGTACCGGATCCAGGTGGGCGAGGGGAACACGATCTCGGCCACGGGCTACGGGTCGGTCTTCTACCTCACGACCGGTTTCCACGGGCTCCACGTGATCGGCGGCCTCGTCGCCTTCGTCTTCTTCCTTATCCGCACCACGCTGGGCAAGTTCACCCCGGCCCAGGCCACCGCGGCGATCGTCGTCTCCTACTACTGGCACTTCGTCGACGTAGTCTGGATCGGGTTGTTCGCCGTCATCTACATCATCAGATGAGTCCCGCTCTCCGGGCACGTCTTTACTGTCCCGGCTCCAGCACCACCCGCCGAGCGCGAAAGGGCATCCGTTGAAGGACGACCACACCGACGCCGCCGACGAGATCGGCTTCGAGCCGGCCGTGTCGGCGACCGGTGGCAGCACGAGCGGTAGCCGCCGTGACGCGACCACCCCGGCTCGCCGCAAGGGCCGCCGCAACAGCCTGCGCCGCAAGCTGACGAGCGGCGTGGTGCTGCTCGGCGCCCTCGGCGTGATGGGCACCGCCTACGCGACGTTCGCGACCTCCTCCGGTGCCGAGAGCACCGAGAACACCGCCCAGAAGGTCGCGGCCGGTCAGCGGATCTACGCCAACAGCTGCATCACCTGCCACGGCTCCAACCTGCAGGGCGTCCAGGGCCAGGGCCCGTCGCTCATCGGTGTCGGCAGTGCCGCCACCTACTTCCAGGTCATCACCGGCCGCATGCCCGTCGCGGCACAGGGCGCGCAGATCGCGCGTAAGACCCCCAAGTTCGACGAGGCCGAGACCGAGGCGCTGTCGGCCTACGTCCAGTCCGTCGGCGGCGGGCCGCAGGTGCCCGAGGGCGACGTCCGGGGCAACTCCGACTCCATCGCCGAGGGCGGCGCGATCTTCCGCCAGAACTGCGCCTCGTGCCACGGCAACACCGGCAAGGGCGCGCCGCTGTCGGCGGGCAAGTACGCGCCGTCGCTCTACCCGGCCACGGACAAAGAGATCTACACGGCCATGCTCTCGGGGCCGCAGAACATGCCCGTCTTCGGCGACAACACCATCACCCCTGACCAGAAGCGCGCCATCATCGCCTACATCCAGACGCTGAAGGCCTCCCAGGACCCGGGCGGCGAGGGCATCGCCCGCATCGGCCCGGTCTCCGAGGCCGTCGTGATCTGGGTCGCCGGCGTCGGCGCCCTCATGGTCGCGATCCTGTGGATCGGAGCCCGCACCCGATGAGCACCACCGACAAGGACGTCACCGCGGGCCACGCCCAGCGCGAGCCGCTGACCGCGGACGAGATCCGCGCCATGGATCCGCACGAGGCGATGATCGCCGGCGCCGAGGCCGACGACATCCACATCGTCCACCGCCGCGACCGCTTCCCGGTCCGCGGCACCAAGGCCGAGAAGCGCGCCGAGCGCGCCGTCGCGGCCTGTTTCGCCTTCGCCGCGCTCGCGGGCGTCGGCTTCATCGTTGCCTTCGTGGCCCTGCCGTATCACTGGCACCTGCCCGGCACGCCGCAGAACTTCCGCTTCTACACCCCGGCCCTGGGCGGGCTGCTCGCCATCCTGCTGCTCTTCATCGGCGTCGGCATGGTGCTGTGGGCCAAGTGGCTCATGCCCGAGGAAGAGGCGGTCCAGGATCGCCACGACGACCCGACCACCGAAGAGGACAAGCTCCTCACGGAGGCCACGCTGCTCTCCGGCCTGGACGACACCGGCCTGCCGCGGCGCTCGCTGATCCTGCGCACCCTCGGCCTGGCCGGTGGCGCGCTGGCCACGGTCCCGCTGGTGGCCATCGTCGGCGCCATGATCAAGAAGCCGGGCGACAAGCTCTTCCACACCCTCTTCGACCCCAAGTGGGCGCCCGAGGGCATGAAGCACGTCCCGCTCGTGGTCGAGAACTTCGAGCGCGTGGGGCCGAACGACCTCGAGCCCGGCGGCCTGCTCACCGTCTTCCCCGGCGTCCGCGAAGAGGTGGACGGCAAGAACGGCGTCAACAGCGCCTCCTCGCCGACCCTGCTCATCCGGCTCCGTCCCGGCCAGAAGGTCAGGGCCCGCAAGGGTCAGGCCGGCTTCGGCTGGCCGTCGCAGAACCCCGAGTACGTCGCGTTCTCCAAGATCTGCACGCACGCCGGTTGCCCGGCCTCGCTGTACGAGCAGCAGACCACCCGTCTGCTCTGCCCGTGCCACCAGTCGCAGTTCGAGGTGCTGGAGGACGCGAAGCCCGTCTTCGGACCGGCGTCCCGCAGCCTGCCCAAGCTCCCGCTGGGTGTGGAGACCGACGCGAACGGCCAGCAGTACTTCGTCGCGCTGAGCGACTACAAGGAAGCCATCGGACCCGCATTCTGGGAGCGGCCATGACATCGGTACAGACTCCGCGTCGCGGCAGCGCGCCCCGGACCCCGCAGGGCAAGCTCGGCACGTGGGCGGACGACCGGCTCAAGCTGGCCGGCCCCATGCGCAAGCAGCTGAACAAGGTCTTCCCGGACCACTGGTCCTTCATGATGGGCGAGATCGCCCTCTACTCGTTCGTCATCCTGCTGCTCACCGGCACGTACCTGACGTTCTTCTTCGACCCGTCGATGGCCGAGACGGTCTATCACGGGACCTACGTGCCGATGCAGGGCATCCCAATGTCCAAGGCGTACGAGTCCGCCCTGAACATCAGCTTCGACGTCCGCGGTGGCCTCGTCATCCGGCAGATCCACCACTGGGCCGCGCTGATGTTCCTGGCGGCGATGCTCATCCACATGTTCCGGGTGTTCTTCACCGGCGCCTTCCGCAAGCCGCGTGAGCTCAACTGGCTCATCGGTCTGGGCCTCATCGCGCTCGGCATCATCGAGGGCTTCGCCGGCTACTCACTCCCGGACGACGGCCTCTCCGGCACCGGCCTGCGGATCGCCGAGGCGATCATGCTGTCGATCCCGGTCATCGGCACCTGGGTGTCGTTCCTGGTCTTCGGCGGCGAGTTCCCCGGCGAGCTGATCATCGGCCGGCTCTACATCGCCCACGTGCTGCTGATCCCGGCCATCCTGGCCGCCCTCATCGGCGCCCACCTGGCACTGGTGGTCCGGCAGAAGCACACCCAGTTCCCGGGCCACGGTCGTACCGAGGACACCGTCACCGGCGAGCGGGTCTTCCCCGTCTACGCGGCCAAGGCGGGCGGCTTCTTCTTCATCGTCGCCGGCATCACCGCCGCCCTGGGCGGTCTGGCCCAGATCAACCCGATCTGGCTCTTCGGCCCGTACAAGCCCTCGGACGTCTCGGCCGGCTCGCAGCCCGACTGGTACATGATGTTCCTGGACGGCTCGACGCGTCTCTTCCCGTCCTGGGAGATCAGGCTCTGGGGCCACACCGTCCCGGCCGTCTTCTGGCCGACAGTGGTGCTCCCCGGCATCCTCTTCACCCTCGCCGGTGCCTATCCGTTCATCGAAGCGAAGATGACGAAGGACAAGGCGACACACCATCTGCTGCAACGGCCGCGCGATGTTCCGGTCCGCACGTCGCTGGGCGTCATGGCGATCACGTTCTACATCGTGCTGTTCCTCTCCGGAGCGAACGACATCATCGCCCACACCTTCGACATCTCGCTGAACGCGATGACGTGGGGTGGCCGCATTGCCCTGCTCGTGTTGCCGCCGGTGGCGTACCTCTTCGCCTACCGGATCTGCCTCGGCCTGCAGCGCCACGACCGCGAGGTCCTGGAGCACGGCATCGAGACCGGCGTCATCAAGGTGCTCCCGTCCGGCGAGTTCATCGAGGTCCACCAGCCGCTCGGCCCGGTGGACGAGCACGGCCATGGCCAGCTCTCTTACGCCAGCACCCCGGTGCCCAAGCGGATGAACCACCTGGGGGCTGCGAACCCGATCAAGGCCGTGCGCGGGTTCCTCTGGCCGGTCACCGAGAAGCCCGAGATCCAGCAGAAGCTCGACGAGCTGGACTCCTCGGAGTCGGCGCGGGCCGAGGACCAGAAGCAGCTCACCGACTGACCTGAGCACGGTCATCGGCACGACGAGGCCGCCACCCCATCGGGGTGGCGGCCTCGCTGCTTCCCCCCTCCCCCACCGTCGCTGCCTGGCGAGGCGCTTTGCAGGTCGATCGCTTCTCAGAATCGACGAGCTACGTTTCGGCGCGTGAGCGATCAGGAGCTGCCGAGCTATCTTGACCCGCGAGGCCGGCACCGCGGCGGCAGCGCCCCGGCCCGCCATAGCTGGCGCCCGCTTGGTCGGCTCGTCGGGTCGATCCTCTCCATCACGCTGCTCGTCGCCGCCGGCTACTTCTACTACACCTTCCGCGGCATCGACCACGGCGTGCAGCGGCTGCAGGTCGCCGTCGACGCCAAGCCGACCGGCACCGAGAAGGACATCGACGGCAAGGACATGAACATCCTGCTCGTCGGCAACGACGACCGCTCCACCATGACCAATGCCGAGGTCAAGGAACTCAAGGTCGGGCGCGACGGCGGCAGCCTCGCCACCGACACCATGATGATCGTGCACATCCCGGCGGACGGGTCGCGGGCGACGCTGATCTCGCTACCGCGTGACACCGAGGTCGACATCCCGGACGGCTATCAGTCGCCGAACAAGCTGAATTCGCCCTACGCCAGCGCCTACAGCCAGACCATCCAGCAGGGCGGCAGCGTCGCCGACGCCCGCAAGGCCGGCGCGAACCTGCTCATCAAGACCGTCACCAACCTCACCGGGCTGACGATCAACCACTACGTGCAGGTCGACCTGCTCGGCTTCTACCGGCTGGCCGAGGCCATCGGCGGCATCCCGGTGAACCTCTGTCACAGCGTGGACGACCGGCACAGCACCAACGTGGCCGAGGGCTCCGACGGCGGCTCCGGGTTCCACATGAGCGCCGGCCGCCACGTCCTCACCGCGCTGGAGTCGCTGGAGTTCGTCCGGCAGCGTCATCACCTGCCCAACGGTGACCTGGACCGCGTCCGCCGGCAGCAGTACTTCCTCACCGCCGCCTTCCGCAAGGTCGCCTCCGTCGGCATCCTCTTCAAGCTCAATTCCCTCGGTGATGCGCTGAAGCGGTCGGTCTTCCTCGACGACGGCCTGGACCTCGTCGACCTGGCTCGCCAGATGAACAACCTGTCGGCCAACAACATCGTCGGCAAGACGATCCCGACCACCGTTCAAGCGGACGGCAGCCTCACCACCAACCCGGCGAAGGTCAAGCGCTTCATCGCCAACCTCATCAACCCGCCGACCGGCTCGACGTCGTCGACATCGTCGACATCGTCGACATCGCCGCACTCGAGCGCCCCGCACCACGCGACCGGAACCACCAGCGCGCCGAGCTCCACGACCCGAGCGGCGATCGACTCGAAGTGCATCAACTGACCGACGCCGCCGTCAGCGTCGGAGCGCCGCGCTGATCGTCCGGTCGCGATCCGTACGCCGCCCGGCACCACCCAGCCGTCACCCGGTCTCCTCCCACGAACGGCACAGCGATCGGACGTAACGTCGTGGTGCGTGAGCAGCGACAGCGTGACCGACCCCGGCGGCCTGGCGGGGTGGGCGCTCACCGTCATGGACGGACTCGGCGCCGCCGGCGCGGCGCTGGTGGTGGGGTTGGAGAACCTCTTCCCACCGATCCCGAGCGAGGCGGTCCTGCCGCTGGCCGGTTTCGCCGCGGGACAGGGACGCTTCGGCGTCGTCGAGGCCATCGTCTGGACCACCGCCGGCTCCACGGCCGGTGCCCTGCTGCTCTACGCCCTCGGTGCCTGGCTCGGGCTCGACCGGCTGCGCCGGATCGCCGACCGGGTGCCATTGCTGAGCGCGACCGACATCGACCGGGCCACCGCCGCCTTCGCACGGCACGGCGGCGCCTACGTCTTCTTCGGCCGCATGGTGCCGCTGGTGCGCAGCATGATCTCGGTGCCGGCCGGTGTCTCGCGCATGCCGCTACCCCGCTTCGTCGCCCTCACCGCCGCCGGCAGCGCCCTCTGGAACACCGCGTTCGTCCTGGCCGGATACGCGCTCGGGTCGCAGTGGCACCGAGTCGAGCCCTACGCCGGCACCGTCAGCAGGATCGTGCTGGCTGCATTGCTGCTCACCGTGGCGGTCTGGGCCGTCCGTCGAGTTCGCAGCCGCCGCCAGGCCCGCAGCGGCCGCGGGAACGACGAAGCCCGCCCGGTCGAGGACCGGACGGGCGTCGGGACGAGCTGAGGGTGAGCCGTCAGGCTCCGCCGGGCGACTCGCGCCGGCCACCGGTGTAGTACTCGAAGAGCAGGCCACCGATCGTGTAGAAGAGCATGACCACGCCGACGATGACGAGCCAGATCTGCAGGAACGCCAGTCCCAGACCCGTGACGGTGGCCGAGAGGGCCAGGCCGAAGGGCCAGTAGCTGGCGGGGCTGAAGAAGCCGTAGTCGCCGGCCATCTCGGCGATCTCGGCGTCGTTGCGGTCCTCGGGGCGGGGGTCGATACGCCGGCCCACGAAGTAGAAGAACGAGCCGGGGATCGCCAACAGGCCGCCGGAGAGGATGAGCGCGGCGATGCCGACGGGCTCGATGTGCCCCTTGGTGAAGCTGTTGGGCAGGTCCGTCCAGATGCCGTAACCGATGGCGGCGAGCCAGCAGAAGACGGCGACGCCGAGAAAGAGCCGGGCCTCGACCTTCATGTCAGTTGTCCCCGTTCTGCGGCTCGGACGGACCCTTGTAGGTGCGGTCCGTGTCGAGCGGGTACGTGGTGGTGGCGTACGGGCTCTGGTTCGGCATGGCCTTCTTCAGCGCCTGCGCCTGCCGGTTCGGGTTGTCCGGGCTGATCGCCTTGAGCGCCTGGACGTAGGCGACGAAGGTCTGCTGCGGGACGACCCGGACCTCGAAGTTCATCTGCGAGTGGTACGTGCCGCAGAGCTCGGCGCAGCGGCCGACGTAGCTGCCGGTCTTGGTCGCGGTGAACTCGAAGCGGTTGTCGCGGCTGGTGTCGTAGTCGTCCTGGTTCTCGTCGGCGCCCGGCTTCTCGTACGGGATGACGTCGCGCTTGAAGAGGAACTCCGGCACCCAGAACGAGTGGTTGACGTCGAAGGAGTGCTCGACGACCTGGACCGTCTGGTTCACCGGGATGACCAGGATCGGGATCGTGTTCGAGTCACCGACGGTGTTCAGGTAGTACGGGACGGCCGCGTGCTCCGGGTTCTTGCGCGTCTTGCCGCTGGAGTCGGTGTAGGTGAGCTGCTCCGGCTTCTCGGACTTGTTCGCCTCGACGCCGCGGTAGCTGTGGTACTCGAACTCCCAGTTCCACTTGAACGCATCGACCTGGACGAGGACGTCCGGGTTCGCGGTCGTCTTGTTGACGTAGTCCTCGACGATCACGGTGCGGTAGAAGAGCACGGCGATGACGATGAACGGGAAGGTGAAGCAGACGACCTCGACGAGGAAGTTGTACTTCGTCTGGCGCGGCAGCTCGTCGTTGCGCTTGCGGTAGCGGATGCAGCACCAGAAAATCAGGCCCCACACCACCACGCCGAGGGCGAGGGCGGCGACGCCGGACCAGGTCCAGAGCACACGGATGCGCTCGGCCTGCTTGGTGACGCCGGTCGGGAAGCCGAAACGCAGGTTCCGCTCCCAGTCCTGGGCCGAACACCCGGTCAGCAGCAGCGCCACGCCGGCCAGAAGCAGGCCGATCCGGCCGCCTCGAGACCACCGACGTGTGAAACGACTTTGCCGCACAGATTCCGCCTCTCGACACGTGCAACGAACGACCCGAGCCTACTGGACCGCCTGGCCCGGACCCGGTCCGGGCTACCGTTCCGGCGTGCCCGGTTCTCGCTCCGGATTTCTCGACGCCGCCTCGGGTGCGCCGCTGCACCCGGTGGCCCGGCAGGCGCTCCTCGCTGCCCTGGACGACGGCTGGGCCGATCCGGCGCGGCTGCACGGCGCCGGCCGACGCGCCGCCGCCCTGCTCGACGCCGCCCGCGAGTCGATCGCCGACTCCCTCGGGGCCCGGCCGGACGAGGTCAGCTTCACCGCGAACGGCACCGCCGCGCTGCACGCAGCCGTCCTCGGGGCGCTGCGCACCCCGCAGGCGGCCCTGGTCCACAGCGCGGTGGAGCACTCGGCGGTGCTGCATGCCGCCGAGTGGCACGCCGGCCGGGGCGGTGGGGTCGTGTCCATCGGGGTGGACGGCCGTGGACGCGTCGACGTCGAGGCCCTGGTCGCCGCGTCGGCGGACGCCACCGCCGTCGCACTGCAGGCCGCCAACCACGAGGTGGGGACGCTGCAGCCGGTGACGGAGGTGGCCGGCCGGGTCGACGCCGCGCTGGTGGTCGACGCCACCCAGACCGTCGGGCATGCCGACCTGCCGGCCGGGTGGGACGTCCTCGCCGCCGACGCCCGAACCTGGGGTGGCGGCACGGCCGGCGTCCTCGCGGTCCGTACCGGGGTCCGCTGGCGCTCCTTCGTCCCGGCCGACGATCGGGAGCGGGGTCGGGTGCCGGGGGTGCCGAACCTGCCGGCGATCGTGGCGGCGGCGGCCTCGCTGCGGGCGGTCGAGGCCGATCGTGTCGAGGTCGCGGCGCGACACCGGTCCCTGGTCGAGCGGATCCGCACGGGGGTGGCGGCGACCGTCCCCGACGTCGAGCTGCAGGGCGACCCGGAGCGCCGGCTCCCCCACCTGGTGACCTTCTCCTGCCTTTACGTCGACGGCGAGGCGCTGCTCACCGTCCTGGACCGCCACGGCTTCGCGGTGTCGTCCGGCTCGTCGTGCACCTCCTCGACGCTGGAGCCGTCCCACGTGCTCGTCGCGATGGGGGCGCTCACCTCGGGCAACGTCCGCGTCTCGCTGCACGAGGCGACGACCGAGGCCGAGGTGGACGAATTCCTCGCCGTCCTGCCCGGCGCGGTCGCCGAGGTCAGGGCCGAGTTGGGCGCGGCGGGGCTGTGATCCCCCTCCCCGTTTGCACCCGGCGGCGCGCCTATCGCGCCGCCTGCGGCGGCGTTAGCAGCGCCGCCGGGTGCAAACCGGAGTGGGTGCTGTGATCCTGGACTGCCGCGGCCGGCGCTGCCCGCTGCCGATCCTGGACCTCGCCCGCCACGTCGGCGACGTGGCGGTCGGCGAGACGGTCACGGTCGAGGCGGACGACCCGGCGGCACGCCCGGACATCGCCGCCTGGTGCCGGATGCGCGGCCACGAGTACGTCGGCGAGACGACCGCGGCGGACGGCACACCGGCCTACACGGTGCGCCGCTCCCGGTGAGCCGACCGGGATACTGGATGCCATGTGCGGGCTGATCGGGTTCCTGTCGGGCAACGGCGACGCGGCGACGGTGGCGCCGGCCGTCGAGGGGTCGCTGCCCTCGATGCGGCACCGGGGCCCGGACGAGGGCGGCGTCTGGAACGACAAGGACGTCGCCATCGGCTTCCGCAGGCTGGCCTTCATCGACCTCGACCACTCGCACCAGCCGTTGCCGTGGCTGGCGGGTCGCTACCAGCTGATCTTCAACGGCGAGATCTACAACTATCTCGAGCTGCGCGAGCGGCTGGCCCGCGACTTCGGCGCGCAGTTCGAGACCGAGGGCGACGGTGAGGCCATCGTCGCCGGTTACCACTTCCTCGGCCCCAAGGTGGTCCGCGAACTGCGCGGCATGTTCGCCTTCCTCATCTGGGACTCCCAAGAGCGGGTGCTCTTCGGCGCCCGTGACTGGTTCGGCATCAAGCCGCTCTACACGATGTCCGACGAGCGGGGCACCTTCTTCGCGAGCGAGAAGAAGTCGCTGCTGGACCTCGCCTCCGACACCGAGCGCGGCGGCGTCGACACCACTTCGCTGCAGCAGTACCTGACGCTGCAGTACGTCCCGGAGCCCGCCTCGATGCACACGGCGATCAGGCGGGTGGAGTCCGGCACCTACTTCACGATGAAGCCCGGCGACGAGCTGCGCGTCCACCGTTACTTCCACCCCGACTTCGCCATCAAGCCGGTGCCGGACGCAGACAAGCTCTACCGCAAGATCGCCGACGCCCTCGAGGACTCCGTCGCCAAGCACATGCGCGTCGACCCGGACATCACCGTCGGATCGTTCCTCTCCGGCGGCATCGACTCCACTGCCGTCGCCGCGCTCGCGCAGCGCCACAAGCCCGATCTGCTGACCTTCACCACCGGCTTCGAGCGGGAGGGTTACAGCGAGATCGACGTCGCCGCGGAGTCCGCTGCCGCCATCGGCGTCCGGCACATCACCAAGGTGGTCACGGCCGAGGAGATGATGGAGACGCTGCCGCTGATCGTCTGGTACCTCGACGATCCGGTAGCCGACCCGGCGCTGGTCCCGCTGTACTTCATTGCGCGGGAAGCGCGCAAACACGTCAAGGCGGTGCTCTCCGGCGAGGGCGCCGACGAGCTCTTCGGCGGCTACACGATCTACAAGGAGCCGATCTCGCTGCGTCCCTTCGAGAAGCTGCCCAAGGGGGTGCGGCGTGGCCTCGGCCGGCTCTCGACCCGCATCCCCGAGGGCAAGCGCGGCAAGGACCTGCTGCGCCGCGGCGCGATCGGCATCGAGGAGCGCTACTACGGCAACGCCCGCATCTTCCGTCCGGACGAGATGCAGGGGCTCTTCAAGGGCTTCGACCCGACCGTCTCCTACATGGACGTGACGCGCCAGCTCTACGCGCGCACGACGCACCTGGACGACTCGACTCGCATGCAGTACGTCGACCTCTTCACCTGGCTGCGCGGGGACATCCTCGTCAAGGCCGACAAGATGACGATGGCGAACTCGCTCGAGCTGCGCGTGCCGTTCCTGGACACCGAGGTCTTCGCGATGGGGTCATCGGTGCCGACGGACCTCAAGCTCACCAAGGAGACGACGAAGTACGCGCTGCGGCGCGCGCTGGAGCTCATCGTCCCGGCCCACGTCATCAACCGGCCGAAGCTGGGCTTCCCGGTGCCGATCCGGCACTGGCTCAAGGACGTCATGTACGAGTGGGCCCGCGCGATCATCACCGAGTCGCAGGCCGACGAGCTGATCGACAAGGACCGGGCGCTGCAGCTGCTGGACGCGCACCGCGCCGGCCCGCACGACTACTCGCGCAAGATCTGGACGCTGCTGGTCTTCCTGCTCTGGCACGGCATCTTCGTCGAGCAGCGGATCGCGATCACCCCGCCGGAGCCGGTGTACCCGGTCCGGCTCTGAGTCAGGCCAGGTACTTCTCCACCTCGGCGGCGCTGTCGGAGCCGTAGGACTCGTCCAGCCGGGCGAGGAACTCGGTCTTCTCGACCGTGTACTCCTGCGTGCCGACGCTCTCCAGGACCATGGTGGCGAGCAGGCTGCCGACCTCGGCGGCGCGCTGCCAGTCCAGACCCCAGTCGCGGCCGGTGAGGAAGCCGCCGCGGAAGGCGTCGCCGACACCGGTCGGGTCGGTCTTGGAGCGCTCGTTGGCCACCGGGACGTGGACGCGCTCGACGTCCTTGCCGACGATCTCGACGCCCTGGGAGCCCAGCGTGGTGACCCGGACGTTCACCTGCGCGGCGACGTCGGCCTCGGTGTAGCCGGTCTTGGACTCCAGCAGCTGCTTCTCGTAGTCGTTGGTGAAGAGCAGGTCGGCACCCTCGATGAGGCCCTTGAGGGCGTCGCCGTCCATGCGGGTGATCTGCTGCGACGGGTCGGCGACGAAGCGCAGTCCCTTGTCGCGGCACTCGGCCGAGTGCTGGACCATCGCGGTCGGGTCGTAGGCGCTGATGACGGCGAGGTCGGCACCGGCGGCGTCCCAGATGGGTGCGATGTCGATGTCGACGGCCTCGCCCATGGCGCCGGCGTAGAACGAGCCGATCTGGCAGAGCTCCTCGTCGGTGGTGCAGACGAAACGGGCGGTGTGCTTGGTCTCCGAGACTCGCACGTGGTCGCAGTTGACGCCGGCCCGCTCGAGCCAGGCGCGGTACTCGTCGAAGTCCTTGCCGACGTTGCCGACGAGCACCGGGGAGGCACCGAGCTGCGCCATGGCGTAGCAGATGTTGGGGGCGACCCCGCCGCGGCGGACGTCCAGCTCGTCGACCAGGAACGACAGCGAGATCTTGTGCAGGTGGTCGGCCAGCAACTGGTCGGAGAACTTGCCCGGGAAGTGCATCAGGTGGTCCGACGCGATGGACCCGGCAACGAGAGTCGGCATTGGACAAACGCTACCCAAAGCGAAGCGGCGCCGCGCGACAAGTCGCACGGCGCCGCCCCTGACGGTCCGAGATCACCCGCATCAGGCGGGTGAGGGGACTACCCGCAGAACGAGTTGCCGCAGGCGCAGCCGCCCTGGGCGTTCGGGTTGTCGATGGTGAAGCCCTGCTGCTCGATGGTGTCGGTGAAGTCGACCACCGCGCCACCGAGGTACGGCGCGCTCATGCGGTCGACGACGACCGGGACGCCGTGCGGGGTGAGCTCGACGTCGCCGTCGAGCGAGCGCTCGTCGAAGAAGAGCTGGTACTGCATACCCGAGCAGCCACCGGGCTGCACGGCGATGCGGAGGCGGAGGTCGTCACGACCTTCCTGATCGAGCAGCGCGCGGACCTTGGACGCCGCCGCCTCGGTCAGCTGCAGGTCGTTGCTCGGCGCCTCGGCCGGGGCCGTGGTCAGCTCGACGGGCGTTTCGGTGCTGGTCATATGTGCTCCCCAGGAAATCGGGTTCGACGATGTAGTGCCTGCAACCGCGCGTCGGCGGCCTCCATTCCATGGTAGCCGCCGGATTACGCTGTGGCTCGTGACCACGACCGAGTCGTTCACCGAACCCGGCTCCTCGCCGCTGGCCCTGCTGCTGCTCGGCCGGGGCAGCGACCCGGCCTCGGAGCGTGGCGTCGACTGCCCCGGCGAGCTGCCACCGGCCTCCGACCCGCGCCTGATCGAGCGGGCTGAGACGGCCCGTGCCGCGCTCGGCGAGCGCGCCTTCGTCCTCGGCCACCATTACCAGCGCGACGAGGTCATCCGCTTCGCCGACGTCACCGGCGACTCGTTCAAGCTGGCCCGCGACGCCGCGGCGCGTCCGGAGGCCGAGTTCGTCGTCTTCTGCGGCGTCCACTTCATGGCCGAGTCCGCCGACATCCTCACCAAGCCGGAGCAGGCCGTCGTCCTGCCCGACCTCGCCGCCGGCTGCTCGATGGCCGACATGGCCGACTACCAGCAGGTGCTCGACTGCTGGGACGTGCTGCGCGAGGCGGGCGTCGCCGACGTGACCGTCCCGGTGACGTACATGAACTCGACGGCCGCCATCAAGGCCTTCACCGGCGAGCACGGCGGCACGGTCTGCACCTCGTCCAATGCCGAGCGGGCGTTGCGCTGGGCCTTCGAGCAGGGCGAGAAGGTGCTCTTCATGCCCGACCAGCACCTCGGACGCAACACCGCCGTCCTGCAGCTCGGGCTCTCGCTGGACGACTGCGTCGTCTACAACCCGCACAAGCCGGGCGGCGGGCTGACCCGCGAGCAGCTGCGCGAGGCCAAGATGATCCTGTGGCGCGGCCACTGCTCGGTGCACGGCCGCTTCGCCTCCGCCAGTGTGGACGAGGTGCGCGCCCGGATCCCCGGCGTGAACGTGCTGGTCCACCCCGAGTGCCGGCACGAGGTCGTCCTCGGCGCAGACCTCGTCGGCTCGACCGAGTTCATCATCAAGACCCTCGACGCCGCCCCGGCCGGCTCGGCCTGGGCCGTCGGCACCGAGCTCAATCTCGTCCGACGGCTGGCCAACGCCCACCCGGACAAGCAGATCGTCTTCCTGGACAAGACTGTCTGCTACTGCTCGACGATGAACCGCATCGACCTCCCGCACCTGGTGCGCCAGCTGGAGTCGCTGGCCGCGGGCGAGGTCATGAACCGCATCACCGTCGAACCGCGGATGGCCGAGAACGCCCGCATCGCGCTGGACCGGATGCTGGCCCTGCCCTGACCGCTCGCGGTCGGGTGAGCCGGGACGGCCGGGATCGGCACAGCCTGAGGCGCGCGCAGCCTCAGGTGAAGATGCCGGCCGTCGCCATACCGACCCGGCGGCGCGCGGCGGCCTCGTCGTCGCCGTAGCGGTCGACCCCCCAGGACAGCGTCGTCGCCAGCTCGAAGACCTCCTCGGCGGTGACGGACGGACCGACCTCCCCCGCCTCCTTCGCGGCCTGCAGCAGGCGACGCGTGGTGACCAGCAGCGGGTGGCAGGCGGCCCCCACCGGCGACTCCGGATCGGCCTGCGATGCGGCGACGCAGTAGGGCAGGTCGTGCCAGATCCGCAGTTGCCAGGTGAGCCGAACCAGCCATTCCGCGAGCGCGTCGCGGGGGCTGAGGTCCCGGGCCAGCGTGTCGGCCTCGGCCGACGCGGCCTCGATCTCGGCGGCCATGACGGCGCTCAGCAGGTCGTCGCGGGTCGGGAAGTTGCGGTAGAGCGTGGCGTTGCCGACGCCGGCCCGTACCGCGATGCCGTCGAGCGGGGCCAGCACCCCCTCGGCCTCGAAGGTCTCGCGGGCCGCGGCGAGGATCGCGTCCCGGTTGCGCCGGGCGTCCGCGCGTCGTGGCTGAGCAGACGCTGCACCCACGCTCATCACTCCCTCCTCGACAAGTGGGGACACTCCCCATAAAGTCGATGCGGGGATCGTCCCCACTTGATGGAGGAGTCTAGATGACAGCGTCTCTGCAGCACCGGATCGTCCTGGTGACTGGTGCCAACGGCGGGCTCGGCGGCCAGTTCGTCGAGCAGGCCCTCGACCGCGGCGCGGAGAAGGTCTACGCCGCCGCGCGGTCGCCGAAGGACTGGGCCGATGCGCGGGTCATCCCGCTGCCGCTCGACATCACCGATCCGGACGCCGTCCTAAGGGCGGCCGTCGACGCCGGCGATGTGGACCTCGTGGTGAACAACGCCGCCATCGCGCCGGCCGGGGACTCGATCAGCGGGCCTGAGGACGCGCTGCGCCGGGTGTTCGAGACCAACTTCTTCGGCAACCTGCGCGTCGCGAACGCCTTCAGCCCGGTGCTCGCCCGCAACGGCGGCGGCACCCTGCTCAACGTGCTGTCGGCCGCGGCGTGGATCAGCGTCCCCACCGCCTACGGCGCGTCGAAGGCCGCGATGTGGTCGGCGACGAACGCGCTGCGCCTGCAGCTGGGCGGGCAGGGCACGCACGTCGTCGGGCTGCTCGTCGGGATGGTCGATACCCCGATGTCGAGCCGGTGGGACGTGCCGAAGGTGAGCGCCGAGAGCGTCGTCGCCCAGGCTTATGACGGGATCGCCGCGGGGGCGCTCGAGGTCCTGGCCGACGACAGCACCCGCGGGCTGAAGTCCCAGCTGAACCTGCCCGCGGAACAGCTCTACCCGTGGCTGCACGAGCAGCTGGCCGGATTCGAGGCCTAGCGGCGGGACGTATCATCGCCGCCGTGAAGCTCACCAAGCGCGACAGCGCCGCCGCCTCCGAGATCGCCGAGAACACGGCCGAGGACGAGACCGTCGAGACCGGACGCAAGGGTCGCCCGACACCCAAGCGCCGCGACGCGCAGGGGCGGCGGGGTCCGGTGACGGCGCCGAAGACGCGCAAGGAGGCCTACGCCCGGCAGAAGGAGCAGGCCCGTGAGCAGCGAGCGGCGGCGAAGCTGGCCAAACCGCGGTCCGTGGCCGAGCAGCGCGCCGCGCTCAAGCGGGGCGACCCCTCCGCGCTCCCCCGCCGCGACCAGGGCGCGACCCGCAAGCTGGCCCGCGACTGGGTCGACTCGAAGCGGATGTTCTCCAACTACCTGCTGCTGCTCTTCCCGCTGATGATCGCGGCGTCGTTCATCCCCGCCCTGGCCGCCGTCCAGATCGTCGTGCTGGCGGTCCTCTTCGGCCTGGTCTTCGAGTGGTACGTCACCGGCATGCGGATCCGCGCGCTGGCGACCGAGCGCTTCGGCAAGGCGGACGGCGGCAACATGTCCATCGGCTTCTACGCCGGCAGCCGGGCCTACCTGCCGCGCAAGTGGCGCCTCCCCGGCCCGCAGGTCGAGCGCGGCGACGAGATCTGAGCACCCCTCCCCTGAGGCGCCGCTCACACAGGTGGAGTAATACTTCCCGGTAACCCCAACGCCGGAGGAGCTGTCTTGATCCAGAGCACGATGCAGGACGACGTCCAACTCACCGTCACGCAGATCCTGCAGCACGGCTCGCGGGTCTATCCCGACTCCGAATGCGTCACCTGGACCGGCGGCGGCGCCCGCCGCGCCACCTTCGCCGAGATCGCGGTGAATGCCGAGAAGCTGGCGGCCGCGCTGACCACGCTGGGCGTGGAGACCGGCGACCGGGTCGGCACCTTCTGCTGGAACAACCAGGAGCACCTCGAGGCGTACTACGCCGTCCCCGGCATGGGCGCGGTGCTGCACACGCTGAACATCCGGCTCACCCCGGAGCAGGTCGTCCACATCGTCGGCCACGCCGAGGACCGCGTCATCATCGTCGACGCCACCCTCGTCGGGCTGCTGGCGCCGATCGCCGCCGAGCTGAAGACGGTCGAGACCTTCGTCGTCATCGGTGAGAGCGAGCACGCCGACAAGCTGGCGGCGGGCGGCGCGAAGGTCGTGACCTACGCCGACATCGTCGCCGCCGAGGAGCCGGGCTTCGTCTGGCCCGAGCTGGACGAGAAGGCCCCGGCCTCGATGTGTTACACCTCGGGCACGACGGGCGAGCCGAAGGGCGTCGTCTACTCGCACCGCTCCACGTACCTGCACGCGCTGGCGACGATCGCCACGGGCGTCACCGGCTTCACCGAGCGCGACAAGATCCTCACCTTCGTGCCGATGTTCCACGTCAATGCGTGGGGCATCCCCTTCGGTGCCTTCCTCTGCGGCGCGACGCTGCACTTCCCCGGCCCGCACATGACGCCGGAGCCGATCTGCGAGTTCATCCGCACCGAGCGCTCGACGCTGGCGGCCGCCGTCCCGACGATCTGGGGCGGCATCGCCCAGTACGCGAAGGCGGCCGGCGACAAGGTCGACCTGTCCTCGCTGCGGATGGGGACCTCCGGCGGTGCCGCCATCCCGCAGTCGCTGCTGGAGGCGTTCCAGGACAACTTCGGCGTGCGCATCATCCAGGGCTGGGGCATGACCGAGACCTCGCCGGTGGGCGGCATGGCCCACCCGCCGGCCGATGTCGAGCTCGGCTCGCCGGAGGAGATCCCGTACCGGATGAAGTCCGGCCGCATCATCCCCGGTGTCCAGATGCGGATCGTCAACGACAACGGCGACGAGCTGCCCTGGGACGGCAAGGCCGTCGGCGAGATGGAGGTCCGCGGCCCGTGGATCACCGGCGCGTACTACAACGCCGATGTGCCGGAGAAGTTCCACGACGGCTGGCTGCGCACCGGCGACATCGGCACGATCGACCGCCGCGGCTTCTTCCAGATCACCGACCGCAGCAAGGACGTCATCAAGTCCGGCGGTGAGTGGATCAGCTCCGTCGAGCTGGAGAACCTGCTCATGGCCCACCCCGCCGTCGCCGAGGCCGCCGTCATCGGCATCCCGGACGAGAAGTGGACCGAGCGCCCGCTGGCTGCGGTGGTTCTGTCCGGCGAGGCTTCACCTGCCGAGCTGGCTTCCTTCCTGGAAGGGAAAGTTGCGGCATGGCAGGTCCCGGAAAATTGGACGTTCATCGACGAGGTCCCCAAGACCACCGTCGGGAAGTTCGACAAGAAGGTCATCCGGGCCCACCACGCGGACGGGGACTACGAGGTCTTGCGGACGAAGTAATCGCGGGCCCCAGGCGGGCTGCCGTGATCGGGCACATAATGCTGCGCGTCGCTATCATGTCCTACCCTCAGAACCGATAAACCGTCACGATCCGGGTCGTCGGGAACACGGTCCTAGCTATGGCTACGAAGGTGCTCGTGTTCCTGGTCGGCGGGTCTCTCGGGCTTCTCTTAGATAAGGGCTCTACGGACGCCGCACGCGGGTGGGGGTCGCCGCGCCTCGCAACCGCCCGACGACACGCTATGACAGCGCACAGGCACGAAGGGTCAACTTGCATCAATCATACCTTCGAAAAAGCGAGCGCCGAGTTTGCATCGGCAACGCCACGCAGTAGCCCCGACATCATGCGCCGGGCTTGCGCACAATGAGCACTCGATCTGATTCATCCGAATCGCTATCGCGAAGCATTGTTGAAACTTCCTCGTCGGGCGCCGTGTCAAAACTGAGGCTCTTAATAGTCTGCTCGAGATCGGCGTTCCAAGCTTTTGCAGCCTCCTGAACCACATCCCCCTCTAATTCGTAATGATAATTTTGCCACCATACTTCCGGGACGAAAACCGCTTCCAAGGTCCTCTCGGGAAGCGCAATATCGATGACGGGTTCAGCTATCGGCAGCCCGTCCATTGGATTACGGGTAATCACCGGGACAATTATTAGAGAGTCGGGAACCTGACGAAAGCTCCCATCCGAGAGGCGAAATATGCTTAAACGATCTGTTCCAGGCTGAGGGAAAAGCATACTCGGATCCATCATGTGAACGTAAAATTGCGACTTGTGACGAACCCACTCTCCGAACTCCCCCGCATTCATGTAACCCGCGGCGCCAATGCATATCGGAGCCGGTTCATGACGGTAGCCGAAAGACCGCGTGAGAGCCTGTAATTGCAGCTTTTCCCGATCCGTGAGTGGAACCTGCGATGATCTACTCCATTGGTCAAACGACCACTCCGAGAACTGAGCCGCCGAAGTCTCAATATGAACGCGATCTCTGGCAGCACGAAGTGGCGTACCCTCTATTACGCCGCAAAAATGCGGTATGTCGCTAGCAAAAAATCCACCACAGTAAGCGGCCGCGGGAACTAAATTTGCACGCTCCGCATTGAAGGCCAACCGGCCAATACAACGTCCATTGTCGTCAGTCAGTGGCGCAAGCATCTTCGAGAGGTACGCCCGGGCATCGGAGCGAACGGTAGCTAGCGGCCTGGAGAAACCATCTTCCGGGTTAACGCATTCGAGTAACTCATCGGTTGTCATAGTTTGCCAACTGTGACCGGCTATACCGACGAACCGCTGACCGTCGGACAGGAGTACATCGATAGGCTCGTCAGACATCATAGCTATTCTGCGAATTAGGTGCATTTGTGCCATGATGCCACTGTGACCACGATGCGGTCCAACTATTCCAAAATCTCCAAAGATTTTATCCTGAAGCGTAAGGCGAATCTCTGTGCCGGGCTCCGTCAGCCGCTCGCTACGCTCAGCCCGCCGCAAGATTGGCCGACCGTCCGGGCCGTGGCGAAAGTCCAACACGGAGGTGTCCTCCCACCCGGCATGGAGAGCGCGCGAAGTGACCCTAACTTCATCTGCGACCATAAAGACGGAGAAAAAGCCAATGCCATACTGACCCGTCGATGAAAATCCTTGACTGAGCGCGCCGGGGTATTCTCCCCGAAGTCGCTGACTTCGCCACCCGCTCACACCGAAGCCGCACAAGAAGTCGGCCATATCTTGCGCCGACATTCCAATTCCGAAATCACGTACCACTAAAAAATCCTGCTGCTCTCCTTCCGTGAAAGAAACGCAAATATTTTTTAGTTCAGTCTCTCCGTGAGCAAACCTGCGAGCGCGAGTTGCATCGCTTGCATTGGCCAGCATTTCACGAAGGGCAACCGTTGAATTGCCTCCATAAAGGGCCGACCCACCCAAAGATCGAATGACATAGGGTGCGTTCGGAATTTGCGGGCGGGCGTCAATGGGCTCCCAATCACCAGGAGACACGAAGGTCGCGAAGCGCAAAGGGTCTTCAGCGCCTGCTACACCTCTCGCCGCGAAACGCGGTAACCCTATGTCCGCACATAGGGCGTCAACCATCCGAAGCTCACGGTCGATCATCTGGATTGCGTCGAAGGCAAGCCACCACGCATCAGCGTTCTCGACACCGAATTCCCCAACACTTGTGTAGACGAGGCGGTCGCCCCTCATTCGCGGATGAAGCATGCGTTCTTGGAATAGCCAGTGATCACGAGACTCGCCTTGGGGCTGACGGAAGGGAGTGTGCAAAGGTTCGGCCCGACGCGCATCAACCTGAGCAGCGTCGGCCAGCCTAAGTGCGCAGGCAAGCTTTACCGGACTGACCGACCACTCAACGGGAAAGCCCGAGGGCGCACCCATCTCGTGCGGGAGATAATCAACCAGTTCGTTGACGCCGAGCCAATGACTACGACCAATCTTGCCGATTACATCGCCGTACCAGTGGCGAAGCTCTGTGTCAGCTAGAAGAAAGAATGGCTCACCGCTAGAGAGTTGCCACTGCTGGCCCAGCACTTTCGCCGCTTGCAGGGCGTGCGCTTCCCTCAAGTGAAGAGTCAGCAGTGTTTTTCCTAACTGACTTGTGAGCCCGTCCCACGTCGGATTCGCCTCGACATCCCTTTCCATATCGGCCTGAATTTCCTCGGCCTGGTATGGAGCGCGAGACCAGAGCAAATCTTTCCAAGCCTCGGAGTTGACGATCCCCGCAAGCCCCTCCTGATATGCTGCGAGGCCCATTCCAAGATCGTGAACCAGGAAAGCGCCCCCTAATACAAAACCTTCAGCTGGGTTTAGTTTTAGTCCATCACCCATCAACATTCCGGCCATGTCCCAAAGTGCGTCGGAGTGGGTCACTGAATGGTCCGTGTATCCGGGAACACTTAAAGCGATCTCAGCCGCGAGCGGCTTAACGTGGCGGCGGAATTGCTCAAACGCAGCAACAAGACGGTCGACGTTCTCCTTTTGGGAACCGTCAGAATTTCCGAAAGTTTCTGCATACAGAGGACTCTGCTGATACGAGGTCATTCCGATCGCTTTCTGTAGTTTTTCGGCCCAGTCAGCAACGACGCGTCGGGCTACCTCGGACCCATGGTTGATCCCATACCTGTCTTCCTGCTGCCGCACAGTACATCCTGTCGGGTCGGGCTTGATCGATGCAATACTTCATGCCATCTATCTCGCATGCCCGGCGTCCGAGTGCCGCGACCGCCTCAAGTGGGCCCCAATTCAATTCGACCAGCACGGGAGTGTTGCGGTCCGGGCAGAACGCGTGGATGGCCAGGGCGTGTCCGTGTGAGTACCGCGTGAGGTCGCAGCGCCACAGCCACAACCACGTTCGTGTCAGAGCCGGCACCTGCAGACGCCACGAGTCTATGGACACACGGACTACACGTTGCCTGCGGACCGCCCTAGTGTTCGTCGCAGGAATGGGTTGGTCTTCCCTCGCGCCCGAACGTGGACGTCGGTCGCGTGAAACGCGAGGCGCAAGATCAACTTGCGGGCAGACTATCGAACGGCCGCACAATCAGCCAACTTCCCGTTGTCGCGTGGTCGAAACCCGCTTGCGACATCGCGAGTGGCTTTGCCTGTGGGTCGCGTGCGCCCTGCTAGTCGCACATGGCGCGGCCGGAAACCTAGCATCTACGCTGACGCGATTTATTGATCACCTAAGCGCACCGGCGTGTCTGTTACGCGGCGAATTATTGCCAAACGACCTTCATCCGGATACCCAACAAGCGGCCGCTTCTTGGTACTTCCCAGGCCAGAATGTCGGCGGGCTGATCTAGGTTGAGCGGCATGGCGCCAGGACTGACCGACGAGCAGGTCGCGCAGCTGCGCGACGAGGTGACCGCGGGGATGTCGCCGCGGGTGCGGATCGCCGGGGCGCAGTTCGACAGCGGCGTGGTCCGCTCGGTGGGTGATTCGGCGGTCGACGGCGAGGACTTCGTGACCGTGCGGGTCAAGGTCGACGGGGTGACGGACGACCTGCGGTTCGCGCCTCGTGAGCTGTCGCGTGGCAGGGAAGCGCCCGCGAAGCGGCCGGCCAAGAAGTCACCCGCCCAGACTCACACCGGCGCGACGCCGGCAAGGCCGCGCAAGACGGCGCCGGCTACGAGCAACACGCCGGAACCAGAAGCTGGCGCGCGTCCGGCCCGGCCAGCGCGAAAAGCCGCCCCGGCCCCGGCGCCCGCAACACCAACGCCCGCGGCCAAGGCAGCCAGGCCGCCCGCACCGGACGCCCCGTCCAAGCGTGGTGGGCGCAAAGCCGCTCCCGGCGCCTCGGTGACGATCACGCTGAAATCGGCCGGCACCTCGTGGGCGGTGAGCGTGCAGCGAGGCGCGAAGTCGATCGCCAAGAACATCGACGTCAACCCCGGGGTCGTCTCCGCGGTCGCCGGCCTGCTCGACGTCCCCTCGCTTGAGGAAGCAGTGGCCGCCGTCAACGACGCCGCGCGTGTCGAGGCCGAGGCCCGCGCCGAGGAGCTGCGCGCCGAACTGGCGCGCATCGAAGCCGTCCTCGACAGCCACCGCCTCCCCTGAGCAGAGCCACGCCGGTCTACGCGCCGTGATCGGTTCACGTGAACCGATTTCACCGGCCGCGGGTCGTACACCAGGACGGTCCCGGGCGGCCTACCCCCGAAGCGCCGGGGGTGGACATCCCCTCGGTCACGGCGCAGAACGGACAGCCCCTGGCACCCGACTCATCGCTGTGCGAGTGACGGCCAGGTATCGGCAGGACTGCCGATGGGCGTGACAGCGACGCTGGGGCAGGCTTGCGGAAAGGAGCTGATGATGACCGCACCCACAGACCGCACGGTGACGCTGGCCGACGGAACGCCGGTTCCTCGGCTCGGCATGGGCACCTGGTACCTCGGTGAGCACCCCGACCAGCACGCCGAGCAGTTGCGGGCCCTGCGCACCGGCATGGACGTCGGCCCGACCTTGATCGACACCGCCGAGATGTACGGCGACGGGGCAGCCGAGGAGCTGGTCGGCGAGGCCATCGCCGGGCACCGGGACGAGGTCTTCCTCGTCAGCAAGGTGCTCCCCCGCAACGCCAGCCGTCAGGGCACGGCCGCGGCGTGCCGGGCCAGCCTGCGGCGCCTCGGCACGGACCACCTCGACCTGTACCTGCTGCACTGGCGCGGCTCGGTACCGCTCGCCGAGACCGTCGCCGCCTTCGAGCAACTCGTCGATGACGGCCTGATCCGACGCTGGGGCGTGAGCAACTTCGACGTCGACGACGTGGACAAGCTGCGGTCCGTGGCCGGCGGGAACCGCCTGCAGACCGACCAGGTCCTCTACAACCTCGCCCGGCGCGGTCCGGAGTACGACCTGATCCCGCAGTGCGACCGGATGGGCGTGCCGCTGATGGCCTACTCCCCCGTCGACCACGGACGACTCCTCGACGACCCCGCGCTGCAGGTCATGGCGGCGGCCAAGGGAGTCACGCCGGCGCAGCTCGCGCTGGCCTGGGTGTTGCGGCTGCCGCAGGTCTTCGCCATCGCCAAGGCCTCGACCCCGGCACACGTCCGGGAGAACTACGTGGCACTCGACATCGAGCTCGACGCCGCGGAGCTCGCCGAGCTCGACCGTTACTACCCACCACCGACGAGCAAACAGCCGCTCGACGTCCTCTGAGGGGCGGCCCGGCCGGGCCGAATCGGTTCACGTGAACCGATTCGGCCGTCACGGCAGCAGCAGGCCGATGGCCACGCGCAGTCGGTCCAGGTAGGCGGCACGGTCGTCCACCTGATGCTTGATGCCGATCGAGGTGCTGATCAGCGTCTGCGCCACGGCCTCGGCCGCGACGTCCGATTCGGTCGAGAGGGCACGGACCACGAGCTCGGCGAACCGCTGGGGCGCGCGCTGGACGACCGGCCCCAGGACATCGGGGTTCTCCTCGACGACGGTGGCGACGTCCCGGGTCAGGGGGCCGAGGTAGCGGCCGGTCCAGTGATCGAAGGCGCGCAGCAGCCGCTCCTGCGAAGATCCCTCGGACGCAGTCAGCGCCGACTCGGCGGCGGCGAGATCGCGCTGCAGCGAGCGCTCCACGGCCTCGCGGAAGAGGGCCTGCTTCGAGGCGAAGAGGAAGTACAGGCCGGGGCGGGAGATGTCGGCGTCCCGAGCCACCTGATCCATCGACGTCCGGCGGTAGCCGAAGCGGGCGAAGGTCAGCAGCGCTGCGTCCAGGACGGCGGCACGACGGTCGTCCGTCGAGGTGCCGTCAGGTTCCATGACCATACTGTACCTACTGAACATGATCTGTAATTTTGTACAGTGGTCGGATGGGCAGCCTCATCACCACCGAGTTCACCGCGCAGAGCACGGCCGACGACGTCGTCCGCGGCGTCGACCTCAGCGCCCGGCGAGCGGTGGTGACAGGCGCATCGTCGGGCATCGGTGTCGAGACCGCCCGGGCACTGGCCTCGGCCGGCGCGGCGGTCGTCCTCGCCGTGCGGAACACCGCTGCGGGCGAGACGGTCGCGCATGGGATCCGGATGTCCACCGGAAACGACCGGGTCGAGACACGCCACCTCGACCTGGCCGATCAGGGATCCGTCGCCCGCTTCGTCGCACAGTGGCACGGCCCGCTGCACCTGCTGGTGAACAACGCCGGGCTGGTGACCGGCGGATTGGAGCGCACCGCGCAGGGGTGGGAGCTGCAGTTCGCCACCAACCACCTCGGGCACTTCGCCCTCGCCGACGGCCTGCACCACGCGTTGGCGCGGGGCGCCGCGGAGGGCGACGGAGCGCGGGTCGTGGCCCTGAGCTCGACGGCCCACATGCGGGCGGGCATCACCTTCGACGACCTGCACTTCGAGCGGCGTCCCTACGATCCACAGCAGGCCTACGCCCAGTCGAAGACCGCCAACAGCCTCTTCGCCGTGGCGGCCACCCGACGCTGGGCCGACGACGGCATCGTCGCCAACGCCGTCAACCCCGGCGGGATCGCCACCGGACTGCAGCGCAACTTCACCCCGTGGCAGCGCCAGTCGCTGGACGCGGCCGAGGCCGCCGGCGTCTTCACCTACAAGACGATCCCGCAGGGCGCCGCGACCACCCTCGTCGCCGCCGTTCATCCCGCCTTCGCCCGCTCGGGCGGGCACTACCTCGACGACTGCCGAGAGGCCTACCCCGTGCCGGACGACGCCGAGATGGCCGACCATCCGCACGGCGTGAAGCAGTGGGCCCTCGATCCCGACAGCGCGGCTCGGCTGTGGCAGGTCTCGGCCGACCTCGTCCGAAGCTGATGCCAGGGCAGGCCTACGACCGGCCGCCGGCGTCGGTACCAAGGCGTTCGCGTCCCAGGTCGGTGAGCGGAATGGCCGACATGTTGGTCAGCCAGATCCCGAGCAGCGCAGCCCGGCGTCTCGAAGCTCAGGAGGAGCGGACGATGGCGACGCCCAAGAAGGTCACTGTGACCAGGGCGCAGAAGGCGGCGGCGACGTCGCTCGTCCAGCGCAGTGCCGCGTCCGGCAAGTTCGTGAGCGGTTCGGTCCGCAAGGTTGCCTCTGCCGCGCCGAAGCGCGCAGCGTCTGCCGCCAAGAGTTAGCCACCCCCGGGCGCTGTCCGCCGCACCGCCCCGGGTAGGACGATGAGCATGCGCATCTTCTTCACCGGCGGCAGCGGCAAGGCCGGCAAACACGTCGCCCCCTATCTCGCCGAGCAGGGCCATCAGGTCACCAACGCCGACCTCGCCCCGCTCGGGCACCCCGACGTTGCCGATCTTCGCGTCGACCTCACCGACGCCGGTGAGACGTACTCCGCGTTGGCGGGAACGGCCACGCACGCCGAGCTGGACCTGCCCCGCAAGCCGAGCTACGACGCGGTGGTCCACTTCGCCGCCATCCCGGCGATCCTGCTGCGACCCGACTCGGCGACCTACGCCACGAACGTGCTCAGCACCTACAACGTCCTCGAGGCGGCCACCCGGCTCGGCATCGGCAAGATCATCTTCGCCTCGTCCGAGACGACGTACGGCGTCTGTTTTGCGCAAGGCCAGCGCAAACCGCTGTACATCCCGGTGGACGAGGAGCACCCGACCGTCCCCGAGGACTCGTACGCGATGTCCAAGGTGGCGAGCGAGACGACGGCCCGCTCCTTCCACGCCCGAAGTGGCTCCGACATCTACGGCCTGCGTATCAACAACGTCATCGAGCCGCACGAGTACGCCGAGATGTTCCCCGCCTTCCTCGCCGACCCGTCGCTGCGGCGGCGCAACCTCTTCGCCTACATCGACGTCCGCGACCTGGGCCAGATGGTGCACCGCTGCCTGCAGACCGACGGTCTCGGGTACGAGGTCTTCAACGTCGCCAACGCCGACATGTCCGTCGCCGCCACCACCGACGAGATCATCGGCCGCTTCTACGACGATGTCGAGGTCCGCCGCGAGTTGGGGCGCGACGAGACCTTCTACGCCATCGACAAGGCGCGCGAGCTGGTCGGTTTCGAGCCGCAGCACTCATGGCGCGACGTCCTCACCGACCCCGGCGCCTGAAGGTCGCAGGTTGTCAGCTCAGGCGTTCAGAGCGGGCAGTGCCAGCCGTCCTCGACCCGCACGGAAGCGTTCGGCAGCCCGGGATTCGGGAACGGTGCCTGAAAGGTGAAGGCCTCGGCGGTGGGGCCGTGACGGCGCAGGTGACGCACCCGCTCCTCGGCATCAGCGGTGGTCGGACGGTAGCCCGCCGGCACCCACCAGAGCGCGGTCATCGGTTCGGCGGCCCGCTGGAACCACGTCCGCCGACGGCGCATCACCTGCAGGTGGCGTCCCGAGAAGACGAAGTCGGCCAGGGCCTCCACCGACGACCACGTGGTCAGGTTGAGGATGACGCCGTAGCTGTCCGCGACATCCCAGCCGAAGGCCTGGACCGCCGTGGCGTTGCCGTCCTCGGTCTGCAGCCGCCAACGGAAGCCGGGTGACGCCTCGCCCTCGGCATTGACCTCGTCCAGTGCGGCCATGAAGTCGGCCAGCAGCGGCGAGTCCAGCGGTGCCAGCAGCCGTGACACATTCACCTGGGCCAGCTCGAAGCTCATGGCCGGAGACTACGACACCGGCACCCCGTCCGGAGCCGATCACATGTGGCACGAGCGTTTCCTTGTGAGGTATCGAGAAGCGCACCGTACCCCATACTGTCCGGTGAGACGACTGTAAGGGACGGAACGCATGGAACCCTGACGACGGCGAGCGCCGTCGGATGCGGCGTCGAACGCTCCTGTCCCCGCATGACCGAGACATTTCGCGGCGTGTGCTGATCGCTATCGACTAACCCCTCCCGCAGTCGCCAACCGCAGCATTCAACCGCTACGTTGACGTTCTCGCCGCATGTGCCGGCCACGCGCCTCCGGAGGGCCAGATGGGCACGATTCTCGCAATTCTCTTCCTCTGGTTTGCCGCGTGGGCGACCATTCGGATAGTCAGGTACGTCCGGAAGGAGCGTTACTTCGGCAGCCCCGAGTTCCTGGCGCACAAGGCGGCGTTGGCGCACTTCGTCCGCGAGCACAATGACATCGAGATCTACACGACCGATCTGCGCAACCGTGGTGACTTCCAGGTGGGCGCCTCATCCAGCGGCGCTCACGCGCACCTCGCGACCTTCCACAACACGAGCCAGTGGAACTATCGGCGAGACCGCAATCTCGCGACGTACCGGGCGCGCAACGTTCACAACTGCTCGCTCCAAGTGGTTCGTAATGCGAGCGCGGATCCACTGAAGTACGTGATGAAGTACTTCCATATCAAGGCAGAGGAGGCCACCCTGGCCGAGGTCGAGCGGCTAGGCGAGAACATCACACGACTGGAGAGCGCAGTGAGCAATCTCCGCGCCCGCGAGGCCAGCATTACGCAGGCGGTCAATCCGCCTCGCTTCATTCTCAAGCACTACGAAGCGCAGTTCATGGCGCAGGTCGGCGTCACCCTCTCGCCGATCTCGGTTCCGTACCCGACGTACTCGTTCGAGTACGTCAGTGCCGGCGGCAACAGCTCACAGCGCACCAGCGTCACCCTCGACTCCCCCACCATCGACGCCCTCGTCGAGACGCTTGCGCAGAAGATCCGTTGGCGCAAGAGCGCGGCGGGACAGCGGGCGTTGATGACCGCCAGGCTCCGCGATTCGATCAAGGCACGGGACGGATTCGCCTGTCGGCAGTGCCGCGTCTCACTGAAGGACGAGCCCCACCTGCTGCTCGAGGTTGACCACATCATCCCGGTCTCGCGTGGCGGAATGTCCACGGCGACGAACCTGCAGACGCTGTGCTGGCGGTGCAACCGGACGAAGGCTGCCAGGGTACCCGCGTAAATCCGCCAGCCCCCGTTGTCGAACCGATGGTCAGGACGACGAGGGCCGCCGTGAGGGCGGCATCACGTCGATCACGAGCCTTTTGATCGCCCGCCGCACCTGGTGGGGAATGTGTCTACGCCGCAAAATGACCGCCCTTTTACCTTCTGACCCAGAGTGCTGCCGCACGGGACACGACGATGCCAGCCACATTCGAGAACGAGGCCCGGTAACGGTTGCCGTCCCGTGACCGGGTGGCCGTGACGATCAGCCGCGTACTCGTCGCTGCGGCGAGCGTGCTCCAGTGGCGCCCACGGTCTCGGCTGACCTGCCACCGGATCGTTGCGACCGGCGAGCCGGAGGCCGCGGCCGTGAATACCGCACGCCGGCCGGGTCGTACCGCGCGCGCCGCGGGTTGCCGGGTGATCTTCGGTGCGGTCCAGAGTGTCAGCTTGGCGGTTCGGCTCACGACCTCGCCTGCACGCGTGTAAGCCGTGGCGTGGTACAGCGCGGCGTGGGAGGCGATGACCGGGAGCCGAACTCCGCTCCCCACGACGGCCCAGCTCTGTCCACCGTCCAGGCTGCGCCTCCATACGATGGTCGGTGCCGGTGTGCTGCGGACCCTGACGGTGAAGCTGGTCGCGTGACCGGTCACGGCTCCGTGCGAGATCGGCTGAATAGTGAACACGGGCATCGTGGCGGTGACGGCCGTCGCCACCCGGCTGTACACGATGCCGGCTGCGCTGAGCAGACGCGCACGGACATACCTTGCCGAGCGCGGCGCCACGGTGACCGAGGACTTGGTGGCCGACTCCAGGTCCGTCCAGGTCGTCTTGTCCTGACTGGACTGCCACTGGATCGCCGGCGCCGGGCTGCCCGTCCATGCCACCGAGTAAGTGGCGTCATCACCATTGGTCAGGACGACATCCGCTGGTTGCGAGGTCACGTGCGGCGCGGCGAGGACGATGCTCGTCGCCGTGCTGTCGGAGATCACCACACAGCGACTCACCGTGACGCAGGCGACGTCGCGAAGCCGATCCCCCTCGGGCATCGGGGCACCGTCGAGGGGCTCGCTGAACCGGCCGGCCACCACTGCCCTGATGCCGGTGACGATGCCCGCGGTGATGCACAACCCGACGCTCGGGCAGTCGATCCGGTCGTCGGAGGACCAAGGCCACCGCAGCCCGTGTACCCAGCCCGTCCCGTTCCAGAGATCCATGTGATTGGTATCCGGCACGGCGCAGAAGGCGCTGCTCACACACGACGGTTGACCGTTTGACGGCTCGGTCTGGTCGGAGCGCACAGTCCAGGTCCACGTCGCACCGTCATACCGCCAGCCGCCGGAGACACAGAAGGTCGCTGAAGTGCAGTCCACGCCGCCGTAGAGAGTGTTGGGTGCGCTGCGCACCACCCAGGTCGCGCCGCCGGAGGTGGCGTAGCGCCCGTCAGTGGTGATGGCCATGCAGAAGTGGGTGGTTGGGCAGGAAACCGAACTCGATACCCAGTCCTCGTCGGCAGTCGTCCAACGCACGCCATCCCATCGCGCGACGACGCCGCCGTAGCCACGACCACGCAGCTCACTGCCGACGGCGACGCAACTGTCCGCCGCGCCGCAGGAAACGTCCATGAAGCCCGTGTCGGCGTCGATGAGCTGTGGAGCCGCCCATTGCGCCCCGCTCGACCGCACCGCGTTGCCGTTGGCGTCGACGGCGAGACAACTGCCATCGCCGACACAGGCAAGCGCGGTCATGTAGCCAGTGACGTGCTCGATGAGCTCCGGCTTGCCCCACGCTCCGTCGACGCGTCGCACGGCGAAGCCGCGTCGATCTACGGTCGTGCAGTCGCTTCGAGAACACGAAAGCCCGACGGGCGCCAGGTGGGGGTCCACGACTGCCGGGGAGGACCACGCCACTCCGTCCCATGTCACCGCGACGCCGCGCGGCGAGCTTGCCGGATCGAGGTCCGCTCCAACGGCGGTGCAGCTCGTCGCGCTCTCACAGGACACCAACGACAGTGCGACGTTCGCTATCTGCTTGGCGATTGGCCAGCTTGTTCCGGTCATGGTTCGGATCTCGTCGCCGGCAACCAGGGTGCAGTGGGCCTCGTCCGGGCAGGAAACCGCGCTATTCGTTCTGGCGAAGACGTCACGACCGAGGGTCCACGCCGAGCCGTCCCACCGTAGGACACTTCCGACCGTGTCAACTGCGACGCAGAAGGTCGTGCTCGGGCACGAGATCGAATCGATCTGACCCGCCGTCGAGTCGTCCGAAGTTAGGTTCGCAGCTGGAGTCCAGTCGGTTCCGTCGAAGATCGAGTAGCGCCAGTCGTGGATGAACACGCAGAAGCTGTTGGAAGCACAGGTCACGGAGTCGTCCTGGCTAGTGCTGGCGTCGAGCACGTCGGGGAAGCGCCGCCAGGTCCCGTCGGTGGCACGGACGGTGGCGTCGTTGCCCCCAACCGCCACGCACATGCCACTGACGGAACATGCTGCGTCGAGCATGCCGGACCCGGCTGCACCGCTGGGCACCGTCTCGATGTTCCATCGACCGCCGCTGCGGACCCTCGCCTGATCGGTGCCGTCAACGACCAGACAGATGCTCGTCGCGCATGCGATCTGCGACGGGTTCGCCGAGACTGGATCGATAACCGTCGCGACTGGAGATGTCCGCGCCGCCGCAGCAGCAGCCGAGAGATCGACGGCAACCGCGCACAAGAGTGCGAAAGCTAGCAAGGAAGCGATGCTCATGCGCATCACACCATCGGCGCGGATCGTCCCGCCCAAACGCACGAACCTGCTCAACGATCCACTCCCGACAGCTGCGCTGGCGCGCCCGATGATTCGTCCGAACTATAGGTCGAATTCACATCGAATCTCTAAGTCGGTGCGCAAGAGGGAACAAAGTCCCGGCTGGCGGCTATCGGCGGTCCGAAACCTCGGCGTAGTCCGGCAGCTCCGGCCCACCGACGGCCACCTCGATGATCGGCATCATCTCGGCCATCTCCTCCTCCGTCGGTGGCGCCGGGTCGGCGGCGGTGAGCATCTCGACGTGCAGGCGTCCCATCTGCTGGTTCGCCTCGACGTAGGGGCGCATGCGCTTGTCGAACCGCGCGTAGCCGACGGCCGGGTCCCAGTCGGCGGCGGCGAGCTCGCCGGCGAGCAGGTAGGCACCGACCAGCGCCATGCCCGTGCCACCGCCGGACATCGGCGACGCGCAGAAGGCGGCGTCACCGAAGAGCCCGATGCGCCCGGACGACCAGCGGTCCATGATCACCTGCGCGACCTGGTCGAGGTAGAAGTCCGGCGCCGCCTCCATATGCGCGAGAATGCGCGAAGTCTCCCAACCGAGTCCGGCCAGCTGCTCGCGCGCGAGCCACTGCTGGGCGGCGACATCCCGATGGTCGATGGCACCGTCAGGAGCGGGGAACGACAGGAACGCCATGGCCTGCTCCGGGTTCGGCAGCGGGCGCAGTCCCACCGATCGGCCACCGTCCTGGTGGTCGAGCAGCCAGCGGTCGACGCCGAACTCGTTGGGCACGGTGAAGAACGCGAGCGCCATGCCGAGATGGCGGACGAACCGCTCCCGCGGCCCGAAGACCAGCGACCGCAGCTGCGAGTGCAGGCCGTCGGCACCGATGACGAGGTCGAAGCGGCGCTGCGTGCCGCTCGCCAGGACGACGTCGACGCCGGACGGGTCCTGCTGCACCGACGCGATCCGGTCGCCGAAGACGTACTCGACGTGATCGCGGGTGTCGTCGTACAGCAACCGGGAGAGATCGCCCCGCAGGATCTCGATCTCGGCGATGTAGCCGTCGCCGTCGTTGTCCTCGGCGCGGTAGGTCTGCAGCACCGTCCCGTCGGCCGCGACGGTGTGCCCGCCCGCCGTGTCGGTGCACGCGGCACGGACCTCGGCGTCGAGATCCATGCGCCTGATGACCTCCTTGGCCACCCCACGGGCGTCCACCGCCTGTCCGCCCGGACGCAGTCCGTCGGCGATCTCGACCACCGTCACCTCGGCGCCACGCCGCTGCAGCCAGTGCGCCAGCGCCGGGCCGCCGATGCTCGCGCCCGCGATCAGCACCCTCGCCTCAGCCATCCGCTACCTCTCCTCGATCGGTCCTGACCTTGCGTCGATCGGCGAGCGGCCGGATCAACACGGGCCGCGGGAATCGTGCCACCTCACCGTCACGGCAGGGGCGAGCTGGGCCTGCAGGCGACGCGCCGAGAGTATGACGGCGCGTCACAGCAATCGGGGGCAGGATGCACCTGTGACCTTCGTGAAGCGCTTCGACCACGTCGGCGTGACCGTGGCCGACCTGGAGACCGCGATCGCCTTCTTCGTCGACCTGGGCCTCGAGGTCGTCGGGCGTGACACCGTCGAGGGCGACTTCGTCGACACCGTCTGCGGCATCCCGGACTCTCGCTGCAACATCGTCATGCTCACCGCGCCGGGCGAAGGCGCCAAGCTCGAGCTGTCGCAGTTCGAGCGCCCCGACCACGAGCCAGGCGACCCCGACGCCATGCCCAACGTCCTCGGCCTGCGCAACGTCTGCTTCGAGGTCGTCGACCTGCACGGCGCGGTCGAGCGGGTCGCCGCATCGGGCTACGGCCTGGTCGGTGGCATCGGCGAGTACGAGGGCATCTGGCGGATGGCCTACATCCGCGGCCCCGAGGGCCTCATCGTCTCGATCGCCGAGCGGATCTCCTGACCGCTAGCGCAGTCGGTCCGAGAGTCCCAGCACCCAGAGCGCGAGCCCGGAGAGGCGCTGCGAGCGGGCGAGCGCGACGCGCTCGGTCCAGGAGCGCCGATCCGACCACCACAGCGTCGAGCCGTCGGCCAGCCGCGCCGTCCACTCCCCCGCGCGAGCGTTCCAGCGGGCACGCGAGCCCGCGAGCGACCGTGCCTGCGCCACCGACAGCTGGACGTTCTCGTGCGGTCGCCAGGCGTAGCCGTATCCGGCGACGCCCAGTTCGATCTTGCGACGCGGCACGTCGCGAACCAGCGCCGCCAGACCGGCGCGCTGCCAGCCGAGGGCCCCGATGGGGCCCGGGGTGTCCTCCCACGGTCCGTGCTGGTCGTAGGCCATCAACGTCACCCGGTCGACGTGCTTGGCGATCGCGCGCAGGTCGTAGCCGTTGGCCCGGTACCCGGCGCGGCTGGTCGAGGTCATCACGGCAATGGAGAGACTCGCCCGCTTCGGCAGTGACGTCGCCAGGGCACGGACGAAGGCGGTGAGCCCGGCGGTGTCCCGTCGGGAGAGCGATTCGAGGTCGACGGCGATGCCGTCCCAGTGGCGCCGCACGACATCGGCCGCGAGCGAGCGGACGACGGCCGCACGATGTCGCGCGCTGGCGAGCAGCCGGTGCGCGACGGGTTCGCTGAAGTCCCCGATCCGCTCGGAGTAATTGCTGACCAGCAGTTCGGCACGCAGGTGCCTGCGATGCGCCCGCACCCGTTGCTTCTCGGCGTCGGCGTCCGGCCGCCCGACCGTCGCGCCGTTCTCGGCGACGAGCACCCCGTCCACGCCGACGACCGAGATCGCCGCGGCGCTGCGATTGATGAGGGACGGCCGGTCACCGGCGAGCTGGTAGGCGGTGACGGGGAGGCGCCGGGCGGCGTCGGCGGGCAGGCTGCCGGAGAGCACCAGCAGCGGGACGACCGCGAGAACGGGCCAGCGCCGCAGCGGGCTCATCAGAACGAGGTGTCGCTGCGGTCGGCGAGGGCGTAGGCCGCGCCCGAGGCGACCGCGGTGACAGCGAGGACCGACGGCCACGCACCGATCTTCTTGGCCAACCCGTGCGAGCCGCCGAAGGCACCGAGATAGGTGCCGAGCAGGACGCCCATCACGCCGGGCCCGGAGGAGCGCAGCCAGGACCGCGCGCTCCAGGCGCCGGCACCGGCGAGGACGACCCCACCCAGCTCGCGCCGGCCGCTGTAGCGGGCGGCGGCGAATCCGCCGACGAGGCCCGCCGCGACGATGGGGGCAGTGGGGGTGGAGGAACGGTGGCGCGCCATGGCCCAGACGCTACGCCCGCCGGACGATTCGATGCTGGCCGTCGTGCTCGCACGCGGCGCGCGAAGGCCCTAGTGTCGCGGTCCGTGACCGAACCTGCCGAGCCCCGCGTCGCCGTCACCGTCGACAACTGCGGCAAGATCCGCGGTCCGTTCCTGCATGGGACGCGCGCCGAGCTCCGACCCGGTGACGAGATCGTCGCCGGTCGCGAGTCCAACTTCGAGGCCGGCCGGATCATGAAGAACGTCTACTTCACGACGCGGATGGAGACGGCGGCCTGGGGCGCGCAGCTCGCCGCCGCGCTCGGCGGACTCGACGACCGAGGCCACGTCTACGAGGTGGTCCCGACCGGCCCGTTCGAGGACGACCCGAACGTCACGGACAAGAAGTTCCCCGGCAATCCCACCGAGTCCTACCGCACCCGCGAGCCGCTGCGGGTGGTCCGTGAGGTCACCGACTGGACGCCACATCCGGCCGAGGCACTCGCCGCCATGCTCGCCGGGCTGGAGACGCTGCGTGCCGAGGGCCGGGCCGTCATCTACGACTGACATCTACGACTGAGTCGCAGCGCACCGAGGACGCCCGGCTCGGGGCGCCCTCGGTAGGCGCTGCGGCGCCGGCATTTTTCTGTCCCGTGTTCTGCACCCGAATACGGGTGCAGAACACGGGACGGGTAGGGCGACCGTCCGTGGGCCTCGGCTCGGGCCGCGGCCGGCAAGTCGACCGCGCCCGGTCAGTGGGCCACGCCGGTCAGTGGGCCACGCCGGTCAGTGGGCCACGCCGGTCAGTGGGCCACGCCGGTCAGTGGGCGGCGTCGGCCCGCGCCTTCATCGGCAGCATGAAGGTGAAGAGAAAGCCCAGCGCGACCGGCACCAGGCAGGCCCAGGCGGTGACGGCCAGGGCGTGCGTCGACAGGTGCGGCCCGAAGGCGGCGAAGAAGATCGTGCCGAGCGCCGCGACGCCGACGGCGGTGCCGAGCTGCTGCACCGCCTCCAGGACGCCGGAGGCGGAGCCGACCTCGTGGTCGGCGACGGAGGCGATGATGAAGTCGAACATCGGCCCTGCGGCGAAGCCGGCGCCGATGCCGACGAGGGCCAGTCCGGGCGACAGCGCGAGGGTCGAGGCGGTGAGCGTGCCGGTGACGGTGAGCGCGAGCACGATCGTGCCGGCGGCGATGAGGGTGAAGCCGATGTGCAGCAGGTGTCGGCCGAGTCGCTGAGTCAGCGACATCGAACCGAACATCCCGGCCATCATGCCGGCGATCATCGCCATCAGCGTGAGCCCGGCGTGCACGGGAGAGAAGCCCATGCCGAGCTGGGCGAAGAGGCCGACGCAGAGGATCAGGCCGCCGAAGGCCGCGCCGAAGCTGAGCAGCACGGTGAGGCCGCTGAGGTAGACGCGGTTGCCGAGCAGGCTGCGCTCGATGAGCGGGTCGCTGGTGCGGCGCCGCTCCCAGAGGGCGAAGGCCGCGAGCAGCGCGGCGCCGACGCCGAGCAGGACGAAGGTCCATGCCGGCCAGCCCTCGGACTGGCCCTGGATGAGCGGGTAGATGATCGCGGTCAGCGCGCCGCCGACCAGCAGCATGCCGACGACGTCCAGCTTCATGCCGGGGTGCGAGATCGTGCGGGGCAGGACCTTCAGGGCGCCGAGGAAGCCGGCGACGCCGATGGGGACGTTGATGAGGAAGACCAGGCGCCAGCCGGTGCCCCAGAGGTCGGCCTCGACCAGGACGCCGGCCAGCAGCGGCGCCACCAGGCCCGAGAGCGCCAGCATCGGCCCGAAGAAGGCGAAGACCTTCGGCATCTCGTCCTCGTCGAAGGCCTCCTTGATGAGCGCGATGCCCTGCGGGATGAGGGCGGCCCCGAAGGCGCCCTGCAGCACGCGGCAGACGATGAGGACGGCGATGTCGGGCGAGACGGCGCAGACCGCGGACATCAGCGTGAAGCCGGCCGAGCCGATGAGGAACATCCGGCGACGGCCGACCATGTCGCCGAGCCGGGCGCCGGTGATGAGGAAGATGGCGAACGCCAGCGTGTAGCCGGCGCTGAGCCACTGCAGCGTGCTGTCACTGCCGCCGAGCTCGGCTCGGATGGACGGGCCGGCGATGTTGACGATCGTCGCGTCCATGAGGTCCATGACGTTGGCGATGACGACGACGGCGAAGACGAGCCAACGGACGGGATTGCGGGTCGAGCCCGCGGACGGGTCGGGGGCCGCGGTGGCGGCCGGGGTGAGTGCGGTGGTCATGAGCTGCCCTCCGGGTGGGGCGGCGGTGCCCGTGCGGGCGGTGCCGGAGTACCTACCGGGAAGGTTCGACCGGGGCGCTGGCACCGCACGTGCACAGCGCTGGCACGGGAACCTGCGCGCTGACAGCCGCTGTCAGCGGCGGTCGGCCCAGCGCGCCCGACCGACGCAGCGCCCCCGACCGACGCAGCGCCCCCGACCGACGCAGCGCCCCCGGCCGGCCCGACGAGCGCGTCGCGACGGCGATCCCGGCGAGGGTCAGGGCGATGCCCGCACCCTGCTCCCACGTGAGCCCCTCCCCCGCGACGAGCGCTCCCAGGGTGACGCCGGTGAGCGGGTTGAGGGTGCCGATGACGCCGACGGTTCCCGTCCGCAGCCGGCTCAGCCCGGCGAACCAGCAGACATTGGCCACCGCCGTGGCGACGACGGCGCAGAAGACCATCGCCAGGACACCGCTCGGGGACAGTCGCGGCGGCTCGCCCTCGACAGCGATCGCGGCGACAGCCAACATGACGCCGCCGGCGACCAGCTGCCACGCCGTGGTGGCGAGCACGGGCAGTTCTCCGCGCCACCGCGTCGCCAGCACCGCGCCGACCGAGGAGAGGACGAGGGCGGCGAGGGAGGCCGCGATGCCGAGCGGCGGCAGCTCTCCCGACGCGCCGCCGACGAGCAGCACGACGCCGACGACCCCGGCGAGCGCCCCGACGCCGATCCGAGCGGTGGGCCGGTCGCCGGCCAGCAGCCAGCCGAACCCGGCGAGCGCGACCGGGCTCAGCGACATCACCGAGGCGGCCACATTGGAGGGCAGCAGCTGCGCGGCGAGGTAGACGAGCAGGAAGAACGCACCCACGTTGAGCAGCCCGAGCACGGCCGCCCGCCACCACCACGAGCCGCGGGGCAGCCGTCGCGTGAGCGCGAGCAGCAGCAGCCCGGCCGGTAGCGCGCGCAGCGCCGATCCCCACAGCGGCGAGTCCGCGGGGAGCCACTCGCGGGTGACGACGTAGTTCGCGCCCCAGGCGATCGGTGCGACCGCGGTGACGGCATGCCATTTAGCTTCCACGGAAGCAACTATATCGCTTCCATGGAAGCTAACATCGCAGGATGGCTGATCGCGTCGACGAGATCCAGGCTGCATGGCGCCGCGAGCGGCCCGATCTGGACGTGAGCCCGCAGGCGGTCTTCGGCCGGCTGCACCGGCTCGCCGACCGGCTACGCGACGAGCTGATCGCCGGGTACGCGGAGTTCGGCCTCGGCGAGGGCGAGTTCGACGTCATGGCCGCGCTGCGCCGAGCCGGCGAGCCGTTCGAGATGGCCCCGTCGGAGCTGGCGCGGTACACGATGGTGACCAGCGGGGCCGCCACCAAGCGGCTCGGCCGGCTCGAGCGCGCCGGCCTGGTCGAGCGGCGCGCCAGCGAGGTCGACGGCCGTGGCAAGATCGTCCGGCTCACCGAGGCCGGCCGTCGGCTCATCGACGAGGCCTTCACCGCACACATCGCCCGCGAGCATCGGCTGCTCGAGGCGCTCCCGACCCGTCAGCGCGAGCAGCTGGCGTCCCTGCTGCGGGCCTGGGGCGACGCACTGCAGTAGGCCTGCAGCCGCAGCCCGTCGACGTGACGTTCGCCGCCGGCGAACCGCGGCACTGCCCCACCACAGGCGCCGGGAGGGGAAGATGGGCGGGTGACGCTGGATCCCGAGGAGCTCTTCGAACTCGACGCCGACCGTCCCGACCTCTCCGGGACGGTGCTGCTGCACATGCTCGACGGCTTCGTCGACGCCGGTGCCGCGGTGCAGCTCGTGCGCCGCACCCTGCTCGACGACGACGCGCCAGTCGTGGCGCGCTTCGACATCGACCAGCTCTTCGACTACCGCGCCCGGCGCCCCGTCATGCGCTTCGACGTCGACCACTGGGCCGACTACGACACCCCGCAGCTCGCGGTCCACCTGCTGCACGACGGCGACGACACGCCGTATCTCGTCCTGACCGGACCGGAACCGGACGTCCAGTGGGAGCGCTACGCCGCCGCGGTCGCCCTGCTCGTCGAGCGTCTCGGCGTCCGTCTCGTCGTCGGCTTGGACGCCTTCCCGATGTCCGTCCCGCACACCCGGCCGACCCCGATCATCATCCACGGCTCACGGCGTGAGCTCTTCGCCGACTACCGCGCCTGGCTGGGACAGATCATGGTGCCGGCGAGCGCCACCCACCTCGTGGAACACCGCCTCGGCCAGGCCGGCGCGGATGCGCTCGGGATTGCCGCGCCCGTCCCGCCGTACCTGGCCCAGACCGAGTTCCCGACCGCGTCGATCGCGCTGCTGCGCGAGGTCGGCGCCCGGACCGGACTGCGCCTGGACACCTCCTCCCTCGAAGCGGCGGAGGAGATCAACCGCAAGGCCATCCAACTGCAGGTGGCGGCCTCCGATGAGCTGCAGACGATGGTCGCCGCCCTTGAGGAGCAGTACGACTCCACCGCCGCCGCGACCCGCGAGACGCTGGACGAAGGCAGCCTGCCCAGTGCCGACGAACTCGGCGCCGAGCTGGAGCGCTTCCTGGCCGACGAATCCCGCGGCGACCAGCCCTGAGCCGCCCCCCACCCGCGCTCATCTCAGGGCTGCAGGTTCTCCAGGTCGGCGAGCAGCCGCGGGTGGGTCGGCGTCCAGCCGAGCCGCTGCCGGGTGAGACGGCTCGATGACGGCTGGTCCATGGCGAAGACGGGGCCGAGCGGGCCGAAGTGTTCCAGCGACATGGCCCGGACCGGCAGGCCGAGGCGGCGCCCGATCACCGTCATGATGTCGACCACCCGGTCTCCCTCATCGTCCACGGCGTGCCAGCAGGTCCCTGCCGGCGCCGATTCCAGCGCCAGCCGGAACAGCGCGGCGGCGTCGAGCGCGTGGCCGGCCGGCCAGCGCTGCTCGCCGTCGCCGGGGTAAGCCGCCACCCCCGACTGTCGCGCGAGGTCGGCCATCAGCCCGGCGAAGCCACCCCTGCCCTCGTGGTGGACGGTCCGCGGCATGCGCACCACCGACACCCGTACGTCGCGGTCGGCCAGGGCGAGCAGGGCGTTGATGGCGTGTCCCCGTCCGGCCAGCGAACCGGCGATGACCGGCGTCGGGTCGTCCTCGGTGGACGGCCGGCTGCCCGTCTGCGGGGTACCCGACACCGCGGCGATGGGCTTGCCGCTGCCGACCAACGCCTCGCCCAGCGTCGCGATGGCGGCCACCTCCTCACCGGCGGCCCGCTCGATGGACTCGATCGTGGTGAAGTCGTGGTCGAAGGCGAGATGGACGACGCCGTCGGCCTCGGTCGCCGCCCGGGCCAGGACATCGAGATCGGCGAGGCTCCCCCGGACGGGTTCGGCACCGGCACGAGTGAGGGCCTCGGCGGAGGAGTCAGAGCGAGCGAGGGCGAGGACGGTGTGACCGTGGCCGAGAAGCTCGGCCACCACGGCCGACCCGATGAGGCCGGTGCCGCCGGTGACGAAGACGCGCAAGGGATACTCCAGAAGTGATGGGATAGTTGTCCCGTCACCGTAGCACCGTCACGGGACAAGTGTCCCATCACTTAGACTGGGCGCATGGGACGGTGGGAACCGGGAGCACGTGACCGCATGGTCGTGGCCGCGGTCGACCTCTTCACCGAGCAGGGTTACGACGCGACGACGGTCGCGCAGATCGCCGAGCGGGCCGGCGTCACCAAGAGCACCTTCTTCCGGCACTTCTCGGACAAGCGCGAACTCCTCGTCGCCGGGCAGGAATCGCTGTGCCAGTTGCTGCGCGAGGGCATCGCCGAGACGCCGGAGGGCGCTAGCCCCCTCGACGCGGTCGCCGCGGGCTTGCAGCGGGCATCGTCGCTGATGGGACCGCAGAACCGCGAGCTCGGGCCGCGCCTCAAGGCCGCCGTCGCGGCCAGCACCGAGCTGCAGGAGCGCGACGCCCTCAAGAGCGTGGGCCTGGCCGCGGCGATGCGCGAGGCGCTGGTGGCCCGCGGCGTCCCGGACCCGACGGCGCAGCTCGCCGGCGAGCTCGGCGTGCTGGCCTTCAAGCGCGGCTACGCGGCGTGGTCCGAGGGATCCGACGACGGCGAGCTGGCCCCGCACACCCTCACCGCGCTGCGTGAGCTGCGCGAGGCCAGCGCCTCACTCTGAGCGCCACTGTTCCCCGATCGCGCGGGGGTCAGCCGTTGAGGAAAGCAAGGACGGCCAGCACGCGCCGGTTGTCGTCCTCCGACGGTGGCAGTCCGAGCTTGGTGAAGATGGCGGCGGTGTGCTTGCTCACCGCCTTCTCGGTGATCACCATGGCGGCGGCAATCGCGGCGTTGGAGCGTCCCTCGGCCATGAGGCCGAGCACCTCGCGCTCGCGCGGCGAGAGCGTGGCGAGCGGGCCGCCGGCGGTCGAGCGTCGCGAGAGCAGCTGGGAGACGACCTCGGGATCCATGGCCGTGCCGCCGGCCGCGACCTGACGGACGGCGTCGACGAACTGCGCGACGTTGAAGACACGATCCTTGAGCAGGTATCCCACTCCGCCGGATCGGTCGGCCAGCAGCTCGCGCGCATAGAGCTGCTCGACGTATTGCGAGAGCACGAGCACGGGCAGTCCCGGCTGCTCGCGTCGCGCCGCGATCGCCGCTACCAGACCCTCGTCGGTGAAGGTCGGTGGCAGTCGGACGTCCACCACCGCGATGTCGGGGCGGTGGCTCGCGAGAGCCCGCTGCAGGGACGGTCCGTTGTCGACGGCCTCGACGACCTCCAGGTTGTGAGCCTCGAGCAGCCGGATCAGCCCGTCGCGGAGGAGGGCGAGGTCTTCGGCGAGGACGACGCGCACGGCAGCACCATCACGATCTCGGTCGGCCCGCCCGGCGGGCTCATGACATCCAGGGTTCCGTCGAAGGCGGCGAGTCTTCGCGCGATTCCGCGCAAACCCGAGCCCAGCAAGGCGTCGGCGCCACCGCGACCGTCGTCGACGACACGCGCGGTGAGCAGGTCGTCCTCGTGCGCGACGTGGACGGTGACCCGGCTGGCACCGGCGTGCTTGGCGGCGTTCGTGACCAGCTCGACGAGCGCGAAGTAGGCGGCCGACTCGACGGGGTCGGGTAGCCGTCCGGGGATGTGCAACTCCAGCTCCACCGGCAGCACCGAGCTCAGCGAGAGTGCCCTCAGCGCCCCGGTCAGACCCCGATCGGCGAGGACGGGCGGATGGATGCCGCGCACCAGGTCGCGCAGCTCGGCCAGGGCGTCGCTGCCGGCCGTCCGCGCCTCGGCGAGCAATGTGCGGGCGGTCTCGGGGTCGTGCGCGAGCAGCTCCTCGGCCAGGGCCAGGCTCATGCCCAGGGAGACCAGCCGGGCCTGCGCGCCGTCGTGCAGATCCCGTTCGATGCGACGCAGCTCGGCGGCGCTGGTGTCCACGGTCTCGTTGCGAGACGCGGTGAGCTGCTGCACCCGCAATGCCAGCCGGCTCTTCGCCGACACCGAGAGCAGAGCCACGTCCAGGCGCCGGTGCAGGCGCCCGGCCAGCCCCACCGGCAGCCACCAGAAGAGCAGGTCGAGCAGCGCCTCCACCACCGCGACGCAGGCCAGAGCCAGGCCGAGGACACCGTCCACGAGCAGCCACCAGAGGTCACGGCGGGAGGCGGGGTCACGCACCACCTGACCGAACTGCGTCAGCAGGTGACCCTCGATGCGCAGGTACGGCGACTCGTCCACCCCGACGAGGCGGCGCCGGTACGACGCCGTCCGCCGGGTGAGCGTGGCGACCTCGATCGTCAGCGGGATGCCGATCCAGACCGCCACGAGCGGCAGCGACGTCACGGCGAGGACCACGAGCACGAGGCTGCAGACCGCCAGCAGCAGTGATCGCAGCGCCCACAGCAGGGCGTCGACACGGCGACGCAGCGGGTTGATCACGGCTCCATCCTCGCCGATACCGCCACCCCCGACAGTGGACCTACCTCCCCGGTGTGGCGGCACCGGAGACCCGCGCGGGCAGGTCGCCATCGGTTCACGTGAACCGATGTCGGTTGGTGCGGCTCGGGAGGATGAGACGGTGGGAGCGAAAGATCGGGGTCCGCGGCCGCAACCTGACCCCGCCGCCGAGCTCGTGGCGGACCTGCGTCGACACTTCCGCTGGCGCGGCGACGCCACCAACCGGTCGTACGCCGCTGACCCGACCGGATGGTGGGCCGATCCGTCGCTGCTCAACCGGCTGGGGCCTGCCCTCGGCCGCCTCGGCGCCATCCGCCCCGATGCCGTCATCGGCGTTCAGTCCCGCGGCACGCTGCTCGGTGCTCTCGTCGCCGCGCACCTGCGCGTCGGCCTCGTCGAGGTGTTCAAGGATCACGAACCGTTCGCCGACAGCGAGCGCTGGGCGACCGCCTTCACCCCGCCGGACTACCGGGACCGGACGCTCCGACTGAGCGCCCGACAGGAACACCTGGGCGCGGGACGCCGCCTGCTCTTCGTGGACGAGTGGGTGGACACCGGCGGCCAGGCCACTGGCGTGAAGTCCCTCGTCGAGGGCACGGGCGCGACCTGGCTGGGCGCGGCCGTGGTCGTCGACGCTCTGGCCGACGCCCGGCTGCGGCGAGACCTCGGTATCGGCTCGCTGCTGCGGCTCCGCGACCTGTCGTGAGACCGGCGGCGTCCTTCCGAAGTGGTTACTGCTCCGACAGCGGCATCGGCCCGTAGACGACGTCCTCGCCGTCGAGCAGCGTCACCTGGGCCACTCCGGCGTCGGCGAGCTCGCGCCAGTTCTCCCCCAGCCAGCTCTCGGCGTCGGACTGGTTGCCGTGCTGCGGCGACTCCGGTTCAGTCGCCACCGCTCCGTCGGACTGTTCCAGCCGCCAGGTCCAGGTCATGGGGGTTTCCTTCCCGGCGCGTCAGCGGGCGGCGCGCTCGATGTCGTCGATGCGGTGACCGAGCCGGGCGAGACGTTGCGTGTAATCCACGGTGGGTGTCGTCGCCGGCCGTTCGGCGTCAACGTACTGGGTGCCCAGATTGGTGAAGACCGACACCACGTAGTGCCTGCCGCCGTGGCCGGGCAGCGCGCGAACGATGCCGGCGTCGTTGGCAGAGTTGCTCACCCAGCCGGTCTTGTGCGCGAAGGTGACCTCCGCGTGAGCGTTGCAGGGGCGGACGTCCTGCCCGAAGTCCTTGCCCTCGACGGTGACGGTGCCGTCGCCCGCGATCCAGCGCGGCGCGATCCGGGAGGGGATGCCGGCGGCGGGGTAGCTGCGACCGCACCAGTTCGAGGTCGTCAGCTGGTCGTTCCAACCCTGCTGCCCGAGGGTGGCGAGGAACAAGCGGCGGCTGCTCTCCCGCAGCGGGGCGCCGACCGATTTCCCGCCGGGCGTGCGCCATGCATCGCGGGGCGCGCCCCCGATGAGAGCCAGCAGCTTGGCGGTGTCCAGCGAGGACATCGTCAGCGAGTTCGTCCAGTTCCCGCCGTTGCGCGGATCGGTGCCGGCGAGCCGGAGCGTGGGCAGGCCGAGCGCCCGGAACGTCGCATTGAGCGGGTCGACGGCGTCGTGATCCCACAACAGCTTGATCAGCGCGCAGGCCGAGGCGTTGGACGACTCGGTGATGGCCCTGTCGATGAGGGTCCGCACCGTCGCCGTCGAGGCGTCGCCGCAGAGCGAGTTCAGGACGACCGGCCGGTAGTCGTAGAGCTGGTCCAGGCGGACGCTTCCCGAGTCCACCAGCCGGAGCACCCCGAAGGTGGCCATGACCTTGATCAGCGACGCCGGGTACGGGCTCATGAAGTCCAGCGGGGCGTGCTCGCGGCCGGCGACAATGTCGACGCTGCCCCGGCCGTGGTCGAGGTACCAGCCGTCGTCGTCCCACTCGCGGTAGCGGACGGCGTCGCCACCGAGGTCGCGCGTCAGCGGGACGATCACGCCGCGCGGGTACTGCGGGCTCATCAGAACGTTCGCGGCGGCGACCGGGTGGCCGCTCCGGTCGAGTTCCAGGACGGTCGCGTCGACCTGCGGCTGCTGACCGATGGGGCGAGCCGCGGCCACCGCCCTCGCTCTCGCGGGTCGTCCCTGCCGCTTGTCGACCAGCCTCCGCTGCGGGGCGGTGACGGGGTCGGTGTCCAGGACGCGTTCCAGGTGGACGTCCCGCAGCGCGTGGCGCAGCTGCTGCGCCAGCACGGTCGAGCGATCCTGCGGTCGGCTCGGCGCGGGCGTGGCGGTGGCGGCGGGCGCCACCGGGATCAGCAGCGCGACGAGGACACCAGTGAGACGACGGAGACGCACGAAGGCCATCCTGTCCGATTCACCACGGTTTGTCGCGCACCCGGCCGCGGCGGGGTTGGCCCATCCCGGCCGCGGCGGGGTTGGCCCCATCCGAGCGCGGTCACCGGTCCGTCCCCACCGCGCCGGGGTGGGGCCAACCCCAGCGCGGGCGCGGGCTTCTGCAGGCCGAGGCTGAGTCTCCACGCTGCCCGCCATGGTCGCGACGAGCCGAGCGGCCTCGTCCGCGGCGGTAGCGTGGGCCGAGTCAGGGACGCATCGCACGCCGGACACTCGCTGCCGGCCTCAGTCCCTGACGATCGTCTCTGGGTCGCTTCGCCGGCCAGATCGGGTCGTCCCATGCACCCACCATTCTGTCTCACGGCAGCCGGCACCACCGCGTGACGGACGCACCGGCTCGGGTCGTCTTCGCCAGTCGCGTCGCGCGACGTGATCGCCTCAACGGTGCCTGGTGGCCGCGATCGGCCGACCTCGTCCGTGAGCTGCCGCTGTTGCTCGCCGCCGTCCCACCGGCGCTGCGGCCGGTGCACGGCGTCACCCTCAACCGGGCTGAGTGGCCGAACGCACCGCTGATGTTCAAGGCCCTGCCCGTTCAGAGTCCGGCCCTCAACTGGTACGGCCTGGACCAACCGTGGTTGGCGGTACTGCACTGCGCGCCGCAGACTCGATGGGTGCTGCTGGCCCTGCCATCGGAGACGGACGAGGAACTCGCTCACGCCGCGATGCTGTTGGCAACCACGCCGGGGAACGCCAGCTCCACGACCGAGGTCCTGGAGTTGGCCCGCCACCAGGTCGCCGCCGCGCCGCCGACTGGTCAGCCGCCGTCCGATGTCGGCGTAGTGTGAGCGGTACTGAGGCTCTGTCGCACGCCGGCCACCGTTGCCGGCCTCGCCCTCGGCGAACGACACCGTGGGCCGCTACGCGGCCCAGTGAGGCCTTCTCATGGACATCGTCCACCCCACCTCGTCCCGTGCCCGCATGCAACTGCGCGAACCCCGATCCAGCGACGGCTTCGTCGATGGCGCCTGGTGGCCCGGCAGCCACGACCTGACCGTCGAGGTGCCGGCGCTGTTGAGCCTCCCGGCCCTCGGGGATCGCGAGGTCACTCGAGTGACCTACCACCTGGCCGAGTGGGACCCCGCGCCGCGCCAACTCATGGTCGCTGGTCGCAAGGTCAGGCTGAGCGGGTACCGCACCGGCGAGCCGCACACCGTGCGGCTGTCCGACACCCGGGGACGAGTCCGCCTCGACCTGGTCCTCGTCGCCCCGGAGACCGAACCCGAGATCGCGGAGCGGATCCTGGCGCTCGCCGCGGAGAGCGGCAGTACACGGCGCCCCGGCGAGATCCTCACCGAGGCCCGCTCCGACTGAGCTGCTGGCGGGGTTGGCCCTATCCGAGCGCGGTCAGCGGTCCGTCCCGCACCGGACGAGACGGGGTTGGCCCCATCCCCGCGCGGTCAGCTGTCCGTCCCGCACCGGACGAGACGGGGTTGGCCCCATCCCGGCGCGGTCAGCGGTCCGTCCCCGCCGCGCAGGGGTGGGGCCAACCCAGCCCGGGCACGACCCCAGCCCGGGGCCAACCCAGCCCGGGCACGACCCCAGCCCGGGGCCAACCCCAGCCCGGGGCCAACCCAGCCCGGACCAACCCCAGCCCGGGCGGACCTCAGCCCACCCGGCGGACCACCGCCGCACGTCCGGGCGCATCGTCGGACATGTGGTCGGGGTGCAGGATGCCGGCGAGGGCCTCGACGCCGTCGACGAGCCGGGGCCCCGGCCGGACGATGAGCGCATTGCCGTCGATGGCCCAGACCGGGACATCGGGCAGCTGCTGCGCCACCAGGGCGGCCTGCTCGGCGGCGCCGTCCAGGCCGAAGCCGCAGGGGGCGACCACGACGACCTCGGGGTCGGCGTCCCGCAGGGCCTGCCAGGTCGTGGGTCGGGACCGCTGCCCCGGCGTGCCGGCGACCGGGTCCCCGCCGGCGGCCCGGACCAGATCGGGAATCCAGTGGCCGGCCGCGAAAGGCGGCTCCACCCATTCGACGACGGCCACGCGCGGGGCGGGCCGGCGACGCACCCGCAGCGCGATGTCGTCGAGGCGTCGCAGCAGGCCGGCGATCACCGCGTCGCCCCGCTCGGGCACCTGCGCCGCCACCGCCACCGTCGCGATGGTCCCGAGCACCTCGGGCAGCGTGTACGGGTCGAGCGTGACGACATCGGCCGAGCAGCCCAGATGCTGCAGCGCCGCTGCCACGGTGTCGGCCGGCAGCGCGCAGACCCGGCAGAGGTCCTGGGTCAGCACCAGATCGGGGTCCAGGCCGGCGAGCGCGTCGCGGTGCAGGGTGTACAGATCCGCCCCGGCCGCCGCCTGCTCGCGGACATAGGCGTCGATCTCGCCGGGCGTCATCGCCGAGGTGTCCCGGCCGCCGACCACGACGGCGTGCCGGGTCCGCGCGTCGGCCGGTTCGTCGCACTCGAAGGTGACACCCACCAGCTGGTCGTCCAGGCCGAGGGCGTAGACGATCTCCGTCGCCGACGGCAGCAGCGACACGATCCTCATGGCGCGAAGGTAACCGGCGCCTCGAACCGCGCGCGGCGCGCCGCCCGGCGGAAGACGGTGAGCACCGCCGGACCGACGACGAGGATGGCGAGGAAGTTGGTGACGGCGCGGCCGGTGTCCCAGCCCAGCGACGTGGCGATGTCGAAGAGCAGGTAGCGATGGAACTGCTCCCCGAAGTCCGCGCCGGGGAGGTAGGCCAACGAGCTGTTCGGGTCCACCGAGAACGGCCAGAACGACAGGTTGAGCAGGAAGCCGAAGACGTAGCCCGAGATCGCCCCGTACACCGCCAGCAGCACGATCTCGGCCCGTCCGCGGGCGCGCGGCAGCAGCCCGGCCAGCAGACCGACGAAGGCGCAGCCGAACATCTGGTACGGCACCCACGGCCCGACACCACCGGTGAGCAGCGCCGAGGCGAACAGCGACGTGCAGCCGAGGGTGAAGCCGAAACCGGGGCCGAAGACCCGGCCGGCGAGGACGAGGACGAAGAAGACCGTCTCGACGCCCGCCGTCCCCGCCCCGAGCGGACGCAAGGCGGCGTTGACCGCGGAGAGCAGGCCGAGCATGGCGACGGCCTTGGCGTCGATGCCACCGTCGGCGATCTCGCTGAAGACCACCGCCAGCACCAGCAGCAGCAGTCCGCCGAAGAGGATCGGCGCCAGGGTGCGGTCGTCCAGCCGGCCGGGATCGACCACGAACGGCCAGAGGAAGGCCACGAGGCCGATGAACGACGCCATCGTCAGTGCCAGCACGCTGCGGTGCGGGAGGCGGACGGCCCGCGCGCTCACGGCAAGGCCGCCTCGACCTGGGCGACGGTGAGGTACGGCAGCGGGGCGAGGATCTTGGCCGTCTGCGGCGCGAAGGCGGGCGAGGCGACGACCACCTCGGTGGTGGGGCCGTCGGCGACGATCTCCCCCTCGGCCAGGACGACGACGCGGTCGGCTGCGGCGGCGGTGAACTCGACGTCGTGGGTGCTGATGACGACCGCGCGTCCCTCGGCCGCCAGTGCGTCCACGATGCCGATGAGCGCCTGCTTGGCCGGATAGTCCAGGCCGCGGGTGGGCTCGTCGAGCAGGACGACCCGCGGGGCGGCGCGCAGCTGGATCGCCAGCACCAGCGAGAGCCGCTGCCCCTCGGAGAGATCACGCGGATGCAGCTCGTCGGGGATACCCGGCGCGAGCCGGTCCAGCAGCGAGCGCGCCGGCTCCCCCGCGACCCCGGCCTCGCGGTCGGCCTGCGCGAGCTCGGCACCCACCGTCGGCAGGTACAGCAGATCGGCCGGCGTCTGCGGCACCAGCCCGACCAGCCGGCGCGCCTCGGCCGGCGGCAGCGTGCCGGGGTCCCGGCCGGCGACGTCGACGCGGCCGTCCTGTCGGGGACCCGAGCCCTGCAGCGCCCAGAGCAGGGACGACTTGCCCGACCCGTTGTGCCCCATCAGCGCCACGACCCGCCCGGAGGTGAGGGTGAGGTTCACACCGCGGACGGCCAGCACCTCGCCGTAGCGCACCACGACCCCGCGCGCGACGAGCACCGGGCTGCCGGGCGCGGCGGGCAGCAGCCGCGGCGGCGGCACCGGACGACCCGCCAGCTCGGCACGCAGGGAAGGCGCCCGCCGTCGTGCGTCGCGCACCGACAGCGGCAGCGGCGACCAGCGGGCAAGGCGACCCAGCTCGACCACCGGCGGCGCCACCGTGGTCGTCTCGAAGGCGGCGGCCGGCTCGTCGTCGGTGACGGTGCCGTCACCGTGGACGTGGATGACCCGATCGGCGTACTGGACCACGCGCTCCAGCCGGTGCTCGGCCACCACCACCGTCACGCCGAGGTCGTGCACCAGCCGGGTGATGGCAGCGAGCACCCCCTCGGCCGCGGTGGGGTCCAGCGCCGAGGTCGGCTCGTCGAGGACGAGGATCTTCGGGTGCGCGGTGAGGACGGCGCCGATCGCGACCCGCTGCTGCTGCCCGCCCGAGAGCTCGTGCAGTGCCCGGTGCCGCAGCTCGGTGAGGTCCAGCAGCACCAGCGTCTCCTCCACCCGCTTGCGCATCACCTCCGGCGGCACCGCGAGCTGCTCCATGCCGTAGGCCAGCTCCTCCTCGACGGTGTCGGTGACGAAGGAGGCGAGCGGGTCCTGCCCGACGACGCCGACGAGGTCGGCGAGCTCGCGGGGCGGGTGATCGGCGGTCGAGCGGCCGTCCACCCGCACGCTCCCGGCGAGCGTGCCGCCGGTGAAGTGCGGGACGAGACCGTTGATGGCGCCGAGCAGCGTCGACTTGCCCGACCCGGTCCGGCCCACGACGAGGCAGAGCTCGCCCTCGTCGATGTGCAGGTCGACGTCACGCAGCACGGGTGCGTCGCTGCCGTCGTAGGTGACGGTGACGCGGTCGAAGTCGATCATGAGACGCTCACCGGCTGCCGGGCGCCGGTCGGCGAGGAGGTGCGCGGCGGAGCAGGGCGGCGGCGGACCGGCGGCGGCGCGGCCAGCGCGGCGGCACCGGCGAGCAGGATGCCGAGGACCGGCAGCAGCGGCAGCTGCGGCCAGGACAGCGGGTAGAGGTCCGGGTTCAGCTGCGCCGGGTCGTAGCCCACGGTGAGGAACATGACGACGGCGCAGAGCACGCCGCCGGTGGCGACGATCCACTCCGGGGCGCGCCAGGGATCCGGGCGGTAGGCGGTTCGGGTGACGCGACGGCTGCCGGCGACGAAGCCGAGCAGGCACAGCACCGTCCCGAGCGCCAGCGCCGGATAGCCGAGCAGGGCGGGGGTGGTCCCGTCCAGCAGGCCGTAGACGCCGAGGCAGAGCCCGACCATCCCCGCGAGCAGCAACGCCGCGGTGAGGCGGCGGCTGCCCCGACTCGCCCGGCCGGCGCGGCCGTAACCGCGGGAGTCCATTCCGGCGGCGAGCCGCAGCGAGCGCTCGAAGGCATCCTCGAGGACGGGGACGGCGACCGACCGCAGCACCCGCAACCCCTTGCCGCCGCCACCGCGCAACTTGCGGGCCCGGTTGACGCGCTGTGCGCTCTCGACCAGCTGCGGCGCGACGGTGAGGGCGACGACGACGGCGACGCCCAGCTCGTAGAGCGCGCCGGGGAGCACCCGCAGCGCACGCTTGGGGTTGGCCAGGACATTGGCCGCGCCGATGCAGCAGAGCAGCGTCCCGAGCCGCAGCCCGTCGAAGACGGCCGACAGCGTCGCCTCGAGCGAGACCGGTCCGCCGAGCCGCACCCCGGCGTACCAGTCGGGGGTGTGGATCGTCGGCAGCGTGAACAGGACGTGGTCGTCGGGCGTGATGCCGGTGGCGAAGATAGAGCGGAAGACGACGCGGATCGCGATGACGACCAGGGCCATGATCAGGTAGAACCGGAACGCCCGCGCCCAGGGCGAGTCACTGCGCCGGTTCGCCACGACGAAGCCGAGCACCGCCAGCAGCAGGACGAGCAGCAGCGGGTTGGTGGTGCGGTTGGCGGCGACAGCCAGCCCCACCGCCCAGATCCACCAGGCGACGGGGTGCAGCGTGCGCGGCACGCGGCCACCCGTCGCGCGGGTCATGACCCGTCCGCCTCCGCCCTGCGACGGCGCAGTGCGGTGCAGCCAGCGGCGGCGGCGAGCAGCAGCGCCAGCGCCGCGCCGAGGACGACGGGCAGCGCCGAACCACCGCCGGCCTTCGGTCGGGCCGCCGCAGGTGCGGCGTCCACGATGGACGGGGCCGACGACGCGACGGGCTGCGCGGCCTGCGTGGTCATGCTGCCCGTGACCGACGTCGACGGCGTGGCACGGCGGGACGCGCCAGTGGTGGACGTCCTCGTCGGGGTGCCGGTCGAGCTCGGTGCCGCGTCGGATCCGGCCGTCCGGGCGGGCGGAGCGACGGCGGGGGTGGCGCTGCGTCGCGGCTCGACGGTGGTGCGCGAAGCCCCCGGGCGCGTCGGGGCTGTCGTCCTCGTCGGCGCGCTCGACGCGCAGGCACGGGCCCGGCCCGCACGAGCGTCCGCGGGGCTGAAGCACGGACCGCCGGTGGTCCCGCCGGTGTCGGTGGCCCCGAAGACCCAGGCGTCGATGCTGCCGGGCCGGGGCTGGTAGCTCATGGCGCCGCGGGTGCTGTAGCTCCAGGACGACTGGCCGGCGTTCGCGTGCCAGTAGGACCAGTACGCCGAGGCCGGTGGTGTCCGGACGCAGGCCTCCTGCCGCTGTGTCGGCAACCCGTCGATCCGGCAGACGAAGGCGGGACCGTCCTGCTGCGTGCCGGTCGGCGTGAAGCCCGCCGTCTCGAGCGCCTGGTACCCGGTGGTGGGTGACGGGTCGCAGCCGCGCTGGACATTGCCGCCCAGGGCGCGGAAGTCCACGACGACGAGCACCCCGGACGATGTCGAGCATGACGAAGCCGGGGCCGCCTGCGCCGCCCCGAGGCCCCCTGCCGCGACCGCCGCCGGCGCGACCGTCCCCGCCACGGCGAGGGCCGAGGCGAGGACGAGTCGACGGAGTCGGCTCATCGTGACCGGTGCCGCCCGGCCACGACCACGGCCCGGCGCCGGCCCGCGTAGACCAGCGCCGCGCCCGCCAGCAGCAGCGCCAGTGCCCACCACAGCTGCGCGGCGGTGGTGACGCCGGTGGCGGCGACCGGCTGCGCGCCGCCGGCGGCCGGCTGCGACCCGCCGCCGGAACCACCGGAGCCACTCGCGGGCGGGGTGCCGCCCGGCGGCGGGGTGCCGGGGTCCGGGACGGCCGCGTCGCGCGGCGTCGAGGCGATGCGAGCCCCGGAGAGCGTCACGAGCGTGCCCTGCGCGGCGGCGAGGACGGCCTGGGCGGAGGCGCGCAGGTTGGCCGTCGTGTCACCAGGGTTGAGGGCGTAACCGCCATCGGCGATCGCCAGTGAGTGCAGCCCGGCCAACGACCGCTGCCAGAACCTGATCGGCGCGATGGTCTTGGGACCGGGCGGGTCGACGGTCTCGGAGTGCAGCGCGGTCACCAGCGTCTGCAGTCCGGTCGCGGCCAGCGCGGTGGAGTTGGAGTTGTCCTTGGCCTCGCCGACGTACAGTCCGCTGCTCTTTTGCGCATTCTCGAGGTAATGCTGTGCCCTGCCGAGCACCGCGTCGGTGTTCGGGACGGTGGCGAGCGCCTGGATGGCGAAGCCGGTGGCGTCCGGCGTCGAGACGCACTTCGCCTTCCCGGTGATCAGCTCGGGGGTGAAGCCACCGTCGGCGCACTGCAGCTGCCGCAGCCGGACGACCGGCGCGCTGTCGAAGCCGAGGTGGTCGCTCGCCTGCGGTGAGGCCTGCAGCGCCAGGACGCCGAGGGCCTGCGAGATCTGGCTGCTGGCGTAGTAGAAGTCGCCCGGCGCGGTGCACAGAGCGCCGTACTGGCCCTGGACGGCCTTGGTGCAGACCTTCTCACGCAGCAGCTTCAGCAGATCCGTACCGCCGAAGTCGTGCGGGTCGCCGCCGGTCGCCTCCGCGACGAGCGCGAGCTTGGCGAGGCTGCCGCTGTAGGGACCCTCCGGATCGGCGAAGCCGGCGTACGCCGAGACCTGCCCCTCCAGGTAGGTGGTGATGGCCGCGACGCTCTCCTCGTGGTCACCGGTGGCCAGCAGCGCGAAGAGGGCGTCCGCGGTGAGCCCCTGGTCGGGGTAGGCGACACCGTCGAAGGTGGTCTCGTAGTGGTCGCCGTCGGTGAGCTGGTCGACGAGGTACTCCGCGCCCGCGGCGGCGTCGTCCTGCGAGCGCAGGTCACGCAGTACCGAGCCGAAGGGGACCATCGCGGCCCCCGAGAGCGCCTGGGCCGAGGCCCGGATGTCCGAGCCGTCCTCGCCGGCGGCGATGTCGAAGCCGCCGTCGGCGTTCTGCGCCGCGCCGAGGAAGGCCCGCGCCTTCGCGATCTGGCGGGCGTAGGTCTCCGCGTCCAGCGTCATCGCCTGCAGCGCCAGCGCGGCGGAGTTCACCGAGTTGCCGGCGGCGCCGGGGAAGCCGCCGTCTGCGGCCTGCTGCCCGGCGAGCCAGCGCAGCGCCTTGGCCAGCGCCGTGCGCGCGGCAGTACCGGGGACCAGGGCCAGCGCCATGGCGGCCATCGCGGTGGTGTCGGTCTCGGTCCGGGTCCTGGTCGCGTCGGTCCAGAAGCCGCCGGACGAGGCCTGCTGCGAGAGCAGGTAGCGCACCTGCGTCGTCGCGTCGGCGCCGTCGCGCAGCAGCGCCAGCACGCCGAGGGCGTGACCGAAGAGCGAGGGGGTGTAGCGGAACGCGCCCTTGCCGCCGCACTGGGTGGGCTCGTCGGCCTTCGCGCAGGTGACCTGTCGCAGGGACGCGATGAGGTCGACGCCGCCGAAGCTGCGCGGGTTCGCCCCGGACGCCTCGGCCAGCAGGGCGAGCTTGCCGCTGCTGCCGCCGTCGGCGTACTGCGTCCCGGCGAGGGTGTAGTCCTCGGCGTGGGCGGCGAGGTAACCGACGATGTCGCGCAGCGTGGCGTCCCGCGTCCCGACCCCGGCCAGCGCGAGCGCGGTGTCGATGGTGAGGCCGAAGTCGGGCACGCCGAAGGGCTCGTAGTGGGTGCCGTCGGTGAGCTCACCGACCAGGTAGTCGGTGGCCGCGGCGAGATCCGGGGTGCCGGGGGCGGCGAGGCTCCGCGCCTGCGCCGAGCGCAGCGCTGCGCGGGAGGCCGGCAGCCCGCTGCGGACCTGGTTCGGGGTGAAGGTGGGCTTACCCGTCGTCCCACCGGTGTCGGTACCGCCGAAGACCCACGCCTCGACCGAACCGGCGGCGGGCTTGTCGGCGTCGGCGCCCCGGCTGCTGTAGGTCCAGGTGTTGACGCCCTTGGCCGCGGTCCAGAACGACCAGTAGGCGCTGGCCGGCGGGGTGTTGACGCACGGCGTCTCGGCCGCGGTCGGCCGCGGACGTCCGCTGTCGAACCGCGGACTGGCGAGCCGGCAGACGAAGGAGGGGAAGCGCTGCGTGCCGGTCGCGGTGAAGCCGGCCGACGTCAGCGCGGTCCGCCCCGAGGCCAGGTCGGTGGCACAGCCACGGACGAGCGGACCCTTCCACGTCGCGAAGTCGACGGCGACGAGCGCGCCGGAGGAGGTGGTGCAAGTCCCCGTGTCGCCGACCGGGGTCGTGCTCCGCGCCGCCGGCTTGGCGGCGACCGCGACGGTCCGCTTCCCCGTCGACGCCCGGTAGCTGCCCTTCGCCCCGCGGTACGTCGCGACCACGGTGCGTTTGCCGGCAGTGGCGAAGGTCGTGGTGCAGCGGGCCTTGCCCGCGCGCACGGTCACCTTCGCGCAGCCGCGGAGGGTGCTGCGGCCCGCGGTGAAGCCGACAGCTCCCGTGGCCGCCCGGGGTGACACCGAGGCGGTGATCGTGACCCTGGCGCCGGCCATCGCACGTCCTGCGGTCACCGCCGTCGTGGTGGCGCGGGGCTTCGGGGCGGCATCGGCCGGGACGGCGGTGGCCACCCCGGTCGCGAGCAGCAGGGCGGTGGCGGCGGCGAACAGCCGCGGCGGCCGAGAGGTCATCGATGTCCGTTCGTTCGGGGTGTCCCGCTTCGCGAACGGCGTCGACCGGTGTCGGCCGGGCACCGTCCCGCGACCACGACGAGACACTGTCCAACCAGTTCGGGCAGGCATTCCGACTCACCACGTTCGTCACGTGGCACACGGCTGCGGGTCAGCGCCGGACTCACACCGGCTTCCCCTGCACCGAACTGGAGCAACGACCGCGGCGGCTGCCGCAGTCGAGGAACGGTATCCGCCGCCGCGAACGGGGGTCAAACGACGCCGGACGGGACGCCGACAGGTCACACCGCGACCGTGCGTCGGCGGCCCGAGCCGGGACGAACGGGTCATACTTTGCCGGTGACCGGCGCCGCGACCTCCCTCGACGCGCTCGCGGCCAGGATCGAATGGCCCGACGCCGAGGCCGCGGCCGCCGCCCGCTCGAGCGTGGGCCCGGCAGGACGGCTGGCGGAGCTGCGCGAGTGGTACGCCGCGGCCCGTGGCAGTTTCCCGCCCCCGCCGCCGGCCCGGCCGCGACTGTTGCTCGTCGGTACCGGCGACGCGCACGTCGCGGTGTCGGCCGCCGCCGCCGAGGTCGGGGTGCGGATCGTCGCCAATGGCGGCACCGAAGCCGGAGCGCAGGCCGGCGCGGGGACTGAGCCCGGCGTCGGACCCGGCGTCGGGGTCGGCAGCCACGAGGGGCTCGCCGTCGGTATGACGATCGCCGACGAGGAGGTCGACGGCGGCACGGACCTGCTCGTCGTCGCGACCGGGACCCCCGGCGAGACGCTGCCGGTGGTGACCAGCCTGCTCACCACCGCCGAGCCGACCGCACTGCTGCCGCGGGGTGCCGCCGCCGTGGACACCGCCGCCTGGATCGACCGTGCCGAGCGGGTCCGGGACCTGCGCCGTCACGTCGCCAACCTCCGCCGGGACCCGGCGGCGCTGCTGGCTCACCTCGGCGATCCCGTGCTGGCCGTCACCACCGGCATCGTGCTGCAGGCGGTGAGCCGCCGGACACCGCTGGTCCTGGACGGGGTCACGGCCACCGTCGCCGGTCTCGTCGTCGCCGACCTCGCCTCGCGCGCCGCCCGCTGGTGGCAGGTCGCCGACACCCTCGCCGACCCCGTCCACGCCCGGGCCGCCGACGAGTCCGGCCGCACGCCGCTGCTCGACCTCGGCGTCACCAATGCACCGGGCACGACCGGGTTGCTCGCCGTCCACCTGATACGCGCGGCCCTCGGCGCGGAAGGGTCGCAGGCGTGACCTCCCCCCAGCGGAATCCGGAAGACGCCGTCCTGTACTCGGTCCGCGTCGCCGCCGCGTGGACGTGGCGCCTGCTGGTCATCGGTGTCGGGCTCTACCTGCTGGCGCAGATCTTCTTCCGCATCGAGCTGGTCGCCTTCTCCTTCGTCCTCGCCCTCTTCTTCACCGCGGTGCTGCACCCGCTGGAGCGGTGGCTGCGCCGGGTGCCGGGGACGAGATCGGTCTCGGCCGGGCTGGCCGTCCTCATCGGCATCGCGCTGCTGACCGGGATCGGCTACTTCGTCGCCTGGCAGATCAACGCCCACTCCGCCGACCTCGGCAAGCAGCTCTCCGATCTGGTCGACCAGACCAAGAACTGGCTGCAGGACGGCCCGTTGAAGCTGAAGTCCAAGGATCTCGACAACATCACCACCGAGATCACCAAGACCATCCAGGATCACCAGGACGCCTTGATCAGCGGCGCGATCGAGACCGTCCGGACCGTGGTGGAGCTGCTCGGCGCGCTGCTGCTGATCCTGCTCTCGACCTTCTTCCTGCTCCGCGACGGCGAGCAGATCTGGCAGTGGACGCTGCGGCTCTTCCCCGGCGCCGCGCGCGACCGGCTCGACGCCGCGGGCCACGTCGGGTGGAAGACCCTCGGCGGCTACATGCGCGGCCAGGTGCTGATCGCGCTGTTCCACGGCGTCAGCGTGACAATCATCCTGCTCATCCTCGGCGTGCAGCTGGCCGGCGCCCTCGGCGTGCTGATCTTCCTCGGGTCCTTCATCCCGCTCGTCGGCCTCACCGTGGCGGGCTCGCTCTGCGTCGCCGTCGCCCTGCTCGAGGACGGCCTCGGCGCGGCGATCGTGGTTGCGGTGGCGATCATCGTGCTCGTCCAGCTCGAGGCCCACTTCCTGCAGCCGTTCATCATGAGCCGCAGCGTGGAGGTCCATCCGCTGGCCATCGCGCTGGCGGTGCTGACCGGCACGGTCCTGGCCGGCATCGTCGGCGCCCTGCTCGCGGTGCCGCTGGTGGCCTTCCTCAACGCGACGATCCACGCGCTGCGGGACAACCCTGTCCTGCCGATCGGCGACTCCGGCTTCCCGGTGCAGACGAGGACGAGTGTGGGCGGCGAGCCCGTCGACCTCGCCGACGCCTCCGATTCCGCGGATCCGCCCGAGGTCTCCGAGGCCGAGGGCGAGGCGGAGGGCCGCTCCTGAGCGCTACCGCACGTGCGACGGGACGAACGGCGGCTTGACCACCCGGACCGCGCTGCGTCGGCCGCGCAGGTCCAGGGCGAGCTCGGCCCCCTCGGCCACCTCGGCGGCGGTGTCGATCAGGGCCAGGCCGATCCCCTTGCGCAGGGTGGGCGAGAAGGTGCCGCTGGTGACCTCGCCGACCTGGTTGCCCTCGGCGTCCAGGACGGGCATGTGGGCCCGCGGGATGCCGCGGTCCAAGGCCTCGATCCCGCGCAGCCGCCGCGACGGCCCGGCCGCCCGCTCGGCCGTCAGCGCCTCGCGACCCCAGAACTCGTCCTTCTTCCAGCCGACCGCCCAGCCCGAGCCGGCCTGGACCGGGGTGATGGCGAGCGAGAGGTCCTGGCCGTGCAGCGGATAGCCCATCTCTGTCCGCAGCGTGTCCCGGGCACCGAGGCCGGCGGGGAGGCCGCCGTGGGCGCGGACCTGCTCGACGAGCGCGTCCCAGAGCGCGGGGGTGACCTGCCAGGCCGGGACCAGCTCGTACCCCAGCTCGCCGGTGTAGCCGGTGCGACAGATCCGGACCGGACCCTGCTGCCAGCTGCCGTCGGCGTAGGCCATGTAGTGCTCGGGTACCGGCAGGCCGAGCGCGGCGAGCACGTCGGCCGCCTTGGGTCCCTGCACCGCCAGCACGCCGAAGTCGCGGTGCTGCCCGGTGACCTCGATGCCCGCGGGCGCGGCGGCGCTCAGCCGGCGGACGACCTCGGCGGTGTTCGCCGCGTTGGGGACGAGGAAGACCTCGTCGTCGCTGACCAGGTAGGCGATGAGGTCGTCGACCACGCCACCGGACTCGTCGCAGCAGAGCGTGTACTGCGCCTTGCCGGGGGCGATGCGGCCCAGGTCGTTGGAGAGGCAGCGGTCCAGGAAGGCACGGGCGCCGGGGCCGCGCACGGTGGCCTTGCCCAGGTGCGAGACGTCGAAGACGCCGACCGCCTCGCGCACCGCCGCATGCTCCTTCAGGACGCCACCCCCGCTGGCGGCGTACTCGATCGGCATCAGCCAGCCACCGAAGTCGGCCAGCTTCGCCCCGAGGGCGACGTGCCTGTCGTGCACCGGGGACTGCAGCAGCTCGCTCACGCCGACGAACCTAGCGGGTCTCCTCGTCACCGTCGGGTGTTCTGCACCCGAAAACGGGTGCAGTGCCCTTCCCGCGGTCGCGTGTTCTGCACCCGGAAACGGGTGCAGTGCCCTTCCCGCGGTCGGGTGTTCTGCACCCGGAAACGGGTGCAGCGCCCTTCCCACCGTCCCGTGTTCTGCACCCGGAAACGAGTGCAGCGCCCTTCCCACCGTCCGGTGTTCTGCACCCGGAAACGAGTGCAGCGCCCTTCCCACCGTCCCGTGTTCTGCACCCGGAAACGGGTGCAAAACACCCGACCGTGAGAGCGCTACCTAGGATCGACCCATGCCGCTGACCGTCACCGTCGCCGACCCGTCCGAACTCGCCAAGGCCGACGCGGTGGTCGTCGGCCTCCGGCGGACGGCCAACGGACCGGAGCTGGTCGGCGGCGCGGGGCCGGTCGACGAGGCGCTGGGGGGTCGGCTGCTGGCGGCGCTGCGATCGCTGGGCGCCCATGGCCGCGGCGACGAGGTGCACAAGGTCCCCACCCTCGGCCTGGCCGAGGTGCCGCTGATCGTGGCCGCCGGAGTCGGCGACGACGCGACCGACGCCGAGGCGCTGCGCCGGGCGGCGGGGGCGGCGCTGCGGTCGCTGGCGTCGCGAACCGACCTCAAGCGCGTCCATGTCGCCATCGACGGTGCCCCCGGCGCGCTGGCCGAGGGGGCGCTGCTGGGCAGCTACGCCTTCACCGACTACAAGTCCTCGCCGCGCAAGAGCGCGCTGCGCACCGTCGCCATCGAGACGCCCGCCGCCACGGCGGCCGCCGCGAAGGCGGAGCTCAAGCGCGCAGCCGTCGTCGCCGGCGCCGTCTCGACGGCCCGCGACCTCGTCAACACCCCACCGAACGACCTCTACCCGGAGGCCCTGGCCGAGCGTGCCCGGGCGCTGGGCAGCGAGCGGGGCCTCGAGGTCGAGGTGCTGGACGAGAAGGCGCTCAAGAAGGGCGGCTACGGCGGCATCCTCGGCGTAGGGCAGGGCAGCGTCCGGCCGCCGCGGCTGGTGCGGCTGAGCTACCGCCCCCGCCGCGCCAAGGCGCACCTCGCGCTGGTGGGCAAGGGCATCACCTTCGACACCGGCGGCATCAACCTCAAGACCGCCAACCTGACGTGGATGAAGTCCGACATGGGCGGCGCGGCCGCCGCCGTCAGCGCGATCGCCGCCATCGCCCAGCTCAAGCTCCCGGTCTCGGTGACGGCCACGGTGCCGATGGCCGAGAACATGCCGTCGGGCACCGCCTACCGGCCCTCGGACGTGTTGACCATGTACAACGGTCGCACCGTCGAGATCGGCAACACCGACGCCGAGGGACGGATCATCCTGGCCGACGCGATCGTCCGCGCCGGCGAGGACTCCCCCGACTACCTCATCGAGGCCTCGACCCTCACCGGGGCGCAGCTCGTGGCGCTCGGCAGCCGCACCCTCGGCGCGATGGGCGAGCCGGGCTGGCGCGACCGGGTCGTCGCCGCCGCCAACGCCGCCGGCGAGCCGGCCTGGGCGATGCCGCTGCCGGCCGAGCTGCGCGGCGGTCTGGACTCCCCCGTCGCCGACCTGGTCAACGTGGCCAACGACCGCTTCGGCGGCATGCTGGTGGCCGGCCACTTCCTGGCCGAGTTCGTCCCCGCCGGGCTGCCGTGGGTGCACCTGGACATCGCCGGGCCCGCCTTCAACCAGGGCGGCCCGTTCGGCTACACCCCCAAGGGCGGCACCGGCGCCGCGGTGCGCACCATGGTCGCCGCCGCCGAGCTGCTCGCCGAGTAGCCGGTTCAGCGAGAGGTGCGGTTGCGCTCCGTCCACTCCCGCATGCGCTGCGGGTAGCCCACCTTGACGGCGTCGTAGAGCGGCAGAGCGTGCTTCTTGGCGAAGTCGGCGGCACCGTCGGGACCGTTGACGCGACGGCGGGTCCATTCGCCGTCGTGGGCCACCAGGACCACGGTGGTGTCGGTGACCGCGGTCCGCGGCTCGACGAAGGCCTCGACCCCGGTCCGCGTCTGCAGGAAGTCGGCGAGGTGGTCCAGGTCGGTCGAGGATCCGGTGCGTTGCGTCCCTGCGCGCTGCTTGCGCTTGAACAGTCCCATGGCGCGCATCCTCGCACTGCCGGTCCGGCATCAGCAGTGAATGACCGACAGTGCCAAGATGGACACAGCCGGTCGCGCTCGGACCGGTCCCCAGCAGGTGAGCCGGTACCAAGGGAGTACAGCAGTGGCAGACAAAGACGTCGACCTCGTGGTCCTCGGCGGCGGCAGTGGCGGTTACGCCGCGGCCCTGCGGGCGGCCGAACTCGGCAAGTCGGTCGTCCTCATCGAGAAGGACAAGGTGGGTGGCACCTGCCTGCACCGCGGCTGCATCCCCACCAAGGCACTGCTGCACGCCGGTGAGGTCGCCGACAGCGCCCGCGAGAGCGCGACGTTCGGCGTCAACGCCACCTTCGAGGGCATCGACATGGCCGGCGTCAACAAGTACAAGGACGGCGTCATCTCGAAGAACCACAAGGGTCTCGCCGGCCTGATCAAGGCGCGCGGAATCGAGACCGTCGAGGGCGAGGGCAAGCTCGTCGGGCCGAGGACGGTCCAGGTCGGCGGTGAGGGCGGAGACCGCTACACCGGGACCAACGTCGTGCTCGCCACCGGCTCGTACTCCCGCTCGCTGCCCGGCCTGGAGGTCGACCACCGCCGCGTGCTCACCAGCGAGAGCGCGCTCCAGCTGGAGTCGGTGCCCGAGTCGGCCATCGTCCTCGGTGGCGGCGTCATCGGCTGCGAGTTCGCGTCCGCGTGGACGTCCTTCGGCACCAAGGTGACGATCGTCGAGGCACTGCCGCACCTCGTCCCTCTCGAGGACGAGGCCAACTCCAAGCAGCTCGAGCGCGCCTTCCGCCGCCGCAAGATCGATTTCAAGCTCGGCAAGCGGTTCGAGAAGGTCGAGACGAGCGACTCCGGCGTCACCGTCACCCTCGAGGGCGGCGAGACGCTCCAGGCCGAGCTGCTGCTCGTGGCCGTCGGCCGCGGTCCGGTCTCGGCGGGTCTCGGGTACGAGGAGCAGGGCATCACCATCGAACGCGGTTTCGTCGTCACCGACGAGTACCTGCGTACCTCGGTGGATGGCGTCTACGCCGTCGGTGACCTCATCAGCATCAACTCCCAGCCCCACCTGCAGCTGGCCCACGTCGGCTTCGCCGAGGGCATCCAGGCCGCCGAGCACATCGCCGGGCTGCCGGTCGCGCCCATCGACTACGCCGGCGTCCCGCGCATCACCTACTGCCAGCCCGAGGTCGCCTCCGTCGGCCTCACCGAGGCCCAGGCCGTCGAGCGGCACGGCGCCGACAACATCAAGACCGTCACCTACGACCTCTCCGGCAACGGCAAGAGCGCGATCCTTAACACCAAGGGCGCGGTCAAGCTGGTCGCGGAGAAGGACGGCCCCGTCCTCGGTGTTCACATCGTCGGTGACCGGGTGGGCGAGCTGATCGCCGAGGCGCAGCTCATCTACAACTGGGAAGCCCTCCCCGGCGAGGTGGCGCAGCTGATCCACCCGCACCCCACCCAGTCCGAGGCGATCGGCGAGGCGCACCTGCTTCTCGCGGGTAAGCCCCTTCACGTCCACGACTGACGCCCCGTCCGCCTCCGCAACCGCAGCCTTCTGACACACAGGGAGTACCCGCACCGATGTCGACGTCCGTGACCATGCCGCGCCTGGGTGAGAGCGTCACCGAGGGCACCGTGACCCGCTGGCTCAAGGCCGAGGGCGAGCACGTCGATGCCGACGAGCCGCTGCTCGAGGTCTCGACCGACAAGGTCGATACCGAGGTGCCCTCGCCGGCCTCCGGCACGCTGCTGTCGATCAAGGTCCAGGAGGACGAGACCGTCGAGATCGGCGTCGAGCTCGCCGTGATCGGTGACGCCGGCGAGGACGGCGGCTCGTCCGGCGGCGGTGCCGAGGCCGAGCCGGAGCCGGAGCCCGAGCCGGAGCCGGAACCCCAGCCCGAGCCGGAACCCCAGCCCCAGCCGGAACCGCAGCCCGAGCCGGAGCCCGTCAAGGCCGAGGAGGCCCCGCGTCCCGCGCCCAAGCCGGCCCCCAAGCCGGCTGCTGCCCCGGCACCGGCGCAGCAGCCCGGTGAGTCGGCTGCCGACCCGGCCCCCGCGGCCGAGGAGGAGTCTGCCGGCGCTTACGTCACGCCGCTCGTCCGCAAGCTCGCCAGCGAGCACGACGTCGACCTGAGCACCGTCACCGGCACCGGCGTGGGTGGGCGCATCCGCAAGTCCGACGTCCTCGCCGCGGCCGAGCAGGCCCGCGACGCCGTCGCCTCGGCGCCTGCCGCGAGCTCCGGCACGGCTGACCGGGCCGCCGCCGGCGCCAGCGACAAGCCCGACGCCGCCGCCACGGCGGTGGCGACCGCTACTCAGCAGCGGGGCAAGGTCGAGAAGATGTCGCGGATGCGGCAGGTCATCGCCGCCCGCATGGTGGAGTCGCTGCAGATCTCAGCGCAGCTCACGACCGTCGTCGAGGTGGACGTCACCCGTATCGCGCGGCTGCGCGAGCGGGCCAAGGAGGAGTTCGAGGCCCGCGAGGGCGTCAAGCTCTCCTTCCTGCCCTTCTTCGCCGTGGCGGCGATCGAGGCGCTCAAGGCGCACCCGGTCGTCAACTCCTCGGTGAACCTCGAGGACAAGACGATCACGTTCCACGACGCCGAGCACCTGGGGATCGCGGTCGACACCGACCGCGGCCTGCTGGTGCCGGTGATCCACGACGCGGGTGACCTGAACCTGGGTGGCCTCGCGCGCAAGATCGCCGACCTGGCGGCGCGGACGCGGGACAACAAGGTCGCCCCGGACGAGTTGGGTGGTGGCACCTTCACGCTCACCAACACCGGCAGCCGCGGTGCGCTCTTCGACACCCCGATCATCAACCAGCCGCAGGTGGGCATCCTCGGCACCGGGGCGGTCGTCAAGCGGCCCGTCGTCATCGACGACGAGGACCTCGGCGAGACGATCGCCGTGCGTTCGATGGTCTATCTGGCGCTCTCCTACGACCACCGGGTCGTGGACGGCGCCGACGCGGCCCGCTTCCTCACCACCATGAAGCAGCGGCTGGAGGCCGGCGCCTTCGAGCGGTCACTCGGCCTGTCGTAGGACGTCCCGGAACGGGTAAGACCCCGGCGTGAAGATTCTTCTCGCCGGGGCCTCCGGGCTCATCGGACAGCCGCTGCTGGAGTCCCTGCGTCGCGACGGGCACGACGTGCTGCAACTGGTGCGGCGCGACCCGTCCGGCAGTGGCGAGGCGCGCTGGGAACCGGCCGCGGGCGAGCTCGATCCCGGCCTGCTCGAGGGCACCGACGTCGTGGTCTGCCTCTCCGGAGTCGGCGTTGCGGACAAGCGCTGGACGGGCTCCTACAAGCAGGAGATCGTCCGTAGCCGGGTCGACAGCGTCGGCACCCTGGCCCGGGCAGTAGCGGCGGCGGGACGGGCGACGCCGCTGGTCTGCGCCTCCGCCGTCGGGTACTACGGCGACACCGGCGACCGGGAGATCGACGAGACCGAACCGGTCGGCGACTCCTTCCTGGCCGGCGTCTGCCAGCTCTGGGAGGATGCCGCCGCTCCCGCGCGCGAGGCCGGGAGCCGGGTGGTGCATCTGCGGACGGGGCTCGTGCTGGCCAAGGGCGGCGGGCTACTCAAGCCGCTGTCCCTGGTCACCAAGGCCGGCATCGGCGGCAGGCTCGGCAGCGGACGGCAGTACTTCCCGTGGATCGCGTTGGACGACGAGGTCGCTGCGATCCGCTTCGCCATCGACAACGACATCTCGGGCCCGGTGAATCTCACCGCGCCGCGACCGGTCACGAATGCCGAGTTCACCAAGACCCTCGGTCGCGTGCTGCACCGGCCAACGGTCTTCCCGGTGCCCGCCTTCGCGGCGAAGCTCGTGCTGGGCGAGTTTGCGTGGAACGCGCTCACCGGGCAGAACGCGGTGCCGACGGCGCTGCTCGACGCCGGGTTCCGGTTCCGCTACCCCGACCTCGAGCCCGCGCTGCGCGCCGAATTGGGCCGCTGACCCGGCACGGGGCCGCCGCCCAAGGACCGTGGCCGCTGACCCGGACCGTGGCCGCCGACCCGGCACACCGTCACCGAGCCGTCGGCCGGTCAGACCGGGGCGAGGGCGACGATGCGAGCGCCCGATCGGTCCCGCACCAGCTCGATACGGAGTCTGGTCGGGCCGACGGCGGCGAGGCGCCGGTCGGTGCGGCCGGGACAGTGCAGCAGCGCGGCGGGGATGCGTGCCGTCGCTCGGAGGCTGGCCCGCGCGGTCGCCCCGTCGCGTGGCCGTGGTGTCACACTGACGTTGCTGTAGCGGGTGCCGGCACCCCGTAGCGAGCAGCCGACCGGCACGATGAGCCGGAGGCGGGCGGCGTCCTCGCGGCGCAGCGGCCCGGCCGGGTAGACGCGGGACATCAGGCCCGGGTCGCGCTCGGCGTAGGCGCGGGCACGGAGCCGGTCCACCGACCGCAGCTCGGCCGGCCAGTCGACGCGAGCTGCGGTCTGGCGCATGTCACCGTCCGACCTCACCAGCCGCAGACCCGCGATCAGCGCCGCCGCCAGCAGGACCACCACCGCGACGAAGACGGTGGCTCGGCGGGCCGTCCACCTGCCGGGGCGGCGGCCGGCACGCACGGGCAGCTCGGGGCGGGCGCGCTGCACCGCGATCGTCGGGGGCAACCGTCCCCGTCGCGGCGCTGCGGGCTCCCCCGCGGCTCCGGCGGCTCCCCCGGCTCCGGCGGCTCCCCCGGCTCCGGCGGCTCCGGCGGCTCCGGCGGCACGGAGCGCCGGGTTGCCCACCCTCGCCGCAGCGGCGACGCGCGGCGCGGCGGACTGCCCCACGGTTCCGGCAGAATGCAGGTCCGGCTCACCGACCCTCGCAGCGCAGACGGCGCTCCCGCGCGGACCGGCGCGGTCGGCGACGGCGGCCACGCGCCGCGCCGCCATCGACCCGGCCGCGTGTCGCGGCGCGTACGGCGGACCGGCGCCGCCGCGTCGCAGCTTCGGCGAGGTCTGCCCCGGTTGCGGCGGCTCGTCCCCGCCGATGGTGACGGCCGCCCCACCCATGACAACCCCACCGCCCGTGACCGCCCCGCCGCCCATGACTGCACCGCCGTGGTCCGGCGCGAGCAGCGGACGTCCGGCCCGCAGCTCGACGGCCACCGGGGTCCCGCTGTGCCGCAGGTCGAGCGCGAAGTCGGCTGCGGTGCCACGGCGCGGCACGTCCTGGTCCAGGGCGCGACGGATGACGGCTGCCATCCCGTCCGGCACCCCGGCGGTGGCGAGGCGCGCGAGCGCAGCCGAAGTGTCACCGCGACTTGCGGCGGCCAGTAGTGAAGCCACGCTCCCCCCGGACCACAGCGGCTCGCCGGTGAGGGCATGCAGCGCCACCGCGCCGAGCATGTAGACGTCGCTGGCGGTGGTGGGCGCCCCGCCGACGGCGACGCCGGGATCGAGGTAGGCCAGGGTGCTCTCGGCGTTCGACTCGTCGCCGGTCAGCCGGCTGACGCCCAGGTCCGCCAGCAAGGCCACCCCGCCCCGGGTGAAGAGGACATTGGCAGGTGAGACGTCGCCGTGAACCACCGCATGACGATGGACGTAGGCCAGCGCCGCCGCCACCGGCGCCAGCGCCGTGATCGTCTCGCCCGGTGTCAGACGCCCCCGCGCGGCGAGGAGGTCGGCCAGCGAGCCGCCGTCGGCAAGATCGAGGACGAGGACGGCGGCATCGGGCGTCGACACCACGTCGTGCAGCCGCACCAGGTTGGGGTGATCCAGGACGCTCAGCAGCGCCGCCTCGCCGTGGGCGCGCCGCACCTGGTCGGCGTCGGTGAGCAGCAGCCGCTTCAGCGCGACCGGCTCGCCGTTGCCGGCCACACGGGCACGCCACACCTCGCTCGACGCGCCACGGCCGAGCAGCTGCTCGACGGTGTATCCCCGTAGCTTCCATCCGGCCACGACTGCAGGCTAGGCGCGCCCGCGGTCGGAATCGGCGTTGTCCACAGGGCGGATCCGAGCAGCTGCGGCAGCGCGCCGCGGTCCACTCACTAGGGTCGGGGCATGGTTGCCGACTCCCCCACCATCCTCGCGACGTCCGGCGGGCTCAAGGCCGGCCGCAGCACGACGTGGGAGTTCAACCGGCTGATCGACTTCGCCGTGGACCTCGCCGGCGTCACCGGCCGCGCGCCCCGCGTCTGCCTGCTCGCCACTGCCCAGGGCGACAAGGACGCCACCATCGTCAACTTCTACGACGCCGCGCGGGTGGCCGGCTTCGACGCCTCGCACCTAGCGCTCTTCCCGATGCCCAACATCCCGGACATCGCCGCCCACCTGCTCGACCAGGACGTCGTCTGGGTGGGCGGCGGCAGCGTCGCCGGCCTCCTCGCGATGTGGCGACTGCACGGCGTCGACGAGGCGATGCGCGCCGCGTGGGAGGCCGGTGTCGTCCTCACCGGGGTGTCGGCCGGGTCGATCTGCTGGCATGCCGGTGGCACCACCGACTCCTTCGGTCCCGACCTGCGACCGGTGACGAACGGCCTCGGCCTCGTCCCGTTCAGCAACGGCGTCCACTACGACTCCGAGGAGCAGCGTCGGCCGCTCTTCCAGCGCCTCATCGCCGACGGCACCCTGCCCGCCGGCTACGCGACCGACGACGGGGCCGGCGTGCTCTATCGCGGCACGGACTTCGTCGAGGCCGTCACCGAGCGCGACGGCAAGCTCGCCTACCACGTCGAACGGGGCCCCGGCGGCAGCAGCGAGGCTGCCGTCGAGACCCCGTTGGAGACCCGCAGGCTCTGATCAGTCCTTCGCGCCGGCCGCCGCCAGCTTGGACGGCCACCAGATCTTCTTGCCGATGTCGTGGGCCAGCGCCGGCACCAGGATCGAGCGGACGACGAAGGTGTCGAGCAGGACGCCGAAGGCCACCGTGAAGCCGATCTGGGCCAGGAAGACGATCGGCAGCACCCCGAGCACCACGAAGGTCGCCGCCAGCACTAGGCCGGCCGAGGTGATCACGCCACCGGTGACGGCGAGACCGCGGGTGATGCCCTGTCGCGTGCCGTGGCGCACCGTCTCCTCACGTACCCGGGTCATGAGGAAGATGTTGTAGTCGATGCCCAGCGCCACCAGGAAGACGAAGGCGAAGAGCGGGTAACCCGGATCGGCGTTGGCGAAGTCGAAGACGTGGTTGAAGAAGATCGCGCTCACCCCCAACGAGGCGAGGAACGACAGCACCACCGTGATGATCAGGATGATCGGGGCGAGCAGGGCCCGCAGCAGCAGCGCCAGCACCACGAGGATCACGGCCAGCACGATCGGGATGATCAGGTTGCGGTCGTGCCGTGAGGCGTCCTGGACGTCGAGGTTGGACGCCGACTGCCCGCCCACGAGCGCGTCGGCACCGCTCACCTTGTCCAGCGCCGTCCGCAGCCGGTCCACGGTCTGGTAGGCCGCGGTCGAGTCGAAGCTGGACGTCAGCTGCGCGCTGATGAGGATCTTGCCGTCCCGGGGGGTGGCCTGCACGGACGACGGCGGGCACTGCTGCCGCGCCTGCGCCGCCACGAACTGCGCCCGCTGCGCCGAGGAGAGCGAGGTGATCTTCCCGTAGTCCAGGGCGACGCAGACACCGTTGCCCGCCGAGGAGATCCCGTCCACGCGCTTGGCCGCGGCGATGACGTCGTCGGCCTTGTCGTCGTTGGCGAGGATCTGTGCCGGTGCACCGGCACCCTTCTCCTGCGGGAAGGCGGCGTCGTAGATCTCCTGACCCACCACGGCCTGCGGCTTGCTGGTGAAACCGTCCTGGGTGGAGAGCCCCTCGGTCTTGAGCCCGATGACCGCGAAGGCACAGGCGATGAGCACGACCGCGGCGCCGATCCAGCTGCGCCGGGCGTTGCCGGCGACCTTCTCGGCGAAGCGACCCCACACCCCGTGGTTCTTCAGCAGGTCGGCCTGCCGATCGAAGTTCGGTCGCTTCGGCCAGAAGATCCAGCGGCCCGAGATCACCAGCAGCGTCGGCAGCAGCGTCAGCATGACCAGCACGGTGGCGGCGATGCCGATCGCGCAGACCGGGCCGAGCCCGGCGGTCGAGTTCAGCTCCGCGAAGGACAGGCAGATCAGACCGAGGATGACGGTCATCGCCGAGGCGACGATGGCGGGGGCGGCACCCTTCCAGGCCGCGACCATCGCGTGCAGCCGGCTCTCGTAGACGTGCAGCTCTTCGCGGTACCTGCTGATCAGCAGCAGCGCGTAGTCCGTACCGGCACCGATGACGAGCACCGAGAGGATGCCCTGGCTCTGGCCGTTGAGCGTGATCACCCCGTTCTTGGCCAGCGGGTAGATCACGAGGGCCGACGCACCGAGGGCCAGCACCGCGCTGAAGAGCGGGAAGAACCAGAGCACCGGGCTGCGGTAGACGAACAGCAGCAGGACGATGACCACGATGCCTGCCGCGAGGAGCAGGCTGGTGTCCAAGCCGTCGAAGGCGTCGATGAAGGCGACGAGCAGGCCCGTCGCACCGGCGCTGTAGACCTTCAGCCCGTCCGGTGCGCCCTTCTTCGCGATGTCGAGGACCGCGTTCTCGTTGTCGACCAGCTGGGTGCCGTCGAGGCTGTCGCCGTTGGCCTTCTTGCCGATGAGCGGGACCGAGACCGAGGCGACCGTCCCGTCCTTGCTCACCGCGGCCGCCGGCGGGATCTCCTGAGCCGAGACGCCCTTCGCCGAGCGGAACTTGGCGATGTCGGAGCTGATCTTGGTCTTGTCAGCGGCGGTGAGACCGCCGGCGCGCTTGTAGACGACGAAGCCGGGGATGGACTGGCTGCCCACGAACTTCTGCGTGGCATTGGCGACCTTGGTCGAGTCGGCCGAGTCGGGCAGGAACGACGAGCTGTCGTTCTTCTGCACCTCGCCGAGCTTGCCTTCGTAGGAGCCGCCGGCCGCGCCGACGAGGAACATGATGATGCCGAGGGCGAGGACGACCCAGACGGCTTTGGGCTTCGCGGGCTTCTCGGACGTCGGGTCCGACGCCGGGGACGGCGGGGTATCGGTCATGGTCACGGCAGAACCGTAGCGGTGGAGACCGACAGGACTCGATGGGGTTTTGCCCCCAATCACCCCTGACATTCGTCAGACGAGACCCCTACTTCGCATCACCGTCCGGGTCGTACCGTGGAGGGTGTGAGCGACGTGCAGATCGTCCGCGCCGGGACCGTCGACTACCGGCAGGCGTGGGACCGGCAGCGTGAGCTGCACCGGCAGGTGGTGGAGGGCACGGCGCCGGACACGGTGCTGCTGCTCGAGCACCCGTCCGTCTACACCGCGGGCAAGCGCACCGAACCGCACGAACGGCCCTTCGACGGCACCCCCGTCATCGACGTCGACCGGGGCGGCAAGATCACCTGGCACGGCCCCGGCCAGCTGGTGGGGTACCCGATCGTGAAGCTCCCCGACCCGGTCGACGTCGTGGCCTACGTGCGCCGCCTGGAGGGCATGCTCATCGACGTCTGCGCCGAGTTCGGCGTTACCGCCGGACGGGTGGAGGGTCGCTCGGGCGCCTGGGTCGCCGGCACTCCGGACCGCAAACTCGGACAGATCGGCATCCGTGTCGCCCGTGGCGTCACGCTGCACGGCTTCGCCCTCAACTGCGACCCCGACATGCGCTTCTTCGCCAACATGGTCCCGTGCGGCATCCCCGACGCGGCTGTCACCTCACTGTCGCAGGAGACCGGCCGGGACGTCACGGTCGCCGACGTGCTGCCGCTGGTCGAGCGTCACCTGCCGGCCGCGCTGCACGGCAGTACCGTGGTCTCGTGATGTCCGTATGACCGCCGTCCAGCCCGAGGGCCGCAAGATGCTGCGCATCGAGCAGCGCAACAGCGCCGTGCCGATCGAGCGCAAACCCGAGTGGATCAAGACCCGCGCCAAGATGGGTCCGGAATACACCGAGCTCAAGTCGCTGGTGAAGTCCGAGGGCCTGCACACCGTCTGCCAGGAAGCCGGCTGCCCCAACATCTACGAGTGCTGGGAGGACCGGGAGGCGACGTTCCTCATCGGTGGCGACCAGTGCACCCGGCGCTGCGACTTCTGCCAGATCGACACCGGCCGGCCGAAGCCACTGGACCGTGACGAGCCGCGCCGTGTCGCCGAGAGCGTCAAGACGATGCAGCTGCGCTACGCGACCATCACCGGCGTTGCCCGTGACGACTTGGTCGACGGTGGAGCCTGGCTCTACGCCGAGACCGTCCGCCAGATCCACGAGCTGAACCCGGGCACGGGTGTCGAGAACCTCGTCCCGGACTTCAACGGCATCCCCGAGCTGTTGACGCAGGTCTTCGAGAGCCGCCCCGAGGTGCTGGCGCACAACGTCGAGACGGTGCCACGCATCTTCAAGCGCATCCGGCCGGGGTTCCGCTACGAGCGGTCGCTGGACGTCATCCGGCAGGCCCGGGCCTTCGGACTCGTCACCAAGTCCAACCTCATCCTCGGCATGGGCGAGAACCGCGAGGAGATCAGCGAGGCGCTGCAGGACCTGCACGACGCGGGCTGCCAGCTGGTGACCATCACGCAGTACCTGCGCCCGTCGCCGAAGCACCATCCGGTCGAGCGCTGGGTCAAGCCGCAGGAGTTCGTCGAGCTGCGCGAAGAGGCCGAGGAGATCGGCTTCGCCGGCGTCATGTCCGGCCCGCTGGTCCGGTCGTCCTACCGCGCCGGTCGGCTGTACCGGCAGGCGAGGCGAGCGTAGCGGGGCTAGTAGTCGCACACCGCCTCTTCCCCTGTGCAGTGGTCGATTCTCCGCATCGGATATGACCACACCGCAGGGGAAGAGCCGTGGGCGCTACTTGACCAACCGTCCGTACGTGACGTCGGAGCTCCAGATCCGCTGGTAGCGGATGCCGTCGCGCGGCGTGGCGGCGGCGTACTGCTTGTGGTGGCCGGCGTAGATCGCGACGTGGAAGGCCGGCTTGCTGTAGAAGACCAGGTCCCCGGGACGGGCCTTGCGAGCCGAGACGCGCTTCATGTGCTTCATCCGGCGCTGCCCCTCGGCGTTGTGCGGCAGCTTCCCGGCCTTGGCCTTGGCGTAGACGTACTGGGTGAATCCGGAGCAGTCGAAGCCGCGACGGGGCGAGTTGCCGCCCTCGGCGTAGCGGGCGTGGCCCACGAACGACTTGGCGATCGAGATGATCCGCTTGGCCGCCGGCGAGGTGGCAGCCTCGGCCGGCGTGGCCACCAGCAGCGAGAGCGCGCAGGCGGCGACGGCGAGGAGGGCGACGGTCAGGCGGCGAAGAGCAGGCACGGGGACCGAGTATGCATAACGGATCGGTAAACACCAAACGCAGACCTCACAAGGAACCTACGGCTGCGCGTCCGTGACGGGGCCAACTATCCTCGACGGTATGGCGACAGGCGCGCGCGGCAAGGCCGGCAAAGCACCCAAGGTCAAGCTCAGCGGCGAGGAGAAGAAGGCGCTGCGCACCGCGAAGCGTGAAAAGCGGCGGGAGACCTGGCGCAACGTGCGCCAGGCGTTCGTCATCACCAAGAACAACGACCCGAAGTTCCTGCCGACGCTGATCGCCGTCATGGTCGTGGTCGCGGCGGTGGTCTTCGCGCTGGCGTTCCTGGTCACGGACTCGTTCGTCTTCCCGATCCCGCTCGCGCTGCTGATGGCCGTCTTCGTCGGCATGCTCTTCTTCTCCCGGCGGGCGCAACGGTCCATGTTCGCCCAGGCCGAAGGACAGGCCGGCGCCGCCGGCTGGATGCTGCAGCAGCAGCTGCGGGGCGACTGGCGCCTCACCCAGGCCGTCGCGGGCACCACCCAACTCGACGCCGTCCACCGTCTCGTCGGACGGCCGGGGGTCGTCCTCGTCGGCGAGGGGGCGCCGCACCGGCTGCGGGGGCTCATCGCGCAGGAGAAGAAGCGCACCGCCCGCGTCGTCGGCGACACCCCCATCTACGACATCACCGTCGGCACCGGTGAGGGCGACATCCGGCTCGGCAAGCTGAACCGCTATCTGCTCAAGCTGCCGGCCAACCTCTCCAAGGACCAGGTCGGCGCGCTGGAGAAGCGGCTCGCCGCCCTCGGCGGCGCCAAGTCGCCGCTGCCGCAGGGTCCGATGCCGCAGGGCGCGAAGATGCGCAGCATGCAGCGCACGGTCCGCCGCAAGTCGTGACGGCCCCGCAGCGCCCGCAGAAGTACCGCGGCGAGGCCATCGGCCTGCCCGAGTCCGGGCGCGGCTCGCTCGCCACCGGCGGGGTCCGGCTCGGTGCCTTCCTCATCGACATCGTCGCCTCCGGCCTCGTCGCCTCGCTCTTCGTCCGGGGCAGCGGGAAGGGTGTCGAGGGTGCCCTGCCGCAGCTGTGGAGCTACGTGCCGTTCGTGCTCATCTACGTTCTCGGGGTGCTCTTCGCGGGCCGGACGCTCGGCATGTACCTCACCGGCCTGCGCCTCATCCGCGTCGACCGGGACGCGGCCATCGGACCGGGTCGGATCCTCGCCCGGACGGCGCTGCTCTGCATCCTCATCCCGGCCGTCGTCTTCGACCGGGACGGCCGCGGCATGCACGAGCGGCTCACCGACACCGCCGTGGTCCGCAACTGAGCGCGGCGCCGGCCGCACCCGGTGCCCGCGCCACAGCCGCGCAACCGGCCTGAAACAATGCCGACGTAGCGTCGCCGCCGATTCCCCATACCTGTCAACGGAGGACGGATGTTCAGCAGTCCCGACGAGGTCTTGAGCTTCGTGAAGAACGAGGGTGTCGAGTTCATCGACGTCCGTTTCACCGACCTGCCCGGCCAGCAGCAGCACTTCAACGTGCCCGCGGCCACCCTGCCCGACGACTTCTTCACCGAGGGCGCCATGTTCGACGGCTCCTCGATCCGCGGTTTCGCCGCGATCCACAAGTCGGACATGAAGCTCATCCCCGACGCCGAGACTGCCTTCGTGGACCCGTTCCGCAAGGCCAAGACGCTGAACCTCAACTTCTCCATCGTCGAGCCCCGCACCGGTGAGCCCTACGAGCGCGACCCCCGTCAGGTCGCGGCCAAGGCCGAGGAGTACCTCAAGAGCACCGGCATCGCCGACACCGCCTTCTTCGGCCCCGAGGCCGAGTTCTACGTGTTCGACGACGTGCGGTTCCAGACCGCCCAGAACGAGGGCTTCTACCACATCGACTCCATCGAGGGCGCCTGGAACACCGGACGCATCGAGGAGGGCGGCAACCGCGGTTACAAGACGCGTTACAAGGGCGGGTACTTCCCGGTCCCGCCGGTCGACCACTACGCCGACCTGCGCGACGAGATGAGCACCGCGCTCATCAACGCGGGCCTCAAGCTCGAGCGCGCGCACCACGAGGTGGGCACCGCCGGTCAGGCCGAGATCAACTACGAGTTCAACACGCTGCAGAAGGCAGCCGACGACGTCCAGAAGTTCAAGTACATCATCAAGAACGTCGCCTGGGCCGCCGGCAAGACCGCCACCTTCATGCCGAAGCCGCTCTTCGGCGACAACGGCTCGGGCATGCACTGCCACCAGTCGCTGTGGAAGGACGGCTCGCCGCTGTTCTACGACGAGCTCGGCTACGCCGGCCTGTCGGACCTCGCGCGCTACTACATCGGTGGCCTGCTGCACCACGCGCCGTCGCTGCTGGCCTTCACCAACCCGACGGTCAACAGCTACCACCGGCTGGTGCCGGGCTACGAGGCGCCGGTCAACCTGGTCTACTCGGCCGGCAACCGCTCCGCCTGCATCCGCGTCCCCATCACCGGCTCGTCGCCGAAGGCCAAGCGCATCGAGTTCCGCGTGCCCGACCCGTCGGCCAACCCCTACCTCGCCTTCTCGGCGATGCTGATGGCGGGCCTGGACGGCATCAAGAACAAGATCGAGCCGGCCGCCCCGGTGGACAAGGACCTCTACGAGCTCCCGCCGGACGAGCTCGCCTCGATCGCGCAGGTGCCGGGGTCGCTCGGCGAGGTGCTCGACCGCCTCGAGACCGACCACGAGTACCTCACCGAGGGCGGCGTCTTCACCGAGGACCTCATCGAGGCCTGGATCACCTACAAGCGCACCGCCGAGATCGACCCGATCCGGCTGCGCCCGCACCCGCACGAGTTCGAGCTGTACTACGACGTCTAGGAGCCGAGCGAAGCCGAGCTTGCTCAAGCTTCCGAGTGACAGCGTCTAGGAGCGAGTGAAGCCAAGCTTGCTTGTGCTTCCGAGTGACGACGACGCTGTTGAGCCGCGAAGTGGCGATCACGACGACGTCGCTGCGCCGCGCAGCGGCGATCACGATGTCTGAGTCGTCCTGACCCACGAGGCCCCGGTTCGCCGGGGCCTCGTGGCGTTTTCCGGCCCCTCACCCGCCGCCCGAAGAAAGCGGCGGGGTCGTCTCGACCTCCCCGTGTTCTGCACGCGTATTCGGGTGCAGAACACGGGGACGAAAATCGACGTCGAGTCCGCGCTGTGGCACCAGGCCGTCGCTGCTGTCAGGCGACCCTTTTGCGCCGTTGCGGGACGTTGGTCCCGCAACGTTGACTCAACGTCCTCTGCCCTGGCGAAAAGGGCCCGAAAAGGGCGCGAGTATGCCCGTTCGCGTTGACCGCTAAACCGGCGTTAGGCGAAGATGGTCCCGGCCCGCCGCACCGATCCAGCGACAGTGGGTTCGATCCGACGGGACGTCATGTTCATCCGCATGGTGGACGAGAGCCTCGAGCTCATGCTGCGCACCGAGCTGCCCTTTCCCCGCGAGATCGGTGACATCAGCTTCGACATCCCCAGCTCGCAGTGGTCCGGCGGCATCACCCGCCCGACGGTGAACCTCTTCCTCTTCGACATCACCCGCAGCTCGGTGCCGAACCGCGCACCGGTGCGCCGGGTCGATGCGAACGGCAAGGGCGAGCGGCGGGCGCCGCAGCCCATGATCGAGCTGAACTACATGGTCAGCGCCTGGGTCGGCAACGACGTCGTGGAGTCGCATCAGCTGCTCGGCGAGGTCATCAGCCGCATCGCCGGCCTGGACATGGTGCCGGCCGAGTACACGACGCCCGCGCTGACCTCCTCGATCCTGCTCTCCTTCGTCGAGGACGACCGCCACCGCGCGCGCGACATCTGGGCCGGCGCCAACAACAGCCTGCAGGCGGGCTTCTCGATGCACTGCACCGTCGCGGCCGACACCTTCGGCTGGACCGTCGAGCCCGCCCCCGTCACCGGCATCGCCAGTTACACGCGACGCCCCGGCGACACCGGGACCGCCGAGTGAGCGCCTCGTGCGCGTCGTAGCCGACTCGACCCTGCTCGCCGTCGAGCCGGGCGCCTCGACCGGGCTCACCCTCGAAGTCGTCAACACCGATGCCGTCATCGCCGGTATCAGCGCCAACGTCATCGGCCTGGCCACCGAGTACGTCTCGTCGCAGCCGCAGCTGCTGCCGCTCTTCCCGGACGCTGCCGGCAAGGTGCACGTCGGCCTCAACGTCCCCGCGGCGCACCCCGCCGGCCGGCACCCGCTCACCGTGGAGGTCGTCTCCCACGGCACCGACGGACCGCCGGACTACATCGACGTCGACCTGCAGGTCGCCGCGCACCCCGGCCTGCGGATGGCGGTCAAGCCGCGGATCGTGCGTGCCCGCCGCGCCGGCCGCTTCGTCATCGAGCTGACCAACACCGGCAACGTTCCGCTGGACGTCCGCCTCTCCGGAGCCGACCCCGACCGGCTCGCCGAGATCGCCTTCACGCCCGAGACACGGCGGCTCGAACCGAACACCGTCGCCCCCGTCCTCATGCAGGTCCGCGGGCCGCGGATGTTCACCGGCGCCGAGATCGACCGCATCGTCTCGGTCGAGGCCGTCGCCCGTCCGGCATGGACCGCCGGCCGGAACCCGAACGCCCAAGACCGCACCGAGGAGTTCGCGCCGTTGCCGGCCGACCTCGAATCCGACGCCGCCATCGTGGCCAACGGCAGCACCGCCCTGCTCGCTCCCCCGGCCGACCCGGAGGCGCACCCCGGCGGGGACCCCGTCGCCGACACCGAGGACGAGGGCGCCGCAGTCGAACTGGTGCGCCAAACCTCGGTGCGACTCCGGCAGAAGCCGACGGTGAGCCGCGGCCTGCTCACCGTTCTCATCCTGCTGAGCATCATTGCCCTCTGGGCCGCGGCATTCCTGCTCGGCCTGGGCAAGGTCTTCGCCGGCGATCCCATGACCAAGCAGGCACCGGCCTCCTTCTTCGCCAGCACCGCGGGCTCCGACGCCAACGGCGCCGTCAAGAGCGGCTCGGGCGGCTCGGGCGGCTCAGCCAACGGCGCCGGCGGCGACGCGGCCGACGCCGCACCCGCCGGCGCGCTGAGCAAGTCCGGACAGGTGCCGCCCGGCACCGGCGGCACCATCTCGGGCACCGTCGTCGGCGCCGTGGACCAGCAGCCGGTGGGGCGCATCCTCGTCACTGCCTACCGGCAGGGACGCAGCGGTCTGTTGGAGATGAGCTCCGCCGCCACCCAGACCGACGGCACCTACACGCTGGCGGGCCTCTTCCCGACGTCCTACGTCGTCAAGTTCTCCCGCGCCGGCTTCGTCGACAGCTGGTTCCCGAACCAGCCGACCAGCACCACGGCCCAGAAGATCGTCGCCATCGCCCAGGGCAAGACCGAGGACATCAACGAGGTCGTCACCGGCAAGCCGGCCAGCATCACGGGCAAGGTGGACGCCGGCGACGACGGCGGCACGGTCGCCACCACGGTGACGGCACGCTCGCTGCTCGGCAACAAGGCCGGCAAGGTCGTGGCGACGGCGACGACCAGCGGCGGTTCGTACACGCTGCGCAATCTGCCGGCGCCGGCCAGCTACCAGCTGAACTTCACCACCCCCGGTTACCAGTCCAGCACGCTGATCGACTCGGTCAGCGGCGCCGATTCGCGCATCGAGCCGACGGTGACACTCGGCGCTGCCGCGGGCCAGATCTCGGGAACGGTCCGCTCGGACGGGCAGGCCCTCGGCGGCGCCACCGTCACGACCACGGTCGGCGGCCAGACCGTCAGCGTCGGCACGCCGACCAGCGGCCAGGTCGGTGCGTACGTGCTGAGCAACCTCCCGACGCCGGCCACCTACATCGTCACCGTCTCCGCGCCGGGACGGGGCTCGGTGACCAAGGTCGTCGACCTCAAGGCGGGCGCCAGCCAGGCCAGCGCGGACGTCAATCTCGCCGGCGGCACCGGCTCGGTCACCGGCAAGGTCATCGGCCCCGATGGCAAGGGCCTCGGCGGTGTGACCGTCACGGTCGGCGGGGCGGCGACGTCCGGAGCGCCCCCGACCACCACGACGCTGACCACCGGCGACACCGGCCGCTTCATCATCAACGGGCTGCGGTCGGGGTCGTACACCCTCAGCGCGACCAGCGGCCAGTACGCCACCGCGAGCGTCCCCGTCACCCTGCCGCAGGGGGCCGACAACCAGACCGTCATCCGACTCGCACAACGGCTGGGCAGCGTGCGCGGCGCTGTGACGAGCAAAGGCACGGCTGTCGGCGGCGCCACCGTCACCGCCACCAACGGACAGCAGAGCTTCACGACGACGACCACCAGCTCGACCGGCAAGTACCGTTTCGACGACCTCGCACCGGGCAGCTACAGCGTCACCGTGGTCGCCGACGGCTACCGCCAGCGGACCGCCCTCGTACGGATCCCCGACGAGACCGACGGCAAGCCGGTCAAGCAGAACATCTCGCTGAAGGCGACGAGCTGATGCGCGTCGACCTCGCCCCCTCGTCCCTCGAGTTGACCCCCGGCATCGGTCAGCCGGTCATCCTGACCGTGACGAACACCGAATCCATCATCGCCGGCTACTCGATCCGCGTGCTCGGCGCCGACCCCGGCTGGGTCGAGCTGCCCACCGAGCACCTCTCGCTCTTCCCGGACGAGACCCGGGTCGTCGAGATCACCGTGGACCCGCCGCGGGGGATGCCGGCGGGCAACCGGCGCCTCGCCGTGCAGGTGCGCGAGCTGACCGAGCCGTACGCGAGCACGATCAGCGAGATCGACCTCTCGGTGCCCGAGGCGCCGATGACCCAGCTTCGCGTCGACCCGATGGTCGTCACCGCCGGCAAGCGGGCCAGCTTCAGCGTGCTGGTCGAGAACACCGGCAACACGAACCTCGTCGGATACCTCGCCGGCGACGATCCCGAGAGCCAGGTCAGGTTCGGCTTCGAGCCCGCCCACGTCGATCTGCAACCGGGCCAGCACGCCGTGGTCGACATGCGAGCAGCGGCCAAGCGCTCGTTCTTCGGCATGCCGACGGTGCGCACGCTCTCGGTCTTTCTCGACGACCACCCCCCGCTGGCGGCCACCGTCACCAGGCGACGCGGCGACCATGCCGACGACGGCGCCGCGGTCGCGGGCGGCACCGTCGAGGACGACGACGCCGACGAGCGCACGGCACTGGCGAACGCCACCTTCATCCAGAAGTCGGTGATGGCGCGCGGCGCGTTGTCGCTGTTCGGGCTGCTCTTCGCCGCCACCGTCTTCGCCCTGGTCATCACGCTGGCACTGTCCCGCCTGGTCGCGCAGAGCACGGCCGACCGCAACCTCGCCCTCCAGGTGGCCGCGGCGAAGGACTCCGGCGCCGCGACCACCGGCACCTCGGGGGTCTCGGGAACGGTCCGGCAGCTGACGTCGGGCACGCCGGTACCGGGTGTCGCCGTCAGCGTCTACGCCGACTCCGACACCGCCGAGGCCGTCGCCACCACCGTCACCGACCAGCGCGGCGGCTACAGCGTCGCCGAGCTCGCGGCCGGCACCTACAAGATCAGCTTCCGGGGCGCCGGGTTCAACCAGCTCTGGTATCCCGGCGCCACCACCGCGGACGACGCGACCGCCGTCTCGCTGGACGCCGGCCAGACGAAGGGCAAGCTCGACGTCGCCCTCGGCGGCGTGCCCGCCACCATCACCGGCAACGTGGTCGGCGACGACGTGGGGGCGTCCACGCTCTTCCTCGAGACGCTGCCGAGCGGGGTCAACGCGGCCGCGCCGACCGGGACAGCGCCGGGCACGAACACCGCGGGCAGCTCCCCGCTGGGGGCGCCGGCCACACCGGGCGCACCCGTGACGCCACCGGACAACGGCGGCGCCGTCGTGCAGCAGGTTCCCATCGGTTCGGACGGCTCGTTCACGCTGAGCAATGTCCCCTCCCCCAGCACCTACGACCTCGTCGTGGTGAAGGCCGGCTACGCCACGGCCACGCAGCGCGTGGACGTCGGCGCCGGCGAGACCCGCAAGGGCGTCTCGCTACGACTGGTCAAGGGCGACGGCGAGATTCGCGGCCGCGTCACCGACGGCTCGGCCGGGCTGGACCAGGTGACCATCACCGCGACCACCGGCACGTCGTCGGCGAGCACGGTCACGCAATCCGGTGCCAACGCCGGCACCTTCACGCTGCGGACGCTCTCGACGCCGGCCTCCTACACCGTGGTCGCTACGCGGGCCGGTTACGCGTCGCAGACGATCAGCCTCAGCCTCTCCAACGCCCAGAGCCTCACGGGCGTCGACATCACCATGACCAGATCCTCGGCCGCGCTCTCCGGCACCGTCACCGAGCTGCCCGGCAACGATCCCGCGCCCGGCGTCAGCGTCACCTTCACCAACGGCCGCTCCTCGATCCAGACCGTCACCGGCAGCGAGAAGGGTGACCAGGGGCGCTGGTCGCTGGCCGGTCTCGCCGTGCCCGGCACGTACACCGCCACCTTCTCCCGCGCCGACCTCCAGTCACAGACCATCTCGGTCTCGCTGGACTCCGCCGGCCGCGTCACGCAGGGCTCGGTGGGCACCCGCGTCGGATCGAACAACACGCTGCAGGTGCAGATGCAGTCCGCGACGGCGATCCTCGACGGATCCGTGCGGCAGCCGGGAGCGACGACCTGTGGCTCGGGCAGCGACAATCTCGGCGAGGCGACGGTGACCCTCAGCACCGGAGCCTCGACCTACACCGTCACCTCGGCATCCGTGGCGCCGGAATGTGGCGCCTTCAGCTTCGAGAACGTCCCGCCGGGCACGTACACGCTGACGGCCAGCAGTCGCAGCGGCACCACGCCACGATCCGAGGTGATCTCCCTGATCGCCGGGCAACGCATCGACGACAAGGTGATCGAGCTGCCGCGCCCGGCGTCCATCAACGGCTCGGTGTCGTGCTGCAACGCCGGCAGCACCTCCACCAACACGGGCCCGCGCGAGAACTGGTACGTCTTCCTCTACCTGCGCGACCAGTACGCCACCACGGTGCTGGACCGCACCCGGACGCGGACGTCGGACGACCGGGACGCCAGCGGGCGGAGCCTGGCCGGCACGTTCACCTTCGACGACGTGGACGCGGGCACCTACACGCTGGCCACCGGCCCCACCAGCGACCCGGCCGCGGCGACCAACACCCTCACCATCACCGTGCGTCCCAGCAGGCAGTACACCGGGGCCAACATCAAGGTAGGCCAATGACGACGCCGCCCCCGCCCCGTTCGGGCGGCTACGCCGACGACCTCCCGCCCGCGGTCACCGCCGACGGTGAGGCCACGATCCGCACCGCCGCCGGGAGCAGCGTCGGCGGTCGGGCGTTCGTCACCAACCGGGCGCCCGAGCCGCGGATCATGGCCGTCACCTTCCTCGGGGTCGACGCCGACTGGCTGCCCGAGGCCAGCCGCAGCCGGGTGCTGATGCCCGGCGAGACCGTCCCGATGGACTTCACGCTGCACCCCGCCGTCGGCACCCTCGCCGCGAAGTACCCCTTCGCGATCACGGTGCAGGCCATCGACCCCGCGTCGGGCAAGGCCACCTCGAGCGCGGCCATCGCCGACTACGCCCTCGCCGTCGACGCGGCGGGACGGCTCGAGGTGTCGATCGCCCCGGCCGAGATCAGTCGCCGCCGGCGCGGCTCCGTGCGCATCGTCGTCAGCAACGTGGGAAGTACCCCGGAGTCGGTGCGGCTCGACGTGAGCTCCCACGACGCCGCACGGGTCATCCCGTCGGCCGATGTCGTCGAGCTCGCCCCCGGCACCAGCGCGACCGTCCCGGCCAGGGTCAAGGTGGCGACACAGGCCTTCGGCCGCCCCACGCGCTACGGCTACACCGTCACCGCCCGCGGCCGGGGCGCCCCCCGGCGCGCGGACGCCGCCGTCACCACCAAGGCGCTCTTCGGCAACACCGCGCCGAAGTTCTTCGCCCTGCTGGCGGTCGTCGCGCTCTGGGCCGGACTGGCCATCGTCTTCATCCCGAAGATCGTCAACATGGCCAACGACTCCGACAGCGGCTCCAGCCGCGACAAGGTCGCGAGCGCCCGGGACAAGGCGCTGGACAAGCTGCGCACGACGCAGACCGCCACGCCGTCCGCCGGCGCCTCCGGTGACGGCTCGGGGTCGGGCGGCTCGGGATCAGGCGGCTCCGGGGGCTCCGGTTCGGGCGGCTCGGGTTCGGGCGGCTCGGGTTCGGGCGGCTCAGGTTCGGGCGGCTCGGGTTCGGGCAGCTCCGGTTCCGACAGCGCGGGTGCACAGAAGGTGCAGTTCAGCGGCACCGTCGACAACGACATCCCTGCCGGGGTGACGGTGTCGATGAAGCCCACCTCGCTCGTGGACGAGGACGCGCAGGGCGCCACTGGTCGCGGCGTCAACTCCGACCTCTTCCGCGGCCTCGGCAAGATCCCGGAGGCAGCGCTCGCCGACCGCAGCAGCGCCGTCACGCTCGCCAATCCGGCTCGCAACCTCGTCACCAAGGCCGACGGCTCGTGGGGTTTCGCCGGTGTCACCGCTCCCGGCTACTACCTCGTCACCTTCGCCAAGGCCGGCTTCCAGACACAGCGCTACGTGCTAGACGCATCCAGCGCGGCCGCCACCGAACCGATGAAGGTCACGCTCGTGCCGGGCAAGGGCGTCCTGCGCGGTGTCGTCACCGGTCCGGACGGCGCAGTCGGGGGCGCCTCCCTGACGCTGTCGGACGGCACGACCACGGTCGCCTCCAGCTCCGACTCCAGCGGCCGCAACAAGGGCGACTGGTCGGTCGACGGCCTCTCGACGCCCGGCACCTACCTCGTCACCGCCTACAAGGACGGACTCAGCACCGACTCGCGGATCGTCACGCTCGGCGCCGGCGGCAGCGGCACGGTCAACCTGAAGCTGGACGACGACGCCACCACGTTGACCGGCTCGGTCACCGGCCCGACCTCGCAGGGGGACGCGGAGCCGCTCGGCAACGTCTCGGTGACGGCCACGTCATCGGACACGCAGCGCACCTCGACGACCATCACGACCGGCTCGCAGACCGGCACGTACCTGCTGCCGAACCTGCCCGCCGGCCGGTACGTCATCACGGCGCAGGCGCCCGGCTACGTCACCCAGACCCGCGCCGTGACGATCAAGCTGAACCAGCGCACCCGGCAGCAGGCCATCTCGATGACGTCCGCGACGACCGTCGTGCGCGGCACCGTGAGCGGCGCGCAGTTCAACGACGACGGCAGCGTCAAGACCGACAAGGACAAGCAGCCGATCACCGGTCCGGTGGACGGCGCCGGCATCACGCTGACCTCGCAGGCCAACAAGTACAAGGTGACGACCGGTGAGGACGGCGCGTTCCGCCTGGACGGGGTCGCGCCCGGCAGCTACGTGCTGAGCGCCGAGTTCGCCGGGCTCGGCACCGCCTACACCGATGTCGACGTCAAGGCGGGCATCCCCGTGAACGTCCCGGACGGCGCCCTGTCGCTGCCGGTCGCGAGCAACAAGGACGCCTCCTCGATCACCGGCTTCGTCTCCAGCGCCACCGACCCCTCCGGTGCGCTGACCTGCCAGAAGGCCGTGGACCCGACCTGCTCGGTCAGCTTCACGCTGCGCAACACCAATGGCATCGAGGTGCCGATCGCGACCGAGGACTCGACCGACCCGGCGAAGTACCAGGTGACCCCGGCGCCGACGGTCCCGATCGCCGACAACGCACCCACCGCGTACTCGCTCTACGCCTACCAGGGCCTGCCGGCCGGCATCTACCGGCTCACCGTCTACGTCGAGGGTTACCTGCCCGGCACCGTCACCATTCGCGTTCCGGCGAACACGATCGCCAACGCGCCCACCGTGTCGCTCTTCCCCACCAACGGCCTGACCGGCACGGTCAAGTCGGTGGGGTCGAACCTCGCCAAGGACGGCCCGGCCGCGCCGTCACCAGACGGCTACGTCAGCTGCATCGTCGCGCGGCCGGTCTCCGACACCTCGCCCGCGCCGACGGCCTGCGACTTCACCCCGCCCACCGTCGATGTCTGCAAGACGCGCGGCGACCCGCAGCAGAAGGTCGCCAAACTCGACGAGGACCAGCAGTACACGATGACCGGCCTCTGCGACGGCACCTACAACATCTACGCCGTCACCGAGAACCCCTGGTACGTCACGACAACGGGCCCGGCGCAGCAGACGCTGTTCCGCGGGCAGACCGGCATCTTCTCCCCCGAGATCCTGCGCGACGGCCGTGTCGTCCTGCAGCTGCAGACTCTCGACAGCGACGGCAACCGGCAGACGGCCGCCGGCCTCACCGGTGGCGCGACGTGCGGGCCCACCGCCGACCAGTCCGCGGGCGACCTGTCGACGCTCGACGGCGGCGGCAACGTCATCATCGACGGTGTCGACGCTGCCGCCGACGTCACCTGCACCGTCACCGCCGACGGGTACGCGCCGCGCAGCATCGATGTCGGCCGCGTCAGCGATCAGCAGGACACCTCCGCCGGCCCGCTGGTGCTGACCCAGCCGGTGGGCATCGTCGCCGGCAGGCTCGTCACGTCCTACCGCAGCCAGAACCAGACGCCGCTCGGCAACGTCAGGCTGCAGCTCACCGGTGTCGTCAACGACGACACCACCGGGACGACCAAGCAGCAGTCGATCACCGTGACCACGGACGCCAACGGCTGCTTCGCCGTGACCGACACCTCGGCCAGCTCGGTCAGCGCGTGCGGCGGCACCGTGACCGACACCGGGACGGCCGACACCCCGCTCGCCACCAACGTGCAGCTGGTCAGCGCCAAGGTGGCGGTCCAGTCCGTCACCTCGACAGCCGCAGCCTTCCGGCAGGTGGACGGCTCGTACGCGCTGGCCTCCTCCGGGCCCGCGATCACGGTGCAGCCGCTGCCCGCGAGCACGTCCGCGCTGCAGATCACCGCCACGCCGGCGGGGTCGAATGTCGGCGGCGCGACCGTGACCGTGACCCCACGCTCGGGGAGCTCCTACGGCGCCGGCACCGTCACCACCGGCAGCGTGGACAACAACGGCAACTTCAGCTGGACCGACTCGCACATCGGCACCCCCGGCCAGGCCTGGCCGGGCACCTACGACGTCACCGTCACCCGTGCCGGTTTCCAGAGCGCCACCGGCGTCGTCGACTGCCCGTTGCAGACCACGACCGCCGGCTGCAGCTTCACCACCGCCCCTGTCCTGACCGCCCTCGGCGGCATCGGCGGCACCGTCACCGGTTACCTCAGCACCAGTGGCTCGACGGCCGGCAACGGCAACCCCTATCCGACCGAGCTGCCGGCCGGCCTCAGCGTGACCGCCTCCTGCACGTCCCCGGCCACGGACTGTGCCGGCAAGGGCACCGTCACCGCCACGGTCTCCAGCTCCGGCCAGCTCTCGTTCGGCTCGACGCGCACCTTCACGCCGGGCACCGTCTGGACGGTCAGCTACTCCGCGTCGGGCTGGAAGCCCGAGTCGCAGAACGTCACGATCGCCAGCGGAACGGACGCCGACGCCTCGCAGGCGATGCACCTGAAGTCGGTGCAGCTGACAGTCCAGCTGCAGCGCAACGCCACCCCGCCGGTCAACTACGGCTGCACCAACAAGTCGTGTCAGGTGAAGATCACCCGGCTCGACACCGGCGAATCGCAGACCTCCGACGCGAAGGCCTCCGGCACCTTCGTCTTCACCGGCCTCTCGCCGGCCACCTACCGGGTCGAGGCCTTCGGCAGCAACTTCAACTACACCTTCGGCGATGCCCCGCTCGCGCGGAACACCAGCGCGAGTACCGCCAACGTCACCTTCAACCTGCCGGTAAACGTCCAGGTCTCCACGGCCAGCGGACAGGTGACCGGGTTGCAGGGTTCGCAGACCACGGCGGTCGGCCTCAACGGCGTGCCCGTGGAGCTCGGGACGCTCGACGGCAGCGGCAACTTCCAGGTCGCGACGGCCGAGGACAACACCACCCCGATGACGACCACGACGAAGACCATCTCCGGCCAGGACGGACGCTGGTTCATCGACGGGGTTCCGGACGGCAACTTCTACTTCGTCCGGTACAACGGCACGGTGAGCCGCCTGGACGGCTACCGGCAGTACCGCTCGAGCGATCCGAGACGGATCAACAGCGGCGTCGACAACCCCTACGGAACCACCCAGCTCGACCGTGTCACCCGTGACGTCACCGTAAATCTGGCCGTCAACTCGAGCATCGACTACAGCTCGGTGGCCTGGCACCTCAAGTCCGCCAGCTACGGGCAGGACCTGCTCGGCAGCGGTCCGACGACGACGGGCAACACCATGAGCTACACGTTCCTGGCGGTGCCGTTCGGCAACGACTGGACGCTGCGGGTGTCCCTGCCCGCCGGACACCTGGGCACCGTCACGGCCGGCGACGGCAGCTCCGTGACGCAGATCTGCAGCAACGACAGCACCGCCCAGGCGCCAGCGCGAACGTGCACCTTCAGCGCCACGGTGACGGTCTCGGGCGCCGACACCACGACCGGGGTGAGCCGGAACTACAAGCTCGACGAGTACGCGATGGCCACGGGCGTGACCAACGTCCCGGTCACCACCGACAGCTCCTCCGGCCAGACGCCGCAGACCGCGCTGACGCTGACGATCGCGACCGGCGGGACGACCGTCTACCGCAGCACGACGGTCGGCCCGAACTCGCCCGGTTCGATCTCGCTCTTCGGCGCGACCGGGTCGAGTTACACCGTCACGCCGTCGAACATCGACGCTCGCTGGTCGGCCTCGGCGGTGACGCTGACCTCGACGGCTGCCACGCAGAACGTCGTGCTCACCCAGCGCAGCGCCACCGTCAAGGTCACGGTCAAGGACCTGCCGACAGGTGCGAGCGGATCCGTCACGCTGAACCTGCCGAACTCCGCCACCGGCACCCCCGCGACACAGACGGTCAGCGCCAACGGCGACGTGACCTTCACGGTGGTGCCGTACTACGACAACGTCACCGCCACGTTCTCCGGCACCAAGCCCGGCGCCGACGCCGGCGATCCGCCGGTGACCGTGACCAAGACCAGCAACCAGGTCGACATCGACAGCACGAGCGAGACGCTCGTGATCGACTTCCCCTGAGCCGCTCCTGACGACGAACGCCGCCGCCTGTGATCAGGCGGCGGCGTTCGTCGTTGCCGGCAGCAGAGCCGGGTGCGCGTCAGAAGCTGATGACGCCCACGAGGAAGAGCACCAGGAAGGCGATGCCAGCGGCGGCGGCCCCGGCGATGACCCAGACCCAGTAGGGGATGCCGGCCTTCGGCTCCGGCTCGGGTGCGGGGGCCGGCGGCGGGACGTAGACCGGCACCGGCATGGGGGGCGGCGGTTCGAGGTGCATCGACCGGCCGCAGCGGGCGCAGAGCTCGGCGGTGGCCGGATTGCGCTCGGCGCAGTGCGGGCAGGCGAGCGAGGCCAGCCGGGTCGCGCCGCCGGTGCCGGGCAGGCGGCGCAGCGACTCACCGTTGCGGCTGGTGTTCCATTCCCGGCTGACGCGCGAGGGCGTCCAGAAGAGCGGGAAGTCGCACCGGCGGCAGAAGTCGGTGGCGTCGCGGCGGTTCAGGTTCACGAACTGCGACGCGCCGCACTCGGGGCAGGTCACCGTCTCGCTCGACCCCGACCCGCTCGGTGGCGGGGCCACCGGAGCCGGCGCGGACTCGGTCGCATACCCGGTGCTCGCGTAGCTGGGCGACGCCGCCGGGACCGACGGGGCCGCGGGCGACTCCCCCGCCGTGGGCCCGGCGTCGGCGGCGGGGTACGGCGACGGCCGCGGCGGCGCCTGCTCCGGGACGTCGACCGTCATCGGGGCCTCCTCGGTGGCATACGGCGGGTGCTCGAACATGGTGCCGTAGCTGGTCTGCTGCTGCGCCGGCTGCGCGTCGGGCAGCTGGGCGTGCCGCCCCGGCTCCGCGGCGGGGACGGCCGGCATGGTGACGGTCTCGTCGGTGGCGTCGGCCGATGCCCCCCACGACGAGGTGCCCCAGGACCCGGTGCTCGGTTCGGTCATGACCCGTCTCCCGCGTCCTCGGCGTCGGACTGCCACACCAGGCGCTCGCCGACGTACAGCTCGGCGCGCACGTGCGCCGGGACCTCGTCGCGCACCAGCGCGACGAAGTCGGCCTCGGGCATCCAGCCCGTCGACTGCACGGCCATCACCACCCACGCGGTGTCGGTGGGGGCGTCGCCGTCGACCCAGACCCCGCCGCCGTCACGGACATCGACCGGACCGCCGCTGGCCAGCTCCAGGAACTGCGCCAACCCGTGCGCCGTCCCCCGCCAGGTCAGCGTCTTCGCCGCGCTGGTCACGACCCGTCGCTGCAGCTCCACCGGCAGGGACGGGTCGATGGTGCCGCCACCGATCCACGACCCCAGCCAGCGGACCATCGCGTCGGGGGCGACGGTCACGTCGGCGACGTTGTCGACGTTGTCCGCGTCCTCGAGCAGGCTGGTGCCGAGCTCCTGGAAGATGCTGACGAAGCGGACGAAGAAGTCGCCGTCGAGCATGCCGACCGGCAGCTGGTCGAGCATCCAGTGCGGGCTGCGCGGGGCGGACCGCAGCGCCGGGGAGTTGCCGCGGGGCACCAGACTCGTCATCGGACGACGATCTGGTGCGGGGCCGAGAGGAACAGCGAGTGCTGGTCCAGCCGGATGACGTCCTTGGCGACGCCGAGCCGCTGCCGGGTCCGCAGGTCGTACTCGAAGAGCAGCACCTCGTCGATGCGCTCCACACCCTCCACCGTCTCGATGAGCTGCGAGACGACGGCGCTGTTGAGGTCGGCGTCGAAGGGCCAGCCGGCGCCGTCCGGACCACCGGTGAGCGGGTTGATGAAGCGGGCCAGCGCGTCCATGACCCGCTGCCGCACCAGCGCCGCCGGCCGACCCGGCCCGGCATGGACCAGCCCGACCACGGAGACGCCCTGGTAGAACGGCGTGCCGATCTCGATCGAGGTGCCGACGAGGCGGTGCTGGTCGAGGTGCTCGCCGATGCGGCGCAGCAGCGGCGGCGCGATCGCGAAGTCGTCGATGACGTGCGTGGTGGCATCGCCGCGCACCTGCGGCACGACGAGCATCCGCACCGCACCGTTGCCCCGCGACGCGGTCAGGCAGCGAGCCCGCGCCACCTCCACGGAGCTCTCCAGCGTCAGCCGTTCGTAGTCCCCGCCGGTGACGGCCCGCTGACCGGTGCGCAGCGTCAGCGGCGCCCGGACCCGCGCCTCGGCCGTGGTCTCGGCGTCCACACCGCCCAGAGCCGGCGCCAGGTTCACCGCAGTGCGGATGAAGGGCACCGTGGAGCGCATGACGGTGAGGGTGCGCGCCCCGACGTTGCCGCGCTGACCACCGCCGTGGCGGTAGCCGCTGACGGTGATCTCGGCGCCGTCGCGCGGGATGCGTCCGTGCTGGCGTACCGAGCCGTCGGCGTAGCGGACCCGCGGCCCGAAGCGGATGATGCCGCTGCCGGAGTCCCAGACGTAGTGCAGGTCGTCCGGGCCGGAGGCCGCGAAGTTCTGGACCTCGGTCCAGGTGACGGTGCCGTCGGGGTCGGTGACGGTGAGGTGCTCGCCGTCGCGCCGCGGCAGCACCGGAGTGTGGGAGACCTCGAAGGCCTGCCCCGGCCGGCCGTCACTGCGACCGACGATCTCGGCGGGGATGTTCTCCGAGTGCTCGGCGGTGACGGTGCCGCCGAGGGTCTCGGCGACGATGGTCCGGACCCGCGGCGACACCGCGTAGGTGGGCTGGCCCTGCTCCGGGCTGAGCAGCCGCACCCGCAGCCAGTAGGCGGCCTGGTTGCCCACGGTGAGCAGCTCGTGCTCCACCGGGACGAGTAGCACCACCTCGCCGCCACGGTTGAGGCCGCCGGTGGTGTCCTCGGTGACCTGGCAGACCAGCCACGCCTCGCCGTTCCAGACCTCCCAGATCAGCGGCGGGTTGCGGGGGTCGACACCGATGCCCTCGGCCTCGGCCTCGATGCCCAGCCGCAGCGCGGTGCCGGCGAGGCTCTCGGCAAAGCCGAGCAGGAAGGCGTCGCCGGGGGTGAGCTGCGGCGAGGCGAAGCAGGCCACGCCACGCGGGTCGTAGCGGATGCCGTCCCAGACGTCGGTGGCGCGGTCGCCGTGAACGGTCGTGGTCATCGCGCCCGTCAGCTTGGGTGGCGAGATCACCAGGTCCTGCGAGGTGGTGAAGACGACCGCCTCGCCCGAGCCGCTGCTGGCGCCGGCCGTCGTCATGACCTGGGTGCCCTCGGGGACGACGACCGGGGTCTCGAGCACGGCCGAGAGCCAGAACGTGATGTCGGTCCGGGCGACCGAGGGCGGGAACGGCTCGATGCCGATCATGTTGAGGAAGTGGACGTAGAGCCGCTCGGGCACCTGGTTGACCCGGTACAGCACCATCTCGCTCATCCAGGCGAAGAGCTCGATGAGCGCGACGCCGGGATCGGAGACGTTGTGGTTGGTCCACTCGGGGCAGTAGCGCGGGATGAGCCGCTTGGCCTCGTCGACGATGTCCTGGAACTTGCGGTCGTCCAGGTCGGGTGCGGGAAGGGGCATGACGGCTCGTTACTCCGACTCGTGCGGGATGACGTAGAAGGGGAAGACCAGGTTGCGCGGGTCGTTGGAGTCCCGCAGCCGGTACTCGATCATGACGTGCACCAGCGAGGAGTCCTGCTCGTCACCGAGTGGGGTGACGGTGTCGACCTCGACCCGCGGCTCCCACTGGCCAAGGGCCTCGAAGACGGCGTTGGCGATCTGGCCGAAGAGGCTCGGGGTGACCGGCTCGAAGACGAGGTCCCAGATCTCGCAGCCGAAACGCGGCCGCATGACCCGCTCCCCCGGCGCCGTCATGAGGATGATCCGCATCGAGCGCTCGATGTCCTCGGTGGTCGAGGTCATCCGGATCGAGCCGGTGTGGTCGACCTCCAGCGGCCAGCTGAATCCCCGGCCGAGGAAGGACGAGTCGCTCCGGCCGGGGTAGGAACCGGGCTCGTGGCGCATCGGGAAGTTGTCGCTCATCAACACGCGCCCATCAGTTGATCATCACGGTGGCGCCCTTGACGGTGGTGATGCCACCGGCCTCCAGCGAGGCCTTCGCGCTCGCCTTCACCTCGACCGAGGCACCCTCGACCGAGGTCGACGCGTTGCCCTTCACCGTCGCTTTGGCCCCGCCCTCGACGGTGATGTTCGCCTTGGCCTTGATCGTGATGTTGTTGCCCTCGATGGTGACATCGCCGGAGTTGCTGATGTCGAACTTGGCGGTGCCCGCCTTGATCGTCAGCGGCTTGCCCGAGCCGACCTCGATGTCGAACCGGTCGGCACCGAGCCGCAGCCGGTGCGTGGTCTCCGTCCCGTGCTTGAGCAGGATGTGCGACGTCGTCGGCGAGGTGCCGTCGGCGAGCTCGACGATGTGGTTGAGCCGCGACGTGATGCGGCGGTAGTTGACCTTGCCGTTGGCGACGTAGCTCTCGCCCTTGGGCAGGGTGTTGCGCTTGCTGAAGAGCCCGCCGAGGACGACCGGACGCCGGGTGTCGCTGTGCTCGAAGCCGACGAGCACCTCGTCGTTGACCTCGGGGTTGAAGACGGCACCGCGGGCGTTGCCGCCGCCGAGCGTCACCACCCGCGCCCACGGACTCTCGACCTGGCCGTTGATGCCGGCGTAGCGGACCTTCACCCGGCCGGCGGTGTCCGGGTCGTTGGCGTCGGTGACGACGGCGACGACCAGACCCGAGATCGCGAAACCGGGGTCGGCCTGCCGCGGTCCCAGGGTGTCCACCAGCCCGGCGGGGCGGCGGGGACCGCACTCGAAGCGGGTCATGAAGCCGCCCCGGGTCCAGATGTGCTCGACCGAGGTCACCAGGTAGTCGCCGGAGGTGGGTCCCGCGTCCTTGATCCGGACCGTCGCGCCGGGCTTGATGTCGGCGTCGACGTCGGTCTGACCCCGGGCCACCACGGCGGCCGCGGACCAGTCGTCGAAGTACGCGTCGGCCATCATCTTGGCCTCGCTGGTGGTCAGCGGCGGCCGGTCGGCGACGGAGGTGGCCGACTTGGTGAGCGACCGGCTCGGCTTGCTGCCGGCGTAGTCGGCGAGAAAAGCCGGCGGGCGGGACGGCGGCGTGGCCGGGTTGGTGTCGGTCACCTCGCGCTGCTGGTCGGGGTCCCAGCCGTGGACGCTGACCTCGGTCGGCCGCAGCCCGGAGGCACGGACGGAGAAGCTGTCGAGGTCCAGGCCGAAGGTGAGCGTCGCGGCCGGCGAGCCGGTCTTGAGCTTCTTGGCCACGAGCTTCTTGCCGTCGTCGACGAACCAGCTGTAGCCGAGGCGCTCGCAGACGGTGTCCAGGAAGGCCATGTCCGTGCCGGCCTGCAGCACGTACTCCATGGTGAGCGAGCTGGTCTGCAGCTCCGGGCGCAGCCCGTGACGGGAGCAGATCTTCTGCAGCACGGAGGTGTAGGTGCCGTTGAGGTAGGTCGCGATCTCGGTGCCGCGCATGAGCTTGTAGGCGGCGTCGTCGATCACCACCACCAGCTGCGGGATCTGCGCCGCGTTGAGCTCCAGGTTGACGCCGGTGACCGTGCCCTCGAGCAGCGACCCGGAGTCCGGCTCCTCGATGGTCACGCTGCTGCCGAGGGCGAAGGTGTTGCTGGCCGACAGCGAGTACCCGGTGTCGAGGAAGCGCAGCGTCGCCCGCCCGACCAACCCGACCCCGCGCTCGACCCGCAGATGGGTCAGCGAGCTCAGCCAGGCGGCGTTGAGGACCGAGCCGCCCTTCTTGATGACGGGAAAGAGGTCACTGGGCACGGTGCGACCTCACCCTCATGCGCCCAGCTCCGGCACGCTGATGAGCGAGCCGGGACGTAGCCCCAGCGGATCCTCGATCCCGTTGGCCGCGGCGAGCATGCGCCACCGGGTCGAGTCGCCGTAGTACTGGGCGCTGATGCGGTCGAGGGTCTCGCCGCGCTGCACCCGGTGCAGCCGGTGCGGCATCGGCGTGCCGGAGGTCGGGTTCTGCCGCTTGTAGCCGTCCACCGGCCGGGCCTGTGAGAGGTCCAGCGTGACCTTGGCCCGCAGCGCCGTCCCGGAGCTGGAGAAGAACTCGAACGACACCGACGCGGAGTTCACCACGCAGGGGAAGGAGGTCATCTGTCCCCAGCCGAAGACGACCAGTGGTGGTCGCTCGTTGCCCTTGGCGCGGCTGCGGCCGGAGAGCTTCTTGCTGATCTCCATCTGGCCGAGAATCTTGTCGGTGTACTGCGTCACCGGTCGGCCGGTGTCGGTGGTGTCGAACCACAGCTCAAGATTGCTGATCTTGGCGGACTCGGCGCCTTCGAACTCCATCAGCGGGGCGACCTTGGGGCGCGCCGGCGCACCCGGCTCGGTCTGGATGCTCGGGTCGCCGCCGCCGGCCGCGCGCCACTTGTTGGTCTTGGTGATCGTGAACTTCTCGGGGTTGAACATGCACGGGATGCGCACGCCGTCCTCGAACTTCAGATACGCCTTCTCGGGATCGGCCATCAGAACACTCCGGGGGTGTGGCGGCGTCCACGCCGCTCCAGCTCGTCGATCACGCGGGCCTCGATCCGCTCGACGACCTGGTCGACGAGCTCGCTCATCACCGCCGGGTCGTCCAGCGGCGACACCGCCGCCGTGGCCGAGGCGGGGACCGGCGGGCCGCCGTCGCGCACCGACTGCAGGTGCCGCTGCATCTCGCTCATGTCGCTTCCTCCGCTGAAGAGTGCGGCCGCCGCGGAACCCGCCGCGCCTGCTCCCGACATGGGGTCGGTTGCGGCGGGCAGGGCGTCGAACATACCCGCCGTGATGTCGATGAGGGACCGCTTCAGGCCGCCGTCGCCCGGCCGCGCCAGAGCTGCCGCGGAGCGGGCCGGTGGCAGCGCCGCCGCTGCGGCGTCGGAGCCGGCGCGGATGCTCACCGGCGGCGGCGCCGGCAGCTGCGCCAGCGCGGCGGCGGACGAGCCGAGCGTGGCCGGGCCTCCGATGGCACCGCCGAGACCCTGCGCGAGCAGCTGCGCGGCCGCGCTGCCGGCCGGCGCGGCGACACTGCCGAGAGCGGCGCCCGCGGCGGCGGCCCGGCCGGGGACGGCGGCGGCCCGGGCACCGGCGCGGCGGCGTGCGGCACCCAGCAGCGAGGAGGCTCCGGTCGGAGCGGCGTCGTCGTCGGCCCCGGCGGGGTCCACGGCGGCGGCGGGCGGGGGTGCCGGAGCGGCAGCGGCACCCGCCGGGACTATCGGCTCGGCGGTGCCGAAAGCCGTCGCCAGCGGCGCGCGCGATGAGGCCTCGCCACCGGCATCGGCGGGGTCCGCGGTGTCGAGACCGCGGGCGGTGGCGAGCAGGTCGCCCATGCTCAGCCCGCGGCTGCGGCCGGCGAGCGTGGCGATACCCGTCGGCGCCGCCGCGTCGGCGCCGCGCTGCGGGAGGCCGCCGGGCAGCGCCAGGGCCGAGGCGAGCCGGGAGCCGCCCACGGCTCCGGGCACCCGCGGAGCCTCCGGGCTCGCGACGCCACCGGTGAGGCCGGCCAGTGCGCTGCCGCCACCGGACACCGCCGGCAGCGAGGCCGCCGCCAGCGCCGGTCGCACCGACGCCCCACCCTGCGTCGCCGCGGGGAAGGCGCGGGCCGTGGCCAGGCCGATGCCGAACGGTTCGCTGACACGGCGACGGCGCCGGCGGGAGGTGGAGTTCGACGGCGAGGCCGTGGCCCCGCCCGCGACAGTGCCGCTGGCAGCTGGGTCGGTGTCCGCGTCGGTGTCGGCCGGCGACCTGGTCGGTGCGGGAGTCGAGTCGGCGAGGGCCGTCGGAGGCTCCGCCGTGCCCGGCGCCTGGGCCGCCGTTGCCTCCGGGGCAGCGCCCGGCAGTTCGATGGCCGCTCGGTGACGTCCGATCCCGGTCGCCGCCGGCGTCGCCGGACGCGCAGGCAGCGGCGTGATCTCTGCAGCCGACGCCTCACCGGCGGCACGACCCGCGCCGAACCACATCGGCATCCCGGTCGCCGGGGCCGAGGCGGCCGGGGAGGCAGTGGCCACGGCGTGGCCGCCGCCGACCATCCGGGGCAGCGGGCGCAGGTGCGGGGCGGCGTCGGGCGACGGTGAGCTCGTGGGCTTGGGCAGCGGCTCGCCGCCGGCCAGCGCCAGGGCGCCGACACTGCGCGGCAGTGACCCGCTCCCCCGCACGGACGCCAACCGGGACATCCGCTGCGGCCGGAACCGCGGGGTGAGCAGCGAGGTCGCGGCGGCACCGGGGCCGTCAGTACCGGGGCCGTCGGCGCCGTCGCTCCCGGCCGTGGTGACCCCCGACGACACGGCGTCCGCGGGGGCGACCGCCACCGGACTCGGGGCCGCCGCCATGGTGGCGTCCGACGCCTGTGACGAGGACGCGGGCTCGCTCGACGTGGCGGGTGTCGTGGCGGACGTCGTGGCGGCGGGCGTCGACGCGGCGGGTGGCGCTGCGGCGGCTGCGGGCTCGGCGGCGGCCGCCCGCGGCGGCGGCGGACCGGCGGGAGCCTCCGCTGCCCCGGTCGAGCGGGCGGGGACCGGGACCGCGGCAGGACGGATGGCGCTGCCCGCCGAGCCCACCGGCGAGCCCGCGGCTGGCGGCGGCGGGGCGCTCGCACTGCGGCCGATGCCGGCGGCGGAGAGCTTCTGCCGGTCGTGCGAGGTCAGCATCGGGCCGGCGGCGACGACGGCGTCCATCCGCCGTACCGGGACCACCGTGGAGACCAGGCTGCCCAGGATGCCGCCGGGCATGCGATTGCCCTCGTTCTGCACCTGGTGGACGGCACGGGGCAGCCCGCGGGGCGGCAGCGGCGCGGGAGCCTGCTCGGCCGCCTGCGGGACCAGGTCGGGATGCCACCAGCGGGGCGGCGCGGCGGCGACGCTCCGGATCGTCTGGACCTCGGCGGTCTGCGGACCGCGCAGCCGGCTGCGCGACTCGGGCGAGCGGACGAGGCCCGTCGCGAAGCGCGACGAGGCGGAGGCCACGCTGCCGATCCGAGCCGGGCGCCGCCCCGCCCCGTCGCCACGCCCCGGCGGACCGGGCAGCCGCAGCCGGTGCAGCATGCCGGGACCCAGGACGTCGCCGGGTGCGCCCTCGCCCCCGTCGCCGGTGGCGGCGTCGGGGGTCGCGTCGTCCGTGACGGTCATCGACAGGTCGTTTCCGCGCTCAGTACGTCTTGCTCGTGAAGCCCTGGTGGGCGATCTCGATCATTTCCTCGAGCGAGTTCTTGTTCTCGACGCCGAACTCGGGGCCGGTCCACTTCACCGGAACCGCGCCCTTGAAGTTCCAGGCCCGCAGCCGGTCGCCGCTGTAGCTGATCGCCGTGATCGCCCCGGTGCAGAGGGTGAGCTTGTTGCCCTTGCCGGCGAAGCCGGTGCCGGAGGTCCGCGACACCCACTGGAAGAGGGCGTCGCCCTGGGTCATCCCGCGGCGCAGGGTGATGTTGGTCCAGGTCAACCGCTTGATGAAGCGGTGCTGGTAGTTGTTCTGGCCGCCCTCGGTGAAGGTGTCGGTCTCGACCGAGAACTCGAGGCCCTTGACCTCCTTGAAGATCCCGATCTCGACATTGTCGACCTCGAGCAGGAAGCTGTTGGCGACCGCGGGTTCGCCGCCGTTGAGCAGCGTCGCCTGCTTGGGGACGCTGGCACGCCAGGCCTTGTCGTACTCGGTGATGTTCTTGCCGGCCACTACCGGGCACCTCCCCGCTCGCTGCTGTGCGCATTACTGCGCATATTCACGCACCGCCTGCCAGGCCCGTTCGTTCAACGAGACGACGGCCCGCACCATCCGCACCCGATCCATGTGCTCGAGGTCGAGCAGTGTCTCCAGCGGCCAGTGCAGGTGATAGGCCAGATAGGCGATCTCCTGCCAGATCGCGTCGGTGGGATAGCGCATCACGGTCGGTCACCTACTGCGACTCGCGTCGGATCTCCTCGACCGCAGCCCGAACCCGCGGCCGCTCCGGCGGCTGGTAGCCGCCGTCGTCACCGTCGGTCCGCTGCTCTGCGGGCTCCGGTGCCGGGACGGTGGCGGGGGCAGGGCCCCCGCCACCGACCAGATCGGTCTGCGCCTGCGTCCGCATGAGCTCCTCGTACTCCGCCTGGCTGCCGAAGTTGATCACTCCGTAGAAGTCCTGCAGGAAGGCGAGGTCGACGGCGAAGAGGTTCTCGACGTCGTGGGAGGTCACCATCTCCAGCGTCCCGAGCGACTCGATGACCCTGGTGAGGACGAGGATCGTCAGCCGGGGGTCGTCCGGGCCGGACACCGTGGGGTCCCGCAGCGGGTCCAGTTCGTCGCGGGCGGTCGCCAGACGCATCGTGCCCGTGGTGTGCACGTTGCCGTTCTGGTCGACGTAGCCACGCGGCAGCGTGAACTCGTAGCGGGTCTTCAGAGCACTCATCGATTCGGTGTCAGCTCAACTCTCGAGACGGCAGGACGGGGACTACTTGATCCGTTCGACCCGCTCGACCACCAGGGTGATGGTCTCCTTCATCGGGTCGTTGGAGTCGGTGCTCAGCTCGCTGGTGGCGATCTTGCTCGGCCAGCCGTTGAAGAAGTTGAAGCGACCGACCTCGTCGTAGGCGCTGTCGTACAGCACGATGGAGCCGTTCTTGCGGGTGAGCGCGCGGCCGGTCGCCTTCATGCCCGCGGCACGGATGCGCAGGAACCACTTCCACAGCGCGTCGTCCTTGGCGCTGGTGGGCGCCATACGGGTGATGGTGATGTCGTTGGCCTTGAGCTGGCCGCCGAGGGTCTTGATGTGCTGCTGGCGGCCGAACTGGCCGTTCTGGGCGATCGGCACGACGTCGAGCTCGATCTCCAGGCCGGAGACGCCGGAGAGGACGAGCTTGACGTCGTCGATCTCCAGGTAGAAGTTGCGCGCGACGATCGGGTCGCTGCTGATGAGTTCGTTAGGCACGAGCGGGCTCCATCTTCAGGAGGAGGGCGGGAGAGGGGACGGAGCGGACGTCAGCCCGCGGACTGCTTCTGCTGGCTGATGCGGAAGACCACGAACTCGGCGGGCTTGACCGGCGAGATGCCGACCTCGACGACGAGCAGGCCGTTGTCGATCGACTCCGGCGGGTTGGTCTCGGCGTCGCACTTGACGTAGAACGCCTGCTCGGCGGTGGCGCCGGCGAGCGCGCCCGCCGACCACAGTCCCTGCAGGAAGCCGGTGAGGGTGCGGCTCACGCCCTCCCACAGCGTCATGTCGTTCGGCTCGAAGACGGCCCACTGGGTGCCCTCGGAGATCGTCGTCTCAACCATGTTGAAGAGGCGACGGACGTTCAGGTAGCGCCAGTCGGAGTCCGACGACAGGGTGCGGGCACCCCAGATGCGGATGCCGCGGGTGCCGAAGGGCCGGATGCAGTTGATGCCGATGGGGTTGAGCAGCGTCTGCTCGTTCTGGGTGACGGCACGCTCGATGTCCAGGACGCCACGGATGGTGTCGTTGGCCGGGGCCTTCCAGACACCGCGCTCCTCGTCGGTACGCGCCCAGACGCCGGCGACGTGGCCCGACGGCGGGATGAAGACCTCGGCGTTGCCGTTGTTGCCGATCGGGTTCTCGACCTTGATCCACGGGTAGTAGAGCGAGGCGTAGGCCGAGTCGTACATCGCGACGTCGGAGCGCCACTCCTTGATCTGCTGCGGCGTCATGCCGGGCGGCGCGTCGAGGACGGCCATGCGGTTGCCGTTCTGCTCGCAGTGCGAGATCAGCGCGGTCTGGACGGCCTTCCACATGTTCAGGTCGACCGAGCCGTCCTGCTTGGTGGCGGCGGTGACCAGGTCGGGGACGATCACCATGGTGACGTCCTCGGCGATGGCCAGGCCGTTGATGCCGGCACGGGCCGACTCCGAGCCGGCGAACTTGCGGCCCGAGACCTCGACCGGCTTGGGCGCGGCCTTCTCCAGGGTGTAGCGGCCCGGCTTGAGCAGCTCGAGCTGATTCTTGACGTCGGCGCCCTTGTCGAGGTCCAGGTCGACCTTGACCTTGGTCGAGGTCTTGTTGACGACGGCCTTGGCGTCCTTGCTGCCGCCGAAGGTCAGGCCGGGGTACTGCTCGACGACCTCGTTGTTCTCGACGACCGAGAGCGTGAAGGTGGCGGGACCCTCGGCCTCGGGGTCGTCGTTGTCGTCGGTCTCGACGATGATCGCCAGGTCGGCGTCGGGGTCGACGCTCTCCACCTGCAGCGGCGAGCCGAGCGCGCGGTCGGAGGCCGGCAGCGCCAGGCGCGAGGGCTCCCCGGACGGGTCGGTGTTGGGGATGCGGCAGATGTAGGCGATGGAGCCGCCGTTGGCGAAGTAGCCGTAGACGGACATCGGCAACACGCAGTTCGGCGCGAAGCCACCGTAGAGCGCCTCGAACTGCGACCAGCTGGTGACCAGGCGCGGGGCGACACCCTGCGGGTCGTTGGGGTCGTCAGTCGGGAAGCTCGCGGTGAAACCGACGAACGCCGCGATTGCGGTGGGTGACGCAGTCAGGACTTTCTGAGAGGAGGGGACCTCCTCGACGTACACACCCGGCGCGGCATACGTGGGCATGGGCTACTCCGATCTGGCGGTTCGACAGTTAAGACCGTGCAAAGTTTGGTCGATGCGGCCGAAGGGTATACCGGTTCGCCGCTTTTTCGGCAGGCTCGGAAGCCCCCAATTTCCAGGGCACCCGCGTTCCGGGGGGCGACGGAATTATTCGGGACTTTCGGCCACCGCGAGCGGCCCCCGCCAGGGCGGGCGCGGACTCAGTTGGACTGCGTGCGGACCGCACCGGGGAAGCTGATCGTGATCACGCCACCCCAGGCGCAATTGCAGACCGAGCCGGCGGCCAGCGCCGGCTTGCCGCCGATCATGGTCGTCGGCGCGCCCGGCGACCACGGCGTCGTCACCGGGACGCACGGCATCGGCGTGAGGACGCCGAGCGCGGCTGTCGTCGCCGCCGCCACCGTGGGGTTCGACAGCGTCGAGCACATGCCGAAGGGCGGGATGTTGACGACCGGCGCCGAGTCCATGATCGTCGCTGCCGGCTTTCCCTCGATCATCACCCGCGAGGTCGGCAGCGGCGAGAGCGTCGCGGGCGCCATGCCGAACGAACAGGTCAGCATGGCGGTCTGCGTGACATTGATCGGCATGGTCAGTGACTACTCCCCCGCCGCGGCGGTGTCCAGGGACCATGGGTCCCCCGACGCGAACTCAGCGCTTGGATCCCTTGACCGATGCCGAGAGCTTGCCGCCCGTCGTCGTGACGAAGCAGAGAACGTTGCGGTCGGCGGCCTGTTCCCAGCTGCGGGCCGAGGGCAGCAGGTAGGTGAAGAAGAGCTTGGAGTCCAGGTAGTCGACGCCGACGTATTCGCCGAAGCGCTGCGCGCAGGTGCCGTCGGCGAACTTGCTCAGCACGTCCTCGCCGGGGTAGTTGCCGTCGGTCGCGAACGAGGCCGAGGGCGCGGCCAACGAGGGTTTGGTCGGCTTGGCGGTCGGCAGTTTCGAGGGCACCGCGGTGGGTACGGCCGGCAGCGAGGTCCGCGGCCGTGACGGCGCCTTCGCCCCGGCGGGGATGTACTGCGCGACGGCGTAGGCCTCCAGCGTGTGCGGCTTGTCGCAGGGGGTCCGCTGCAGCGACGAGAGCTGCACCTTGACCGAGGGGGGCGCGGTGAAGCACTGCCCGGCCTTGACCGAGAACACCGAGATGTCCTCGGTGCCGTCGTCCCCGCTGCACCCGGTCGCCACGAGGGCGACGACGAGGGGAAGGACCGCCGCGAGGAGGGGCCTGCGGACCACCTGCCGGCGGGTGCGCCGGGGGCGCACGTCGGTGGTTCGGGAGGTGATCACGCGTTCGTCGTCCTGCTCTCGAGGGCTTGCCATGTTGGCGACCGGAGTCTGTCCTACCGCTCCGAGGCGTGGCTAGTATGCGCGCCATGGCTATCACCGTCGTCATAGGTCGCGACGACGTAGGGGCTCCGTCGACGCGCGAGGTCTACGCCCAGGGCGTGAAGTTCAACGTCGAGGGTGGCGACCTGTCGATCATCTCCGCCAAACCGCAGCTGCTCGCGCTCTACGGCTCGGGCAACTGGCTCTCGGTGCACGTCGACGACTATGTCGAGGTCATCTCCGAGAAGTCCGACGACGATGACGACTCGGGCGGTTTCAGCTTCGGCGACGACGACTCGTCGTCGTCCTTCGACCTCGACGACGACTCCGACAGCTCGTCGTCGGACGACCTGTTCGGCGACGCCAGCTCGTCCTCGGACGACGACCCGTTCGGTGACCTCACCAGCTCGGACGCCAGCAGCTCGGACGACGACCCCTTCGCCGACCTCACCAGCTCCACCGACACCAGCGACGATCCGTTCGCCGACCTCACCAGCGACAGCACGGACGACGACCCGTTCGCCGACCTCACCAGCTCCACCGACACCAGCGACGATCCGTTCGCCGACCTCACCAGCGACAGCGCGGACGACGACCCCTTCGCCGACCTCACCAGCGACAGCGCGTCCAACACCAGCACGGACGACGACCCCTTCGCCGACCTCACCAGCGACACCGCGTCCGACAGCAGCGACGATCCGTTCGCGGACTTGGGCGACGACAGCAAGAGCTGAGGCGCCAGCCCGCCATCAGTCCAGCGGCGCAGTGAGTTCGAGGTGGACGCCGTCCGGGTCGCTGAACGAGAGGATCGCGATCCCGGCGTCGGCCAAGTCGGTGACCTCGCCGTGCGGCACTCCCTTGGCGTCCAGGGCGTCGCGCGCGGTGACGAGGTCGGACCGCGAGTCGACCAGGAAACTGACGTGGTCGAGCCCGGTGTGTTCGGAGTCGAAGGCCTGGCCCGCCGGAGCCACGGGGCGCAGACCGAAGAGAGCGCCCGACGGCGTCTGGTAGACGGTCCCGCCGTAGAAGTCCTGCTGCGACTCGCGCACCCCTGGCTCGTCGACGCGGTCGGAGGCGTCGACTGCCGCAGGCCAGCCGAAGATGTCGTCGTAGAACGCCTTCGACACCGCGATGTCGGTGACGGTCAGACGGACATGGGCATAGCCAGAGCTGTTCACGAGTGCCATGCCTCAGCCTTACCCCACCTGAGTTGTGCGCAATCCGCGGTCGAGTAACCGCCTCGATTGCCCTGATCGCGGGCCGCTGCCGCAACACAACGGACACGGCTCCACACGACCACCGTTTTTGCGCAGAACAGCGCTATTGGCGATCCGGAGGCCGGATGCGATGGTTGTAGCGGGGTCTGCGTTGGGGGTCGATCCAGGGTGGGGGGAGGTAGCCGGGCCGGTTGTTGATCATGACGGCTTGCCAGCCTTGGCTTTCGAAGGTGCGGTGGTGGTGGCCGCACAGGAGGGCGCCGTTGTCGATGCTGGTCCGGCCGCCTCGTGCCCAGGGGGTGATGTGGTTGACCTGGCACCAGGCGATCGGCACGTCACAGCCCGGGAACGTGCATCCGCCGTCGCGGGCGGCGATGACGAGGCGCTGGTTCTCGGTGAAGAGGCGGCGGGTGTCGGTCCGGCCGGCCGGGGCGCCGTGCTCGTCGAGGGTGATGGTCATGACCCGGGCGTCGCCGCCGGCGATCCTTCTGGCTTCCGGGGCGGGGATGATCGCGCCGTGCCCGGTGACGGCGGCACCGTCACCGCTGGCCCATGCCCGGGCGGGCATGGTCAACAGCACGGTGGTGGTGATCCCGGCGACGTCGGGGAGCAGTTCGGCCCGCGCCACCAGCCCGAGCACGTCCAGCAGCGCGTCGTGGTGGCGTTGCCCGGCATGACGGGGGTCTTTCACCCCGTCGGCTGCGGGCTTCGGACGCGCCAGCGAATCCAGGACCGTGAGCAGCCGCTCGGCCAGCTCCGCAGTCGCTTCCCCGCTGATCGAGGCCGACCCGTCCGGACGCTGCCGGATCGTGAAGTCCCGCTGCCGCTCCCGACACGCCACGTCGACCAGCGCCCCGTCCTGATCCAGCAACGCCCTCGTCCGGGCCGCCAACCGACCCAGCTCGTGCGGATCGAAGTCTCGGGCGAACCCGACCAGATCAGCCTCGACCTGCGCCCCGTGCACGGCCTGCACCTCGGCCGGCAACCCGTCCACGCACCGGGTGATCACCGCGGCATGGCGTGGCGACATGCTCCCCTCAGCCTGTGCTGCCGCCACCAGCGGGAACGGCGCGGCCGCCCGGTCGCCCGTCAACGAGACCCGACCCGCCGCAGCCTCCGCCGCCCGCACCCGACCCGCCGCCTCCCGCGGATCCACCCGCAACAGACCACGCACAAACCCCGCCATGTCCCGAGCCGAGAACTCCCACGGCAACCCCCGCGACTCCGCCTCGACCACGAACCGGTGCTCCACCGCAGCAAGACGATTCCGCAACCGCTCCAGCTCACGCCACGACCCCAACAACTCGTCAGTGCAGACCAGCGACAACTCCGCGTCCAACAGCACATCGACCTCGCCCTGCGCAGCCGACAGCGACAACCCGTCACAGACCGCCGCTGTCGTCATACCCACGATTATCGAACAGGAGTACGACAATTCCGGACGTGGCAGCCGCAAGACCACCCACGTACCAACCCCGGCGACCAGACCTCAGATGCGGTCGCCCCAGGAGACGTCGACCGCGGTCACGATCAGGTCCCGGCCGGTCTCACTGCGCCAGTGCTCCAGCTCGGCGCGACCGTGCGGGGCGCCATGACGGACCGGCGCGACACCACCGGCGGCGAGCCGGCGCACGTCGTCGTCCGAGAGCCAGTCCAACCGGCACTCGGTGCCGCCGCAGCCGCAGGCGTCGAAGACGACCCGCGCCCCCTGCCGCGCCAACCGCAGCGCCGCCGCCGGGGCGAGTTCCGCGTCGACGATCGCGTAGGCCGTCCCGGCCGGGTCGCCCCAGACTCCGGCATGTCGGCCGACGGGCACCCGCGGCGCCCGGCTCGGCTGTGCCGTCACCCGCGCGACGGTCTGCGCGAACGACTCCGGACGACGCCTGGTCACGACCACAGGGTCCACGAGACGGTCGGGCCCGGACAATCCTTTTACGCGGCTCAGCCGATCGGATCAGAGCGGACGGCGCAGTGCGACAACGGTGGCGTCGTCGATGGAGCTGTCCCGGCTGACGGCGGCGCGGACGTCGGCGGCGGCCGGCGCGTAGAGCGTGCTGAGGGCGGTAGCCAGCCGGTCCCGTCCGACGTCGATGGCCTCCCCACGGCGCTCGATGAGACCGTCGGAGAAGAGGACCATGACCTCGCCGGGCTCGATGGCGAAGGAGCTGGCGCGATAGACCGCACCCTGGACGCCGAGCGGCGGCGAGATGTGCAGCGGGGCGGAGCGGGGCAGTCCGGTGCGTCCGACGAAGGGCAGCGGGTGCCCCGCACTCACCGCCGAGACCTCCCCGTTCGCGAGATCGACCGTGGCCACGAAGAGCGTCGCGAAGGAACCGGGCAGCAGCCGGACCGTGAAGTCGTTGGTCTTGTCGATCGCCGTCGCGGGGTCGTGGCCGTCGAAGAGGTACGCCCGCAGCACGTTGGACAGCTGCGCCATCGTCCCGGCCGCCGGCAGGCCATGGCCGGCGACATCGCCGAGCACCACCGCGAGCCGCTCCCCCGGCAGGACGACGGCGTCGCACCAGTCGCCACCGACGCGTCCACCCTCGGCCGGCTCGTAGTGCGTCGTGAGGTCCCAGTCCGGGACCACCGGCAACCGCGGCTGCAGGTTGTGCTGCAGATTCTCGGCGAGCCGCAGCTCGCTGCGGGCCCGCCGGTACATCGCCTCGACCGTCACCCGGCGCAGCTGCTCACCAAGTTCGCGCTCCTGCGCCGTCCACGGCAGGCTGCGGTCGCGGACGACCTCGCTCCACCGCTCGAAGGACTTCCGGGGGCTCAGGCGCACCTCGTCGCCCTCGGCGACCGCGATGGCCTTGTTGTGCGGGTCGCCGCCCCAGTCGACCGAGCGGTGGGCCTCGGCCCGGAACCACACCAGATGACGATCGTCGGGCAGCAGCACGGCCATGGCGCCGCTGGCCAGCTCCGGCGCCGGCGCCGCCTCGCCCAGCACGTCCCGCAGGTGGTCGGTAGTGACGACGCCGTTCCCGCTCTCGCGCGCCCACGCCACGACGGCGGCCACCTCCTCGGCGGAGGGGACGCGCCCCAGCAGGTGCTGCTCGTCGCTGACGGAGATGACGGCTCCGTCAGCCGCAATCAGGTCACGGACGTCCGGCGCACCGCCCAACGCCGTCCCCAGGGTCTCGGTGTCGTCGACCGTCGCCGCCGTCAACTTGGCGAGGACGGCCTGGGACTCCAGCCGGGCGCGGAACTCGTCGTCGTTGATGCGGTCGACCAGGCGCAGCGACAGCGTCGAACCGAGGAACTCCGCCGCCGCGCGCGTGCCGTAGGGCGGCAGATGCGGTCCCGAGTAGTGGTGGCACGCGATCAGCCCCCACAGCGCGCCGTCGCGCAGCAGCGAGATCGACATCGACGCGCTCACGCCCATGTTCTGCAGGTACTCGATGTGGACAGGCGAGACGCTGCGCAGCGTCGCGTGCGTGAGATCGAGCGGAGCGCCGGTCACCGGGTTCAGCGTGGGGACGATCGGCGACGGCGAGTAGCCGACGTCGGAGATGAGCCGCAGCCAGCTCTTCTCGTACAGCGCCCTGGCCTGCGCCGGGATGTCGCTGGCCGGGTAGTGCAGCCCCAGGAAGGAGTTGAGGCCGTCGCGCTTCGCCTCGGCCACGACCTCGCCGTTGTAGTCCTCGTCGTAGCGATAGACCATCACCCGGTCGAAGCCGGTGAGCTCGCGCACCGTCCGGGCCGTCAGCTCGTAGAGGGCCAGCGTCTCGACGGTGTTGTTGAGGTCCGCGACCGCGTCCCGCACCGCCTGGTAGGTGTTCGGGAAGGAGAACGGGCGCGGACCGTCGGCCAGCTCGAGCTCCACGAAGAGCATCCCCTGGCCGTCGCGATGCAGGATGGCGTCGAAGGACTCCGGCCGATCCCCCACCGAGACGATGAGCTCGAGGGGGTTGCGGGCGCGCAGGTCACTGAACGAGGCGGCGAAGCGGCGGATCTCGGCCGCGGGGCCTGGCCCCACCACGACCTCCACCGGCGCCTGCAGCGCCTGCTCGACCGGGCAGCCGAGCAGCTCGGCAACGTTGACGCTCACCTGCCGGACGACGAAATCCGGCTCGCTGAGGACGAGCAGCACGCCTCGGGGCTGGATGCTGCCCGGCACGTGGATCGGCTCGCGGGCGCAGTTGTCCAGGTCGATCGGGGTGCCGGGGGCGACCAGGGCGTCGGCGCCCGAGACGTCACCGGCGACGGGGATCGGCCCCGGCGGTAGGGGTCCGCTCACGCCGCGGCGCCCGCTCCGGCGGCCCGCTGGGGTCGGGTGGCCTGCGTCGACACGACTCCCCCTCTACGTGGCTTTCCTCACGCTGGACGCACAAGTCAAGCACAACCGATCGCTCGCGGGGCCCGGACGCGCAGGGGCTCCGGCGGTCAGCGCTTTCCCGCCGCATCCATGCCGCCCCGGCCGCTCGGGGACACGGGAACGCCGACGACCCCTTAGAGTCGGGGGTATGGACTCCGGCACCGACCACGACGGTCACGACGGCACGCCCGTCGTCATCGTCGTCGACGGCGAGCTGGACGCCTCCGACGAGGGTTGGGCAGCCGACCTGGACCGCGCCGTCGGCGACGGTCACCGGCACATCGTCGTCGACATGTTGGGCGTCTCCTTCGTCGACTCGTCGGTCGTCCGTGCCCTGGTCAAGGCCTACCGATCGGTGGTGGCCGGCAACGGCTGGCTGCGCGTCGTCTACACGCACCATCTGATCCGTCGGGTCATCGTCATCTGCGGCCTGACCGACGCGCTGCCGCAGTACACCTCGCTGGACGCGGCGCTGCGCGGCTCGCCGTCGGCGCTGCGCCCGGACGACGAGTCGAGCTACGGCGAGCTGCGCGAGGGCGCAGCGGCACGGCGACGCTCCGGCACCACCCGGCCGGGCGGAACCCATCGGCACGGGGGCGCACCGACATGAGCGGACACGAACGCTCCGGCAACTTCGCCGCGGACCTCGGCAGCGTCCGCAGCGGGCGCCACTTCGTCCGGGACGTGCTGCTGGACTGGGATCTCGAGCAGCTGGTCGACGACGCCCAGCTCTGCGTCAGCGAGATCGTCACCAACGCCGTCTGCCACGCCGGCACCGACGTGGCGATCAGCGTGCGACGCGACGACGATGCCGTCCTGGTCGAGGTTCACGACGGCGTGCCGACGATGGTCCCGCAGCAGCCCGCGGTCGCGGCACCGCTGGAGGCCACCAGCGGCCGCGGCATGCACATCGTGGCCGCGGTGAGTGTGGCCTGGGGCGTGCGTACCGACGGAGCCGGCAAGGTCATCTGGTTCCGCCTGCCGCTGCCCGGCGAGGGATCGCGCACCTCCGATGCCGACGTGCTGTCGATGTCCGGCCACCGGGGCAGCGTCCCCGAGGTGGCCGAGAATCGCCGCGCGTCCGGCGTCGAGCAGGCGCGGTCGGCGAGCTGACCGCCGTCCCGTCCGGTCAGACCACCACCGACCGGGCCCGTCCCGAGCTCCCCGCGGACCTGCGCGCGCTGCTTCCGGCCGGCGCTGTGGTGGTCGCGCCGGACGGCCGCATCGTCCACGCCGTGCCACCCGCGGAGACGGCAGCCGCCGAGCGACCATCCGGTGGTCCGGGGCCTGCTGCGACCGAGGCGGATGGTGCGGAGTTCGTGCTCTCGGACGGTCTCCGCTGTCGCATCCCCACCCCACCGCGGGACGACGCCGAGCGGTCGATCGCGTCACTCACCGCCTCGCTGGCCGCGGCCGACGCGCTGGCGCGCACCCTCAACGTCCGACGCACCCTCGGCCGGCTCACCGACCTCGCCGTCCCGCGCTTCGGGTCAGCCGCCGCGGTGGTGGCCGTCATCGACGGCGAGGTCCGCCTCGCCCGCAGCGGACGCTCCGCCGCCCCGGCCGAGCCCCCGTCGGCCGAGACGGTCGCCGCCCGCGCCGCCGCGCCCGCGTCGCGGCGACTGCTGCTCGGTGACGACCCCGCGCTGGCCGAGCTCGGTCTCGCCGGGAGGCAGGAGCCCGCCGAGCTCGCCGTCCTGACGACGGTCCCGCTCCACGACCCGCTCACCGGCATCGACGGCGTGCTGGCGGTCCGCTCCGATCCGGCCGAGGCGCCCGACCCGGCGGCCGTCGCCGCCCTGGGCACACGCGGCACGGCCGCGCTCTCGGCGGCGCGGATCTTCGAGCAGCGGTCGGTCCTCGCCGACCGGCTGCGCGCGGCGCTGCTGCCGGCTCCCCTGCCGCGCATCCCCGGCGTGCAGCTCGGCGCCTCCTACCGCCCGGCCCGCGAGGCGGCCCAGCTCGGCGGCGACTTCTACGACGTCTTCCCCGCCGGCGGTGGCGCGTGGTCGATCAGCATCGGCGACGTCTGCGGCAAGGGGGTCGACGCCGCCGTCCTCACCGGACAGGTGCGGCAGTCGCTGCGGACGGCGTGCCGCGTCACCGACGATCCGGCCGAGGTGCTCCGACTGGTCAACGACACGCTGCTCACCGGCGACGGCAGCACCTTCGTCACCGTGCTGCAGGGCACGCTGCGTGCCGGGGCGGACGGCGTGGCCATCCGGCTGGGCTCCGGTGGGCATCCACCGCCGCTGGTGCTCCGGGGCGATCGCGTCGAGGTGGTGGAGGTGCGTGGCACGATCGTGGGCATGCTGGACGACGTGGCATTCGTTCCCGTCGACCTGCACCTGGCTCCCGGCGACACGCTGCTCATGTTCACCGACGGGGTGCTCGAGGCCCCCGGTCCGGACGACGCCAAGCTGGGCGTGGTCCCCGTCGTCGATCTGCTCGCCGACTGCGAGGGCCTCACCGCGCAGGCCGTCACCGAACGGGTACTGCAGCTCGTCGTGGAATACACCGCCCAGGCGGGGGTCGAGGCCGCCGCCGACGACATCGCCGTCCTCGCCGTCCGCGCCGAGCCCCCGTCATGACCGATCCCGGGAGCGTGACCGACACCTACACGCGCTACTGGCGCGCGCTGGCCCTCGGCGACGCACGGACCGCCGTCGGCACCGTGGTCGAGGCCCTCGACGCGGGCAGTCCCCTGCCCGACCTGCTCGAGGACGTCGTCTGCGCCGCCCAGGCCGAGGTGGGCATGCGGTGGGCCGCCAACGAGTGGAACGTCGCGCAGGAGCACCGCGCCACCAGCATCAGCGAGGAGGCGGTGGCGGCGCTGTCGGCCCGCGCCGACGACGGCACGCCCGCGACCCGGGGCGAGCTGGTGATCACCTGTGCCGACGGCGAGTTCCACTCGTTGCCGTCACGAGTGCTGGCCGCGACACTGCGGCACGCCGGCTGGCAGGTGACCTACCTCGGGGCCTCGGTCCCCACCCGCCACCTCTCGGCGCTGCTCCACGATGTCGGCCCGGACGCCACGCTGCTCTCCTGCGCGCTGCCGCTGCGCTTCTTCCGCGCCCGCGAGGTCATCGAGGCATCCCGGGCGGCGGGCGTCCCCGTCCTGGTCGGTGGCCGTGGCTTCGGCCCCGACGGCCGGTGGGGTCTGGCACTGGGCGCGGACGGCTGGGCCCCGGACTCCCGGACCACCCTGCGGCGGCTCGCCGACGGCACCGCGGTGCCGACCTTCACCGAACCGGCCCCGCCGCTACCCGCCCCGGACGACGCGCTGACGCGGCTGCGCGCCGACCGCCGGCCGATCGCGGAGATGGCGCTGAAGCAGATGTCGGTGCAGCTCTCCGACGTCGCCGGCTACGACGAGCGGCAGCGGGCCCGGACCGAGGAGGATGTCGACTTCATCCTCGACTACCTGGCCGCAGCGCTCTTCGTCGACGACGCCGAGGTCTTCACCGACTTCGTCGGCTGGCTGACCCCGCTGCTGGCGGCTCGGAACGTCCCGCCGTCGACCGTGAGCCGCGGCATCGAGATCGTGGCCGACGCCGTGGTGGCGCACTGCGGACAGCTGCCGCGCGCCGCGACGATCCTCGCGGCCGGCCGGGATGCGGTCGGGGAGCTCCGCCTGTCAGGCTGAGCTGATGAGGCCGAGGTCATGAGCTCCGTGAGTCCGTCGAGCTCCGTGGGTCCCCCGCACTCCGGAAGCGCACCGACCACCGCGATCGAGGCGGTGCTCTTCGACTTCTCCGGCACGCTCTTCGCCATCGAGTCCGCCGCACAGGCCGTCCTCGCCGCGCTCGGCCCCGACGCCGTCCCGCTCGCGCCGCGCCTGGCCGAGCTCGGCGCGATCAACGGCAGCAGCGAGCCGGCCGAGCTGCCCGACCACTTGGCCGAGGTGTGGCGCACCCGCGACCTGTCGGCCGCCGCCCACCGCGCCGCCTACTCCGGACTGTCCCGGCACGCCGGGCTCGACGACGAGCAGGCCGAGGCGCTCTACGAGCGCGGCATCCGCCCCGAGGCGTGGCATCCCTATCCCGACACGGTCGCGGTACTGCGCCGGTTGCACGAGCGTGGCGTCCCGGTCGCCGTCGTCAGCAACATCGGCTGGAATCCCCGGCCGGTGCTCTCCCGCTACGGCGTGGACGTCGACATCGACGTGCTCGTCCTCAGCGACGAGGAGGGCGTGATGAAGCCGGATCCGGAGATCTTCCGGCGTGCCTGCGAACGCCTGGGCGCCGACCCGCGACGCTGCCTGATGATCGGCGACAACCCGCACGCCGACGGCGGCTGCACCGCGCTCGGCATCCATTTCGAGCCCATCGCCGCCGACCCCGGACTCCGGGGCGAGCGAACGCTCACCGCGCTGCTGGCACCGGTGTGGTCGGGGGCGGCACCGGGGTGACCGTCGTCGTGCTCGTCGTCGTCTGCCTGCTGCCCGTCGCCGCGTTCTGGGTGCTGTCGCGGGGGTTCGACTGGCTGGTGCGCTACGACGGGCCGAGGCCGAGAGCGGCCGATCCGGTGGCCGAGCTCGACGGCCTCGCCACCGATCTGCGACGTCTGGGCCACGAGCACGACTGGCTGACGCGGGCCGATGTCCCCGGCCGGGCGCAGCGGCTGCGGGCCGTCGAGCTCGCCTACGACGACACGCTGCGACGGGCGGCCGAGATCCTGCACGTCGAGCTCCCCGGCACCCCGCTGGTCGGCGCCACCCGGCTACAGGCCGAGGCCGAGCTCGCCACTCACGGCTTCACCTGGTGACACGATGGCTGCCATGGGCCTCATGATCACCCGCCGCCTCCGTCCCGGTGCCACGGCTGCCGCCTGCCTCGCCACCGCCGTGCTCGCCGGGTGCACCTCGTCGGGCGACGGCGGGCCGAGCGCGACACCGCCGGCGAGCTCGTCACCGAGCGGGACCCCCACCACCTCCTCGTCGACGTCGACCGCCGGCACCGGCGCCCCCGGCTCGTCCGGGCTCGCCGCCCTCGACGGCGCCTACCTGCTGGCAGGGTCCGAACCGGAGGCTGCGCTCCTCTACCGCGTCGCTGGCGGCCGGCTGGTCCCGGCCGTCGCGGCTCGCGGGATCAGCACCGTCGCCGCCGGCGACGACGCGGTCGTCGTCGGGCGCGACACCGGGTCGGCCGAGACCGTGGAGCAGCTCCGGGGCGGCGCGCTGCGCAGCATCGGCCTGCGCTCCGGCTTCGCCCCGGCGCTCTCCGGGGACGGTGCGCTCGCCTACGCCGTGCTCGGTGCGAGCACCACGCCGGGCATCTCCAAACCCGGCGGGGTGAGCATCCGGGTCCGGGAGAGTCTGACCGGCCGGGACCGTAGCGTCGGCACGCTGGCCGCGGGCGACTCCGTCCTCGCCCTCGCCTGGCGCGACGACGACCTCGTCGCCGCCGTCACGACGGGTGAGACCGGTCGGCTCATCACCTACCCCGACGGCAAGGGCCCGGCCAGGAACCTGCAACCCGGCCTGATCGGGGCCGCCGCGGACGCCGCCACGCTGGCCGGCAGCGACGACGCCATCGCGGTGAGTAGCCAGGACGGCGGCACTCCGGCGCGGGTCTTCGCGGCGCCGAACGGCCGGCCCTACGAGCTGGCCCGCGGCTGGCAGCCCGTCTGTTTCGCCGACGACGACCTGCTCGTGGTCGCCCGCGGGGCCCGGCTCGGGACGGTCACGGTCTCGGCCTCGGGTGAGCCCGGCGCACCCCGGCCGGTCGGCACCGCGCCCGCCCCCATCCAGGGCGGCGCGTGCGACTGACGCCCCGCCGGCGGCGACGGTTCTGAGCGCGTGCCGTGCGCCTGTCGTACCTCGTCGCCGTGTCGGTGCAATGATGGCCTGATGGTCGCGACCGATGCGGTGGAGGCGACGCACGCCTCGACCGGGCGGCGACGCTTCCGTGGACTCCTGCCCCGACGCATGCTGCGGTGGCGCCGGCCGGTGTGGTGGCAGGAGGTCGCCATCATCGCCTTCGGCTACTGGATGTACTCGCTGGGGCGCAACGCGATCCCCGAGCAGGAATCCATCGCCATGCGGCACGGCCGCAGCGTGCAGCACCTGCAGGACGCGCTCGGCCTCAACTTCGAGCTGTCGTTCAACCACCTCGTCGCCAACCAGGAGTGGTTGGCACAGTTGATGAACTACTACTACTCGACGCTGCACTTCATCGTCACGCCCGGCGTCATGATCTGGCTGTTCGTGAAGCGCTCGCACGTCTACCGCGGCGTCCGGACCGTCCTGGTCTCCACCACGCTGATCGCGCTGCTGGGCTTCGTCCTGTACCCGTGCGCGCCGCCGCGGCTGCTGCCCGGCTACGACTACGTCGACACCATCGTGAAGTTCAAGACGTGGGGCTCGTTCGCCGATCCGGACATCGCGCACCACTCCAACCAGTTCGCCGCCATGCCGAGCCTGCACATCGGCTGGGCGCTCTGGTGCGGCATCACCATCTTCGTCTGCGCGCAGCACCGGTGGATCCGGCTGCTGGGGCTCGCCTACCCCTTCGCCACCCTGGTGGTGATCGTCGGCACCGCCAACCACTTCATCCTGGACGCGGTCGCGGGTGCCGTCGTCGTCGCCCTCGGCTACGGCGTGCAGTACCTGATGTCCGGCCGCGGTGCCTACACGCCGCCGACGGATGCCCCGGACCACGGCCTGCCGGACCCGTCCACCCCGCTGAGCCGCGCGAAGGGCTGAGCCGCGCCAAAGGGTTGAGAAGCACCGAGGGCTGAGGCGCACCGGCGCTCAGTGCGGTGGCGGACCACCGCTGGGACCCGTCGCCGGCCCGCCGTAGAAGACCTCCTCGACGACCCGCCGGGCGCGTCGGGCAGCTCGGCGGTAGTCGTCGACGAGCTGGCCGGGGTCGCTGTCGGCCGGATATCCGGTGACCCGCGCCAGCGCCACCAGCTCCGGTCCCATGCTCGGCAGCTGGTCGGTGGGCTTGTCGCGGACCAGCACCATGCCGTTACGGGTGCGGGTGGCCAGCCGCCACGCCGCGGCCAGCGTCTCGGCCTGCTCGCCGGTGAGCAGCCCGGCGCCGGCGAGGGCGGTGAGCGCGTCGAGGGTGCGCGTCGTGCGGAGCTCGGGCACCTCGTGGCCATGCATGAGCTGCAGCAGCTGCACCGTCCACTCGATGTCGCCGAGACCACCGCGACCCAGCTTGGTGTGGGTGGTCGGGTCGGCGCCGCGGGGCAGCCGCTCGCTGTCGATCCGTCCCTTGAGCCGGCGGATCTCGACCAGGTCGTGGGCCGCGACACCGCCCTCCGGATACCGCACCGGGTCGATCATCTCGACGAAGCGGCGACCGAGGTCGGTGTCGCCGGCGACCGGGCGAGCCCGCAGCAGCGCCTGCGCCTCCCACGCCGAGGACCACCGCGCGTAGTAGGCACGGTAGGAGGCCAGCGATCGCACCAGCGCTCCACTGCGACCCTCGGGACGCAGGTCGGCGTCCACCGTCAGCGGCGGGTCGATGGAGGACGAGGCGCCGAGCAGCGCCCGGATCTTGCCGGCGACGTCGCGGGCGACGTTGGCGGCGAGCTCGACCTCGTCCGGGCTCTCGCTCCCGGCGTTCTCGAAGACGAACATGACGTCGGCGTCCGAGCCGTACCCGACCTCGGCGCCGCCGAGGCGTCCCATGGCGATGATCGCGAACCGGACCGGCAGCGCATCCAGCCCGCGCGCCGCGGCCACCGCTCGCAGCGCCACCCGCAGCGTCGTCTCGAGGGTCGCCTCGAGGGTGTTGCTCAGCGCGGCGCAGACCTGCTCGACCTCGGTCCGGCCGAGCAGGTCGGCGAAGGCAGTCCGCAGCAGCTCCTGCCGCCGGACGGCGCGGATGCTGCGCAGCGCCGCACTCGGGTCGCTCTGCCGGGCTGCGACATCGTTCATCGCGCTCAACACCTCGGCGGGGTCCCGCGGCTGCAGCGCGTCGTCGGAGCCGAGCAGCCGTAGTGCCTCCGGGGCGCGGCCGAGCATCGGCGCGACGTAGCGGCTGGTGCCGAGGATGAAGGCGAGGCGCTGCGCGACGGTGTCGCCGTCGCGCAGCAGCCGCAGGTACCACGGCGTCGTCCCCAGCTCGTCGGAGAGCTTGCGATAGGCGAGCAGGCCCGCGTCGGGCGCCGGCGCGGTCGCGAAGTCGGCGAGCAGCACCGGCAGCAGGCCGCGCTGCAGGGCGGCTCGGCGGCTGAGCCCGCTGGTGAGCGACTCGATGTGGCGCAGCGCGGCCTCCGGGTTGTCGAAGCCCAGGGCCTCCAGCCGACGGCCGGCCTCGGCGGTGGTGAGTCGCAGCCCGTCGGCGGGCACGCGCGCCACCGCTTCCAGCAGCGGTCGGTAGAAGAGCTTCTCGTGCAGCCGACGCACCTCACGCACGTGCAGCCGGTACTCGGAGTCGAAGACGTCCTTGGCGGTGCCGCGGTGGTCGGGACGGTAGCCCATCGAGCGGGCCAGCCACACCAGGTCGTCGTCGTCGTCGGGGAGGATGTGCGTGCGCCGCAGCCGGCGCAGCTGCAGCCGGTGCTCGACCGTGCGCAGGAACCGGTAGGCGTCGATCAGGCTCACCGAGTCGTCCCGCCCGACGTAACCCCCGGCCTGCAGCGCGTCGAGAGCCGGCAGTGTCTCGGCCGCCCGCAGCGTCTCGTCACCGCGGCCGTGGACCAGCTGCAGCAGCTGCACGGCGAACTCGACATCGCGGATGCCGCCGCGGCCGAGCTTGATGTCCCGCTCGGCCACCGCCTGCGGGATGTGGGCGACGACCCGACTGCGCATGGCCCGGACGTCGGCGACGAAGTCCTTACGCTCGGCGGCGGTCCAGACCAGGGGCGAGATGACGTCGGAGTACGCCTGACCGAGGGCGAGATCACCGGCGACGGGACGGGCCTTGAGCAGCGCCTGGAACTCCCAGGTCTTGGCCCAGCGCTTGTAGTACGCCTCGTGGCTGGCCAGCGTCCGGACCAGCGGCCCGTCCTTGCCCTCGGGCCGCAGGTTGGGGTCGACCTCCCAGGCCACGGCCCGACAGACCCGCATCAGCTCGGCGGCGAGCCGGCTCGCCGTGGCCAGCGCCGGCTCGACCCCGGCGTCGGCCTCGGTCGGCTCGGCCACGAAGACCACGTCCACGTCGGAGACGTAGTTCAGCTCCCGCGACCCCGTCTTGCCCATCGCGATGACGGCGAGCCGGCAGCCGGCGGCGTCGTCGGGCAGCGCGGTCGCGGCGAGCGCGAGACCGGCCTGCAGCGTGTGTCCGGCGAGGTCGGCGAGCATCTCGGTGACGGCACGGACGTCAAGGTCACCGGCGATGTCTCGACCGGCGATGGCCACGACCTCGCGCCGGTAGGCGCAGCGCAGGGCGTCGATCGCCTCGGGTCCGGTCACCGTCGCCCGGGTTCCCGCCGTGCCGGTCACCGGGTCGTCGGGGTCGGCGCCGACCGCCTCGTGCAGCCGCTGCGCCACCCCGGCGGCGTCGAGCGGGTCGAGCAGGACCCGCCACTGCTCGGCGTGCTCGACCAGATGCGCGGCGATCTCGTCGGAGACGCCGAGCAGCCCCAGCAGGCGGCCGCGGAGCTCCGGTCGGGCCACCAGCTCCTCGCGCAGGCCGTCGGCTCCGGGGGCGGCGAGCAGCTGCGCCAGGGCCTCGACGGCCGCGTCGGGATCGGCTGTCCGGGCGAGGGCGGCGACGATGACCGCTCCCCCGTCGTCCACCGGTTGGCTCGTCTCGGCGTCCCACCAGGACAGCGGCGGCGCGGCAAGCAACTCACCGGCGCGGGCGGCGTCGGCGAAGGAGAAGCGGGACAGCCGGGACGGGGTCCGTGACGGCGCCTCGCTCACCCCTCAGTCCTCCCGCGGCGGGAAGGAGGGCATCGGCAGCGGGTTGACCCGGGCGGCGCCCATCTCCTGCGCGAGGGCGGCGCGGATCGCGGCGGGATCGGTGACCGGGGCAGCCGTCGACGTGCGGGGGCCGTGCGGAGCCTTCACCGTGTCCGGGTCCCGGACCACCGCGGCGAAGGACGCCACGAACGGCTGCCACACCTCGGCGACGTCGTCGTGGACGGCCACGGCCCGCCGCAGCAGCCGGTCCTGATCCAGCGCCGGGTAATCCTCGGCGAGCGCAGCGGCATCCGAGCGTGCCCAGCCGGTGACGACGTCGGGCGTGGTCTCGATGTGCCACTGGATGCCCCAGGCGAGACGTCCCAGCCGGAAGGCCTGGTTCTCGCAGACCGGCGACGAGGCCAGCTGGACGGCACCGGCCGGCAGCCGGGTGACGGTGTCGTAGTGCCACTGGATGACGTCCGGGGTGATCGGCAACGGCCCGAAGAGCGGATCGGTGGCGGCTGCAGCGCGCTTGGCGATCAGCTGCGCGCCCAGCTCGGGACCGTCGGGGTTCTCGATCACCTGGCCGCCGTGGGCAGCGGCGAGCAGCTGCGCTCCGAGGCAGATCGCCAGCGTCGGCAGCTCGTCGCGAACCGCAGCCCGCAGCACCGCTCGGACGTCGGCCAGATAGGGGTGCTCGGCGTCGTCGGCAGCGCTCATCTTGCCGCCGAGCACCACCAGGCCGCCGTACTCGCCGGTGACGTCGGGGGGCAGCTGCTGGCCGCCGGCGAGGTCGCAGACCTCGACCTCCAGACCGGCGGCGACGAGCCACTCGGCCAGCCGGCCCGGCGGATCGGCGTGATCGAGTTCGAGCACCAGCAGGCGGGACGACGGCACGACTCGATGGTAGTGAGCAGGGCTGTCGGCCTATCCGGGCAGGCTCGTCACGCTCGGCTGTGCGGCGGCGACCGCTGCCGTCCGCACCCGGATCGCGCCGGCCGCGCAGGCCACGACGGCGAGCCCACCGACCAGCAGCGCCGGCGTCAGCTCCTCACGAAGCAGCAGCGCCGCCCAGGCGATGCTCAACACCGGTTGCACGAGCTGCACCTGGCTGACGCGGGCGATCGGGCCGAGGGCCAGACCGCGGTACCAGGCGACGAAGCCGAGGAAGGCGCTGACCACCCCGAGGTAGGCGAAGGCCAACCACTGCGACGCGCTGCCGCCGACCGGTTGCCGCCAGAGCGAGAACGCGGTGAGCACCGCCAGCGCGGGGGCATACAGCACCAGGGCCCAGGAGACGGTCTGCCACGCGCCGAGCTCGCGCGCCAGCAACCCGCCCTCGGCGTAGCCGACGGCGCCGAGGGCCACCGCGCCGAAGAGCAGCGCGTCCGACCCGTGCAGGTGTGAGAGGCCACCGCCCTGGACCACCGCGAAACCGACGGCAGCGAGCGCCCCGGTGGCCGCCATGGCCCAGAACGCGGTGGGCTGGTTCTCCCGGGCGCGCAGCACCGCCGTGACGGCGGTCGCCGCCGGCAGCAGGGCGATGACGACCGCGCCGTGCCCCGCGGGAGCCGTCGTCAGCGCGAAGGTCGTCAGCAGCGGGAAACCGACCACGACCCCGCCGCCCACGACGGCGATCCGACGCCACTGCCGCCGGTCCGGCAGCCGCTGCCGCGTCACGGCGAGAACGACCGCGGCGAGGACGGCCGCCACGACCGCCCGGCCGGCCCCGACGAGCCACGGATCGAGGCCCCGGGTGGCGACCTTCGTCAACGGCACCGTCATGGAGAAGCAGAGGACGCCGACGAATCCCCAACCCACCGCGGATAACGATGTCGTGGCGTTGCCAGTAGCGCTATCGTTCCCTCTCATGCCCGACGATAGCAGCGAGCGCATCGTCACCGCGCTGCGTGCGGCCATCGCCGCCGCGTCGCCCGGCGCCCGGCTTCCCTCCACCCGCTCGCTGGTCGCAGAGCACCGGGCCAGTCCGCTCACGGTGCAGCAGGCGCTTCGCACGCTGGCCGCCGAGGGACTGCTGGAGAGCAGGCCCGGCGCCGGGACCTTCGTGCGCGCGCCCCGCACCGCTCGCGCCGCGGACTTCAGCTGGCAGACCGCGGCGTTGGGCACCCCGCTGTCGACGGCGCGTGCGCCGGCCGTCGCCTCGCACGACGGGCCGGGCGGCAGCATCGCCTGGCACGCCGGTTACCCGGAGTCCGCGCTGCTGCCCGTGCGCCTGGTGCGCGCCGCCCTCGGCCGGGTGGCGCGCGGCGACGCGGCGCTGACGGTGCCGCCGGCGGCCGGTCTGGCCGAGCTGCGGAGCTGGTTCGCCGCCGAGCTCGCCGAGGTCACACCCGCCGACATCAACCCGGTCACCGGGCGCGACGTGGTCGTGCTGCCCGGCAGCCAGAGCGGGATGGCCTCCATGCTGCGGGCGCTGGCCGGTGCCGGCCGTCCGGTCATCATGGAATCGCCGACCTACTGGGGCGCGATCCTCGCCGCGGCCAAGGTGGGGGTCGAGGTGGTGCCGGTGCCCAGCGGCTCGAACGGGCCGGATCCGGCGACGGTGGATCGCGCCTTCGCCGAGACCGGGGCGCGCGTCTTCTACGCCCAGCCGCGGTTCGCCAACCCGACCGGTGCGCAGTGGGGTGACGCGACCGCCGAGGCCGTGCTGGAGATCGTCCGCAGCCACGGCGCCTTCGTCGTCGAGGACGACTGGGCCCGCGACTTCTCCCTCGACGCCACCACCTTCTCGACCTTCCGACCCCTCGCCGCGCGCGACGACGCCGGCCACGTCGTGTACCTGCGCTCGCTGACCAAGTGCGTCTCGCCCGCGCTGCGGGTCGCCGCGCTCGTCGCCCGCGGCCCGGCGCGGGACCGCATCCTGGCCGAGCGCGGCGCGGACGCGCTGTACGTGAGCGCAACCCTGCAGGCCGCCGCCCTCGACGTCGTGACACAGCCGGCGTGGCGGACCCACCTGCGCCACACGCACCGTCAGCTGGTCACCCGTCGCGACCTCATGATCGACGTCCTGCGCCGGTACGCACCGCAGGCCCGCCTCGATCACGTCCCCGCCGGCGGGTTGAATCTCTGGCTGCGCCTACCCGACGGCGCCGACGCCCGCGCGGTGGCGCGCGCCTGCGAGCGGGAGGGACTGCTGCTGGCCGCCGGCGACGACTGGTTCCCCGCCGAGCCCAGCGGGCCCTTCCTGCGGGTCAACTTCGCCGGCCCGGAACCCGCGGCCTACGCCGACGGCGCGCGCATCCTGGGACGGGTACTGGCCGGGACGTTGTCGGGCTGACGTCGTCGCGGCCTACCGTGGTGGCGACACCCTGGAGGACATGTGCACGTCGGTATCGACAGCTTCGTCGCAGCGGTGACCGATCCGGTCACCGAGCAGGTCATCGGGCCCGAGCAGCGCATCGAGCACCTGCTCGAGGAGATCGAGCTCGCCGACCGGGTCGGGCTGTACTCGTTCGGCATCGGCGAGCACCACCGCGAGGAGTACTACGACTCCGCGCCGCCGGTGCTGCTGGCCGCGGCCGCCGCGCGCACCTCTCGCATCAGGCTCGGCAGCGCGGTGGCAGTCCTGAGCGCCGCGGATCCGGTCCGCGTCTTCCAGCAGTTCGCCACCCTGGACCTCATCTCCAAGGGACGGATCGACCTCGTCGTCGGCCGCGGCTCGTTCACCGAGGCGTTCCCGCTCTTCGGCCTGGACCTGGCCGACTACGACGAGCTCTTCGCCGAGAAGCTCGACCTGCTGCTCGCGCTGCGCGACGACGTCGAGGTCCACTGGTCGGGACGGCACCGTCCCGCGCTCACCGGCCAGGGCGTCTACCCGCGCCCGCTGCAGGACCCGCTGCCGATCTGGGTCGGCGTCGGCGGCACCCCGGAGTCGTTCGTCCGCGCCGGCCTGCTGGGACTGCCGCTGATGGTGGCGATCATCGGCGGCGAGCCGCGGCGATTCGCACCGCTGGTGGATCTCTACCGGCGCGCCGGCGCGGAGGCCGGATATAGCGCGGACGAGCTCAAAGTCGGTCTGCACGTCTTCGGTTACGTCGGTGAGAGCGTGCAGGCCGCCGCCGACACCATCTATCCCGGCTGGCACGAGATGTTCACCAAGGTCTCGCGCGAGCGCGGCTTCGCCCCGCCGTCCCGCGCGCAGTTCGACGCGACCAGCGGGCCCGACGGCGCCTTCTTCATGGGCGACCCGGACACCATCACCACTAAGCTGCAGCGGGTCTCCGAGCAGCTGGGCGGCGTCGACCGGGTGTCGATCCAGATGACGAACCCGCGGCTGGCCCACACCGACCTGTTGCGGGGCATCGAGCTGCTCGGCGAGGTCGCCCCCCGCGTCGCCTGACCGGTTTTGGCGCCCTGGCTTGGGATACCAAGTCAGGCCGCCAAAACCGGTCGGGTGGAGAGCGGTCAGGCGCCGTCGACGAAGAGGCAGAAGAGCTGGCCGTGCGGGTCTCGCATCACCCGGACGCCCGGTTGTGGCTGGACGGCCTCCACGCGTGCGCCGAGACCGACGGCACGCTCGACCTCGGCGTCCAGATCGTCGACGAGGAGGTCGAGGTGCATGTGCATCGGGGCGCCCTCGCCGGTCGGCCAGGCCGGGGCGATGAACGACGTTTCGAGCTGGAAGCTCAGCCCCGGCCGCTCCCGCTGCGGGTCGCGTAGCCGGACCCAGTCGTCGTCCACGGCGACGGTCTCCCAGCCGAGCAGCTCCCGGTAGAACCGGGCCAGCTCCCGCGGTCGCGGCGAGCCCAGGACGACGGCGCCGAAGCTCGCGCTCACGGCGAGCTCCCGGCAAGCGCGGCGTGGACGTCTGCGGCGAAGATGGGATCGTGGGCGAGCTCCTCGGCCAACTCCCCTGCCACGCGGGCGGAGGCCGGTGACGCCAGCAGCGCGGCCACCGCAGCCACCCGGCACTCCCACCGACGGCGCACCGTGTCGTCGGGATCGATCAGCAGACCACGGGACGGCTTCACCCGTGGCTCGGACGCCAGCAGGTCGAAGACCACCGCCGTGCCCAGGACGGCATCCTCCTCGAGGAGCACCGACACCCGGCGCGCGATCTCGGCGGGTTCGGTCGACATCCCCGTCAGCGGGTTCATCGCTTCGGCCTCATCTCGCCACTGTGCCACGCCTCGACCGTCACCCACCGTGATCAACAGGCGGTTTCGGCCGTCCCTGCAACCGAAAGCGCCTGTTGATCACGAGCCGGCACCAGCCGCACCGCGCCCGCCCGCACCGTGATTGAGAGGCCGAAGCGGTCGCTGTCGCGGCCGCCTCAGCCTCTCGATCACGTGAGCCGGGCCCCCGGCCTCAACGCCAGCCGAGCGCCGGGGCGACGTGGGTGAGCAGCGACTCCAGCACGTGGGCGCAGTACTCCACCCCGAGCTGGTTCGGGATCGTCACCAGCAGCGTGTCGGCCGCGGCGATCGCCTCGTCCTGCGCCAGCTGCTCGACGAGCCGGTCCGGCTCGGCGGCGTAGGTCTTGCCGAAGCGGGCCTTCCCGCCGTCGAGGTAGCCGACCTGGTCGCTGGAGCCGCCGTCGCGGCCGAAGTAGGCGAAGTCGAGGTCGGTGACGATCGGGAAGATGCTGCGACTGACCGACACGCGGGGCTCACGGTCGTGGCCGGCGTCGGCCCAGGCCTTGCGGAACCGCTCGATCTGCTCGGCCTGCAGCTGGTGGAACGGCACGCCGGTGTCCTCGCTGAGCAGGGTCGAGCTCATCAGGTTCATGCCCTGCTGCGCCGTCCACTCGGCGGTGGCGCGGGTGCCCGCACCCCACCAGATCCGCTCGCGCAACCCTTCGGACTGCGGCTCGATCCGCAGCAGGCCGGGCGGGTTGGGGAACATCGGCCGCGGGTTGGGCTCAGCGAAGGCATGCCCCTCGATGACGTCCAGGAAGACGCGGGTGTGGTCGCGGGCCATCTCGGCGTGGTCGCTGCCCTCGGCCGGGAAGTAGCCGAAGTAGCGGTACCCCTCGATGACCTGCTCGGGCGATCCCCGGCTGATGCCGAGCTGCAGTCGGCCACCGCTGATGAGGTCCGCGGCGCCGGCGTCCTCGGCCATGTACAGCGGGTTCTCGTAGCGCATGTCGATGACACCGGTGCCGATCTCGATGCGGCTCGTCCGCGCCCCGACGGCCGCCAGCAGCGGGAAGGGCGAGGCGAGCTGCCGGGCGAAGTGGTGCACCCGGAAGTACGCACCGTCGGCGCCGAGTTCCTCGGCGGCGACGGCGAGATCGATGGACTGCAGCAGGACGTCCGACGCCGAGCGGGTCTGCGACTGCGGCGAGGGCGTCCAGTGACCGAAGGAGAGGAAGCCGATGCGTTTCATGGACACGTCAACCATCGTCGCACGCACGATGTTCCCGCCGCTACCATCACCGCCCGTGACCGTCACCTACGACACCACCCTGCGCGCCAACGGCAACAACACCGGCATCGAGGTCCCCGCCGAGGTCCTCACCGAGCTCGGCGGCGGCGGGCGTCCGCGTCTGGCTGTCGACGTCAACGGCTACCAGTTCGGCGCCACCGTCGGGCGGATGGGCGGAGCGGCGATGATCGCGTTCAGCAAGGCACACCGGGACGCCTCCGGTCTCACTGCCGACCAACCCATCACGGTCACGCTGGCACTCGACACCGCGCCGGTGGAGGTGCCCGTCCCGACGGAGCTACGCCACGCGCTCGCCGAGGCCGGGCTGACCGAGGCCTTCGACCGGCTCGCACCGTCCCGGCGCAAGGAGCACGCGCGACAGGTTGCCGACGCCAAGGCCGACGCCACCCGGGACCGCCGGATCGCCAAGGTCCTCGCCGACCTCGGCTGAGGATCAGCCGGCGCGACACGCCGCAGCTTTCTTGACTCAGTCCAGATTATTCGGCACGGTGGCCCTGTGCTTCCCACCGACCAGGCCGAGCAGCTGCTCCGCAGCGCCGACCTGCGTGTGACCAAGCCGCGACTGGCGGTCCTCGCCGCGGTGGCCGAGCACCCGCACGCCGACACCGAGTCGGTGATCACCGCCGTCCGTCACGAGCTGCCGGACGTTTCCCGGCAGGCCGTCTACGACGTCCTCGCCGCCCTCACCTCGGCGCGCATCCTGCGCCGCATCCAGCCGTCCGGACACGTCGCCCGGTACGAGACCCGCGTCGCCGACAACCACCACCATGTGGTGTGCCGCTCCTGCGGCACCATCGGCGATGTCGACTGCGCGGTCGGCGAGGCGCCCTGCCTCGCCGCCGCGGACGACCACGCCTTCCGCATCGACGAGGCCGAGGTCATCTATTGGGGCCTGTGCCCCGGCTGCGCCACCACCCCCACCCAGCACTGAAGATCACCGAAACCAGAAGGGATCACCGTGACGATCGAACACGACGCCAAGGTCGGCGACATGGACAAGGAGGCCGCCGGCGGCTGTCCGTTCTCGAGCGGCGAGCTGAACCACCCCACCGAGGGTGCCGGCAACCGGGACTGGTGGCCACGGCAGCTCAACCTGTCGATCCTGCGCAAGCACCCGGCCGAGGCCAACCCGATGGGCAAGGACTTCGACTACGCGAAGGAGTTCGCGACCGTCGACCTGGCCGAGCTCAAGGCCGACCTTGCCGAGGTCATGACCGACTCCAAGGATTGGTGGCCGGCGGACTTCGGTCACTACGGCGGTCTCTTCATCCGCATGGCGTGGCACAGCGCCGGCACCTACCGGATCGCCGACGGCCGCGGCGGCGCGGGCGCGGGCATGCAGCGCTTCGCTCCGCTCAACAGCTGGCCGGACAACGCCAGCCTCGACAAGGCCCGTCGCCTGCTCTGGCCCGTCAAGAAGAAGTACGGCAAGCGGGTCTCCTGGGCTGACCTCATGATCCTGGCCGGCAACGTCGCCCACGAGACGATGGGCCTGCCGATGTTCGGCTTCGCCGGCGGCCGTCCGGACGTCTGGGAGCCCGACGAGGACGTCTACTGGGGCCCCGAGACCACCTGGCTCGGCGACGAGCGCTACACCGGTGACCGCGAGCTGGAGAACCCGCTCGCCGCGGTGCAGATGGGTCTGATCTACGTCAACCCGGAGGGCCCGAACGGCAACCCCGACCCGCTGGCCTCGGCCCGCGACATCCGCGAGACGTTCGGTCGCATGGCCATGAACGACGAGGAGACCGTCGCCCTCATCGCCGGTGGTCACACCTTCGGCAAGACCCACGGCGCCGCCGACCCTAACGAGTACGTCGGACCCGAGCCGGCCGCGGCCGACCTCACCGAGCAGGGCTTCGGCTGGAAGAACAGCTACCGCTCCGGCGTGGGCGCCGACGCCATCACCAGCGGCCTCGAGGTCACCTGGACCTCGACGCCGGTGCAGTGGTCGCACGGCTACTTCGAGAACCTCTTCAAGTACGAGTGGGAGCTCGAGAAGAGCCCGGCCGGCGCCAACCAGTGGGTCGCCAAGACCGACGAGCTGACCATCCCGGATCCGGACGGCACGCCGAACAAGCGCAAGCCCACCATGCTCACCAGCGACCTGGCGCTGCGCTTCGACCCGAGCTACGAGCAGATCTCGCGCCGCTTCCTGGAGAACCCCGACGAGTTCGCCGAGGCCTACCGTCGCGCCTGGTACAAGCTGACCCACCGTGACATGGGGCCGAAGGAGCGCTACCTCGGCCCGGAGGTGCCGTCGGAGGAGCTGCTCTGGCAGGACCCGGTTCCCGCCGCCGAGGGCTATACGCTCTCCGACTCCGACGTCGCCACGCTGAAGCAGCAGATCCTCGCGACGGGCCTGTCGGTCTCGCAGCTGGTCAAGGCGGCGTGGGCGTCGGCCTCGTCCTTCCGCGTCAGCGACAAGCGGGGCGGCGCCAACGGCGGCCGCATCCGGCTGCAGCCGATGGCGGGCTGGGAGGTCAACGACCCCGACGAGCTCGCGCAGACCCTGCGCGCCCTCGACGGTGTCAAGGAGGGCTTCGGTAAGCAGGTCTCGATCGCCGACCTCGTCGTCCTCGGCGGCGTCGCGGCCGTCGAGAAGGCAGCCAAGGACGCCGGTTACGACGTGGCCGTGCCGTTCTCGCCGGGGCGCACCGACGCCAGCCAGGAGCAGACCGACGTCGAGTCGTTCGCCGCGCTGGAGCCTGCGGTGGACGGGTTCCGCAACTTCCTCGGCAAGGGACAGCGGCTGCCGGCCGAGTACCTGCTCGTGGATCGCGCCAACCTGCTCGATCTCACCGCGCCGGAGATGACCGTCCTCGTGGGTGGTCTGCGCGTCCTCGGCGCCAACGCCGGCGGCTCGAACCATGGCGTGCTCACCGACCGGGTCGGGCAGCTGACGAACGACTTCTTCGTCAACCTGCTGGACATGGAGACCACCTGGTCGTCGGTCGACGACGAGCAGGCGCTCTTCGAGGCGAAGGACGACGCGGGCACCGTCCGCTGGACCGGCACCCGCAACGACCTGGTCTTCGGCTCGAACGCCGAGCTCCGGGCCGTCGCCGAGGTCTACGCCAGTGACGACGGCGCCGAGAAGTTCGTCCACGACTTCGTCGCCGCGTTCCACAAGGTGATGAACCTGGACCGCTACGACCTGCACGCGTAAGCGTCCGTCGCACCCTCCGCTGCCCGCGTCGGCCTCGTGCCGGCGCGGGCAGCGTCGTCTATCGGCCCAGCGCGCGTCGCGCGGTGCGCGCGAAGAGTTCGGGGACGTCCATCCCGGCCGCGGCCGCCATCACGGCCAGCACGCTGGACGGGGAGTACGAGCAGTAGAGGCTCGCCTCCAGGAAGACCGGCCGTCCCTGCGGGTCGACGCGGAAGTCGAAGAGGCTGTAATCGCGGCAACCCAGCGCCCGGTGGCAGGCCCGGGCGGCTGCCCAGACCGCCTCGGTGACGGGGTCGTCGACTGGCACGATCGCGGCGTGGGCCGCGTCCTTGGCGACGAGTTCCAGTCCCCCGGCGGCGGCCGGGCGCAGCTTGTCCGCCTCGTCGCGGATGGGTTTGGTCTCGGCGTCGACCGCGTACTCCTCCAACGGCAGGCACTGCAGCTCACCGTCGACCTCCAGGACGCCGCAGCGCACCTCGCGACCGAGCTCCACGTACTGCTCGACGAGCACCTCGTCGCCGTGCTCGAAGGCGGTACGCAGCGCGGCCTCGACGTCGGCCGCCCGGCGCACCAGGGTCACCCCGGTGGAGTTGTCGGCGGCGGCGGGCTTGACCACGACCGGCAACGGCAGCGTCAACCGCTCCCCGGTCCGCAGCACCTGCGCCTCGGCGACGGCGACCCCGGCCGCCGCCACCACGGCGCGGGCATGCGGCTTGTACGCGGCCAGCGCCATGGTCTCGGCGCGGTTGCCGACGAACGGGATGCCGACGAGGTCGAGCAACGCACGGTACGAGGTCATGCCCGGCAGGCAGAACAGCTGCGGCAACGCGAGGTCCGGCTGCAACTCGGCGAGGAAGGACAGCGCCTCGGCCGTCGAGAGCTCCGGGGCCGCGGCGATGGCGGCGCCGGAGAGATCGAGCGGGAAGCGCCAGCCCCCGCCGGGCGCGACCCAGGCGACGACGTGCTCGCCGGCCGGGTCCAATGCCGCGAGCGCGCCGGTGGCGTAGAGCCGCGAGAGGTCGGCGAAGAAGTTGCTGCTCGGCGACCCGGCCAGGTGCAGGACGCGCATCAGTCGCCGCCGGCCTCGACGAGCTTGCCGATGTTGAAGTCGATCTTGACCCAGTCGCGGCCCTGCCAGAGGTTGCGCAGCAGCAGCGACGGGATCTGCAGGTGGTGGACGAGCAGGAACGGCAGCGGGTCGTGCCGGGCGAAGATCGCGTCCTTGCCCCGCAGGATGGTGCGGAGCCGCTCCCGACGTCCGTCGCTGGTCAGCAGGCGCCAGACCTCGTGGTAGAGCCAGTACGTCGGGCGGCTGCCGGGGCGGGGCGTCAGCGGCGGGGCGGACGGATCGCGCTCGCCGAGATAGGCGGCGGCCAGAGCGGGTTCGTCGTGGAACATGGTGATGGCCGAGTGGGTGCGCGGGTTGCACTCGATGCCCCGGACCTCGCCCGCGGCATCCACGATGACGTCGAAGCTCACCTGCCCGGTGAGTCCGAGCGGCTCCACGAAGCCCCGGACCCACTTCTCCACTGCAGGCTGGTCGACCATCTCGTAGTTGATCTGAAACGCCGAGGACCGGCAACACGCGTAGACGGTGATGACGCCGTCACGCACGGTGCTGTGGGTGCAGTACTCGGTGCCGCGGACGAACTCCTGCAGGATCCACGGGTCGTCCTCGGAGATGGTCTTGGAACGAGCGAAGGCGGCGGTCTCCCCCGCCGTCGGCCGGGGCAGCGGGGTCAGATCCAGCCGGTTGACGGGGTCGTAGGCGAGGTGCTTGAGCACGTAGCTGGCCTCGCCGACGAAGTCGAAGCCCGCCACCTGTTCGGGGTCGGTGATCCGGTGGGTCTCCGGGACCCCGAGGCCCACACTGCGCGCATGACGTGCGAACTCGTCCTTGTCGTCGAGCATGCGCACGGTCTCGGTGTCGGCGTGGATCACCTCGCAGTGTCCGGCCAGCAGCTCCGCGGCGCGGGCGTCGAAGTAGCTCGCCACCGGGCTGCAGACGGGCACGTAGACGTCGACCCCCTCGGCGCGGACGATCTCCAGCAGCGCCTGCGGGTAGCCGGGGTCGGTGACCTCCGGCACGACGTGGAAAGCGGACACCGCCGAGGAGAAGCGGTGCCCGGTGAAGCGGTAGCGCGCGGTCTCCACCAGGACGACCCGGTGACCTGCCGCGTGGAACGACCGACACAGCTGCAGCGCCTTGGTCATCTTGCCGCCCGAGATCAGCACCGTCCGGCGCTCCCCGGAGACCGGCGCCGGCGTGGCCGGGCGCAGCCGCGACGTCACCAGTGCCACGGCGGTGACGGCGGCGTTGAGCGGCGCAACGGCGGTCAGCAGTCCGAGCGTCGCCAGCGTCCTCAGCCGGGCCGCGGTAGGGCCGCGCCTGCGGCCCGTCACGAGGCCGCCGCCAGCCCGTAGCCGGTCTCGCCGGAGACCATGCCGCGGTGCATCACGCGATCACCGGAGACCGTGCTGTGGTCGGCCCGGTGCAGCACGCAGGCGTTGTCCCAGATCACGATGTCGCCGGCGCGCCAGCTGTGGCGCAGGCAGTTGGCCGGCACCGTCGAGTGCTCGTAGAGCGCAGCGATGACGGTGCGGGCCTCGTCGTCGTCGAGCCCCTCGATCGCCGTGCAGCGCTGCGGCGTCGACAGGTAGAGCGACCGGCGTCCGGTGAGCGGATGCTCCCGGAAGACGGGATGCCAGGCCTCGCGCTCCTGCACGGAGCCGGGGTCGACACCGGTCACCTCGTGCTTGACGCGGCGCCCCGCCAGTCGCCGGCGGAGGTCGGGGGCCAGCGTGTCGTAGGCGCGGTACTGATTGGTGAAGACGGTCTGCCCGCCCGCGGCGGGGATGGCCACCGCCCGCAGGGCGGTGTACGCGGGCGGGAAGCTGACATAGCTCGTGTCGACATGGAAGACGCTGCGAGGCGGCGTGCTCCGGCCGACGTTGCTGATGACATTGAGGTCGGGCTGACCCGGCAGCGGGTCCTCGCCGACGGTGAACATCAGCTCCCCGAAGCCGCGCAGGAAGTCGACGAAACTGTCGTCGTCGATCTCGTGCTGGTCCCGGACGACGAGGACGCCGTGATCGCCGAGCAGGCTGCGGAGTCGGGCGACCGGACCGAGCCGGCGCAGGTCGACATCGGTGAGCTCCAGCCCGAGCGGGTGCAGGGCGGTGCTCGTCACGAGACCCGCCGTGCGAGCGTGACCCCGTCGCGCAACGGCACCACGACCTGCTCGACCCGCGCTTCGGCGGCCAGGTAGTCGTTGAAGCGCGCGATGGCGGCGCCGGGGCCGCTCGACGCGCCGAGCCAGGGCTCGCCCTGCAGCAATGTGTTGTCGATGCAGAGCAGGCCGTGCGGGGTCAGTAGCTCGTGATCCAGGACGGTGCGGACATAGCCCTCGTACCCCGCCTTGTCGGCGTCGACGAAGACGAGGTCGAAGCCTTCCCCGGTTCGGGCGAGGTCGGCCAGCGTCTCGTCGGCCGGGCCGACCCGGATGTCGATTCGCGAGGCCACCGGCGACGTGGCGAACTGTGCACGCGCGAAGTCCGCCACCTCGGCATCCAGCTCGCAGGCGACGACGACGCCCTCGGCCGGCAGGGCTTCGGCCATCGCCAGGGCCGAGTACCCGGTGAACATCCCGATCTCCAGCACCCGCCGCGCCTGCAGCGCGTGGACGAGCATCGCGAGGAACCGCCCCTCGACGTGGCCGGAGAGCATCTCCTGCTCCAGACCGCCCGACCACGGCGCGTGCCGTGTCGCGGCGGCGAGGGCAGCCAGCGACGGCGACTCGTCGCTGGTGTACCGGCCCGGATACTGCGAGAGCCCCGCCGCCAGGTCGGCGAGCTGCCGGACCTCGGCGGCGAAGGGCGCCCCGGCGGCCACGTGAGCGAGGTCCAGGAGTCGCTCGGCCAGGATGTCGGCTGGGGTCACCGGCCGCGGCGGGGCCGGTGCCGCGGCCGGTGAGTTCGGGGTGGCGCCGGTGCTCACGGCCGGAAGACGTCCAGGCCGATGCCGCCCCGCGGGTATCCCGCGACACGCTGCCGGTGCGCCGCCAGCGCCTCGGACATCTCGTCCGCGTCCAGGTCGTTGACGAAGTAGCAGGTGCCGATGGGCCGGGGCACCGCCGCACGCAACGCACCGTCGCGGGTCTGCACGATCGCCTCGGTGGAGCGGGCGAGCAGCTCAGGAGTGAGATGCGGGCTGTCCAGCGACAGACCCAACGAACTCATCAGACCGAAGATCCGGTCGCGATCGGTGGCCGAGAGGTAACCGCGCAGCTCGGCCACGGTGGTCGAGTAGGCCATGTCCACGTTGATGGCGTGCCCGTGGAAGTACGGCTGCTCCGGGGTCAGCTCCAGGATGGGGCTCCAGGTGTGGCCGAAAGCGATCACGCGGTCCAGGTCGAGTTCCTGCAGGTTGGGCACCTCGAGCTCGAGCATGGTCTTGATCGCCTGGTAGGTGAGATGGTCGGCGATCTCGCGCAGTTCCGGTGTGCCGTCGAGGTGACCGAACCGCGTGGTCATGAGGTCCTCGCCGTACTTCTCCAGCAGCTCGAAGATCTCTCGGTTGCCGACCGTCGAGATCTTGATCAGCTCGGCCATGCCGTTGCGCACCTGCTCCAGCGGCAGGGTGCGCAGGAAGCCGAAGTCCAACAGCACCTGCTGCGAGGCATGGAAGGCGCCGAGCCGGTTCTTGTACTTGCCGTGGTTCACCGCGACCTTGATGGCCACGCTGGCGTCGATGAGACCGATGAGCGTGGTGGGGATCCGCACGTAGTTCGTCGCACGGCGGAACATCGAGCAGGCGAAGCCGGCGACGTCGGTCATGAGTCCGCCGCCGACGACCAGCACCGGCTCCTTGCGGACGAGGCCGAAGGCACCGAACTCGTCGACGATGCGCTCCGCAGTGCGCATCGTCTTGTCGGCCTCGTTGATGACGAACGGGACCAGGGTGAGCTCGATGCCGTGTGCAGCGAAGTAGGCGCGGGCAGCGTCGCCGTAGTGATCGGCGACGTGGTGGTCCACGATCATGAGGCAGCGACCCCATGGCGCGTAGATCTCGGCCAGCTCGGTGTTCGACGGGTCGAAGACGCCGTCGACGAAGCGCAGCGAATACCGCACCCGCTCGTAGGCGTCGATCTCGAAGGCGGTCGGCGACGCGGTCAGTCCCGCTGCGGGCACGGCGGTCTCGGCGAGGGCGGTCATCGGCGGCCGGCCGAGACGTGGGCGGCCAGCTCGTCGAAGGAGAGCATGTACACGCAGGTGGTCTCGCCGAAGTCGTGGGTCACGGTGTTCTCGTTGGGGAAGGCGACGACGGGGATGCCCGCGGCGTCCGCTGCCGCCACGCCCCCCACGTTGTCCTCGACGGCGATGCAGTCATCGGCGGCGACGCCGAGCTTGTCGAGGGCGAGGCGATAGACCTCGGGGTCGGGCTTGGCCTTCGCCACGTCGCTGACGTCCGTCACCAGGTCGAAATCGTCGAGGGTGACGGTGTCGTTGGTCGCCTGCAGCACCGCCGGCACGTTCTCCGGCGACGTGGTGGTCACGAACGCCACCTGCCAGCCGGCGGCCTTGGCGGCGTCGATGGTGTCGCGGACGCCCGGTCGCGCGGTGGTGCGAACCGTGCCGAGCAGCTCGCGGAAGCGCTCGGACTTGCTGTGGTGCACCGCCTCGGCGTCCACCGTCTCGCCGCGCTTGTCGGCCTCGTCCGCGATGCGCTGCGCGCCGCCGTTGGAGAGCAGCAGACCCTGGTAGTAATCGCGCTCCCACGTCCAGTCCAGGCCGTGGCGGGCGAAGGCGTCGTTGAAGGCGCCCCGCTGCAGCTCCGAGGTGTCGGCGATGACGCTGATCGAACCGAAGATCAATACGGGCATGTCTGTCTTCTCCGTCGTGGTCTCAGACGTGCGGCCGGTGATGACGACCGCGGGCGTGGCCCCGGGGCGGGGTACGCGCTCGACGACTCCCTACCCCGTTCTACACAAGATTGTGCACAGTCGAGCAGAAACGGGCAGAACTTCTGCACGATCTTCGCCCGTTGGACGTTTCGCGGGTGTCGCCGCCCCCAAGCCGCCGGTTATCGGTCACTGTGAGGTCGAGATGCTGGGACCAGACCGCCGACGCCGTGTCCTGGGGTACGTGCGTGAACACGGCAGCGCCTCGGTGCAGGCGCTGGTGAGCGAGCTCGGCGTCAGCGCGTGGACGGTCCGACGGGACCTCGCTCAGCTCGAGAACGAGGGTCAGGTGACCCGGACGCACGGCGGCGCGACCGTCGTGCGCGCCGGTGACGGGGCCCGCCGGCCGGCGGCGTCATCGGCCGAGGACCGCGCGAAGGCCCGGATTGCAGCGACGGCGGCCGGCCTGCTCCCCGGTGACGGGTCGACGATCATGATCCTGGGCGGGTCGACGACGCAGACCCTCGTCCCCCACCTGGTCGACCGTTCGCTGACAGTCATCACCAACAGCCTGGAGGTCGCCCACGGCCTGAAGTGGGCGCACGACGTCACGCTGGTCATGCTCGGCGGCTACCTGCACCGCGATCAGATGACGCTGCTGGGACCGCTGAGCGAGGCGTCCATGGCCGACCTGCACGTCGACGTCATGGTCGGCGGGGCGTACGGCATCGACCCCGGCCGCGGCGTCACCGGCGCGAAGGTCGTCCAGGCCGGCTACCACCACCGCATGCTCGATCACGCCGACCGGCTGCTGCTGCTGGCCGACGCCTCCAAACTGGGCCGTCGGGGACCAACCCTGCTGGCACGCATGGAGCAGGTGCACACGCTGGTCACCGACGCTCGGGCGCCGAGCGGTCTGCTCGAGCAGATCCGCGCCGCCGGCCCCGAGGTGGTCGTCGCCGGCTGAGTGTCACTTCTTCAGCGGGTCGTGTCCCCAGTTCATGAGCGAGTGCCGCCAGGTGGTGTCCTCGACATCGCCCTTCGGCCGCTGCCGGGAGTGTCGCTTGACGTAGCCGACCACCTTGCTCATGTGTTTCTCGTCGGCCTCGGTGAGGTCGGCCTTCTTCTTCGCCAGGATGGCGACGATCTTGCGTCCCGACTCGTGGCCGGTCGACTCACCACCGTCCTTGTGCTGGCCCGCCGCCTTCGACTCGTCGGTGTCGAGCCACTTCTGCAGCTCGGACCTCGTCATGTTCACGGCCTCGGAGAACTCGGCGTGCACGTCGCTGTGGCTCATGACGTGAGCCTTACCCGTCTGCACGGGTAGATCGACCGGGTGACACCGGCGGACAAGATCTGCGCCAGCTGCGGCCGGCCGTTCTCCTGGCGCAAGAAGTGGGAGCGCCACTGGGACGAGGTCCGCTACTGCAGCGACGCCTGTCGGCGGCGCCGGGTGGACGACACCGATCGTGCCCTGGAGGAGATGCTGCGCACCTCGCTGCGAACCGCCGGCCGAGCCGACCCGGACGAGGCCGCACGCGCCGCCACCGGCCGCGACCCCGCTGGCCGACGCGAAGCTGCCCGCCGGGCGGCACGACGCATCGCCGCCACGGGCGAGGCCGACATCGTCCAGCACGGCCGGATCGTCGATGCCGGCTCCGCCCGCGGCGCGTTCGAACTGCGGCGCACCTCGCGGCCGTGAGGCCCGGCCGCACCCGCCCCTAGATCGACTCCAGGAAAGCCTGCAGCCGTTCCAGCATCGCGGCGGCCCGCTCGTCGTCGGAGGCGTGACCATCAGCCAGCTGGCTCCGGCCCGCCCGGTGCATGGGGAACCGCAGCTGCGCCGAGCAGTCGAGACCGGCGCAGACGTAGGTGCCGAGGGTGTCGCCGCGACGGCCCAGGGGCCCGGTGCGTCGAGCCGCGAAGAGGGCGACATTGCTCCCGTCGTCGACGGCCCGGCAGATCGTGCACATCGCCTTGCGACGGGTGCCGGCGCCGGTGGCCTGGGTGGTCAGCAGGACGGCGACGAGATCCGGGCCGCGTTCGGCGACGAGATAACCGCGCCGGTCGAATCGAGGGTCACGCCACCCGTAGAAGTCGAGGGCGGCGAAGTCGGTGTCGTCGAAACCGGTGGGGAAGGTGATGGCCTTGGTCTCGCCCTTGGTGGCGTTGACGAAGGCGCGCGTGATGTCGGACGTGGTCAGGGACCGCATGAGGAGACCTCGGGTGATGTGGTGCTCGGACGAGGACGGGGCTGGGCTCAGCCCGTCACTTCCATCGGCTGCCACGAGGTCATGCCTGCCATCATCCGCCGCTGCAGCAACACCATTTCTGTCTCCTGGGCGAGGGGTCAGCGTCCGGTGGCGCCGTCGGCGAGCTCCCGCAGGATGTCGAGGTGACCGGCGTGACGCCCCGTCTCCTCGATCATGTGGGTGAGAGCCCAACGCAGCGTCGGTCCGCCGGAGCGGAGCGGGCTGTCGAGGTCGGCGGCGGCGATGACGGCATCGGCCTCGGCGGCGGCGGCGCGGTAGTCGGCCTGGATGGAGGCGACAGTGTCGGCCGGGTCGGGCCGAAAGGTCGCGGGCCAGCTCCGCACCGTCGCCCCGCAGAACAGCGAGCGCTCAACTGCCGTCAGATGCCTCACCAGGCCGAGCAGCGTCGTTCCCGACGGAACGACCGGCGTCCGCACCTGCGGCTCCGGCGCGCCGGCGAGCTTGCGGACCACGCCGTCGCGGAGATAGGCGAGGAAACCGGTGAGCACGTCGCGCTCGCCGCCCCCGGCGCGCGGCGGGGGCGTGTCACGACGCCCTGGCATCGTCACTCACCCCGCGACGGACGACGAGGACGGTGTCGGCCACCTCGGCCTGTTCTCCGCTGGGTCCGGTGGCCAGCCGGCGCGGACGGTCAGCCCGCTGCACCTGCCAGCGGTCGTCCAGCTGCAGCCCCGACGCGATCTCGTGCGCGGTCGGGAAGGACGCCGCCGGGTCCCGGTTCCACGACCAGGGCGCGACCGACCCGTGGTCGACGACGAGCAGCAGTCCGCCGGGCCGGAGCGCCCGGGCGGCGCGGCGCAGGATCGCGGCACGGTCGACCTCGAACGGGGTGTGGAAGTACTGCGCCGAGACGAGATCGAAGGTCCCGTCAGGGAAGTCCGCGACGAGGTCGAGCCGGCGGGCGTCGACGTACTCGGCGACTCCTGCCCGCGCCGCCGCCTCCGCCAGCCGGCTGATCGCGCGGGCGGCGATGTCGACGGCGGTGACGCGCCAGCCCCGCTCGGCGAGCCAGAGGCTGTCCCCGCCCGCGCCGCAGGCGATGTCCAGGGCGTCGCCGGCGGGCAATCGGCCGGCCACCTCGGTCAGGAGCGGGTTCGGCCGCGCCGGGTCCGGTCCGCGGCTGCGGTAGTGCTGGTCCCAGAATTCTTCGGCTGGCTGCGGTGACGTCATGACGACAGCGTGGACCGCCCGACCCCCGAACGGCACGCCAGCTTGCCGAAGCGGCAAACTGAGCCGATGACGCCGAGCCGCGACACCGGTGACCTGCTGGCAGCCGTCGGTCCCCGCCTGCGGATGCTGCGACGGCAGCGTGAGATCACCCTGGCCGAGCTCACCGAGCGCACCGGCATCTCGTCCTCGACGCTGTCGCGGCTGGAGAGCGGTCAGCGCCGAGCGACGCTGGAATTACTGCTGCCCCTCGCCGAGGCTTACGGCGTCCCCTTGGACGACCTGGTGGGGGCGCCCCGCACCGGCGACCCCCGCCTCCACCTCAAGCCGATCCGCCGCCACGGCATGACCTTCGTGCCGCTCACCCGACGCGCCGGTGGCATCCAGTCGTTCAAGATGGTGATCCCGGCGCGCCGCGGACGGAACGAGCCGCAGCTGCAGACCCACGAGGGTTACGAGTGGCTCTACGTCCTGGACGGCCGGCTACGGCTGGTGCTCGCCGAGCTGGACCTCGAGCTCGGCGCCGGCGAGGCGGCCGAGTTCGACACCGCCAAGCCGCATTGGCTCGGTACGGCCGACGGGAAGGCGGTCGAGCTGCTCATCCTCTTCGGCCAGCAAGGCGAGCGCGCTCACCTGCGCGCCCGCCCCCGCAGCCGGTGACGGACCTCAGAGCATCGGCAGGTAGCGCCGCAGCTCGAAGGGGCTGACCTCGGCGCGGTACTCCATCCACTCCTCGCGCTTGTTGCGGAGGAAGAAGTCGAAGACGTGCTCGCCGAGCGTCTCGGCCAGCAGCTCGGACTGCTCCATGGCCCGCAGCGCGTCGGCGAGGTTGTGGGGCAGCTCGTCGTAGCCGAGGGCGCGACGCTCGACGTCCGACAGCGACCAGACGTCGTCCTGCGCGCCCGGCGGCAGCTCGTAGCCGGCCTCGATGCCCTTCATCCCTGCCGCCAGGATCACGGCGAAGGCCAGGTAGGGGTTGCAGGCGGTGTCGGGCGAGCGCAGCTCGACCCGCGTCGAGTTGGCCTTGCCGGGCTTGTAGCGCGGCACGCGGACCAGGGCCGAGCGGTTGGCGTGTCCCCAGCAGACGAAGGTGGGGGCCTCCACGATGGAGCCGGGCGACCCGAAGCCCCACAGCCGCTTGTAGGAGTTCACCCACTGGTTGGTGACGGCGGTGATCTCGCGCGCGTGCACCAGCAGCCCGGCGATGAAGGCACGGGCGGTCTTGGAGAGGTTGAGCTCGTCGTCCGGGTCGTGGAAGGCGTTCTGGTCGCCCTCGAAGAGCGACAGGTGCGTGTGCATGCCGCTGCCCGGCTGGTGCTTGAAGGGCTTGGGCATGAAGGTCGCATGCGCGCCGTGGGCGATGGCGACCTCCTTGATCACGTGCCGGAAGGTCATGAGGTTGTCGGCCATGGAGAGCGCGTCGGCGTAGCGCAGGTCGATCTCTTGCTGACCGGGCGCGACCTCGTGGTGGCTGAACTCGACGGAGATGCCGAGGCCCTCGAGCGCCCCGACGGCGGCACGGCGGAAGTCGTGCGCCACGTCGTGGCTCGTCATGTCGAAGTACCCGCCGTTGTCGATGGGCAGCGGCTCGCTGCCGTCGCTCGGCCGGTTCTTCAGCAGGAAGAACTCGATCTCCGGATGCGTGTAGAAGGTGAAGCCTCGTTCGGCCGCCTTCGAGAGCTGCCGTCGCAGCACGTAGCGCGGGTCGGCCCAGGAAGGCGACCCGTCCGGCATCTGGATGTCGCAGAACATCCGCGCAGCATCGGTCGTGCCGTCGTTCTGCGGCAGGATCTGGAACGTCGCCGGATCGGGTCGGGCGAGCATGTCGCTCTCACTGGCCCGGCTGAAGCCCTCGATGGCCGAGCCGTCGAAACCGATGCCCTCCTCGAAGGCACCGTCCAGCTCGGCCGGCGCCACCGCGACCGATTTCAGCGTGCCGAGGACATCGGTGAACCACAACCGCACGAAGCGGATGTTGCGTTCCTCGATTGTCCGAAGGACGAATTCCTGCTGCCTGTCCACGCCGGGAATGCTACTTGCCGACCGCGGCCCGGGTAGGCCGCCGGATCAGCTGATGCCGCCGGAGGACCATTCGCTCCACGGAATGCTCCAGGCGCCACCCTGCCAGAGCTTGAGTTTCGGCCCCCCGGAGTGGACGACGGTGACGACGTCACCGACGCGCGAGTGCTGGTAGAACCACTTGGCCCGCGCCGTCGTCAGGTTCAGGCAGCCGTGGGAGACGTTCTGGTTGCCCTGGGCGTAGGCCGTCGAGTTCAGCTCGTGCAGGTAGATGCCGTCGGTGCTGATCTTGGTCGCCCACGGCACGATCAGGTTCTTGTAGCCGTAGGGCGAGTCCGCGGGCAGGCCGTAGCTGCTCGAGCTCATGTTGGCCGGGTTCTCGTGGGTGATGACCGTGTATGTGCCCGGCGGGGTCCAGAGCGCGATCTTGCCGCCCTCGATGTAACCGCCGCGTCCCATCGAGGTGGGGTAGTTCTTCACGAGCTTGTCGTCGAAGTACACCTTCACGCGGTGCGTCTTGGCGTCGGCGATCGTCACGTGCTTCTCGCCGACGGTGAAGGAGGTGGAGGCGTCGGACTGCCCGTAGAGGCCCTGGCCGAGATCCTTGCCGTAGACCTTGGCATCGATCCGGACCTTGGTGCCCTCGGGGTAGTACGACTTCGGCCGCCACAGCACCCGCTGGTCGTCCTGCCAGTACCAGGCACCCTCGACCTTCGGCGAGGTGGTCACCGTCAGGTCCTTGATCGCGGCGGCCTTGTCCGGGATGGGCTCGTCGAAGTAGACCATCGACACCATGCCGACGCCGTAGGTGGCGCCGTCGGTCATGCTGGTGCCGTTCGTGGTGTTGAAGTACGGCATCGTCATGTTGCCGGGCGTGAGCGTGGTGATCTTCTCGCTCTTGACGACCTCGGCGCCGTCGGAGTCCTTGGCTTTCGCCGTAAGGGTGTAGGTCTTGGAGTACCCGAGCGGCTCGGTGTTGCTCCAGGACGCCTTGTCGCTGCCCAGTGCGCCCTTGACTACCTTGCCGGCGGCGTTGGTCAGGGTCACCGAGGCGAGCGTGCCGTCCTGGACCTTGACCGTGACCGGCTGCGCCGGATTGGCCTTCTCCTTGCCGCCGACAGCCGAGACCGAGATGTCGGCCTCGCTGGCGGGACGGCTGCTGCTCGTGCTGCCCGCAGCCGACGAGGGCGCACCGGAGCTGCCGGTGGCCGTGGACGGAGCACCCGAGGACGGATCGTCCGAGCCTGACTGCGCCGTGCAGGCCGCGAGGCCCAGGACGGACAGGGCTGCGATTGCGGTCGCCACGCTGCGACGCCGAACGGTACCGACCCGATGCACAGATTGCCTCCGAGAAACTGCAGAAAACACACAAGTCCGATTCCAGTGTGCACGACGAATCCGAGACGGCCGGGAGCACTCGCAGCCTTTTCACAACTCGTCGCGACCATTCGCCGGGGCGCGGCGAATGGTCGCTCCGATCGGATCGCTAACGCACGACGGGCAGCCGCAGGACGTTGGCGGTCGACCCCGTGACGGTGACCGGCGTGGCCACCAGGCCGCCGCGGTAGTTCACGTCTCCCCCGGCCACGACGAGCCTGATGCGGTGCCCCGCCCCGAAGCGGTGCGCGATAGCCGGCATCGTGACCCGGAAGGCCCTGGTCGGGTCCGTCACCCTGACCGGTGCGACCAGACCCTTGATCAGGGACGCCGTCCCGTCCGGCCCGACGTCGTAGAGCTTCGCGACCAGGACGAGGCGTCCCGCCGGCGTGCTCGAGGTGAGGGCGGCCGACGGGGCACTCACGCGGAGGTCCAGGGTCGGCGCCCCCACGACATCGGTGGCCGAGGACTGGACCGGCGTCTGCCAGCTCGCCGTGGTGCCGGGCAGGTCGGCGTCCGGGAGGTCCAGGTTGGTGCCCGCCGGGAGCCGGTTGCCCAAGGCGTCGGGGTCGGCGAGACCCGTCGGCAGGCCGGCCGCGGTGGTGAGGAAGGTCTGCGTCCCGGCCGTCACGCGCGTCGCCGTGGCCTCCAGGTCCGTCGCTCCGGAGAGGTAGTAGCTGCGCGCGGCCCCGACCGGGTAGCCGGCCGACTCGGCCCACGTCCCGGTCCAGTCGCGGTAGTACGCGAAACCGGAGCCCGTGCCGACCGACGAGCCCTTGAGGTAATGGTCGAACCAGGCGCGGACCCGGCCGTCCTCGTAGGCCAGCCCGGCGGCGGACGGGGTGCCGCCCGAGTGCCCCTGCTCGCGCCACAGCATGGTGACCGGGGTGCCCTGACGCCGCAGCGACCGGTAGGTGGCTATCGCCTCGTTGAGGTTGAAGAGGGTGTCGGTCTGCCCCTGGTCCAGCAGCACGGGGATGCGGATCCTGTCGAGGTACGAGGCGACCGAGGCGTGACGCAGCGCGGTGACGGCAGCCGGCTGGAAGTAGCCGGTCGTCCCCGCCGAGACCAGGGCCGGGCAGACGAAGTCGGCGAAGTTGGGGCAGCCCACGAGACGGGACGGATCGTCCCTGGCGTACTGCAGCCCGTCCAGGATGCCGACGGTGGAGAAGAGCAGCCCCCAGGTGATCTTGGTGGCGCCGGGTTCGGCCGGGCTGACGTCACCGGGCGCAGTGATGTTGTTCGGCCCCAATGAGTAGGAGAGGTCGTTCCAGGTGATCTGCGGATTGAGGGCGTCGATGCGCGGGTCGACGGCGGCCGCGGCGAACTGGACCTGCCCGCCGTAGCTGCCGCCCCACATCCCGACCCTCGGATCGTAGGGCTGCGCCCGGCCGCGGTGGTCGCGCGAGTCGTGGACCACGACGTCCAGCCGGGGCGCGGCGACGGTGTGCTTCGCGTCGGCGAAGGCGATGCCCGGTGCGCCGCCGAGATAGCTGACGAGCCGGCTCGCCGCCACCCCGTCGTAGTCGGGGTCGTCGAGCGTGATCTTGCAGCCGGACCCGCCGAAACCGAGCCCGGAGTAGGAGAGCACCGCATAGCCGGCGGTGGCGTAGCGCTCGGCGAAGGGCTGCTGGTCTGCCGCCGAGCCGCCGAAGCCGTTCGTGGTGAGAATCGCCGGGACCCGGGCGCGGGACGTGGCGCCCGCCGGCAGGTAGAGGTCGCCCACGACGTCGCAGCTCGTGCTCCGGTCGGGACCGACGGCCACCGCGAAGTGCAGCGACCGGACCGTGTACGCCGGGCTGGCGGCACTCGCCGAGCCGACGGCGACACCGGGAGTGACACCGAGGGCTGCAGCGGAGACGGCGACGGTCGCGACGGCGAGGGCCCGAGCGAGGCGGGTGAGGGTCACGGTTGCTCCTGGGGTCGGGACGACGAGCCGTCCGATCCAACGAGCCGCTGTGGTCCGGGTCACGCTCCGCTCACGACCGCTTCGCGTTCCGGCCGGGACGACACGCAATCGCCGCACGATCCGGCGCCGATGCCCGGTATGACGGCATTCGAGCTGTCGGTGACCGGAGTCTCAGCGCCGTGCTCCTGACTTACCGGCCGGTAGGTTGCAGCATTGTCACGTCCGCATTACACGCCCGGGGACCGGCCGGACCGGCCTCGAGGAACGAAGATGAGGCACCGACATGAGCACCACCTCCCTGTACGGCGGCATCTCCTCGCGCCGCGTCACCATCCGTGACCTGCAGCTGGCCAAGGAGCGCGGCGAGCGCTGGCCGATGCTCACCGCGTACGACTACTCCACGGCACGCGTCTTCGACGAGGCCGGGATCCCTGTCCTGCTCGTCGGTGACTCGGCCGCCAACGTCGTCTACGGCTACGACACCACCGTGCCGGTGACGATCGACGAGCTGCTGCCCCTGGTCCGCGGCGTTGTCCGAGGGACCTCCCGCGCCCTGGTCGTCGCCGACCTGCCCTTCGGGACGTACCAGGCCTCCCCGCAGCAGGCCCTCGACAGTGCCGCCCGGTTCATGAAGGAGGGCGGCGCCCAGGCCGTCAAGCTCGAGGGCGGCGCTCGGGTGGCCCCCCAGGTCGAGGCTCTGGTGAACGCCGGCATCCCCGTCATGGCGCACATCGGATTGACCCCGCAGTCGGTCAACGCCTTCGGCGGCTACCGGGTGCAGGGTCGCGGTGACGAGGCGGCGCACCGCCTGCTGCAGGACGCCAAGGCGTTGCAGCAGGCCGGCGCCTTCGCCGTGGTGATGGAGGTCGTGCCCTCCGAGGTCGCCGCCGAGGTCACCTCGGCACTGCTCGTGCCGACCGTCGGCATCGGCGCCGGACCGTCTTGCGACGCGCAGGTGCTCGTCTGGCAGGACATGGCGGGGCTGCGTGGCGGCGGCAAGCCCGCCAAGTTCGTCAAGGAGTTCGCCGATGTCGGCGGCGTGCTGCGGGACGCCGCGACCCGCTTCGGCGACGAGGTCCGTGGCGGGAGCTACCCCGCGCCGGAGCACGAGTACAGCTGACCCGTACCGCCCGTCGAACGGCGACCGCCGGGCACCACGTTTGCGCGTTATCGCGCTAACAGGTGCCCGGCGGTCGTCGTCGTGAGTGGTCCCGGGCTCAGCCCGTGGCCTTGCGGGCCGCGCTCTTACGGGCGGCCGTCTTCCGGGCCGGCGCCTGCGTCACCGCAGCCTTCTTCGCGGCGGTCTTCTTCGCGGCGGTCTTCTTCGCGGCGGTCTTCTTCGCGGCGGCCTTCTTCACGGCGGCCTTCTTCACGGCGGTCTTCTTCGCGGCGGCCGTCTTCGTGGCCGGCGCCTTCTTGGCTGCCGCCTTCGTGGCCGGTGCCTTCTTGGCAGCCGTCGTGCGAGCGGCCGTGGTCTTCGTTGCGGCCTTCTTCGCTGCGGTCGTCTTCGCCGCGGTCTTCGCCGGCGCCTTCGTGGCAGAGGCCTTCTTCGCAGCCGTCGTGCGCGCAGCAGTCGACTTCGTGGCGGCAGTCTTCTTTGCCGCCGTCTTGGTGGCCGCAACCTTCGTGACGGCAGTCTTCTTCGCGGGCGCCTTCTTCGCGGGCGCCTTCTTCGCGGGCGCCTTCTTCGCGGGCGCCTTCTTCGCGGGCGCCTTCTTCGCGGGCGCCTTCTTCGCGGGCGCCTTCTTCGCGGGCGCCTTCTTCGCCGGCGCCTTCTTCGCCGGCGCCTTCTTCGCCGACGCCTTCTTCGCCGACGCCTTCTTCGCCGACGCCTTCTTCGCCGGCGCCTTCTTCGCCGCAGTCTTGGTGGCCGCAACCTTCGTGGCCGGCGCCTTCGTCGCCGCAGTCTTCGTTGCGGCGGTCTTTGCGGCGGTCTTCTTCGCGGCCGCCGCCGTCGTGGCCACAGCCTTCTTCGCGGCACTCGCCTTGGTGGCGACTGTCTTCTTCGCCGCGGCGACCGTCTTGATCGCGGCCTTCTTCGCGGTGGTCTTCTTGGCCGCTGCCTTCTTCGCCGGCGCCTTCGTGGCGGCCGTCTTCCTCGCTGCGGCCTTCGTGGCCGGAGCCTTCTTCGCAGGTGCGGTCATGCGTGGTGCCTCCTCGGCGACTGTCGACGACCACGTCGTCGTTGACACAAAGTTGACGTTGACCCTGCACCCGCGTCAACACGGCGCGCCGAGCCCACGATCTGCTCACCCCGTGCTACTGCCGGCGCAATCCGGCACGGTCACTGCCGTTGACGAGTCACATCGCCTACCCCACAGGCGATCCGGCATCGCCGATGCCATCCGTCGCCTCTCGCAACGAGTTCGCGGCGAATTTTGCGCAGTTCTCGACTTTTGCGCATCGTGTCACCGACAGGACCGCAGCCGTGGCGCCTCGCGCCGGCGCATCACGTGGCCCCATCACGTGGGCACACCGCGACGCATGTCGGCATCGTCGCCGACGCGGAACCCGCAGGTCACCGTCGCCACGCAGCACCTCCCCTCGCTCCCGGGCGGTCGGGGTGATGCCGGCACGCGGACGTGGAAACGGCCCTGCTGGTGGGTACGCCGTGGACGGATGCCCGCTCACTCCACACCCGCCGCTCACCGACCGGAGGCACCCATGTGCCACACCGTCCGGACGTCGATCTCCTGCGACCCGGCCGCGGTCCGCGTGGCCCGGGAATGGTTGCAGGATCAACTTATCTCTCTCTACGCCAACCTCGACGAGGAGTTCGTGCAGGACGCGACGCTCACGGTCTCCGAGCTCGTCACCAACTGCGTCCGAGCCGACGCGCACCAGCTCACGGTCACCCTCACCGCGCACCGCGGCGAGCTGGTCATCGCCACCACCGACGACGCCCCCGGGTCGCCGCAGCGTCGTACCGCCGCCCCGGACGCGACCTCCGGTCGCGGCCTGCAGATCGTCGAGGCGCTGACTGACGAGTGGGGCATCTCGCCGTGCGACGGCGAGAAGACCGTCTGGACGCGGTTCACCCTCGATCCGCTGGACGACCGACCCGCGACCATGCCGGCTGCGTCGCCCACCTTCAGCTGCGACCGCTGACACGGCGAGCCCGTGAGATCACGGGCGCCGGTGGTCGTCGCCGCCTGCGTGTCAGGACAGCCGCACCGGCAGCGTGATCCGGAAGCAGGCGCCCGACCCGGCGGGTCTCGGGACGCAGCGAACGTCCCCGCCGTGCGCGCGAGCAAGGGCGCGGGCGATGGGCAGGCCGAGGCCGAAGCCGCCGCGGTCGCGGGAGCGTGACTCGTCCAACCGGACCAGGCGCTCGAAGATCCGTTCCTCGTCGCCGGACGGGACACCCGGGCCGTCGTCGACGATGTCGACCTGCCAGGTGTCGTCGTGTCGTGCGACGGAGACGGTGATCGTCCCGGCGGGACCGGCGGCGATGCGCGCGTTGCCGAGGACGTTGCCGAAGACCTGACCGAGCCGGGTGGCGTCGGCGAGCACCGGTGCGACCGTGGGTGCCTCCATCTCGATCCGCAGCTGCGGCGCGAGGAGCCGCAGCCGTTCCAGCTCCTGACTCAGTACGTCCACGAGATCGACCGCAGCGGTCGTCAGCGTCATCCCGGTGTCGAGCCTGGTCATGGTGAGCAGGTCGTCGACGAGCCGGTTGGCGCGACGGGTCTCACGCACCAGCGTCACGTAGGCCCGTTCGCGCTCGGCACGGTCGGGCTCGTCGCGCAGCAGCGTCTCGGTGGTGACAGCGAGACCGGCCAGCGGCGAGCGCAGCTCGTGCGAGACGTCGCTCAGCAGCGAACGCAGCCGGTTCTGAGCGGCGGCGGCCGCGGCGAGAGCCGACTCCAGCTCGTCGAGCATGTCGTCGAAGGCCCCGGCCGTCCGCCCCAGCTCGGTGTCGGGTCGGCCGGTGTTGAGGCGGCGGCCCCGGTCGCCGGCGGCGATCTGGCGGGCGAGGGAGGTCATGTGGTCCAGCGGGCGCAGCGCCACCCCGACGACACGCACCAGCAGCAGCCCGGCAACCAGCAGCAGGGCGAGACCCCCGATCACCTCGAGCAGGATCAGTCCGCGCAGCGTCGAGGCGACCTGGCTGCTGTCCACCGAGAGGGTCAGCACCTGCCCGCTCGAGGGCAGCGTCGTCCGCAGGAAGAGCACCGAGCCCGACGACTGGACCGTGTTCTCGGCGACCTTCGGCGGCGTGCCCGGGCCACCTGCCGCCGGGCCACCGGAGGGGCGGCTACCGGGTCGACCGGGACGCTGCTGTTGGCCGCGGCCGGCGGAGGCGTTGGGCGGAGCGGGCGCGGCACCATCGGCCTGCACGCAGCTCGATCCCGAGCTCGATCCCGAGCTCGATCCCGACCCCGACCCGGAGTCCGAGCAGAGCAGCGCCGAGACGCCGTCCCCGCGGAGCCGGTCGACCAGCTGCTGCGGCGACAACGCGCCGTCGAGCTGGTCGGCGAGCGAGACCCGATCCGTGAGCCGGGTGCGAAGATCGCTGTGCAGCCGAGCCGAGAGCAGCACGTCCACGGTGACGAACAGCGCGCTGAGCAGGACGGCGAGCAGTGTGAGCGTGCCGAGCACGACACGGCCCCGCAGCGACGCCGGCCGGGGACGCCACCGGCTCACGGGCGCAACACGTAGCCCAGGCCCCGCACGGTGTGGATCATGCGCGGACCGAGCGCCTCGGTCTTGCGCCGCAGCGCGCTGACGTGGACCTCGACGAGGTTGGGGTCGTAGTCCTCGTAACCCCAGACCTGGGTGAGGATCTGCGTCTTGGACAGCGTCCGGCCGCGGTTGGCCGCGAGGTAGGAGAGCAGCCGCCACTCGGTGGCGGTGAGATCGAGCAGGGTGCCGTCGCGACTGGCCAGCGACGCCGATTCGTCCAGCACCAGGTCACCCACCTGGACGGTGCTGGCGACGCGGCCGAGTCGGCGCAGCGCCGCCGAGGAGCGGGCGAGCACCTCCTCGATGGCGAAGGGCTTGGGCACGTAGTCGTCGGCGCCGGCCTCGAAGCCGCGCAGCCGATCGTCCAGGTCGTCGCGGGCGGTGAGGAAGAGCACGGCCGCCTCGGCCCGCTCGTGCAGCGCCCGGGCCAGCGCGAAGCCGTCCCGCTCGGGCAGCATCACGTCGAGGACGACGAGGTCGGGCCGGAAGGCGTCCACGTGCTCCTCGAAGCCGCTGCCGTCGGCGAGGGCGCTGACGTCGTGACCTGCGGCGCGATACGCCGCTGCGAGCGAGTCGCGGATCGGCGCCTCGTCCTCGACGATGAGGACGCGGGCCGGCGCGGCGGGTCGGGCACCGGCGGACGCGGCGTGGCGGGAGCGGGTCACGGCATCCAGTCTTTCCCGGCCGTCTGAAGTGATCCTGAAGAAGCGCGCGGCCGCAGCGCGCTTCAGGCTGGCTTCAGACTGGCAGGTCACGGTCGTCTCGTGCCCCAACTGACGCCCCTCGTCGTGGATCTCGTCGTCCTCGCCGTCGTCGCGCTCGCCGCCCTGCGCGGCTGGCGTACCGGCGGTGTCGGCCCCGCCCTCCGCATCGCCGCGATGCTCGCCGGTCTGCTGGCCGGCCTGTGGTGCGCTCGGCTGCTCAGCTCGTCGCTCTCCCCCGTCGGCCACGTCGTGCTCGGCGCGGCCTGCGCCGTCGGCGGCCTGGTGCTCGGATTGGCCCTCGGTCGCCGCCTCACCGCCGCGCTGCGTCACGGTCCGCCCACCGTGCCGGACCGGGTCCTCGGCGTGGCAGTGCGGGGCAGCGTCGCCCTCGTCGTCTGCGGCCTGCTCGCCGGCCTGGTCGGGGCCTACGGGCCGGCCTCCTGGTCCGCCGCGGTCCGCGCCAGCGCGCTCGGCCCCGACACCGCCGCCGACATCCCCGTCGCCGGCGAGGTGTGGTCGGGCATGGCGCGGCTGATCACCACCGCGGCGCCGGGCGACCTGGCCGCACTGCTGCCCGCCACCGACCTGGCCACCCCCTCCGCGGCGCAGCTCGACGCCGTCGACGCGACGGTCCGTGACTCGGTGCTGCTCGTCTCGGTGCGGCGCTGCGGCTCCGGTGCGGTCGGGACCGGCTTCGTCGCCGCCGACCAGACCGTGGTGACGAACGCCCACGTCGTCGCCGGCGCGGACAGCGTCACCGTCGGCGGTCTGGCAGCCACGGTGGTCCGCAACGACCGCCGCGCCGACCTCGCCGTCCTGCACGTCCCCGGTCTCACCGCAGCGCCGCTGACCCTCGCCCCCACCGACGCGGCCAACGGCGCCGGCCTGGTCGTCGTCGGTTACCCCGGCGGCGGCCCGCGGACCGCGGTCCCGGCGACCGTCCTGCAGCGCATGCCCATCCCCAACCCTGGCCTGGCCGACGGCGCGAGCCTGCACCAGGCCTATCGACTCCGTGCCGAGATCCGGCACGGCAACAGCGGCAGTCCGCTGCTGGACACCGGCGGCCGCGTGGTCGGCGTCGTCAACGCCCTCGCCGGCACCGACGGCGACACCGGCTATGCCATCTCGCTCGACGAGCTGCGCGCCGCCCTCGCCGCCGCCGCCGGCCGTACCGCGCCGGTCAGCACCGGCGCCTGCACCTGAACCGCACTCACCGCAGCATCCGACCGGAAGGAAAATCCATGTACGACGCACCACAGCACGACCAGTCGGCCACCTCGACCGACCTGCCCGCGGCGGCTCCCAAGCTCAGCCGCGGCCGCAAGATCACCATCGCCACCCTCGTCACGGCCGGCATCGCCACCGGCGGCTTCCTCGCCGCCGAGGGCGCCTTCGCCTCGGGTGGATCGGGCGGTTCGGGATCGGGTACGGCGACACCGCCGGCGAGCGCCCCGGCCAACGCCCCGCGTCCGCCTGCTGCACCCAGCGCCAACGACCTGGCGGGCACCGTCACGGCGGCCGGCTCGGGCTCGGTGACGATCCGCAACGACTTCGGCACCTCCCGCACGTACACGGTCAACGACAGCACCACCGTCCACCGCGGCGCGTCGAAGGTCTCGTCGTCGTCGCTCGAGGTCGGGCAGCGAGTCGCGATCCGCGGCGCGAAGTCCGGATCGGACTACGTCGCCAAGGACGTCGACATCCGGCCCGCGCACATCGGCGGGGTCGTCACCGGCGTCAGCGGCGACGCCGTCACCGTCACCGACCACGACGGCTTCACCCGCAAGATCACGCTCTCGGACGGCACCACCTTCACCAAGGACGGCGCCAAGTCCAGCCGTGACGCGCTCGGCAGCGGCAGCGTGATCGACGCCGAGGGCAGCGTCGCCGCCGACGGCACCACGCTCGACGCGACCCGTGTCGACATCCACACCAAGGCTCCGGCCGGGCCGGGCGGTCCCGCCGGCCCGATGGGGCAGGGTCCCGGGGCGCCGGGCGGTCGCGGCCCCGCGGGCGGACCGGCGGTGGCGCCGGGCAAGGGCGCCCCGAAGGGCGCACCGAAGGCGCCCACTGGCAAGGCTCCCTCGGTGAAGGCCCCGTCGGGAAAGGCTCCGTCCGGAAAGGCCCCCTCGGGTGCCCCCACGCCGCCGAAGGCTCCCTCCGGTGCCCCGTCGGCGCCGAGCAACGCTCCGTCGGCGCCGAGCAACGCCCCGTCGGGGGGCGCGAGCAGTGGCTCCTGACCGGCATGACGGATCGGGCCGCGACCCGGAGGACCCGACCCAGCAGCTCGCCCGGTGGCGGGAGTGGCGCGAGCACGACGGCGACACCGCGCAGTTCCCGGCCGTCCCGGCTGCACCCGCGGACGGAACGGTGCACGTCGGCCCCATCGGTAGGTCCGTCGGCGGCACAGCCGGTAGCTCCGTCGGCGGCACCGCCGCCGGCGGGCCCCTCGGGGCTTCGGCCGGCTCCCCCGCCGCCGAACCGCACGAGGACCTCGGCGGCTCCGAGCGCCGCTCCCGGCGGCTCGGCACCGGGGTGCTGGTCGGCGGTGGGCTGCTGGCAGCAGCGCTGATCGTCAGCGGTCTGGCCGCGGCGGGCGTCGGTCCGGCAAAGGGGCTGCTCGGCTCGGACGAGGGCGGATCCTCCTCCGGGGGCGGCAGCTCGGCCGGCGCCGGCTCGACCTCCGGATCGACGGCGACCGGCAGCCGTGACTCCTCGCGGGACACCACCGGCTCGGGCGGGGCGGTGACCAGCCCCTCCTCGGTGCCGTCGTCGGTGCCGTCGTCGATACCGTCCTCGGAGCCGTCGGCAGGTCCGGCGGCGGCCCCGCCGGCCGGACCGGGTGGCGAGGCCGGCGGGCCCGGCGCGAAGCGGCACGGCGCTCCGGCCGGCCCGGCGAAGGGGCGCGTCCACGACGCTCCCCCGGCCCCGGGCAGCACTTCGGGCGACGCTTCGGACACCGGGTCGGACGAGCAGTCCGGCGGCGGCCCCGCAGCCGGGCCGGATGCCGGACCCAGCGGGGGTGAGGCACCGCAGCCACCGGCCGGCGGACCGGCGGGCCAGGCAGGCGGCACGCAGGACTGACCGCAGCACAGCTCGACCAGCGAGGCCGGGTCCGGACGCCACCGGACCCGGCCTCGGCTCGTCGCTCCGCGGACACGGGGGCCCTCGCAGGGCCCGGGATCGCGCGCCGAGGCCACCCGGCAACCAGGGAGCCGGCCGGGGGCGGGTCGGTGCGCCGGTGGCTCAGCCCGTGGGTCGATGGGCCAGCAGCTCTGCATGGCGTCGGTGCCGGGCGGCGGCCCCCGGCAGTCCCGCGAGCAGCTCGCGCGACGCACCGAGACGATGGTCCACGGCCACCAGCCGGTAGTGCCCGGCCGCCGCCAGCGCGATGCGTCCGGGCAGCGGGAACCGCAGGACGTCTCCGGGACGCAGCGAAGCCGGCAGCGCCACACCGGTGACGACGACCCGGCCTCGCCGCGACCCGAGGTCACGGCGCACCGGTGGAGCTGCCTGCACCAGTGGCGGCGGTGACGCCGTCATGACGAGGCTGGGCAGCACCCCAGCAGTGGGCCCCCATGCCCCGGCCAGCGAGCTGATCTCCTCGTCGGGCAGATCCAGCGTGACGCACGTGGCCGAGATGGCCAGCACCGGCACCCGGGCCTCGTGGCACGTCGGGCCGGTCTCCGGCCCGGCGTCGAGTCGCACCACCGGGGGCCGGGAGCCGAGAGCACGGCAGTGCCGCGCCACCTCCTCCCGGGCGGCCTCGGTGAGCGCGGCTACGTCCTCGACGCTCACCTCGGCGGCCGCAGTGGTCCGGGTGCCGGCGAGACCGGCGGTCGTCTCGCGCCGCACGTACAGCGCGGGCAGCTCCGCCCCGGAGAGCTGCTGGACCGCGGCGGCGAGCTCGACCCCCGTCCGACAGGCTCGACGCACCGCGGCGGCGGCGTCGCCGTCCTCTCCCGTCCGCAGGTACAGGCCGTCGGCCCGCAGCCGGGGACTCGCCGCAATCGTCCGCAGTGCATCGCAGAAGGCGCGGCGGTACGGGTCGAATCCGCGAGTGCCGCCATGACCCGGCGACGTCACGTGCAGCAGCACGCCGGCCGGCGTGCGCACGCTGGACACCCGCTCCAGGGCGCGCAACCGGGCCGCGTCACCGACCACCCAACGCCCCGTCACCGGAGCGGTGCGCGGCGGCGCATGACGCACCAGCACCTCCTCCGGCAGATCTGCTGCGGCTGCGGCGGCGAGCTCGCCGTGCCCCTCGGCGTCGAGGAAGCAGCCGGTTCGCAGCGCGGCGGAGCGGAAGGCGGGGAGGTCGACGACGAGCGTGGGCTCGTCGCCGAGGACGGCGGGACCGGTCATGAGGGACTCCGGGACGGGAAGGGGACGGGGAACAGGTGCGCCTGCCCCGCCTCAGTCCCGGTAGGGGAAGTCGCGATCGAGGGCGAGGTTGACCTCGAGCACGTTCACCTTCTCCTCGCCCATGAACCCGAGGTCGCGGCCGGTGGCGACGCGGTCGATCACGGCCCGCACGCGCGCCGTGCTCACCCCGCGCAGCCGGGCGATCCGGGGCGCCTGCAGCTGCGCGTAGGCCATCGAGATCTCGGGGTCGATGCCGGAACCGCTCGCCGTCACGGCGTCGGCGGGGACGGCGGGGTGCGCCGGCGCGTCGCCCCGGATCGGGACCAGCTTCCCCCGGCTGTAGTCCGCCCCGGCTCGCGCGCACTCGACCCGAACGCCACGGTAGGAGGCCAGGAAGGGCGTCGCCGGGCAGAACTGGTCCACGCTGACGACGCGGGTGACGGCGCCCCGGTAGCTTGGCTCGGCGAAGAAGACGGCGAGGACGGCACCGACACCGGTGCTGGTGCAGTACGGACGGCTGCCGTCGACGCCCTCGAGCTCCCCGACGGCCTTGCTGCGGGCACAGACCGTGCTGAGCAGCGAACGCTTGTCGGGGCCGGCGTCTTCGATCGACTCGGGACCGAGGTTGGAGGCACCGGTGGCGGTGGGGTCGTAGTTGCCGGCCGACGGTCGCGACTGCAGGTACTGCCGCAGCGGGTTGCCCTTGGCGTCCGTGAAGCTCTGGCCGACGAGCGCCGAGCCGACCGGCTTGCCGTTGCGGCTGAGCATCGAGCCGTCGGCCCGGTGGGCGAGGCCGGGGACCTGTCCCACCGCCCAGACGCCGAGCGGGTAGAGAACGCCGAGCAACACGGTGAAGGCGAGCAGGATCCGCAGCGCCGCGGAGAGCTGACGCAGGGAGGTGCCGAGGTTGCGCATGACTATCCGATCCCGGGGATGAGCGAGACGACGAGGTCGATGATCTTGATGCCGACGAACGGCGTGACGATGCCGCCGAGGCCGAAGATCCAGAGGTTGCGGCGGAGCATCGCGGCCGCCCCCGCGGGCTTGTAGCGGACGCCGCGCAGGGCGAGCGGGATCAGCGCGACGATCACCAGCGCGTTGAAGATCACCGCCGACAGGATCGCCGACTGCGGTGAGTGCAATCGCATGATGTTGAGGGTGTCCAGCCCCGGATACACCGCGGCGAACATCGCCGGGATGATCGCGAAGTACTTGGCGATGTCGTTGGCGATGGAGAACGTGGTCAGCGCGCCACGGGTGATGAGCAGCTGCTTGCCGATCTCGACGATCTCGATCAGCTTCGTGGGGTCGCTGTCGAGGTCGACCATGTTGCCGGCCTCCTTGGCCGCCGACGTCCCCGAGTTCATCGCGACACCGACGTCGGCCTGGGCGAGGGCCGGCGCGTCGTTGGTGCCGTCGCCGGTCATCGCGACGAGCTTGCCGCCGTCCTGCTCGCGCTTGATCAGCGCCATCTTGTCCTCGGGCTTGGCCTCGGCGAGGAAGTCGTCGACACCGGCCTCGTCCGCGATCGCCTTCGCCGTCAGCGGGTTGTCGCCGGTGATCATCACGGTGCGGATGCCCATCCGGCGCAGCTCGGCGAAGCGCTCGGCCATGCCCGCCTTGACGACGTCCTTGAGGTGGATGACGCCCAGGACCCGGGCGGTGCCGCCGTCGTCGGGAGCGCTGCGCTCGGCCACCACCAGGGGCGTGCCGCCGCCGGCGGAGATGCCGTCGACGATGCCGCTCACGTCGTCCGGCAGCGGACCGCCGTGGTCCCGGACCCAGCGCAGCGCGGCACCGGCGGCGCCCTTGCGGATCTCCCGGCCGGCGAGGTCCACCCCGCTCATCCGGGTCTGCGCGGTGAAGGGGACGAAGCTCGCCCCGGCCACCTGCTGCTCGCGCAGCCCGTGCTCCGACCGCGCCAGGTGGACGATCGAACGACCCTCGGGGGTCTCGTCGGCCAGCGAGGAGAGCAGGGCCGCCGCCGCGAGCTCGTCCACCGAGACGCCGGCCACCGGGACGAACTGCGAGGCCTGCCGGTTGCCCAGCGTGATGGTGCCGGTCTTGTCCAGCAGCAGCGTGTCGACGTCCCCGGCGGCCTCGACGGCGCGACCGCTCATGGCCAGCACGTTGCGCTGCACGAGGCGGTCCATGCCGGCGATGCCGATGGCCGAGAGCAGCGCGCCGATGGTGGTGGGGATGAGGCAGACCAGCAGTGACACCAGCACGATGCCGGTGATGCCGTTGCCGTCGAGCGCCGCGCTGTCGGCGACGGCGGGCTGGTTGGCCTTCGCGAAGATCGCCAGCGGCTGCAGCGTGACGGTGGCGAGCAGGAAGACGATGGTGAGGGAGGCGAGCAGGATGTTCAACGCGATCTCGTTGGGCGTCTTCTGCCGGCTCGCGCCCTCGACCAGCGAGATCATGCGGTCGATGAAGCTCTCGCCGGGCTGCTGGGTGATCTCGACGACGACCCGGTCGCTGAGCACCCTGGTACCACCGGTGACCGAGCTGCGGTCGCCGCCGCTCTCGCGGATGACGGGCGCGCTCTCGCCGGTGATGGCGGACTCGTCGACGCTGGCGATGCCCTCCACCACGTCGCCGTCACCGGGGATGATGTCGCCGGCCTCGCAGACCACCCGGTCACCGCGCTGCAGCTCCGGGGCGGGGACCGCCTCCTCCGCGCCCGCCGACGTGAGTCGACGGGCCACGGTGTCGGTGCGGGTGCGGCGCAGCGCGTCCGCCTGCGCCTTTCCGCGCCCCTCGGCCACGGCCTCGGCGAGGTTGGCGAAGATCGTCGTCAGCCAGAGCCAGATGACAATGGCCCAGGCGAAGCCCGACGGGTCGGTCACCGCGATGACGGTGGTGAAGACAGCCCCGACCTCGACGAGGAACATCACCGGGTTGCGGTAAAGCGTGCGGGGATCGAGTTTGCGCAGGGCTTCGGGTAAAGCCTGCACGAGCTGGGCGGGTGAGAAGACCGATCCCTTGGCGGAGTCGTGCCGGGGTGCGGTCTCGGTGGTGACGGTCATCAGTGCAGTCCCTCTGCGAGCGGCCCGAGGGCCAGGGCCGGGAAGTAGGTGAGCGCGACGAGGACGACGGTCACGCCCAGCAACATCCCGATGAACAAGGGTTTGTGGGTGGGCAGGGTGCCCTCCGTGGCGGGTACCGGCTTCTGTCGCGCGAGCGAGCCGGCCAGGCCGAGGACGAAGACGATCGGCAGGTAGCGGCCGAGGACCGTGACCAGTCCGAGCGCGTAGTTCCACCAGACGGTGTTCACGGAGAGGCCGGCGAAGGCGCTGCCGTTGTTGTTCGCCGCCGAGGTGAAGGCGTAGAGCACCTCGCTCAGCCCGTGCGGACCGCTGTTGAGCATCGCGGCCCGCTCCCCCGGCAGCGCCATGGCGATCGCCGTGCCGGTCAGCACGAGCGCCGGCGTCGTCAGCAGGTAGAGCGAGGCGAACTTGATCTCGCGGCCGCCGAGCTTCTTGCCGAGGTACTCCGGGGTGCGTCCCACCATCAGCCCCGCGACGAAGACGGTGATGACGGCCAGCACGAGCATCCCGTACAGGCCGGATCCCGTACCGCCGGGAGCGATCTCGCCCAGCATCATGTTCAGCAGCGTCATGGCGCCGCCGAGGCTGGTGTAGGAGTCGTGGAAGCTGTTCACCGCGCCGGTGGAGGTGAGCGTGGTCGCCGCCCCGAAGACCCCGGACTGGGGTACCCCGAACCGGGACTCGGTCCCCTCCGTGGCGGCACCGACGGCGGTGGGCACCGTGCCGTGGTGCATGCCCTGGAAGACCACCGTCAGCACGATCGAGACGACCGCGATGGTCGCCATCACGGCGAGGATCGCGCGACCCTGCCGGTGATCGCCGATGAGATGACCGAAGGTCCGCGGCAGCGAGAAGCCGATGCCGAGGATGAGCAGGATCTGCAGCCAGCTCGTCCACGCGGTCGGGTTCTCGAAGGGGTGGGCCGAGTTGGCGTTGTAGAAGCCGCCACCGTTGGTGCCGAGCTCCTTGATCGCCTCCTGCGAGGCGACCGGACCACCGGTGATGGTCTGCGTGCCGCCGGCGATCGTGTGCACCGAGACGTAGTCGTGGAAGTTCTGGATCATGCCGGCGCCGACGAAGACGAGGGCGACGACGAAGGAGATCGGCAGCAGCACCCGGATGCTGATCCGGGTGAGGTCGACCCAGAAGTTGCCGAGGGTCTCGGCGCGGTTGCGCGCGAACCCGCGGACGAGCGCGGCCACCACCGCGATGCCGACGGCGGCCGAGACGAAGTTCTGCACCGCCAGGCCGAGCATCTGCGCGAGGTAGCCCAGTGCCGACTCGCCCGAGTAGCTCTGCCAGTTGGTGTTGGTGACGAAGCTGGTGGCGGTGTTGAAGGCCTGACTCGCGGGCATGCCCGGCACGGCGAAGGGCGCGGGGAGGTGCTGCTGCACCCGCAGCAGCACGTAGAGGACGACCACCGAGACGAAGCCGAAGGCGAGCACCGAGCGGACGTAGCGTCCGGTGGTCTGCTCGGCGTCGGGGTCCACGCCTGCGACGCGGTAGACGACACGTTCGACGCGCAGGTGGCGGGTGCTGGTGAGCACCCGGGCCATGTAGTCGCCGAGCGGCTTGTGCAGCGCAGCCAGCGCCGCGGCCAGGGTCGCGACGAAGAGGACCGTGGCCAGCGTGTCGGACATCAGAACTTCTCGGGGTAGAGCAGGGCGATCACGAGGAAGATCGCGAAGAGCACGGCCAGGACGAGGCCGATGACGTTCGTGGTACTCACAGCTTCTCGGTGCCCCTTGCGACGAGGGACAGGAGCAGGAAGGCGCCGACGGTGACCAGGACCGCCCAGAAATCGTTCACGTCGGCGAGTCTCAGTCGCGCGCGGGGACGGTGTCGCCTCGATCGGGACGTCCTCACGCGTTCCTCGCGGGGCGTTCACACGATTGCCGAACGGTTCCGTCGGCGACGCCGCACCGGCCCGGCCCGGTAGGCCGCGAGCTCTTCCGGGCACCTTGCCTGCGTGGAACGTCCCTTCGTCGACCCGCGCTCCGTGGTCGAGTCCCGCGACGGCGTGCTGGAGATGACGCTGCCCTCGCGGCCGGAGTCGTCCCGCACCGCGCGTGCCTACGTGCAGCAGCAGTGTCCCGATCTGACCGAACCCGTCCTGTCGGACCTGGAGGTCATCGTCACCGAGCTGGTGAGCAACGCCGTGCGGCACGGCGAGCCCATCATCCGGCTGCGGCTGCGCCGTGAACCGTTCGCCGTGGACGTCGCCGTCCTGGACGGCAACGACGAGCTGCCCTCGACCTCCGTCGCGCCGCCGAGTCTGGACAGCGAGGGTGGTCGCGGCCTGGCCATCGTGGAGGCCCTGTCCGAGAGCTGGGGCGTCGATCCGCTGCGCGGGGAGTCGGGCAAGGCGGTCTGGGCCTCCGTCCGCACCTGACCGCCCGCGATCGGGGAGCGCTGGTCCCGCTGAGCGGGACCAGCGCTCCCGAATCGAAGGGGCGGCGGACGAGTCGACCTGTAAGCCGGATTCTGTTTTGCAGACGGCCATCCATCTAGGCCTGCCGTTGCCGACAGGCTCACGCGGTCTACCCGCAGGCATCGGGCGGGCCGCCCTCGAACGCCTGCGCGAGCCGGCGAACCGACTCTTCTTGACCTTGCTCCGGGTGGGGTTTACCGAGCCGCTGCGGTCACCCGCAACGCTGGTGGTCTCTTACACCGCCGTTTCACCCTTACCGGGGCCTCGACCATGTCTCGACCCCGGCGGTCTGTTCTCTGTGGCACTGTCCCGCGGGTCACCCCGGGTTGCCGTTGGCAACCACCCTGCCCTGTGGAGTCCGGACTTTCCTCGGCACGATTGCTCGTGACGCGGCCGTCCGGTCGGCTCGTCCGCCGCGTCGACGAGCATACGGACGAGCGCAGCCGCGGCGCATCCGGTCGCCTGGCAGAACGTCGGCAGGACGGCGGTACGACGTCGGCGGTGCTGGATACGCTCAGGCCATGCCCGAACCGACCGGCGCCGAGCTCGCCGCCATCCGCGAGCGCCGCGAACAGCTGCGCGAGAAGTACCTCGTCGCGAAGGGCGAGCGGCCGGCGACGACCGCGCGCGGGATCCATCACGCCGCCTTCGTCTGCCGGGACGTCGAGGAGACGATCGGCTTCTACCAGGGCTTCCTCGGCTTTCCCCTCGTCGAGCTGGTCGAGAACCGGGACTACGCCGGTTCGAGCCACTTCTTCTTCGACCTGGGCAACGCGAACCTGCTCGGCTTCTTCGACTTCCCCGGTCTGGAGCAGGAGCCGTACCGCGAGACCATCGGCGCGCTGCAGCACCTGGCCATCTCGGTGACGTCGGAGCAGTTCGAGGCGGCGAAGGCGAAGCTCGACGCCGCCGGCGTCGAGTACCTCGGCCCCGACCGCGGCGTCGAGGACAGCCTGTACCTGCGCGACCCCAACGGCATGGGCATCGAGCTCTACCGCGAGGTGCTGGGCCACTTCGAAGGCGCCGTCCTGCTGTGACGAGGCGAGCTCCGATCAGTCCCGCTGTGACCGGTCGATGACCGGCGCGGCCGCCGAAACCGTTGCGGTCGTCCTCCTCCTCGCCTCACTCGCCTTCGCCGTGGTTCGGCCCCGTGGGCTGAACGAGGCCGTGGTGGCACTGCCGGCGGCGATCGTGGTCGTCGTGCTGGGCATCGTGCCCTGGCACGACGCGGTGGACACCCTCGGCCGGTTCGGACCGACGGTGGCCTTCCTCGCCGCCATCCTCGTCTTCGGACACCTCTGCGCCGATGCTGGCGTCTTCACCTTCCTCGGGTCGCTCGCCGCCCGGCTGAGCCGGGGCAACCCGCGCCGGCTGCTCGTCCTGGTGGTGGCGCTGGCGGCTCTGACGACGGCGACGCTGACCCTGGACGCCACCGTGGTGCTGTTGACGCCGGTCGTGCTGGCCACGACGGCGCGACTCGAGTTCCCGGCGCGGCCCTTCGCCTACGCCTGCACCCGGTTGGCCAACGGCGGCTCGCTGCTGCTGCCGGTCTCGAACCTGACCAACCTGCTCGCCTTCACCGCCTCGGGGCTCTCCTTCGGACGCTTCGCCGCGCTCATGCTGCTGCCCTGGCTGGCCATGTGCGTGGCCGAGTGGTTCGCGCTGCGGACCTTCTTCCGGCGTGACCTGCAGGAACCGGCGGGCGCCGGTCCGGACGAGCTCCCGCCGGCGCCCCGCTACGCGCTGATCGTCCTGGCGGTGACGGTGACGCTCTTCGTCGTCACCTCCGCCGTGGACATCGAGCCGTTCTGGGCGGCGCTGGCCGGCTGCGTGGCGCTGCTGGCGGTCAAGCCCCGTGAGATCAAGCCGCTGCGACTGCTGCGCGAGGCCTCCCCCGGCTTCTGTCTCTTCGTCCTGGCGCTGGCCGTCGTGGTCGTCGGTGTCACCAGGCACGGCCTGGGACGCGAGCTGGCCGACCTGCTGCCCAGCGGGACGAGCTTCCCGGCCCTGCTGGGCGTCGCGGCGCTGGCCGCGGTGCTGGCCAACGTCGTCAACAACCTCCCGGCGACGCTCGCGCTGCTGCCCATCGCGACCGGCAACCCGGCGCTGGTGCTGGCCGTCCTCATCGGGGTCAATGTCGGCCCTAATGCGACCTACCCCGGCTCGCTGGCCACGCTGCTGTGGCGACGCCTGCTCCCGGCCGACGCCAAGCCGAAGGCCGGGGAGTTCCACCTGCTGGGCCTGCTGACGGTGCCGGTGCTGATCGTGCTCGCGACGGCTGCGCTCTGGCTCGGTATCAGCACCGTGGGAACCTGACCGCTCTCCGGGAATTCTCCGTTATCGTTTCGTAGTATCCGGCGATGACGACCGTCGGCCGCCATCTCTCATCCCGGTCCGCCTCGCCTGCGCCTGCCGTTGCCCGGCCGGTCGGACGGGCAATAGGCGCGCTCGTCTCCGTCTCGCTGCTCGTGGCCAGCGGTTGGTTCTGGCTGTCGTACCGCACGGTGGACGACGGGCTGACCCGTCTCGGCGGTGTCCGCGTCGGGGAGGCACCACCGGGGGTCAGCTCCGCGCCCCGACCGGCGAGGGAACAGAACATCCTGCTCGTCGGCAACGACGACCGCAGCAATCTCACGCGCACTGAGCAGGAGGACCTGCACGTTGGCCCCGGCCAGGGCAGCAAGGCCACCGACACCATGATGATCGTCCACCTGCCCGCGGACGGTTCGAGAGCCACGCTGCTGTCACTGCCGCGCGACTCCTGGGTCACCATTCCCGGTCACGGCAAGAACCGGCTCAATAACGCCTTCGTCACTGGCTACCTCGGCGCCAGGGGTCCGGAGAACGACAAGGTGACCGCCGGCGCCAACCTGCTCATCGAGACAGTGCGCCGGCTCACCGGCCTCACCATTGACCACTACGCCCAGATCGGCCTGCTCGGCTTCTACCGGATCGCGAAGGCGCTGGACGGCGTCCCGGTCACACTCTGCGCCGACGTCCGTGACCCCAAGTCCGGCTTCACGGCCACAAAAGGCAGGCACACCCTGGACGGCAAGCAGGCGCTGCAGTTCGTCCGGCAGCGCTACAACTTCCCCGACGGGATGGGTGACCTCGACCGAGTCAGGCGGCAGCAGTACTTCCTCACGGCGGCCTTCGGCAAGGTGGCCTCGGTGGGCGTGCTGTTCCAACTGCGCGAGCTCGGCGATGCACTCCGCACCTCGCTCTACCTCGACCCTGCCTTCAACACCCTCGACCTCGCCCGCCAGGTCCAGTCGCTCAGCGCGAACAAGATTCGCGGCGCGACCATCCCCACCTCTTTCGAGACGATCGACGGGCAGGACGTCCTCGGCGTCGACCCGGCGAAGGTGCGGGCGTTCGTCGCCCGCGAGTTCGACGGGACACGCGGGAGCACCGGCACAGCCGGCTCCGCTACGACGCAGCCGCGACCTCGCACCACGACGCCGGCCCGCGCATCCCGCCCGTCGGCGCGGACGTGCACGTACTGATCAGCGCAGGTGGCTGGTGTCGTTGACGAGACGGACCGAGGAGTTCCCGTCGTCCCAGTAGTCGACGGCGGAGACCGAGGCGGTGTCCAGGTGCAGCCGGTACATCGCCGCCGGGGGCGCGTCCAGCGCGAGCCGGACCAGCGTCTTGATCGGCGTCACGTGCGAGACCACCAGGACCGTCGCGCCGGGGTGGGCCGCGATGATCTCCTCGCGGGCGCGACGCACCCGGCGGGCCAGCGCGGTGAAGGACTCGCCACCGGGCGGGGCGAGGTCCGGCGAGCCCCGCCAGGCGTCGAGGGCGGCGGCGGCGCGCTCGCGGACCTCGCCGAAGGTCAGCCCCTCCCAGTCGCCGAAGTCCAGCTCCATCAGGTCGTCGTGTGTGGTCACCGGCAGGCCCAGGGACGAGGCGACGACCTCCGCGGTCTCGCGGGTGCGGCGCAGCGGCGAGCTCACCACCGCGGCTACCTCGCCGTAGCCGCGGGCGGCGAGCGCGGCGGCTTGCCGGCGTCCTTCGTCGGTCAGTGGCAGGTCGTTGCGTCCGCTGAAGCGGCGCTCCGCCGAGTGCACGGTGTTGCCGTGACGCAGCAGGACGAGCCGGGTCGGCGGCCCCGACGGCGGGACCCACGCCGGTGCGGGCGCTGCGGGCACGCGCGCCGGCTTCGGCGCGATCCCGGCCGCCTCGTCCATGGCCTCGTTCGCCAACCGGTCGGCGTGCTTGTTCTTCTCGCGCGGGATCCAGGAGAAGGTGATCGACTCGAAGTCGCGGCGCAACGCCTGCGCCTCGCGAGCCAACCCCTTCAGTCCCGGGTGCTTCACCGCCCAGCGACCGGACATCTGCTCCACGACGAGCTTGGAATCCATGCGGACGTCGACAGTGGTGGCGCCGAGCTCGCTCGCCGCCCGCAGGCCGGCGATGAGGCCGCCGTACTCGGCGACGTTGTTGGTGGCCGTGCCGATGCTCTCCTTGCGTTCGGCAAGGACGGCGCGGGACGTGGCGTCGAAGACCACCGCGCCGTAACCGGCCGGACCGGGATTGCCGCGGGAGCCGCCGTCGGCCTCGACGATGACGTGCAGGCTCATCTGGCGCCGGTCACAGCCCGGACTCGGCAGTGCGGACGAGGATGGTGCGGCAGTTGTCGCAGCGGACGATCTCGTCCGGCGCCGCCTTGCGCACCGCGTTGAGGTCGCTGCCCGAGAGCTCGAGCCGGCAGCCCTCGCAGCGCCGCTGCCGCAGCAGGGCGGCGCCGTGACCGCTCTGCGCACGGGCCTTCTCGTACAGCGCGAGCAGGTCGGCCGGGACCGCGGCCGCGATGGTGTCGCGCTGCGGGGTCCGCTGCGCGGCGGCCGTGTCGATGTCGGCGAAGGCGGCGTCGCGGGCGGCCTCGAGTTCGCTGCGCTCGGCGACGATCGCGTCGTACCGTCCGGTCGCGTCCGCCAGCTCGGCGGTGGCTGCCTCGGCGCGCTCCATGACGTCGAGCAGCTCGTCCTCCAGGGTGGACTGCCGCCGGGCGAGCGAGGCGATCTCGTGCTGCAGGCTCTCCAGCTCCCGAGACGGCAGCCCGCCGGCCTGCAGGCGCGCGTCGTCTCGTGCGGCGCGATTGCGGACGGTCTCCACATCGGCCTCGAGCCGGTTCTGCTCCAGCTCGATGTCGGCCAGCCGGGTCTGCGCGTCGACGACCTCGTCGTGCACCGCGGCGGCGGCCTTGGTGCGCTCGGCGATGGCCGCGAGCTCGGGCAGGGTGCGGCGCTTGTGCGCCAGCTGGGCCAGCGCGGTGTCCGCGGCTTGCAGATCCAGCAGACGCTGCTGGACGGTGGGGTCGGCGTTCACAAGCTCCCTCGATGGCCGGCGTGCAGGGTCCAGGGGTCGGTGACGATGCGCGACACCCGGACGTCCACCGTAGTGCCGAACCGTTCCCGCAGTGCGGCCGCCACGGTGTCCAGCCAGGGTGCCTCGGTGGCCCAGTGGGCGGCGTCGACCAGGGCCATCGCGCCGGCACCTCGTTCGGTGACGGCCTCGACGGCGGGGTGATGCTTCAGATCGGCGGTGAGCAGCACGTCCGCCCCGGCCGCGCGGGCGCGGTCGGCGTACCCGCCCCCGGAGCCACCGCAGACCGCCACCCGCTCGACGCGGCGGTCCGGGTCGCCGGCGCCGGCCACGCCCCGCGCCGTCGCCGGCAGCACCCGGCCGGCACGCTCGACGAACTCGCGCAGGGTGGTCGGCTCCGGCAACGTCCCGATCCGGCCGGTGCCGCGGGGGCCGGGACGCGGCGCCATCGACAGCAGGTCGAAGGCGGGCTCCTCGTACGGGTGCGCGGCGCGCAGGGCGGCCAGCACGGCGGCTCGCCGTGACGGCGGCAGCACCATCTCGACCCGCGCCTCGGCCACCTGCTCGATCTCGCCCACGACACCCACGGCGGGCCTGGCACCGGTCAGCGGACGGAAGGTGCCGTCCCCGGTCACCGACCAGGCGCAGCGCTCGTAGTCGCCGAGCCGGCCGGCCCCGGCGGCGGCGAGCGCGTCGACGAGCACCTCACGCTGCGGGACCGGGACGAAGACGACGATCTTGTCCAGCGGCGGATCGGGGATCGGGTCCAGCGGGACGGTGTCGCGCAGCTCGAAGAGCCCGGCCAGCGCGTCGGAGACACCGGGAGCGGCGACGTCGGCGTTGGTGTGCGCCACCAGATGGGCCAGGCCACCCCGGATCATGCGGTGGACGAGCGCCCCCTTCGGATCGTCGGCCGGGACGCCGTGGACCCCGGAGAGCAGCAGCGGGTGATGGGTGACGAGCAGCTGCGCGCCGAGCGTGAGGGCCTCGTCCACGGTGGCCGGGACCGCGTCCACGGCCAGGACGATACTGTCGACCTCCTCGGCCGGATCACCGCAGACCAGTCCCACCGCGTCCCAGGACTCGGCCGTGCGGGGGTCGAACCAGCCGTCCAGGACAGCGATGACGTCGGCGAGGCGCGGCACGCAGGCGAACCTACACGCGCCGCAGCGATGCACAGATTCGGCGCGTACCGTCGATTCGGCAGGTGTTCGGCGGACCTTCCGGAGGCGCACGTGATCTTGTTCGGTGGCGCTCTCGGTCTGCTGGCCCTCGGGGTGTGGATCTTCTGCATCATCGACGCGATCACCACGCCGAGCGACCAGGTCCGCACCCTGCCCAAGCTGGCGTGGGTCGCCATCGTCGTCCTGCTGATCGACATCGGCTCGATCGCATGGCTCTTCGCCGGCAGGCCCTGGAACGCCCGGGCGACCACACCCGGCGGTGCCGCGCGAGCCGGCGGCGGCTCGGCCGGTCTCGGGATGTCCGCGACGTCGGCTCGGCGCACGCCGTCGCGGCCGCTGAGCCCGGACGACGACGACGAGTGGCTCGCCAGCCTGGCCAAGCGCACCGACCGACCCCACGACAAGCCCGGTGACAAGCCCGGTGACAAGTCCGGTGACGAGCCCGGCGGCAGCAGCCGCGACGAGGGTCCGCAGCCGATCGGCTGACATCCCACCACCGCCTGCCCTGCGCTGGCTGACGCCACCGAATCACATCGCCGAATGACAGCTGTGTAGTTCGGCCGCATTACCAGGGCGAATGGCGCATCGGGCAGCGACACGCCGCAATCAGTCTCGCCTTTTCTCCCGTTGCGCTTGTCAATCACTGTTGCGTGTGTGACGGTTGAGGCACTTGAGACGCCGCCGGAACCCCACGTCCGCGGCGCGACCGCGGCGTCGACGCGCACCCCAAGGCGGGTCCGTCGGCCCGCCCGCCGAAAGGTCTGCACACCGATGGCCACTGTCCCCGGGCCGGGTTCCGCCGCACCCTTCTTCACCGAGTGGACGGCGGAGAACGCCCGCCGACCCTCACTGGCCGCACGGGTCCGGGAGTCCCGCGGTCCGCGCAACTGGGGCATGGCGGCGGCCGCCGTCACCGCCCTGGGCCTCGCCGTCAGCACCCTGATCGCGCCGGGCGGATCGGCGCAGGCCGACCCGTCGGCCAACACCTGGTACCGGCTGCGCATGTGCGAGTCGACCAACAACTACAAGATCAACACCGGCAACGGCTACTACGGTGCCTACCAGTTCGACCTCGCCACCTGGCGCAGCGTGGGCGGCTCGGGCTACCCGAACCAGAACTCGAAGGCCGAGCAGGACTACCGCGCCCTGCGGCTCTATCGACAGCGGGGCTGGCAGCCCTGGGAGTGCGCCTCCATCCTCGGCCTGCGCGAGGACTCCGATGCCCGCAGCGGTCGCTACGGCGACATCCCGGTGCCCGGCTCGAACGGCGGCGGCTCGGGCGGGTCGAGCGGTGGGTCCGGCGGGTCGAGCGGTGGGTCCGGCGGATCGAACGGGGGTGGCGGCGGGACGACCTCCGGCGTCCCCGACTTCCCCGGCGGGTCGCACTGGTACGTGCCGGGCGAGTCCAGCCGGCACATCAAGACCTTCCAGGACCAGATGCACAAGCGCGGCTACTTCCCCGTCGGCACCGGCGACTACGGCCCCAACACGCTGGCGATGGTGAAGCAGCTACAGCGTCTCAACGGGTTGGTGCCGAACGGCTACCTCGGTCCCAACACCTGGCGACTGGCCTGGAAGGGCCGGTACGTGACGCCGGGCAGCGGCTCGGCGCCGACGATCCCGGCCTTCCCGGGCGGCTCGCACTGGTACGTCCGCGGCGAGACCAACCGCAACATCAAGACCTTCCAGGACCAGATGCACAAGCGCGGCTTCTTCCCGGTCGGGACGGGCGAGTACGGCCCCAACACCGAACGGATGGTCAAGCGCCTGCAGCAGCTCAACGGGCTGGTGCCGAACGGGTATCTGGGCCCGAACACCTGGCGGCTGGCCTGGGTCGGCGCCTACCGCTGAGCGGTGGCGTCGCCGGCACGACCTCCGGACAGCGCGAGGCCCGCCTCGTGCGTCGTCCCGGAACGCACGGGCGGGCCCGCGACGATCACGTCCCCCGAGGTGATCGCCTGAAGTCGCACACCTGACGGTGTGTCCCCCGACTTCCCTTGTGAAGAGAATGTAAACGGCGGGCGAGCTGGCGCGCAGTTGCCGAAGGGCCGCCCGTCACGGACCGAAGGTCCCCCGTCGTCACCGGCTGCTCAGGACGGCGGCGCCGGGTAGTTGGCCGACGCCAGCAGGCGGGCGAGGTGAGCAGCGTTGCGCGCGACGGTGGCCGTGGTGGTGACAACGGCCTCGGGCGTCTCGTCGAGATCCTTGTAGTCCTGACCCTTCATCGCCTCGCCGTTCCAGTACGTCTGCCCGGAGGCCGGCACGGTGAAGCCGACGTCGTTGAGACCCTGGAAGAGGATGCCGCCGATGTGGTGGGCGCCGTCCTCGTTGCCGACCACGGCAGCCACCGCCACCTTGCCGTAGGTCAGCTGCCTACCCTCGTCGTCGCTCTCGGAGAGCTCGCCGTCCAGTCGCTCCAGCACCCGCTGCGCGACGCTGGTGTGCTGTCCCATCCAGGTAGGGGTCGCAAAGACCAGGATGTCAGCGGCGAGCAGCCGCTGCCGGATCCGCGGCCACGCGTCACCCTCCCCCATGTCGACCAGCACGCCGGGCTTCACGTCGTGGTCGACCACGCGGACGACCTCACCGCTGACGTCGTGCTCGGCCAAGGCGTCGAGCAGCTGCCGAGCCATCAGCTCGGAGCTTGACTCCGCAGGCGACGGGTTGAGGGTGCAGACGAGGGCGAGCGCGTGCAGCGACGGTCCCGGCGTATCGGTCATCTCACGCGGGTACCCCGACCCCGCGCCGGACAATCACGGCGGGCGGATGACCATTGCGTGCCCGGCCGGTGATGTCACGTCGTGAGACAAGCGGCGTTTCGCTGAGTGAATTGTCCACGCCTTTTCCGGCGCAACGGAATTACCGGACGGGGCCCGGTGATACGCCGCTGAGGGCGCCCTGCCCCTGCGTGCCGGGGCCGGTCCCGAGAACGTCGATCGCCGTACCGTCCTCGATGCCGCCTTTCGTGGTTTCCCGGCGACTGTCGGTCGGTCGGTAACGAGGAAGCCATTCTCCGAAACGGCAAGGGGCGACCCGGCGATGCTCACGCCGGGTCGTTCCGTCCCGGCGCCGCGGACAGGTGCGCACCACCTCGCACTGTCGCCGACGTGCGCCGGAGGTCAGGCGACAGCGGGGCAATCAATGCCGCCGGAGGTCGTGCGGGGCCGCCCCGAAAGGGAACCGGGGGATTTCGCCGTCGGGGACGGCCCTCGCGTACTGACCGGCACAGCATCCGCATCGTGCCCAGCTGTCAGCCGCTTTCCGCAGGTCTTTGGTCCCGACCGTTCCTCACGGCCGCCGGCGATCGACAACCGTCGTCAGCACACGGGAGGAGAAGACATCCCCAACCGGACGCCTGCAGCTTCCGGATCAACCTGAACACGAACGGGCTTAACTGATTCCCAGGTTGGTCGATGGTGGACCCAACGCGCACCACTCGGTTGCGGACACCGCTGATGGAGGTCATCCGAATGTACGACGGCAACGGCGCCACCCGAGCAGACTCACCGACCAGGCGGGGCCGGGCCCGAACGATGTGGGTGAATGCCTCCGTCCGGACGAAGATCCTCGCCGTCGTGCTGCTCGGGGCGGTCACCAGCGTGGTCATCGGTGTGGTCGGGCTGACCTCCCTGGGCTCGGCCTCGGGCCAGGCCACCGCGATGTATCGCAGCAATCTGCTCGGCGTGCAGCGGGCGGGCGTCATCGAGAACTCGCTGCAGAACCTGCGCGTCAACATCCGCGACGCGCTGCTGTCGGTCGACAAGCAGGGCACTGAAGCGAAGCTGGCCGCGCAGCCGGCGCTCTTCACCACCCTGAACCGCGCCATCGCCGCCTATGTCGGCACCGGTGTCAACGGTGGGACCGAGCGTCAGGTGAAGGTCATCACCGACAACGCCCGACGCTGGGAGGACGTCGTGGAGACCAAGCTGGACCCGCTGGCGCGAACGAACTCCTACGCAGCGTGGGGCACGGTGAACGCGGCGCAGGCCCTTCCCTTCTCCACTCGCATGACCGCCGCCGTCGGCACCCTGCAACGGCTGGAGGCCGCCTCCGCGCAAAAGGTCCGTCAGCAGATCGAGGACAGCTATCACGCCCAGCGCGCGCTGGCCATCGCGCTGCTGGTGGTCGGCATCGCCGTCTGCCTGCTCGGTGGCTGGTTCGTCGCCGCCAGCATCGTCGCCGCCACCCGGCGGGTGCAGGCCGTCGCCAGCGCGCTGGCCGACGGTGACCTCACCCGCAGCGCAGGCCTGGACAGCAGCGACGAGCTCGGTCGCATGGGCGCCGCCCTGGACACCGCCGTGACCAACTTGCGCGGCGTCCTCGGCGGCGTGGCCCGGGCCGCCGACTCGGTCGCCGCCTCGGCCGAAGAGCTGTCGGCTACCTCGACCCAGATCGCCTCGTCAGCCGAGGAGACCTCTGCCCAGTCCGGTGTCGTCACCAGCGCCGCTGAGGAGGTCTCCCGCAGCATCACCACCGTCGCCGCCGGCTCGGAGCAGATGAGCGCCTCCATCCTGGAGATCAGCAAGAACGCCGCCGACGCCGCCCGCGTGGCCGCCGAAGCGGTCCAGGAGGCCGAGGCCACCAACGCGACCGTGGCGCAGCTGGGCGAGAGTTCCGAACAGATCGGTGCCGTGGTCAAGACCATCACCTCGATCGCTGAGCAGACCAACCTGCTCGCCCTCAACGCCACCATCGAGGCCGCCCGCGCCGGCGAAGCCGGTAAGGGATTCGCCGTCGTCGCCGGCGAGGTGAAGGAACTGGCGCAGGAGACCGCCCGAGCCACCGAGGACATCGCCGCCCGCGTCCACACCATCCAGGACGAGACCAGCAACGCTGTCAGCGCCATCGCCCGCATCAGCGAGGTCATCCGCCAGATCAACGACTACCAGCTCACCATCGCCTCCGCCGTCGAGGAACAGACCGCCACCACCAACGAGATGTCCCGCTCCGTCCAAGAAGCCGCCTCGGGCAGCGGCGAGATCGCCGACAACATCAGCCACGTCGCCTCAGCCGCCGACTCCACCACCAGCGCGCTGTCCCAGACCCGCGTCGCCATCGACGAGCTCGCCCACATGTCCACCGAGCTCCGGACCACCATCGCCGGCTTCACACTGGACGATGCCGCTCGCCACTGACCCAAGGAATGCGCGCGTCCGGGGGTGGGATCCCGGGCCGAGTCGTCAGCTGCCGGGACGGAGGTCCGTCATGTTCTCCTCGCTCGTGACGTCCCGGTGGATTCCTGGCGCTGCGGACGACGCGAGCGACGGCGGGGTCATGGTCCGGGTCGACGGCACACTGCCGGCGACGCGCTCGGTCGCGCTGGTGCGAGTGACGGACGGGCCTGCCGTGCTGTCGCTGTCGCCGGCGCGGGCGACGGACCTCGAGCTGACCCACGGCGAGGTCGTCGACGCAGCGCTGGTGTCGGCGCGGATCGAGGGCGCAGGCATCATCCTCAACGACCCCGACCATCTCTTCTATCTGACCCTTCCCGCCCGGGCGACACTCCGAGCCGAAGTCCCGGCCACCCGGACGCGGCAGCTCACCGCAGCCGACGCCGGGCTCTTCGACGACTTCACCGCTCACGCACCCGGCGACGACCTCGACGAGGCCTTCGTGGCCCTCGACCACTGGCTGGTCTTCGGCACCGTCGTCGACGACCGGCTGGTCTGCGCCGCGAGCATGTACCCGTGGGACGGCACCCGGCTCGCCGACCTCGGCGTCATCACCCTGCCCGAGTTCCGCGGCCGCGGACTGGGCGTGGCGACGGTCCGGGCGACCAGCGCCGCCGCACTCCGGCGGGGGTACGAGCCGCAGTACCGGTGCCAGCTCGACAACGCCGGCTCCGTCGCGCTCGCGCGAGCGGCCGGCTTCACCCGCTTCGGAGAATGGGAGGTCATCCTGGACGTGGGCGTTACTGGGATCGAACCAGTGACCGCTCGGGTGTAAACCGAGTGCTCTCCCGCTGAGCTAAACGCCCCGATCGACGAGACTACAAGCCGCGTCGGCCGGCCTCAGCTTCGCGCCGTACCGTGGCCTCGTGCCCGATCGTGCTGCCGGCGTCTTCACCACGCTCCGCCAGCCGCGCTACGCCGCCCTCGGCGCACTGATGCTCGTGGTGGCGGTGGTCTGCGTCGGCTGCGGCGTCTGGCAGATCTTCCGCTACGAGAGCAAGCACGACGAGAACCAGGCGCTGCGACGCAATGCGGCCCGACCGGTGACCACGGCCGATGCCCTGCTGCCGCTCGTGGGTCGCGGTCCCGCGCCGTCGCGTGACGACGTCGAGTTCCGGCAGCTGCGCGCCACCGGGCGCTACGACGCCGCTCGCGAGACCCTGGTGCGCAACCGCACCGACGGTGACGACACCGGGTTCCTGGTGCTGACGCCGCTGCGGACCGCGGCGGCGACCCTGCTGGTGGTCCGGGGTTTCGTCAGCCAGCCGACCTCCGGGGCGATCCCGGCCGCGCCGACGCCCCCCGAGGGTCGGGTCAGCGTCCTGGTCCGGGCGCAGGTGCCCGAGACGCGCGGCGACCAGTTCGCGCAGCTCGACGACCGGCAGGTGAGCGCCATCAACCCCACCGAGCAGGCCGCACGCATCGGCGGTCCCTTCTACAACGGCTACGCCGAGCTCGAAGCGGGCCAGGCCGGCAGCGAAGGGCTGCGCGACCTGCCGCGGCCGGATCTCTCGAACCCCGCCGGCGGCGCCCTGGAACCGCAGCACTTCGCCTACGTGATCCAGTGGTTCCTCTTCGCCGGGCTGGCGCTGGCCGCCCCGTTCGTCATGGCCCGGGCCGAGACCAAGCGGCGCGACGACGGCGAGGACGAGCGCTTCGCCGACGAGGCTCCGCCACCGTCGCTGGACGACCAGCTCGCCGGCGAGGAGACCACGAGCGTCGTCGCCGATGCCCGTGCCGACAAGCTCGCCGACCGCTACGGCCGACCTGTCCACTGAGCATGACCGGCTTCGACGCCCGTTCCTGGGACGCCCGCTACCGCGCCTCGGCGTCGGTCTGGGGCAGCGCGCCGAACCGCTGGGTCGAGCAGGAGTGTGCCGACCTGCCTGCCGGCACCGCCCTGGACCTCGCCTGCGGCGAGGGTCGTAACGCGCTCTGGCTCGCCGAACGCGGCTGGGACGTCCTGGCCGTCGACTTCGCCGCCGCTGCTCTGGAACGCGGCGCCGCCCGGGACCGGACGGGACGGGTGACCTGGGTCCTGGACGACGTCCTGGACTTCCGGTGCCCCTCCCCCGTCGACTTGGTGATCGTGGCCTACCTGCAGCTGCCGCCCTCACCGCGACGGGCGGCGCTGCGCAACGCGGCGAGCGCGCTGGCTCCGGGCGGCACGCTCGTCGTCGTCGGCCACGACCGACGCAACCTGCGCGACGGCACGGGTGGGCCCAAGGATGCCGAGGTGCTCTACAGCGCCCTCGACGTCGTCCACGACCTCGACCCGCTCGGCATGCAGATCGAGCGGGCCGAGGAGGCGCTGCGCCCGGTCGAGGGCGCCGACCGACCCGCGATCGACTGCCTCGTCCGGGCTGTCGCGCCTAGAGCGACGTGATGGCTGCTTCCCAGTCGGCCGGGTTGCGCGCCTCGCCCGGTCCGTTCATCTCGGCGAAGCGGACGATGCCCTGCTTGTCGACGAGGAAACTGCCGCGGTTGGCGATGCCGGCGGCGTCGAGGAAGACGCCGTAGCGCTGCGCCACCTCGCCGTGCGGCCAGAAGTCGGCCAGCAGCGGGAACGGGAAGCCCTCCCGCTCGGCGAAGATCTTGTGCGTGTACGCCGAGTCCACGCTGATGGTCAGCACCTGGACGTCGTCGTTCTGATAGAAGTCGATGTTGTCGCGCAGCGCCTGCAGCTCACCGGTACAGGTGCCGGTGAAGGCGAGCGGATAGAAGACGACGAAGACCGCCTTCTCACCGCGGAACGACGACAGCTGGACCTCCTCGTTGTTCTGGTCCTTGAGGACGAAGTCGGGAGCCTCGTCACCGACGGCGATCATCGCTTGCCTCCTGCTGCTTTGCGTCCGACGAGTCGTGCTGCTGACCAATCCTCGCCGACGGTGGTGATGGATGTCTGGGAGAGCCCCGCGATCGAGGCGGCCTCAGCGATGTCGGAGGGCTCGACGTAGTCGTCACGGCCGCGCTTGGGAGTCAGCAACCAGATGTAACCGTCATCGGCCAGCGGTGCGATCGCGTCCACCAGTGCGTCGGCGATGTCGCCGTCACCGTCGCGGTGCCACAGCAGCACGACGTCGACGACCTCGTCGGAGTCCTCGTCCACCATCTCCTCGCCGATGCGCTCGACGATGGCGTCGCGAAGATCCTCATCGGCGTCGTCGTCGACGCCGATCTCCATCACGATGTCCCCGGGCTTGAGGCCCAACCGCTCGGCGATGCCCACGCCCTTTCCCGGCTGGGCTCCCGTGTTCACGACGACGTCCTCCCGCAGATCGATTGAGGAAATTAGCTCTTGCATACCAACAGGTAACTATTCCGTCGACCCTATCGGTCGGACAGGGTGGACACTGGAAGCGACGCAGACCACATCACTGCACGGCGTGCGAACGACAAGGAGCTCGCGTGACCCGCGACCGATTCAGCATCATCACCGACGGCCTACCCAACCAGCTGCCGGACATAGACCGCGACGAGACCCGCGAATGGCTCGAGTCGCTGGACGCGGCCATCGACTCCGACGGCCGCGCCCGCGCCCGGTTCCTCATGCTCAAGCTGCTCGAGCGCGCGCGTGAGCGCCAGGTGGGCGTCCCCGGCCTGCGCAGCACCGACTACATCAACTCCATCCCGCCGGAGCGGGAGCCCTGGTTCCCCGGCGACGAGGACATCGAGCGCCGCATCCGCGCCTACATCCGCTGGAACGCGGCGGTCGCGGTGTCGCGGGCCAACAAGAAGGTCGGCGTCGGCGGTCACATCGCCACCTACGCCTCGGCCGCCTCGCTCTACGAGGTCGGCTTCAACCACTTCTTCCGCGGCAAGGACCTCGCCTCCGGCATGGGCGACCAGGTGTACTTCCAGGGCCATGCCGCCCCCGGCATCTATGCCCGCGCCTTCCTCGAAGGACGCCTCACCGAGACCCAGCTGGACGGCTTCCGGCAGGAGGTCTCGATGGCCCCGAACGGGCTGTCGTCCTACCCGCACCCGCGGCTGATGCCGGAGTTCTGGGAGTTCCCGACCGTCTCGATGGGCCTGGGTCCGATCGGCGCGATCTACCAGGCGCGCTTCAACCGCTACCTGCACGCGCGCGGCCTCGCCGACACCTCGAACTCCCACGTCTGGGCCTTCCTCGGCGACGGCGAGATGGACGAGGTCGAGTCCCTCGGCGCCATCGGCGTCGCGGCACGTGAGGAGCTGGACAACCTCACCTTCGTCATCAACTGCAACCTGCAGCGGCTCGACGGTCCGGTCCGCGGCAACGGCAAGATCATCCAGGAGCTGGAGGCCTACTTCCGCGGCGCCGGCTGGAACGTGCTGAAGGTCGTCTGGGGACGTGACTGGGATCCGCTGCTCGCCGCCGACGGCGACGGCGTCCTGGTCAATCAGATGAACCAGACGCCCGACGGGCAGTTCCAGACCTACACCGTCGAGAGCGGCGCCTACATCCGCGAGCACTTCTTCGGTGGCGACCCGCGGCTGCGCAAGATGGTCGAGGAGATGGACGACGACGCGCTGCGCAAGCTGTCGCGCGGCGGCCACGACTACCGCAAGGTCTACGCGGCCTTCGAGGCGGCGCGCAACCACACCGGGCAGCCGACGGTCATCCTCGCCAAGACGGTCAAGGGCTGGACGCTGGAGTCCTTCGAGGGACGCAACGCCACCCACCAGATGAAGAAGCTGACCGTCGCGGACCTCAAGGCCTTCCGGGACCGGCTCTACCTGCCGATCTCGGACAAGGAGCTCGAGGCCGACTACGCGCCGTACTACCACCCGGGCGAGAAGTCCGACGAGATCCAGTACATGAAGGAGCGGCGGGCGGCCCTCGGCGGCGCGCTGCCCAAGCGCGTGGTGCGGGCCAAGCCGCTGCCGCAGCCGGGCGACAAGGTCTACGCGGAGTTCCGCGGCGGGTCGGGCAAGCAGCAGGTGGCCACCACCATGGCGACGGTCCGGCTCTTCAAGGACCTCATCAAGGACAAGGAGATCGGCCACCGCTTCGTCCCGATCATCCCGGACGAGGCGCGCACCTTCGGTCTGGACGCGATCTTCCCGACGGCCAAGATCTACTCGCCGCACGGCCAGGAGTACGAGGCTGTCGACCGGGAGCTGCTGCTGTCGTACAAGGAGAGCCAGCAGGGGCAGATCCTGCACGAGGGCATCAGCGAGGCCGGGTCCATGGCGTCGCTGATCGCGGCCGGCACCTCGTACTCGACCCACGGCGCGCCGACCATCCCGTTCTACATCTTCTACTCGATGTTCGGCTTCCAGCGCACCGGCGACCAGTTCTGGCAGCTCGCCGACCAGCTGGGCCGAGGCTTCGTCCTCGGCGCCACCGCGGGCCGGACGACGCTGACCGGTGAGGGGCTGCAGCACGCGGACGGACACTCGCTGCTGCTGGCTGCCACCAACCCGGCCTGCGTCGCCTACGACCCGTCGTGGGCCTTCGAGATCGCGCACATCGTCCGGGCCGGCTTGGCGCGGATGTACGGCGTCGGCGCCTACGACTCGCCGAAGGTCAGCGACCGGGACGTCTTCTACTACCTCACGATCTACAACGAGCCGGTGATCCAGCCGGCCGAGCCGGCCGACCTGGACGTCCAGGCGCTGCTGCGGGGCATCTACCGCTTCGCCGCGGCTCCGGAGTCCGACCGGCCGCGGGTGCAGCTGCTCGCCTCCGGCGTGGCCGGTCCGTGGGCCGTCGAGGCGCAGCGGCTGCTCTCGGAGGACTGGGGGGTCGACGCCGACGTCTGGTCGGTGACGTCCTGGAACGAGCTGCGCCGCGACGCGGTCGAGTGCGAGCAGCACGCGCTGCTGCACCCGGGCGAGGACGCCCCGACGCCCTTCATCACCTCGCAGCTGCAGGGAACCTCCGGTCCGGTGGTCGCGGTCTCGGACTTCATGCGCGCCGTCCCCGACCAGATCTCCCGGTGGGTCCCCAACGACTACGTCTCACTCGGTACTGACGGCTTCGGCTTCGCCGACACCCGTGGTGCGGCTCGGCGGTTCTTCCACGTCGACGCCGAGTCGATCGTGGTCGCGGCCCTGGAGCGGCTCGCGCTCGCCGGCGACGTCAAGCCCGAGCTGGCCCGCGAGGCCTTCGACAAGTACCAGCTCGCCTCCATCGAGGCTGCCGGAACGGGCACTGTCGGCGGCGACGCCTAGTCCCTTCCCCTGTGGTGTGGTCATTCCCGAGCCGGAAAATCGACCACACCACAGGGGAGGGTCAGAAGTACGACCGCAGGATCAGCCGGGTCCGGTCCCAGCCTCGCGTGACGTCGCCCCAGACGACCCGCTCCACCGCCCACCCCTCCCGGCGGAGGTACTGCTCGCGCGTCTTCTCGGCCCACCGCTCCTCGGCGGTGTACTTGACGCGGCCGTCCGCCTCGAGCACCAGCCGACGCTCCGGCCAGGCCAGGTCCGCGCGGTAGGGACCTACCCGGAGCTGGAGTCGGGGCGGCGGGAAGCCGTCGTCGTGGAGCGCCAGCCGGGTGATGGACTCCAGCGCTGATTCGGCGAGGGCATCGGCCAGCCGCAGGACCTCGCGCGCCTGCCGCACTCCCGGCCAGCCGGCGCTGCGGGCCAGCGCGGCCTCGATACGTGCGGCGGTGGTGAGCCCTTCCCGCAACGCGGCGTCGGCGATCATCAGGCCGCTGCGGCGGTCATGGCGGGCGACGTCCACCGCGGTCCGGGCGACGTCGGTCAACCGGATGCCGAACCAGTCGTCGCATTCGTCACGCGAGAGCGCGGCGCCGAAGACGTGGCGTGCCGGTCCGATCCCGAGATTGGCGGCGCCGGACAGCGTCGAGGTCGGGCGCTCCGGTGTCACCATCGTCGGCAATCCGTGCAGGACCGCCGCCGTCGGCCCGCAGACGACGTGGCGGGAGGCCCCGAGGACAGCTGCCGCGGCCGCGACGGAGAGCCGACGACGACGCTCGAGGTGCTGGTCGGCGTCGCGGAGGTCGACCGGGCTGATGTAGCCGCGCGCGGCGACGGCCCACCGGCCCCGCCGGACGGCCGTCCGCGCCCGGGACCTGGTGGCGCCGAGCGCCGGCAGGTCCGCGGTAGCCAGCACGAACCCCTGCTCGGCGGCCACCTGCACCAGCGAGTCGTCGCCGGGTCGCTCCTGCCACCACTGCCGCCACGCCGCGGCGGGGAGCAGAGCGGTCACGGCACCGATGCTGCGTCCCCGGCGACGCCCTGAGACGGTTGTCCACAGTCCCGGTTCCACCTCCCCCTGCGGTGTGGTCAGTTCTGCGCCCGGAAATCGACCACATCACAGGGGAAGGCGGGTCAGACCGGGCACGATGGCGACATGACCGTCATCAAAATCAACGCGATCACCGTCGAGGCCGGCAGCGGCGACGAGCTGGCCCACCGCTTCGCCAAGCGTGCCGGCGCCGTGGACGGCGCCGAGGGTTTCGAGGGCTTCGAGCTCCTCAAGCCGACCGACGAGCGGACGCAGTGGCTGGTCGTCACCCGCTGGCGCGACGAGGAGTCGTTCCAGGCGTGGCTCGCCTCCCCCGCATTCGGCCACGGCCACCGCAGCGAGCAGGAGCGTCAGGGCGGCGACGCCCCGAAACCGGTCGGCGTGAGCAGCGAGGTCTGGAACTACGAGATCGCCGTCACCAACTGAGGCTCAGTAGCGCGCGCCGGCGGTCTGCTCGCCGAGCGGGTCGAGCTCGGCGAGGTCCTCGGCACCGAGACTGACCTCCAGCGCGGCGACGTTCTCCTCCAGGTAGGCCGTCCGCTTGGTGCCGGGGATCGGCACGATCGGGACGCCGAGGCGATCGGCCTGCGCGTACACCCAAGCCAGCGCCACCTGACCGGGCTTGACCCCGAGCCGATCGGCCACCGCCACCACCCGAGCGACGATCTGCTCGTTGGTGTCGCCGGCCGCGCCGGTGAAGCGGGGGTTGCGGGCGCGGAAGTCCGTCGTCGGCAGCGAAGAGCGGTCGAGCGTCCCGGTGAGGAAACCACGTCCCAGCGGCGAGAACGGGACGAGCCCCACGCCGTGCTCGCGCATCGCGCCCAGCACCGTCGTCTCGGGGTCACGGGTGAAGATCGAGTACTCGCTCTGGACCGCCGCGATCGGGTGGACGGCGACGGCACGTCGCAGCAGGTCGTCGTCCACCTCGGACAGCCCGAGGTGACCGACCTTGCCCTCGGCCACCAGCTCGGCCATGGCTCCCACCGTCTCCTCGATCTCGGCATCGGCCGGCGGGCGGTGCATGTAGTAGAGGTCGATGTGGTCCACGCCGAGGCGGACCAGCGAGTCCTCGCAGGCCTTCTTCACGTAGCCGTGCGTGCCGCGCGTGGTGCGCTGGTCCCAGCCCAGGGTGAGGTCGATGCCGAACTTGGTGGCGAGCTGCACCTCGTCGCGGCGGCCGACGATTGCCCGTCCGACCAGCACCTCGTTGTGCCCGACGCCGTAGATGTTCGCGGTGTCCAGGAAGGTGACGCCGAGGTCCAGGGCCCGGTGGATCACGGCGATCGAGGTGTCCCAGTCGCCCTTGCCGTAGCTCTGGCTCATGCCCATGCAGCCCAGACCCTGCGCGGAGACGGTGAGGCCGGGGGCCAGTTCGGTGGTGGGGATGCTCATGACATCGACGGTAGGCCTTCAGCGCCACTCCAGCACGAGCCCGAGCGCCTCGGGGTCGGCGTCGATGCTCAGCTGATCGTCCGAGTCGAGCTCGAGCCAGGCTCCGGCGAGCAGCGGGTCGGTGGATTCGATCGAGTACCCGTCGCGCAGCGCGAGGAACAGCGCCGGTCCGCAGACCGGGGCAGCCCGACGGACGTCGACACCGACCCCGGCCACCACGGCGGGCAGCGACGTGGTGCTCACCGAGGGCGTCGCTTCCCCGAGGACGGTGATCTGCAGGAACCGGAGCGGGTCGGAGTCCGACGCGTTCGTCTCGGTGTGCCGTATCCCGTCGCCGGTGGACTGGACGAGGGCCGTGCCGGGCGAGACGAGGCGCACCTCGCCGTGGGTGTCCTCGTGACGCAGGGTTCCCTCTAGAACCCAGCTGACAATGTGCACGCCGCGATGGGCGTGCCAGTCGAATCCCGCTCCCGGCGCGACCAGGTGCTCGTCCACCCCGATGACCGGCCCGAAGGAGATCAGGTCGGGGTCGTAGAACGGACCCGCCGACAGCACATGACGCGACGAGATGCCCGGCTGCTCGGAGCGTCCCCGCTCGTCGCGACGGAGGCTCACGGGCGCACCGCGTGGTCCGCGGTCCAGGCAAGGAGCTGCTCGCGGGACCAGGTGTTGACGATGGACTCGACCGGCACCCCGCAGCGCGCGGCGCGCTCGCAGCCGTTGGCCTGCCAGTCGAGCTGGCCGGGGGCGTGGGCGTCGGTGTCGATGGACGTCAGGCACCCGGCCTCGACGGCCAGGCGCAGCAGCCGCTTCGGCGGGTCGAGACGCTCGGGTCGGGAGTTGATCTCCACGGCCACCCCGAACTGCGCGCAGGCGGCGAAGACCAGCTCGGCGTCGAACTGCGACTCGGGACGGGTCCCCCGGCCGCCGGTGACGAGGCGTCCGGTGCAGTGGCCGAGGATGTCGGTGTGCCGGTTGGCCACCGCCGCCACCATCCGCGGCGTCATCTCGTCGGCCGGCATCTTCAGCTTCGAATGGACGCTGGCCACGACCACGTCGAGCCGCTCCAGCAGGTCGAGGCGCTGATCGAGCGTGCCGTCGTCGAGGATGTCGACCTCGATGCCGGTGAGGATGCGGAAGTCGCTCCCCTCCGCGGCGTAGCGCTCGTTGAGCCCGGCCACCACGTCGAGCTGCTGCTCCAGCCGCTCGGGCGAGAGCCCGTTGGCCACGGTCAGCCGCGGTGAGTGGTCGGTCAGCACGACGTACTCGTGACCCACCCGCCTCGCCGTCTCGGCCATTTCGTCGATCGGTGAGCCGCCGTCGGACCAGTCCGAGTGGGTGTGGCAGTCACCGCGCAGCGCGGCCCGGATCGCCGCGGTGGCCTCGTCCAACGGCTGGTCCTCGGTCGCCTGCAGCCGGCGCAGGTACACCGGGACCTCGCCCTGCAGCGACTCGGTGACGCAGAGCGCCGTCACCTTGCCGACACCGGTGAGCTGCTGCAACGTCCCCTCGGCCGCCCGGGACTCGACCTCGCCGGCCGGCAGATCGGCGACGACAGCGGCCGCGGTGCGGAAGGCCTTGACCCGGTACGTGGGCTCGCGGGCGCGTTCGAGCAGGAAGGCGATCTCGCGCAGATCGGCCACCGGGTCTCGCGCCACGCCGTCGAATCTAGCCCGACGTGGCACGCTGGCCGTCGTGGTCATGGACGCCGATACCCCGGCCGCGACGCGGCGCGCCGGAATCCGGCCGTCCTCCATCCGCGCCATCGAGCAGGCCACCGGCCGGCTCGCGACGCAGAGCGTGGCCATGATGGACGAGCAGCTCGCCTGGTTCCGGGCCCTGCCCTCGGACCAGCGCTCCTGGGTGACGCTGGTGGCGCAGTCGGGACTGCAGGGTTTCGTCGAGTGGCTCCGCAGCCCGGACGACGTGTTGCACCTCTCCGGCGGGGTCTTCTCGGCCGCACCCACCGCGATGGCGAGGTCGGTGACGCTGCAGCAGACGGTGGAGCTCGTCCGCACCGCGATCGCCGTGGCCGAGGCCAACCTGCCGACGCTCGCCGACCCGGCCGACGTGGACCTCGTCCGGGAGGAGCTGCTGCGCTTCAGCCGCGAGATCGCCTTCGCCGCCGCCCGCGTCTACGCGACGGCGGCGGAGAACCGCGGCTCCTGGGACCGCCGGCTCGAGGCGCTCGTCATCGACAACCTGGTCAGCGGCACCGTGGTCGGCGATCCGTTGCAGACCCAGTTGGCCGCCCTGGGCTGGCGCGAGACAGGGCCAATCTTCGCCATCGTCGGCGCGGCACCGGAGGGACCGTCGGACCTCATCCTCGCCGCCGCTCACTCGCGCACCCGCCGCTTCGGCGCCGATCTGATGGCCGGTATCCACGGCGACCGGCTGGTCGTGGTGGTCGGCGGCGTCGGAGACGCCGAGGGGACCGCCGCCATCGCCGCGCAGCTGCTCCCGGCCTTCGGCGACGGTCCGGTCGTCATCGGTCCGCACGCCCCGGACATCGAACACGCCCCCACCGTCACCCGCGCCGCGCTGAGCGGACTGCGGGCGGTCGCCGCCTGGCCGGCGGCCCCGCGACCGGTGCAGGCCGACGCGCTGCTTCCCGAACGCGTGCTGGCCGGCGACGCGGACGCCCGGGCGCAGCTGCTGCACGACGTCTACGAGCCGCTGGTCGAGGCCGGCAGCTCCTTGGTCGACACGGTCGCCGCCTTCCTCGACGCCGGCGGTGCCCTGGAGGCCACGGCGCGGGCCCTCTACGTCCACGCCAACACGGTTCGGTACCGGCTCAAGCGGGTGGCCGAGGTCTGCGGGGAATCACCGACCGATCCACGGGGGGCGCTGGCCCTGCGCCTCGCGCTGGCCCTCGGCCGCCTCGGGCTGGAGTGACCCCGTTGCGTGAAACGCTGAGTTAACTGACAACCAAATGCGACATCCGGGCGGCAATGTTTCCGTGACATTTGCAGGATTCCTACAACTGCGATGGGGCATCCCTGTGGGTGTCGCGGTCGCCACGGCCGGCCCGGGAGGACGATGCTGACGGGGTGATCGCCGTCTTCGCGCCCGGCCAGGGCTCCCAGTCGCCCGGCATGCTCGCCCCCTGGCTGGAGCTGCCCGGCGTGGCAGCGGAGCTGGCCGACTTCAGCGAGGCCACGGGCCTGGACCTCGTACGCCTCGGCACCACTGCCGACGCCGACGAGATCAAGGACACCGCGGTGACGCAGCCGCTGCTCGTCGCGCTGGGCGTGATCGCGGCCCGGCAGCTCGGGCTGGACCAGCCCGGCGAGCGCGTCGTCGCCGGCCACAGCGTGGGCGAACTCACCGCCGCCGCGGTCTCCGGCGCCCTCACCCCGCGTGACGCCGTCGCCTTCGCCGCCCGCCGCGGCGCCGAGATGGCCGCGGCCTGCGCCCTCACCCCCACCGGCATGTCCGCGGTCCTGGGTGGCGACGCCGAGGAGGTCGTCGCCGGCCTCGAGGCGGTCGGTCTCACGCCCGCCAACCGCAACGGCGCCGGTCAGATCGTCGCGGCCGGGGCGTTGGACGACCTCGCGAAGCTCGCCGCCGAGAAGCCCGGCGGCGCCCGCTCGGTGAAGCCGCTCGCCGTCGCCGGCGCCTTCCACACCCATTACATGGCACCGGCCGCCGAGGCGCTCGAAGCCTTCGTCAGCGGCGTCGCGGTCCGGCATCCGCGGCCGATCCTGCTCTCCAACGCCGACGGAGCCGCCGTCACCACCGGCCCGGACCTCATCGCCCGCCTGGTACGACAGGTGACCCTGCCCGTGCGCTGGGACCTCTGCCTGCGCTCCTGCGCCGACCTCGGCGTCACCGCGGCGCTGGAGCTCGCTCCCGGCGGCGTGCTCACCAACATCGCCAAGCGCGAGCTCAAGGACGTCGAGCTGCTCGCCATCAAGACGCCGGACGACCTCGAACGCGGTCGCGACCTGGTGGCCAGCCGGCCGCAGCACGGTCAGGGCGAGCACACGCCGGAGTTCCGCGTCGTGGTGGCACCGGTCAAGGGCGTCTTCACCCGTGCCGAGGGAGTCGCCGAGGACGCCGTCGTGACCGTCGGCGCGCAGCTCGGCACCATCCGCACCAACCAGGACGAGCACGTCGTCATCGCGCCGAGGGCCGGCCGGCTCACCGAATGGCTCCGCCACGACGGCGACATCGTCCCCGCCGGCCTCCCCGTCGCCCGCCTCTCGAACGGGGTCGACGCCTGATGGCGACGCTGCTGACCACCACCGGCCCGGAGCACACCCGCATCCTGGGGCTCGGTCACTACCGACCGCGCAACGTCATCACCAACCACGACCTCATCGCCCGCGGCGTCGACACCGACGACGAGTGGATCAAGACCCGGGTCGGCATCAGCGAGCGGCGCTGGGCCGACCCCGACGAGACCGTCGTCGACATGGCCGAGCAGGCAGGCGCCAAGGCCCTCGCCGCCAGCGGCGTCGCCACCGACCAGGTCGACCTCGTCTTGGTCGCCACCTGCACCATGCCCACCCCCGTCCCCGCCGCGGCGCCGCAGCTGGCCGACCGGTTGGGCATCCGCTCCCCCGGCGCCTACGACGTCAACTCGGGCTGCTCCGGATTCGTCTACGCACTGAACGCCGCCTCGGCGGCGGTGCGCGGCGGGCAGGCGCGGCACGTCCTCGTGGTCGCCGCCGAGCGCTTCTCCGGCTGGCTGGACATGACCGACCGGTCGACCTGCATCATCCTCGGCGACGCCGCCGCGGCCGCCGTGGTCGGTCCCGCCGACGAGCCCGGCTTCGGCCCCGTCGTCTGGGGCAGCGCCGGCGACCAGTTCGACACCGTCTCCATCGACGAGGAGTCGCGCTTCTTCCGCCAGGAAGGACAGGCCGTCTACCGGTGGGCCACCGGCAGCATGGCCCCCGTCGGGCTGGAGGCCTGCGCCCGCGCCGGCGTGGACCCGGCCGAGATCGCTGCTTTCGTCCCGCACCAGGCCAACCTGCGCATCATCGAGGCGCTCGCCCGCCGGATCGGCCTGCCGAACGCCGTCGTCGCCCGCGACATCGTCACCTCGGGCAACACCTCGGCGGCCACCATCCCGCTCGCGCTCTCCCGCATGATCGAGCACGGCGAGGTCGCCTCCGGAGCGCCGGTGCTGCTACTCGGCTTCGGCTCGGGACTGGCCTACGCCGGCCAGGTCGTCCGCTGCCCGTGAGGCACCACCCCCTAGTTTGAGCACGTCCGCGTTTATCCATCAGAAGGGAACCACCGCTGTGCCCAGTGCCGACGAGGTCCGTACCGGACTCGCCTCGATCCTCGCCGAGGTCGCCGACGTCAAGCCCGAGGACGTCTCCGACGACAAGAGCTTCGTGGACGACCTGGACGTCGACTCGCTGTCGATGGTCGAGGTCGCCATGGAGGCCGAGACCCAGTTCGGGGTGAAGATCCCCGACGAGAAGCTCTCGGATCTCAAGACCGTCAAGGACGCCGTCGACTACATCGTGGCGAACGGCTGACATGACCTCCAGCGCACACACCGCTGCCGATACCGTCGTCGTCACCGGTCTGGGCGCCACCACTCCGCTCGGCGGTGACGTGGCGACGTTCTGGGCCGGCCTGCTCGAGGGCCGGTCCGGCGTCGCCGCGATCACCGCCGACTGGGCGGCCGACCTGACGGTGCGGATCGCCGCGCCGATGGCCGTCGACCCCACCGAGATCATCCCCCGCGTCCGCGCGCGCCGCCTCGACCGCAGCGAGCAGGCCGCCCTGGTCGCCGCCGGCCAGGCGTGGGCCGACGCCGGCTTCGAGGGCAAGGCGGCCGACGCCGGCCTGGACCCGACCCGCGTCGCCGTCGTGATCGGCACCGGCATCGGCGGCGTGACGTCGCTGCTGAGCCAGTACGACGTGCTCAAGGAGAAGGGGCCGGGCAAGGTCTCGCCCCTGCTCATCCCGATGAACATGCCGAACGGTTCGGCCGCCTACGTCGGCCTCGAACTCGGCGCGCAGGCCGGCGTCCACACCACCGTCAGCGCCTGCGCCTCCGGCGCCGAGGCGATCGCCCACGGCCTGGACCTGATCCAGCTCGACCGCGCCGACGTCGTCGTCGTCGGCGGCACCGAAGCCTGCATCCATCCGCTCAACATCGCCGGTTTCGCGCAGATGCGCGCTATGAGCACCCGCAACGACGATCCGCAGGCCGCCTCGCGCCCTTGGGACAAGGGACGCGACGGTTTCGTGCTCGGGGAGGGCGCCGGCGTGCTGGTGCTGGAGCGCGAGTCGTCCGCGCGTGCCCGGGGCCGCGAGCCCTACGCGGTCCTCGCGGGCGCCGGCATCACCTCCGACGCCTACGACATCGTCCAGCCCGACAAGAACGGCCAGATCCGGGCGCTCGAGATCGCCGTGCGCCGCGCCGGGCTCACCCCGGAGGACATCGTCCACGTCAACGCGCACGCCACCTCCACCCCGGTGGGGGACATGGGTGAGGCCACCGCGATCGCCGAGCTCTTCGGCAGCGGCACCGTCGTCACCAGCACGAAGTCCATGACCGGCCACCTGCTCGGCGCTGCCGGCGCCATCGAGGCCATCGCCACCGTCCTGTCGGTGAAGAACGACGTCGTCCCGCCGACGATCAACCTCGACGACCCCGACGACGAGCTGAAGATCGACGTCCCGCGCGAGAAGCGCGAGATGTCGGTGACGGCTGCCATCAACGACTCCTTCGGATTCGGTGGCCACAACGCGTCCCTGGTGTTCCGGAAGGCCTGACATGACCGCTGTTGCCACTACCCCCAGTCCGCCCGAGATCGACCCGCGCGATCCCGTCCTGCGTCTGGAGAAGCTCTTCGACGCCGGCACTGTCGAGCTGCTCAGACCCCGCGACAGCAGCGGTGTCGTCGCTGCGCGGGGTCGGGTCAACGGCTCGCCCGCGACGGCGTTCTGCACCGACGCCACCGTCATGGGCGGTGCCATGGGCGACGAGGGGTGCCGGCACATCGTCGACACCATCGACACCGCGCTGCGCGAGCGTGTGCCGGTCATCGGGCTGTGGCACTCCGGCGGTGCCCGGCTGGCCGAGGGCGTGCTCGCCCTGCACGCCGTCGGCCAGGTCTTCCAGGCCATGATCCGGGCGTCGGGTCGCATCCCGCAGATCTCGGTCGTGCTCGGCCCCGCCGCCGGCGGCGCCGCCTACGGTCCCGCGCTCACCGACATCGTGATCATGTCCACCGGCGGTCGTGTCTTCGTCACCGGGCCGGACGTGGTCCGCTCCGTCACCGGCGAGAACGTCGACATGGAGTCCCTCGGCGGTCCCGACACGCACGGTCGGCGCAGCGGTGTCGTCCACGTGGTCACCGACGACGAGGACGCCGCGATCGCGGCAGCCCAGTCCACCACCTCGCTGCTGGCGCGACAGGGCTCGTTCGACATCGCGCAGGTCGGACCCGGTCAGGACCTCAGCGCACTGCTGCCCGAGAACCCGAAGCGGGCCTACGACGTCCACCCGCTCGTCGCCTCCATCCTCGACGAGGGCGGCTTCCTGGAGCTGCACGCCAAGTGGGCGCCCAACATCGTCACCGGGCTGGGACGCCTCACCGGCCGGACCGTCGGCGTCATCGCCAACAACCCGCTCCGGCTCGGCGGCTGCCTGGACTCCCCGTCGGCGGAGAAGGCCGCACGCTTCGTCCGGATGTGCGACTCCTTCGGCGTGCCGCTCGTCGTCCTCGTGGACGTGCCGGGTTACCTGCCCGGCGTCGGGCAGGAGTGGGACGGCATCGTGCGACGCGGGGCGAAGCTGCTGCACGCCTTCGGTGAGTCGGTGGTGCCGCGGGTGACGCTGGTGACCCGTAAGACCTACGGCGGCGCCTACATCGCCATGAACTCCCGCTCGCTCGGCGCGACCCGCGTCTTCGCCTGGCCCGGCGCCGAGGTGGCGGTCATGGGCGCGTCGGCCGCGGTCGGCATCCTGCACCGCAAGAAGCTGGCGGCGGCCCCGCCCGGCGAGCGCGAGGCGCTGCACGCCGAACTCGCCGCGGAGCACGAGCGCATCGCCGGCGGCGTCGGCCGCGCCATGGAGCTCGGCGTCGTCGACCAGCTCATCGACCCGGCCACCACCCGCGCGGCCCTCGCCGAAGCCCTCGCCGCCGCCCCGTCGGCCCGGGGCGCGCACGGCAACATCCCGCTGTAGATCCCCGCTGTCGTCCTCGCAGTGGCGATTGCTCGCCTACGAGATGTGATCAACTCCCACTTTCCGTCGCTGGCACGGCGGAAAGTGGGAGTTGATCACGGCGGGAGAACGGTTGCAGGCGGGAGGGCGGCTGCCTTTGCCTCGGACTTGATGTCGCCGCCGATGGTCAGCCGACGTGGTGCAGCAGCGTCACCGGGGCGCCGTCGCCGCCGAGGCGGTACGGCTCGAGCTCGGCGTCCCAGGCGGTGCCGAGCAGCTCGGTGAGGCCGTGGCGGTAGTCCTCGACGGTGCGGGCGCGGCTCAGCAGGCCGCGCAGGCGCTCCTCCCCCACGACGACGTCCCCGGAGGCGGAGACGGCGCTGCGGTGGAAGCCGCGGCCGGGGACGAAGGCGAGTCGCTCGCCGTCGCTGATCGAGGTCGCGTCCTCGGTGATCTCGAAGACCAGCATCGGCCAGGCCCGCAGCGACGCCGCGAGTTTGGCGGCGGTGCCCACCGGTCCGGACCAGGTGAGCTCGGCGCGCAGGTGCGACGGGGCAGCGGGCTGCCCCACCCATTCCAGGCGGACGGGCCGGTCGAGGACGCCGGCCAGCGCCCATTCCACGTGCGGCGCGAGCGCAGAAGGGCAGCAGTGCATGAAGACGACGCCACGCGTCTTCGGCATGGCAGAACCCGACCCGGTGCGGGCAACAGACATCGCACACCTCCCTAACTCGACGGCGACGCCTTCCCCAGCGGTCCGACTTCGTGAGAGGTGCGAGACCCCATTGTGACCCATGCGCCCTGTGATGCGCCAGTGCAAGGTGTGATCGATGTGAATTGGACCTTCGCGGTGCGGCCGCGAGCCGAACGGGTAGGCCACCAGGGACGCACCATGTCCGCGAGAGGAAACGCCGTGCCCGAGAACAGCTCGTCCACCGACTCCGTCGTCATCGTCGGAGGTGGTCTCGCCGGCGCGAAGGCGGCCGAGGCCCTCCGCGAGAACGGCTTCACGGGAACCGTCACCCTCCTCGCGGCCGAGGACGAGCTCCCCTACGAGCGACCGCCGCTGTCGAAGGACTACCTCGCCGGCAAGGGCGGCTTCGCCGACGCGGTGGTCCACGACCGCGACTGGTACACCGAGCACGAGATCGACCTGCGGACGGGGACGGAGGTCGTCGCGGTTCGCCGGGACACCTCGGAGGTCGAGCTCGCCGACGGTTCCCGACTGCCCTACGGATCGTTGGTGCTCGCCACCGGCTCCGAACCGGCCGTCCCGCCCCTGCCCGGCGCGGGATCCGCGCTCTACCTGCGCACCCACGCCGACGCCGACAAGCTGAAGGACGTGCTCGGCGAGGGCAAGCGGGTCGTGGTCGTCGGTGGCGGCTGGATCGGTCTCGAGGTCGCGGCTGCCGCGCGCGGGGCCGGTGCCGAGGTGACCGTCCTGGAATCCGCCGAGTTCCCGCTGCTCGGCGTCCTCGGGCGGGAGATGGCCGCGGTCTTTGCCGAGCTGCACCGGGACAACGGTGTCGAGCTGCGGACCGGCGCCGAGGTCGCGGAGATCCTGACCACCGACGACCGGGCCGTCGGGGTTCGGCTGGCCGACGGCGAGCAGCTGGACGCCGACGCGGTCGTGGTCGGCGTCGGCGCCCGTCCCCGGCTCGACGTCGCGCGTTCGGCCCTGCTGGAGACCGGCAGCGGCGTCCTCGTCGACGCGTCCCTGCGCACCAGCGATCCGTCCATCTTCGCCGTCGGCGACATCGCCGAGCAGGACCACCCCGTCCTCGGCCGGCGAGTGCGCGTCGAGCACTGGGCCAACGCGCAGAACCAGGGCACGTTCGTCGGCGAGCAGATCGCAGGGAAGACGAAGGACGGCGGTTACGACCGGCTGCCGTACTTCTACAGCGACCAGTTCGACCTCGGCATGGAGTACGTCGGCGAGGCGAAATCCGGCAGCTACGCGCGCGTCATCGTCCGCGGCGACCTGCCGGGCCGGGAGTTCGTGGCCTTCTGGCTGGATGCCGGGGACCGCATCCTCGCGGCGATGAACGTCAACGTCTGGGACGTCGGCGACGACATCAAGCCGCTCATCGCGAACGGGACGCCGGTGGACGTCGACAAGCTCGCCGATCCGGAGGTCGCGCTCACCGACGTGGCCGCCTGAGCGCGACTGGCGTCAGCTCTCGGTCGCCAGCCGGATGCCGAAACCGATGAGGACGGTGCCGGCGACGATGTCGAGACGTCGCTTGACCCGCTCGCGGGAGAAGAGCTCGGTCACCTTGCCGGCCAGCAGCACCAGCGGCAGCTGGTAGGCGAGGTTGAGCGCGATGAAGATAGCGCCGAAGAGCAGCAGCGTCGCCGTCACCGGGGCGCCGACCGGGACGAAGGCCGGCAGGAACGTCACGAAGAAGACGCCCACCTTGGGGTTGAAGAGGTTGCTGAGCAGCCCGGCCCAGTAGCCCGAGGCGCCGAACCGACGCCGCGGCGCCGGCTCGTCCGCCGCGTCGAGCACGGAGCCGCGCGACCGCCACGACTGCACCCCGAGCCAGACGAGATAGACCGCGCCAACGATCCGCAGCGTGGTGTAGGCGACCTCGCTGGCCCGTAGCAGCGCCGACAGACCGAGGACGGCGGCGGTGATCCAGACGGCGAGCCCGGTCTGGATGCCGAGCACGGTCGCCACGCCCAGCCGGCGTCCACCCCGGACGATGTTGCGGATGATCACGAGGGTGTCCGGCCCCGGCAGCAGCACCAGGAAGGCGGCGGCGAGGGTGAAGGAGCCGACGGCGACGAGCATGAGCTCACGATAGGTGCGCCGTCAGCCCGGTTTCGAGGTCGTCGGTCCCCCGTCGGTCGGGAGTCAGTCGGCGAGCGCGGTCAGCACCCGTCCCAGCGGTGCCTCGAGCTTCAGCTCGGCGAGGGGGTCGCCGCGGGTCTCGCCCTGGTTGACGATGGCGACCGGGATCGCCAGCTTGGCCGCGCGCCGGACGAAGCGGAGCCCGGACATCACGGTCAGCGACGAGCCGAGGACGAGCACCGCGCGAGCGCGCTCGACCAGGCCGAAGCAGAGCTCCACCCGCGGCTTCGGCACGCTCTCACCGAAGAAGACCACATCAGGCTTGACGAGATCGGATCCGCACCGGGCGCAGGGCGCGATCCGGAACGTCTCGACCTCGGCGTCCGCGAGCTCGGCGTCGCCGTCGGGGTTGATGCGCGCGACACCGGCGACGAAGCCGGGGTTGGCCTCGGCCAACCGATCCCCGAAGGACGCCCGCGTCTCGCGCAGCCCACAGGCCAGGCAGACGACGAGGTCCAGGCCGCCGTGCAGCTCGATGACGTCACGGGCGCCTGCGGCCTGATGCAGGCCGTCGACGTTCTGCGTGATGACGGCGTCGAGCAGGCCGCGCTGCTGCAGCCGGGCCACGGCGCGGTGCCCCTCGTTGGGCCGGGCGTCGGCGATCTGCCGCCAGCCGAGGTGGCTGCGAGCCCAGTAACGCTGCCGCGCCTCGGCCGAGCCCACGAAGGCCTGGTAGGTCATGGGCTCACCGGACCGGGTCGCGCCGGTCGGCCCGCGGTAGTCCGGGATGCCCGACTCGGTGGACAGCCCGGCACCGGAGAGGACGACCACGCCACCGGCGTGGACCAGCTCGCGCAGCGCGGCGAACTGGTCGGTCGGGGTGGTCACGACGTCGGGCATCACACCATGGTGCTACTCGTCGGCCAGCACTCGCCCGTAGCGGTCCTGCACCCGCTTGCGCAGGGCCTCGTCGCTGCGCGACGCCGGCTGGATGAAGATCTCGTCCAGGAACGGCCACTTGGCCCGCATGTCGCGGTCGAGCCGCCCGCACGCCAGCTCCATCTGGCCGCCGGTGGTGGTGTCGACGAAGTCGACCCGGGCGCAGAGCAGGACGCTGTCGACACCGGTGAGCATGGTGAGCACGTCGACGACATCGTCGACCTCGGGCTGCTCCTCCAACCAGAGCTCGGCCTGCCGCACGAAGCGACGGTCGGCCTGCTTGCCGACGAGCAGGCTCTCGCAGGCCCGCGCCAGCGTCAGGCAGACGGTGAGCAGCAGCAGGCCGATGGCGATCGAGGCGAGGCCGTCCCAGAGTTCGTTGCCGGTGAGCTGGTGCAGCGCCACGCCCATCGCGGCGAGGGCGAGCCCGGTGATCGCGGCGCTGTCCTCGAGCAGCACGCTGTTGACGGTGGGGTCCCGCGGCGTGCGGACGTAGTCGGTGAGCGAGAGCTTCAGCCGACGGGTCTCGCCGCGCATCTGCTTGGCCGCCTGCCGCAGCGAGATGCCCTCCAGCACGGCGGCGAGCGCCAGCACCGGGTAGTTGATCCAGAGGTCGCCGGTGCTCTCCTCGGGACCGGTGATGGTCTCGTAGCCCTGGTAGAAGGAGAAGATGGCCCCTGCCACGAAGATGCCGACCGCGGCGATGAGGGACCAGAAGTAGCGTTCCTTGCCGTAGCCGAACGGATGGCTGCGGTCGGCGGGTTTGGCCGAGCGCTTCTGCGCGACGAGCAGCATGATCTCGGTGATGCAGTCGCCGACCGAGTGCGCCGCCTCGGAGAGCAGCGCGCTGGAGCCGCTGATGAGACCGGCGGCCAGCTTGAGGATGCCGACACCGGCGTTGGCCGCGAGTGCGAGCAGCACGGTGAGCGAGCTCTCGCCCTGGTCGGACTCGTTCGGCGCCACCGGCGCCTCGATGGCGCTGGACGACGACGATTCACGCTGACTCACCTGCGCAGGTTGCCCTGCCTGCTGCCGCGCTTACCCGTGTCGGATGTGCCCGGACCCGGTGTCGCCCGAGAACCCGGCAAGAGCCGGTCGTCACGCCGGTATCGGGGGTCGTCGGTGGGTCCGGCCCGGTTGAATAGGCTGTGCGCTTCGCCTCGCAGCGGAATGCTCCGCGGTCACGCGGCATTTGCACCCGTGGCTTCACCGCACGACCTGCCCGTCCGTCCCGTCCCGCCGCAGGAGGACCCACGAGATGAGCTCCGCCCCGGGCTACGAGCTGTCCCACCTCGACCGCCTCGAGTCCGAAGCCGTCCACATCTTCCGCGAGGTCGCCGCGACCATCGAGAAGCCGGGGCTGCTGTTCTCCGGCGGCAAGGACTCGGTCGTCATGCTGCACCTGGCGGTGAAGGCCTTCTGGCCGGCGCCGGTGCCCTTCCCGGTGATGCACGTCGACACCGGGCAGAACTTCGACGAGGTCATCGCCTTCCGCGACCGCACCGTCGAGCAGCACGGGTTGCGACTGATCGTCGCCAAGGTGCAGGACGACATCGACGCCGGCCGGGTGACCGAGATCGGCGGCCCCCTCGGTCCTCGCAACCAGCTGCAGACGGTGAGCCTGCTCCGCGGCATCACCGAGAACGAGTTCGGCGCCGTCTTCGGCGGCGCCCGCCGTGACGAGGAGAAGGCACGGGCCAAGGAGCGGGTCTTCAGCTTCCGCGACGAGTTCGGCCAGTGGGATCCCCGCAACCAGCGTCCGGAGCTGTGGAGCCTCTACAACGGCCGGCACCGCAAGGGCGAGAACATCCGCGTCTTCCCGCTGTCGAACTGGACCGAGCTGGACATCTGGTCCTACATCGAGGCCGAGGGGATCGAGCTGCCCGACCTCTACTACGCGCACAAGCGCGAGGTGGTCGAGCGCGACGGCATGCTGCTCGCCGTCAACCGCTTCATCTCCCCCACCGGCGACGAGCAGCCCTACGAGGCCACCGTCCGGTTCCGCACGATCGGTGACGCGACCTGCACCGGGTGCGTCGAGTCCGACGCCGCGACCGCCGCGGACGTCGTCGCCGAGGTCGCCGCCGCGCGGTTGACCGAGCGTGGCGCCACCCGCGCCGACGACCGCATCAGCGAGGCCGGCATGGAAGACCGCAAGAAGGAGGGTTACTTCTAATGAGCCAACTCCTGAGGCTGGCCACCGCCGGCTCGGTGGACGACGGCAAGTCGACCCTCATCGGACGGCTGCTCTACGACTCGAAGGCGATCTTCGAGGATCAGCTTTCGGCGGTGGCCAAGACCAGCGAGTCCCGGGGCCAGGCGGCACCGGACCTCGCGCTGCTCACCGACGGGCTGCGCGCCGAGCGCGAGCAGGGCATCACCATCGACGTGGCGTACCGCTACTTTGCGACGCCCAAGCGCAAATTCATCATCGCCGACACGCCGGGACACACGCAGTACACCCGCAACATGGTCACGGGTGCCTCGACGGCCGATGTCGCGATCATCCTCATCGACGCGCGCAACGGCGTCCTTGAGCAGTCGCGCCGGCATGCCTTCCTCGCCGCACTGCTGGGGATCCCGCACCTGATCGTCTGCATCAACAAGATGGATCTGGTCGACTTCTCCCAGGAACGCTTCACCGAGATCCGGGCGGAGTTCCAGCGCTTCGCGACCAAGCTCGAGGTCAGCGACCTGCAGTTCATCCCGATCTCGGCGCTCACCGGCGACAATGTCGTCGAGCGCAGCGCCGCGATGCCCTGGTACACCGGCTCCTCGCTGCTGCACCACCTCGAGGACGTCCACATCGACTCCGACCGCAACCTCATCGACGTGCGGTTCCCGGTCCAGTACGTGATCCGGCCGCAGCAGACCGCGCGCACCGCCGGCGCTCACGGCGAGGTGGACCTGCACGACTTCCGCGGCTACGCCGGCACCATCGCCGGCGGTGTCATCCGTCCCGGCGACGAGGTGACGGTCCTCCCCTCGGGCTTCACGACCTCCGTCACCAAGGTCTGGGCCCCCGGCGGCCGACCGCTGGCCGAGGCGAGCGCGGGGCAGGCCGTCACGCTGGAGCTGGCCGACGACATCGACATCGCCCGCGGCGACCTCATCTGCCGGCCGCACAACCGGCCGCACGTCGGTCAGGACGTCGACGCGCTCGTCACCTGGATGACCGGCGAGTCCGAGCTGACGCCGGGTGCTCGTTACGTCGTCCAGCACACGTCGCGCTCGACCCGCGGCGTGATCCGGGACCTCGACTACCGCCTGGACGTCAACACCCTGCATCGCGACGAGGCCGCCACCTCGCTCAAGCTGAACGAGATCGGGCGCATCCGGCTGCGCACGCAGCAGCCGCTGATGTTCGACGCCTACCGCCGCAGCCGCGACACCGGCAGCTTCATCCTCGTCGACGAGGCCACCAACAACACCGTGGCCGCCGGCATGATCACCGGGCCGAGCCAGCAGAACTCGCAGGTCGTCTGGCACAGCGGTTCCGTGCAGCGTGACGAGCGAGCCACCAAGGGCATGACGGTCTGGCTCACCGGGCTCTCCGGGTCGGGCAAGTCGAGCGTGGCCGCCGAGGTCGAGCGGCGCCTGGTCGCCTCCGGCCGGCCGGCGTACCTGCTCGACGGCGACAACCTGCGCCACGGCGTCAACGCCGGTCTCGGCTTCTCCGCCGACGACCGCGCCGAGAACGTGCGCCGCACCGGCGAGGTGGCCAAGCTCTTCGCCGACGCCGGTCTGGTCGCCGTCGTCTCGCTCGTCAGCCCGTACGCCGCCGACCGGGAACGGGTCCGCGCCGCGCACGCCGAGGCCGGCCTCACCTTCGTCGAGGTCTTCGTCGACACACCCCTGGCCGTCTGCGAGCAGCGCGACCCCAAGGGCATGTACGCCAAGGCCCGCGCCGGCGAGATCCGCAACTTCACCGGCATCGACGACCCCTACGAAGCGCCGGACTCGCCGCACCTGCGGCTGCGGCCGGAGGACGGCGACGCCGCGGCCCAGGCCGCGCTCGTCCTCGACGTCATCGAGCGGCTGGACTGAGCCGGTGAGCGAGTCCGACGTGCGGCTGGCGGCCCGGCTAGCCGAGCAGGCCGGGGCGCTGCTGCTGCAGCTGCAGCGCAGCTCGGGGCTGACCGGCAAGGAGCTCGGCGCCCGCGGTGACCGCGACTCCAACGAGCTGCTGCTGCGCGAGCTGGCGGCGGCCCGTCCGGACGACGCCGTCCTCTCCGAGGAGTCGGCGGACTCGGCGGCGCGGCTCTCGGCCGACCGGGTGTGGATCATCGACCCGCTGGACGGCACCCGCGAGTACGGCATGCCGGGGCGGCCGGACTGGGCGGTGCACGTGGCACTGTGGCAGCGCGGTCGCGACGGGAAGGCCGACGGCATCACCGACGCCGCGGTGGCCCAGCCCGCCCTGGACGTCGTCTACGCCAGCGATACAGCCAGCGATACAGCCAGCGATACAGCCAGCGATACAGCCAGTGACACCGTCAGCGACACCGGGGCGAGCACCGGCGGCGACGCCCTTCGCTTCCTGGTCAGCGACAGCCGCCCGCCGGCGTGGGCCGCCCCCGTCGCCACGGCCCTCGGCGGCGAGCTGACCCCAATGGGGTCGGCCGGAGCCAAGGCGATGGCCGTGCTGCGGGGCGAGGCGGCCGGCTACCTGCACGCCGGCGGGCAGTGGGAGTGGGACTCCGCGGCGCCCGTCGGGGTCGTGCTGGCCGCCGGCCTGCACGCCAGCCGGATCGACGGCACCCCGCTGCTGTACAACCGCGAGCACCCCTACCTGCCGGATCTCGTGATCTGCCGGCCCGAGCTGGCCGAGGCCGTCCTCGCCGAGATCGCCACCGCGTCCGGGCACTGAGAATCCGTTGCGCGAGCAACCTGTGGTGTCGATGTGCAGCCGAATTCGCGGTGCCGCTGTCGGTGGCTCGGGTTAGGTTCGTCAGTGCATCAGCTCGCCCAAGCCTGTGGCGAGCCCACCAGGGGCCGGCTCTCGCCGCCCGGGGAGCAGTGACGTGACCGCAACCGACGCCGCGGCGGGCGGCAGCCAGCCGGATCAGCCGCCGGCCCTCTACGACGCGCGCCCTGCTGGCGGCGGCCAGCGGCGCCCGGCACGCATCGAGGCCGACAGGGCGACGCAGATGAGCGTCGACACCGTGGAGTTGGACGCCATCAGCGCGCAGGTCCGGGTCAGCGGCGAACTGGACATGGGCACCTCCGCGCCGCTCTGGGCCGTCCTGGACAGCCACCTGCGCGCCGGCCGCCGCTTCGTGCGGCTCGACATGTCCGGCGTGACCTTCCTCGACGCCACCGCCCTCACCGGCATCGTCTCCGTCCACGACCGGCTCCTGGCCGCCCGCGGGACGCTCGTCGTCAACGGCGTCCGGGATCTGGTCGCCCGCGTGCTGCGCATGACCGGCCTGGACGAGGTGCTCTTCGTCGGTGGCCCCCGCGCCGACCGTGACACCGAGCATGCGCGGGACCTCAGCGCCGCCCTCGCCGACCAGCCCGACGCCGGTTCCCCGCTGCATCTGGTCTGAGCGCTCGACCGGCCGTCGGCCGTAATTGACGACGACCGTTGTCAGATTTAGGGTCGCGGGCAAACGTGTGACCCATGCCATTCACAGAGCCCGGAGCCAGGATCCGCCCATGCCGACCGCGCCCACCTTCACCCAGGCGTTCCAGGACACCGTCGCCGCGCATCCACACGCGCTGGCACTGAGCAGCCCCGACGACTCGGTGCGACTGACCTGGCGGCAGTACGCCGCGCGCGTACGAAACCTCGCCGAGGGGCTGGCCTCCCTCGGCGTCAACCGCGGCGAGACGGTGGGGCTGATGCTCACCAACCGCGTCGAATTCCACCTCGTCGACACCGCGACACTGCACGCCGGCGGCACGCCCTTCTCGATCTACAACACCCTCGCCCCCGAGCAGATCGCGCATCTGTTCGGCAATGCCGGCAACCGGGTGGTGGTCTGCGAGGCACAGTTCCTGCCGCAGATCCGCGCCGCGATCGAGCACGGGGAGACGGCGGTGGAGCACCTCGTCGTCCTGGACGGCGCGTCGGAGGGGACGATCGGGTTCGACGAGCTGGAGAGTCGCACGGCCGAGGGTTTCGACTTCGAGGCCTGCTGGCGGGCGGTGCAGCCCGAGGACGTGCTGACGATCATCTACACCTCCGGGACGACGGGGCCGTCCAAGGGCGTGGAGCTGACCCACGCGAACCTCATGGCCGAGCTCTCCTCGACCCTGCCGGTGTCGCAGCCGGGGCCGGGTGACGTGATCATCAGCTACCTGCCCGATGCCCACATCGCGAACCGGTGGGGTGCCCACTACACCAGCATCGCCAGCGGCATGCAGATCGTGGCGCTGCCGGACATGAAGCAGATGGTCGCGGTGCTGCCGAAGGTGCGTCCGACGCTCTTCGGCGCGGTGCCGCAGGTCTGGTACAAGCTCAAGGCCGGCATCGAGGCCCAGCTCGCGGCGGAGAAGTCGCCGGTGAAGCGGAAGCTGGCGGGATGGGCCTTCGATGTCGGCCGCCGGCGGGCTCGGCTGCGTTCGGACGGTGCCCCGGTGCCGCGTGCGCTCGCCATCCGGGCCGAGCTCGCGGACAAGATCGTCTTCTCGAAGGTGCGCGCCAAGCTGGGACTGGACCGCGTCCGCTTCGCCGCCACCGGCGCCGCCGCCATCGACCCCGAGGCGCTGGAGTTCGTCCTCGCCCTCGGCCTGCCCTGCTGCGAGATCTGGGGCATGTCGGAGCTGTCGTGCGCGGCCACCATCAACCCGCCGGAGGCGATCCGCATCGGCACCGTCGGCAGGGCGCTGCCGAACGCCGAGCTGCGCATCGCCGAGGACGGGGAGCTGCTCGTCCGCGGTCCGCTGGTGATGAAGGGCTATCGCAACGAGCCGCAGAAGACGGCGGAGGCCATCGACGCCGAGGGCTGGCTGCACACCGGCGACATCGCCTCCATCGACGCCGACGGCTACGTCCGCATCGTCGACCGCAAGAAGGAGCTGATGATCAACGCGGCCGGCAAGAACATGTCCCCGGCCAACATCGAGGGCACGCTCAAGGTCAGCTCGCCGCTGGTCGGCTCGGCTGTCGCGATCGGTGACGACCGCCCCTACGTCGTCGCGCTGCTCACCCTCGATCCGGACGCCGCCGCAGCCTTCGCTCAGCAGCACGGCCTCACCGACCCGTCACCGAAGGCGCTGGCGGCCGAGCCCGCGGTGCGGGCCGCGCTGGACGACGCCGTCGCGACGGCCAACCAGCGGCTGTCACGGGTGGAGCAGATCAAGAAGTACGCGATCCTGCCCGACGTCTGGGAGCCCGGCGGCGACGAGATCACCCCGACGATGAAGCTGAAGCGCAAGCCCATCGCCGGCAAGTACGCCGACCGCATCGAGGAGCTGTACGGCTCGGGACGCTAGCGTCTGGCGGGTGGCCCGACCGACGCTCCGCCTGCCCGCCAAGGGCACGGTCCGCAGTCCGCTGGCCAAGATCACCATCCGCTTCGGCATCGCGCTCGCGATCGTCGTCGTCAACTGGCTGATGGTGATCATCGAGCGCAACGGCTACCGCGACAGCTACGACAAGACCGTCTCGGTCTTTGACGCGCTGTACTACACCACCGTCACGCTCTCCACGACCGGCTACGGCGACATCACGCCGGTGACCACCAGCGCCCGCGTCATCAACGCGCTCGTCGTGACCCCGCTGCGACTGGTCTTCGTCGTGCTGCTGGTCGGCACCACCATCAACGCCCTGACGTCGCAGTCGCGGCTGGAGATCAGGCAGGCCCGCTGGAGGAAGCGCGTGCGCAACCACACCGTCGTGCTCGGCTACGGCACCAAGGGACGCAACGCCGTCCGCGCGCTGATCCTCAAGGGCGCCAGCCCGGACGCCGTCGTCGTGGTCGACAGCCGTTCGAGCGCCGTCGCCGCAGCCACCGCCGCCGGGCACGTCGCGGTCCAGGGCAACGCGACCGACGAGGACGTCCTCCGGCGCGCCCTGATCGAGCGGGCAGGGGCGGTGATCCTCGCCCTCGACCGGGACGACACCGCCATCCTCACCACGCTCACCGTCCGACGCGTGAACAGCACAGCCACCATCGTGGCCGCGGCCCGCGAGTCCCAGAACGCCGACCTGCTGCGGCAGAGCGGAGCGGACCAGGTCATCGTGACCTCCGAGACGACCGGCCGGCTGCTCGGGCTGGCGCCGACGAGCCCGGAGTCCGTGGCCGTCGTAGAGGACCTGCTCGCCTTCGGCGTCGGCCTGGACATCGCCGAGCGGGAGATCCGGCCGGACGAGGCGGGCCGCCCGCCACTGGGGTTGGACGTCCCGGTGCTGGCGGTCCTGCGCGACGGCCGGGTACTGCCCTACGACCACGCCGACGCGGCAACCCTGCGGTCCGGGGATCGGATCGTCCACGCCGTGACCGTGTCGGGTGCGTGACCGGATCGGGCACAGTTCACACTGGTCGCCGTGTCCGAGAACAACGAGACCACCATCGAGGGTGCGTCGCTGACGCCCGACGAGACCGGAGCCGACGGCTCCGGTGACGCGGAGGGCAACGCGCCCAACGCACGCGGCATCGCCTCGCACCCCGCGGCGCGCGGCGCCGGAGTGGTCGGCCTGGCCGTGGGCGCCCTCGGCGTCGTCTTCGGCGACATCGGCACCAGCCCGCTCTACGCCATCAAGACGGTCTTCTCGATCGACAACGGCGCGGTCGAACCGACCCGCGGCGACGTCTACGGCGTCATCTCGCTCGTCTTCTGGTCCGTCACGCTCATCGTGTCGTTCAAGTACGTCGTCTTCATCATGCGGGCCGACAACGACGGCGAGGGTGGCGTCATGGCGCTGGCCGCGCTGGTGCGTCAGCACGTCCGCGGTCGTCGGGCGCTGGTGGGGACAGCGCTCATCCTCGGCGTGATCGGGGCGTCGCTGTTCTACGGCGACAGCGTCATCACACCGGCGGTGTCGGTGCTGTCGGCGGTGGAGGGCCTGAAGGTCGTCTCCCCCAGCCTGAGCGATGCGGTGCTGCCCATCGGCCTGACGATCCTCACCGTGCTCTTCGTCGTCCAGCGCTTCGGGACGCATCTGGTCGGCCGGTTCTTCGGGCCCATCATGATCGTCTGGTTCCTGGCCATCGGTCTGGCCGGCGTCCCCGAGATTGCCAAGCGCCCCGAGATCCTGGGGGCGCTCTCGCCGCACCACATCATCGGCTTCGTCGCCGACCACCCGTACCTGACCTTCATCGCCATGGGTGCGGTGGTACTGGCCATCACCGGTGCCGAGGCGCTCTACGCCGACATGGGCCACTTCGGCCGCCGACCCATCCGGCTCGCCTGGTTCTTCGTCGCCTTCCCCTGCCTGATGATCAACTACCTCGGCCAGGGCTCGCTGATCCTCAACAACCCGAAGACGATCAGCAACCCCTTCTACCTGATGGTGCCGAGCTGGTCGCGGATCCCGCTCGTCGTCCTGGCCACGCTGGCGACCGTCATCGCCTCGCAGGCCGTCATCTCCGGCGCCTTCTCGGTCTCCCGGCAGGCGGTGCGGCTGGGCTATCTGCCGAACCTCACCGTCCGTCACACCTCGACGCGCGAGAGCGGTCAGATCTACGTGCCGGCCGTGAACTGGCTGATCTACGGCAGCGTGGTGGTCCTGATCATCGCCTTCGAGTCCTCGGAGAAGCTGGCCACGGCCTACGGCCTCGCCGTCACCGGCACCTTCCTCACCACCACGGCGCTCTTCCTCATCGTGGCGCGCACCATCTGGGGCTGGCCGCTGTGGCAGCTCGTCCCCCTCGGCATCGTGCTGGGCATCGCCGAGCTGGCCTTCTTCGGCGCCAACGTCACCAAGGTGCTGCACGGTGGCTGGCTGCCACTGCTCATCGCCATCCTCATCGTCACCGCGATGCTGACCTGGCAGGCGGGCCGGCAGATCGTCACGCGCCGCCGGACCGAGCTCGAGGGCCCGCTGCAGGACTTCGTCGACGAGCTGCACGACCGCAACATGCCGCGGGTTCCCGGCACCGCCGTCTTCCCCCACCCCACCAAGAAGACGACCCCGCTGGCGCTGCGGCAGAACGTCGAGTTCAACCAGGTGCTGCACGAGACGGTCATCCTGGTGACGGTGACCTCGGAGAACGTCCCGTACGTCTCGCCCGATCAGCGCATCACCGTCGACCCGCTGAAGTTCAGCGACGACGGCATCACCCACATCGACGTGCGCTTCGGCTTCCAGGACGAGCAGGACATCCCCGAGATGCTGCGCCTCGCCGTCGGCATGACCGACGAGCTCGACTTCGATCCGGGCGCTTGCTACTACTTCCTCTCCCGGCTCGACATCGAGCGCGGCGACGACGAGACCATGGCCACCTGGCGCAAGCGGCTCTTCATCGGTCTGGCGCACAATGCGGCCAATCCCGCGCTGAACTTCAACCTGCCCATCGACCGCACCGTCGTCATGGGTGCGCACCTGGATCTCTGACAGCAGCCGTCCAGGCAGTCAGCTCCCCGGCGAGTTCGGCCGGCGCGTCGAGCTGCACGAGGTGCCCGGCGCCGGGCAGCAGGCGGAGCGTCGCGTGCGGGATCTCCGCGCGCAACCGTTCGGCGCGGTCCGCGGGGATCCAGCGGTCCTCGGCGCCCCACACGATGTGCACCGGCTCGTCGAGCCGCGACAGCAGCGGTTCGAACTGCGCAGTGAAGGTCTCGTCGGCCTCGGCGATCTGCCGGTAGAACGCGGGCTGCCCCTCGGGGCCCAGCCACGGCGCCACCAGCATCGTCGCGTCGTCGGCTCGCAGCTCACGGAACGCGGCGCCGGCGACGTAGGCCTCGACCACTGCCCGATGGATCGCCGCCGGGAGCTGCGTGAAGACGTCGGCGTGCTGCTGCACCAGACGGAAGAACGGCGACCCCCACGGCCGCAGCGCCACGACGTCCACGAGGCAGAGCGAGGCGAAGCGGCGCTCGTGGAGCAGCCGCGTCCGCAGCGCGACGGCTCCGCCGATGTCGTGGGCGATGACGTGCGGCGCCACGAGGCCCCAGTGGTCGAGCAGGTCGGCGAAGAGGTCCCCCTGCACACCGAGATCGACCGCGTGGCCGGCGTGCTTCGACGCCGCACCGTACCCCGGCATGTCGAAGTAGTGGACGGTGAAGCTGTCGGCGAGCGTCCGCGCGACCGGCTGCCACAACGCCGACGACCACGGTGTCCCGTGGAGCAAGACCAACGGCGGGCCGGCACCGATCCGTCCCCACGGCACCGTCCGCCCACGCCACTCGTAGCGACATGACAGGTGATCGGCCTCGGGCACGTCACCATGCTGGCACGAGGCCTACAGTGCTGGACGTGCCGACGATCGACGACGCCGCCGCGCTCGCCTCGGCCCTGCCCGGCGTCCGCGAAGGCACCAGCTACGGCCACCGGGCCTGGTTCGCGGGCAAGGCGAAGTTCGCGTGGGAACGGCCGTTCTCCAAGGCTGACCTCCGCCGCTTCGGGGACGCGCCGGTGCCGGGCGGTGACATCCTCGCGCTCGTCGTCGAGGACCTCGGCGACAAGGCGGCCGTGCTCGCCGCGCACGAGGCGGTGTTCGACATCGCGCACCTGGACGGCCACCCGATCGTCCTGGTCCGGCTCGACGTCGTGTCGAGGTCGGCACTGGCGGAACTGATCGAGGACGCGTGGGCCACCGTGGCGCCGCCATCGCCGGTGCCTGGCGAGACTGCAGGGTGACCTACGGCGAGTCGCTCTGCTGCGTCGGCACACGCAGCCTGCTCAGCGGGCCGGCTGCTGCTGCGTGATGCAGTGGATGCCGCCGCCCCGGGCGAAGAGCGGCCGCGCGTCGACGGTCACCACCTCACGTCCGGGATAGACGTCCCGCAGGATGGCGACGGCGTCGGCGTCGTGCGGGTCGTCGAAGGCACAGGCGATGACGGCGCCGTTGACGAGCACGTGGTTGACGTAGCTGTAGTCGACCGGGCCGTCGGCGTCGCGCAGCTGCCGCGGCGCGGGGAGATCGACGATCTCGAACTCCCGCCCGTTCGCGTCCACCGCGTCGCGCAGCACCGCCCGGATCTGCGCCGTGACGGCATGGTCGGGGTGATCGGGGTCGCGCTGATCGTGCAGCAGCAGCATGCCGGGGGCGGGGAAGGTGGCGACGATGTCGACGTGACCGCGGGTGCCGAAGGTGTCGGAGTCCCGAGTCAGTCCGCGCGGCAGCCACACCACCTGCGTCGCGCCGATCGTGCGTGCCAGTTCGATCTCGACGTCGCCGCGGGTCAGGTCGGGGTTGCGACCGGGGTCCAGCTGGACGGTCTCGGTGACCAGCACCGTCCCCTCGCCGTCGACGTGGATGCCGCCACCCTCGTTGACCAGGTCGCTGTCGACCCGATGTGCACCGGCCCACTCCGCGACGGCGGGCGCGAGGGTGGCGTCGAGGTCCCACGTCGCCCACTCCTGCTGTCCCCAGCCGTTGAAGGTCCAGGTCACGGCGCCGAGCGCGCCGTCCGCGCCGCGCACGAAGGTGGGGCCGCTGTCGCGGATCCAGGCGTCGTCGATGTCGCGGGCACGGAGCTCCACCGCGGCCGCGAGATGGTGCCGGGCGACGGCGACGTCCTGCGGGCAGGCGACCACGCTCACCGGCTGGTACTCGCTCGCGGCGTTCGCGACGGCGGCCCAGGTGCGACGGGCCTCGTCGGCCTCGGCCTCGGTGTCGCCGAGGGTGTAGCCCTTGCTCGGCCAGGCGAGCCAGAGCCGCTCCTGCCGCTCCCCCTCGTGCGGCATCACCCAGCTCATGACGCCCCGTACGGGTGCTCGGGGTCGACGGGCTCGGTGAGCGCGGCGTAGGTGTCCGGACGTCGGGTGCGCAGGAAGGGGAAGAGGTCCAGCCAGTCGCGGCGCTGGTCGAGGTCGAGGTCCGCCACGAGCACGCACGGCTCGTCGCGCGGCGCCTGCACCAGCACCCGGCCGTAGGGGTCGGAGACGAAGGACGAGCCGTAGAAGGTGTTGCCGGGCGTGCCGTCGGGGCGGGTCTCGCTGCCCGTCCGGTTCGGCACGACCATGAACAGGCCGTTGGCGATGCCGTTGCCGACGATCACCTGCTGCCAGAGCGGCTGCGTGTCGAAGTCGGGGTGATCCGGTTCCGAACCGATCGCGGTCGGATAGACGACCACCTCGGCGCCGGCCAGCGAGTACGCCCGCGCCACCTCCGGGAACCACTCGTCCCAGCAGGTCGGCATCCCCAGCCGCAGGCCGGCGACCTCCCGAACGGCATAGGCATCCGGCCCTGCCGGACCGGCACGGAAGTACTTGTCCTCGTAGTAACCGGCCGTCACCGGGATGTGCAGCTTGTTGGTGAGCGCGACGATCTCGCCGTCGGGCGCCACCACGACCGCGGTGTTGAGGCCGAGCCCGTCGCCACCGTCGGCCTTGCGGTAGAGCGAGGTGTGGACGTGCACCCCGGCTGCCGCCGCGGCGGCCCGGGCGAAGGAGACCGTCGGCCCGGACTCCAGCTCCTCGGCAGTGGCGCTGGCGTCACCCTCGGGCAGCGTGTCCGCCGGATAGCGCGACAGCGTGACCTCCGGCAGGAAGACGAGCTGCGCGCCACGTTCTGCCGCGGCGGCGATCGCCGCCGTCAGCCACTCGGTGAGCCCGTCGGCGGACCAAGCGTGCTGCACCACGCCGATCCGCACCGGCTCACGGGAGGGCTGGTGGACCCTGGCGAGCGACGGCGGGACGGCAGGCGCCTCGATGACGCGGACGTTCGACATCGCCCCAGGATGTCATTCGCCGTCGGTCGTCGATGCGTCAGCCGACAGGCCTGCGTCGACAGTCCCGGTCCACGCCGTCGAAGACCTCGCCGTCCGGTCCGGGGTCGGCGTGCTCCAGCCGGATCCCCGGTGGCGCGCCCGACCGGCGACGCAGCCGCAGGCCGAGCAACGATCCCGCGCTCTGCTCGACGACGAGGACCACGTCCCCGCAGTGGCTGCAGCGGCTCGCGCGCGGGCGGTAGGTCGTCGGCACACCCTCACGCTAACGGGGATGCCGCAGGTCAGAGCCGCGCGTCGACGGCGCTGCGCACGGCGTCCATGTCGAAGAAGGACGGATCGATCTTGCCCGTCACGCTCGTCTCCCGGTGCGCCCGCACATGCGCGCCGTCGACGCCGAAGTGGCGCACGATGGCCGCCGCCGCCTTCGGTACGGCGGTCCGCTGCGCGTCGCTGGGACGCTGACCGGTGTCGACGCCGGTGGCGTTGTAGTCGATCTCGATGCCGACGTAGAGGGCGTTGCCGTCGCCGGCCGGCATGGGGCCGCTCGCCCTCGCCTCGCCGGCGTGATTGGCCCGGCCTCCCGCGATCAGCCGGCAGGCACCGTTGTAGTCGAGCAGGATGTGGCACAGCGGTCCGGCGAGATCGCTCCGCCCGTTGATGACGGTGTCGAGGGTGGGCGCCGGGTTGCTGCTGCTCGCGTCGGTGCCGCCGGCGGTGTGGTGCAGCAGTACCGCGTACGGATCGAAGTCCCCCGATGAGCTCGGGCGGCCGCGCGAGAGCCAGTCGCCCTGCTCGATCACGGTGCAGCCCTCGGCCCGCAGCGCGTCGGCCAGCCAGTCCAGTCGGACGTAGTCCGCCGCTGCGGCCGGGCTCATCCGGGTCGAACCCAGCGCCGCGCCCGCCGTCGCGGCACCGGCCATGCCGAGGAACCCGCGCCGTGTCATCCCGCCCATACCGAACCTTTCGAGAGGTATGTACCTTTTCAAGGGATATCCGACCAGTCGAGGTCGGAGCTGTCAACGAACTACGGTCGGCGGATGTGAGCACCTTGCGCGTCGCCTCCTTCAACATCCGCACCTCGCGGGGCCTGGACGGCCGCAACCACTGGCTGCTCCGCCGCCGCGCCTGCGTAGCCGCCATCCGCAGGCTGGAGGCCGATGTGGTGGGCCTGCAGGAGGTGAGGCCGGGACAGTTCCGCCACCTGCGGCGGGCATTCCCCGACGACGCGATGCTCGGGGCGGGGCGCGATGCCAGCGGCGGCGGGGAGCACGCCGCGGTCCTCGTCCGACGGGGTTCGTGGCACGTGGAGTCGTGCGAGACCCGCTGGCTCTCGCCGACACCGGAGGTCGCCGGTTCGCTCGGCTGGGGTGCCGAGCACCCGCGCGTCGTCACGCTGGTGCGACTCACTTCGGGCCGGCACCGTCTCGGCATCGCCAACACCCACTTCGACCACTCCCGCTCCACCGCGCGGGAACAGAGCGCGCACCTGCTCGCCTCCTGGCTGCACGCCGAGGCGGACCGGCCGTGGGTGATCACCGGCGATCTCAACGCCCAGCCCGACGATCCGGCGGTACGGACGCTCGTCGATGCCGGCTTCGCCGACACGCTCACCGACGCCGCGGCCGAGAACACCGGCACCGAGCACGGCTTCACCGGTGACGTCGGCCGGACGCGGATCGACTTCGTGCTGGCCGGCCCGGGCGTCGAGGTCGCCTCCGCCCGGGTCGACCACACCCGATCGCACGACCGCCTCCCCAGCGACCACTGGCCGGTGGTGGCGGACCTGCGACTGTCCTGACCGGGCACGTCGCCGGTCGACCCGCCAGCGCCGAACCGGGCTAGGGTCGGCTCATGACGGCGCTGGACTGGCTGCTCGACGGCGACCCCGCGATCCGCTGGCAGGCGCTGCGTGACATCGCCGGCGCGGAGACCGCGGCGGTCGAGGCGGAGCGCGCCCGGGTCGCGTCCGAGGGTTGGGGCGCGCAGCTGCTGGCCGCGCGCGACCCGGACGGCCAGTGGGCCGGGGGCGCGCACTTCCCCGCGGACATGGCGCCCGGCCGCTACGACGCGCAGCCCTGGACCGCCACCTCGCACTCGCTGACGCTGCTGCGACTCTTCGGCGTCGATCCGTCGGACGAGACCGTCGCGCAGGTGATTGCGCAGATCCGCGCCAACAGCCGGTGGGAGCACGACGGCCAGCCGTACTTCGACGGCGAGGTGGAGCCCTGCATCAACGGCCAGCTCGTCGCCAACGGCGTCTACTTCGGCCAGGAGATGGCGCCGGTCGTCACCCGCCTCCTCGACGACCGGCTGGCCGACGGCGGGTGGAACTGCGAGGCCGAGTTCGGGACCATCGTCTCCTCCACCGCCAGCACGCTCTGCGTCCTCGAGGGCCTCTTCGCCTACGAGCTCGCCGTCGGTGGCGATCCCGCGGTCGCCGAAGCGCGGAGCAGCGGCGAGCAGTACCTGCTCCAGCGAAGCCTGTTCCGGCGCCGCAGCACCGGGGAGGTCATCGACCCCGACTACCTGCGCTTCGCCTTCCCGCCCCGCTGGCAGTACGACGTGCTGCGGGCACTCGAATACTTCGCCGCCGTCGGGGAACGACCGGACCATCGGCTCGACGAGGCGATCGAGATCCTCCGCCAGCACGGGGGCCCGGACGGCCGCTGGCTGCTGGAGCGGACGATTCCGGGCGTCGTCCACGCCGTCATGGAGGCCGACGGCGAGCCGAGCCGCTGGAACACCCTGCGCGCCCTGCGCGTGCTGCGCTGGTACGACCGCTGGTAGGACTGCCGGCGCCTCAGCCCAGCCGGGCCGCCGGCGCCGGGTCGGCGTAGCTGCCGGCCGCGATGTCGGCGAGCAGGCCCGGCTGCGTCGGTCGCCATCCCGTCAGCTCGCGGGTCCGGTCACTGCTCGCGGCGCAGTTGCCGCCGAAGAACCCACCCATCCAGCCGAAGTGGTCGGCGGACACGGCTGCCGCCGGCACATCGAAGGCGGCGCCGAGCGCGGCGGCGATGTCGCGGGTCGGGATGCCCGGCTCGGCGGCCGCGTGGAGCACGCTGCCGGCCGGCGCCTTCTCGACACCGAGCCGCACCAGCGTCGCCGCGTCGAGGCGGTGCACCGCGGACCACCGGTTCTCCCCCGACCCGACGTAGCCGGAGACGCCGGTCCGTCGTGCGTGCTCGGCGAGGGTAGCGATGAAGCCGCGGTCACCGGCGCCGTGGACGGTCGGCGCGAACCGCACCAGCACGCTGCGCACGCCCCGCCCGGCGAGGGCGATGACCTCCTGCTGGGTGCCGCTGCGGGCGTGCAGCGCCGGGTCGGGCAGGTCGGCCTCCGTCCCCGGCGTGCCGTCGGCGGTGAGGCCGAGCAACCCGGCCGCCACGACGAGCGGACCGTCCCCGCCAGCGAGCTCGTCGGCGAAGACCTCGATGGCGGCGCGGTCCATCTCGGCCGCCTCGGCCATCTGCGAGAAGTCGTGGTGGTAGCCGAGGTGGACGATGCCGTCGGCTCCCTTCGCCGCGGCGCGCAGCGACGAGACGTCGGCCAGCGAGCCGCGGACGACGCTGGCGCCGAGTCCGTCGACGATCCCCGCGGCCCGGTCCGAGCGCGCCAGGCCGATGACGTCGTGACCGGCGCCGAGCAGTTCGGGGACGACGGCGGAACCGATCCAGCCGGATGCTCCGGTGACGAGAATGCGCATGGTGACCTCCACAGGCGATGCGATGTCATGATGTGACATCACCATAGCACCGCCATGTCACATCATGACATCACTAGACTGCGGGCATGGCCCGTTGGCAACCGGACACGCAGCAGCGTCTCGCTGCCGCGGCCCTGGACCTCTTCGACGAGCGCGGCTTCGAGCAGGTGACGGTGGCCGACATCGCCGGCCGCGCCGGGCTGACGGCGCGGACCTTCTTCCGTCACTACGCCGACAAGCGCGAGGTCCTTTTCGGCGGGGCGGAAACCCTGCTCGACACCCTCGTCGAAAGTGTGGCCGCACGCCCCGGGCAGCCCCCGCTCGCGGCAGTGGCGGCCGCCCTGGAGGCCGTCAGCGAGATCATCGGAGTCGACCGCGACTTCTCCCGCCGCCGCGCCGCGGTGATCGGGGCCAACCCGGACCTGCAGGAGCGCGAGCTGATCAAGCTGGCGTCCTGGTCGCGGTCACTGGCGACCGCGCTGCGCGATCGCGGTGACGACCCGCTGACGGCTGACCTCGCCGCCGAGACCGGGGTCGCCGCCTTCCGGGTGGGCTTCGACTCCTGGCTGCAGGCGCCGCCCGAGCAGAGTCTCGCTGCCGCGGTGCGCGCTGCCCTGGCCAGGATGCGCGAGCTGGCCGGCGGGGTCTAGGGCGTGTCTGACAATTCTCGCTCGTCGCGAGCGGCGGTCGGGTGCGCGCGATGCGAGGCGGAGGAGGCAGGTCGTAGCCTGCTACGGCCGACGACGACAACGCGGCAGCGTGCGTGCCCGGGCGTCGCGCAGCAGAGCACGGGATTGTCAGACACGCCCTAGCCCCTCACCAGCCGGTAGATCGCGTTCGCGGAGTCGTCGGTGATGTAGACGGCACCGTCCGGACCCCGGACCGCCGCGACCGGCCGGCCCCAGCGGGAGCCGTCGGCGTTCTGGAACCCGCTCACCAGCACGCGCCGCGCACCGAGGGCGCCCTTGCTCCAGCGGAAGTAGGTGACGGTCGGTGCGCGCGGCGGCGTCCGGTTCCACGAGCCATGGGTGCCGACGAGCGCCACCGTTCCCAAGCCGCCGACCGTGGCGAAGCTCAGCCCCAGCGGTGCGGAGTGGGCGGGGAAACCGGCCTCGAGCCGCGGCAGCTTCGCGCAGTTCAGCCGCGAGCCCGTGGGGTTGAGCTGCACGTCCCGAACGAAGGGACGGTCGCTGTAGTCGAACGCCGTGCCGCGCTTGCCGGCGGTGACGTCCGGACTGGGCTGGCAGTACGGCCATCCGAGGTCGCGACCCGACCGCAGCTTGGCCATCGCCTCCATCGGGTGATCGTTGACGTAGGACTGCATGACCTTGCCGTAGTCGTCGCTGCCGTCGCCGTCGTAGTCGCGGTGGTACGGGTAGGCGATCTGGTCACGGTTGTTGACGGCGGTCCAGACCGCGCCGGCCGGGTCGAGCGCCAAGCCGGTGCCGTTGCGGACGCCACGGGCGTAGACCCGCAGCTTCTTGGTCTTCGGCGACCAGGTCATGATCGTGGCGCGCTGCGGGTTGGCGCTGCGGTCGCCGGCCGAGACGTTGCCGGTGCTGCCGATCGAGAGGTACACCGTGCCGTCCTTGGCCACCGCCACACTCTTCAACGCGTGCGCGTACTGGCCGCCGAGCTCCGGGCTCTTCGCGTCGGGCAGCCCGCCGATCAACGTGCGGCGGGCGCCCACCTTCCCGTCGCGGTAGCCGAAGACGTCGATGCGGTTGCTCTCGGCGACGTAGAGGGTGCTGCCGCGCAGCGCGAGGCCGTGCGGTTGCCGCAGGCCACGGACCAGTGTGCGCTGCAGTGGCGCCTTACCCGTGCGATTCGACAGGACGATCACGTCGCCGTGTTCCGGACGGGAGACGAGCAGTCTCCGGTCAGCGGTCCACAGGGCGAGCCGCGGTGAGTCGAGCCGCGCCCACACCGACATCTTCCAGCCCTTGGGCACCGTCACGGTGCGGCGCTGGTCGAAGGGGGCGCCGCCGCGTCCGGCCGGGACCGCCACGGTGACCCGTTGCGTGGTCGCGGCCGCCGACGCTGCCCGTTGCGTCGCGGCGTGCGGTGCGCTTCTGGAGCTCGGCGTTGCCGAGGCGCAGCCCGCCGCCGTGACGGCGGCGAGGACAGCAGCGGCGGGAAGGGTGAGACGGCGCAAGGACACGGTGGCCTCCGGGGGGTGAGTGCCTCTCGAAGGCCACCGTACGTGCCGCGGGGCTGACCGTCAGCCCCCCCATGATCAGCCGGCGACGCTCTCGCGCTTCGGTAGCCGCCACCCCGGCCGCGGAAAGTGGCAGGTGTAGCCGTTCGGGTACCGCTGCAGGTAGTCCTGGTGCTCGGGTTCGGCCTCCCAGAACTCGCCGACCGGCTCGACCTCCGTGACGACCTTGCCCGGCCACAGTCCGGAGGCGTCGACGTCGGCGATGGTGTCGAGCGCGACCTGCCGCTGCTCGTCGTCGACGTAGTAGATCGCCGAGCGGTAGCTGGTCCCGACATCGTTGCCCTGGCGGTTCCGCGTGGTCGGGTCGTGGATCTGGAAGAAGAACTCCAGGATGTCGCGGTAACTCGTCACCGACGGGTCGAAGGTGATCTCGATGGCCTCGGCGTGGCCGTCGTGGTGGTAGTAGGTGGCGTCGCGGACACTGCCGCCGGTGTAGCCCACCCGGGTGGAGATGACTCCGGGCTGGCGGCGGATGAGGTCCTGCATGCCCCAGAAGCAACCGCCGGCGAGGACGGCACGGGTCGCGGTCATGACTGGGTGACTCCTTCGAAGAGAGGCAGGAACTGCTCGTATCCCTGCTCGGCGAGCTCGTCGACGGGGACGAACCGCAGCGCCGCCGAGTTGATGCAGTAGCGCAGCCCACCCCGGTCGGCGGGACCGTCGGGGAAGACGTGGCCCAGGTGGCTGTCGGCGTTGACCGACCGGACCTCGACGCGGCGCATGCCGTAGCTGTCGTCCAGCCGCTCGTCGACGTTCTCTTCGGTCACGGGCTGAGTGAAGCTGGGCCAGCCGCAGCCGCTGTCGAACTTGTCCAGCGAGGTGAAGAGCGGCTCACCGGAGACGATGTCGACGTACAGGCCGGGCTCGTCGTGATCCCAGAACCTGTTCTGGAACGGCGGCTCGGTGGCGCTGTTCTGGGTGACGTCGAACTGCTCGGGGGTGAGCCGGGCGACGGCGTCGGGATCCTTGCGATAGGTGGTCATGCGCATGTCCTCCTCAGGGAGTCGACAACACCGCGTACAACCTCCACGACGGTGCCGATGTTCCCCCGGCGAGACGCCTACAGTCGTCGGCGTGAAGGAGCGCGGGCGCAAGGCGATCGCCACGAACAAGCGGGCCCGCCATCTCTACACCGTGCTGGACACCGTCGAGGCGGGCATCGTGCTCGTCGGCAACGAGGTGAAGAGCCTGCGGCTCGGCCGGGCCTCCCTCGGTGACGCCTTCGCCGTGGTGGACGACCACGAGGTGTGGCTGCACAACCTGCACATCGCCGAGTACGCGATGGGCAGCTGGACGAATCACCAGGTCCGCCGCAAGCGCAAGCTGCTGCTGCACCGCGTCGAGATCGAGAAGTGGGAGCAGCGGGTGCACGAGAGCGGGCTGTCGCTCGTCCCGCTGTCGATGTACTTCAGCGACGGCCGGGTCAAGGTCGAGCTCGCGCTCGTCCGCGGCAAGAAGACCTGGGACCGTCGCCACGACCTCGCCGAGCGCGAGGCGCAGCGCGACATCGAGCGAGCGATGTCGCGCTACGCCAAGGGCGCCATCGAGGTCAGCGCCACGCGGAGATCATCTCGCGCATCGAGTCGGTGAGGGCGGCCTGCAGCAGCGGGCCGTAGGTGACCCGCCCGACGCCGAGGCGGGCGAAGCGGGCGAGGTCGTGCTTCACCGGATGCGCCGTGCAGTTCACCGGCACCGGCACGGCCCCGACGACGGCGGTGATGAGGTCGTCGTCGTCCTGGATGCGGACGGGGTAGACGCTGTTCGCACCGGCCGCGACCAACGCCTGCAGCCGGGCGATGGCGTCGTCCAGGACGGCCTGCTTGTCCTCGGCGTGCAGGAAGACGTCAGTGCGGCCGTTGATCCACACCGGGACACCTGCGGCGTCGGCCGCCTGCCGCAGCCCGGCCACGTAGGCGGCGTGCTCGTCGGTGCTGCGCAGCCGGCGGTTCTCGGAGTGGACGGTGTCCTCGATGTTGAGGCCGACGCCGCCGGCGTCGAGCAGGCCGTCGATGAGGGTGGCCGGCTCCTTGCCGTAGCCGGCCTCGAGGTCGACCGAGACCGGGACGTCGACGGCGGCGATGATCGAGCGGACGGCCTCGATCACCTCCTCGAAGCTCTGCCCCTCGTTGTCGGCGGCGCCGCGGGAGTCGGCGAGCGGGTGGCTGCCGATGGTCAGCGCCTCGAAGCCGGCGGCCACGGCGGTGCGGGCCGACCAGACGTCCCAGACGGTGGGCAGCACCAGGGGTGTGTGGGCGGCGTGCAGCTCGGCGAGCGTCTCGGCGCGGGTCCGGAGCGAGTGGGTGTCCATGACCTCGACCCTAGGCGCGCCGCCACCTCAGCGGATGCGGACCCCGAAGAGGAGCACGTCGTCGACATGTCGCTCGTCGACGAGGTCGCCGAGCACGGCGTCGGCGAGTTCTGGCAGTGGCAGCTCCCGGTGCCGGGCCACCACGTCGCAGAGCCCGGCCAACGCCTCGTGAAGGTCCATGCCGGGCTGCTCCACCAGACCATCGCTGTAGAAGAGCACCACGGCGCCGGGCGGCAGCGACAGCTCGTCGGAGCGCCGCTCCCGCCGGAAGGGCATGCCGATGGGCAGCTGCGCCGCCGTCTCCCACAGTCGCGGCGGCTCACCCTCGCAGAGGACGACCGGCGGCGGGTGACCGGCATTGGACCACTGCACGTGGACACCCTCGCCCGGCACGGCGGCGGGGCGCAGGGTCGCCAGGACGCAGGTCGCGTACCGCTCGGGCGGGAAGGTCGCGAGCAGGTCGTCCAGCGCGCCGAGCGCGGCCGCGGGATCACCCGGCGAGGCGAAGGTGAGCCCGCGCAGCACCGAGCGCAGCTGTCCCATCACGGCCGCCGCCGTGGTGTCGTGGCCCTCGACGTCGCCGACGGAGAGCACGACCGAGCCGTCGGGGCGCGGTACCGCGTCGAACCAGTCACCGCCCACCGCGTCGGTGGCCCGCGCCGGCAGGTAGCGACCGGAGAGCTCGAGCCACGCGACGTCGGGCAGTGTCGGCAGCATCGCCCCCTGCAGGGTCTCGGCGACGGCGCGACGATCCTCCAGCAGCCGGGCCCGGACCACCGCCTGCGCGGCGTACCGCGCCAGTCCGGCGAGCAGCTCCCGGTCGTCGTCGTCGAAGCTGCGCTCCTCGCGCCAGAGCAGCGTGAGGTTGCCGAGCGGGGGTCCGGTGAGCCGGATCGGCTGGAAGGCGCTCGCCGCCACCCCGGTCGAGGCGATGTCGGCCGCCGCCTGCGGGAACTGCCGCCGCAGCTGGTCGAGGGTGTCGAAGAAGAGGGGCTCGCCGGTGCGCGCGACGTGGGGGGACGGCGCGTCGCGCGTCAGCAACGACGAACGGTACTTCGTCCGCATCTGTGCCGGCAGCACCGAGACGTCCACGTAGCGCACTGACAGCCCGCCCAGCTCGACGATGGTGATGCCGCCGAAGAAGGCGCCGAGGCGCGTGGTCGCCAGCAGCGACACCGCCGACCCGATGTCGACGAGGGTCTCGGTGGCGGCGAGGGTCTCCGCGAACTCCAGCAGCGTGCGGGCCCGGCTGCGGTCCCGGTCGGCCATCGCCGCTGCCTCCCGCAGCTGCAGCTCGGCGGCACAGGCCGCGGCAAGATCGGCCAGCAGGTGCAGCTCGCGCTCGGTCCATTCCCGCGGCTCGTTGTCGATGGCGCAGAGCGACCCGACCACCGATCCGTCCCGCAGCACGAGCGGATAGCCGGCGTAGGCGATGACGCCGATGTCACCGATGGCGAGGTTGTCCCGCAGCCGCGGATCGAGGCGGGCGTCGGCGATCACCAGCGGCTCACCGGAGCGCACCACGTGCTGACAGAAGCTGTGGCTCAGCGGCGTCTGGCGGGACTCCGCCCACGGCAGCGGCAGCCCGGCGGCGCCGGGGAAGACCTGGCGGGAGACGTCGACCAGGGACACCAGGGCAACCGGCACCCCGACGACCCTGCGCACGAGGTTCGCGATGCGGTCGAAGGCGTCGTCCGGCACCGGTGCCATGAGCGCGCGGTCGGGCAGCGGCCTGTTCATGGACACCGTGTTCCCGTCGCTCGTCGGTGCCGCGGCCGGCACCGACCCTGATCCTAGAGAGGCCCCGACCATGCCGCGCCCACGGTCAGCCGACGCCGGTGAGGTCGACAGTCGACAGGTGCGCCCGGTGACCGAGCTGGTCGAGGACGGTGAGGATCTCCGTGGGGCCGCTGTCGGCGCAGATCGCATGTGGCGTCATCGTGCTGAACTGCGCCGCCTGCCCGGTCTCGACGAGGATGACCCGCTCCCCGAGGTAGAGCCGCGCCGTCCCGGAGAGCACCGTGAACCAGTCGCGGCCGGGATGCACGCCGAGCGGTCCGTCGGGGCGGCGGCGAGTCAGCCGCATCTTCGCCACGGTGAGGCCCTGCGGACCGTCCGGGCGCGACAGCAGCCACACCGTCTGTCCCTGCCCGGCGTTGCGCTGTGGCCGGATGACCACGTCCTCGTCGTCGTTGGCCTCGACCAGCTCGTCGAGGGTGGTGCCGAGGGCCTGCGCGAGCGGGACGAGCTGATCCAGCGAGATCCGCCGCTGTCCGGTCTCGATCCGGCTCAGCGTGGACGGGCTGAGCTGACAGCGCGCGGCGAGCGCATCGAGCGACCAGCCCCTCGCCAGTCGCAGTCCCCGCAGACGGGCCCGGATCACCGAGTCGACCGAATCTTGCGTCATCGGCAAGACTGTATGCGTTCCGCGCATGATCTCCCTAATCTGGCGGCATGAGTGACGACGTCGCCGAGATGCTGACCCTGGACGCCGTGGTGGCGGCCGACTACTGGAATCGCGCGCTGGACCGGGTGCGCGACGCAGCCCACGGCCACGAGGTCCGTCGCGTCGTCGACCTCGGCAGCGGGACGGGCAACGGAGCCCGCGGCCTCGTCGCGCGCTTCGGCGAGGCGGAGATCGTCGCGCTCGACTCCGACGCGGACCTGCTCGCCATGCTGGCGGCGTCGGACCCACGCATCCGGCCCGTCCTCACCGACCTCGACGATGGCTGGCCCACCGAGCTAAGCGACATCGACGTGACCTTCGCGTCGATGTCGCTGCACCACCTGGGTGACGCGGCCGCCACGCTGGGACAGCTGGCCGCCGCGACACGCTCCGGCGGGATCGTGGCCGCGGCCGAGTTCCGCGAACCGCTTCGCGTGCTGCGCGAGGACTACCTCGACGGCCTCGAGGTGCGCTGCCTGGCGGCCCTGCGGCACGGGCACCCGATGCCCGATCTCGCGGCGGACTGGCCCAGCCGGCTGCAGGCCGCCGGCTTCGAGATCATCGAGACGGCCGACTACGTCATCGACCGTCCGGCACCGTTGGACCGGTCGGGATCCCGCTACGCCGTGCTCTGGCTGTCCCGGCTGCGCCACGCCGGGGCGGACTCGTTCCCGGCGGCGGATCGCGAGGCGCTCGACCGGCTGATCGCCGGCGCTGACCCCGACGCGCTGCACCTGCACGGCGAGCGGCAGCTGGCGATCGGCCGCCGGCCCTAGGACGACACCGGGCGACGCAACCCGGGCAGAGGTGATCGAGTCGGCGTCATGCCCCCGTGCTGTCGTCCGGTACCGGCAAGGCGCCGGTCCCGGTGCCTGCCCCGGCCGCGCCGGCCTCGGCCACGAGACGACGCAGCGCCTGCTCCGAGGCCGAACCCGGCACCGCGTGGTAGATCGCGAGCAGCTGGCCGTCGGTGTCGGCCAGCGGCAGCTTCTCGCGACGCAGCTCCAGGCGTCCGGCCGTCGGGTGATCCAGTGGCACCATCCCGCCCGCGAGCGCTTTGACGTCGTGCCGGGCCCAGAGCCGGCGGAACGCCTCGCTGCCGAGGGAGAGCTCCCCCACCAGCTGGACCGCACGCGGGTCGTCGACGGCCGTTCCGATCGAGGCCCGGAAGGAGGCGACCAGGCTCGCGGCGACGGCGTCCCAGTCCGGGTACATCGCCCGCTCGGCGGCGTCGAGGAAGATGCTGCGCATCCGGTTGCCGCCGACGACCAGCGAGCCGAAGAGCGCGGTGGCGTACGCGTTGGCGGCGAGGATGTCGAAGGTCCGGCTCTCGACGAAGGCGGGCATGGGCATGGCGGCGACGAGATCGAGGATGCCGGCCGGAACTTTCTCCCGCCGCTCCCGCCGGCGGTGCGGCTTGGCCCCCAGCCCGAGCAGGTACGCCGTCGCGGTGTCGTCGAGGCAGAAGACGCGGGCCAGCGCCTCGAGCACCTGCCGGGAGGGGTGACGGTCCCGGCCCTGCTCCAGCCGCAGGTAGTAGTCGGCGCTGATGCCGGCGAGGGTGGCGACCTCCTCGCGGCGCAGGCCGGGCGTGCGTCGCACGCCGGTGACGCTGAGCCCGACAGCGGCCGGATCCATCAGCTCGCGTCGGGCGCGCAGGTACTCCCCCAGGGCGTTGCTCACGGCCACCTCCTCACCGTAGGACGATCACGGCCGCGCAGCCTGGTCCTGCCGGCCCCGGGTTCGGCGGGAGGCTGGCTGGCCGGGGCGCGGGGCGGGCACGCTCGAGACATGACCACCAGCGACACGACCCTGGCCGGCACGTTCCGGCTCGCCGACGACCTCACCGTCCACCGCATGGGTTACGGCGCCATGCAGCTCGCCGGTCCGGGCGTCTTCGGTCCCCCCGCGGACCGGGCCGCCGCCGTGGCGGTGCTGCGCGCCGCAATCGAGCTCGGCATCGACCACATCGACACCTCTGACTTCTACGGGCCCCGCGTGACCAACGAGATCATCCGCGAGGCCCTGCACCCCTACCCCGACGAGCTGCATCTGGTCACCAAGGTCGGCGCCCGGCGCGACGAGGAGGGGCACTGGCCGCCGGCCCGCAGCCCGGAGGAGCTGCGCGAGCAGGTCCACGGCAACCTGGAGCGCCTCGGACTGGAGGCCCTGGACGTCGTCAACCTCCGCGTCGGTGGCGTCGACTCCCCCGAGGCCGGCTCCCTCGCCGAGCCCTTCAGCGCGCTGGCCGAGCTCCGGCAGCAGGGTCTGATCCGGCACCTCGGCGTCAGCAACGTGACCCCGGAGCAGTTCGACGAGGCTCGCGGCATCGCCCCGGTCGTCTGCGTCCAGAACCTCTACAACATCGCCCACCGGCGCGACGACGACTTCGTCGACCGGCTCGCCCGCGACGGTGTCGCCTACGTGCCGTTCTTCCCGCTCGGCGGCTTCTCGCCGGTGCAGTCCGCCGTCCTGGACCGGGTGGCGCAGCGGCTCGGCGAGACCCCGATGGCGGTGGCACAGGCCTGGTTGCTGCAGCGCTCGCCCAACATCCTGCTCATCCCCGGAACCTCGTCGATCGAGCACCTGCGCGCCAATGTCGCCGCAGCCTCGCTGCAGCTGCCCGAGGACGCCGTCGCCGAGCTGAACGCGATCGGCAGCTGACTCGCGTGCGGGGTTGGCCCCACGACGGCGCGGCGCAGCTCCGCCGGCCACCGCGCCCGCGTGGGGCCAACCCCCGGTAGCCGGGTCTCAGGAGTACCGCCGCGCCACCAGCCGCGCCTGCTCGGCGTAGCCGCCGCCGAAGAGGACGGCGTGGACGAGCAGCGGGAAGAGCTGCCACAGCGCGATGCGGTCGCGCCAGCCATCGGCCAGCGGCGCGGCCTCGTGGTAGGCGGCGACGGTGCGGTCCGGCACGGTGCCGAAGAGGTCGAGCATGGCCAGGTCCATCTCGCGGTGCCCACCGTAGGCAGCCGGGTCGATCAGCCACGGCCGTCCGGACGGGTCGGCGAGCACGTTGCCCGTCCACAGGTCACCGTGGAGCCGGGCGACGGGCTCGGCCGGAGCATCGACGCGGACCGCGGCCACCGCCGCCTCGAGGCCCACCCGGCGAGCCAGCGGCAGGCAGCGATGCTGCAGGTAGTACTCGTTCCAGTCCTCGCCCTCGGGTGAGTCGAGCTCGCAGCGGCCGACGAGGAAGCGGCCGGTGCCCGGCAACGTGCCGACGTGAGCGGCACCGGCGGAGTGCATCGTGGCAAGCATCCGGCCCAGCTCCTCGGCCCCCGCGGCGTCGAGGCGGCCGGTTTCGACGTACTCGAGCTCCAACCGCGTCGGCTCGTCGGCCACGATCGCCGGCACCCGCGCGCCGGCCTCGGCGAGCCACCGCAGCCCGGCGGCCTCGAGCGGCGTCGGGTCGCGTTTGACGAACGTCCTCAATCGATCGCCCGGCGGCGGAAGCCGATGATCGACAGCCGGGTGAGGACGACCAGGAAGACGACGAGCATGAGCAGGCAGACCCAGACCGGCATGTGGCCGACCCCCGGCGCCAGCGCGGCGCGCATCCCCTCACTGACATAGGTCAGCGGGTTGAGCGTGGTGACGACCTGGAACCAGCGCAGGTGGTGCAGCGAGGGCCACGGGTACTGGCTGCAGCCGGTGAAGAGCAGCGGCGTGAGCACCAGCGCGAAGACGACATTCATCCGGTTCGGCGGGACGAAGGTGCCCAGCACCATCCCCATCGCCGCGCCGGTCAGCGAGCCCAGCACCACGACGGCGATCAGCAGCGCCACGCCGCTGGCCCGCCACGGGATCTCGCCGAGCACCAGCACGCCGATGGGAAACATCACGCCGGCGGCGACGAGGGCCCGCAGCGTGGCGTAGACGATCTTCTCCAGGGCGACCCACGCCGTCGGCATCGGGGCGAGCAGCCGGTCCTCGATCTCCTTGGTGAAGGAGAACTCCAGTACCAGCGGGAACGAGGTGCTCTGCAGCGCGGTGAGCACGGCGGTGAAGGCGACGATGCCGGGGAAGAGCAGCTCGCTGTACCCGCCGGTCGTGAAGCCGAGGTCGGCGAGGACGCGACCGAAGACGAAGAGCAGGAACAGCGGCTGCAGGATCACCTGGGCGAAGAAGACCGGAGCGTCGCGTCCGGTGACGAACAGGTCGCGACGCAGCACCGCCCAGAAGACCTTGGCCGGTGAGGCGAGGACGGGAGCGCTCATCGCAGCAGCCTTCCGGTGAGATGCAGGAAGACGTCCTCCAGGCTCGGCGTGACGGTCCGCAGCTCGGTGAGCCGGGCCGGCGCGGGGACGACGACGGGCAGGGTGGCGAGCAGGTCCGCGGCGTCGCCGCTGACGTAGACGCGGGCGCGGAAGCCGTGGGCCGAGAGCGGGTCGGCGCCCAACACCTCGACCCGCTCGACGGCCGGCAGCTCGCCGACCGCGGCGAGGGTGGCCCCACGTGACCCCTCGTCGTCGGTGCTGACGCCGATGTCCAGGCCGCCCTCGCCGGGCAGCGACCGGCGCAGCGCGTCCGGGGTGTCGAGCACGAGCAGCCTGCCCTTGTCGACGATGCCGACCCGGTCGCAGAGCGAGGCGGCCTCCTCCATGTCGTGGGTGGTGAGGACGACGGTGCGCCCCTCGCCGCGCAGCCCGCGGATCTGCTCCCAGAGGAAGAGGCGGGCCGCCGGGTCCAGGCCTGTCGTCGGCTCGTCGAGGAAGAGCACGTCCGGGGCGTGCATGAGCGCGCGGGCGATCATCACCCGCTGCATCTGGCCGCCGGAGAACATCTCGACCCGCTCGTCCGCCCGGTCCCCGAGGCCGAACCGCGTCAGCACGTCGTCGGCTCGGGCGAGGCGCTCCCGCTTGCCGACACCGTGATAGATCGCGTGGAAGAGGAGGTTCTGCTTGATCGACAGCGAGCGGTCGAGGTTGTTGCGCTGGGAGACCACCGCCAGCCGGCGCTTCGCGCCCACCGGGTCGGCGACGACGTCGACGCCCATGACCGAGGCCCGCCCCGCCGTCGGCAGCACCCTGGTGGTGAGCACGCCGATGGTCGTCGTCTTGCCGGCTCCGTTGGGCCCGAGCAGGCCGAAGACCTCACCCCGACGGACGGCGAAGGTGATGCCGTCCACGGCCGGCACCGGGTTCTTGCGGTAGCGCTTGACGAGGCCGTCGACGACGGCGGCATGCGCAGCGATGTCGGGCTCGAAAGTGGTCATGGCCGGGTCATTGTGACCCCTCGCAGCCGGGTGCCGGTACCGACTTTCGTCGGATTTCGCCCAGAGCGGACTCAGCTGAAGAGTTCGCCGGCTCGCGCGTCGAGGGTGTCGGCGAGGTAGCTCGTCAACAGTCGTTCGTCGGCGTCGAGCCAGTTGCCGCCGCGATCCGGCTTGCCTCGCAGGAAGCGCTCCAGGTCACCGGAGGTGTATCCCTCGATCACCGCCGGATGGACGTAGTGGGCCCGGCACACCGAGCGGGTGTTGTTGAGTTTGAGCGCAGCCGCGTCAATCGCGGCCAGGACATGGTCCCCGGCCTGGTCGTCGGCGGGCAGGTGCTGGCGCAGATGGCGGAACGCGGTGAGGGTGCCGTTCCAGGTGCGGAAGTCCTTGGCGGTGAGGTGCGCCCCGGAGAGCTCGGCGAGCCGGGAATTGATCTCGTCGGAGTCGATCGCGGTGCCGTCCACGACGAAGAGCCGCCGGCTGCGCTGCTCGGCCAGGGCGCCGACGACCCGCGCGACGCCGGCGTCGTCGATGGTCAGCTCGGACTTCTTGTTGGACTTCGCAGGGAAGCTGAAGTCGATCTTGCTGCCGCGGACACGGACGTGCTTCTTCGTCAGGGTGGTGAGCCCGTAGCTCTCGTTCTCCTCGGCGTAGGCCTCGTTGCCGACGCGCAGCCCGGCGACGTCGATGATGCGGAGCATGGCGCCGAGCACGCGGTCGTAGTCGAGCGTGCGGCGCCGCAGCTGGGCGGCGACGTCGTCGCGGATCGCGGGCAGCGCCGCGGCGAAGCCGATGAGCCGGTAGAAGTTCAGCTGATCGCGCAGCGAGCGCCAGCGCTCGTGGTAGATGTACTGGCGCCGGCCGCGCTCGTCCTCACCGACGGCGAGGATGTGCCCGTCCGGCGTCCGGCAGATCCAGACGTCACGCCATGCCGGCGGGATGGCCAGCTTCTTGATCCGGTTGCGGACCTCGACGTCGACCACCGTCACGCCCTTGGCGTCTTTGTAGGTGAAGCCCTTGCCGCTGCGCCTGCGGGTCAGCCCCGGGTCGTCCGGGCTGACGTACTTGAGCTTCGCGATACGGGCGCACTCCTGCGGATCGTCGTGGAGCGTCGCGATCAGCAGCGCGGCCTTGGACGGCGCAGGGGTGGCGGTGGACGACACGCCGATGTCCTACCCGCGACACGCCCCTGCGATGCGCGCCACCACGCCCACCACCACCCCGTCCACCACGCCCGCCCCGCCACCCCGTCCACCACCCCGTCCACCACCCCGTCCACCACGCCGAGTGGTCGATTCGGACGGTGAGTGGTCGCTCGGAAGGCGACCACTGGCATCCGAAATCGACCACTCGGCGTGGACGGGTGAGGTGGTGCGGGTCAGTGGACGGGTCAGGTGGACGGGTCAGGTGGACGGGTCAGGTGGACGGGTCAGTGGTGCGGGTGGTGTCCGGGGCGGCCGGGGCGGTGGGTGATGGCGCCCGCACCGGCGGTCCGCCGGAGCGTGATGCGGTCGATCTCGCTGTACGGCTCGTTGGTGCCGGGCAGCGCGTCGGCCAGGGTGCGGATGGTGAAGGTGGTGGTGCGACCCGGCGCGGCCGGCTTCACGTCGACGGCGATGAAGGCGTAGGCGTCGTAGCGCACCTGCGACCAGTCGACGGTCTCGGGCACCTTCGTCCCCGCCGGGTAGCCCGAGGAGTTCACCGCGGTGCCCTCGGACGACCAGACGTAGCTGTTGAGCACGTTCTCGGTGTTGTTCTCGGTCGCGTTCGTGCCCCCCGGCGGCTGGTAGCCCCGGTACCGCTGACCCTCGGGCAGCGCCTGCGGGCCCGACGGCGTGACCCCGGCGGGGGCCGGCGCGGTAGCCGACGGCGCGGGACGGAACGGGTAGCGCGGACGTCCGCCGGAGCCGGCGCAGACGTAGGTGACGCCGTCCTCGGCGGGCTTGATGGTCGAGCCGTCGGGGGCGTCCTTGGTCTTCTTGCCGTACTTGATGGGGTCGGTGCGCTCGAAGAGGTGGTTGTGTCCCTGGACGACGAGGTCGACCTGGTACTTGCTGAAGAGCGGGTCCAGCGCCTTGCGCACACCACCGTCGGAGGCGTGGTTGTTCGTCGTCGAGTAGGCGCAGTGGTGGAAGAAGGCGACGACGAAGTCGATGCCGGGCGCGACGTGCGGGTTGGTGCGCCACTCCTTCAGCGTCTCCTCCAGCCACTTCAGCTGCGCGCCGTCGGAGTAGCCGGTGTTGGTCTGGATCTCGGCGGAGAGATCGTTGGCGTCGACCGAGATGACCGCCACGTTGGCGTAGACGAAGCTGTACACCGACGGGCAGGTGCGGGGACCGTTCTTCGGCAGGTCGAGGCGCTTCACGTGGCCGCCGTAACCGTGCGTGGGGCTGCCGCCGAGGAACTCGGTGGCGCCGTAGAGCGGCTCCATGTCGTGGTTGCCGGTGGCGAACATCCACGGCGTGAAGGCGGCCTGGCTCTCGATCTGGTTGAGGAAGACATCCCAGACGTAGGGGTTGTAGGCGTTCTTCCCCGCCGGGGTGGGCTGCGTGTCGTCCGCCGGCAGGCCCGAGCCGGAGGGGTCGGCGTAGCAGATGTCGCCGGCGAGCAGCGTGAAGACCGGACGCTGTGAGCCCATGAGCAGGGTCTGCGTCCGCGCCGGGGTGAGATCGGTACCGCTCGTGCCGGCGATGGGGTCGGTGGCCGAGTAGTAGTTGTTGTCGAAGGCGCCCTTGGGCCAGGTCCCGCCGTTGCCGGTGACGGTGGCTGGGTCATTGCCCCACGCGAACGTCGGGTCGGTCGGGGCGGTGTTGGTGCCGACGTCGGCGAAGGCGGTGAAGGTGAACTCCTCCGGCACCCGGCTGTGGCGGCCGATGCTGCGGGTCGGAGCGGTGGTGAAGTAGGCGTCGCCGGTCGTCGTGCCGTCCGAGAGCCGGATGCGGTAGTGGTAGACCTGGCTCGCGCCCAGGCCGGTGATGCGGGCCTTGACGTAGAACTGGTTGCCGACCGGGCCGCTGGGGATCGCGTACTGCCCGACCAGGTGGACGATCTCGGCGTCCACCCGGTGGCCGTAGCGGCCGGGCTCGGTGCCGACGTCGACGAAGGCCCGCAGCCCGCGCGGCAGCGAGCCGGTCTTGCTCACGACCTGGGCGGTGACGGCCATCGCGGACTCGGGGCGGCCACCGGCGTCGTTGACGAAGGAGAGGTGGCGTCCCGAGACGACGACGCCGCTCGTGCCCGGCGTGCCGCCCGCAGCGGCGAACGAGGCGTTGGCCAGGCCGAACTGGGCCAGCGCGATGCCGCCCGCCCCGGCCGCGACCGCCTTGAGCACGCTGCGTCGGCTGACGCCGTTGCGCGCGAGCTGGGAGTTGTTCCATTCGGTGTACTCGTCGACCGTCAGCGGCCGGTTCGAGGTGATGGTCATGTCCTCAAGTTCCGCAATCGCCCGTGACTGCCGGCGCGGCATGGTGTGACCGAGTGACGAACGCCAGGTGAACTGTATGTACGGGTTAGGAGTGTGGTTCCGATGTATCCGGATTGCCGTCCAGATTGCGTTGCGGAACGGACGGAGGACGATTCCGGGGGGCGGATCGGGCAACTCGGTCATACGCTCCGGCGACACAACCACTGACCCAACACGGACACAGGCACGGGTGGTGCCTGCGCACGACCGGCCGCGGTGCGGGGGAACGCACGGGCGATTGCCAGGGTGAAGTCCACGTCCCGTGCCGACGTCCCTCGTCTTCGAGGAGTCGGCTTGTCCCCTTCCCCCGCCCCTGCCAGCACGCCGCGGCGTGATGGGCACCGCAGCGGCATGGCGCGTGGCGTCGTCGGCCTCGCCGCCGCCGCCGCGGCCGTCGCCGGCGTGGTCGTCGTCGCCCCGTCGGCGAGCTCCGGCGCGACCCCGGTCGTCACGGACACCAGCTTCGTCGGCTACGCCGGCGGCACGTCCGTCCGCGCCGCGAACAACACGGTGACCTCCGCGCTCACCGCCGCCAGCACCCTCAACACACCGGCGAGCCCGCTCTCGACCAGCAACGACGCCGCCTCCGCCACGGTCGCGAGCCTGGTGACGGCCGGCGCCGTCACGACCTCGGTCCGCACCGAGACCATCGCCGGCGGCTACCGGGTCGTCTCCACGGCCCGCACCGCGGGCATCTCCGCGCTCGGCGGGGCCATCACCGCGAGCGGCGTCGAGACGACCTCGACGGCCTCGGTGGTCAACGGCGTGGCGAGCCAGGACACCGCCACGAAGCTGCTCGGGCTCAAGGTCGCCGGCCGCGCCATCCCGGTGTCGGTGCCGAAGAACTTCACCATCCGGATCCCCGGCGTCGCCACCGTCGCGATCAACTACGCGCAGGGCGGCGTGCAACGGGCCTCCGCGGCCACCCTCGGTATCGGGCTCTACGTCAGCCTGCTCAAGCCCCGCGGCGCCAACGCGATCGGTGCCGAGCTGGCCATCAGCCCGACCTACGCCGCGCTCGCCCCGATCCGGGTCCCGGACTCCGGTCACTATCTCGGCGGCGAGGCCTACGGGACGTCGGTCCGCGCCGACGTCGGCTCGCTGGCCGGCGTGCGTTCCGACCCCACCGCACCGATCGGGCTCGGCGCCCTCGGCACGCAGGGCGTGACGAAGGAGAACAGCATCGCGGCGGTGAACCTCGCCTCCGCCCTCAAGATCGGGGCGGTGCGCTCGACCGCCACCGGCAGCAACACCAGCCGGGGTTACCGCGCCGCGACCTCGAACACGGTGGCCGGGGTCAACCTGCTGGGCGGCGCGGTGACGGCGACCGCGTTGCGGGCGAGCGCCGAGGTCAGCGGCGCCGCCGGCCGGAGCGCCGCCACGGTCACCGGCAGCGCGGCGATCGCGAACCTCACCATCGGCGGGCAACGCATCGCGGTGGACGCGGCGCCGAACACCACGATCAGGCTCGGCTCGCTGGCGACGGTGACGGTGAATCAGCAGATCCGGACGGCGTCGGCCATCCAGGTGCGCGCGCTGGTGATCGTGCTGAGCACCGCGGCCTACGGCCTGCCGGCCGGTGCCCGGATCGAAGTGGCGTCCGCGCGGGCCTCGGCGTCCTGACTCCCCCGCCGGTCGGGCCGCAGTTCGACGACCAGGACGGCGACGTCGTCGTCGGACTGCGGCCCCACCATCGCGTCGATGACCTGCTCGATGCGGTCGTCCGCGGCGACATCGCGATGCTCGCGCAGCAGCTGCTGCAGCTGCTCGAGGCGGCCGCCGAGGTCCGCTCCCCTGGCCTCGATGAGGCCGTCGGTGTAGAAGACGACGGCCGAGCCGGGCAGCAGCGTGATCTCGAGGTCCGGACGCTCGGTCTCGGGCAGGACGCCGAGCAGCACCGTGGGGCTGGCCGCGGCAAGCAACCGCGTCCTGCCGTCCGGCTCCACCAGGATCGGCGCGGGGTGGCCGGCGTTCGTCCAGCGCATCAGGTACGCCCCGGACTCGGCCGCCTCGGCGGGCTGACTGAAGGTGGCAAGCACCGCGCTGGCGAAGGTTCGCAACGCCAGATCGCGCATCGCCCGGTCGAGCTGACCCATGACCGTCGACGGCGGCAGGTCCGAGGCCCAGGCGAAGGCCCGCAGCATGCTGCGCAGCTGACCCATGAGTGCGGCGGCGCCGATGTCGTGCCCCACGACGTCGCCGATCATGACCGCCGCCCCGCCGTCGCGGAGCCGGATCGCGTCGTACCAGTCGCCGCCGACCCGGTCCGAGGCGGCAGCCGCCCGGTAGTGGGCGTGCAGCCGCAGCGGTTCCACGTCGGGCAGGGTCGTCAGCAGTGCCTGCTGCAGCGCCTCGGCGACCGAGCGATCGTGCTCGCTGACCCGACGCAGCCGCTCGTTGAGGACCTCGAGCTCGTCGGCGCGGCGGCGCAGGTCCGCCTGCGCCAGCGTGACGCGCTGCTGCAGCTCGGCGTTGGCCCGTCCGGTCGCCTCGCGGGCCTCGCGCTCGACGATCAGCTCGGTGACGTCCTCAGTGTAGTGCAGCACGAGGGTGACGCGGCCGCGGGCGTCGGTCACCGGGATCTCGCTGGCATTCCAGTACCGGACCTCGAAGGTCCCGTCCGAGAGCGGGATGTCGTAGCGGTAGGCGGTGACGCTCTGCGTCTCGGCCGTCCGGACGGCCAGCCGCATCACCGCCTCCAGCGAGGTGACCTGGTCCAGGTCGTCGCGCATCGGGCTGTTGGGGAAGACGTCGAAGATGTAGCGGCCGGCGATGTCGTCCAGCGACTTGTCGGTGGCCCGCAGGTAGGCGCTGTTGGCATGGACCATGACCAGATCGGGGTCGAAGACCAGCAGCGCGACGGGGGTCGCCTCGAAGACGGCCACGAGCTGCTCCTGGCTCAACGCCGACAACACGGCCGCAGCCTCCGTCCGGGGGTTGCTGGTCCCGGTGGTCTCCGGGCGTGCAGCGGTCCACTTCGGACCCTAGCGGCATTTTCATTGCGCGCCACCCAGTGCCGACACCTCGACATGCTCCCGCTAGCATGACAATGATTATCGATCCGAAGCAGACGGGGCGACGATGAGCGACAAGAGCAGCAAGAGCGGGGTGACCGGCCTCCTCGGCCGGGCCGGACGCGTGGTGGCGACCGGCGTCGTGGGGGTGGTCGCCGTGGACGCGGCCCGGGCAGCGGCGCGCCGCGGCAGCGTCCGAAACGGCGCCGTCACCGCCACGACCTGGGCCCTGCGTGGCCGCCGCCACGTCGAGACCGGCGCCGAGAAGGCGCGCCTGGCCGGCGGCGACATCGTCGCCGAGGCCCGCGCCCGCGTCGGCGAGCAGGCACCGCCGCCCGGCCAGGACATCGGCGCCCACGCGCACGACCACGATCACTGACCCGACGATGACCGCAGCCGAGGCCGCCGCGCCCCGCTTGGTCTCCGACGCGGCGGGACGGGCCCGATTCGTCTGCGCCGGGCTGCGGCACTCCGTGGCCCGAGCCGTGGCGATCGAGGACGCCGTCGACGCCGTCCCCGGTGTCCGGGCCACCCGCGCCTATCCGGCGACGGCGTCGGTGGTGGTCTGGTACGACCCGGCCCGCTGCGACCGGCACGAGCTCGAGTCCGCGCTCGCGGCCGGGCTCGCCACCGCAGCCTGCGCCGACGTCGAGCGCGCCCCCCACTCGGCCGAGACCTCGTCGGCCGAGGTCGTCCGCATCGCCGCCGGGGGTGCCGTGCTGGCCCTGCTCGGCGTCCGCCGCTACGGCCTGCGACGCCCCGCCGCCCTCGGCCCGCGGTCGCGCGCCCTCGCCACCGGCGTGACGATCTTCAGCGGCTACCCCTTCCTGCGCGGCGCTGTCGGTGGCCTGCTCGGCCGCCGCTCCCCCGGCACCGACACGCTGGTCTCGGCGGCGACGGTCGCCAGCCTGCTGCTGCGCGAGAACGTCGTGGCGCTGACGGTGCTGTGGCTGCTCAACATCGGCGAGTACCTGCAGGACCTCACCCTGCGGCGCACGCGCCGCGCCATCCGCAGCCTGCTCACCGGGACGCAGACGACAGTCTGGGTGCGGCACGGCAGCGCCGGCTCGGAGGTCGAACAGGAGGTCGACATCAGCGGCCTCGTGGTCGGCGACGAGGTGGTGGCCCACGAGCAGGTCGCGCTACCGGTCGACGGGATCGTCGTCGAAGGCGATGCCGTGGTCGACCAGTCGGCCATCACCGGTGAGACCCTGCCGGTGTCGCTCGCCGTCGGCGACCGGGTCCACGCCGGCAGCGTGGTGATGCGCGGGCGGCTCGTCGTCCGCGCCACCGCGGTCGGCGCCGAGACGGCGATCGGGCGAGTGATCGCCCGCGTCGAGCAGGCCGAGCACGACCGGGCGCCGATCCAGACCGTCGGCGAGTCCTTCTCGCGCCGCTTCGTGCCGGCGTCGTTCGCGCTGGCCGCGGCGACCCTGATCGTCACCCGCGATCCCCGGCGGGCGATGACGATGCTGCTGGTGGCCTGCCCCTGCGCGGTGGGGCTCTCGACGCCCACCGCGATCAGCGCCGCGATCGGCAACGGTGCCCGCCGCGGCATGCTCGTCAAGGGCGGCTCCCATCTCGAGGCCGCCGGCGGCGTGGACGCCGTCGTCTTCGACAAGACCGGGACGCTCACGCTGGGCCGACCCGTCGTCACCAACGTGGTCTCCTTCCGCGACGACTGGACACCGGAGCAGGTACTGGCCTACGCCGCGAGCTCGGAGATCCACTCGCGGCACCCGCTGGCGCAGGCGGTCATCCGCTCGACCGAGGAGCGGCGGATCCACATCCCGCCGCACGAAGAGTGCGAGGTGCTGCTCGGCCTGGGCATGCGCACCCGTGCCGACGGCCGGACACTGCTGCTCGGCAGCCCGCACCTGCTGGCCAGCGAGGGGGTCGCCACCGATCCCGACGCCGACGAGTGGGTCTCCCGGCTGCAGCACCAGGCCGAGACCCCGCTGCTGCTCGCCGTCGACGGCGTCCTCACCGGGCTGGTGAGCCTGCGCGACACCGTCCGTCCCGGCGCGGCCGAGGTGCTGGCGCGACTGCGTGCCGACGGCGTCCGCCGCATCGTCATGCTCACCGGCGACCACCCGATCACGGCGCGGGCGGTGGCGACCGAGCTCGGCATCACCGAGTGGCGGGCCGAGGTGCTGCCCGAGCACAAGCAGCAGATCGTGCGCGACCTGCAGGCCGAGGGGCACCGCGTCGCCATGGTCGGCGACGGCACCAACGACGCCCCCGCCCTCGCGCTGGCCGACATCGGCATCGCCATGGGGATCAACGGCACCGACGTCGCGGTGGAGACCGCCGATGTCGCGCTCTCCGGCGACGACCTCGCCCGGCTGGTGGACCTGCGCGACCTGAGCCGGCGCAGCGTCCGCACGATCCGGCAGAACTACGGCATGTCGATCGCCGTCAATGCGGTCGGACTCGCCGTGGGCGCCGCCGGTGCGCTGTCGCCGGTGGTGGCGGCCGTGCTGCACAACGCCTCGTCGGTCGCGGTCGTCCTCAACTCCTCGCGCACCACGCGCTACCGGCTGGCCGACGAGGGCCGGGGGTGAGCCGGAGCGCGCCTCAGTCGCGGATGCCGGTGTAGCGGTAGGCACGCAGCACGGCGCCGTCGGCCATCCGCTCCGGCCAGGCGTAGGTGGTCTCGTGCGGCCACGGCACCCGGCCGCCGAGGCTGCCCTGCTCCAGGACGCGCACCCGGCTGCGGGCGGCATCACCCCAGCCGAGGAAGAGCTGCACGTGCCCGCCCTCGCCGCCGGTACCTGGTCCCAGCCGACCCACCAGGTCGTACGGGCGCAGCTGGCGCGCGGGAATCCGGGTGACGACCTCGGCGAGGCCGACGGTGCTGGCACCGCCGTTGTCGTCCGGCAGCCGGAGCGCCATGGAGACGAACCCGGAGCAGTCCCGGCGGTACCACCCCCAGCCGCCCGGCCCGTCGTGGCCCTGCGTCATCGAGTACCGGATGGTCGCGTCCGCCAGCCAGTACCGCGCCCGGCCGGCGACCTCGGCCCGGCTGAGCGGCGCCCCGATGACACCGGGTTCGCCCGTGCAGGACGCACGATGGCAGCCCGCCGGGGGCGCCGGCCGGGGGTCCGCGCCCGGCGCGAGCGCTCGCAGACCCAGCGCCGCCAGCACCAGGACGGCGACCAGCGCGCCGGCGCGACGCAGCCGGCGGCGGCGGGCGGACCGGCTGACGGGCCGGCGGGTGCTGCTCTGGCCGGACCGACGCAGCGTCGGCTCACCCCACTGCGCCGGCCGCGCTCGCGTCCGTGTCGTCACGCAGACGAGTGTGGCGAGGTCAGCATAAGGGCGCCGTTCGACGCGACCGCCGCACCGATGGCGACGGTCCGGGCGTGACGGCGCTACGATCGGTGCCATACCGCGCGATGCGCGGCCCGCGAGGCCGTCCGTGACGCGGTGACATCCGTCGGCGTGGTGTCCGATCGCGCGAGGCTGCGCGTCCGGCCGCTCCGCACGCCGACCCGGCTCGTCCGATCCGGCTCCGTCCGGCGTCGGTGCGCCGACGACGCGGTGCAGAGCTGCACCGGTGACGCAGTGCAGAAAGAGGGATCGTTGGCTCAGTCAGGCCGGCGCCAGGGCAATCGCCGCTCCGATCATTCGGGGCACGGCGAGGGCCCGGGCGACGTCATCTCCGTGCTCGTCCGCGCTCTCGGCGACGTCGAGGCGGCGGTCGACCGCCGTCGCGTCTCGCCCTCGGTGCGAGCGAAGTTCCAGGCCGTGGCGCTGCTGGTGCGCGAGGAGCACGCCAAGGCCAAGGCCGAGCAGCCCGACCGGGGACGCGAGTCGCGCCAGCTCAAGCGCCTCGACGGCATCGCGACCGCACTGGCCAAGACCGCGGTCCGGGACCCCGGCCTGCTCGCGCTGCTCGCCGACGACGCGAAGGTCTCCGACGCGGCCAAGGAGCGGCGCCGGGAGATGCTGCGCAAGGTCGGCATCGAGGCACCACCGGACGAGCCCGACGAGCCGGAGCCCACCGCCGTCACCTTCGAGCCCGAGCGCCAGGTGGTGCCGCGTTCCATCGTGGCCCGGCAGATGACCAACATCTTCCTCGCGCCCGACTACTCGGCTGTCCGCACGCCCTCCCTCCCCCGTCGGCTCGGCGGCTGGGAGCTGCTCAACCCGCTCTTCACCTCCTTCGAGCGGGCCTCGGACGGCCGTCCCGCCTGCATGGAGCTTCCCGAGCCCACCACGCTTCGCGTCCCCGGCCGGCGGCAGCTGATGCGGCACCAGGCCCAGCTCGTCGCCGCCGCGCAGGAGGGTCACCGCACCTTCCTGCTCGCCGACGAACCCGGTCTGGGCAAGACGGCGCAGTCGCTGCTGGCGGCCGAGGCGGCCGAGGCCTATCCGCTGCTCGTGGTGGTCCCGAGCGTCGTCAAGACGAACTGGGCCCGGGAGGCGGGGATGTGGGTCCCGCACCGGACGGCGACGGTCGTCCACGGCAACGGCGACGACATCGACGGCTTCGCCGACATCGTCGTCGTGAACTACGAGCTGCTCGACCGGCACGTGGCGTGGCTGTCGACCCTCGGTTTCCGCGGCATGGTCGTGGACGAGGCGCACTTCATCAAGAACAAGACCTCGCAGCGCTCGCGACACGTCCTGGAGATCGCCGCACGGGTGCGGGAGCGGACGGTGCGACCGCTGCTCATGGCGCTGACCGGCACGCCGCTGATCAACGACATCGACGACTTCCGCGCGATTTGGCAGTTCCTGGGGTGGATCGACGACAGCGAGCCGACGGCCGAGCTGATGGACCGGCTGGAAGAGACCGGGCTGGTGCCGTCCGATCCGGGCTTCCACGCCGCGGCCCGGCAAGCGGTGATCGACATGGGCATCGTGCGGCGGCGCAAGATCGACGTCGCGGCCGACATCCCGGCCCGGCGGATCGCCGACATGCTCGTCGAGCTCGACGACAAGGACAGCCGCTCGATCCGCGCCGCGGAGCGGGAGCTGGCCGCGCGGCTGGTCTCCCGGTACGAGACGGCGATGGCCAACCGGGTCTCGGGTGCCTACGACGGCATCGACCCCGATCTCGTGCGCCAGGTCGCGACCTGGGAGCTCAAGGACGCGAACTCGTCGACGACCGGCGAGAACGTCTTCAGCATGATGCGACGCATCGGGCAGGCCAAGGCCGGTCTCGCGGCCGACTACGCCGCCCAGGTCGCCCGCTCGGCGGGCAAGGTCGTCTTCTTCGCCAAGCACGTCGATGTCATGGACGTCGCCGAGGAGACCTTCGAGCGGCAGGGGCTGCGCTACGCCTCGATCCGCGGCGACCAGACACCCAAGGTCAGGCAGCAGAACATCGACGACTTCACCAAGGACCCCGAGGTCGCCGTCGCGGTCTGCTCGCTCACCGCCGCGGGGGTCGGGCTCAACCTGCAGGTGGCCTCGAACATCGTGCTGGCCGAGCTCTCCTGGACCAACGCCGAGCAGACCCAGGCCATCGACCGCAGCCATCGCATCGGCCAGAGCGAGCCGGTCACCGCGTGGCGCGTGCTCGCCGCGCAGACCATCGACAGCCGGATCGCCGGCCTGATCGACAGCAAGGCCGGCCTGGCCGCCCGCGCCCTGGACGGCAGCGACGAGGAGATCGCCTCGTCGGCCGACGTCCAGCATCAGGCGCTGGTGGAGCTGCTCACCGACGCCCTGACGGCCAAGCGACGCGATCCGGCGCTGCGATGACGAGTGGGGCACAGCTGGTCGACTAGGGCGTGTCTGACAATTCCCGCTCGCCGCGAGCGGCGGTCGGGTGCGCGCGATGCGAGGCGGAGGAGGACGGCCGTAGCGTGCTACGGCCGACGACGACAACGCGGCAGCGTGCGTGCCCGGGCGTCGCGCAGCAGAGCACGGGATTGTCAGACACGCCCTAGGTCCATCGGGTGCTCGCCACGAGCGGGACATCGTGTTCGCGTCCCCGCTGGTTGGACCCACCCTGCCGCGGTTGGCCCCACGCTAGCGCGGTGGGAGCACCGGCATCACCGCGCCCGGATGGGGCCAACCCGGCCTCGGCGCCCGGGATACCGTCGGCGGTGGCGGCTCGCGAGCGGAGGGGTGGTGCTGCGTGGAGATCACCCGCGCCGACATCGACGCCCAGTTCCGGTGGACGGTCATCCGCGCCGCCCACCGCATCGAAGCCGATCTCACGCGACTCTTCGGTGAGTACGGGCTCACTCCGGTGCAGTTCGGGGTGCTCGTCCAGCTGGGCGCGGAAGCGGCCTTGACGAATGCCGAGCTCGCCCGGCGGTGCGAGGTGCGGCCACAGACCATGACCGCTGTGGTGGACGGCCTGGCCGATCGCGAGCTGGTGACGAGGTCCGGCGCCCGCGGGCGGGGGCGGCGCAGCGACATCAGCCTGACCAGGGCCGGGGAGGCGATGCTGGCACGGGCCTGGTCGGCGTTCACGGCGGCGGATCCGCCACCTGAGCTCGGCACCAAGGCCGAACTGCGTGCCGCCAACGACGTGCTGCATCGTGTGATCGGCGACCACTTTTAGCAGGATCCTGTTTCAAAGAATCAGGATCCTGGTACTTAGCGAGTATGACCGCTCTTGCGCATGACTCCGCACCCATCCTCGTCACCGGAGCCACCGGGGCCGTCGGCCGCGCGCTCGTCGCCGAGCTCGCCGGTCGCGGCGCGGACTTCGCCACCATGAGCCGGCGACCGGACCAGGTCGAGTCGTTCCGCTCCCGAGGTGTCGCTGCCACGCTCGGCGACTTCAGCGACCCGGCCGGCCTGCGCCGCGCCTTCGCCGGTCGCGAGCTGCTCTTCCTGCTGCCCCCCGTGGGGCCGAACGAGTTCGACCAGCTCGCGCGCGACCGCGCCGCCATCGACGCCGCCGTGGCAGCCGGGGTCGGTCACGTGGTGAAGGTGTCGGCGTCCGACGCCAACCCGGCCTCCGCGGTGCCCTGGGCGCGGGACCATGCCCGCTCCGACGCCCTCCTCGCCGAGAGCGGCCTGCCGTGGACGCGGCTGAGCCCCGGCGCCTTCATGACCAACCTGCTCGGCATGGCTCCACTCATCCGGCGGGGCCTGCTGCCCAATCCGAGCCAGCACGGCGCGACGGCCTGGATCGATCCTCGTGACGTCGCCGGGGCCGCCGGCCGCGTCCTCACCGATCCCACCGTCCGCGGCGGTGCCGGAGCCGACGGACGCGTCCACCTGCTCACCGGGACGCAGCCGCTCTCCTTCCCGCAGCTCGCGACGATCATGACCGACGTGCTCGGGCAGCGCGTCCGCCCGCTCCCCGTCGCGGGCCCGCTGCTGTACCTGGGTATGCGCGCCGGCGGCAGCCCGCACTGGGAGGCCCGCGGGATGGTCGCGCAGTTCCGGCAGGTCGTGCGCCGAGGCCTGGACGGGGTGCGGGTGCATTCGACGGCGCTGGCCGAGCTGCTCGACCGGGAGCCGATCGACCTCGCGGCCTTCGTCCGGGATCACGCCGCCGAACTCGGTCGCCGCTAGGGTCTCCGTTCGTGACTGATCGCGACGGCCTCGTCGTGGTCGTCGGCTCGGTCAACGTCGACCTCGTCGTCCGCGCCGAGCAGCTTCCCGGCCCCGGCGAGACCGTGATCGGGCGCCAGCTGGAACGCCACGGTGGCGGCAAGAGCGCCAACGCCGCCGTCGCCGCGGCGCGGGCCGGGGCCGCGGTCGCCTTCGTCGGCGCGGTGGGCACAGACGATCTCGGTCAGCAGGCGCGCGCCGACCTGGCGGACGAGGGCGTCGCCGTCGATCATCTCGTCGAGCTTGCGGGCGAGGCGACCGGCGCGGCCCTCATCGTGGTCGCCGCCGACGGCGAGAACCAGATCGCGGTGGGCGCCGGAGCCAACGCGGCGCTTTCCGCGTCGCAGGTGCTCGCTGCGCTGCGAGAGCTGCTGCCGCGGGCCGGCTGCGTGCTGGTCGGGACGGAGATCGCCCTCGGCGCCACCCTCGCGGCGGTGTCGGCGGCCCGCGCGGCGGGGGTGCCGTGCGTGCTCGATGCCGCGCCCGTGGCCGCCGGGATCGAGGTGGCACTGGCCGAGGCTCCGATCCTCACGCCCAACGCCGGCGAATGCCGCGACCTCGCCCGGTTGGCCGGACTGCCCGCCGACAGCGTCCGCGGCGCGGCGACGTCGCTGGCGCAGTACACCGGCCGTCCGGTGGTGGTGACGCTGGGCGGCGACGGCCTGCTCGTGGTGGGAGCGGACGGTGACGAGATGACCGTGGCACCGCTGGCGGTCGAGGTCGTCGACACCACGGGGGCGGGCGACACCGTCACCGGCACGCTTGCCGCTCGCCTGGCCGCGGGCGACGACCTCCACGCCGCCGCCGTCGAGGCCAACCGGGCGGCTGCTCGGGCCGTCACCCGCCGCGGCGCGCGGTGACCGAGACGTCGTCGAGCGAGGTCAGCTCGGCAGGACGCCGTGCCACTCGACGTAGGCCGCCACGTCGTCCACGCTGACGCCGAGGTGTTTCGCGCAACGACAGAGCGCCGCCAGCGCGGCATCGTGATGCCAGCACTGCGAGGCGACGAGGATGCCGACGGCACCCCACGCGGCGGGCGAGCGGACGATGTCGTGCGCGGCTCTCGTGGTCATGGCATCCGTCCGCTCACCCTGCTTCTCGGTCGCGTTCTGCGTCGTGTTGGTGTGGATCGTCGGGGGCAGCGGGCCGCTGGCCGGCGGCCCGGCGCAGCACCGCGCTGGGCACCTCGCCGAACTCGGCGCGGTAGTCGGCGGCGAAGCGGCCGGGGTTGTGGAAGCCCCACCGGGCGGCGATCTGGGTGACGGTGCGGTCGCCGTCGGCGGCGCCGCGAAGCTCCTCGCGGACCGCCCGCAGCCGGACCCGGCGCAGGTGGCGCATCGGCGTCGTGTCGAGATGACGGCGGAAGCCGAGCTGCAGGGCGCGGACGGAGATGCGGCCGGCCCGAGCGATGTCGGCGACGCTGAGGTCCAGGTCCGGATTGGCCTCGATGTAGGCCACGGCGCGCCGCACCGATGCGGGTGTGGCATCGCGGCCGTCACCGGACCGGGCTTCGGCGGCGGCCGGGTCGAAGACCGCGAGGAAGGTCGCGGCCAGCAGCTGGCCGGCGGCGCCGAGGATGAGCGGGGTGACGGCTGCGCCCGTCGCCAGGACCGAACCGGTGAGGTGGTCGACGGTCCGCTGCCACTGGTGCGCGGCTGTGGCCTCGACGGGCTGCGTGCGGAACTGCCGGGTGGTCGCGGCACCCGGTTCGTCGCTGACGCGGTCGAGCAGCCCGAAGTCCAGCGAGACACTCTGCACTCGCGCACCGTCGACCCGGGTGTGGTGCCGCTCCCCCGGCAGCGTCACCAGCTTCACGTCACCGGGGTACACCGTCACGGACTGCGTCGCCGACTCGATCTCGACCGTCCGGTCGATCATGCGGATGACAGCCAGCCGCGGCAGCGGCTCCACATCGAAGTCGTGCCGCAGTGTGCTGTGGTAACCGTCGAAGGCGACCTCGCCGATGTCGAGGCGTTCCTGGGACATGCGGAAGTCCGCGACGTTGCCCCGCACCGTCAACCGGTTGCCGACGTAGGCCGCGGCCACCAGCGCCTCACCCTCGTCCCTGTCGGTGGTGGTGAAGCGGGAGCGCACCGGCGCGTGCATGCCCGTCCTCCCGTCGATGGGTCGGCCGCTGGCGGATCGACGCCAGTGTGGCGCCGCGCTGCGCTTTTCGGCTAGGACGCCCTTCGCTTTCCGGCATAGCGCCATCGGACGAGTTGCGCTGAGCTGGTCGTCTCTCTCGCAGCGGGATCGAAGGCGACGACAGCGCAGATGACCGACACGGCCGCACCCGGCCAGGCCCGACAGGACGCGGCGACGGCCGCTGCGGAACCCCGGTCCGCGCCGCCACGTCACGGCGGGACGCCTGCCCTGGCCGTAGCGAGGGCCCGCTCGACGCGGCTGCGGGCCGAGCTGCAGGACGCCCGCAGCTGCGGCATGGCGACCGGCATCGTCATGGCCTGGTGCGGCCTCGCCGAGGATGACGCCGTCGCACTGGTGGAGGCGATGGCGAGGCACGACCGCCGCACTGTGCGTGAGGTCGCGGACGAGATCGTCGCGAAGGTCAACGCCGAGCACCGGCGTTGAGACCGGCCGACAGAGCTTCGCGAGCGGCCCTGCTGCTATCTCTATTAGTCCGGTAGGTAATGTCTGGTTGTGCACCACTGACACCGCGACCAGAAGGAGCCCGCATGAGCATCACCCCGAAGGCCACCGTCGTCCCGTTCGCCGTGACCGGCACCGGCAGCGGCGTCGCCCAGTCCCTCGAGGCCGGCGGCCATCGTTTCGCCACCGACGCCTACCCCGCCTTCGGCGGCAAGGACGAGGCCCCGAGCCCGCTGTTCTACGCGTTGGCGGCCTTGAGCTCCTGCAACCAGGTGACGGCCGCGCTCGTGGCGAAGGATCTCGGCATCAGCCTCGGCGCCTGGAATTTCGAGGTCGTCGGCGATCTCGACACCGCCGTCCTCGTCAACGGCGAGGAGGGCAACGCCAACTTCGACAAGGTGACCGTCCGCGCCAGCGTCGAGACCGACGCCAATGACGAGCAGTTCGCCCGTCTCGTCAGCGAGACCGAGCGCCGCTGCCCCGTCACCCAGCTCTACAAGCGCAGCGGTCTGAAGTTCGACAACCGGTGGACCAAGGCCGCGCTGCCCGTCAGCGTCTGACCTGGAGCGGTCACGGCCCGGCGCGCCGCTACGGTGTGCCGGGCCGTCTGTGGCTGGTCAGCCGAAGGCGGCGTCGGTGCGTCGCAGCACCCGCAACGACCCGGTCTCGCCGACCTGCGCGAAGGCCCCGGACGACAGCGCCCGCTGCACCACGTGCCACGGCGGCTGACCGCCGTCGGCGGGGTCGGGGAAGACGTCGTGCACCGCCAGCAGACCCCCGGCCACGACATGCCGGGCGAAGCCGGCGTAGTCGTGCTGGGCAACGTCCTCGGTGTGGTTGCCGTCCAGGAACAGGAAGGTCAGCGGCGTCGTCCACCAGCTCGCCACTCGCTGGGTGGTGGCGACCAGAACGTCGACGACGTCCTCGACCCCGGCGTCGAACAGCGTGCGGCGCAGGGACGGCAGCGTGTCGAGCCGGCCGACGTGCGGGTCGACGAGCGAGGTGTCGTGCCACTCCCAGCCGGGCTGGTTCTCCTCCGAGCCGCGGTGGTGGTCGAGCGTCACCAGCCGGGCGCCGCGCTCCCGCGCGACGGTGGCGAGGTGGACCGTCGACTTGCCGCAGTAGGTGCCGATCTCCAGCCAGCAGCCGGGTGACGCGGTGGCCGCGGCGGCACGCAGCGCGCTCGCCTCGTCCGCCGGCAGGAACCCCTTCGCCGCGTCGGCGACGGCGAGCGGATCGGTCACGGTCGCAGCGCCTGGTCGCGGCTGCCGCTGCAGTCCGCGTCGCAGACAGACACCTCCGGCAGCGCCGGCAGTGACTCGCCCCGGAACAGACCGGCGGCGTTGGTGGTGTCGGTGAGGGCGTCAGCAGCCAGGACGACCGCGGCGGCAGTCCAGGTGGTCTGCTGCTGCGGCCAGATCACCTCCTCCGGGAAGACCCATCCCGTCCAGTAACCGCCGGTGGCCGGGTCTCGCAGGAACTGCACGTCCCGCAGCAGCGCGATGGCGCGGGCCCGCTCCCCCAGCGCGTCGAGGGTGAGGACGAACTCGCAGGTCTCGGCCGCGGTCACCCACGGCCGGTCGGCGACACAGCGGATGCCGCGGCCGGCGACGGTGAACTCGTCCGAGCGCCGCGCCAGCAGGGTGCGCGCGCTCGGGCCGCTCACCGTGGTCCCGAGCACCGGGTAGTACCAGTCCATCGAGAACCGGCTGCGGTCGGCGAAGCCGTCGGGGTGGACCGCGACGGCGTGCGCCAGCCGCGCGAGAGCCAGTTCCCAGTGCGGCTGCGGCTCGTCGAGATGCGCGGCCAGCGCCAGTCCGCAGCGCAGCGAGAGCACGAGGCAGGCACTACCGGTCAGCAGCGCCTCTTCGGCCGGGTTGCCGTCGCTGTCGCGGGCCCAGGCGATGGCGCCGTCAGGGCGCTGCAGTCCGACGGCGAAGTCCAGCGCCGCGCGGACGGCGGGCCACAGCTGCCGGGCGAAGCGGTCGTCGCCGGTGATGAGCTGGTGGTGCCAGACACCGACGGCGAGGTAGCCGGCCTGGTTGGCATCGCCCGCGGCCTCGCGGACCTCGGTGCCGACGATCTCCATCGGCCAGCTGCCGTCCGCGCGCTGCTGCTCGGCGCTCCAGCGGTAGGCCGCCTCGGCGGCGTCGAGCCTGCCGCCGACGGCGAGCGCCATGGCGGCTTCGACGTGGTCCCAGGGATCGGCGTGGTGGCCGGTGAACCAGGGCAGCAGACCGTCGTCCTGCTGCTCGCCGGCGATGTGGTCGATGGTCTGCTCGATCTCGTCGGCGGAGAGGACGCCGGGCAGGTGAGGCAGCGACCATCGCCGCTCCGGGACCGCCGTCACGGCTTGGCCAGGTAGAGCACCAGGCTCTTGCCGAGGACCGGGTCGAGGATCCGCTCGGCGGTCCGGGTGAGCCAGGGGCGCTTCATGAGGTCCCAGACCAGCAGCTTGTGGTACGAGCGGGTGAGCAGGTTGGCGTCGGTCTCGACGTCCACCCCGATCGCGCAGCGCAGCCACCAGAACGGCGAGTGCAGCGCATGCGCGTGGTGCTGCCCGAGCGGACGCAGCCCCGCCTCGGAGAGCAGCCGGACGAGCTCGCTGCCGCGGTAGATGCGGACGTGACCGCCCTCGACCTCGTGGTACTCGTCGGACAGAGCCCAGCAGATCTGCTCGGTCCAGCGGCGGGGCACGCTGACGGCCACCGTGCCGCCGGGGCGGGTCACGCGCGCGATCTCGGCGATGGCGGCGCGGTCGTCCGGGATGTGCTCGAGGATCTCCGAGGCGACGACGCGGTCGAAGTGGCCGTCGGCGAAGGGCAGCGCCAGCGCATCGGCGTTGAGCGTGACGGGGCCGTCGGGACGCTTGATCTCGCCCGCCTCGGCCATGGCCTCGACCATCTCGTCGATGCCGCGCAGATCCTCGGCGTTCTGGTCCAGCGCGACGGCGTCGGCACCGCGGCGCAGCGCCTCGTAGGTGTGCCGGCCGGCGCCGCAGCCGATGTCGATGAAGCGCTCGCCCTCGCGCAGGCCGAGACGGTCGAAGTCGATGGTCAGCACGGAACTGCTCCTCAGATGGCGGTGCGGGCGAGTGCCTCGCGGTACACGTCGACGGTCGCCCGGGCGCAGGCGGACCAGCTGAAGCGGGTGGCGGCACGCTCGCGGGCGGCAGCACCCATGGCAGCGCGGCGCGCGGGATCGGCGAGCAGCTCGGCGAGCGCACGGGCCAGCGCCGGGGCGTCGCCGGCGGGCACCAGCGTGCCGCAGCTGCCGTCCCGCCCGACGACCTCGGGAAGCGCCCCGGCCTCGGTCGCCACCAGCGGGGTGCCAGAGGCCATCGCCTCGACGGCGGGCAGCGAGAAACCCTCGTAGAGCGACGGCACGCAAGCCACCTCGGCGGAGGCCAGCAGGTCGGCGAGCGCGTCGTCGCTCAGCCCCGAGACGAAGGCCACCCGGTGGCCGACGCCGAGCTCGGCGACCAGCTTCTCCGTCCGGCCGCCGGGCTCGGGCTTGGAGACGACGGTGAGGGTGACGTCCTCGGGCAGCCGCGACAGTGCGTGCAGCAGGACCGAGAGTCCCTTCAGAGGGACGTCCGCGCTGCACATCGTCACGATGCGTCCCGGCACCCGCTCGCCGCGGGGGTGGAAGTGGTCGACGTCGACACCAACCGGCACGACGCGGAACTTCTCGCGCGGCACCCCGAAGTCCCGGACGGTGTCGTCCACGCTGTTGCGCGACGGCGAGATCAGCACCGGCAGCCGCCGGGCGACCCGTGCCTGCATCGCCACGAAGCCGTACCAGCGGCGCAGCGACACCCGCTTCTTCCAGCCGGCGGCGGCGGCGAGGTCCAGCGCGCGATCGACGGAGATGGGGTGGTGGACGGTGCCCACCAGCGGCAGCGTCGCCGGCAGCCGCAGCAGCGCCGAACCGAGGGTCTGGTTGTCGTGGACGACATCGAACTCGGCGGCGCGGCGGGCGAGCAGCGGGACCACCCGGCGGCTGAAGGTCCGCGGCTCGGGGAAGCCGGCGGTGCACATGATTCCGTACTCCAGCACGTCGGTCGGGCTGTGGAACTCGCTGCGCCGGGGCCGTCGGAACGGGTCGGCGTCGTCGTAGAGGTTGAGCCCCGGCACCTTCGTGAGCGCCACCCCCGGATCGAGGTCCGGGTACGGCTCGCCGGAGAAGACCTCGACGCTGTGCCCGAGCGCGACGAGCTCGCGGCTGAGGTTGCGGACGTAGACGCCCTGTCCGCCGCAGTGCGGCTTGCTGCGATAGGAGGTCAGCGCGATGCGCAACGGCGTGTCCTCGCGCTGCACCGTGGCCGGCTCCCTTCGGACGCCGGAAATGCGGCGTGTCGTCGTCCCGGAACTATATGCCGAGCCCCGCCTTCCGGTTCGACCGCGCTCGCAACCCGGCCGGTCGTGCGTCCCTAGAGTGGGGCCATGATCGCCCTCCGGCGCGCCGGCGTCGTCGCTGCTCTCACCACCGCCGTCGTCGCCCTCGCCGCCTGCACCGGCTCCTCCGACGGATCCGAGAACGCCCCCTCGTCGTCCCCGCGCTCGTCGGGATCGTCGGGATCGTCGGGATCGTCGGGATCGTCGGCGGCCACGGCCGGTTCGGGGACAGCAGGGTCGAGCCAGCCCGCGCTCAGCGCCGACCAGCAGACCTACGTCTCGGTCGGCGACTCGTACGCCGCGGGTTACCAGCCGACCGGCCGCGGACGGGGCGCCACCACCCGCAACGGCTTCGCCTACCAGGTGGTCTCGAAGGCCAAGGCGAAGGGTTACGACCTGAAGCTGGTCAACTTCGGCTGCAGCGGCGCGACGACGACGTCGGCCTTGACCACGCCGGGGTGCCGGGACCGCAACCGCGCCCCCGGCGCGCCGAGCTACGACAAGCCCCAGATCACGGCCGCCGTCGACTACCTCGAGGCGCACCGGGGTCAGGTCGGCCTGATCACGGTCGTGCTCGGCGGCAACGACATCACCTCGTGCGCCGCCGCGACCACCACGGCCGCCGCCACGAGCTGCGTCAGCACCGCGCTGGGCGAGATCACCGCAGCCCTGACCACTATCGCCAGGCAGCTGCGGGCGGCCGCAGGTCCGGCCACCCGCATCGTCGGGATCACCTACCCGGACGTCTTCCTCGGCGAGGCGCTCTCCGGCGACGCCGACCGCCGGAGCCTCGCCGACCTCTCGGTCTTCGCCTTCCGCAGTCTCATCAACCCGCAGCTGCAGCAGGCCTATGCCAAGGCCGGCGCCGCTTTCGCCGATGTCACCACCGCGACCGGGGCCTACACGCCGAAGACGCAGACGACGACGCTGGCTCCCTACGGCACCGTTCCGGTCGCGGTCGCGAAGGTCTGCTCGCTGACCTACTTCTGCCAGTACCGCGACATCCACCCGCGCACGCAGGGGTACGCGATCATCGCCAACCTCGTCGTCGCGAAGCTGCCGAAGCGCTGACACCCCGTGAGCGAGTCGTTCGGTTCGCTGCTGTCCGGCGGTCACCCCAACTCGCTGGGTCGGACCGCCGATGTCGTGACGCTCGTGCTCGCCGACGAGTCGCGGCTGCCGGAGCTCTTCGCGGCCATCGACGACCCGGACCCGGTGGTCCGGATGCGGGTGGGCGACGCGCTGGAGAAGATCTGCCGCGACCGGCCGGAGTGGTTCGTGCCGCGGGTGACGCAGATCCTGGACGACCTCGGCCCGATCGAGCAGCCCTCGGTGCAGTGGCACGTGGCGCAGCTGCTCGACCATCTGCACGACTCGCTCACGGCTGCTGACTACGAGCGCGCCGTCGGACGGCTGCAGTCGAACCTCACCGGCTCACCGGACTGGATCGTCCGGAACGTCACCATGGATGTCCTGACGCGGTGGTCCCGCTCGGACGACGCCCTGCGGGCGTGGTTGATCCCCGTCCTCGTCGGCCTGCAGGACGATCCCCGCGCCTCCGTCTCGCGGCGTGCCGGGAAGCGCTTGTCCGAGCTGGGGGCGGGGGGCTGAGCGTCCGGTTCCGGCGTCGTGGGTTGACCCCACGGGAGCGAGCGTCAGCCCCGCGCCGCCGCGGGTTGACCCGCGCGGCCGTGGGTGGGCCCGCGCGGCCGTGGGTGGGCCCGCGCGGCCGTGGGTGGGCCCGCGCCCGCCCTGGGTTGGCCCCACGCCGCCGCGGGTTGGCCCCACGCCGCCGCGGGTTGGCCCCACGGGAGCGCGGCGATTCGCCGGGGTCGGTCCCTGTCGCGGTGGATTGGCCCCATGAGAGCGCGGCGATGTGGCCGCGGTGGGCGCGTCCTGATGGGGCCAACCTCGACCGGCTCGCGGTGTGAATCCAACGCGGAATGTACTGCTATGACTGGCATGTTCGAATATGCTCGATTGTATGGAGGAGGGTATCGGCGAGGCGCTGGCTCGGTTGCACGCTGCCCTCGACGCGCTGGGCGATGTGGCGTTGGACGGGTTGTCTGATGAGGAGACGCTGCAGTTTGCGCGGGAGGTCGAGACGGTGGCGCGGCGGGTGGCGCCGGTGCAGGAGCGGGTCGCGGCCGAGGTGGACCGGCGTGGGGTCGCGTTCGCATACGGGTGCGCGAAGACGTCGGTGCTGTTGTCGCAGCTGCTGCGGTTGTCGCGCAGCGAGGCCACGGCGCGGGTCAGGGCGGCCGACCGGTTCACGCCACGGCAGGCGCTGAGCGGTGAGGTGTTGCCGGCACTGCTTCCGCAGGTGGCCGCCGCGCAGCAGTCAGGACAGATCTCACCGCGGCATGCCGCCGTCATCGCCGATGCCCTCGATCGGCTCCCCGATGCGGTCGACGAGACCGGTCAGGTGGCTGGCGGGGCGGGTCGGATGGCCGAGATCGAGGCGTTCCTGGTCGAGCAGGCCCGCCAGTTCACCCCCGACACGCTGGCCACGGTGACCCGCCGGCTGGTCGACACCCTCGACCCGGACGGCACCCTGCGTGACGTCGAGTATCGGGACCGACGCCGCAGCCTGACGATGCGTCAGCGTCCGGACGGATCAGTGACCGGTCGTTTCGAGGGGACGGCTGAATTGGGCGAGCTGTTGCTGACGGTGCTGGACGCCACCGCCGCGCCGAAACCGGCAGCCGAGGGTGTCGCTGATGGCCGGACGCTGGAGCAGCGGCAGCACGACGGACTCGCCGACGCGCTGCGGCTGGTGCTGCGGGCCGGGGAACTGCCCACCGTGAACGGGGTCGTCGCCACCGTGATCCTCACCGCCACCACCGAGCAGTGGCGCGACGGACACGGCCTGGTCCGCACCGGTCACGGCGCCCTCGTCCCCACCAGCGACGCCAGCCGCATCGCCGGCGGCGAGGCCAGGTTCCTGCCTGTCCTCTTCGACACCGACGACCCACCCCACGACCCACCCGACGACCCACCCAGCGGCCCACCCGGCGGCCCACCTGATGCCGCACCCGACACCTGGCCGCCGGAGGTCTCGACGATCTTCCGGACCGTCCGCCCGGTCGCCGCCTACGGCCAATCCCAGCGGCTCTTCACCCAGAACCAGCGACTCGTCTTCACCGCCCGCGACGGCGGCTGCAGCTTCCCCGGCTGCACCACGCCCGCCCTCTGGTGCGAAGCCGACCACCTCACCGCCCGGGCCGACGGCGGCCCCACCAGCATCAACAACGGTCACCTGCTCTGCCGACACCACCACCGCGAAAAAGACCGGCAAGGCTGGACCGTCACCATGATCAACCAACGACCCCACTGGACCCCACCAGCCTGGCTCGACCCCACCCAAACCCCACACCACAACCACGCCCACCACCCCCTCAGCCTTCGCTGATATCCCCCGCGCCCGGCCGCCACACTGGAACCATGAGGTCATCGGGATGGTTCGGCGTTCGCTGTGTCTTCGACCTGGGGACGGTGGACGCCGAGACAGGGTCGGCGGCCGTCGCCGTCACGCGCTACGAGGAGCGCGTGACCATCTGGCGGGCCACCGGCTTCGAGCAGGCCATCGAGCTCGCCGAAGCCGAGGCCGAGGAATATGCCGGCGACCTCGACGTGCGCTACACCGGTCTCGCGCAGGCGTACGCCATGGTCGATCCACCGGGTGAGGGTTCCGAGGTCTTCTCGCTCCTGCGCGACAGCTCGCTCGCCACGACCGACTACCTCACCGCCTACTTCGACACCGGCACGGAAAGAACGGGCCAGCTCGACTGAGCTGCCAGCTTCATCGGCAGTTCGGCGTCACCAGGGGCGCGGTGGGCCGGTGGCAGCGCTAGTCGGGCAGCGGGACGTCCGCCAGCAGCGCGGCGACCAGGGCGTTGACCATGGGAATGACCAGGGCGTCCCAGCCGACGTACTCGCGAAGCACGGTCCGTGGCGTGGAACGCCAGCCTGCAGGCGGGTGAGCCGCCTGCACCAGCCAGCTCGACCCGTTGGTGGAGAGACCGGGACCGCCGGTGGCGTCCGAGAGGGGTTTCGCGGCGGACGTGAGATGTCCGAGGCCGGTCGGCCGCGCAACGGTGACCATCCACTCCGTACCGCCCGCCGAGCGGAACGTGGTGGTGGCCCACGGCTGGTGGCGCGTCGTGAACGCCCGCCAGCCGCCCTGGGCGTCGAATCGCCAGTCGACGGCATCGGAGAGCAGCTTCCGGCGCGCAAGCGGAGTCACTCGGGCATTGTGGTGGCAGGGCGGTCCCGCCGTCGATCAAGGACGCCCATGCCGCTGCACCCACCGTCGGCACGGGTGACGAGAGTCCACTGCCCCGCCGCGTGACGGGCTGCGGTGCCCGGATGCGATGGACACTCGAGGTGGTCGTGGTCCCGGTCTCGGACGTCGACCGGGCCAAGGCTTTCTACAGCGAGCAGCTCGGCTTCGTCGTGGATCACGACATCGGCGAGCCCGACGGACCGGGCATGCGGCTGGTCCAGCTGACGCCGCCGGGTTCGGGGTGCTCCATCGTCATCGGACGCGGTTTCGGCGCCGACGACATGACGCCGGGATCGCTGCGCGGCCTGCAGCTGGTCGTCCCCGACATCCGGGCGGCGCGCGACGAGCTGCTGGCGCGGGGTGTGGCCACGGGCGACGTCCAGGTCCTCGGTGAGAACCCCTTCCCCACCCCGGACCCGCTGGACAACGTCGGCTTCCTCTTCTTCTCCGATCCCGACGGCAACGGCTGGGCGGTGCAGCAGATCTCGTCGCGGGCCAGCTGATCCCGCGCCGGGCCACCCGCCGGTTCGGGTCCCCGTCGTCGACGGCCCCGGACCAGGCCCTAAGCTGCCAAGTAAGGCATGCCTAACAGGGAGGTCCGGTGCGCTGGTCGGCGTGGTCGGTGCTGCGCCGCATGGTGCTGCGGCGACGGCGAGCGCTCGCCGCGTCCTACGCGCTGCATGCGGTCTGGGCGGTCAGCGAGGCCATGGTCCCCGTCGTGATCGGCGCGGTGATCGACAACGGCATCCTCCCCGGTGACGGCGGGGCCTTCGCGCTCTGGCTAGGCGTGCTCGCCGCCCTCATGATCGTGCTGAGCTACGGCTACCGGTTCGGGGCTCGGGTGGGTGCGCGGGCGGCCGAGCTCGAGGCCCACGAGCTGCGGGCCGAGATTGCCGCCCACGCGCTGCATCCGCAGGGCGTGGCGACCTCGCAGCTGCCCGGCGAGACGCTCTCCCTCGCCACCACCGACGCCGACCAGGTCGGCCTGCTGCTGCGGCTGCTCGCCTTCGCGTCGGCGGCGCTCACCGGCATCGTCGTCACCGCGGTGTACCTGCTCGCGATCGACCTGCGCCTGGGCCTGCTCGTTCTGCTCGGCGTGCCGGTGGTGCTGGGGTTGGTGCAGCTGGCGAGCCCGCTGGTGTCGCGGCGCACCGACCGGCAGCAGGACGCCATCGCCGGCGCGACCGGCGTCGCCACCGACCTGCTCACCGGCCTGCGTCCGCTCAAGGGCATCGGCGGCGAGGCCGCGGGGCTGGCCCGGTACCGGCGGGCGAGCCGCCGGGCCCGCAACGCCGGGATCAGCACGGCCAGCGCGCACGGCTACCTCTTCGGCGCCTCCACCGCGTTGAGCGGCGTCTTCCTCGCCGTCGTGGCGCTGGTGGCGGGACGGCTGACGCTGGACGGCGACATCACCCTCGGCGAGCTCATCGCCGTGGTCGGGCTGACCCAGTTCCTCGCCGAGCCGGTCTCCGCGCTCGGTGAGATCAGCGCCTTCGGCGCGTCGGCCCACGCCTCGGCCGGCCGCATCGCCCGCTACCTCGCCGCGGGGCGGCTCATCCCGGCGGGCGAGGCGCGCCCCGACGGCATGGAACTGGAACTGCGCGATGTCAACGCCGGTCCATTGCGCGGCGTCACCCTGCAGCCGAGCCCCGGGCGTCTCACCGCGGTGGCCGTGGACGACCCCGCCGCCGCCGACGCGGTCATCGCCCTGCTCGCCGGGGAACGAACGCCCGAGTCCGGCTCCGTCCGGCTCGGGGGTGTGGCGTTGGCCGAGCTGGCAACCGACGCCCGACGCCGGGTGCTCGTCGTGAGCCCGCACGACGCCCACCTCTTCGAGGGCACTGTCGGCGACAACGTCGACCCGACCGGACGGCTGCCGGTTCGCGACCTCGACGACGCCCTGCGCGCGGCGGGCGCGGCCGACGTCGTCGCCGCCCTGCCCGGCGGCCTCGCCGCACCGGTGACGGCGGCGGGCCGGACCCTCTCCGGCGGGCAGCGGCAACGACTCGCCCTCGCCCGCGCGCTGGCCACCGGCAGTCCGGTGCTCGTGCTGCACGACCCCACCAGCGCCGTCGACGCCGTCACCGAACGCGACGTCGCCGACGGGGTCCGGCGCTGCCGCGGCGGGCTCACCACCGTCGTCCTCACCAGTAGTCCCGCCTTCCTGGACGTCGCCGACGAGGTCGTCGTGATCCGGCACGGCCGGGTCGCCGCCGTCGGAACGCACCGGGACCTGCTCGGCAGCGACCCCGCCTACGCCGTGACGGTGCTGCGGTGACCGAGCGCGACATCCTGCGCATCGCCCCGGCCGGCGAGACCGCGCGGCTGTTGTGGGACGCCCTGCGCCGCCGGCCGCTGGCGCTCGTCCTCACCGTCGCCGCCTTCCTCGGCTCCGGCGCCTGCGCGCTGGTGGCGCCGTGGGCGCTCGGGCTGATCGTGGACGCCGTCCGCGACGGCGCCGACCCGGATCGGATCACCACGCTGGGTGTCGTCATCGCGGCTGCGGCCGTCCTCGGCGGGGTCTTCACGGCGCTCTCGACGGCGGCGCTCAGCCGGGTGACCGCTCCGGCGCTGGCCGAGCTCCGCGAGGACGTCCTGGACCACGCCGTCCACCTGCCCACGCAGCGCCTCGAGGCGGCCGGGGCAGGCGACGTGCTCTCCCGCGTCGGCGACGACGTGCGGCAGGTGACGACGGCACTCAACGACGTGGTGCCGCAGCTGCTGAACTCGCTGGTGATCACGCTCTTCACCGGTGCCGGACTCCTGGCGCTGGACTGGCGTCTCGGCCTGGCCGGACTCGCCGCGGTGCCCTGCTACCTGTTGGCGCTGCGGTGGTACCTCGGCCGCTCCGGTCCGATGTACCGGCGGCAGCGGATCGCGCAGGGTGAGCGCGCCGAGGCCCTCGTCACCGGGCTGCAGGGGGCGCAGACGCTGCGGGCGCTGCACCTGGAGCAGGGGCATCTGCAGCGGGTGCGGCGGCACTCCCGCCACGCCGCGGAGCTGGCCGTCGAGGTCTTCACCGTGCTGCTCCGCTTCGGCGCGCGGTGCAACGGCAGCGAGCTCGTCGGGCTGGTCCTGGTGTTGGGCGCGGGCTTCCTGCTCGTGCGCAGCGGGGCCGGGACCGTCGGCGAGGCGACGGCGGCCGCGCTGTACTTCCACCGACTCTTCAACCCCATCGCCGGGCTGCTCTTCTCCTTCGACGAGATCCAGGCCAGCGGCGCCTCGCTGGCACGCATGGCCGGTGTGGTGTCGCTGCCGATGCCCGACGGCTCGGCGGAACCGGCTCCGCCGGAGGCCGCACTGCGGCTGCAGGGCGTCGGCCACGAGTACACCCGCGAGCGTCCGGTGCTGACCGGCATCGACCTGACCCTCTCCCCCGGCGAGACGGTGGCGCTGGTGGGTGCGACCGGGGCGGGCAAGACCACGCTGGGCGCGATCGCCGCCGGGCAATTGGCTCCGACCTCCGGACGGGTGCTGCTCGGCGACCGCGACACCGCCACGATCACCGAGGCCACCCTGCGCCGGCACGTCTGCGTGGTGAGCCAGGAGCTGCACGTATTCGCCGGCACGCTGGCCGACAACCTCACGCTGGCCCGTCCGGACGCCACCACCGAGCAGCTCCACGACGCCCTCGACCGGGTCGGGGCCCGGGGCTGGGTCGACGCCCTGGACCACGGCCTGCAGACCGTGGTCGGGGAGCACGGCACGGCGCTGGGGGCGGCGCGGGCACAGCAGCTCGCGCTCGCCCGGATCGTGCTGGCCGACCCGCGCGTCGTGGTCCTGGACGAAGCCACCGCGGAGGCCGGCTCAGCCGGGGCCCGCGAGCTGGACCGTGCCGCCCTCGCCGCCATCGACGGGCGTGCCGCCCTGGTCGTGGCGCACCGGCTCACCCAGGCCGCCGCCTGCGACCGCATCCTCGTCCTCGACGGCGGACGGGTCGTCGAGCAGGGCACCCACGACGAGCTGGTCACCGCCGACGGTCGCTATGCCCGGCTGTGGCGGGCCTGGTCCGGCAGCGGGTAGGACGCCCGATCTCGTCAGCTCGGCAGGACGGCGTCGAGCAGGTTGGCGGCGGCGTCGCGGGCGATCTCGGCGGCGGCGGGGTTGCCGTCCAACCGGAACGACAGCGTCGCCCCGTCGTAGATCATGTAGAGCTGCCGGGCCAGCGGTTCGGCCCGGTCATCTGCCACACCCGCCTCCCGCAGCAGCTCGGCGAGGAAGCCCAGGAACCACGTCCGGTGCGCGGCGCTGGCCTGCCAGGCGCCGCTCTCCGGGCCGTTCTCCGACGTCGCGGAGATGAAGGGGCAGCCGCAGTAGCCGGGGCGCAACATCGCCTCGCCCTGCGTGACGAAGACGCCGACGAGCCGGTCCCGCGGGCTCTGCCAGCGCTCGCGCACCGCCTCGACGCGGGCCCGGACCACCTCGTGTCGCTCCTCGAGGTAGGCGCGGACGAGCGCGTCCTTGCTGCCGAAGGTCGAGTACAGCGAGGCCTTGGCCACGCCGGCCCGCTCGATGACACGATCGATGCCGACGGTGTGGACGCCCTCGGCGTAGAAGAGCTCGCCGGCGGCGTCGAGCAGCCGCTGCCTCGCCGACGGACGGGCAGTGGCACCTGTGGTGGCACGTTGGGTGGAACGTGTGGTGGCGGCGGTCTCGGTCATGATGCCTTGACTCTAACAGACAGGTCTGTCTAGCGTGACCGGCATGCAGACAGCTCTGTCTAGTAAGCCCGCTCTCTCGTCGCGCGCCAGCTTCTGGCTGCTCGCCACGCTGCCGATCTCCTTCCTCGGCGCCTCGGCCGCGCCCACCCCGCTGTACGGCACCTACGCCGCGGAGTGGGACTTCTCGGCGATGACGACCACCATCGTCTTCGGCGTCTACGCCCTGGCCGTGCTGGTGTCGCTGCTCGTCCTGGGCCGGCTCTCCGATCACGTCGGACGGCGCCCCGTCCTCCTCGCGGCGATCGCCCTGCAGCTGTTGGCCACCGCCGGCTTCCTGGTGGCGGGCGGCGTCGCGGGCCTGGTCGTCGCTCGCGTGGTCCAGGGCATCGCCACCGGCGCCGCCTCCGGCGCCATCGCCGCGGCGCTGATCGACGTGGACCCGCGGCGGGGCGTGCTGGCCAACACCATCGTGACGCCGGCGGGGACGGGACTCGGCGCGATCGGTGCCGGGCTCGTGGTCCAGTTCCTCCCCGCGCCGACCCAGCTGGTCTACGTGCTGCTGCTGGCGATCTTCGCGGTGCAGTTCGCCGGCTTGCTGCTGATGCGCGAGACCGTCTCCCCCGCGTCGGGGGCCCTGCGGTCGCTGCGACCGGAGATCGCGCTGCCGCCCCGGGCGCGACGAGCCGTCGTGGTGGCGACGCCCGCACTCATCGCCGCCTGGGCACTGCCGAGCTTCTTCGCCTCGCTCGGACCGTCGCTGATGCGATCCCTCTCCGGCTCCGACGACGTCCTGCTCGGCGGGCTGCCGCTGTTCCTCGTGGCGCTCGGCGCGACCGTCTCGACCATCGCGCTGCGCAACGCCGAGCCGACGCGGGTGATGGCGCTGGGCACCGCCGGCATGGCGCTCGGGACGGCCCTGAGCCTCGGCGCGGTGGCGCTGGACTCGGCCCTGCTGCTCTGCCTCACCATCCCGGTGGCAGGGCTCGGCTTCGGTGCGGCCTTCCCCGGCGCGGTCCGCAGCGTCGTGCCGCTGGCCCGCGCACACGAGCGGGCCGGACTGATGTCGGTGGTCTACGTGGTGTCGTACCTGGCTCTCGGCGTCCCCGCCATGCTCGGCGGTCTGCTCGCGGTGCACAACGCCGACGTGGTCGGCACTGCGACCGAGTACGGCCTCGCGGTCGTGGTCCTGGCCGCGCTGGCCGGCGCCGGGCTCGTGCTGCAGCGGCGCACGCTCACCCGGCCGGAGTGCCTGGGTGACCGGCTGACCTACTCGACGGTGAGGACGATCTTGCCGACCACCGTGCCGGACTCGATCCGGCGGTGCGCCTCGCGGAGGGTGTCGGGGTCCAGCCGCCCGAGGCGGGTGGTGACGGTGGTCCGCAGCTCGCCGGCGTCGACCATGGCAGCGAGCTGGTCGAGCATCTCTCGGTGGTGCCGGTCGGACGGGTGCTGGATCGGGCGGGAGTAGAGGAACTCCCAGTGCCAGGTCTGGCTCTTCGGCTTCAGCGGCATGAGGTCCAGGCCCTCGGGGTCGTCGATCGCCACGACCTGGCCATGGACGGGGAGCAGCTCGGCGTAGGCCTCGGCATTGCCGCTGGAGTGTGCGCTGTAGACGTAGTCGACGCCGTCGGGGGCGACCTCCCGCACCGCGGCGACGAGATCGTGGTGGTCGACGACATGGTGGGCACCCATCTCGGTGGCCCACCGCGCCGACTCCGGACGTCCGCCGGTGGCGATCACCGTCAGTCCGGTGCGGGCGCGGGCCAGCTGCGTGATCACCGAGCCCACTCCCCCGGCGCCGCCGACGACGAGCAGCGTGCCGGTGCTCTCCGGTCCGAGACCCAGCCGGTCGAAGAGGCACTCCCACGCCGTCATCGCGGTCAGCGGCAGCGCCGCCGCCTCGCCGAAGTCCAGGCTCGTCGGCTTGCGGGCCACGACCCTCGCCTCGACCTGCTGCAACCGCGCGTTACTCCCCGGCCGGTCGATGGACGACCCGGAATACCAGACCTCGTCCCCGACGGCGAGGTCCGTGACGCCCTCGCCCACCTCACGGACGATTCCGGCCGCGTCGAAGCCCAGCACCTTGGGTCCGTCGGCGGGGTCGAAGAACTGCCGGAGCTTGTAGTCCACCGGGTTGACCGACACCGCTCGCACCTCGACGAGCACCTCGCCTGCCGGCAGCGGCGGCAGCGGGAGCTCGATCTCGGCGAAGGAATCGGCGTCGTCCACCCCGCCCGGACGCAGGGAGGCGATGGCCGTCGTGCTGGTTGCGGTACTCATAGCTGTTGACCTACCCACGGGACATCGCAGATGGGCTGCGGAGCGGCCGCGCCGACGCGACGACGGCACACCCAGTAGGTTGGCCCTCTCCGGGGCGGTAGCTCAGCAGGTTAGAGCAGGGGACTCATAATCCCTGGGTCGTCGGTTCGAGCCCGACCCGCCCCACACCTCCCTAATTCCGGGGCCTGTAGCGCCGTCAGAGCAGATTCTTATCCCACACAGACCGCTGCCATGCACTACTGCTCGCTGCGGCAACCGTTCGCCTGTCTCCCGAGGAGGTCGAGTTGAGCGGCTCGCCGATGACCAGGATGACACCGCCCACCGTGCCCGATCATGCGGCCCTCGTGCTCGCCGACCCTGCCCTGGCCAGGCTGACGGACACCTGCAATGACACACCGTCGCGACTCGGGGAATTTACGTCTCGTGCACGACACGGGCATGCGCGCCGGCAAGCCTTTGCAGCTGCACGATAAACAACGTTGACTTTTGATTAGCAGGTCGCGTTCGCCCCAGCGAGGGGGGATGCGCCTGCACCTTCGTTGCCAAGACCGCGAACGAGTAACGGGGCTACTCGTCTAATATTCGGTATCCGTCTCGCGATCGGTTTTGTGTTTACGCACCCCGAATCACGTGGTGAATCTGACCCTACCCACTACTCCTTCCCTGACTGACATCCCGACCGCAGCTTTTCGAGGATCGGCGTCAAGGTCGAAACGAAGTCATGCCGCTCGTACATGCGGCGGAGAAACGGCGGGTCCGTACGGGACTGTGTGCCCTTGCCAGCAGACCCACCACCGGTGTACACAGGGAGGCCGATCACACACCTGCCTCCGCATTCGACCGGTGGCATCACCTCCGGGAGGGCACAATATCCTCGCAACCGAAACTCAGAAGGTTCACAAGGGGCGTCGTTGCGATCGTGGCCGGACTGACTGTCTGCAGCTCCCTTGACCAAGCAGCCGAAGCCGCCACCAACTGTGGCAATAGTGGCTGCGGCCGATTTTACGTGACGTACGACTACCGGGCAGGTGGCACAACGACCGTCCAGTACGTGAGCCAATACGAATGGATGCAGGAGGCAACTAGCGGACTCCTTCGAGGTCTCGGCAGCACAAGCCAGTACAGTGATATGTCCGTCGGGGACGTCACTAATGGATTCAACGTCCAGGCCTTCTTCTACGGGGACGGGAGTTTCGCCGCTGACCGAGGGGTGGGTAGCTCCGATGGCCAGCCCGGCTGGATTCAAGATAATAGGCGTACCAGCTGCACCGGCTCGCTCAGCGGCACCAACACCAGCGAAGCGGATGCGTGGGTGAAATATTTTAGCAACGTGGCACTTGTCAAGCAGAACTCGACTTATTATCAGGCACGCCTGACATCGCCCGCGGGAAATCTATCATTCTACAAGCGTCCAGGATGCTAGGTCCCGCCCAGGGGTGAAACCTTAAGAGCAGCAGAACGCCGTATCCGGGCCAGCGCCTGGAGGCGCCCATAGCCGTAGCGAAGCAGTCCGGTGCCGCGGCATCGGCTACCACCTTGCCCACAACGCGATCGACAAGCACACCCGCCTGGCCTTTCCCGGGGGCCACGACGACGAGAAAGACGTCACGAATGACGGGTTCCTGCACCGCGCGACCTGATTCGCCGCCCACGGCCTCACCGCCGACCGCCTCCTGAGCCACAACGCCACGGTTTCTCGCCACGGCAGCGAATCGACCGTCGCCTGCACCAGCCGGTAAGTCGAACGTCGCTTCACCACGCCCCGCTGCCCCTGGACCGACAGCCAAGCCAAGCGGTTCAACCGCACCCTGTCCACCGAGCAGGCCTACGCCCGCGTCTGGCCCATATCACTGCCCGCCACCCCCGCCCTTGACGGCTTCCTCGTTCGCTCCACCGCACAACACTCCAAGCCGCCTCGGCAGGCAACCACCCATCGGCCGGCTCATCGCCTGACAACAACGTGTCGGTCACACAGCTAGTCCTACAGCTCCGACGCCGGCGTGCCCGCGCCGTCCTTGCTCCGCATGGATGCCGCGTCGGAACCGTAGGTGCGCCAGACAGGGGCAGTGAAGATCGTTGGCCACCCGGCGCCGGGCTGAATCCGGACCGACGAGCCGTCGACTTCCGTGCGACCAAGACACTCCACGAACCTGACACAGCGGCGTAATCCCGGCATCCATCAGATTGGGTCACGTTCAGCTCTTCAGGTCGGTGAGGAAGCCACGCACAGCTTCGCGCACTTGCCACCGCTGCGACTCAGCGCCGGATGTCGCGCACCCTGACCCTGACACCGGTGTAGAACAGCCGATTCGAAGCTGGCGTCGCGCCCGCTCCGTGCAGCGATGACGCTCTGTCCCGCCGCGCATCGATCGCCTCGAAAGGGCCATCGGTACATGTCACGTGAACCTGAGAAGCAGTCCTGCGTCCACACCGCACGAGGCGCGCGGCCAACAACGGACACGGCCTACGCCACGCCCCACCAGATTCGACCGCTTTGACGCTTGTCGGCCAATTATCACAAATGACACTCCTCGGATCCATGCTGGAGTCCCGAACTGCGCGCATCGCGAGAGCGTTCGGGCGCCGCGCGGCCGTCTTCTCACGACAGATAGCGCTTGCAACACACTCCACCGTCGGTGTATCCATAGGTGCCCACCAAGCCTGCCTCGGCATTCGACCGTCGGCATCACCCAGGAGGCCTCAGTCCCCTTGCGCTCAAACCTCAAAAGCTTCGCAAGTGGCATCATTGCGACCATTGCTGGACTCACGACCTGCATCGCGGTACCCAAGGTGGCCGAAGCTGCGACTATTTGCGGCGACAGTGGGTGCGGTCGCTTCTACGTCACATACCTTTACCCCCCGGGTGGTAGTAACACCGTCCAGTATGTCAGCCAATATGAGTGGATGCAGGAGGCGACAAACGGGCTTCTTCGCGGTCTTCGAAATACAGGTACTTACACTCAGATCACAGTCGGGGACGTTACTAACGGATTTAGCACTTACGGGACCTTCTCCGGGGACGGTAGCTTCGTCGCCGGGCAGGACAATAGGTTCCCTGGCCAGCAGGGCTGGATTCAGGATAATCGAAGCAGCAGCTGCACCGGTTCGCTCAGTGGCTACAATACCTTCGAAGCTGATGCCTGGGTGAATTACTTCTACAACGTGTATCTAGTCAACAAAAATTCAACCTACTTCCAGGCGCGCCTGACATCGCCCGCAGGAAATTTGGCTTCGTATAAGCGTCCTGGATGCTAAATTCTGAGAAATTCACCAGCTAACACAAGTTGACCGTTGCGACGCGACAAAGGATATAATTCGGCGTCCTTTTGACGTCGGATTCCCCTCTACTAACATGGGAAATTCAAAACCGAATCTCGCGACTGGTTGCGCGGCTTGAGCGGACCTCCCACGCCAATCTGCAGCCGGTGGACCGACTGCGCGGCAAGGGCTGGAAAAGATCTTTAGCCTCCCCGAGCACGGGCAGGTGTTTCACGCGACCGAGGATCGAGCGGCCGGGCGTCTAGAGTCCGACGCGTGGGACGCAACCGCTGGGCACGGCACCGCCGCATCGCGACGCGACTCGTGGGGGCGATGGTTCTCGCTGCGTGCGGGTCCACCCAGCCGCCCCGAACCCTCGATTCCTTTCGCACTCCGTCAGCGCACTCTGCTGCGCCGAGGGCGCCCAACCGGTGCGATCGGCCGGGCATGGCTCTGCAGTTGGGCGCTGCTTTCTCCACAGGGGTTTTCTCGGGGGACGTCGAGCTGGTGAATCGCTCGACCACAGCTGTCCGGGTCTCCGGCCACCCCACGATTGAGGTGTTCAGATCGTCCGCACCGGGGAAGCCCATCGCCACGAGGGTGCACGGGCAAGGACGGTCACACGGTTCGGTCACAGTCGAGCCCGTCGACAGCACACCATCGCCGAGCGCCAGCTTCGAGCTACAGCTCGGGCGGGACGTCGCCAACGGCACAGAAGTTCATGTCATTGCCGGTGTGTTCGTCCGCGTGACGTTCTCTGGCGTCCGCTGCACGTTGAGCGTGCCGGGGCCGAGCATCTACGTGCCACGCAATCAGCCGATGACCGTCAGCACGACAGCATGGACACCCGCTGATGTCGCAGCCCCGGATGAATGATCAAAATGCGCCCGGCAGCGATGTGAGCCACTCGAAGACCCCGAGATTGGCGACATGCACGTCAACTCGATCGGGAGCGAGACCCCGAGTAACGAAGCGGCAGCCGGACTTCGGCGGCGGCGGTACCGACGCTACTAGTGGTAGACCCGGACCATGATCCGTATCGGAGCCGTCGTCCTGAACGCCCCCAACCTCCCCGAGGCGGCTGACTTCTGGTCCGCGGCGTTGAGCTACGAAGCCGAGACCAACCCGGCCTTCCTTCGCCCGCCGGAGGGCACGGCCGGCACGCGGCTGCACCTCGACGACGAGGATCGCACGCATCTCGACCTGTGGACCGACAGTCCGGAAGAACAGCAGGCCGAGGTGGCCCGGCTGCTGTCGCTGGGCGCTCGGCGCGTGGACCAGGACTACCCGAACGACGCCGACTTCGTCGTGCTCGCGGATCCTGCCGGCAACCACTTCTGCGTCGTCGACACCTCTCGGTAAGGGAGCCGGCTCAGCTCAATGCACTGTGGAAGTACCAGAGGTGACCCTCGAGGTCGCGGGCGCCGTACTCGCGGACGCCGTACGGCTGGTCCACCGGCGCGGTGAGGATGTCGGCGCCGCGATCGCGGGCGGCGGCGTGGTGCGCGTCGGCATCGGTGACGCCGACGACGACCATGCTGCTCACGCCGCCCAGCGAGCGGGGCGAGCGATAGACGTCACCGCTGGGGTGCAGCCAGATCGACTGGTCGCCGGCGAAGAGTTCGCCGTGCACGGCGCGGCCGTCATCGGTGATCTCGAGCGGGCCGGCGGTGAGGCCGAAGGTCTCGGCGAGGTACCGGTGGGCGGCACGAAGATCGTCGTAGACGAGCAGCGTGGTGGTGCTGCGGACGGGTGCGTCGAGCATCGTCATCTCCTCCATGATCGTGAAGAGCTGCTCCGGCGAGGCGTCGCCGGAGCGGGTGATCTCACCGGTGATCGCGCGCAGGTGCGCGCTCAACCTCGTCGCGGCCGCGACCTCGCGGTCGGTCGCCTCGGCGTGACGCGTCACCATCGAGGCGAGGTCCCAGCCGTCGTCGTCCAGCAGCGAGCGGATCTCGGCGAGGCTGAACCGCAGCCGCCGCAGCGCCAGGATGCGGTAAAGCCGGGCGACGTTGTCCTCGTCGTAGAGCCGGTGTCCGCCCGCCGTCTGTCCGGAGGGGCGCAGCAGGCCGGTCTGGTCGTAGTGACGCAGGGTCCGGACGGTGACGCCGGTCAGCTCGGCGAGCTGACCGACCCGCCAGCCGGCGTCGTCGGGGCGTGTGATCTCCACGGGCACGACCGTAGAAGCTGACGCCGCGTCACCTGCAAGCCCGCGCAGCCGGCAGCCGCCATGACGACCTGCCGCCGTGAAAGCAGACGGCGCGACCGGAGCCTCCGAAGAGGCCGGTCGCGCCGTCGGCGACATCACGGATCAGCTCGTCCGCCGTCGCGCAGCGGTCGATCAAGGGCGATGATCAGCCCGCGAGCCGCCCGGCGATCGTGATCACGCGGGAGGCGAGGTGGTCCAGCGCGGCGAACTCGACATCGGTGAGCGGGTCGGAGTTCGTGGCGCCGGTGACGTGCGAGACGCCGTAGGGGTTGCCGTCGGCGAACTTGAGGGCGTCGGTGTAACCGGGCGGGACGATGATCCCGCCGAAGTGGTACAGCGAGTTGTAGAGCGCCAGCAGCGTGGACTCCTGCCCGCCGTGCGCCGTCTGGGTGGCGGTGAAGCCGGCGTAGACCTTGTCGGCCAGCTGCCCCTGGCTCCACTGCGGGCCGAGCGAGTCGATGAAGGCCTTGAGCTGGCTGGCCACGTTGCCGAACCGGGTCGGCGTGCCGAAGAGCACCGCGTCGGCCCAGACGACGTCCTCGGCCGTGGCCTTGGGCTCGTCCTTGGTGGCGTCGACGTGCTTGCGCCACGCGTCGTTGGAGGCCACCGCCTCGTCCGGCGCCTGCTCGGCCACCTGCCGCAGTCGGACCTCGGCACCGGCCCGCTCCCCGGCCTCGGCAAGGCGATCGGCCATGGCGTGGAGGGTCCCGGTCGACGAGTAGTAGACGACTGCCAGCTTGACGCTCATTCGCTCTCCTTCGGTCTGCCCGCGCGGTCGGCCGGGCATTACGTGCGGATCGTGTCTCGTCTCCGAAGTTACATGACACGTCATTGACCCTGCAATACGCTGGGCTGCGTGACCGGGCAACGCTGGCTGAGCGACGACGAGCAGCGCACCTGGCGGCTCTTCCTGGCGATGCAGGCCCAGCTGTCGGCGACGATGAGCCGCGAGCTGCTGCGCGGCCACGGCCTGTCGCTGGCCGACTACGGCGTCCTGGTCAATCTCGGCGACGCCGAGGGGCATCGCCTGCGGCCGGGCGAGCTGGGTCGGATCCTGCAGTGGGAGCAGAGCCGGCTGTCCCACCACCTCGGACGCATGGAGCGGCGCGGCCTGATCGCGCGCGAGCAGTGCCCGGACGACCGCCGCGGCTCGTTCGTCGTCCTCACCGCCGCGGGGCAGGCGAGCCTCGTCGAGGCGGCACCGGCGCACGTCGACACCGTCCGGCGTCTCGTCTTCGAGCGCCTGGACGCCGACGAGCTGGCGGCGCTGGAGCGGATCAGCGCCCGGATCCTCGACGGTCTGGCGCCGCTCGGGACGGAGACCCCGTGACCGAGGACGCCGCCGACCCCGCCCTCGAGGCTGCCGCCGACGAGCTCTACGGGGTGCCGGTCGAGGACTTCGTCGGCCGGCGCGACGAGCTGGCCAAGGCCGCCAAGGCCGAGGGCGACGGCGAGCGCGCGAAGGCCATCACCCGGTTGCGCAAGCCCACCGCCCCGGCCGCCGTCGTCAACCGGTTCGCACTGCAGCACCCGGAGCAGGTCGCCCGGCTCACCGAGCTCGGCGACCGGCTGCGCCGCGCCCATCGGGAGCTGGCGGCGGCCGAGCTGCGCGAGCTCACGACCGAGCGACGCGGCCTGGTCGCCGAGCTCGCCGACGCCGCGCTGCGCCTCGCCGAGCGGGAGGATGCGCCGCCGGCGCTGCGCGACGAGGTGGTGGCGAGCCTGGACGCCGCCGTCGCCGATCCCGACGTCGCCCGGCGGCTGGGACGGCTGCTGCGACCCGAGCACTTCTCGGGATTCGGCGTGGTGCCGGGACCGGAGCTGACCCTCGTCCGGGGCGGGTCGTCCCCGTCCCGGCGCCGCGCGGCCAAGCAGTCCGCCGGGGGCCGGCGGGGCACGGCGGCATCCGGCCCGGACGGCACGACGCGTACCGACGCGACCCCGCCTGCCGCGACACCGGCGACACCGGCGACACCGGCGACACCGGCGACACCGGCGACACCGTCAGCGCCGGAACCGGCGACGCCGTCGCGATCGGCAACATCCCGCCGGCTGGCGCGGGCCCTGGCCAAGGCCCGCGACGCCTTCAGCGACGCCGATGAGCGGCACCGGGCGGCCGAATCCGCCGAACAGCGAGCCCACGAGCAGGTCACCCGGCTCGGTGACGAGCTCGCCGAGCTGCAGCGGGAGCTCGACACCGCCAAGCGGGAGCTGGAGACCGCACGCAAGGCGGCGCGGCGCGCGAAGACGGCGCGCCGCGAGGCCCGCTCGGCGCTGGACCGGGCTGAACGTCAGGCCGACGACACGCCGTGAGCCGTGACGCTCAGCGGGCGATGTCGCGATGCGCCGAGCGGTACGCGCGCGGGCTCAGGCCGAACTCGCGGCGGAAAGCACGGGAGAAGTACTCCGCCGAGGCGAAGCCGCACTCCGAGGCGACCCGCTCGACGTGGCCGGGACCGCTGCGCGTCGCGAGGATCTCGGCTGCCCGCTCCAGCCGGCGGCGCCGGATGCGCGAGGCGGGACTCTCGGTGCCGGTGAAGGCCCGATAGAGCTGCCGCAGCGAGATGGACAGCTGCGCGGCGATGGCTGCCGGCGTCAGCTCCGGGTCCGAGGACTGCTCGAAGATGATGGCGTCGGTGCGTACCCGGATGTTCTCGGCGTGGACCAGGTCCGGGCCGGTGCGTGCCACCGCGGTCCGTAGCAGCAACCCGGCCAGGCCGGCGAGGTAGCGGTCGACACCGACCAGGCTTGCGGTCGACTCGAACTCCTCGCCCCCGGCGGTGAGCAGCCCCGCCGCCGAGTGGAGCAGCTGCCGCTGGAACGGCGAGAGCCGGTAGACGTTGCCGGCCATGGTCTGCAGCGCGGCCGCCTCCATGCCGATCACCGCGTGCGGCACGCTCAGCGTGAAGAGATGCGCATTGCCCGAGAACTGCTCGGTCAGCTCGTCCAGCGGACTGCAGACCCGCATCGACGCCGACGCCGGGGCGGCCGACATCGGGTCGAAGACGCTGCCGTCGACGTCCACCCGCGCGACGATCTGAACGCTCGCGTCGAACGGCGGCGGCACCGCCGTGCGCGCGGGCCGGTAGAGCTCGGTCCCGCTGACGGTCGAGGCGGACCAGATGCAGCGGGTGCCGCGCAGCCGGGCGCCCTTGAAGAAGTACGGCGCGCGGCCGTTGCGCATCGGCGCGATCTGCAGGCCGAGGGGGCCGGTGCGGAGCCGTCCCGTCCAGGTGTCGGGGTTGTCGGCGGAGACGTCCAACCAGGCGATCGCGGCAGCGGGCGCCTCGGTGCGTGGCGGCGTGGTGCGAGTGGCCTCGACCATCCTTCTCCTCCGGCTTGCGCGCCGGACCACCCGTCCCGTCGCTTCTGTGTCAAGCCGCGGTTTCGACTTGAACAACCTGCGTCATGACCGTAGAAGGGCCGCAACCCGGCCGCAACCATCGCGGGACCATGCCGGGACCTTCGGCGACAAGATCGAGTCAGTCGCCCTGGTCGGCCAGCTCGACCTTCTCGCGCCGCCGCTGCAGCGCGTCCTGCGCCCGCATCCTGCCGAGATTGGCCCGGCGCAGCAGGTACTGCTGCCAGTACGCCGCGACGTCCCGGCTGCTCGGCTCGGTGCCGGCTCCCGAGGGCTCGTAACCGTTGGCGGCCAGCGGGCGGGCGGCGACCTTCTCGAAGAGCCCGATCTCCCGAGGGCTCAGGGTGCGCCGCCAGGCCTCGATGCGGGTGGGGTCCAGATCACCGCGGACCCGGTCGTGCCACGTCTTGCGCTCGGGGAGGATGTCGGCCACGGCCTGCTCCCGCTGCATCATCGACTCGTCGAACTCCTCGCCGAGGAAGCGGCAGATCTCGGCGAGGCGCCCCCGTGGATCGGCGAGCAGATCCTCGTAGCGCACGTAGTGGTACGAGTCGGCCGGCAGCCGCCGTCCGAGGCTGCGCAGCTGCTGGTCGGCCAGCGTCCAGGTCGTCATCGAGCCCAGCGAGCTGCGGCCCCACCAGTCCACCTCGTTGAGCGAGGCAACGCAGGCCCGGCCGTCGCGCACCAGGTGGACGATCTGGGCGTCCGGGAAGAGGCGCAGGACGACGTCCATCTCACGCCAGTAGGCGGGCCGCTTCTCCCCCCACCTCACCTTGCCCCGGCTACGGGCGAACTCGCGCCAGATGATGCCGGCCGCCGACCCGAGGGTCGGCGGGCCGGCCACGATCTTCGCGATTGTCGCCTTGCGGCTCAGACCGAGATCCTTGAACTTCGCTCCCTTGCGGGTGATGCGCTGCGCCAGCGCACGCCGGTTCGCCTCGACGCGGAGGTCCCCGAACGACGCCCGCTCGTGATAGACCGGAAGCAGGAACCGGGTCTCCGGCGGGATGGCGATCCGGGGATGCGCGTGCAGCATCGTGCTCAGCAGCGTGGTGCCCGAGCGCGGACAGCCCACGATGAAGATCGGCCGGTTGTCATCCATTGAAGGAACTTTCTATCACCGGACGATGTGCGAGGCGCCCGATCAGCCGCTGACTGCCTCGCCCAGCTTCGCCAACGACGCCTCGAGCTGGTGCTCGGTCACCAGCGGGAAGCCCACCTTCTGCACCAGTGCCTTGTCGACCCGTGACCAGTCGTAGGTGAGGGTGACCTCGGTGCTGTCCGGACCCTGCGGCGTGAGCCGCCACACCCACTCCCAGCCGGGCGGCTCGGTGTCGGCAGGCACGGTCTGCCAGGCCAGCAGCTTGTCCTTGTCGTAGCCGGTGACGGTGTTGTCGGTCTGGTAGTCGCCGCCCATGTGCTCGCCGGTCATGTTCATCCGGAACACCTGGCCGGTGGCCGTGATGCGGTCGCTCTTCTCGTCGCTGCGGACGAAACCGGAGTCGTCCAACCGAGCATGGTTCTGCGGGTCGGAGAGCACGTCGAAGAGTGCCTTGGCCGACGCGTCGAGGGTGCGGGAGACGGTCACTGACGTATCCGTGGTGGTCATGTGGAGTCTCCTACCCATCTCACCGGACGAACGCGTACGTTTGCGCACATGAGCGCAAACGACCGGCTGCTCGACGCCCGTCTCTACCTCTGCGTCGACTCCCGACGCCGGCAGGGCGATTTGGAGCCGTTCCTGGATGCCGTGCTCGGCAACGGGGTGGACATCGTGCAGCTGCGGGAGAAGGGGCTCGAGGCCCGCGACGAGCTGGCGCTGCTGGAGACCGTCACCGCCGTCGCGCGGCGCCACGGCGCTCTCGTCGCCGTCAACGACCGGGCCGACATCGCCCGGGCCGCCGGGGCGGACGTGCTGCACCTGGGCCAGGACGACCTCCCGGTGCCGGTGGCGCGGGAGATCGTGGGTCCCGAGGTGCTCATCGGTCGCTCGACCCACTCCCCCGCGCAGGCCGACGCCGCGCGGGTGGAGGCCGGCGTCGACTACTACTGCTGCGGTCCCACCTGGACCACCCCCACCAAGCCGGGACGTCCCGCCGCCGGACCGGAGCTGATCGAGCACGCCGCCGCCCACGCCGATACCCGGCCCTGGTTCGCAATCGGCGGTATCGAGTCGCTCGCCCGGCTCGACGAGGTCATCGGCCGGGGCGCCCGGCGGGCCGTGGTGGTCCGGGCGTTGACCGAGGCCGACGACCCCGCGGCGGCGGCCCGGGCCTTCCGGGACCGGCTCCGCGACGCCGGCCCGGTGTGAGAAGACGCCGGCCCGGTGTGAGGATCAGCGCCGGCCGCTTCGACGGGACGATCACCGGCCTCGGGACGAGCTCGGGCACCCGGTTCGTGCTCGGCGCCTGGACCGACACCCCCTTCGGCCCGATCACCGACGTCATGGTCGAGACCGCGGCGGGCCACCGGACACTGCTGGCGCCGAGCCGCCGGGTCGGCGACTTCATCGCCGAGACCTACGGCTTCGACGAGGTGCGGGTGGAGCCGGTGACGCTGGTCCGCGGTGGCGCGCTCTGGCGGCTCGACTCCCCCAGCCTGCAATTGCAGGTGCTGATCGGCCGACGCACCCCGATCGGACAGTTGCTGCGGCTAGTGCCCCGGCGCCTGGCCCGGGCCCGCTGGTGGTGCCGGCTGATCGACCCCGTCGCCGCGGCGTTGCGTCCGGGGGTCCACGTCATCGGGACCGCCGGCGGTGGGCGGGAGGAGCGCTACTGCGGCCTGGACGAGCACCGCGTGCTCGCCGTCCGGGCGGTGTGGGACGGCCGTGACCAGGGTCGGCTCAGCGACATCGACCCGCCGGTCCGGTTCGGGTTCGGCTCGACGCCCCGGCGCCCCTCGCGGGTGCGGGTCACCACCGTCATCCGGGACGGCGCCGAGTAGCCGCGCCGCGTCGGTGGTAGACCCTCCCCATGCCCCTGGAGCTGCTCCGCCCCCGCCGCTGGCGACCGCCGGCCGCCCCGGCCCGTGCCCGCGAGGAGCGCAGCGAGGTCCCGCTGCCCGAGCTGCGGCTGCTGCCGGTGCCGGCACCCGGTCCCGAGGACGTCGTCGTCGACGGCAGCGGCCGGTTGCTGACGGGGCTCTCCGACGGCCGGGTCGTGGCCATCGAGCCCGCGAGCGGGGAGTGGACGGAGCTGACGAACACCGGCGGCCGTCCGCTGGGCCTCGAGGCCTGCCCGGACGGGTCGGTGCTCTGCTGCGACAGCCGTCGCGGCCTGCTGCGCATCGACCCCGACGGCGAGGTGACGGTGCTGGTCGGCTCGGTGGGCGGCGTGCCGCTGAACTTCGCCAGCAACGTCGTCCGCGCCGAGGACGGGACGATCTACTTCAGCGCCTCCTGCCGGCGCCACGACCTCGAGCACTACACCGGCGACCTGCTTGAGCACTCCGGCACCGGCCGGCTCTTCCGGCTGCCGCCCGGCGCCGGCGAGGACGGGGTCGAGACGCTGCTGGACGGCCTCGACTTCGCCAATGGCGTCGTCCTCGCACCGGACGGTCGCAGCATCGTCGTCGCGCAGACCGCCGGCTACTGCGTGACCCGGTACTGGCTCACCGGCCCGACCGCCGGCACCAGCGAGCCACTGCTGGACAACCTGCCCGGCTTCCCGGACAACATGGCACTCGGCAGCGACGGGCTGCTGTGGATCTCACTGCCGAGCGCGCGCAACCCCATCCTGGACCGGCTGCTGCCGCTGCCGGGCGTGCTGCGCCAGCTGTCCTGGGTGCTGCCTGAGCGGCTGCGCCCCACCCCGCCGGCAACGGTGTGGGCCGTCGCGGTCGACTGGGACGGCGAGATCGTCCACGACCGGCAGGGTTGGCACGCTGACTTCTCGATGGTCACCTCGGCCGTCGAGCACGACGGGACGGTCTACCTCGGCAGCCTGCATGCCGGCGCCGTGGCCGCCTTCGAGCTGTAGGACCTCAGTCCGACTGGTGCTTGGCCAGCGCCGCCACGACCCGCTCGTCGGCGGCCCGCTGGCGCTCGAGAGCGGCCTGCAACTCCTCCCGCTCCAGTCGCTGCGTCTGCGACAGCGCCTCGTCGATGCGGGCGGCTGCCTGATCCGTGACCTGCTCGGGCTGCTCGGGCTGCTCGTGCTGCATGAGTCGCACGATAGGGGGCGCAGGTTAACGACGGCACGAATCCGCGGGCGAGGGTCGCGTGCGCCACGACGACGTGGCATTAGATACCCCTGGGGGGTATGTTGGAGGTATGCACGAGCACGCCGCCGCTCCCGGCTACACCGAGCGCAAGGAGGCCCTCGGCCGTCGACTGCGCCGGATCGAGGGGCAGGTCAAGGGCATCGAACGGATGATCGCCGAGGACAAGTACTGCATCGACGTCCTCACCCAGGTCTCCGCCGTCACCAAGGCCCTGCAAGCGGTGGCGCTCGGCCTCTTGGACGACCACCTGTCCCACTGCGTCGTCGACGCCGCCCGTGCCGGCGGTCCCGAGGCCGAGGTCAAGCTCCGCGAGGCCTCGGAGGCCATCGCCCGCCTCGTCCGCGCCTGAGAACCCCACCGTCGAGAGGAACACCATGCCCACCATCGCCCACTACACCGTCACCGGAATGACCTGCGAGCACTGTGTCGCCTCGGTCACCGAGGAGATCGGCGAGCTCGACGGCGTCTCGTCGGTCGAGGTCGACCTCGGCACCGGTGCCGTCACCGTCACCAGCGAGCAGCCGCTCCCCGAATCCGTCGTCGCCCGCGCCGTGGACGAGGCGGGCTACCAGCTGTCGTGACCACCGACACCAGCAGCGTCGAGCTGGCGCTCACCGGGATGACCTGCGCCTCCTGCGCCAACCGCATCGAACGCAAGCTGAACAAGCTTCCCGGTGTCACCGCCACGGTCAACTACGCCACCGAGAAGGCCCGCGTCGAGCATCCGGCCGACATGGACCCCGGCGAGCTGGTGGCCACCGTCGAGGCCGCGGGCTACGGAGCCTCGGTGCCCCGCGCCCCGGCCGCCGATATCGGTGATCCGCACGCCGGTGACCCGCACGCCGACGACCCGGCGGCGGCGCTGCGGCAACGGCTGCTGGTCTGCCTGACGCTGAGCGTGCCGGTCGTGCTGTTGGGCATGGTCCCGGCGCTGCAGTTCATGCACTGGCAGTGGCTCTCGCTGACGCTCGCCGCCCCCGTCGCCGTCTGGGGCGCGCTGCCGTTCCACCGCGCGGCCTGGACGAACCTGCGCCACGGCGCGGCCACCATGGACACGCTGGTGTCGCTCGGCGTCCTCGCCGCCTTCGGCTGGTCGCTCTATGCCCTGTTCCTCGGCACCGCTGGCGAGCCGGGCATGGCCCACCCGTTCGCCTTCACCGTCGAACGGACCGCGGGCAGCGACGCGATCTATCTCGAGGCCGCCGCCGGGGTCACCACCTTCATCCTCGCCGGCCGCTTCTTCGAGGCGCGAGCCAAGCGCCGGGCGGGGGCGGCGCTGCGCAGCCTGCTGGATCTCGGCGCCCGCGATGCCGCCGTGCTCCGCTCCGGCCGCGAGGTCCGGGTGCCGGTGGCCGAGCTCGCCGTCGGCGAGCACTTCGTGGTCCGTCCCGGCGAGAAGATCGCCACCGACGGCGAGGTGGTCGACGGCTCGTCCGCGGTCGACGCCTCGCTGCTCACCGGGGAGTCGGTCCCCGTCGAGGTCGGTCCCGGCGACAGCGTCACCGGTGCCACCGTCAACGCCGGGGGCCGACTGGTCGTCCGCGCCAGCCGGGTCGGCAAGGACACCCAGCTCGCCCAGCTGGCACGGCTGGTGGAGGAGGCGCAGAACGGCAAGGCCGACGTGCAGCGGCTGGCCGACCGGATCTCCGCTGTCTTCGTGCCGGTGGTGATCGCGCTGGCCGTCCTCACCCTCGCCGGCTGGCTCGTCACCGGTGGCGGCGCCACCGCCGCGTTCACCGCCGCCGTCGCCGTCCTGATCATCGCCTGCCCCTGCGCCCTCGGCCTGGCGACGCCCACTGCGCTGATGGTGGGCACCGGCCGCGGCGCGCAGCTGGGCATCGTCATCAAGGGACCCGAGGTCCTGGAGCAGACCCGGACCGTCGACACCGTCGTCCTCGACAAGACCGGGACGGTCACCACCGGCCGGATGGCGCTCACCGGAGTCGTCCCCGCCGGCGGCGTCGACCGGGACGAGGTACTGCGGCTGGCCGGCGCCCTCGAGGCGGCCTCCGAGCACCCCCTCGCGGTGGCGATCGCCGACGCCGCACGCGGCGCCGGCGAGCTGCCGGAGGTCACCGGTTTCACCGCCGTCGCCGGCCTGGGGGCCAGGGGCCGGGTGACCGGTCGCGACGTGGTCGTGGGCCGGCCGTCGCTGGTGAGCGAGACGCCGCTGCCCTCGGAGCTCGCCGCGGCGATGCGGGACGCCGCCGAGGCGGGACGCACGGCTGTCGTCGTCGGCTGGGACGGTCTCGCCCGGGGCGTGCTCGTCGTCGCCGACGAGGTGAAGCCGACCTCGAACGAAGCCGTCCGGCAGCTGCGCTCGCTGGGGCTGCGGCCGATGCTGCTCACCGGCGACAACGCCGCGGTGGCGGCGACGGTGGCGGCCGAGGTGGGTATCGAGCCGGCCGACGTCATCGCCGAGGTCCTGCCGCAGGGCAAGCTCGACGAGGTCCGCCGGCTGCAGCGGGAAGGGCGCGTCGTCGCCATGGTGGGCGACGGTGTCAACGACGCCGCCGCGCTCGCGCAGGCCGACCTCGGCATCGCGATGGGGACGGGCACCGATGTCGCCATCGAGGCCGCGGACCTCACCCTGATGCGGGGCGACCTACGGGTGGCCGCCGACGCCGTCCGGCTCTCCCGGCGCACGCTGGCGACGATCAAGGGCAACCTGGGCTGGGCCTTCGGCTACAACGTGGCCGCGATCCCGCTCGCCGCCGCCGGCCTGCTGAACCCGATGATCGCCGGAGCGGCGATGGCGGCGTCCTCGCTCTTCGTGGTCGGCAACAGCCTGCGGCTGCGCCGGTTCCGCTGATCCTGCGGTAGCACCGCCCGGTAGCCGGGTACCGGCTGAGGATCGGCGATCCTGCCCGGCTACATCAACTTGCGGCATCCCGGCCGACCGACTGCCGCCTCGGCGCACCGAAGCGGGGCTATCTGCCGCAATCGCGACTCACCCACAAGGTGGGGGGCTCAGCTGCGAGCTTGACCACTTCTGGCGCCACGTTCGGTCCGGGGCTCAACTTCGCCGGCCGCGTGCCGACCGTTCGACAGACATGACCTGGCCGCTCGTCGGCCGGCCCGCCGGTCGTCGGGCGGCCCCACTCGGGGGATGGGGACGGCACGGCCACGGGGCGGTCCGGTCCCACCGACCGGACCGCCCCACCTGCTTCGTACCGGTATGTCCGGGGCCCTATTGGGTCGTGTCCAATTAATGTTTGGACGGGGGTCTGCCGGCGGTAGACATCCGGGGACCGGTTGCCGGTCAGATCCCCGGTGGCCGCCGGGCGGACCTCGCTCGGGGGGCGAGGATCGGACAACGGCCGAGGGCGGCCCGGCGGAGACGCCGGGCCGCCCTTACGTCCTGCCTGCCCGGGCGCGTCACCACACTCGCGGCCGCGCCTCGGACCGCCTCGTGACCACGTCGCGCCCCGGACGACGAAAGCCCCCGTCGCACGCGACGGAGGCCTCGGAACAGTGGCTCTCCCGACTGGACTCGAACCAGTAACCGTCCGATTAACAGTCGGATGCTCTGCCAATTGAGCTACGGGAGATCGTTCGGCTGCCACGATAGCCCACGACCGGAGGTGCGCGCCGCCGGGATACCCCTCGCGCGTCGGCACGTCGTCCCGATGCCGGGTTAGGGTTGCTACGGACCTTGCAGACGAACGGAAGTCGAGCAGTGAAGCTGTCGAACCTCGCCTACGCCGCGATCGGCTACACCCTGGGCGCGCGCGCCGGGCGGGAGCGCTACGACGCGATCGTCCGGGTGGCGCGCCGGGTCACCGGCAGCCAGACCGTGCAGGCGACGGCCGGGGTCGTGCAGGCGAACCTCGACGCACGCATCCGCCGGGCCCGCGGTGCCGTGACCGCCCGGCTGTCGGGTCCGCCCGCCGCGCCGACCGGCGCGGCCAATCGCAGCAAGCAGCCGCCGACGTTGCCGGTCAACGACCACCCGCGCTGAGCCGCTCCAACCGCGCGGCGATCGCCGAGCGGACCGTCACCGTGTCGGGCGTGCCGGGCTCCAGCCGAGCCCACCAGGTGACGCCGTCGTGGCCGGGCACGCGGCGTCCCACGAAGCGCACCGCTCCCCCGGTCACCGTCGCCAGCTCCGAGCGGACGATGTTCTGCTCCACCCGCTTGCGCACCGTCGGCGGCAGGTCGCGAGCCACGGTGATCCTGGCGTGGACCGCCGGCTTGTCGACGATGAGGCGATCCTCGCCGACCTGGGCCTCGGTCACCGACAGCACGTCGGCCTGCCACACCACCTTGTCGACGTACTGCCACGCGATGCGCCGCAGCCCGTCCCGGTCGGGCCACCAGAGCCCGAGCGTGCTGGCCGCCACGACCTGATCGGTGGAGGTGTCGGCCCACGACACCACCCGCTCGCCCGGCTCGAGCAGCTCCGTCAGCGCGGCCGGTGGCTTGTCACGCCGGCCGAACAGCGGCATCAGGCGTCCCCGATCGCACGTTCGCGCTGACCCCGGCGGTAGCTCTCCAGCGCGATCAGCTCGCCGAAGAGGCGGGCGTGCTCGTCGGGCTCGTCTTGGGGGTTCATGCGTTGCAACCGTCCCTTGATCGCGGCGATCTGACGCCCGGCGACGATCTCGTGCATCCGTGCCAGCACGGCACCGGCGTAGCGCTCCCGGGCCTCGACCCCGGCCCGCAGCGGCTCCACGGCCAGCGCGTTGACGCCGTTGCGGATGCGCTCGTCGGCGATGTGCCCGCTGATCGCCTCTGTCCACGCCGGCCCGCCGGTGCCCTTGGCCGCGCCGCCGGCGGCGACGATCGCGCTGCAGACGGCGCGGTAGCGCTCGACGAGGAAGGCGTCGGGGGTGAGGGCGTCGAACTCCGGTCCGGCGACGCCGGGGAGCTGGATCGCGACCTTGAGCACCTCGCGCTCGACGGCAGCGATGGCCTCGTCCACCTGCTCGCGCTTCGGCTCGGGAGCGGCCGCCGCCGGGGCCGGCTCGGCGCGGCGCTCGTCGGACTTGATCATGCCGCGGACCCGGCTGACGACCCGCATCGGATCGTCGGTGCCGACGAGTCCGGCCAGCCGTCGGGCGTACTCGTCGCGCAGGCCGTGGTCCTTGATCCGCGCCACGAGCGGGATGCAGCGGTCCAGCGCCGCGGTCCGTCCCTCGGCGGTGTCGAGATCGAAGCGGCCGGTGGTGGCCCGCAGCACGAACTCCACCAGCGGGATGCGTCGGGCGACGAGATCCAGGACGGCGGCGTCCCCGGACTTCAGTCGCAGGTCGCAGGGGTCCAGGCCGGTGGCCTCGATCGCGACGAAGGTCTGCGCCATGAACTTCTGGTCGTCACCGAAGGCACGCTCGGCGGCCTTCATGCCGGCCGAGTCGCCGTCGAAGGTGAAGATCACCTCGCCGGTGAAGGTGTCGGAGTCCATCAGCAGCCGGCGGATGACCGAGACGTGCTCGCTGCCGAAGGCGGTGCCGCAGGTGGCGACGGCAGTGGTGACGCCGGAGAGGTGGCACGCCATCACGTCGGTGTATCCCTCGACGATGACGGCCTGATGCTTGCGCGCGATCTCCTTCTTGGCGAGATCCACGCCGTAGAGCAGCTGACTCTTCTTGTAGATCGGCGTCTCGGGAGTGTTGAGGTACTTGGCCTCGATGCGGTCGTCGTCGAAGAGCCGCCGGGCGCCGAAGCCGACGACGTCGCCGTTGACCTCCCGGATCGGCCAGAGCAGCCGCCGGTGGAAGCGGTCGATGAGGCCGCCGCGACCGCCTTCGCGCGAGAGTCCGGCCAGGGTGAGCTCCTGAGCGGTGAACTTCCGCGCGAGCAGGTGCCGGGTCAGCGCGTCCCAGCCGGACGGCGCGAAGCCGCAGCCGTAGCGGGCCGCGTCGAGGGAGGAGAAGCCGCGCTGGCTGAGGAAGTCGCGGGCAGGCGCGGCTTCGGCGCCGCGCAGCTGCTCGGCGTAGAACTCCATCGCCGCGGCGTGCGCCTCGACCAGGCGCTGCCGCTGTCCGCGGTGATGGCCGGCCCCCGGAGCGCCGCCCTCGTCGTAGCGCAGCTGGACGCCGGCCCGGGCGGCCAGTTTCTCGACGGCCTCGCTGAAGTCGACGTGCTCGATGTCCTGGACGAAGCGGATGACGTCCCCGCCGGCCTGGCAGCCGAAGCAGTGATAGAGCCCGCGGGCCGGGGTGACGTTGAACGACGGCGACTTCTCGTCGTGGAAGGGGCAGAGTCCCTTGAGATTGCCGCCACCGGCATTCCGGAGCTGGATGTGCTCGCCGATGACCTCGTCGATGGGCGACTTCTCGCGGACAAGTGCGATGTCCTCGTCCTTGATGCGCCCTGCCACGCGTCGATTCTAGGCGCGGGGTCCGACCGTCGCCGACGGCTGCCCAGCGGCCCCGTCTCACCTGACGCCGCCGGCCATCGTGATCGACTTGTCCTTTCCGTCACCGGGACGACGGGAAGGACAAGGTGATCACTGCTGAGCGTGGCCGGGTCACCGACGCGGGGACGTCAGGCGCTCGTGCCAGGCCAGCGCGGAGGAGTCGGTGAGCTGGGCGACCTGGTCCACCACGACGCGCAGTCGCTCGGCGTCCGTCTCCGCGGCGAGCCACATCGGCGCCTGGCCCCGGTCCAGGGTTCCCGGCGCTCCGTCGGCGACGGCGGCGACGAGCTCGGTCAGCACCCGGCGTTGCCGAGCCTGCCGCTCCTCGGTGCCGGGTCGCTGCATGACGTAGCGGACGGCCACCGCCTTGAGCAGCGCACACTCGGCGGCGATCCGGTCGGGGACGACCAGGTCGGCGTCGTACCGCGACAGCGCGCCACCGTCGGCTGCCTCACGGGTGGCGCTGACCGCGGCGGCCGAGAGCCGGCCGGTCAGCTCGCTCGTGGCCCGTTTGGCCAGCGCCTGGGCCCGGTAGGACCCGTCGTAGCGCGCCAGGTCACGCAGCGTGGGCAGCGCCAGCAGGTCGTCCAGGACGGGCGCCAGCTCGGCGGCCGGTCGCGTCGAGTAGGACCGGGCCGCGATCCGGCAGACCTCCTCGCGGGCGGACTCGTCGATCTCGGCGACCCGGATCATGCCGGCGTGGATGCCGTCCTCGACGTCGTGCACCGAGTAGGCGACGTCGTCGGCCCAGTCCATGACCTGCGCCTCCAGGCAGCGGCGCTCGTCGTCACGGCCGTGGCGCAGCCAGTCGAAGGCGGGACGGTCGTCGGCGTAGACGCCGAACTTCCCCCCGTCCTCCCGCCGCGGCCACGGGTACTTGCAGGTGGCGTCCAGGGTCGCCCGGGTGAGGTTGAGCCCGCCCGGCCGACCGGACGGGTGCACCACCTTGGCCTCGAGGCGGGTCAGCACCCGCAGCGTCTGCGCGTTGCCCTCGAAGCCGCCGCACTCCGCCGCGACGGCGTCCAGCGCTGCCTCGCCGTTGTGTCCGAACGGGGGGTGGCCGATGTCGTGCGCGAGACCGGCGGCGTCGACGATGTCGGGGTCGCAGCCGAGTGCCGCGGCGATCTCGCGACCGATCTGCGCGACCTCGAGGGAGTGGGTCAGCCGGGTGCGCGGGAAGTCGTCCTCGCCCGGCACCACCACCTGCGTCTTGTCGGCCAGCCGGCGGAAGGCGTAGGAGTGCAGGACGCGGGCCCGGTCCCGGGCGAAGTCACCACGGTCGAGGGCACCCCGCTGTGCTCCGGCCCGCTTGGGCGGCTCGACGATCCACCGTTCCCGATCGACGTCGTCGTAGCTTGCGCGGCCGGGCACGGCGCAGACGTTACCGGCGCGTCGTCCGGCTCCCGTACCGCCTAGACCTGCTCGTCCACCCAGTCGGCGAATCGCAGCAGCGAGTCGATCCAGGTGGCGACCGTGAACTTGAGCTGCGCGCGGGTGCTGCCCTCGAAGTCGTGCGCCTCCTCGGCGCAGATCGCCACCATGCCGTCGTCGGGGAGGATCGTGTACGCCTTGCCGAAGAGCCTGGTCCGGTTCCACTCGTCGAGCAGCAGGGTCAACGAGCCGCGGTCCTCGACGCTGAACCTGCGATTGAGGTACAGCCTTGCCTGGACCACCTCGTCCTGCTCGCCGTAAAAGAAGAAGTAGATCGAGCTCTTCTCCCACCGGACGAGCAGATCGCCGTCGGCGTCCAGAGAGTGGGTAAGACCGAACTCGTCGAGCAGTTGCCCGATCAACGCGACCGACGGCAGTACCGGCGTCCCGCCGTCACGATCACGCCGGGAGGCGCGTAGGTCGGCGACCGGGGACTGCTCGGAACGGAAACGACGCAGGAACACGAGACGAACCTACTCGCGTGGACCGACGGCGCACCGACTCACGACGACAGACGAGGAGCATGACGCGATGCGAGTGGCAGTACTGGGCACGGGGACGATGGGGGCGGGCATGGCCCGCTCGGCCAAGCGCGAGGGGCTGGAGGTCGCCGTCTGGAACCGGACCGCGGAGCGCGCCGCCCCGCTGGCCACCGACGGCATCGAGGTGGCCGACTCGGTGACCGCGGCGGTGACGGGGGCCGACGTCGTCATCACCATGCTCTTCGACGCCGACTCGGTGCTGGCCGTCGCCGACGAGCTCGTCGCCGCGCTGGGCGCGGAGACCGTCTGGCTGCAGTCGGCGACCGTCGGCCCGGACGGCATCGCCCGGATCGCCGAGGCCGTCGGCGAGCGGGGGGCCACCGCGCTGCTCGACGCGCCGGTCCTGGGCACCAATGCACCCGCCGAGCAGGGGAAGCTGGTGCCGCTGGTCTCCGGTGCCACCGCCCTGATCGAGCGGGCCCGGCCGGTGCTCGACGCGATCGGCTCGAAGACGATCGTGGCCGGCGAGGCCGTCGGAGCGGGCAGCGCGCTGAAGCTGGCCTGCAACGCCTGGGTGCTTGCTATCACCGCGGCCACCGCACAGTCGCTGGCGCTGGCCCGCGCCCAGGGCCTGGACCCGCAGCTCGTCCTCGACGCCGTCGCCGACGGCGCCGCGGACAGCCCGTACCTGCAGCTCAAGGGTGGCGCCGTGATCGAGGGCGACTTCACCCCGTCCTTCGAGCTGGACGGTGGCCGCAAGGACCTCGCCCTCATCACCGCCGCCGCGAAGGACAACCGGGTGCCGACCGACCTGCTCGACGCCCTGGGGCGCCTCTACGGCCGGGCCTCGGAACTCGGCGGCGGCGACGAGGACCTCGCCGCCGTCTACCGCGCCTTCACCTGACCACCATCGCCGGAGCGCCGAGCCCGCTGAGCGGAACTCGCGCTCCGGCGATCAGATCAGGCGTCGGCTCGGGTCAGGCGTCGATCGAGCGTCCCGCCTCGAGCCGGGCGACGGGGACGCGGAACGGCGAGCAGGAGACGTAGTCCAGGCCGGTGCGCTCGAAGAAGTGCACAGAGTCCGGATCGCCGCCGTGCTCGCCGCAGACGCCGAGCTTGAGGCCGGGGCGGCGGGACCGTCCCTTCTCGGCGGCGATGCGGACCAGCTCGCCGACGCCCTCGACGTCCAGCGACTCGAAGGGGCTGATGCCGAAGATGCCCTTCTCCAGGTAGGCGGAGAAGAAGGCGGCCTCGACGTCGTCGCGGCTGAAGCCCCAGGTGGTCTGGGTGAGGTCGTTGGTGCCGAAGGAGAAGAACTCGGCGGCCTCGGCGATCTGGTCGGCGGTCAGGGCCGCGCGGGGCAGCTCGATCATGGTGCCGACGAGGAACTCCAGGTGGACGCCGGTCTCGGCGCGGACCTCGCGGGCGACCTCGATGATGTTGTGCTTGACGGTCTCGAACTCCTGGACGTTGGCGACCAGCGGGACCATGATCTCGACGCGCGGGACGCCGCCGGACCGGATGCGCTTGGCGGCGGCTTCCAGGATGGCGCGGGACTGCATCTCGAAGAGGCCGGGGATGACGACGCCGAGCCGTACCCCGCGCAGGCCCAGCATCGGGTTCTGCTCGTGCAGCTTGTGCACGGCCTGCAGCATGCGCAGATCGTTCTCCCGCGGCTCGCCGCGAGCTTCGGCGACGGCGACCCGGACCGACAGCTCGGTGATGTCGGGGAGGAACTCGTGCAGCGGCGGGTCGAGCAGCCGGATGGTGACGGGCAGGCCGTCCATCGCCTCGAGGATGCCCTCGAAGTCGTCGCGCTGCAGCGGCAGGAGCTCGGCGAGCTGCTTGTCCCGCTCGTCGTCGTCCTCGGCGAGGATGAGGCGCTCCACCAGGGCCCGCCGGTCGCCGAGGAACATGTGCTCGGTACGGCACAGGCCGATGCCCTGCGCGCCGAAGCGGCGGGCGCGGGCGGCGTCCTCGGCGGTGTCGGCGTTCGCACGCACCGACATCCGCCGCGCCCCGTCGGCGTGCTTCATGATGCGGTCGACGGCCACCACGAGGTCGTCCTGGGACTGGACCTCACCGGTCTCGAAGTAGCGCACCACCGGCGAGTCCACCACCGGGACCTCGCCGAGGAAGACCTCGCCGGACGTGCCGTCGATCGAGATGACGTCGCCCTCGTGGATCTCCTCTCCCTTTCGGGTCCGGATGACGCGCTGCTTGGTGTTGACGTCCAGGCTCTCGACGCCGCAGACGCAGGTCTTGCCCATGCCGCGGGCGACCACGGCGGCATGCGACGTCTTGCCGCCGCGGCTGGTGAGGATGCCGCGGGCGGCGATCATGCCGTTGAGGTCGTCGGGGTTGGTCTCGCGGCGCACGAGGATGACGTCCTCGCCCGAGCGTGACCACTTCACCGCGGTGTAGGAGTCGAAGACCACCTTGCCGACGGCCGCGCCGGGTGAGGCGTTCATGCCCTTGGCGATCAGGGACTTCTCCGCGCCGTCGTCGAAGCGCGGGAACATCAGCTGCGCCAGCTGCCCGCCGGAGACGCGGGAGGTGGCCTCGTCCATGTCGATGAGGCCCTGGTCGACGAGCTGGGTGGCGATGCGGAACGCGGCCGCGGCGGTCCGCTTCCCGACGCGGGTCTGCAGCATCCACAGCTTGCCGCGCTCGATGGTGAACTCGATGTCGCAGAGGTCCTTGTAGTGCTGCTCGAGCGTCTGCATGATCTGCAGCAGCTCGTCGTAGGACGACTTGTCGATCTGCTCCAGGTCGGCCAGCGGCACCGTGTTGCGGATGCCGGCCACCACGTCCTCGCCCTGGGCGTTCTGCAGGTAGTCGCCGTAGATGCCCTGCGCACCCGAGGCCGGGTCACGGGTGAAGGCGACGCCGGTGCCGGACTCCATGTCGAGGTTGCCGAAGACCATCGAGCAGATGTTCACCGCTGTGCCGAGATCGGACGGGATCCGCTCCTGCCGCCGGTAGATGACGGCACGCTCGGTGTTCCACGACTCGAAGACGGCGCGGACGGCGAGGTCCATCTGCTCGCGCGGGTCCTGCGGGAACGACCGGCCGGCCCGCTCGACGACGACCTCCTTGTAGGTCTCGACCAGCTTGCGCAGGTCCTCGGCGTCGAGGTCCAGGTCGTTGTCCGAGCCCCGGCCCCGCTTCGCCTCGTCCAGCGCCTCCTCGAAGTGCTCGCCGTCGATGCCCAGCACCGTCTTGCCGAACATCTGGATCAGTCGGCGGTAGGAGTCGAAGGCGAACCGCTCGTTGTCGGCCTGCTTGGCCAGCCCGCGCACCGACTGGTCGTTGAGCCCGATGTTGAGGACGGTCTCCATCATCCCCGGCATCGAGAACTTCGCCCCGGAGCGCACCGACACCAGCAGCGGGTCGTCGGACTGTCCCAGCCGCTTGCCCATAGTGCGCTCCAGGGCGTCGAGGTGTTCGCTGACCTCGGCGGCCAGCCCCTCGGGCTCGTGGCCGGATCGCAGGAAGGCCTGGCAGGCCTCGGCGGTGATGGTGAAACCGGGCGGGACGGGCAGCCCCAGGTTGGTCATCTCGGCGAGGTTCGCACCCTTGCCACCGAGCAGATCCTTCATGTCCTTGCTGCCCTCGGCGAAGTCGTAGACGTACTTCGTGGCGGGTCCAGACATGGCGATTCTCCGTCCGTGGGGCGGGATTGTTCGAGAAGCGTATTCCCCGGGAAGGTTGACGAGACCGACGGGATGCAGGTCACATTTTGAGTTGACACTTGTTCACTGAAATGGTTCCGTCGGAGCAAGGCCCGCGAACCCGAGGAGCGACATGGTCGAGACCGGCGCCACCCCCAAGGTGTCCTTCGTTCGGCGTCAGATCTCCCGTGTAGGACGCATCCTGACCAGCCCGTTGCTCCCGGACGACTACTTCGCCCTCGCCAGCCCGAACTTCTCGACGCGGGAGCTGACGGGCACCATCGTCCGCATCCGGCCCGAGGCCGGGGACGCCACCACGGTGGTCATCAAGCCCAACTTCGCCGTCGACCGGCACACCAGCGGGCAGTACCTGCGGATCGGCCTCGAGATCGACGGCATCCGCCACTGGCGTGCGTACTCGCTCACCTCCGACCCGGACCACCCGGAGGGGCTGCTCAGCATCACCGTCAAGAACACCCCCGGCGGCAAGATGTCGCCGGTCTTCAACGGCCGGGTCCGATCCGGCCAGCGGGTCTACCTCGGCATGATCGAGGGCGAGTTCTGCCTGCCCGACCCGCTGCCCGACCGCATGCTCTTCATCTCCGCCGGCAGCGGCATCACGCCCATCATGAGCATGCTGCGCGAGCTGGACCGCCGCGACCGGATGACCGCGGACGGCGAGGTCATCCACGTGCACAGCTCGCGCAACAAGGACGAGATGATCTTCGGCACGATGCTTCGCGAGCTTGCCGACCGCCGCCAGGGCTACCGCCTCATCGAGGTCCACACCGAGCACGAGGATCGCTTCACCCCCGACGACCTCGACCGCCACTGCCCCGACTGGAAGGAACGGCAGACGTTCCTGTCCGGCCCGAAGGAGCTCATCGACGCCGTCGAGGAGCGCTTCGAGAACGAGGAGCTCGCCGACCGGCTGCACACCGAGCGCTTCCAGCCCGTCATCGGCAACGGCGGCGGCGACGGCTCGGGCGGCACCGTCTACTACCGCGTCTCCGACGCCGAGGCCGAGTGCGGGCCCGGTGTCTCCATCCTCGTCGGCGGCGAGGAGGCAGGGCTGAACCTCACCTACGGCTGCCGGATGGGCATCTGTCACACCTGTGTCGGGCGGTTGCAGGACGGCGCGGTCCGCGACATCCGCACCGGCAACGTCGAGAACGCCAACGGCCAGATGATCCGCGTCTGCGTCAACGCCCCGGAAGGCCACGTCGAGATCGACCTCTGAACGCCGGTACCACCCACGCACGACCCGCAACCATCGCCAGGGAGCACCATGACCACGACGTCCGACCCGAAGATCGTCCCGCCCAACAAGGACAATCCGCTCTACAAGCTCACCGAGCAGCAGCTCGAGGACCTCGGCAAGGAATTCGACGCGCTGCACGACGAGATCTACGACGATCTCGGTGACCCCGACGCCGCCTACATCCGCAACATGGTCACCTTCCAGCGCCGGCTCGTCCTGGCCTCGCGGCTGGTGCTGCTCTTCAGCAAATACAAGCCCGCGTGGGTCGTCGGCACCGCCGGCCTCTCGGTGGCCAAGATCCTGGAAAACATGGAGATCGGCCACAACGTCATGCACGGCCAGTGGGACTGGATGAACGACCCCAACATCCACTCGTCCACCTGGGACTGGGACACCGCCTCGCCCGCTGCGGCGTGGAAGCACAGCCACAACTATGTCCACCACACGTACACGAACGTGATCGGCAAGGACAAGGACGTCGGCTACGAGATCATGCGGATCGACCCGCGCCAGCCGTGGAAGCCTTCCTACCTGTTCCAGCCGGTCTACAACCTGCTGCTGACCGCGTTCTTCGAGTGGGGCGTGGCGATCCACGACCTCGACTTCCCGCGCATCCACACCGGCGAGAAGTCCAAGAAGCAGCTCTGGGACGAGCTCAAGGCCATCGGCACCAAGGCGCGCCGCCAGATCATGAAGGACTACGTCGGCTGGCCGGCCGTCTCGACCGCCGCCGCCGTCGCCATCAACGGGCCGAAGAACTGGGCCGACGCCGCCGAAGAGACCTACAAGGCGACGTTCTGGGCCAACTTCACGTCCAACATCGTCCGCAACATCTGGTCCAACGCGATCATCTTCTGCGGGCACTTCCCGGACCAGACCTTCACCTTCACCGAGGACGAGGTGAAGGACGAGTCCCGCGGTGCCTGGTACGTCCGGCAGCTGATCGGGGCGGCCAACATCGACGGCAGCCCGCTGTTCCACATCATGAGCGGGAACCTCTCCTTCCAGGTGGAGCACCACCTGTACCCCGACATGCCGAGCTCGCGGTATCAGGAGATCGCGCCGCGGGTGAAGGAGATCTGCGAGCGCTACGGCCTGCCGTACAACACCGGCCCGCTGCGCAAGCAGTGGGGCTCGGTGCAGCGCACCATCCTGCGACTCGCCTTCCCCGGCGGCGGTCCGCGGCCCAAGCCGGGCCCGTACGAGATGTCGCCGGAGGAGAAGGCCCTCAAGGCCCGCGCCGAGCAGCGCGTCCCCGCCTTCCCGTAACCATCGGAGGATCACGACATGTCATCGGTCACGAGCGAGCTGAAGCGACGGCTCACCCCGACGCCCACCTCGGAGCTGAGCTGGCCGCGCAAGCTACGGCGCGGCTTCGGTTTCCTGCTGTTCGTGTCGTCGCTGGCCATGGGGGTCTCGGCCGCCACCGCCAGCAGCGACTGGGACATCCGCAGCGAGAACGCTGCCTGACCACCTGATTCGGACGAGGGGACGCTGACGTGACGCACGGACGGTCGGACGCCGACGACGAGGAATCGGCGGAGGCGGCCGACCGTCCCGCGCCACAGGACGACACCGCCACAGCTCCCGGGTCGGACGAGCCGGATACCACTGATGGCGCCGGCGACACTGCCGACGACGAGCCGGACTTCAGCTCGATGCCGATCGAGGATGTGCCCGAACCCGAGGTTCCCGACGTCCCGGCCTATGGCGAGGACGACGACCAGGGCTACGTCGATCGCGACAAGATCGACTTCGACCCCGACAAGGGTCTCTATTCAGGCACCCTCGTCCACGGCGGCGACTCCGAGCTGCCCGACCAGCCCTCCGAGGAACAGGTGAACGCCGCGCTGGCCGACATCAAGGCCGGCGGGGACGGTCTGGTCGACGAAGAGGGCAACAAGGTCGCCAACCGGCAGGACGCCGACGACTGACCCCGCCTTCCCCTGTGGTGTGGTCGATTCCCGGGCCGGGAATCGACCACACCACAGGGGAAGTGGCGGTCAGCCGCCGCTGCCCTCGACCTCGGCGCCCACCGGGACGTCGCGCGACGCCCGCGTGGTCAGCCATCCTTCGGGCAGCGAGACGCTGCGCCCGGCGGTGGTGCGGCCACGCGGCTGTCCCAGCACCACCTCCGGGAAGAGCTGGTCCAGCTCCAGCTCGCCGATGCGGTCGGCCAGCTCGGCCAGCGACGAGGTCATGGCCAGCGACCGCCGCAGCTCACCGCCGACGGCGAAACCCTTGAGATACCAGGCGACGTGCTTGCGGAACTCGGTGACCCCGCGCTGTTCGCCGAGCCAGTCGGCGAGCAGCGTGGCGTGCCGCAGCATGGTCTGCGTGACCGTGCGCAGGTCGGGCCGCACCCGCTCCGGACGTCCGGCGAAGGCGGCCGCCAGGTCGGCGAAGAGCCACGGCCGTCCCAGACAGCCGCGTCCCACCACCACGCCGGCACAGCCGGTCTCGCGCACCATCCGGACCGCGTCGTCGGCCTCCCAGATGTCGCCGTTGCCCAGCACCGGGACGTCGAGCAGCTCGACGAGCTCGGCGATGCGCTCCCAGTCGGCGTGGCCGCCGTAGTACTCCAGCGCGGTGCGGCCGTGCAGCGCGACGTAGCTGACCCCGGCGTCCTGTGCCCGGAGTCCAGCCTCGCGGAAGGTGTGGTGCTCGGCGTCGATGCCGACGCGCATCTTCACCGTCACCGGCAGTCCGCGCGCCTCACGCACCGCGGCCCGGACGATGTCGTCGAAGAGCTCGATGCGCCAGGGCAGCGCCGCTCCCCCACCCTTGCGGGTCACCTTCGGCACCGGGCACCCGAAGTTGAGGTCGATGTGGTCGGCGAGATCCTCCTCGGCGATCATGCGCGCCGCGGCCCCGACGACCTCGGGGTCCACGCCGTAGAGCTGGATCGAGCGCGGCGACTCGTCGGGCTGGAACTCGATGAGCTGGAGCGTCTTGGGATTCCGCTCGACGAGGGCCCGGGTCGTGATCATCTCGCTGACGAACAGGCCCGGCGTCTCGCCCATCTGCTCGCGGCACAGCCGCCGGAAGGCGGTGTTGGTGATGCCGGCCATCGGGGCGAGGACCACCGGAGGATCGGCGACGACGGCGTCGGCCAGGCGCAGCGGCGCGGCCAGCGCCCCGCCCGTGACGGCGGTCTCCAGAACGGTCACGACGGCACCCCGATCAGCACCCCAGCAGCTGTGCCGCCAGGTAGCCCTCGACGCGGTCGAGCGAGACCCGCTCCTGCTGCATGGAGTCGCGCTCCCGGACGGTGACGGCGTTGTCGTCGAGGGTGTCGAAGTCGACCGTCACGCAGAACGGCGTGCCGATCTCGTCGTGACGCCGGTAGCGGCGGCCGATGGCCTGCGCGTCGTCGAAGTCCACGTTCCAGTGCTTGCGCAGCGTCGCCGCCAGCTCGCGCGCCTTCGGCGACAGGTCGGTGTTGCGGGACAGCGGCAGCACCGCGGCCTTGAACGGCGCGAGCCGGCGGTCCAGCTTGAGCACCGTCCGCTTCTCCATGACGCCCTTGGCGTTGGGGGCCTCGTCCTCGCTGTAGGCGTCGAGCAAGAAGGCCAGCACCGCGCGGGTGAGGCCGGCCGCCGGCTCGATGACGTAGGGCGTGTAGCGCTCGTTGTTGGCCTGGTCGAAGTAGGACAGGTCCGTGCCCGAGTGCTTCGAGTGGGTCGAGAGGTCGAAGTCGGTGCGGTTCGCGATGCCCTCGAGCTCGGCGAACTGCGAGCCGCCGAAACCGAAGGCGTACTCGATGTCGACGGTCCGCTTCGAGTAGTGGCTGAGCTTCTCCTTCGGGTGCTCGTAGCGGCGCAGGTTCTCGGGGTCGATGCCGAGATCGACGTACCAGTCCCAGCGCTGCTGCAGCCAGTACTCGTGCCACTCGTCGTCCGAGCCCGGCGGGACGAAGAACTCCATCTCCATCTGCTCGAACTCGCGGGTGCGGAAGATGAAGTTGCCCGGCGTGATCTCGTTGCGGAAGCTCTTGCCGACCTGCGCGATGCCGAACGGCGGCTTGCGTCGGGACGTGTTCAGCACGTTGAGGAAGTTGACGAAGATGCCCTGCGCGGTCTCCGGACGCAGGTAGTGGACGTTCTCGTCGGACTCCACCGGGCCGAGGAAGGTCTTCAGCATCATGTTGAAGTCCCGCGGCTCGGTCCAGCGGCCGCGGGTGCCGCAGTCCGGGCACGGGATGTCGGCGAGATCGTTCTCCGGCGCCTTGCCGTGCTTGCCCTCGTAGGCCTCCTCGAGCTGGTCGGCGCGGTGTCGCTTGTGACAGTTGAGGCACTCGATGAGCGGGTCGGTGAAGACGTCCAGGTGACCCGAGGCGCGCCACACGTCGGTGGCGAGGATGACCGCGGAGTCCAGGCCGACGACGTCGTCGCGGCCCTGGACCACGGCCTTCCACCACTGCCGGCGGACGTTGTCCTTCAGCTCGACGCCGAGGGGACCGTAGTCCCACGCGGAGCGGGTACCGCCGTAGATCTCGCTGGAGGGGAAGACGAAACCGCGCCGCTTGCTCAGGTTGACGACGGCGTCATTGCGCTTGGCGGCCCGGGCAGGGTCGAGGGCTGGCATCCCTCCAGGGTATCGACGTCCCCGGCTGGCTTTCGCCGGGCGTTGCGCCGACGCTCGAACCTGTTCGCGCCGAGATGGACCGCGGTCGCCACGAGGGCGCCGGCGAGGCAGTCGGCGAGGTAGTGCTCGCCGGAGTAGACGAGCGAGAACGTCATGAGCAGCGGATAGGCCGCCAGCACCGGCCGCCACCACCGGTTCACGCGCGGCCACATGAAGAGGACGAAGAGCAGCGTCCCGCCCAGATGCAGCGAGGGAACGGCGGCGACGTTGTCGGCGCTGGTCTGGCCGGCCCGGATCACCGCACCGGCGAAGTGCAGGTGCAGCTCCTCGAAGCCTCGCGTGGAGATTCGCTCCACCCACGGGGCCGCGCCGGGCCGCGAGGTGGTGAAGGGACCGAGCAGGCCGCCCGGCCCCGCGAAACCGGTGTACATGCAGTCCGGCGCGTGCGGGTGGCCCGCCACATCGGCCGGCGAGCACTTCGCCGCGGCCCATGGCGGCGCGGCGGGGATGAGCGCGAAGAAGCCGAAGCCGACGAAGGAGAGCGCCACGAAGCGCAGCGACCAGCGGTAGAAGGTGGCGCGGTTGCGCAGCCACAGCACCCCGGCGGTGACGTAGGGCAGGAAGAAGAAGGAGAAGTAGCAGAGGGCCACGGCGACGTCCCACCACCGGGGCTGCGGGAACTTCAGGTGCTCCTGCAGCAACACCGTCGGGTTCTTGCCGAGGAAGAGCCAGTCGTCGACGTCTACCTGCGGATGCCACCAGGTCGGCATCCCCATCGTGTCGGCGAAGCCGCGCAGGTAGTCGTAGGCCACCAGGACGGCGGCGAAGGGCAGGAAGTCGACGACGACGCTCAGCACCGACCGGCGGCCGACGCTGCGGGCCAGCAGCAGCGCCGCGATCCAGACCAGGACGTCCGAGCGCAGCCACGGCACCCCGTCCAGGACGAAGACCTGCCAGCAGAAGGCGAAGAGCCAGACGCCGGTGAGCCCCCAGCGGACGCCGGCGAGGACGTCGTCGGTGAGCCAGGACGGCCGGCGCCGGCCCACCCAGCGCGTCCACGCCTGCCCGATCCGCTCGGCCGTCCCCCTCATCGGCGCGATCAGGCCCGGTCGCTGGCGCGGGTGACGATCTCGCCGCCGGCGGCCGCGTCGAGCAGCACCTCGAAGCCGCCGGGGAGGTCCCGCGCGGTGGCGAGCAGCGGGGTGGCATGCAGCTTGACCTCGTAGTTGCCGAGCGCGCGACGGTACGAACCGACGTTCTCCCACTCCGTCAGCAGCAGCCAGGCCGTCGGGTCGTCCGTCGAGCGACCCAGCGTGCCGCGCAGGTAGCCGGGCCGGGCAGCGAGGGCGGCGAGGGCGGCACGGGCCCGCGGCTCGAAGTCCGGGCTGGCGTCGTCGAAGTGGGTCAGCGCGATCATGCGGGGTCCGGTGTCTCGGGGGCGGCGACCGGACCGGCGGCGCCGAAGCGGCGATCCCGCTGCGCGTACTCCAGGCAGGCCTGCCAGAGGTGGCGCCGGTCGAAGTCCGGCCAGGGCGTGTCGACGAAGGCGAGCTCGGCGTAGGCGGACTGCCAGAGCAGGAAGTTGGAGGTCCGCTGCTCACCGGAGGTCCGGATGAAGAGGTCGACGTCGGGCAGTCCCGGCTCGTCGAGGTAGCGCTCGATGGTCCGCTCGTCGATCTTGGCCGGGTTGAGCCGGCCGTCCTTGACGTCTCTGCTCAGCGCGCGCACCGCGTCCACGATCTCGGCCCGGCCGCCGTAGTTGACGCAGAACTGCAGGGTGAGGCGGTCGTTGTCGCGGGTGTATTGCTCGGCGTCCTCGAGCTGGCTGATCACGCTGCGCCAGAGCCGAGGACGCCGACCCGCCCAGCGGATCCGGACGCCGAGTGCGGCGAGCTCGTCACGGCGGCGGCGGATGACGTCCTTGTTGAACCCCATGAGGAAGCGGACCTCTTCCGGGGAGCGGCGCCAGTTCTCGGTGGAGAAGGCGTAGGCGCTCACCGTGCCGACGCCGAGCTCGATCGCCCCGTGCAGGACGTCCATCAGGCTGGCCTCGCCGGCGCGGTGGCCTTCGATGCGGGGCAGTCCCTGCGCGTGCGCCCAGCGGCCGTTGCCGTCCATGACGATCGCGACGTGGCGGGGAACGAGGTTCGCCGGGATCGCCGGCGGGGTCGCCCCCGACGGATGGGGCGGCGGCGCGGGCCAGGCGGTGCCACCGCGGCGGAAGCGGGCGGGCGCGGTCATCGCGTCAGGTTATCGGCCGGGTGATGAGGGGACGTCACGACGGCGAACACCGAGAATCTCGTGGTCTAGACCTTCAAAACGGGCAAAAGCCACGATACGGTCCTGGGCCATGACCACTCTCCTGCGCCGGAACCGCCTCCGGCTCGCCACCGTCGCCACCGCCGCCGCCCTCGCCACCACGGCCGGGGTCGCCCTCGCCCCCGACGCGCTCGCCGTCACCAAGCTGAGCCAGTCCGCAGCGGCATCGCAGCTCTCCGCCGCCGGCATCACCTGGTCCTCCTCGGGCGGCTGCACCACCCGGTCGAACTCCAGCTGCACCTCGTTCGACCAGATCAACCAGTCCACCGTCGACGGCGTGATCACGCTCAAGCGGGCCAGCGGCTGCGCCGTCAACATCACCGGCGGGACCGAGGTCGGTCACGCCAGCGGCACCTACAGCCACTACAACGGCTACAAGGTCGACATCAGCAAGTACAGCTGCATCGGCAACTACATCACCACGAGCTTCGAGCGCATCGGCAACCGGGGCGACGGCTACCCGCAGTGGCGCGCCGCCTCGGGCAACATCTACTGCGACGAGGGCAGTCACTGGGACATCACGTACTACTGATCCCCCCGCCTGCGGCCCGGCTGCGCCGGGGTTGGCCCCACGCCAGCGCGGTTGGCCCCATCCCGCGCACCGGCTGCGCCGGGGTTGGCCCCACGCCGGCGCGGTTGGCCCCATCCCGGCGCGGTGAATCGTCGCCGCGCACCGCGCTGCTGTGGGGCCAACCCGGCACAGCGTGGGGGCAGCCCCACACGGTGCATGGGGCCAACCCCGCGCAGCGTGGCCAGTGCAGGTCGCTGGGGCGCGACCCGACGCGGCCAGGTCAGCGGGGGCGCGTCAGGCGCGGTCGACCAGCGGCAGGGACCGCAGCCCGCGCTCCAGATGCCACTGCAGGTGGGCGGCGATGAGGCCGCTGGCCTCGCGCCGGGGGCCGGGGGCGCTGGCGTCGGCGATGCTCCAGTCACCCCCGAGCAGGGCGATCATCAGCTCGATCGTCGGCAGTGCCGGACGGGCTGACCCGGCGGGGCGGCAGGCATCGCAGACGGCGCCGCCGGCGGCCACATTGAAGGCGACGTGGGGTCCCGGCGCGGAGCATTTCGCGCAGTCGCGCAGCGCCGGCTCCCATCCCGCGTGGGACATCGCCCGGATGAAGAAGGCGTCCAGGACGAGGCCGGCGTCGTGGACGCCCTCGACCAGCGCCCGCAACGCCCCGACCACGAGCAGGTAGAGCCGCAGCGCCGGCTCGCCCTCCTCGGTCAGCCGCTCGGCGGTCTCGCAGATGGCCGACAGTGCCGTCCAGCGGCCGTAGTCGTGGGCCAGCCGAGCCCCGAAGGCGTCGTGGGACTCCGTCTGCTGGACCACGTCCAGCCCCCGCCGTCCGCCGGGCGCCGCCTGCCCCTCGGGCAGCCGGGCGTAGAGCTGGACATCGACGTGACTGCCCGGTTCCAGCCGGGCACCGAAGCGCGAGGACGTCCGGCGCACGCCCTTGCCGACGGCACGGACCCGACCATGACGGCGAGTCAGCAGCGTGACGATGCGGTCGGCCTCGCCGAGCTTGTGGACCCGCAGCACGACCGCGTCGTCACGGTAGAGCGGCACGTCCCCAGTCTGGCATCAGCCACCGACAACGGCCGGTCGCGACGCGTCCCGCGGGCGCATCCGGCGGTGCAGCACGACGGCCGCGAGCGCCATGAGCACCCCGGCCGCGATGGTCACGCCGAAGGCGGCGCGGGCGCCGTGCGCATCGGAGATGCCACCCACCAGCGAAGCACCGGCGCCGTACCCGACGCTCAGCCCGGTGACGAGCCAGGCGAGACCCTCGGTGAGCGCGGCCGCCGGCACGAACCGCTCCACCAGACCGAAGGCGGTGGTGAGCGTGGGGGCGATACCGAATCCGACGACGTACGCGCAGACCGCCAGCACCCCGACGTTCGTGGCGAGCAGGAAGACCGGCGGCAGGACGCCGAAGACGACCGCCTGCAACCGGAAGCGATCCAGCAGTGGTGAGGTCCAGCGCCGCGCCCCGTAGAGAAATCCCGAGGTCGCACTGCCCCCGGCGAAGGCGGCCAGCACCGCCCCGCTGACGCCCTTCACTCCCGCCTCGTCGCAGAAGGCGACGATGGTGACCTCGGCGCTGGCGAAGATCACCCCCATCGCGACGGTCACCAGCACCAGCACCGGCATGCCGCGGTCCAGGACGGCCGGCCGGCGTCGCGACGGCCCCGTCCGGGCCGGCGGTTCGGAGTCGCGCAGGGTGCTGAGCCAGCACGCCCCACCGAGCACCAGCGCCGCGGCGCCGTAGAGGACGAGCACCGGCTCGAGCTGGGTGGCGACCACGGTCGCGAGCAGCGGACCCAACACGAAGATCGTCTCGTCCAGGGTCGATTCGAGGGAGTAGGCGGTGTTGACCTCGGGCCGGCCGGCCAGCACGTAGGACCATCGGGCCCGCACCAGCGAGCCCACCGAGAGGAAGGTGAAGCCGCAGACGGCGGTCGCGACGGCCAGCAGCGCATCGGGGAGGTGGCTGGTCACGACGACGGCGGCCGCGACCGTCGCCGCCACGTGCACCAGCGACACCGGGACGAGCAGTCGCCGCTGCCCGAGCCGGTCGGTGACCCGGGCCAGCACCGGGTTGCCGATGCCGTTGGCGACGACGTAGATGCCGCTCAGCACGCCGGCGAAGCCGTACCGGCCGTCGCGGGCCGAGACGATGAGCACCAGCCCGATCGGGTACATCGCGATCGGCAGCCGCATCACCCAGGCGGCGGCGCAGAACGAGGCGGAGCCCGGTGCCTTGAACACCGCGCGGTAGACGTCGAGCATGCGCGGGCTCAGAACCCCAGCCGGTCGAGCTTCTTCGGGTCCCGCTGCCACTCCTTCTCGACAGCGACGTGCAGCGCGAGGTGCACCTTCTCGCCGAGCAGGGCCTCCACGCCGGCCCGCGCCTGGATGCCGATGCGCTTGAGGCGGCTGCCCTTCGGGCCGATGACGATGCCCTTCTGGCTGTCCCGCTCCAGGTGGATGGTGGCGAAGACCTCCTGCAGGCCGGATTCCCGACGCCGGATCTCGTCGATGGTTACCGCGATGGAGTGCGGCAGCTCGTCGCGGACGTCCTGCAGCGCGGCCTCACGGACCAGTTCGGCGATGCGGGTCTCGACGTCGTTGTCGGTCTCGACGTCGTCCGGATACAGCATCGGGCCCTCCGGGAGGTGCCCGGTGAGCAGGCCGGCGAGCAGCTCGACCTGGTCGCCACTCACCGCGGAGACCGGGACGACATCGGCGAAGTCACCCAGCTGCGAGACCGCCAGCAGCTGCTCGGCGACCCGCTGCTTCGAGGCGACATCGGTCTTGGTGACGATCGCGACGACCGGTGCCTTCAGTTCGGCGAGCTCGGCGGCGATGAAGCGGTCACCCGGTCCGATGCGCTCGCCGGCCGGGATGCAGAAACCGATCACGTCGACCTCGGCCAGCGTCGAGCGGACCACGTCGTTGAGCCGCTCCCCCAGCAGCGTGCGCGGCCGGTGCAGGCCGGGGGTGTCGACGAGGATGAGCTGCGCGTCCTCGCGGGTGACGATGCCGCGGACGGCGTGGCGGGTGGTCTGCGGCTTGTCGCTGGTGATGACGATCTTGCTGCCGACCAGCGCGTTCGTCAGCGTCGACTTGCCGGCGTTGGGGCGGCCGACGAAACAGCAGAAGCCCGAGCGGAACGTCACCGGACCAGTGTCCCATCAGCCGGGTGACACCATGGTCGGCGTGCCCACCCGCAGGACGTTCCTGGCCGCCGCACTCCTCGGGTCGAGCGGACTGGCGGCCTGCGGCTCCCCGACCGGAAAGCGAGACGACGTGCCCGATCCCCGGAAGATCAGCTACGGCGACGACGCGTCCCAGTTCGGCGAGCTGAGCCTGCCGGCGGGGTCGGCCAAGGGGACGGTCGTGGTGATCCACGGCGGGTTCTGGCGCGCGCAGTACGGCCTCGAGCTGGGGCGTCCGCTGGCCGCAGACCTCGTCCGGCGCGGTTACGCGACGTGGAACCTGGAGTACCGCCGCGTCGGCAACGGTGGCGGATGGCCGGCGACGCTGGCCGATGTCGCCGCCGGGATCGACCGGCTGGCCGGTCTGGACGTCGAGACGCGACGCGTGGTGGCTATCGGCCATTCGGCCGGCGGCCAGCTCGCGGTCTGGGCGGCCGGTCGGCAGGGGCTGGCCGCAGGTGATCCCGGCGCGGAGCCGACAGTGCGGCTGACCGGCGTCGTGTCACAGGCCGGCGTCCTGGACCTCGCCACCGCCGCCCGACAGGGCGTCGGGGACGGCGCCCCACAGGCGTTCCTCGGCGGCGAACCCGACGCCGTCGCGGACCGGTACCGGATCGCCGACCCGATCGTCCGGGTGCCGCTCGCCGCGCCCGTGCTGTGCCTGCACGCCCGGGGCGACGCCAACGTCCCCTACGCGCAGAGCGAGGCTTACGTGGCCGCGGCGACGAAGGCGGGCGGTCGCGCCCGGCTGACCACGACCGAGGGCGATCACTTCACCCTCATCGACACCTCGACGAGCGCCTGGTCCGCGGCCCGCGACGCGCTGCCCGAGCTACTGGACGGCCGCCTGCCCGGCTGACGCCAGCCGTCCGGACACGGCGCTCACGCCGACTTGCCGGTGACCAGGTGATCGGCCAGCGAACCCTCGGGGCCGAAGAGCTCGGCGCGCCACTGCTCGAGCAGCTGGTCGTTGCCGATCTGGTCCGGATGGAAACCGGGCTCGGTGTAGGCACGGAGCCGCCGTATGACCGACCGGGACAGGAAGGGCGAGTGCCGCAGCGCGAGCAGGCTCTTGATCAGCCGGACCGGGTGCCACGCCGCCCGGTCGGTCGCCAGTGACACCAGCGAGTGCAGCGTGACGGCGACCAGGAAGGTGACGTGGGTGACCCGCATCATCCGCACCCGGAGCTTCTCGTCGCCGACCGCCTCCTGGAAGACGTCGAAGGCGACGGACTTGTGCTCGGACTCCTCCAGGGCGTGCCAGAGCAGCATCTCGCGGACCTCGGAGCCGCCGAGCAGCTCCTGCGCGCGCGGGTCGGTGAGCAGGACCTCGGCCAGCGTCGCGGTGTAGTGCTCCAGCGCGGCGGTGGTGGCGAGATTGTGCTTCGGCGTCAGGAGGCGCTCCTGCCGGCGCAGCCCGGCCTTGGTCATGCGGTCGACGCGCAGGCTGGCGTACCCCATGGCAGCGAGCTTCTCATTGAGCTCCCGGTGCTCGCGGCCGTGGGTGACCTCCTGCCCCACGAAGCCCTTGACCTGCTCCTTGAGCTCGGGGTCGGTGATGACGTCGGCGTGCGCGCGCACCGAGCGGACGAAGAAGTCCTCGCCCTCGGGGAACATGCCGGAGAGCACCGCCACCACGTGACTCATCACCAGGTCGCCGCGGACGTAGTGCTGGTGGCGGCGGCCGTCGGGATAGGTGAACCGCACCCGGCGGGTGCGGACCTCGCGGTGCGGATAGGTCTTGGGAGCAGCCATCTGTCGATCTCCTTCGGGTCAGTCGCGAGGGATGAGCACGAGCGCGTCGACGAGCAGGTCGCGGACCGCGGCGTTGCGGCCCTCGGGGTCACCGTCCAGGCCCTGCTGCACGGCCTGGCCGATGAAGAGCGCGACGATCGCGCGAAGGATGGACTCCGCGTGCGGCCGCGACACGATGTCAGGGAAGGCCTCGCCGAACGCCTCCAGCGCCTCGGCGTTGACCCGTTCCGGGAAGCTCCGCAGGACGGCACGGAGGTCGTCGTCACGGCGCGCGGCGACGAGCAGCTCCAGCAGGGCGTGGAAGGAGTCGTCGGCGACGAAGGACCAGAGGATCTCGGCGGCGCCGGCCGGCGTCCGGTCACCCTCGGGGATGCCGGCCAGCCGCAGCCGGAACTCCGCGACCCGCAGGTCGACGAGTCGGGTCACCGCCGCCCGCACCAGGTCTGCCTTGGTCGGGAAGTGGTGCGCCAGCGCTCCCCGCGACGACCCCGCCTGGCGGACGACGTCGTTGGTGGACATCTCGCGGTACCCGTCACGCACCAGGCACTCGATGGTGGCGGTGAGCAGCGCGTCCTGGGTCCGCTCGGCCCGCCGCTGGGTCACCGCCCTGGTCATGCCGGCCACCGTAACCCCAAACAGGCAGGGTTGCCTCTTTTGTTGTGGCTGGCGTCACAGCGGATGTCCGATCGCCGCAGGTGCTCGACCACAGCGGATGCCCAATGACCGCGGATGCCCGACCACCGCGGATGCCCGATCACCGCGAGTGGTCGTTTTCCGCGTCCAGTGGTCGCCGTACCATCGACCACCGGGTGCGAAAATCGACCACTCGCGGGGCTGTGGGAGGGACGCAGGCGTCAGTGCCGCGCGTCAGTGTGGTGCGTCAGTCCGGTACGTCAGCGCAGCGAGCCGTCGGGTCCCGCGTGCAGGACGGGCGCGGCGGGCGCGACATCGCGGACCGCGGCAGTGCCGGCGTCGTCGTCGGAGTCCTCGCCCAGCACCACCGCGGCTTCGAGCACATCGGCCCCGGACGAGACCGCCATCGCGACGGCGGCCTGCAGGGCCGAGAGCTGCAGCGAGGGCAGCGCCACCGTGCTCGCCACGTAGGTCCGGCCGTCGCCGTCCCGGACCGCCGCGCCCTGGGCGGCGCCGGTGCGGGCGCGGGCCGAGCGGGCGAGGGTGACCAGCTTGGCGTCCTCGGGGTGAAGCGAAGTCATGACCGTCCTTGGCTCGCGTGCGCAGTCTCCCGCTCATCGTCTCCGACCGCGCCGTCGTCGTTCTCGTCGGGTGGCGTGACGCGGGTGACGAGGATGGAGTCGACCCGGTTGCGGCGCCCGCCAATCTCGTCCGCGCGCAGCTGCAAACCGTGGACCACCGCGGTGGAGCCGGCGATCGGGACGCGTCCCAGCGCCTCGGCGAGCAGCCCGCCGACCGTCTCGACGTCGTCGCGGTCGGGGATCTCCACGTCGAAGAGCTCGGCGAGGTCCTCGACGGCCAGCCGGGCGGTGACGCGGGCGAGATTGACCTGGTCGTCGTCCTCGGCCAGCCGCTCGATGGGGGGCCGCTCGACGTCGTACTCGTCGGTGATCTCGCCGACGATCTCCTCCAGGATGTCCTCGATGGTGATGAGGCCGGCGGTGCCGCCGTACTCGTCGATGACGATGGCGATGTGGGACCGGGCCGCCTGCATCTCGCGCAGCAGCGCGTCGACCGGCTTGGACTCCGGCACGTAGGTGACGGTCCGCATGACGTCGGCGACGACGGTCGTCCGGGCTCGCTCGGCGTCCTGGGCGCGGCGGGCGAGGTCCTTGAGGTAGACCACCCCCACCACGTCGTCGGCGTTCTCGCCGACGACCGGGATGCGGGAGAAGCCGCTGCGCAGCGCCAGCGCCAGCGCCTGCCGCACCGTCTTGATCTTCTCGATGTAGACGACCTCGGTGCGCGGGACCATCACCTCGCGGGCGATGGTGTTGCCGAGCTCGAAGACGGACTGGATCATCTGCCGCTCGTCGGCCTCGACGACGCCGCGCTCCTCGGCCATGTCGACCAGTTCCCGCAGCTCGACCTCGGTCGCGAACGGTCCGTCGCGCAGGCCGCGGCCCGGCGTGATCGCGTTGCCGAGCAGGATGAGCAGGGCGGCCAACGGGTTGAAGAGCCGGCCCAGGGCCCGGACCGCCGGCGCGGAGGCGAGCGCCACCCGGTTGTGGTGCTGCCGGCCGAGGGTGCGCGGCCCCACGCCGATGACGGCGTAGATGACGACGATCATGATCACGACGACGACGAGCGCCACCGGCCAGCGAGTGCCGAAGAGCGAGCGGGCGACGATGGCGACGAGCACGGTGGCCGTCACTTCGCAGGCCACCCGCAGCATCAGCAGCAGGTTGGTGTAGCGGGGACGGTCGGCCACCACGGCCGAGAGCGCCTTCGCACCGGGGGTCTCCTCGCGGACGAACTCGTCGACGCGCGCCTTGGAGACCCGCGCCAGCGCGGCGTCGACACAGGCGAAGAGGCCGCCGATCGGGACGAGCAGGATCGCCACCAGCAGCGCGATCACCGCACCACCGGTCATGACGTGCCCCGCACCTCACCGGCCGTGCCGGGCAGCGGCGAACGGATCTCCCCGACGCCGCTGCGCGCCGACCACTCCCGCGTGAGCCGAGCCTGCAGCTCGAACATCTCGCGCTCCTCGTCCGGCTCGCCGTGGTCGTAGCCGAGCAGGTGCAGGATGCCGTGGGTGCAGAGCAGGTGCAGCTCGGCGGTCAGCGAGTGACCGGCCGAGGCGGCCTGGTCGGCGGCCACCGTCGGGCAGAGCACGACGTCGCCGAGCATCGTCTCGCCGGGGTTCTCGTCCGTGCCGGGCGGAGCGGACGGGTCCACCCGCTCCCCCACGCCACCGTCGGCCCCGTCCATCGGGAAGGCCATCACGTCGGTCGGACCCGGCAGGTCCATCCACTGCTGGTGCAGTGCGGCCATGGTGTCGGTGTCGACGAGCAGCACCGACAGATCCGCGAGCGGGTCGATGCCGAGTGCCTCGAGCACGAACCGGCTGAGCTCGGCCAACCCGACGCCGTCGACGTCGACGCCGGACTCGTTATTGACCTCGACGGACACGGCCATCACCGCCGTGCTGCGCGTCGAACCGCTCGTAGGCGTCGACGATCTCGCCGACGAGCCGGTGTCGCACGACGTCGGTGGAGGTCAGGTTGGCGAAGTGCACGTCCTCGACCTCGCCGAGGATGTCCCGCACGACCTTCAGACCGCTGCGCGAGTTGCCGGGCAGGTCCACCTGGGTCACGTCACCGGTGACGACGACCTTGGAGTCGAAGCCGAGCCGGGTCAGGAACATCTTCATCTGCTCGGGCGTCGTGTTCTGCGCCTCGTCGAGGATGATGAAGGCGCCCGACAGCGTCCGGCCCCGCATGTAGGCCAGCGGAGCGATCTCGATGGTGCCGGCCTGCATCAGCCGCGGCAGCGAGTCCGGGTCCAGCATGTCGTGCAGGGCGTCGAAGAGCGGTCGCAGATACGGGTCGATCTTGTCGAAGAGCGTGCCGGGCAGGAAGCCGAGCCGCTCACCGGCCTCGACGGCCGGACGGGTCAGGATGATGCGGGTGACCTCTTTGTTCAGCAGCGCCTGCACCGCCTTCGCCACGGCCAGGTAGGTCTTGCCGGTACCGGCGGGGCCGATGCCGAAGACGATGGTGTGCTTGTCGATGGCGTCGACGTAGCGCTTCTGGTTCAGCGTCTTGGGACGGATGTTCTTGCCGCGCCGCGAGAGGATGTTGAGGCTCAGGACCTCGGCGGGGCGCTCGGTCGAGTCGGCGGTGAGCATGCCGAGGACCCGGGCCACGGAGTCCGAGGTCAGCGTCTGGCCGGCCTTGACGAGCGCCAGCAACTCCTCGAAGAGTCGGACCGCGGTGGCGTTGTCGCTGGCGCGGCCGGTGATGGTGATCTCGTTGCCGCGGACGTGGATGTCGCTGTCGAGGGACTGCTCGATGACCCGCAGCAGCTCGTCCCGCGATCCGAGCAGCGCGACCATGGCTTGCTCGCCCGGCACGACGAGTGTCGTCGAGACGCGACCCGCTTCCTGCTCGGACGGAACTGCACGATCTGACTGCGCAGCGGAATCGGTTCTTTCGGTCAAGGCGGGCTTTCTGGCTCGGGTGCGGAACGTCTCCACTGTACCGACGTCCGGCGCGAATTACCCCCGCTCAGCCGGGCGGCCACCCCAGCGGACGTCCGGCCAGGACGTGCGCATGGACGTGGAAGACCGTCTGCCCCACTCCGGCGCCGGTGTTGAAGACGGTGCGGAAGTCCGAGAGGCCTTCCTGCTCGGCCACGGCTCGGACGCCGGCGAGCAGGCCCGCCGACGCCGTCGCGTCCCGGCCGGTGTCGGCGACGTCGGTGAAGTGCTCCCGCGTCACCACCAGGATGTGGGTGGGCGCCTGCGGGTTGAGGTCACGGAAGGCGTAGGCCTGATCGTCGGAGTAGACCTCCGTCGCGGGGATCTCCCCCGCCACGATCTTGCAGAACAGGCACTCGGCGTCGGCAGCCACGACCGAGACCTTACTGGGACTCCGGTCGCGACGGGCGGGATCAGGCCGTGACGAGCCGCAGCGCCGTGCCGCGCTGTCCGTCGAGCCACGGGTCGAACTCGATCGCGCGCATCGGGCGGCTGATGAGGTAGCCCTGGCCGACGCGAGCACCGAAGTCGCGGACCTGCTCGAGCTGATCCTGCGTCTCGATGCCCTCGGCCACGACACGCAACTCCAGGTTGTCTGCCAGCGCCGTGATGCTGCGGACGAGCGCGGCCGCGTGTCCGGCGTTGTCCCCGCTGAGGCCCGCGACGAAGGACTTGTCGATCTTCACCTCGGAGACCGGCAACTGCTGCAGATAGGAGAGGCTGGAGTACCCGGTGCCGAAGTCGTCCAGCGAGATGCAGACTCCCGCGTCGGAGAGTCGGCGCAGCACCGGCACGGCCCTGTCCTGATCGGCGATGATGCTGGTCTCGGTGATCTCGAGGATCAGCTGACGAGCCTCGACGCCACTGCGCGCGAGCAGCGTCGACACGCGTTGCGGCAGCTCCGTGTCGGTGGCGTTCCGGGACGCGAGATTGACCGCGACGCTGAGGCGGTGCCCGCCCCGGTGCCACCGGGCGCAGTCGTCGAGCGCCGTCGCCAGCACGAAGTCGGTCAGCGTGTCGATGAGCCCGGTGGTCTCGGCCAGCGGGATGAACTGGTCGGGCGGGACCACGCCGAGGCTCGGATGGTTCCAGCGCAGCAGCGCCTCCGCGCTGATCACCGCGCCGGTGCGGACGTCGATCTTCGGTTGGTAGTACACGGCGAACTGCTGGTGCAGGTCCGCGGTCGCCGCGACCCGCAGGTCGGCGATCAGCGCGAGCCGCTCTGCCCGGCCACGGTCCATCTCCGCGCAGTACACCGCGACCGAATCGTCGCCGGCCTTGGCCTCGTACATGGCGGTGTCGGCCTGTCGCAGCAGGTCGCGGCGACCGGGCCCCGGACCGATCGCGACCCCGACGCTCGCGACCGGGGTGATGATCGCCTCGTCCAAGCGCTCCGGTCGGGACAGCTCCGCCGCGGCCCGGTGCGCAGCGGTCGTCGCGGCGACCTCCGGGTCGGGACCCAGCTCGGGCAGCAGGACGGCGAACTCGTCGCCGCCGAGTCGCGCGATGGTGGCCGAGCCCGGCATGCACGCCCGCAACCGATCGGCCACGACACAGAGCAGGCGGTCGCCGACGTCGTGCCCGAGCACGTCGTTGACCTCCTTGAACCTGTCGAGATCGAGCAGCAACACCGCTGCCGGCTGCTCGGCGTCCTCGGCGATGGCGTCGATGCAGGCCGCGAGATGCGCCCGGTTCGCCAGGCCGGTGAGCGGATCGTGGGTCGCGTCGTAGGCCAACCGCTCGACCAGTTGGGCGCTGCGGATCGACACGGCGAGGTTGCTGGCCAGGGTCTGCAGCAGCGCGGCGTCGTCAGTCGTGAAGGTGGTGGTGTCGCCGAGGCGGTCCAGCACCGCCAGCGAGCCCAGCGACTCGGTTCCGGCCGCGAGCGGTACCACGATCGCGTCGCCGACAGCCGAGGCGTCGAGCCACTTCCTGACCGCCCGGTCCTTCGAATCGCGCGCGGCCCGCGTCGCCTCGCCGTGGTAGAGCGCCTTGGCCCGCACCCAGTCTCGGGGACTCAACGGGGCACGGTGCGACGTGAGCCGGTCCTCCTCGTCGATGCGCAGCCACGTCGGGTCGCCGTGGATCCCGTCGAGGCCGCGATCGTCCGGACCGGTGGCGATGACGAGTTCGGCCGAGGATGCCCGCAGCACGGTGCGGACGCGCCGCAACGACTGCAGCCCCAGCTCGGCCACGGACTCGGCGCCGACACCGGTGGCCACGAAGTCGTGCACCGTCCGCAGCGAGTGGTGCCGCCGGCTCGAGGCCGCGTACCCGGCGTAACAGGCGACGACGACGCCCGACAGCACGGCCACCAGGAGGTAGCCGAGGGTGCCCTGCAGCATGAGGAGCCGCATCGCGATGCCCAGCGTGGCGGTGATCAAGCTGAGCAGCAGCGCCGGTATCAACACCTCCGCGACGTCCGCGCGACTCAGCGGACCGTTGTGCATCCGGATGACGACCAGCACCAGCAGACTCATCAGCTGGTCGACGACAGCGACGACCAGCAGCAGCGGCACGACGTCGGCCAGCGTCAACTGACCTGCCGCCGGCAGCCAGAGGTGCACCAGGGTGGCCGACAGGGCGGCCTCGAAACCGAAGGCGCTGACGTTGTAGGCGATCTTCTCGACGCTGATGCGCTGGACGATGAGGGCCAGCACCGACCCCACCACCCGGGCGACGACGACCTCGTGAGCCGGCAGCAGCAGGATGCCGAGCACGAGCGGCACACCGGCGGCCGTGAACGAGTGCGACTGCCGGCGGAACTCGACGTGGACCAGGTACTGCTCACCCAGGAAGAACGCCACCGTGAGGGCCAGGACGACAGCCGGATCGGTCACCACGGCCACCTGCGGCTCGCGCACCACGGACCACCAGCTCAGTCCCGCGGCAGCGATTGCGAGCGCCCCGGTCAGCGCAGCTGTCTTGACGCTGGCACTGACCGGGCGCGCGATCGTGCGCATGATCACCAGTCGTTCGACGACCAGCGCGCGGACGACCAGCGCGCGGACGACCAGCGAGCAGACGACCACCGCGCCGAGGACCATCGCGCCGACGACCAGTCCGCGGACGACCACCGCGCCGACGACCAGCGAGCAGACGACCACCGCGCCGAGGCGAGGCCGGATTCGTCGGGCTGCCAGCCCGAGCCGGTCCAGGTCGCGCCGAGCCACTGCCCGCCGGACCACGCCCTCAACGAGGAGGTCGCCGACCACCAGGCGGCCGGGTTCCACGGCGTGCCCATGACGTCGATCTCACCGGACAGTTCGTTGCCGTCGGCGTCGACGAGCACCGAACCGCCGCGGGCGGCATCGATCGATCCCCGACCGGTCGCCAGCGGGAAGTTCTGGGTGCTGCTGACAGTAGAGATCAGGCCGCCCACGGGTGAGGCCTTGACCGTCCCGGCGAGCTTGTCGCGCTGCAGGATGCCGGGAACCGCATTCAGGGCGCCCTGCACGTTGACGAGCCCCGCGCCGACCTGAGTCGTCGAGCCGCTCACCGCGCTGGCGGACTGCACCAGCGCCGCCTTGACCTGGTCGGGCGTCAGCGACGGGTAGGCCTGCAGCAGCAGCGCGACCGCGCCGGAGACGACGGCCGCCGCCTGGCTGCTGCCGCTGCCACGGAAGAGCCGTCCCGTGCTGTCGCCGTCGACCAGCCCCTGCGGATTGTCGGTGTCGATCGTCGAGCCCGGCGCACGGAGCGACACCAGGGAACGTCCGGGTGCCACGAGGTCGACGTGTCGCTGTGCCGTGCCGACACTGGAGAACGAGGCGAGGGTCGTGCTCCGCGAGTTCCAGTCCGTCCGGCCCCCGCTGTCGGCGGCGCCGACCGCGAGGACGTACGGGTCGGTGGCCGGGTCGGTGAGACCGTTGCTCTGGTTGCCCTCGTTGCCGCCGGACGTGACGACGACCAGGCCGTGCCGCCAGGCGTTCTCGGCGGCGGCGGCGAGTGGGTCGGAACGGTAGTCCTGCCGCGAGAGCGTGCCGTAGGAGAGGTTGACGACCCGGATCGGCGTGCCGTCGGGCATGACCGGGTGCTGCGTCACCCAGTCCAGCGCGGCGATGACCTGGCTGACGTCGGTGCTGCCGTCGGTGGTGGCGAGCTTCATCGGCAGCAGGTCGGCGTCCGGGGCCACGCCGAGGGGGACGTCCGGCGACACGGCGGCGAGGTCCGCCGAGGAGACGCTGGTGTCCCGGGCACCGATGAGGCCGGCCATGAACGTGCCGTGACCGAACGTGTCCGTGTTCGTCAGGTCGCCGTTGCCCTCGATCGACAGGTCAGGGCCGTAGGTGACCTTGCCCTGGCCGTCCAGACCGGGAACCCGAGTCACCCCGGAGTCCAGGACGGCGACCCCGACGTTCTGTCCGGTGATCGGCTGCCCGCTCGAGTCCCGACGGTCCCACGTGCTGCGGGCACCGATGGCCTTGGTCACGCTGTACAACGAGCCCGGGTCCCGGTTGGCCGCGTTCTTGCCGTTGATCAGCGCGTCGACATCGGCGCCATGATCACCCCACTGCAGCGTGGAATAGTCCCGCGCGGCGGCATGCGATGCCGCGCTCGGCGATGACGCACTCACCCCTGCCGGCCCGACCACCGGCACCGAACAGGCCAGGGCGGCACCGACGACGAGGGTGACCGTGGTAGTCCACTTGAGCGTGCGGAAGGCGTTGAGCTCGCGATCCATGCAGTTCTCCAGTCATCCGTGACCTAACGAGAATCTTACATGCAAGCTCAGGTTTGCCAAGCCACCTTCCGGCGGCAGTCTTCGTCGGTGCTGCGCGACGGCGTCAGGTCGCCGGCCGCAGCAGCATGACGGCCCGTTCCGGGTCGTGCCGCCGGACGTCGGCGACCCGCAGCCGGTAGCCGGGTTCGTCGAGGAGCAGCCTGGTGACGGCATTGACCTGCGGGTCGCCGGCCACCTGCAGCAGGACCGCGCCGCCGCGATCTACGTGCCGGCCGGCCAGCTGCAGACAGGCGCGGACGACGTCCAGACCGTCGGTGCCGCCGTCGATGGCGAGCACGGGATCCTCGGGCCAGCGCGCGACCTGGTGCGTCGGCAGGTACGGCGGGTCGGCGACGACGACCGGGAAACTCTCGGCGGGGCGCACCGCGTCCTGCAGCCGGCGGTTACGGATCTCGACGCGGTCGGCGACGCCGGCCGCGGCGGCGTTGCCGGTAGCGAAGGCGGCCGCCACCGGATCCAGCTCCACCTGCACCAGCGACCGCCCGCTCAGCACGGCCGCCGCGAGCCCGATGTGTCCGGCGCCGGCGCAGAGCTCCAGCAGCGGCCCCGGCCCGGCGTCGGCGGCGAGCTCGGCGGCCCACTCGCTCTGCAGCAGGGTCCATGGCCGCGGGGTCAGCACCCGCTCGTCGTAGTCGAGGGTGAGCGGACCGAAGACGCAGGTCGTCACGACGCCTCGCCTCCCGGCGTGCGGCGGCGCGCGATCTTGTGGCTGCCGTCGCAGAGCGGCTTGAGCGCCGACCGGCCGCAGCGACAGAGCGCCACCGTGGAGCCGGGACCGCCGGTGGCGGCCGGGATGTCCACCTCGGCGCCGTCGACGTCGTCGACGACGAAGTCCCCCCGCACGATCAGCGGACCGTCCGGGTAGGCGGTGATCCTCGTCGTCACGACGCCACCGCCAGACGGGGCCGGCGCAGCGACGACTCCCCCGCTGTCCAGGCCGCCAGCACGTGTCGGGCGAAGCGGTCGTCGACGTGCAGGCAGGCTGCTGCGCCGAAGGCGATGTCCTCGGTGAGGTCGGGCTCGGTCTCGGCCAGCCCCTCGCAGAGGTCGTAGGCGGCGACCTGCTCGTGCAGCGCGTCGGCGGTGACGTGGACGTCGTAGAAGGCGCAGGCTGCCTCGCTGCCGCCCAGGCGTCGCAGCCCCTTGGCGTAGCGCCGGCAGGGAGCCGACGAGGTCATCTCGTAGGCCGCGAGGTGGCCGACGAGCGCACCACGCAGGTCACGCCGCAGCCCGAAGAGCGACATGACGTTGCCGATGGCCAGCGCGATGCCGGGAACCTCCTCGACGTAGGCGGCGTAGCCGTCGTCCAGGCCCACCTCGCGCAGCAGCACCCGGAAGAGCTCCGCATGCATGTGGCCGACCTCGCCGCCGCCGTACTCGTCGGTCTGGATCTCGACGAGGGCCGCCTTGGCCCGCCCGCTCAGCCTCGGGATGGCCCAGGTGTGCGGGTCCGCCTCCTTGTGCTGATAGATCGAGCGATGCTGCGCAAACTCGCGGAACTGGGCCATGGTGGCCTCCCGCTGCACGAACCGTGCCACCGAGGGACCGTCGTCGCTCTCGACCAAATCACGCAGCCGGTCGCCGAGGCGGGCGTCGCTCAGAGGGACGTCGATCGCGCTGCGCAGCGCCGCGAGGAGCACGTCCTCCAGATCGCGACGCAGCGCGATCACCGCCGGCTCCCATTCCCACCGGTCCGGCACCTCGTCGAAGCCGCGGTAGTGCAGCTCGAAGCAGATCCACAGCGCGAGCTGCAGGTCGTCGTCGGCGAGCGGGTCGGCCGGCGGATCGGTCAGCGCGGGGACGGCATCGGGGCGGCGTTCCCGGAGGGCGGAGACGAGATCGGCCGACAGCGGACCGTTCGGTCGGGGCAGGCGCAAGACAATTCCTCGGGTCGATCAGCGCTGCTCTGCACTGTTGCAGTCGGTACCCCGACCCCGGCGCCGGTAACCAGCCCGGCCGCTGAGCGACCCGCGGCTCAGCCCCAACGGTCCAGCAGCAGCGAGAGCGCCGAGACGGCAGCCGCACCGGCCGTCGAGGTCCGCAGCACCGTCGGGCCCAGCCGCACCGGGTGTCCCCCGGCCGCGGCGAAGGCGTCGAGCTCGTCGGGGCTGAGGCCGCCCTCCGGGCCGACGACCACGACCACGTCGCCCACCAGCGGCAGCGGCGCGCCCCGCAGCGGCAGCTCGGCGTCCTCGTGCAGCAGCAGGCCGAGCGCCGCGGCCCCGAGCAGTCCGACGACGTCGGTGGTGCCGGCGAGACCGGTGACCTCCGGGACGCGAGCCCGGCGGCTCTGCTTCGCCGCCTCGGCCGCCGTGCGCCGCCACCGTGCCAGCGCCTTCTCGCCACGGGCCCCGTGCCACTGTGTCACCGACCGGCTCGCCGCCCAGGGGACGATGGCGTCGACGCCGAGCTCGGTCATCGTCTCGACCGCCAGCTCGGCCCGCTCCCCCTTGGGCAGGGCCTGGACCACCACGAGCCGCGGCTGCCCCTCGGCGACGAGCTCGCGGGCGTCCACGTGCAGGGTGACGTTCTCGCCGGCGACGGCACGGACGGTGCAGCGCAGCAGCGTCCCGCGACCGTCGGCGACCAGGACGATCTCCCCCGGCCGCACCCGTCGCACTCGGGCGGCGTGATGCCCCTCGTCGCCGCTGAGCAGCAGGTCCCCGCCGTCGGAGACCGCGGGAACGGGATCGAGCAGGAACAGCGGCGGCGTCATGCCCGGCCCGGACTACGGCCGGAAGGCGTCGCGGACCTTGCCGAAGAGCCCGGAGCCGCGATGGGCCACCGAGACGTCCTCGTTGCGCAGGGTCGCGAGCTCGCGCAGCAGGCGTTCCTGCTCGTCGTCCAGGCGCGTCGGCGTCCGGACCTCGACGTGGACGTAGAGGTCGCCGCGGATGGAGCTGCGCAGCTTCGGGACGCCCTTGCCGCGCAGGTGCAGCACCGCGCCGCTCTGCGTGCCGGGCCGGATCTCGATCTTCTCCTCGCCGTCGAGGGTGGTGAGGACGAGGTCACTGCCCAGCGCAGCCGAGGTCATGGGCACGCCGATGGTGCAGTGCAGATCGGCGCCCTCACGGGTGAAGGTGTCGTGTGGGATCTCCGAGATCTCGATGTAAAGATCGCCGGCCGGACCGCCACCGGGGCCCACCTCCCCCTGGCCGGCGAGCCGGATGCGCATCCCGTCCTCGATGCCGGCCGGGATGTCGACGGTCTTGGTGCGGCGGGCGCGGATGCGCCCCTCGGTGCCGCAGGTCGGGCACGGCGAGGGGATCTGCTCACCGGTGCCGCCGCAGGCCGAGCAGGCGCGGGTCGTCATGACCTGGCCCAGGAAGGAGCGCTGCACCGTCTGGATCTCCCCGGCGCCGGCACAGGTGGCGCACGTCCGCGGCGAGGTCCCCGGCGCGCAGCCCGCGCCCTGGCAGGTGTCGCAGAGGACGGCGGTCTCGACCGGGATCTCGCGCCGGGTACCGAAGGCGGTCTCGTCCAGGGTGAGCGAGACCTGCAGCAGCGCGTCGGCGCCGGGCCGCACCCGGCTGCGGCGGCCACGACCGCCGCCCATCGGACCACCGTTGCCGAAGAACGCCTCGAAGACGTCGCCGAAACCGCCGAACCCACCGAAGCCCGCGGCACCGCCGCCGCCCCCGCCCTGCTGCAGCGGGTCGCCACCGAGGTCCACGATGCGGCGCTTCTCGGGGTCCGAGAGCACCTCGTAGGCGGTCGTGACCTCCTTGAACCGATCGGCCGCCGCCGGGTCGGGGTTCACGTCGGGGTGCAGCTGACGTGCCAGCTTGCGGTAGGCACGCTTGAGTTCCTCGGCCGTCGCACCCTTGCCGACGCCGAGCAGGCCGTAATAGTCGCGGGGAGCCTCAGCCACCAGTCAGTTCCGTCCTCGAAGCAGGTCGTGGCAGACGCCTCGGCGGCTGCCTTGGCACTCGCGGGCGCCGAGTGCCAGTGTAGGTCAGCGCTCCTCGAGCAGGCTGCCGACGTAACGTGCGACGGCGGCCACTCGTGCCATGGTGTGGCCGTAGTCCATGCGGCGGGGGCCGAGCACCCCGACACCCCCGACCGCGGCGCCGTGCAGGCCGTACCCGCCGGCGACCACCGCGGCGCCGGCGAGCGCCTCGTGCTCGGTCTCGTTGCCGATGCGCACCACCAGGTTCGGCGACGAGGTCAGCGACTGGTCCAGCAGGCGCAGCAGCACCACCTGCTCCTCGAGCGCCTCGAGGACCGGCCGGATGGCCGGGAAGTCCAGGGTCTGGTTGTTGAGGTTGGCGGTGCCGCCGAGGACGATCCGGTCGCTGGACGGCTCGACGAGCACCTCCAGCAGCACGGTCGTCAACGTCGCGAGCAGGCCGCGTAGCTTGGGGTCGACCTGAGTGGGGAGCTGCTCCACGATCGCCGGGGTCTCGGCCAGCGGCCGGTCGCGCAGCCGCTGGTTGAGCGTGCCGCGCAGGTCGAAGACGTCGTTCTCGGCGACCGGCGCCGGCAGCTCCACCAGGCGCTGCTCGACCCGCCCGGTGTCGGTGATGAGCACCAGCATCAGCCGGGTGGTGGAGATCGTCACCAGCTCCAGGTGCCGCACCCGGCTGCGCGACAGCGACGGGTACTGGACCACCGCCACGTTGCGGGTGAGCTGCGCCAGGGCCCGGACGGCGCGGTGCAGCACGTCGTCGAGGTCCACGGCGCCGTCGAGGAAGGCGGTGATGGCGCGGCGCTCGGCCCCGGAGAGCGGCTTGATCTCGGTGAGCCGGTCGACGAACATCCGGTACCCGGCGTCGGTGGGCACGCGGCCGGCGCTGGTGTGGGGCTGGACGATCAGCCCCTCCTCCTCCAGCGCGGCCATGTCGTTGCGGACCGTCGCCGACGAGACGCCCAGGTTGTGGCGGTCGACCAGTCCCTTGCTGCCCACGGGCTCGTTGGTGGCGATGTAGTCCGCGACGATGGCGCGCAGCACCTCCAGCTTGCGCTCCTCGACTCCCACGCCTGCCAGCTTAATCGCGACGGGACCGGACCGCTCGTGACGTAGGGTGCTGGACGTGATTTTCAAGGCCGTGCGCGAGGGGCGCCCCTACCCCGACCACGGCCTGTCGGCCCGCGACTGGGCCAACGTGGCGCCCCGCACCGTCCGGCTCGACGAGCTGACCACGACCAAGCGCGAGCTCAAGCTGGACCACCTGCTCGACGAGGACTCCACCTTCTACGGCGACCTCTTCCCGCACGCGGTGCTGTGGCGGGGCGAGACCTATCTCGAGGACGGTGTCCACCGGGCGCTGCGGGCCGCGCTGCAGGGACGCAACACGCTGCACGTCCGGATCCTGGACCTCGACGCCTTCCGCGCCGACAGCCCGCTGGGCCCACCCGCCTGAGGCTGGTGGGCCGACCATGAGCCTGCTCGTCGTCACCGGTCCGCCCGGCGCCGGCAAGTCGAGCGTCGCGCCGATGCTGGCCCGCGACGCGAGCCCCAGCATGCTGGTGCCCGGCGACGCCTTCTTCGGCTTCCTGCACCGCGGTGGCATCGATCCCTGGCGCCCCGAGGCCCATGCCCAGAACACCGCCGTCGTCGAGGCCGCGGCCGCAGCGGCCGGGCGGCTGGCGCGCGACTTCCACGTGGTCTTCGAGGGCGTCCTGGATCCCGCCTTCCTGCCGGTCTTCCACACCGCGAGCGGGATACCGGAGCTGGACTACGCGGTGCTGCTGCCCGATGTCGAGACTTGCCTGCACCGGGTCGCCGGCCGCGCCGGCCACAGCTTCGCCGACGCCGAGGCGACCCGGCTGCTACACCGGCAGTTCGCCGCCGCCCACCTCGACGCCCGGCACGTGATCACCGACGCCCCCGCCTCGGCCGCCGAGAGCGCGGCGCTGCTCCGGCACCGCCTCGCCGACGGGCGGCTCACGGTCAGGCGGCCAACAGCTCCTTGACCACGGCATCGGCCATGAGCCGGCCGCGCTGGGTCAACACGATGCGGCCGCCGTCGACGCCGAAGCGGTCGACCAGCCCCCAGTTGGCGAGCTGGGGGACGACGCCACGCGCCCGTTCGGGCAGCGACAGCACCGAGAGCCCCTCCCGGCGCCGGACGGCCAGCATCACCCGTTCCAGCAGCATGGCGTCGTCGTCGAGGGTCTCCCGGCCGGCCGCCGGACTGCCGCCGCCGTCGATCATGGCGGTGTAGCGGACCGGGTGCTTGACATTCCACCAGCGCACCCCGCCGACATGGCTGTGCGCGCCCGGACCGAGGCCCCACCAGCTGCCGCCGGTCCAGTACAGGTCGTTGTGGCGGCAGCGCGCGGCCTCGTCGCGGGCCCAGTTGGAGATCTCGTACCAGTCGTATCCGGCCGCGCGCAGCGTCTCGTCGGCGATGACATAGCGGTCGGCGAGCACGTCGTCGTCCGGGGCGGGGACGACGCCGCTGCCCACCTGCCGCGCCAAGGCCGTCCCCTCCTCCACCACGAGGGCGTAGGCGCTGAGATGGTCCGGCTCCGCGGCGATCGCCGCGGCCAGGGTCGCCTGCCAGTCGGCGTCCGTCTCGTGCGGCGTGCCGTAGATGAGGTCCAGGTTGACGTGCTCGAACCCGGCCGCCCGCGCCTCGGCGACGGCCTGCATCGGCCGATCCGGGCGGTGGACCCGGTCCAGCACGGCCAGCACCTTCGGCACCGCCGACTGCATTCCGAGCGAGACCCGGGTGAAGCCGGCGCTGCGCAGTCGCTCGAGGTAGGCCGGGGTGACGGTCTCGGGGTTGGCCTCCGTGGTCACCTCGACGTCGTCGGCCAGCCCGAAGCGCGCGCCGATCTCGTCGACGACCGCACCGAGGTGCTCGGCCGGCAGCAGCGTCGGGGTGCCGCCGCCGAAGAAGATGGTGGAGACCGGCGGGACGCGGTCGCCGAAGGCGTCGCCGTCGGTGAGCACCGAGGCGGCCAGGCGCAGCTCCCGCAGCACGGTGTCGACGTAGCTGTGCCGGCTGACGCCCGGCCCGAGCTCGGTGGCGGTGTAGGTGTTGAAGTCGCAGTAACCGCAGCGCGTCTGGCAGAACGGCACGTGGACGTAGACGCCGAACGGCACGCCCCGGGCGCGATCCAGGGCGGCCTGCGGCAGCCGCCCGTCACGCGGGGCGGCGTCACCGGACGGGAGGGCTGGCACCCCTCAAGTGTGCGCTGCGCGTGATCGCCGGGGACGCCGACCCGCGGCGGCGTCGGTCAGGCTCAGCGCGACGTGCTGCTGCTCGGCACCGGGTGGGGCGCGTCGTCGTCGGAGTTCGCAGCCCGGACGGCGTAGCCCACGGCCAGCGCCACCACCAGCGCCACGAGGGCGAGCAGGGGACGACGGACACCACGGCGCACGCAGCCGACCCTAGCTGTGGTTGCATCGAGGCATGCCGGACGCACTCACCGCGGAGATCATCACCCTCACCGGAGACGGCGGTGACGAGATCGAGGCCTACCTCGCGCGTCCTGCGGGCGACGCGCCTCGCGGGGGCGTCGTCGTGATCCACCACATGCCCGGTTTCGACCGGGCGACGAAGGAGATCGTGCGTCGCTTCGCCGAGCTCGGCTACGACGCCCTCTGCCCGAACCTGCACTACCGCGAGGCTCCGGGTGCCGACGCCGACGACGCGGCCGCCGCGAACCGGGCCGCCGGTGGCGTCCCCGACGGGCGGCTGACCGGCGACGTCGCGGCGGCCGCCGCCTTCCTGCGGGCGTTGCCCACTGCCAACGGCAAGGTCGGCGCCATCGGCTACTGCTCCGGCGGTCGGCAGGCCGTCCTCGCCGGCTGCACCGTCGACCTGCAGGCGGCTGTCGACTGCTACGGCGCGTTCGTCACCGAGCCGACGCCGCCGGACTTCCCGATCGAGGTGAGCAACCTGCGCGACCGGGTGCCGGAGCTCGCCTGCCCGCTGCTCGGCCTCTTCGGCGACGAGGACAAACACCCCTCCCCCGAGGCGGTGGACGAGCTGGAGGCGCTGCTGCGCGAGCACGGCAAGGACTACGAGTTCCACCGCTACGACGACGCCGGTCACGCCTTCTTCGCCGTCGACCGGCCGAGCTACCGCGTCGCCGCCGCCAACGACGGCTGGGAGCGCGTCGCCGACTTCTTCGCACGGTATCTGTGATGTGCACCTACCTCACCGTCCGGACGCCGGTCGACGGCAGCGCCAAGAACGCCGGCGGCTCCTGGTTCCACGTGACCGACGCCACCGTCTACTTCGACCATCCCGTCCATGCCATGGCCGAGCACACGCTGAACATCGACCTGACCGACCCGTCGCGGGGCCCGTCGGCACGGGTGGCGGTGGAGCTCACCGCGGCCTCGGCCCGCGAGCTGGTCGCCGCGATCCAGGCCGCGCTGGACTCCGCCCCGCCGGACATGACCGCCTGAACCGCACTAGGGTCGGGCCCATGCGCGCCGTCTACGCCGAGTCCCTCAACCCCGACGACCCGCTGAAGGGTCTGGTGATCGGCGAGCGGCCCGATCCCGAGCCGCCGGCAGGCTGGACGCGGGTGGCGGTCAAGGCCGCGAGCCTGAACCACCACGACCTCTGGACACTGCGCGGCGTCGGCATCAAGGCCGAGCAGCTGCCCATGATCCTGGGCTGCGACGCCGCCGGCATCGACGAGTCCACCGGCGACGAGGTCGTCGTCCACGCCGTCATCAACCAGGACGGCTGGACCGGCGACGACACCGTCGACCCGAAGCGCTCGCTGCTCTCCGAACGGCACCAGGGCTCGCTGGCCGAGTACGTCATCGTCCCCAAGCGCAACGTGGTGCCGAAGCCGGCCAACCTCTCCTTCGCCGAGGCCGCCTGTCTCTCCACGGCGTGGTTGACGGCGTACCGCATGCTCTTCACCAAGTCCGGGCTCCGCCCCGGCCAGTCGGTGCTGGTGCAGGGCGCCAGCGGCGGTGTCGCCACCGCCTGCATCAGCATGGCGCGGGCCGCGGGCTTCAAGGTCTACGCCACCGCCCGCACTGAGCAGAAGCGCGCAAAAGCCCTCGAGCTCGGCGCTCACGAGTCGTTCGAGTCCGGTGCCCGGCTGCCCGAGAAGGTGGACGCGGTGATGGAGACGGTCGGTGACGCCACCTACTCCCACTCGGCGAAGTCGCTCAAGCCGGGCGGGCGCATCGTCATCTCGGGCGCGACCTCCGGACCCAATCCGCCGGCGGACCTCAACCGCTTCTTCTTCCTGCAGCTGCAGCTCGTCGGCTCCACCATGGGCACGCGGGACGAACTCACCGACATGATCCGCTTCCTGGACAGCACCGGGCTGCGTCCCCTCATCGACAGCACCCTGCCCCTGGACCGCGCCGGGGACGGGCTGGCCGCCATGGCCGCCGGTGACCTGGTCGGCAAGATCGTCCTCGAGGTCTGAGCCGCGTTCTGCCGCAACGGGAGGGGACCCCTCCCCGTCCTCCCGGCTCGCATCCGACGCCCCGATCGGTGACGATCGAACCGAGGCCGGACGAGGGAAGGGACACCTGATGGCAGACCGGGAGACGATCGTCCCCGAGGTGCTGATCCAGTTCGCCAACGAACTGGATCAGGCGGCGGGACCGGAGCTGGACGCCGCGAAGGCCGCCTTCGAGGCGGCCGACATCGACGGCGGCTCGTTCACCGAGGTCGGCATCGCCATGGCCGTCGCCTATCCCGGCGCCCAGAACTGGGCTATCGCCGACGCCGAGTCCAAGCACGACCAGCTGCGCGCGATCACCGACAACATGGCCGCCAGCGCGAAGCTCTGGGCCGCCGCCGAGTCCGACAGCACCGTCCGGGAGGCGTGAGCGATGGGAGCCCTCGGCTACGGTCTGGACCAGATGACCGACGCTGCGGTGACGGGATCGTCGTTCGCGGTGCTGACCTGCTCGGTGTTCCCGCCCGCGCTGCCGCTGAGCCGGATGATGCCGCGAGCCAAGGGCGATCCGGGCAGTCTGCTCGAAGGCGCCTCCAGCTGGATCGACGGCGGCTCGGCTCTGCAGCGTGCCAACCAGGCGCTCACCAGCATCGCCACCGCTATCGGCCCCGAGGTCTGGTCCGGCTCGGACCGTGACGCCTTCGACCGCAAGGTCGGCGAGCTCTCGCAGCAGCTGGACATCGCGGCGAACTACGCGCAGGCCGTCGGCGCCGGGCTGGCCGGGCTCAGCGCGCCACTGCTGGCGGTCGGTCCGATGTGCGTGACGATGGCCGCCTTCCTCATCGCCGACCTCATCGCCTTCGAGACCGCGGTGGCCAGCGTCGTCGGCAACCTGGGCGCCTCCGAGGCGGCCTTCGCCGTCGGCTGCACAACCGCCGCCACCTGCCTGGAGGTCATGACCGGCACCGTCTGGGGCATTGCTGCCGCCATGACCGCCGCGTCGGCCGCCCTCACCATCGGCAGCGGTGTCGACGCGCACGAGCAGGGCGAGCACGGCGACACCTCCGCGGCCGGCAACTTCGCCCAGGCGGAGGTCGTGGGGCTGCTCGAATTCGGTGAGGGGAAGGCGGTCGACGCGCTGACCAAGAAGATGGCCGGCAACGCCTTCGCCGGCTCACCCGCTGCCCGGACGCTGGAGGAGAAGTTCGTCCGCGACCTCGCCACCGACAAGCTCGCCGAGCGGCTCGGCGGCTTCTACGACGCCGGCAAGGACCTCGCCGAGGGCGACCTCGGCGGCGCATTCGGTGACGCGACGGGTCTCGGGGACGAGATCGATGCCGGCAAGGACGTGCTCGGTCTCGACGACGACCCGCCCAACGACCACACCGAGGACCGGTACGAGCTGCCCCCGCCGCCTGTCCCGCAGCCGCCGGTGATCCCGCTGCCGCCCGCCACGGGCGAGCCCCACGTCGTGCCGATCCCGAACGCGGGCAGCGGCCCGGTCGAGGCCGTCCCCGTCGACGACGAGACGGTGATCCCGCAGGGAGCCGACATCAACGGAGAGCCGGTATGACGAGCCCGCAGGACCCGACCGAGGCGCTGCACCTGCAGGTCGACGAGGTCGAGACGCGGATGCGGGAGGCCACCGCGCGTCTCGACACGCTCACCGGCCTGCACGAGGTGCTGGCCGAGGTGGTGGGCGAGGCCGACGCCGCCGACGGCTACGTCCACGTCGAGGTGGCCGGTCAGGGCGTGCGGGAGCTGACCATCAATCCGCGCGCCATGAAGCTCCCGGCGGCCGACCTCGCCACCGAGATCAAGCAGGCGCTGGCGGACGCGACGGCGGACTTCCGCAGCAAGGTGACCACCGCGCTGGCCGAGCACGGTGCGCTGCCGACGCCGGAGTCACTCAGCGCGACCCGCGCCGAGGCGCGGCGGGACTTCGAGCAGGCGCAGCGCGACTTCACCGCCGCGATGCGGACCGCCGCCGCCGACATCGGCCGGGCCGCGCAGCTGCGGGGTCGTACCCGCTGATCCCCCGGTTGTGGCGGTAGAGGCTCACATGATGGCCGCTGCCGCCACGAACGCGCGGGCGGGGCGTCAGCTGGCGAGAAGGACCACCAGCACCACCACGACGACCAGGATCGCCACCGCGCCGACGGTGACGAGCAGCGCGCGGGACGGGCCGAGCAACCCCGTCCGACCAGAGGCCGAGGTCGAACCCGGCGGCGCGGTGGCGGTCCCGGCCGGGCCGCCGGCGGCGAGGTAGCCCTGCGAGCGCTGGTAGACGGCGGCCTCGTCATGAGTGCTCAGCACCGCCGCCGTAGTCGGGGTGGCACGCAGCACCGGACCCGGCGCCACCACCTCGCCGAGCACGAAGACGGCCGCACCGGGCTCGACGATCCATTCCCGGCGCGCGATCCGCGATCCGTCCGCCGCCTCCTCGACGACGTCGACGCTGATCTCGGTGGCGTCGACATCGGCCCCGCGCAGCTCGACGGTCACCTCGTTCCCGGCGGCGTCACGGACCAGGACCGGGGCGTCGCTCTCGTGATCCTCGGCGCGCGGATCGTGGGCGACGCGCATGTCGGAGCGGACGAAGCGATGCGGTGTGGCGACCACGCGTCCCTCACCGGTGAGCGAGGACTCGACCAGCGACGGACCGTGCTCGGTGATGCTGCGGAACCAGACGCAGGGGCGGCCCGACAACGGCGCGACGAGCGGCGCCCCGCCGGCGGGGGCCACTGTCCCGCTCAGTCGCATTACCGCGCCGGGTGGCGCCGGCGCAGCGACGGTCGAACGGGCGACGGTCGAGCGGGCGAAGGTCGCGACGATCAGGGCGTGATCGGGGACGTCCTGCTGCGGGTTCCGCACCGGACCATCCTCACCCACCCGTGCCGACGCGCACCAGCAGCGCGCGATGATCGGAACCGGGCAGATCCAGCGTACGGGCCGACCGACCCCCCGCATCGCGCAGCAGCACGTGGTCGATGCCGATGACCGGGCCGTACCAGCGGTCGTTGGGATAGCTGGGCAGATACGCGGCGCCGGCGTCGATGGCCGCATCGTGGTAGCCGCCGGTGAGCAGGTCCCGGAACTGGGCATGGTCGGTGGTCGCGTTGTAGTCGCCGGCGGCGATCACGGCGCCGTCACGCGGCTGGTCGCGCAGCAGCGCGCGCAACCGCGGCAGCTCCGCCAACCACCGCCGCGCCGGGAACGGCCACGGCGGGGTCAGGTGAACCGCGACGAAGGTCAGCACCCCGCCGGGGGCGGCGACCCGCGCCCGGACCGTCGACAGCCAGAAGCCGGGGACGTCGCGCTGCCCGGAGAGCGGCCAGCGGCTCCAGATCCCGGTGCCGCTGCCTCCACTCGCGAGCGGTCGCAGATAGCGGTACGGCAACAGGGAGGAGAGCCCTGCCGCCGTGAGCCCACGGACGGCGCCGGTGGTGAGCTCCTCGGTGGCGAGCAGATCCACCTTGTTCTCCCGCACCAGGCGGACGAGCGCACGCGGGTCGGCGCCGCCGATCTTGAGGTTGGCCTGCAGCACCGTGACGGTACGGCCGGACGGGACGTCGGAGGCGACCGTCGCGGGCACCTGCACCACCAGGACCACCGCGGTGGCCGCCAGCGCGATCACCGCCGTGACGAGGCGACGGTTCAGCGCCGCGAGCACGGCGGCCAGCGGCGCCGACCAGAGGGCGTAGTGGACCAGCGCGGCCGCGACGAGCAGGTATTGCGCCGTCCACGTCCCGGCACGGAGCAGCAGGGCGAACCAGACACCCGCGGTCAGCAGCGCCGTGACGACGGTGAGCGCCACCCTCCCCCGGCCGTCGCCCTCACGGCGCAGCCTTAGCGCGGCGCGCACCTATTTCTTGGCGGGTTCGGCGTCGGACGTCGAGAGGGCGGCGATGAAGGCCTCCTGCGGCACCTCGACCCGGCCCACCATCTTCATGCGCTTCTTGCCCTCCTTCTGCTTCTCCAGCAGCTTGCGCTTGCGGGTGATGTCACCGCCGTAGCACTTGGCGAGCACGTCCTTGCGGATCGCGGAGATGTTCTCGCGCGCGATCACCCGGGAGCCGATCGCGGCCTGGATCGGCACCTCGAACTGCTGCCGCGGGATGAGCTTGCGCAGCTTGGCCGTCATCGACGTGCCGTAGGCGTAGGCCTTGTCCTTGTGGACGATCGCGCTGAAGGCGTCGACGGCCTCGCCCTGCAGCAGGATGTCGACCTTCACCAGATCCGAGGTCTGCTCGCCGTCGAGCTCGTAGTCCAGGCTGGCGTAGCCGCGGGTCCGGGACTTCAGCTGGTCGAAGAAGTCGAAGATGATCTCGCCGAGCGGCAGCGTGTATCGCAGCTCGACGCGGGTCTCGGAGAGGTAGTCCATGCCGCCGAGGTTGCCGCGGCGGTCCTGGCAGAGCTCCATGATCGCGCCGATGTACTCACTCGGCGCGATGATCATCGCCTTCACCACCGGCTCGTGGGTGTCGGCGATCTTCTGCCCACTCGGCCAGTCCGACGGGTTGATGACGACGTGCTCGCTGCCGTCCTCCAGGTCGACCCGGTAGACGACGTTGGGGGCGGTGCTGATCAGGTCGAGGTTGAACTCCCGCTCCAGCCGGTCGCGCGTGATCTCCAGGTGCAGCAGACCGAGGAAGCCGCAGCGGAAACCGAAGCCGAGCGCGGCGCTGGACTCCGGCTCGTAGACCAGGGCAGCGTCGTTGAGGCGCAGCTTGTCCAAGGCGTCGCGCAGGATCGGGTAGTCCGAGCCGTCCAGCGGATAGAGCCCGGAATAGACCATCGGTCGCGGGTCGCGGTAGCCGCCGAGGCTGTCGGTGGCGGGCTTCTGGGCGTCGGTGACGGTGTCGCCGACACGGCTCTGCCGGACGTCCTTCACCCCGGTGATGAGGTAGCCGACCTCGCCGACGCCGAGGCCGTCGGTCGGCTTCGGCTCGGGCGAGATGACGCCGATCTCGAGCAGCTCGTGCGTAGCGGCGGTGGACATCATCTTGATCCGCTCGCGCGGCACGAACTCGCCGTCCACCACGCGGATGTAGGTGATGACGCCCCGGTAGATGTCGTAGACGGAGTCGAAGATCATCGCCCGGCCCGGCGCGTCGGCGTCGCCGATCGGGGCCGGCACGTCGCGACAGATGCGGTCCAGCAGTGCCTCGACGCCCTCGCCGGTCTTGGCGCTGACGCGCAGCACGTCCTCGGGCTCGCAGCCGATGATGTGGGCGATCTCGGCGGCGTAGAGGTCGGGCTGGGCTGCGGGCAGGTCGATCTTGTTGAGCACCGGGATGATCTGCAGGTCGTTCTCGAGGGCGAGGTAGAGGTTGGCCAGCGTCTGCGCCTCGATGCCCTGCGCGGCATCGACGAGGAGCAGGGCCCCTTCGCAGGCGGCGAGGCTACGACTGACCTCGTAGGTGAAGTCGACGTGGCCCGGTGTGTCGATCATGTGCAGGACGTGCTCGACGCCGGTCTCCCGACTCGTCCACGGCATCCGGACGTTCTGCGCCTTGATGGTGATGCCGCGCTCGCGCTCGATGTCCATGCGGTCGAGGTACTGGGCCTTGGCCAGGCGCGGGTCGAGCACGCCGGTCAGACGCAGCATCTGGTCGGCCAGGGTCGACTTGCCGTGGTCGATGTGCGCGATGATCGAGAAGTTTCGGATGATCGCCGGGTCGGTGCGGCCGGCTGCGGTCATCCGCCCAGGGTACGGTGGAGCCCGGCGCCGCAGGGACGCCCCCGGGTCCGCGGGAAGGGCTGAGCCCACCTGCTGCTCGTCGGCATGCGATCGGAACTCCTTCACTCCTTTCGCCCCGGTCGCGGACCACGGGGAGACGAGAGGAGCCCGTCGTGGCCGCATCCCTGCCCGAACGTCCGAACCCCGAGCAGCTGCGCAAGCTTGCCCGCGACCGCCGGCGCGAGTCCGGCATCCCGCTGCACATCGCACAGCTCGACCTCGCCCGGCACTACGGCTTCGCCTCGTGGCCCCGGTTGGCCGCCCACGTCGACGCCCTGGCCGAGCGGACCTGGTCGCCTCCGGCGCCCGTCGCGGACGAGCCGGCCGGCGATCGCGTGGTCCGGCTGGCCTGCCTCACCTACAGCGACGCCGCCTTCGACCCGGCCGCCGCCGCAGACCTCGCCGCCGAGGTGGGGGCCGCGGCATCTGCGGGCACGGCGGTGGCCGGCGCCGGGGGCGCGGGCGAGGAGGCGTCCGGCGCTGAGGGCGCAGGCGCCGGTCTCGCCCTCGCGGCCACGACGGCGAACGCCGCGGCGATCCGCGCCGCGCTGGCCGCCGGCGTCGCTGCCGACACCCTCTGCGGCCCCTTCGGCTGGCCGCCGCTGATGTACCTCGCGTACAGCCGCGTGCCCGCTGGCCGCGACGACGTCCTCGCCACGGCGCAAGCGCTGCTGCGCGCCGGGGCCGACCCGAACGCCGGTCGCTACTTCGCCGGCTACCCGACACCCTTCACCGTGCTGACGGGCGTCTTCGGCGGCGGCGAGGGGGACGAGCCGCCGCACCTGCACGAGGCCGAGCTCGCCGACCTGTTGCTGCGGGCCGGCGCCGACCCGAACGATGCGCAGACCCTCTACAACCGGCAGTTCGGCCCGGACGACTCGTTCCTGCGGGTGCTGCTCCCGGCCGGGCTCGGCACGGGTGACGGCGGACCGTGGCGACGCCGCCTGCCCGACCTCACCCCCGCCCCCGCCGAGCTGCTGCGCCGGCTGCTCGCGTGGGCGGTGGTGCACGACCAGCGAGACCGGGTGGCTCTGCTGGCCCGGCACGGCGTCGACCTCGCCGCGTCGCTACCCGGGCTGCCCGCCTCGGGCCGTACACCGCACGCCGCCGCCCTCGTCAACGGACACCGGGAACTCGCCGCGCAGCTGGTGGCAGCCGGAGCCCCGTCCGACGAGCTCACCGGCGCGGACGCCGCGGTGGCGGCATTGCTGGCCGGGGACCGGTCCGGCGTGGCGGAGCTGCCGCCGACTGCCTTGGCCGAGGCCCGGTCGGCGCGGCCGGGGCTGCCCGTCTGGGCGGCGGCCGTCGGCCACGGTGAGGCGGTCGAGCTCGTCGTCGAACACGGCTGGGACGTCGATGCCCGCGGCCGGGACGACGTTCCGCTGGACGAGCCGTGGCAGACCGCCCTGCACACCGCCGTCGCCGCCGGTGACGGCGGTCTCGTCACGCGCCTGCTCGCCCTCGGCGCCGACCCGACCGTGACGGACGCCCGGTTCCACGCCGACGCGGCCAGCTGGGCCGAGTTCTTCGGCCACCAGCACCTGCTCGCCCTGCTCGGCGGCGGGACGCGGCCGGGGGCCTCCGGCTAGCCTGCTCGCATGAGCGAGGTGGTCGTCTTCTCCGGCAGCGCCCACGTCCCCCTCGCGCGAAGCATCTGCGACGCCCTCGGCGTGCCGCTGTCGCCAGTGGAGATCAGGCGCTTCAGCAACGACTGCCTCTACGTCCAGCTACAGGAAAACTGCCGCCAGCGCGACGTCTTCGTGGTGCAGCCGCTCGTCCCGCCGACGCAAGAGCACCTCATGGAGCTGCTGCTCATGCTGGACGCCGCCCGCGGCGCCTCGGCCGGGCAGGTGACGGCGGTCATCCCGCATTACGCCTACGCCCGCTCGGACAAGAAGGACGCCTCGCGCATCTCCATCGCCGGGCGTCTCGTCGCCGACATGCTCACCACCGCCGGCGCCGACCGGGTGCTGACGATGACACTGCACGCGCCGCAGGTGCACGGCTTCTTCTCGGTGCCGGTCGATCATCTGACCGCGATCGGAGAGCTGGCCGACCACTTCCGCCGCCGGGACCTCGACAACACCGTCGTCGTCTCCCCCGACCTCGGCAACGCCAAGACCGCGACGCAGTTCGCGCGGCTGCTCGGACTCCCGGTGGCGGCGGGGTCCAAGCAGCGGCTGGCCGACGACCGGGTCGTCATCGATTCGATCGTCGGCGACGTCGCGGGCAAGCGCGTCATCGTGCTCGACGACGAGATCGCCACCGGTGGGTCGATGATTGAGCTGCTCGGCAAGCTGGCCGAGCAGGGCTGTCCTGACGCCGCCGTGGCCTGCACCCACGGTCTGTTCGCCGGCAAGGCGGTGCAGCGCCTGCGCGAGCACCCCTTGGTGACGGAGGTGGTCACGACCGACACTGTGCCGCCACCGGCCGAGGACTGGCCGGAGCTGACCGTCCGCTCGGTGGCCCCGCTCTTCGCCGAGGCCATCGCCCGCATCCACGGCGGCGAGTCGATCAGCAGCCTCTTCGACGGCGTCGACCCCACCCACGGACCGCCGCAGCCGCAGCTGCCGTTCGCGACGACGGGCTGAGACGGCGGCTGAGGAGATGGCTGGGACGACGGGCTGAGACTGCGGCCGCGGAGATGGCTGGGACGACGGGCTGAGAGGCCGGCCATCCCCGGCTGAGCCGTCGCGGGATCCGTCCGGCAGGATGGCCGCCATGACCGACCCGCGTGCCGCCGTCGAGATCCGCATTCCCGCCGCCGACCTGCGCAAGGGGGACCTCGTCAACACGACCCCCGGCGAGGACGACTGGCAGGAGGTGCTCGGCGTCTACCGGACGTCCGCCGATGCCCGCAGCACCGAGATCCAGGGGCTGGTGGACTCCCTCGACGGTCGCTACGTCGTCGTGCAGCTCACCGATCTCGCTCCGGTGGACGGCGGCGTCTACTTCGCCGACGACGGCACGCCGACCATCTACGGCGACGACGAGGACGACGACCGTCCCGTCGCCGACGTCGTGAGCAGCAGCAACGGGGTCCGCACCTACCTGTTCACCAAGTTCGAGCTGGTGAGCATCCGGGCCGCTCAGGCCTGACCCACCCCTGTCCGGCCGGCGCTGCGAGGCCGGCCCGGCACCGGATTTGGGTCGCCCCCGGTGCCGCTGTTATCCTCGCAGGGTTGCCCGCAGGTCGCCCCGCGGCAGCCAACGCCGTTCATCCGTCTACGACTCGAGGCATTTCTTCCGTGGCAAACATCAAGTCCCAGATCAAGCGCATCCGCACCAACGAGATCGCGCGACTTCGCAACAAGAGCGTGAAGTCCGAGCTGAAGACGTCGATCCGCCGCTTCCGCGAGGCCGCCGACGCCGGCAACAAGGACGAGGCCCTGGTCGCTCTGCAGCGCGCATCGCGCGACCTCGACAAGGCCGCGAGCAAGGGCGTGATCCACGCCAACCAGGCCGCGAACAAGAAGTCGGCGATGGCACAGCGCGCCAACGCGCTCTAACAGGCTGACTTTCCGCTCCACCCGCCGAGCCGTGTGACCATTCCGGTCGCACGGCTCGTCTGCGTCCAGCGGGTCGGGTACTCGGAGGTCTCGGTGAGCCGCGAGCAGGAGCCAGCGCCCGGTCGACCGTCTCGGACTGACGGACTCGGACTCACCCACCGAGCGACTCACCACCCCGGCGCGACTCACCACCCCGGCGCAACTCACCGCCCGGCGCAACTCACGGCCAGGCGCAACTCACCGCCCGGCGCGACTCATTTCGCGAGCGACTCCCCCACCCACCGAGCGACTCACCGCCCGGCGCGGGCTCGTCCACCGGACTTGGCGGTGCCGAGCAACCGGACGGCGCGCTCCAGCGCGTAGCCGGGATCCACGGCCGCGCCCTTGACGTCGGCATTGAGCGCCGCCACCACGCCGAGTGCGTCGCGCAGGCCGGCCTCGGTCCATTCCCGCCCCTGGCTGCGGGCCCGCTTCACCTTCCACGGCGGCATTCCGAGCTGCTTGGCCAACTCGTACTCGCTGCCGCGGCCCGCCGAGAGCACCCGCGCCACCGACCGCACCCCATCGGCCAGCGCGTCGGCGATGACGACATGCGGGACCCCGATCGCCAGCGCGTGCCGCAGCGCTTCCAGCGCCGGTCCGCTCCGGCCCACGACGGCCAGATCGGAGACGGCGAAGCCGCTCACCTCGGCGCGGCCCTTGTGGAAGGTGCGGACCAGCTCCAGACCGACCTCACCGTTGCCCGAGTCGCTCACCAGCTGGCGTGCCACCCCCGCGAGCTCGCGCAGATCGCTACCGACGGCGTCCATGAGCACCGAGAGCGCGTCGGGGCCGATCCGTCCACCCGCGCGACGGATCTCGTGCCGCACGAAATCGACGCGCTCCTCGGCCCGGGTCAGCTTGGCGCAGCCGATCTCGAGGGCCTTGGCCTTCCGCGCGGCGTCGAGCACGGCCTTGCCCTTCGCTCCCCCGGCGTGCTGCAGCACCAGGACTGTCCCCTCGGCCAGCCCGGACAGGTAGGGCGTCAGCACGGTCAGCGCGGCTACCCGGACGTCCTGCGCGGTGCGGACCACGATCAGCCGCGCCTCGCCGAAGAGCGACGGTCCCAGCAGCTCGTGCAGCTCCGGGCCCTCGAGTTGGGAGCCGGCGCGTTCGGTCACCGCCAGCTCGGGATCCCCGCGCAGCGCCGCGGCGGTGATCGCGCTGACGGCCCGGTCGACGAGCAGGTCCTCGTCACCGGTGAGGAGCAGCAGCGGCGGCAACGGGTCGGGCAGGTCGTCGATGCCGACGGTGCGGGCGGGCATGCCGCCATCCTCGCACCGCCACCCGACACCGCGAGCGCCACGTCGCTCGTACCTGCCGGCAGTGCTGCCGTGTCCGGCCCCCTCGGCGCGGGGAGCGCGGCCGGGCGCTCGCTGGCTGCCACCCCGTGCACCACCGTGGCCGGCGTGCCGTCCATCGAGGTGACTGCCACGTCGCCGTCGCGATCGGTGCGCAGCAGCGGCAATCCGAGCTGGTGGAGCTCTCGCAGCAGTACCGGTGACGGATGCCCGTAGTCGTTGTCCACCCCTACGGAGACCACCGCGACCCGAGCGTGCGCGGCAGCAAGGAACGCCGGGTCGCTGTAGGCGCTGCCGTGGTGCGGCACCTTGAGCACGTCGGCGGTGAGGTCGACACTGCTGCGTTCCAGGGCGCGCTGCGCCTCGATCTCGGCGTCGCCGGGCAGCAGGATGCGTACGCCGCGCACGGTCGCCCGCAGCACGAGAGAAGAGTTGTTGGGGTCGGAGCGGGTGCCGTGGAAGCTCGCTATCGGTCCCAGCACCTCCAGCCGCACCGCTCCGACCGTGATGACGCTGCCGTCGCGCGGGGTGCGCACCGTCCGGTGCACCCGGGCGGCCTGTTGCACCGCGAGGTGGAGGCCGCCGGCCGGTTCCGGGAGCGGGCCGGTGATCACCTCGCCCACGGGCCGGTCGCGGACTGCCCCGGCCAGTCCTCCGACGTGATCGAGATGCAGATGGCTGATGACGATCAGGGGCAGCGACTCCACACCGAGCTGACGCAGGCAGCGATCGATGGGCACCGGGTCGGGACCGGCGTCGACGAGCACGGCCCTGCCGTCACCGGCGTTGAGCACCAACCCGTCACCCTGCCCCACGTCGCAGGCGACGAAGATCCATCCCGTCGGTGGCCAGCCGGATGTCACGGCGCGCACCGGCAACAAGACGACCACAGCGGCGACGAGCGCGGCAGCGAGGGCGTGACGGACCCTGGTTCGTCGAGCGACGATCCCGAGAAGGGCGAGGAGGAGCAGCATCAGCAGCGCACCCGTGGTCCCGCCCGGCCAGGGCACGGTGGCGCCCTGCAACCCGCCGAAGTAGTCCGCCACCGTCACCAGCCAACGACAGGGCCAGCCGGCGAGCCACGCGAAGAGCTCCCCGGCGGGGAGCCACAGCGGTGCCGTGACCGCGGCCAGGAATCCCGCCACCGTTGTCACGGCCACCACCGGTTCGGCCAGCACGTTGGCCGCAACGGCGACCACGCTGATCCGCCCAGAGAGCGCGGCGACGACAGGCATGGTCACGAGGTGGGCCGCCGCCGCAACAGCGATCGACTCGGCGAGGCCCACCGGGACGCCGCGCCTTCGCAGCCGTTGGGCCCACCCCGGCGCGAGCACGATGAGAGCGGCGGTCGCCAGCACGGACATGGCGAACGAGGCACTGCCGGCCAGCGTCGGATCCCACAGCAACAGCAGTAGGACCACGGCAGAGAGCGACGGCAGAGCCGACCGCGGACGTCCCGATGCGAGGGCGACGAGCGCGACCGACGCCATCAGTGCCGCCCGCAGCACGCTGGGCGACGGCCGGGCGACGATGACGAAGACGACGAGGACGGCGGCGCCGACGAGCGCGCAGACTGCCGGCCGTATCCGCATCCGGCGCAGCACCAGCAGCACCGCGCCGATGACGATGCTGCAGTTGGTTCCCGAGACGGCGACGAGGTGGGTGAGGCCGGCGGTGCGGAAGTGCTCGGCCAGCACCGGATCCAGGTTCGCGGTGTCACCATCGACCAGCCCCGGCAGCAACCCCCGCTCCTGATCGGGCAGCACCCGCACCGCTTGCCGCAACGCCGAGCGCACCTCACCCGCTGCGCGCTGCCACCACGGCGGTTGCCCCAACAGCTGCGGCGGCCCCCGCTCGAACAACGTCACCGCCACCAGGCTCCCGTCCAGATCCGGCTGCACCGACCCGCTCACCCGCACCCGCTGCCCCGGCAACACCTCACGCCACGGCCCGGCATCACCCAGCACCAACACCGCCAGATCCACCGCCCGCACCGCAGCACCCACCCGCACCCGCTCAGCCCGCGTCTCCACCGCCACCCGCGCACCCCCCGCCGGACCTTTCGCCGCCAACACCCGCGGATCCGCCGTCACCACCACCTCCAGCGTCACCCCCACATGCCGCACCGCCAGCCCATGCAACGGCGAATCCCGCCCATGGGCCAACCTCACCGCCAACGGCACCACCACCAACCCCACACAACACCCCACCAACGCCACCACCCGCCCGACCGACCCACCCGAGAAGCGACGCCACCACAGCAGCACCACCGCCAAAACCACCCCCGCCAGCCCACACACCCCCACCACCACCGGCGAACCCGACGACCCCAGCAGAAACGTCACCAACCACGCCGCCGCGGCCCCCACCACCAACCGCACATCCCACGGCTCCCGCACGCCTGACCGCAGGTCAGCAGCCCCGCCGCTCACCTCCGCCCCCACGAACGGCCGGCATCCAACGTCAGCTCGGGTCCTCGACATTCACCACGCACACACCAACGCTAGGAAGCACGACTCCGACCGCAGACCCGACAGCAACAGCTGTGGACGACACGCCCGGTTGTGGACAACCGCAACCAGCCGCCAGCGAAGCGCTGCCATTCCACGGCGACACCCTCATGCTGCCGGCCAGCACACTGGACATCCGGACGATCCACCTCTTCACGCCCGCCGGCTGGCTACCCGCCGCCGAGCTACCCAGCCTCGTCACCTACCTGCGGGCCAAGTACCCCGACCTCGACGACGCCCAGCTTGCCGACGCCGCCAGCTGCCTGACTGCGGTCACCCAGCAGCACGGCTCGTAACCGGCGCCGCACGCACCCCATCCCTCACCAGAAAGGAGGCATCTTCATGATCACCAGCCAGCACACCACTCAGGCACCGTCACCCGACCAGCCGGACGCGCCGCGGCTCTACACCGTGCCGGAAGCCTGCCGCCTGCTGCGCGTCAGCCGCTGGACGCTCTACCAGCTGATCAACCGCCGCGAGCTGTCTACCATCTCGATCGGCAGCCGCCGCCTGATCCACGCAGCCGACCTCGACGCCTTCATCGAGCATCGCCGTCACGAGACGGTGCGATGAGTCGTCGGGGCAAGGGCAGCGGCACTGTCTACAGGCGGGCTGACGGCCGGTTCGAGGGCGCCCCCTACGTGACGACGCTGAACGGTCAGCGTCGTCGGGTGAGGTGCTACGCCAAGACCAAGCGGGAGTGTGAGCAGAAGCTCCGCACGATCGTGATGCGCGAAGACGCAGGCAGACCCGTCGCCGACACAGCCTGGCGAGTGGGCGACTATCTCGGCGAGTGGCTCAAGACCTCGGCGCAGAGCACCCGCGCGCCCAAGACCATCGAGCTCTACACCCGCGTCGTGAACCACTATCTGATCCCCCGGCTCGGGAACGAGCAGCTCAGCCGACTCGGTGTCCGGACCGTGCAGGCGGCCTTCGACCAGGCCGATGTCGACGGTGTGACCGTCCGGATGGTGGCCGAGATGAAGAAGGTGCTCAGCGCCGCCCTCACGCAGGCCCAGCGCGAAGAACTGATCGACCGCAACCCCGCACGGCTGACACGCATCGCGGCGTATCACCCGCCCGAGGTCATCCCCTGGACACCGCGCCTAATCGGCCTCTTCCTCGAAGCCGCCCGAGACGATCATTACTACCCGGCCTTCGTCATCCTCACCCTCTACGGCCTACGCCGCGGCGAGATCGTCGGGCTGCGCTGGGAAGACATCGACGAAAAACGAGGCGTCATCCGCATCCGACGCCAACTCCAGTCCGTCGGCGACCAGCGCCTGGTGCGACCCCTCAAGACCCGCGCCTCGAACCGGGACCTACCGCTCCTGCCGCTCGCCCAACGGGTATTCGACCGCCTCCGGCAGACGTCCGGCCCGACCGGCTTCGTCTTCCTCACACCCGAAGGCGAACCCATCAAGCCACACCGCCTCGGCGCCGCACTCGCCCGCATCCGCACACGAGCCGACCTCCCACCCAACGGGCTGCACGCGCTACGCCACGGCGCCGCCACCATGCTCAAGACACTCGGCGTTCCCGTCCGCGACGCCCAAGCCATCCTCGGCCACGCCAGCCCCATCACCACCCAGACCATCTACCAGCACACCAGCGACAACGACCGCCGCGACGCCCTCACCGGTCTCGAAAACCTTGTTGTCGGCGCCGCCGGGCTCAATAGCCGTCACATAAGCCGTCAACGCAAACAGCGCCGACTCTTCATCCGCGCGTTAGGGTTTGCTGTCGGTCTGGTTGACAGCGGTTGTGAGTGATCAGGCTGCGGTGGCGGTCTGATCTGGAGCGAAGGCTAGCTCGTATTCGACCGGAGTGAGTCGGCCGAGTCCGCGTTGTCTTCGGCGGCGGTTGTAGGTGTGTTCGATCCAGGCGACGATCGCGTAGTGCAGCTCGTCGTGGCTGCGCCAGCGGCGCTGGTTGAGGACGTTCTTCTGCAACAGGGCCCAGAACGATTCCATCGCTGCGTTGTCGCCGGCGGAGGCGACTCGGCCCATCGAGCCTTGCAGCCCGGCGGCGGTGAGCACGGCCCGGAAACTCCGTGCACGAAATTGCGACCCGCGGTCGGCGTGGACGATCACGACCCCGTCGGGTTGGCGGCGGGCGATCGCGGCGCGCAACGCGTTGACGGCCAGTTGGGCGGTCATCCGCTCGTCGATGGCGTAGCCGACGATCCGGTTGCTGAACAGGTCCTTGATCGCGCAGCAGTAGACCTTGCCGCCGGTCATCGTCGGGTGCTCGGTGATATCGGTGACCCACTTGCGATTCGGCGCGACCGCGGTGAAATCCCGCCGCAGATGATCATCGTGGACGGCCGGTCCGGGGCGTCCTGCCTTGCCGCGACGGCCTTTGTGGACCGTGGTCGAGAACAGCCGATGCTGCGAACACAGCCGCCAGACCCTGCGTTCGCCGGCGGCCAGGCCGACGCGTTCGAGCTCGTCGGCCAAGAATCGGTAACCGAACTCCGGATCATCACCGTGGGCGTCGATCAAGGCATTGATTAGGTAGGCGTCCTCGAGGTCGCGGGTGCTGATCGGTGCGGCCAACCACGCGTAGTAGGCCTGCGCGCTGAAGCCGAGCACCCCGCACGCCAGCCGCACCGGGATCTTCTCGGCGGCCAGTTCACGGACCAGCGGGTAACTCATTTTGGGAGCGACCCCTGCGCGAAGTAGGCCGCCGCCCGGCGCAGGATCTCGTTCTCCATCTCCAACCTGCGCATCTTGCGGCGCAGTTGCACCAGCTCGGTCTGCTCGCTGCTGGTCTGACCCTCCACGAGTCCGTCGTCGATGTCGGCCTGCTTGACCCAACGGCGCACCGATTCCGGCGCGATGTCGAAGTCGATCGCGATCTCCGGGACGCTCAGATCACCGCGGCGGGCGACCGCGACCACGTCGCGCTTGAACTCCGGCGGGTACCTCTTCGGCATAGCAACATCCTTCCCGAGGACCTTCAAGCCTCGTAAGAGATGTCAACCAAACCGACAGCAAACCCTTACAGGGGTTAGTTGGAGGGCCCAGTGGGACTCGAACCCACGACACCCTGCCTAAAAGGGGCTCCACCTACGCTGGTCCCGCAACCCTCACCGATGTGGCGGTGCTCGCCCGCATGCGGCTGTATGTGCAGTTGCTCGGCGGTGCTGCCGTCATCTGTAGCCGTCAGCCAGCCGCATCAGTCGACCAGCCATGACGGCACAACACCAGCCCCAGCCCGAACCGGACGCTCCGCGGGATGCCCTGGATGAGTACGTCACTGAGCTCGTCGCGAAGGCCCCGCCACTCTCGGCGCAGCAGATCGACCGTCTCAGGCTGCTTCGCCAGGCTCGATCTGACATATCTCCAAGTCCAGCAGCCATGCCTGCCGTTCCACCCAAGCGGCATCGGCAGGGTCGAGCACCGCCTCAAGCTCAGGCCATGCGCCAACTTAGGTGTTCGGATGCTCGGTAAGGGTTTCAATAAACCAAATCTACCAATCGTCCAGTCACTTCGGTTTCCGCGCCCAGGGAAGAGCCTCCCAATCTATACTCCGGTCGGCGGCATCGGCACCCGAGAGCCGGATTTCCAGGACGTCAGTACTCCCGTCCATGCGTATAGTAACCGAGCGAGCGTAGACTGCGTAATAACGACCGTCGGCTTGAGTCTCGGCCCAACGAAGAACATCTTCAACGTCAGCGTCTGCGATTACGGCCCACGATTCAGTATGGGCGTTTTCCCAGAAACTCACCCTATACTCTGGGCAGTCATTAGTCGGCCCAATTGGGTATAACGAATCTTCCTCGTAAAGAAATCGCATCTTTGGCCCTCAATGGAAATTGCAGTCGGTAAACCAAACGTGGCTTGCACCCTCGGGGCTCGCATGGCGCGGCCGATACCCCGGCGGAGCAACCTCATAACCATGCGCGATCGCTTGATACGAACCCACCTTACAACCCGCCATGGCCGAATTTGCCTTCACCTGATCATTTCCGTCGCCTTTCCGCATCTTTCCGTTGCCAACGGCTACGTAGCCACGCTCGCCAAACTGACTTGGCAATTTCTCGAACAGGTACAGTGTCACTTTCAGGCGAAGCTTAACCATTTGAACACTTCTTAGCTGAAAGCCCGCCATTGTAGTGCATTTGATTTTCGCGGAAGCGTTTATGCCGACACGACCCTTGTGGCGGTCATGAGACGATTGGTGCGGATCGCTCACCGTCAGTACACAAGTAACTACTGAGGATGATCCTTGCAGGTCAGTTGTATTGACCGGGTCTGCACCGGAGTAACTGTAATCGTTTGGCCCGGCGTACGGCGTGTCTGCGGCGAAGTCTCTCGATGCGAATGTTCCCGTCGCAGGTATATATGCTCGAACGCCCATCTGGACGAGGTCGCCGAGATTGTCGCTAGACCGCTGGTGCGATCCGAGCCAAGAATATTTTCCTAGATTAGCGTGGACGTCCCGCGTCATCCCATACTCGGTGGACTCGTTGTAGTTACTAGGGCTGGATGCGCTCGCGAGGTCCGGACATGTTGCGATTACGTCTCCATGAGGATTCGTCAGAGAAAGATTGACACCTCCGGCTTGGTCTGAGGTCACCGCAAGGAGGCCAGCAGGATCAGCGGTATAAGAGATCCAAGTCGCCGACGTCCCTGTTCCTTGCGCGATCCAAGACGGCGAATCGTTGTCATTCGCGTAGTGGCTGACGGTGGAGGCCCCGTCCTCGGTCCTCATGCTCTCCCGGTCCTGTAACGGATCGAGCGTGATCGCGACACTCTTGCCGCCCTGCGCTTGTGTTGCGACCAAGTCGTTAACGAAGTACCCAATTGCAAGGTCACCAGCGATGTTCGCGTACGCGGCCGCGGCGTGGGCGTCTGCTGCAGGTACTGTCGTTGTACGGCCAAGAGTGTCGTATCCGAATGTGTTGCTTGTGCCGTCTGTGGTGTCCGCGGAAAGGCGGTCCGCGGCATCATATTGGTAATTAATTGGCGTTGGCGTAGTTGTCGTCGTGCACTTGTTGTCACTGGTTTCGGGATAACTCTTCAGGCTGGTGCGATTCGAGTGGGAGTCAAAGCCGTAAGTCCGGGTGGTGCAGGAGTTCTGGTAGGTGTCCTGCACTGTGGTGAGGCGCTCGGCAGGGTCGTAGCTGAACCGTTGGCTGGATTGCGGGCTGGTCTGGTCGGCGATTTGGCCGAGGGCGTTGACGTCCTGGGTGAAGGTCATCCAGGTGCTGCCGTCCTTGGCGTAGACGAGCTTGGTGAGGTTGCCGGCGTTGTCGTAGGACCGGGTTGCGGTGAGCCCGTTCGGGTACTGCTCGACCGCCATGTTGCCCGCTGTGTCATATGACGCGGCGAAGGTCGACGGTGACCCGGAGATGCCGATGTCCTCACCAGAGACGACGCCACGATGATCGCTACTCGAGTCAGTGGTGTAGGTGACGGTGTGCTTGCCGTCGTTGGCGCTCACCACGTTCCCGGCGAGGTCGTAGCTGGTGGTGCTGTGCACGCCACCGGCGTCGGTGTAGTCGGTCTTGCGACCCAGGTTGTCGTACCCGGTGGTCAGGCTCGTCGTGGTTCCGTTGTCGGTCGTGGAGACGGTGGTCGGCAACCCGGTCGCCGAGTCGTAGCCGGTGGTGACAGTCGGCAGGGCGGTGCCGCCGGCGCTGGCCGGGGTTACCGCGATCGAGCGGGTGACAGGTCGTTCAGCGCTGTCGTAGCCGGTGGTCGTCGTGCGGACGACTGCAGTGGAGCCGGTGCCGTAGGTCTCGGTCTTGGTGGTGGGGTTGCCGTAGGCGTCGTAGCCGTAGGTGACCGTCGGCAGCGGCATCCCGCTACCGGGCTGACCCGCCGGGGCCGTGCTGCAGACCAAACCGACCTTGGTCGGATCAGCACAGGCGCCGCTGCCGCCGGCGGTGTAGTACGTGGTTTGGGTGGTGCGGGGACCTGTGCCGTTGGCGTCACCGGGCAGACGCTGCTCGATGGTGCGGCCGTTGGCGTCGTAACGGGTGTAGGTCGTGAGATCCGCGCTCGAGGCGGTCGCGCCCATCTGCACAGTGCTGCTGGTCGCCGCCCCCAGGCTCCAACCGCTCGTGTCGTTAGAGGCCACCGCGTCGTACCCGGTGTGGGTGACGGACTGGTCCGGCCAGCCGGTGTCAGCGCCGGCGGCTGGCTGCCATGCCGACGTGGTGACTGTTGTCGGCAAGTTGTAGGGCCCCAGATCGATGGACGTGCCGTCCGGGAGATTGAACACGTTGTGATCGCTGTTGGGAGCACCTTCGTCGTAGGTGGTGGCGACGTGGGTGCGGGCGTGGATGACGCTCTGGTCGGCCAGCGTGACCGGGTGGGTCGGGCCGTACGTGTCGGTGACCTGGCCCGGGTTGAGCGGGTCGTAACTAGTCGTTGAACTCAGCAGCGCGGCGCGGTCCACGTTGCTGGACTTCCCGGCCACGTAGCTGTCCGTGTCGCCGGTGGGATTTAGCGCCTGCGCCCGGTTGCCCGCGGTCAGCGTCCACGACTCGTTGCCGTCACTGTCGTACTGGGTGGTGTCGACCAACCACTGCCCCGCGCCGTAGCTGGCGGTATTGACGGTGCGGCCGTTGACGTCGAGGTAGTCGATCGAGGCATATGGCCAGTCGGCTGAGGCAACGCTGCCCGGGGTGGTGCCGGCCGGGACCCGGTCGGGGTCGAAGACGGCCGTGCCGGTGACGGGCAGGTCGTCGGTCTCGCCCCAGGTCGCGGTCGTGGACGCGCCCAGCGCGACCGGACCACCGTTGCCGGTCGTGGTCGGCACGTCGTAGACGACGGTGCTCGTGGCCGTCTGCCCCGACGGGTCGGGACGGGTCACCGTGGACAGCCGGTTCGCTCCGTCATAAGTCAACGAATACGTGGCAAGGCCCGGCGGTGTGAGCGTGGCTAGCCGACTGGCCGAGGTGTAGGTGTACGTCGTTTTCAAGAAAGGACTGATTCGCGGGTCCCACGCGGCTGCGAGCCGGTTGCTGCTGTCATAGCTGTATTGGGCGACCGTGACCTTCTTCGCGGTTCCGGAGACCTGCGGGATGGACAGATCGACCGAGGAGAGCCGCGTCGGAGAGCTGCCGGTGTAGTTCAGGATCAGCGACCGGTAGCCGGGGGTGGTGTCCGGATTGCCAGTTGAGCTCACTCCGGAAGGCACCGGGGCGAGGATGCGCGTGACGAGGCCGGCGCCGTTGTAGCTGTAGCTGGTCGTCGAGTTCGATCCCGGCTGCTTGACGCTGGTGACCTGCCACGGCCCGCTGGACGGCTTCGTCCAGGTCGTCACCGTGCCCGACCCGTCGGTCGAGGTGATGGCCGACGCGTTCGTCTTGACGACGGTGACGCCGTCCCCGGCCGAGTCACCCGAGCCGAGGAACGTCATCGGGTAGGCGGTGTCGTTGGTCTGGTAGACGCTGACGCTGCCATCGGTGTCGGTGAAGAGCAGGTAGCCGTCGGCCACGTGATCAGTCAGGGTCAGGTCGCCGGCGCCGTTGCCGTCCAGTCCGGCTGTCCAGCCGGGGCCGAAGACCCCTGCCGCGCCGCTGGCCGCCGCCGGGTGCAGCGTCGACAGTGTGCGGCTCACCCCGAGCCCGCCCAGCGATGCTCCCGCGTCGGCGTCGGTGGCCGAGAGTTCGAAGTCGCCGGTCAGCTCCGATACCGATCCGGGCCCGATCTCGGTGGACGCGTCGCCGTCGTCGGTCTGGGAGAGGGTGACGTTGCTCGGCATGCCGCAGGCCGGGTTGCTGTCGCTACTGCTCGTTCCAAAGCAGGCCAGCACCTGGACCAGCGAGTCCGGGGCGATGCCATTGTTGCCCGACAACCCGGCCAGGGTGTCGCGGATGTTCCACACGTACGGCGTGAACGTGCCGCTGCTGCCGCTGCTCTTGGCGACCGGCCATGCCGACGGCGAGTTGCCGTCCTTGTCCTTCACATTGGCCGTGGGCACGTTGCTGAACGCAGCCGTCGTCCCGGTCCGGTACTCATAGGTGACGTAGGACCCGCCACCGTTCGGATCGGCCTGCAGCGTGACCGACTGTTGGGTGTCGGTCTGGCCGTTGCTGATCGCGTAGCCGGTGTTGGTGTACCAGCCTTCGATATCGACGATCACATCGATGGTGTCTTGGCTGCCGTTGTAGATGCTGACGGCTCCGTTGGCGCCGAGCTGGGTGGTGACCATGTTGCCGAACAGCGCGTTGCGGGCCAGGTTGACGGAGCTGTACGGCGTGGGGCGTGGTGTGCCACTGGCCCACATCGCGGTGTAGCCGCCGTTGGTGCCGTGGTCAAAAACGCTCAGATGTGCGGCGACGGCGCTGATCCCGGAACCGGCCAGCGGGATGCCACTGATTCCTGCGACCTGGACCTGCGTGGTCGCCCCGGCGGCGATGGTGCTCCGGGCAGGTGACTTGGAGTCGTAGGTTCCGGTGGCGTAGACGCGGGTGGCCGCAGGGGTGAACGCGCCGCTGGCGCTTCCAGCAGCGAAGTAGCCGAGGACGTCGACCTGGACGTCAACGGTGTAACTACCGACGGAGAGGTAGAACTTGAACGCTCCGGCGCTCGAGCCGCTGGTCGCCAGCGCTACCTGCGATTGCGTGGCGTCGGTCTGGCTCGTCGCGAAGTAGGTGCCGACCTTCGGCGGCTGCGGGACGTCGGCCGCGTATGGCGTGTAGTAGTGGTTCGCGGTGGAGTTGTGATTGAACGTCGTGATGTTGATCATCGCTGCCGAGGCTCCGATCGGCACACCCGTCGTAGAGCCCACCACGGCGATCTTGGTGGTGCTACCACCGACCAGCTTCGCCTTCGCGATGCCGATGCCGTTAGAGGTGTCGATGATCCGCCTGGGTGTCACAGGGACATATCCGCCGGCAGCGACACTTTCGTCGGCGGTGTAGTAGCCCTCGACATCGATGAACAAATCTGCGTTCTGGCTGGACTTGACCTGGATCTTGCCGTCGGATGCCACGGCGATCGTCGCCGTGTTCGACTGGTTGTCGCCGGCGAGGAAGCGCATATAGGCAATGGACGCGTTCGGCGTCGCCTCGTCCTTGTCCGCGTTGAGGTAGCCCGCGCCAGCCGGGTTGATCACCCCAAAGTTCACCGTCACGGCCGAGATGTTCGACGGCAACGTCGAGCCGTCGGTCATCGTCGTTCCGGCAACCGTGACCTTGCGCCACGACCCTGCCTGCATAGGCGTCGTGTACGGGTTGGCGCTCACCTCGTACGCAGGCCGAGTATCGAGAATCCGACCCTGCGTTGGCACAAACACACCGGACGTCCCCGCCGTCGCCGCCGCCAACGCACGAGACGCCGACCGGGCCACCACCACCTGCACGGCCACCGTCAACGACGACACCACCGCCACCGTCACCAACACCGACAGCAACCTGCGCAGCGACACACGATTTACGAACAGCACGTCTAAACCCTCCCGAGAAGCAGACAACATCGGGCGCCGTCAACCGCAGAAGCAGCCGACGATTCCCGGCCGCGAACATATCCGCTACTTATTGCTTTCTGGCCAGGTTCTTACATTCACGGGACCATCGACTGGCTCATTTGTCCGCCTACGGGAGGGAACGTCCGGGAGTCCGCTGCCTGGCAAGGGGGCGGGGCCGCCTCTAGTCCGCGTCCCGCGATCCTCTCCACGTCCACCGTTGAAGACACTCTCCATGTCGCCCTTGCGCCCGAGACGGCGACGAGGTGGGTGAGACCGGCGGTGCGGAAGTGGTCGGCCAGCACCGGATCCAGGTTCGCGGTATCACCATCGACCAGCCCCGGCAGCAACCCCCGCTCCTGATCGGGCAGCACCCGCACCGCTTGCCGCAACGCCGAGCGCACGTGACCCGCTACGCGCTGCCACCACGGCGGCCGACCCAGCAGCTGCGGCGGCCCCCGCTCGAACAACGTCACCGCCAAGAAACTCCCGACCCGGTCCGGCTGCATCCTCCCGCTCCCGAAGCCCCGACCCGCTGTCCCGTCCGGTCACGCCCGCCCTCACACCGTCACCAGCGGCTTCAGCCGGGCGAAGATGACGGTGCCGATGCCCGAGACGTCGTCGAGCTGGTCGACGCTGCTGAAGCTGCCGTGCTCCGAGCGATAGTCGAGGATGCGCTGCGCCAGTGCCGGTCCGATGCCCGGCAGCGCGTCGAGCTGCTCCAGCGTCGCGGTGTTCAGATTGACCAGGCCCGCAGGTGACCCGGCGGCGGCCGGGCTCGCCGCCCCGCCGGCCACAGGAATCGGCGCAGCACCCCCGACGGGTCCGGCGGCACCGGGGCGGCCCACCGCCACCTGCTGACCGTCCCCCAACAGCGCGGCAAGATTGAGGGAGCTCAGGTCGACGCGCGGCAGGGCACCACCGGCCGCCGTCAGGGCGTCGTCGACCCGCGATCCCACCGGTAGCCGATAGACGCCGGGGCGGCGAACCTTGCCTGCGACATCCACCACCAGGACCGTGGCCGACGGCGCGGTGGCCGCCGGTGACAGGTTCGCTGACGCGGCCGACCGCGTCGGCGGACCACCGGAACCCCCGGACGGCGACGCAGCGAGCGCGGAGGCGTCGCCGAGCCCCGACGTCGCGTCGACCGGTTGCGCCTGCGGGCGGGAGGCGAAGAGCCAGAGCGCGGCGAGTCCGGCCGCGACCAGGACCACCACCGCCAGCGCCACCACCGACCGACGCCCCGGGTCCAGGCGGATAACTTCCCGACCGCGCCGACCACGGGCCGGCCCGCCACGATCGTCGTCGTCGGCATCGACCGGCGCGCTCGTCCCACCCGCCCACACCCGCTCCGACGCGAGGTTGTCGGCATCATCGAGATCGAGAGTTCCTGCGGCTCGCTCGTGGTGGGTGACCCCGGACCGCTCGTGCGCGGCAGCCACCACCGCGCGTACACGTTCGGCCACCCGCGCGGCCTCACCGCGCAGGGGCGCCTGCCGTCGCCCATCCAGGACCATTCGCCCGACGCTAGGCAGCCATCACGTCACGGTGAGCCGGACAGCATTCGCTGTGGACGACACGCCGCGCTGTGGATGATGCCCGGCGACCTGTCGGTGACCTCGGCTACGGCGGGTCTGACAATTCAGAGCATGGGATTGTCGGATACGCCCTAGTCGGCGCGGCGGCGGAGCACGACGCCGAGCACACCGGGACCGAGATGCGCACCGATCACAGCGCCCAGCTCGGCCACATGGCACTCGCGCACCTGCGGGATCTCGTCGCAGAGCCGATCGGCCAGCGCCTGCGCCCGGTCGGCGGCGGCGAGATGGTGAACTGCCAGCTCGACCGGTCCGACGCCCGCACCCCGGACCGCGAGCTCGGCGAGGCGCGCCACCGCGCGAGACGACGTCCGCACCTTCTCCAGCGGCACGATCTGTCCCTCGACCATCTGCAGCAGCGGCTTCACCGACAGCGACGTGGCCAGCAGCGCCGCCGCCGTGCCGATCCGGCCGCCCCGCCGCAGATGCTCCAGCGTGTCGACATAGAACAGCGTCCGGGTGGCGTCGACCGCCTCGGTGGCCGCCCCCTGGACCGCCGCCGCGCTACCGCCGTCGGCCGCCCGCTCCGCGGCGGCGAGCACGGCGAAGCCGAGCCCCATCGCCGTGGAGCGGGAGTCGACGACGCGGACTACGCCGTGGCCGAAGTCCTGCGCCGCCAGCGTCGCAGACTCCCAGGTCCCCGAGAGCGCGGCGGACAGATGCACCGAGACGACACGGTCCGCCCCGGCGTCGAGCACCGAGCGATACGCCGCCGCGAACTCCGCCGGCGCCGGGCGGGACGTCCCCACCGGGCGCCGGTCCCGCAGGGCGCGGGTGACGTCGGCCGAGGTGACGTCCACCCCGTCGACGGCCGTGCGCGCCCCGAGCGTCACCCGCAGCGGCACCGTGGTGATGCCGAAGCGGTCGAGCAGCGACGGCGACAGGCACGACGTCGAGTCGGTGACGATCGCTACCCGGTCCGACATCGGTCAGACGACGAAGTTGATCAGGCGGCCCGGTACGGCGATGACCCGACGCACCTGCTGCCCCTCGAGCGCCGCGGCGATCTTGTCGTCGGCGCGGGCCGCTGCCTCCATCGCCGCGGCGTCGGCATCGGCCGGCACCGAGATCTTGGAACGCACCTTGCCCTTGATCTGGACCGGGATCTCGATCGTCTCGTCGACCAGCAGCGCCGGATCGGCCACCGGGAACTGCTCCCAGGTCAGCGACTCGCCGTGCCCCAGCCGGGACCACAGCTCCTCGGCGATGTGCGGCGCCAGCGGCGCCAGCATCAGCACCAGCGCCTCGGCGAGCGGTCGAGGCGTGCCACCGTTGGGGTAGGCCTGCGTCACCGCGTTGTTCAGCTCGGTGATGCGGGCGATCGAGGTGTTGAAGCGCAGCGTCTCGTAGCCGTCGCGGACCGCGTCGATCGTCCGGTGCAGCAGGCGGTTCAGCTCGTCGGGCAGTGCCTCGTCCGAGACATGGGCCGCGCCGGAGGCCTCGTCCACCACGACGCGCCAGATTCGCTGCAGCAGCCGGAACGGGCCGACGATGGCCTTGGCGTCCCACGGTCGCGACTGCTCCAGGGGACCGCTGAACATCTCGTACATGCGGAAGGTGTCGGCGCCGTACTCGTCGACGATCTCGTCCGGCGTCACCACGTTCTTCAGCGACTTGCCGATCTTGCCGATCTCCTGCGTCACCGGGGCGCCGTCGTAGACGTAACCTCCCCCGACCTGCTCGACCTCGGCGGCGGGGACGGGGAAGCCGTCGGCGTTGCGGTAGACGTAGCCCTGCAACATGCCCTGGTTGACCAGCCGGTGGAACGGCTCGGACGAGGTCAGATAGCCCAGGTCGAAGAGCACCTTGTGCCAGAACCGGGCGTAGAGCAGGTGCAGCACCGCGTGCTCGACGCCGCCGACGTACAGGTCGACACCGCCCAGCGGCCGGTCGGCATTCGGGCCCATCCAGTAGCGCTCGATGGCGGGGTCGACCAGCTGCTCGCTGTTGGTGGGATCCAGGTAGCGCAGCTCGTACCAGCAGGAGCCGGCCCAGTTGGGCATCGTGTTCGTCTCACGCCGGTACTTCCTCGGCCCGTCGCCCAGGTCCAGCTCGACCTCGACCCAGTCCGTCAACCGGCCCAGCGGCGGCTCCGGTGTGGACTCCACGTCGTCCGGCGCGAACGAGGTGGGCGAGAAGTCGTCGGTCTCGGGCAGGACGACCGGCAGCATCTCCTCCGGCAGCGCGACCGGCATGCCGGTCTCGTCGAAGACGATGGGGAACGGCTCGCCCCAGTACCGCTGCCGGCTGAACAGCCAGTCCCGCAGCCGGTAGGTGACAGCGCCGCGGCCCCGGCCCTCCTGCTCCAGCCACTCGATGATCTTCGCCTTGGCCTCGGCGACGCCCAGCCCGTCCAGCCAGCCGGAATTGATCCGCGGACCGTCGCCGGTGTAGGCACCCTCGTGTCCCTCGGGCGGCTGCACCGTGCGAACGACGGGCAATGCGTAAGCCTGCGCAAAATCCCAGTCGCGCTCGTCCTCGGACGGGACGGCCATGATCGCGCCAGTGCCGTAGCCCATCAGCACGTAGTCCGCCACGAAGACCGGGACCTGAGCGCCATTGACGGGGTTCTGCGCAAAAGCACCGGTGAAGACGCCGGTCTTGGCCTTGTCACCCGCCTGTCGGTCCAACTCGGAGCGACGCGAGGCCGCCAGCCGGTAGCCGTCCACTGCCTCGCGCGGCGAGGCCGCGCCGCCGGTCCACGCCTCGTCGGTGCCGTCGGGCCACGCCTCGGCCACCAGCTCGTCGATCATCGGGTGCTCGGGGGCGACCACCATGTACGTCGCGCCGAAGAGCGTGTCGGGACGGGTGGTGAAGACCTCCAGGTCCCCCGCCGCGGTGGCGAAGCGGACGTGCGCGCCGGTGGAGCGCCCGATCCAGTTGCGCTGCATCGAGCGGACCTTCTCGGGCCAGTCGATGTGGTCCAGGTCGCGCACCAGGCGATCGGCGTAGGCGGTGATGCGCATCATCCACTGCGGCAGCGGACGCCGGAACACCGGGAAGTTGCCGCGCTCGCTGCGCCCGTCGGCGGTGACCTCCTCGTTGGAGAGCACCGTGCCCAGACCGGGCGCCCAGTTGACCATCGACTCGGTCCGATAGGCCAGCCGGTGGTTGTCGATGACCTGGCGTCGCTGCAGCTCGTCCAGCTCGGACCACTCCACCCCGAACGGGTTGGTCCCCTCGTTCGGCCGACGCTCGCCGGCATCCAGTTCGGCGATCAGCTCGGCGACCGGCCGGGCCTTGTCGCGGTCGACGTCGTACCAGGCGTTGAAGATCTTCAGGAAGATCCACTGCGTCCAGCGGTAGTAGTCGGGGTCGATGGTGGCGATCCGGCGTCGCTCGTCGTGACCCAGACCCAGCCGCCGCAGCTGGCGCAGGTAGATCTTCATGTTGTTCTCGGTGGTGACCCGCGGGTGCTGCCCGGTCTCCACCGCGTACTGCTCGGCGGGCAGGCCGAAGGCGTCGAAGCCCATCGTGTGCAGGACGTTGTCGCCGCGCATACGCAGGTAGCGGGCGTAGACATCGGTGCCGACGAAGCCGAGCGGGTGGCCGACGTGCAGCCCCGCCCCGGACGGGTACGGGAACATGTCCATGACGTAGGACTGCGGCCGGATGGCGACGCGGTCGAAGCCGGCGTCCAGCGGACCGGTGGGGTTCGGCGTGTCGAAGGTGCCGTTGTCGGACCACCGCTGCTGCCACGCGACCTCGAGCTCGTTGGCTCGCGCGCCGGTGTAGCGGTGCGCGGGGACGTCGCCGGCGGCTGCGGTCGCGGGACCGGGGGTGGTCATATCCGTTGCTCCTTGATCGACGAGAGGGTGCGTGCCCGAGCAGACGAAGAGCCCCTGCCGATGGGCAGAGGCTCGGCCGCGCTGCGGATCCGGAAGATCGTCAGCGCGGCCCGATAAGGAGCAGGCGACCCGTACTCATGGCCACAGCCTACCGCCCGGCTGTCGCGGGGCTGCCGGGTCGCCGACCGGCAAGACGATCACGCCCCGAGCCTGACGCCACCGGTGTCGTCACGGTGGGCCGGTGGACCCGTCCAGGTGCGCGCCCCGCGCCCGCCGTCCGTCGCCGCCGGACGCGGGGGCACCTGCTGTCAGACTAGGACCGAAACCGCTTTCGGGACGCCGTGACGCGCTGTGCCGTCGGTCACGATGGCGTGAGAACTTCGACCAAGCCCGACAAAGCGGGACCCCGGCCCGGCTGGCGGCCGGAACCGGGGGCTTTGGTCCTGCCTGCGCCGCGACGGTCTGCGGGTCTGCGGGTCCTAGGCGTCGGCGTCGGTCGTCGCTTCGGCGACAACCGGGTGGGACGGCAGCGGGACCACCGCACCGGGCGCACCGAGGTTGTGGCCGCGCACCCGCCACATCGCGTCGTAGGAGTTCTGCGGGTTGCGGACGAGCTCGGTCCAGTGGCAGTTGGACAGCGCCGTCAGCGGGTGCACCCGCTGCTCGATGCCGAGCAGACCGTTGACCGTCGCCATCGCCGTGGCACCGTGCGAGACGACGACCGTGGTCGGCACGTCGGGCAGCTCCGCGATGCCCGCCAGCGACCGCCCCGCCACCTCGTCGCGGGTCTCGCCGCCACGGCGCTGGACGTCCTGCCCGGCGACCCACTCGGCGAACTCCTCGGGGTACTGCCGCTCGACGTCGTCGCGCGTCAGCCCTTCCCACAGGCCCAGCCCACGCTCACGGAAGCGGGCGTCGACGGTGAAGGGCAGACCCGTCACGTGCGAGATGATCTCGGCGGTCTGCCGGGCCCGCTGCAGATCCGAGCTGACCATCAGATCGGGGCTCAGCGCGGCGATGATGTGCGCGACCTCGTAGGCCTGCGCGCGCCCGACCTCGTCCAGCGGCGGGTCGGCCTGACCCTGGAAGCGACCCTCGGCGTTCCACGCGGTGCGGCCATGGCGCAGCAGGATGAGCCGGCGGGCGGTCACGCCAAGTCGGCTTCGGCGCGCTCGGCGCGGTGCGCCGCCTCGGCGGCGTCGGTGAACGGCAGGAAGGGGCAGTCCTTCCAGAGCCGCTCGAGCGCGTAGAAGGTGCGTTCCTCCGAGTGCTGCACGTGGACCACGATGTCGCCGTAGTCGATGAGGACCCAGCGGCCGTCGCGCTGCCCCTCACGCCGGATCGGCTTGTGTCCCGTGGCCCGCAGCTGCTCTTCCACGGCGTCGACGATCGCCTCGACCTGCCGCTCGTTGGAGCCGGTGGCGATGACGAAGACGTCGGTGATGGCGAGACGCTCGCTGACGTCGATGAGCACGAGGTCGGTGGCGAGCTTGTCCGCGGCGGCCTGCGCGGCGCGCTGCGCGAGGTCGATGGCGTCGTCGGTGGCAGTCATTTGCCGCCCAGTCTACGGGCCCCGGTCACGCCGTACTCACCTGTAGAGCCGGTGCTTGTTGATGTACTGGACGACGCCGTCGGGGACCAGGTACCAGACCGGCCGGCCGTCGGCGACGCGTTCCCGGCAGGCGCTGGAGGAGATCGCGAGGGCCGGGACGTCGAGCAGCGTCACCGAGTCGTGCGGCAGGTGCTCGTCCGACAGCGTGTAGCCGGGCCGCGTGACGCCGACGAAGCGGGCCAGCTTGAGCGCCTCCTCGGCGTCCTTCCAGGACAGGATCTGCGACAGCGCATCGGCACCGGTGATGAAGAAGAGCTCGTCGTCGGGGCGCTGGTCGGCGATGTCGCGGATGGTGTCGACGGTGTACGTCGGCCCAGTGCGGTCGATATCGACCCGGCTCACCCAGAACCGCGGATTGGAGGCGGTCGCGATGACGGCCATCAGGTAGCGGTGCTCGGCCGTGCTGACCTGCCGCTCGGACTTCTGCCACGGCTCGCCGGTAGGGACGAAGACGACCTCGTCCAGCGCGTAGAGCGCCGCGACCTCGCTCGCCGCGACGAGGTGGCCGTGGTGGATCGGGTCGAACGTGCCACCCATGATCCCGAGCCGCGCCATGGGCCGGAGCGTACCGCTCAGCCCGCCGCTGCCCCGGCCAACTCGGCCGCCTCGGCCTGCTCGACCTCGGCGTTGAAGTCGCGCTTCACCGCGCGCCAGCCCTCGTCGTCCACGCCGAGGCGCCAGTACCCACTGATCGACAGCTCCGCCAGCGGCACCCCGCGCTCGATGCGCAGATGGCGACGCAGCGTCTTCACCACCCCGGCCTCACCGTGAACGAACCAGTGCCCGGCACCCTCGGGAACCACCATCGAGGTCACCGCCGGCACCAGCCGCGACCCGATCGGATCGGCGCCCCGATGCAGCCAGGTGACGTTCTGCGGGCGGGCCAGCTCGATCTCGTCGCCGGGGCCGTGGACCTCGATGAAGGCCCGGACGGTCACACCCACCGGCACCCGCTCGAGGGCCACCGCGATCGCGGGCAGCGCACTCTCGTCACCGGCGAGCACGTGGAAGTCGGCCGCGGACGAGGGTGAGTACCCGCCACCGGGGCCGAGCAGCAGCGCCTCGTCCCCCGGCCGCGCCGTCGCCGCCCAGGGTCCGGCGAGGCCGGCATCACCGTGCACGACGAAGTCCAGCGTCAGCTCGCGGGTCGCGGCGTCGAAGGCACGAACGGTGTAGGTCCGCATCCGCGGCCGATCACCGGCGGGGTCGGGGAAGCACAGCTTGACGTAGGAGTCGGCGTGGCCGGGATCGAACCCGGCCAGCGAATCGCCGGTCAGCACGACGCGGACCAGCGACTCGCTGAGCCGCTGGGTCCGCGTCACGACCACCTGTAGGGGCGTCCGATCGGGCACCATGAACCTCCGAGTTAGGTTTGCCTAACTCGGGAGCCTACGCCGTCAGGCCCGAAGTGCCACCGCGGTCGGCTCGATGGGCACCGGCAGGGCCGTCTGTCCCACCAGGAACTCGTCGACGTGTGCCGCCGCCGCGCGTCCCTCGGCGATGGCCCAGACGATGAGCGACTGCCCCCGCCCCATGTCGCCAGCGACGAAGACCCCCGGCACGGAGGTCTCGTATTTGGCGTTGCGCACCACATTGCCGCGCTGGTCGAGCTCCACCCCGAGCTGGTCGAGCAGCCCCTCACGCTGCGGGCCGGTGAAGCCCATCGCCAGGAAGACGAGGTCGGCCTCGAGCTCGAACTCGGTCCCCTCGACCTTCTGGAAGCGGCCGTCGGTGAACTCGACCTCGTACGCAGCCAGCCCGGTGACCTTGCCATCGGCCCCGACGAACTTGTCGGTGTTGACGGCGAAGACGCGCTCGCCGCCCTCCTCGTGGGCCGAGCTGACGCGGAACATCAGGGGGTAGGTCGGCCACGGCGTGGAGGTGGCACGCTCCTGCGGCGGCCGGGCCATGATCTCGAACTGGTGCACGCTCTCGGCGCCCTGGCGGTGCGCGGTGCCGAGGCAGTCGGCGCCGGTGTCGCCGCCGCCGATGATGACGACCTTCTTGCCCTTGGCGTCGATGGGCGAGGTCTCCAGATCGCCGAGCTGCACCCGGTTGGCCCACGGCAGGTACTCCATGGCCTGGTGGATGCCCTCGAGGTCGCGGCCCTCGATCGGCAGGTCGCGGGCGATGGTGGCGCCACCGGCCAGGATGACGGCGTCGTAATCGGCGCGGAGCTGCTCGACGGTGACGTCCACACCGACGTTGACGCCGGCCCGGAACTGCGTGCCCTCGGCCTGCATCTGCTCCAGGCGGCGGTCGATGTGCCGCTTCTCCATCTTGAACTCGGGGATGCCGTACCGCAGCAGGCCACCGATGCGGTCGTCGCGTTCGAAGACGGTGACGGCGTGGCCCGCGCGGGTCAGCTGCTGCGCGGCGGCCAGCCCGGCAGGGCCGGAGCCGACGACGGCGACCTTCTGTCCGGTCTGCTCGCGGGGCCGGACCGGCTGCACCCAGTCGTTGGCGAAAGCGTGGTCGATGATCTCGACCTCGACCTGCTTGATCGTGACCGGGTCCTGGCTGATGCCCAACACGCAGGCCGCCTCGCACGGCGCGGGGCAGAGCCGGCCGGTGAACTCCGGAAAGTTGTTGGTGGCGTGCAGCCGATCGATGGCCTTGCGCCAGTCGTCCTTGTAGACGAGGTGGTTCCACTCGGGGATGAGGTTGCCGAGCGGACAGCCGCCGTGACAGAACGCGATGCCGCAGTCCATGCAGCGGCTGGCCTGGTCACGCAGCGCGGCGTCGTCGAAGTCCTCGTAGACCTCGTGCCAGTCGCGGATGCGGACACTGACGGGCCGCCGCTTCGGCAGTTCGCGCGTCCTGTGCTTGAGGAAGCCCTGCGGGTCGCCCACGAGCCACCACCCTTACCAGTCGTCTCGGCTGGTCTGACAGCACTGTCGACCCGAACCCCGACATCCTAGATGTTCTGCTCCCCCTACGATGTCGGGCGTGCAGCAGACCATGCGGCGGAGGGGCGCGAAGGCGGCAAGCCGGGCGCGCAGGTCCCTGCTGGGACTGTTGATGAAGCTGCCCGGTGACAACACCGACCCCTCCTCACTGATCAAGCGATTCCCCGACGAGGCGCTGTTGCCGCTGCGTCGCCGGGGGGTCGACCCCGTTCCCGAGCTCGAGGCGCTGCGCGAACGCGACCCCGTCAGCCGGCTGAAGATGCCCCTGGGACTGCGCGGCTGGCTCCTCACCGGCCTCGCCGAGTCCCGCGAGGTGCTGGCCGCGCCGGTCGATACCTTCAGCAATGACTTCGGTCACATGATCGGCAAGGTGGGCATCGCGGCCGAGGATGACCCCGGCGGCCTCGGCTTCGCCGATCCGCCCGCCCACACCCGGCTGCGCAAGCTGCTGCAGCCGCACTTCACGACGCGGGCGCTGGCCCAGCAGGCACCTCGGATCCGCGAGATCGTCGACGCCGCGGTCGCCGAGGTCCGTGCCGCCGGCGCGGACGGGGCCGTGGTCGACCTGCAGCGTCACTTCGCGTTGCAGATCCCGTCCCGCGTGATCATGGAGCTGCTCGGCATCCGCGAGGACGCCCGCAGCGAGTTCCACCGGTTGAGCACGGTGCGCTTCAACTTCTCCGACGGGGCGACCTCATCGTTCGAGACGATCACCGAGTCGATCCGGCTGCTGCGCGAGATCGTCGCCGAGCAGCGGCGCTCCCCGGGCCCGGGACTCATCGGCTCGATCCTCACCGAGTTCGGCGACGAGATCGACGACGTGGAGCTGGCCGGCCTCGCCGACGGCGTGCTGGTCGGCGGCCTCGAGACCACGGTGAGCATGCTGTCGCTCGGCGCGGTGGTGCTGCTGCAGCATCGTGCGGCGTGGGAGTCGCTGCGCGACAGCGACGAGCACGTCGACACCTGCGTCGAGGATCTGCTGCGGCACCTGAGCGTCGTGCAGGTGGGTTTCCCGCGCTTCGCGGTCCGCGATGTCACCGTCGCGGGCAAGGATCTCTTCGCCGGCGATGTCGTCATCCCGTCCCTGGCTGCGGCCAACCGCGATCGCGCACTCGGCGCCGGGGTGGGCGTCGACGGTTTCGACCACACCCGGCCCGCCACCGGTCACCTGGCCTTCGGCTATGGCCTGCATCGCTGCGTGGGGGCGGAGCTGGCGCGACTGGAGCTGCGCCTGGCCTATCCCGCCCTGGTCCGGGCCTTCCCGCAGATGCGGCTGGCGGTGGCGCCGACGGAGCTGAAGTATCGCGAGCTGTCGATCGTGCACGGCCTCGACGAGCTGCCGGTGCGCCTGTCCTAATCGATCTTCGGGACCTTCGGGGCCCCGGTCGGCGACCTTTGCCGAACTTTCATTGCACACAATGCATCTAGTGTCAGGGGTGCGTCGGCGGTTCCAAACCACGGGCCCGTCGGCGCGGCCCAGTCGCCGCTCCCCCCAATCGGCGATCGGGCGGTCGGACCGTGGCCGTGGCTGCGTGGGATGCTGTCCCGCCGCGCCGCGCGCGGTAGTCCGACCCCGCGGTCGCACGCCCCGGCGTATCACCCCACCCGTACGCCGGTGGCCACCGCGGGGTCGGCTCCGGTGCCCGATGACCCGGTCGCCGGTGACCCGGAGGGCCGAAACTGTCCGAGCCGCGGTCCACAATGGCGGCGTGCCCGCAGTCTCCGCCGCCGCGTCCGTCGCCGAGGAGCTCGCCATGCTCCAGCGGTTGCGCGACCTCGCGCTGGCGCTGCTGCGTGCCGACGCCGCGCTCGCCGTCGACGAGCCTGCGAACGGTGCCGACCACGTCACCCCCGACCACGACATCCCCGACCACGTCACCCCCGACCACGACATCCCCGACGACGACACCCCCGGCGACGACACAGCGGAGGCACTCCGCCAGCGGACCGCCGCCTGTTACGAGGCGTACGTCGCCACCTTCGGCCCGCTGAACCGCGCCGAACTGCGGGAGCGACGCGGCGGCCGCCGGGACCCGGAGACCGGCGAGCCGGAGCTCGTCCTGCGGCGCCCGGACCTCGGTGGTTTCCGCGACGACGCGCACTACCTCACCGTCATGGCGCTGGAGGTCTACGACCCCGGCACCGGCCGAGCCGAGCCGGCGCCGATCCTGCGACACCGGGTGCACGGGCGCATGCCCTCGCCGCGAGTGGCGAACGTCCACGAGGCGCTGCTGGCCTGCGGTGAGACGATCGACCTGGAGCGCATCGCGGAGCTCGTCGGCCTGCCCGACGCCGCGGCGGCCGAGCGGGAGCTGGGCGATGCCCTCTTCCGGGACCCGGCGGCCGACGGAGCCCCCGTCACCGCACACCGGTACCTCTCCGGCGACCTGCGCGCGCGCCTCGCCGAGGCCCGGGCGGCCGCCGCCGACGAGCCGCGCTACGAGCGCAATGTCCGGGTGCTCACCGAAGCCCTGCCCGACGATGTCGGTCCGGTGGAGATCTCCGTGTCGCTGGGTGCGCCGTGGGTGGCCGCGAGCGACATCGAGCACTTCGTCCGCGACGTGCTCGGCGGCAGCGTCAAGGTCTGGCACCTGCCGTCGGCGGCGATGTGGAAGGTCGTGCCCACCGGCCGGGTACCGGTGACGCGCTACCGTACGGCCCGGCTCGGTCCCTACGACCTGCTCTCGGCCGGCCTCAACCGACGCTCCCCCGTCGTCTTCGACACCGTCGAGGTGCCGGGGCGTCGGCTGCGGGTGCGCAACGTCGAGGACAGCCTCGCCGGGCACGAGATGCTCGCGGCACTGCAGGACCGCTTCCGCACCTGGCTCTGGGAGGACGAGGAACGCACGCTGCGGCTCTGCCGCGAGTACAACCGCATGCTCAACAGCAGCGCGCTCCCGCGGCGAGACGGGTCGAGGCTCACCTTCCCCGGCCTCGCCGACGGCGTCGACCTCTGGCCCTGGCAGCGCGACATCGTGGCGCAGATCGTCTCCTCCCCGGCGACCCTCTGCGCCCACGCCGTCGGTGCCGGCAAGACGCGGGCGATGGTCTGCGCGGCGGTGACGGCGCGGCGGCTGGGTCGTGCCGCGAAGCCGATGATCGCGGTGCCTACCCATTTGTTGGAACAGACGGCGCGCGAGGCCGTGCAGGCCTATCCACGGGGTCGATTCCTCGTCGGCGGCCGACCCGAGACGGCCACGACGGCGGCGCTGGCGGCGCGTTGCGCCACCGGCGACTGGGATGCCGTGATCGTCTCGCACGGGACGCTGTCGGCTCTGCCGGTGGACCCCGCTGTGGAGGCGGGTGCGCTCGAGGCCGACGTGGCGGCGTTGCGGCGGCAGACCGAGGCGGGCAAGGGCGGCCGGTGGGGCCGCCGCGTGCTGCAGCGGCAGGCCGCCACCCTCGCCGAACGGGCGGCGAAGCTGCGGACGGCGCCGCGGCCACCGGTCACCTTCGACGACCTGGGCGTCGACCTGCTGCTCGTGGACGAGGCGCACTACTTCAAGCGGTTGCCCGTAGTCTCGCGGATGGCCGGCGTCTCGCTGGGGTCCTCCCAACGGGCGGCTGATCTCATGCTCAAGGCGCGGCTGCTGCGGTCGCGCCGCGGTGAGTACCCGTCGCTTGCCCTCTTCACGGGGACGCCGTGGTCCAATACCGTCGCCGAGACTTTCGTGTGGCAGAGCTTCGTGCAACCCGACGTCCTCGCCGCGGCGGGGATCGAGCACTTCGACGCCTGGGCGGCAGTCTTCGTCGAGTACGAGACGCACGTCGAGGTGACACCCGACTCCTCCGGGATCCGGTTGACGCAGCGGCCCTCGCGCATCGCGAACGTCCCGGAGCTGCGACGCATGCTGGCCCGGTCGGCCGACGTGCTCCGGCAGGAGGATCTCGACCTGGAGCGACCCCGGCACCGCGAGCGGACCGTCGTCTGCGAGCCGGGGCCGGGTCAGCGCGACTACATCGGCAGCCTCGGCGCCCGTGTCGACAAGATCGGCCGGGAACGGGTCCGCGGCGGTTCGCTGCGGCCGGGCGACGACAACATGCTCGCCGTCTGCGGCGACGGCCGACGCGCCGCGCTGGATCCGCGCCTGGTCGGCGTGGCGGAGGATTCGCCGAAGGTGGCAGCCGTGGCCGACGAGGTGGCCCGGCTGCACCACCGCCACGCCGGTGACCGGTTCGAGGGCAGTGACGCCCCCGGCGTGCTGCAGGTGATCTTCTGCGACCAGGGCACCCCCGGCGCCGAGGGGCCGCAGACCTACGGCCGGCTGCGCCGCGCGCTGGCCGAGCGTGGCGTGCCGGCCGAGCGGGTGCGCTGGGTCCACGACGCCCGCACCTCGGCCGAACGAGCCGCCCTCTTCCAGGCGTGCCGCGACGGCGCCGTCGCCGTGCTCATCGGCTCGACCGACAAGCTCGGGGTCGGTACCAACATCCAGACCCGGCTGCGCGCGATCCATCATGCCGACGCGCCGTGGCGGCCCTCGGACATCGAGCAGCGCGAGGGACGGGCGCTGCGTCCGGGCAACCGCTGCGGCGAGGTCGAGATCGTCCGCTACGTCACTCGGCGCACCTTCGACGCCTACATGTGGCAGACGCTGCAGCGCAAAGCCGCCTTCATCGAGCAGCTGCGCCGTACCGATCCCGGCCACGGCGAGCGAACCGTCGCCGATCTGGGCGACGCCGTCCTCGACTATGCCGAGGTGAAGGCACTGGCCACAGGCAACGAGCTGCTGCTGGAGCAGGCCGAGCTCCAGGCCACCGTCGCCCGGTTGCAGATCCTGCGGTCGCTCGCCGCGCAACAGGTCACCGCCGCGCGGCAGCAGCTCGCGGCTGCCGACCAGGACCGGTACCGCCTCGTCCAGCAGGAGCGGATGCTGCAGGCCGCCCACCTCCGTCTCGCCCCACCGACCGCGGACCCGGTGCCGGAGCTGGTCGCGACATTCTTGGACCGGTTGTCCGAACCGGCGGCCGCCCTCGCCGATCCGGCACCGGTCCGGGCGCGCTGGCGTGGTCTCGGGATCGAGCTGATCCCGGCCGGAGGATGGCGCGCCGCGACGGATCAGGCGCAGCTGCGCTGGACGCTCGACCACCGCCGGGTGGACGCCGACGTGCTGCCGCTGGCACTGTTGCGCCGCAGCCGTGCCGCCGCCGTCACCACCGTCCGCACCCGGCTGGCCCGGTGGTCCGATCGTCTCGACGAGCGGATCGCCGAGGTCGGCCGCGCCGCCGGCGAGGCCTACGACACGGCCGAACAGGCACGCCGCCTCATCGACGAGCACCGCTTCGAGCGCCAGGACGAGCTCACCGAGGCCGAGGCCCGGCTCGCCCGCATCACCACCGCCCTCGAGGCCTCCGCCGGCGGCGGACGTCCCAGCGCGGCCTGACCGACGCCACGGAACCCGGCCGGTCAGGTCGTCCGCAACCGCCGCGTACGCCGGACCTCGCGAATGGCGAGCAGCAGCGCGAGCGCGGCCATGACGACGGTGACGAGCAAGGCGGTGGAGTAGGCGTCGCCGTAGTGACGGGCCCGGTCGGCCGCGCCCGTGGGCGAGACGCCGTCGAGCTGGCCGTAGAAGACGGCAGTCAGGCTCGCCGCGCCGACGGCGGCGCCGATGCGCTGCGCCGTCTGCAGCATGCCGCCCGCGGTCGATCCGCCGGCGACGTTGACCTCGGCCAGGGACAGCGACTGGTTGGGCGTGATCACGCCGCCGCCGCCGAGGCCGGCGAGGAAGAGAGAGGGTGCCATCGCCAACGCGACCTCGCCGTTGCTCACGTGCCCCGCGGTGAGGCGTGCGACGACCAGCGTCGCCACGATGCCGAGCAGGAAGAGCGACAGCGCGACGACGAGCACCCCGCGGCCACGGCTGGCGACGAACCGGCCCGCCACTGGGGCACCGATGGCGAGTCCCGCCGCGAAGGCCGACGCGGTGAGCCCTGACTGCAGGGCGGAGAAGCCGAGGCCGTCCTGCAGGAAGAGCGAGAGCACCAGCGCCGTACCGGTGAAGCCGGCGAAGTACAGCAGCGCCAGACCCAACCCGTCGGAGTACGACCGCACGCGGAACAGCGCCGTGTCGATGAGCGGATAACCGTGCCGGCGCGCCGGGCCTCGCTCCCACCACAAGAAACCCGCGAGGACGGCCAGCGCCGGGAGGATGAGCACCAGGCGGGTGGCATCACGGTCGGCGTCGTATTCGACGACGGGGTAGAGGACGCCGGCCAGGCCGAGGGCGAGCAGCCCCGCACCGGGAAGGTCGAGACGCCGCGGCTGCGTCGCCCGGCGGTCGCGAGGCAGCAGCCGCCACGCCAGCACGAAGGCCAGGGTGCCGACGGGGACGTTGATGAGGAAGGTCAGTCGCCAGCCGTACTCCTCCCCGCCGAGGGCGATGATCAGCCCGCCCAGGACCGGTCCCAGCGCCTGCGCCAGACCGACGTTGAGGCCGAGCAGCCCGAAGGCCCGGGGGCGCTCCGGGACCGGGAACATCTGCTGCACGAGCCCGGAGACCTGCGGGTTCACCAGACCACCGGAGAGTCCCTGCAGCACGCGTGCGGCCAGCAGCACGCCGGGGACGGGCGCGAGGCCGGCGAAGAGGCTGGTGACGACGAACCCGCCGATGCCGATGAGCAGCATGGTGCGCCGGCCGCGGTCGTCACCCAACCGGCCCGCGATGATGGGGACGATGCCGAAGCCGAGTGCGTAGCCGGAGACCACCCACTGCAGCTCCGCGGCATCCGCGCCGAGCGAGGAGCCGATCGTCGGCAACGCGACGTTGACGATGGTGGCGTCCAGCAGCGTCATGAACAGCGCCGACAGGCAGACGGCCAGCACGAACCACCGGCGCGGATCGGGTGTCGCCGTGGCCGTCTGCGGGACGGTCTCGGCGGCGCTCACTCCATCCAGTGTGCTCCTGCCCGACTGCTCAGTCGCCGACGGCGTCGATGCCCCGCTGGACGAGCAGCGCGTCCGGGCGTCCGACGACGTCGTCGTTGCGTCCCTCGTAGTCGAACTGGCAGAGGAAGGCGCGCATCGCGCTGAGCCGGGCCCGCTTCTTGTCGTTGGACTTCACCGTCGTCCACGGCGCGATGTCGGTGTCGGTGCGCCGGAACATCTCCTCCTTCGCGGTGGTGTACGCGTCCCACTTGTCCAGCGACTGCAGGTCGATGGGTGAGAGCTTCCACTGCCGGACGGGATCGACCTGCCGGATGATGAAGCGGGTGCGCTGCTCGGAGCGGGTCACCGAGAACCAGAACTTGGTGAGGTGGACGCCGCTTTCGACGAGCATCCGCTCGAATTCCGGCGCCTGCCGCATGAACAGCTCGTAGTCGGCGTCCGAGGCGAAGCCCATCACCCGTTCGACACCGGCGCGGTTGTACCAGCTCCGGTCGAAGAGCACCGTCTCGCCCGCGGTGGGGAGGTGGGCCACGTAGCGCTGGAAGAACCACTGCGCCTGCTCGCGCTCGGTCGGCTTGGCCAATGCGACGACACGGGCGTAGCGGGGGTTCAGGTGCTCCATGAAGCGCTTGATCGTCCCGCCCTTGCCGGCGGCGTCCCGCCCCTCGAAGAGGATGACGTGCTTGCGGCCGGTCTCGGTGGCCCACGTCTGGAACTTCAACAGCTCGATCTGCAGCAGGTACTTCTGCTCGTCGTAGACGTCTCGGGCGATGCGCTCGTCGTAGGGGTAGTTCTCCCGCCAGGTGTCCACCGGGACGCCGCGGGCATCCAGCAGCACGGGATCGTCGTCGTGGTCTCCGGTGATGCTGTGACCGCTGATCTCGAGCCGGTCCAGGTACTCGGCGACCCGCGCCGCCACGTCGTTGCGCACGCGCGCGACGCTAGGGACCCCTGGTGAACGGACGGTGGCCGGCCGCCGAACGGCTACAGGGCGCTGCCGGCCTGCCATTCCTGCCACGGCACGGACCACTGGCCACCCTGGTCGAAGGTGATCGTCGGCCCGCCGGTCTTGACCATCGTCACGACGTCCCCGACCCGGGTGTGCTCGAAGAACCACTTCGCGTGCTTGTGCACCAGGTTCAGGCAGCCGTGCGAGACATTCTGGTGCCCCTGCGCCCAGGCGGTGTCGTTCTTCTCGTGCAGGTAGATCCCGTCGGTGCTGACCTTGGTCGAGTACGGGACCTTGAGCTTGTCGTAGAAGTTGGGCGAGCCCTTCTCCACCCCGAAGCTCGACGAGCTCATGATCGCCGGGTTCTCGTGGTTGATGACGGTGTAGTTGCCCTTCATCGTCCAGTAGTTGATCGAGGAGTTGCCGGGCTCGTAGCCGCCCTTGCCCATCGAGGTCGGCATCGTCCGCACGAGCTTGTCGTCGAAGTAGACCTTGACGTCGTGGGTCTTGCCGCTGGCGATCGAGATGCGCTTCTGACCGATGGTGAAGGCGGCGGAGCGGTCGTCCTGCCCGTAGAGACCGTCGCCGAGCTTCTTGCCGTAGGCGGCGGCGGTCACCGACACCTTCGTCCCCGCGGGGTAGTAGGTCTTCGGCCGCCAGAAGGCGTTCTGGCCGTCGCGCCAGTACCAGCTGCCCGTGACCGACGGCGTGGTCTTGACGGTGAGCGCCCGCTGCGCCGCCTTCTTGTTCACGACCTCGTCGAAGTGGACCCGCACCAGCATGCCGACGCCGTAGGTGTTGCCCGTGCCGATGGCCGTGCCGTAGGCGTCGGTGATGCTCGGCATGGTGAAGTTGTCCGGCTGCACGGTCGCGATGGACGACTTCCGGGTGACCGCGACGCCGTCGGCGTTCGTGCCGGTGGCGGTCAACCGGTAGGTGCGGCCGTAGCCCAGTGGCTCGGCGGTACGCCAGGACTTCCGGTCGGCGGCCAGCGCGCCCTTGACGACCTTGCCGGCCGGGTTGAGCAGCGAGACGGTGGTGAGGCTGCCGTGGGCGATGGCGACGGTGACGGGCTCGCTCGGGCTGATCGGCTTCTCCGCCGAGGCCGAGGTGGTGATGACGGCGGCCGGCGCGGCCGGGTTCGACGACGTGGCGGCGCCGCTGCTCGACGCGCTGCTCCCGCCGGTCGCGGAGGCCGTCGACGGCGTCGACGACCCGTCGTCGGTGGCGGTGCACGAGGCGAGTAGCGTCGCCGCCACCATCGTCACCGACGCCCCGCCGAGGCGCCGGCTGCGACGGTCACCCCGGCGGGTGACCACCCTCAGCCGGGCGAGCATTGCCGTTCCGCGCACCTGTCGTCCTCCACACCGTCGCGTTGCCTACACGTTCCCACGCCCTCTGAAGGAAAGACGCCCAACCGGCAGCTTCAGTTGCCAGTCCACAGGATTCGTGATTCAGGCGTTACCCGTGCGGGGCAGATCTCTGCCGTCGGATCGCCGTTTGCGAAGACGTCATTTCGCGCGGCGCGCTCCACCAGGGCCCGCTCCAGTGCCTGCACCGCCGTGGAGCGGTGACGCGAGCGACGCCCCTGCAGCACCAGGACCACCTCGGTGTCACGCGCGACCAGCGGCCGATGGGTGAGCAGGCCGGCCCGCACCAGCGGATCACCGACGATGCTGAAGTCGGGCAGGACGGTCACGCCCAGCCCCTCGGCCACCATCGTCTTGCCCATCTCGGCCCCGTCGGCGTAGTAGGCGACGGCGGGCGCCGCGTCGCCGAAGAGACCGTGGACGAACCGGTGCATGACGTAACCCGGTCGCATGAAGACGAACGGCTCGACGAGCACGTCGGCGGCGCTCACCTCGGCGCGGGCGGCGAGCGGGGCGTCGGCCCGGCAGCAGACGACGGCGTGCCCGCGGCGCAGCTCGGCCTGCACCAGGCCGGGCTCCGCGGCGGCTCCCGCCACCTCGCCGGCGAGCAGGTTCACCAGGCCCAGGTCCAGGCTGCCGTCCAGCAGGCCCTGCCGGATCTCGTCCTGCTGGCAAGTGCGGACCTCGACCTGCGCGTCGGGGTGCTGCTGGTGCAGGTCCCGGATCGCCGGGGCCACGATCGCCACCGTTGCGGCATGGACCGTGCCGATCCGCACCGTCCGCACCGACCGCTCGTGATCGCCGGCAGCCGCCTTCAACCGGTCGACGGCCGCCAGCACCTCCCCCACCAGCGGCAGCAGCTCCCGTCCGGCGTCGCTGATCTTGGCACCGGATCGCCGCCGTTCCAGCAGCGTGACGCCGAGCTCGCGTTCGAGATTGCGCACGGACTCCGACAGCGCGGGCTGCGAGAGGTGCAGCTCCTCACCGGCCCGCCGCATGGAGCCGTGACGGATCACGGCGTCGAGGTACAGCAGCTGCTCGATGCGCATGTCGGTCGACGGTCCTCTCCTGATGCTGCTGACAGGCTGTGCCTAGAGGGCGGTCGCCAAGACCACATTGACGGGATGCGGCCCGGCTCGGCACTGTAGGTAATCTCCACAGAGATAGTAGAGAATGCCGTCGAGCCGAGGAGCACCGCACCGCCATGCCCCAGCGCACCCCGACCAGCGTCGACGAACTGAAGTTCGCGTACTGGGTCCCCAATGTCAGCGGCGGACTGGTCGTCAGCACCATCGAGCAGCGCACCGACTGGGGCTACGAGTACAACAAGACCCTGGCGCAGCTCGCCGAGAACAACGGCTTCGAGTACGCACTCAGCCAGGTCCGCTACATGGCCTCCTACGGCGCGGCCTACCAGCACGAGTCGACCGGCTTCAGCCTCGCGCTGCTGCTGGCCACCGAACGGCTGAAGGTCATCGCCGCCGTCCACCCCGGCCTCTGGCAGCCCGGTGTCCTGGCCAAGTTCATCGCAACCGCCGACCAGATCTCCGGGGGACGCGCCGCGATCAACGTCGTCAGCGGCTGGTTCAAGGACGAGTTCACCAAGCTCGGCGAACCGTGGCTCGAGCACGACGAGCGCTACCGCCGCAGCGAGGAGTTCATCCGCTACGTCCGCGAGATCTGGACCAGCGAGCACGCCGAGTTTAGTGGTGACTTCTACCGACTGCACGACTTCGACCTCAAGCCCAAGCCGGCCGAGGTCGCCGGTCGGCCGCACCCGGAGATCTTCCAGGGCGGCAACTCCACGGCGGCCCGGCAGATGGCCGGCCGCGTCTCGGACTGGTACTTCAGCAACGGCAAGGACTTCGACGGCATCAGCGAGCAGATCGCCGACGTCCGGTCCGAGGCCGCCAAGCACGACCGCACCGTCCGCTTCGGCCTCAACGGCTTCATGATCGCCCGCGACACCGAGGCCGAGGCGAAGGAGACGCTGCGCGAGATCGTGGCCAAGGCCGACCGCGAGGCCGTGGAAGGCTTCGGCTCGGCCGTGACGCAGGCCGGCAAGTCCACCGGCGACAAGACCGGCATGTGGCAGGACAGCACCTTCGAGGATCTCGTCCAGTACAACGACGGCTTCCGCACCAAGCTCATCGGCACGCCCGAACAGATCGCCGAACGCCTCTTCGCCTACAAGCAGCGCGGCGTCGACCTCAGCCTCGTGGGCTTCCTGCACTACCACGAGGAGGTGCAGTACTTCGGCTCCCGCGTGCTGCCGCTGGTGCGCGAGCTGGAGGCCGAGGCGCTGCGCCGCGGCGACGTCACCGACCTGGCCTCGTGACCGAGGTCCCCATGTTCACCCGTCGTCGGCACGTCGACCTGCTGCGGGTCGGCAGCGCGCTCTGTCGCTGAGCGCGCTGCCCACACCCATTCACCAGCAGAGGAGACCAGCCATGACCAGCACGGACACCAGCACTCACACCAGCACGGACACGCACACCAGCACGGACACCAGCACCGCCACGACCGCCGACACCACCGCCCGCCTCGCCGACGCGCTGCGGCGCGCCGACCTCGTCGCCGATCAGCTGCGCACCACCGCCGCGGCACGCGACCGCGCCAACGCCGCGCCCCGCGCCGAGGTGGAGCTGCTGCGCGAGCACGACCTGCTCCAGGTCCAGGAGCCCGTCGAGTACGGCGGCTCCGGCCTGAACTACGCGCAGGCCTCGCTCATCACCCGCCGCATCGCCCGCGGCGACACCTCGATCGCGCACCTGCTCGGCTACCACTACGCCCAGACCCGGATCGCCACGCTCTTCGGCACTCCGGAGCAGGCTGACGCGCTCTCCCGCCGCAACGGCGAGCAGCGGCTCTTCTGGGGCGGCGTGCAGAATCCGCGCGGCGGCTCGGACCTCGTCCTGACCCGCGACGGGGACGCCTACCGGCTCAACGGGCGCCGGTCGTTCGCCTCCGGTGCGAGCCTCGGTGACCACCTGTCGGTGACGGCCACCCTGGACGGCGAGCTCGTCTTCGTCTCGCTGCCCGCCGGCCGGGAGGGCTTCGTCGCGCTCGACGACTGGGACAACATCGGCCAGCGCCTCACCGACTCCGGCGGCGTGGTCTTCGACAACGCGCGCGTCGACTCCACCGAGATCCTCGGCGAGCCGCCCTTCACCGGTGGGGTTCCCACCCCGTACCAGACCCTCGTCACGCCGCACTGGCAGCTGGCCTTCGTCAACTTCTACATCGGGACTGCCGAGGGGGCGCTCGACGAGGCCCTGGACTGGACCCGGCTGCACGCCCGGCCCTGGGAGACCTCGGGCGTGGAGCGGGCGACCGACGACGCCTACATCCTGCAGACCGTCGGTGAACTGCAGAGCGAGATCCGGGCGGCGACGCTGCTCGCCGATCGCGCCGGCGACGCCTTGCAGGCCGCGCTGGACACCGGCCCCTCGCTCACCGCCGAGGAGCGGGCCGAGGCCGCCATCGCCATCTACGAGGCCAAGTACCTGACGACCAAGGTCTCGCTCGACGCCGCGTCCCGGCTCTTCGAGATCCAGGGCGCCCGGGCCACCACCAGCGCGTACGGCTTCGACCGGCACTGGCGCAACCTGCGCACCCACACCGTCCACGACCCGGTCGCCTACAAGGCTCGCGAGGTCGGCGACTGGACGCTGAACCGGCGTGCACCGGAGTTCTCGCTCTACCGCTGACAGGTCCGGCGGCTCGATGCGATGACCCGCGTCGAGCCGCCGGCACCGGAAGGACGTCCATGGCCCACCCGACCAGCTCGACCCCACCGATCCGTTCCGACGGCGAGGCGATCGAGGTCGCGCGCAAGCTCGCGGCCTCCTTCGCCGTCGGTGCCGCCGACCGCGATCGGGACCGGCGACTTCCCGCCGCGGAGCTCGACGAGCTCTCGGCCTCCGGGCTGCTCGGGGTCACCGTCCCGCAGCGCTTCGGCGGGGCGGAGGTGTCGGTGGCGACCCTGGTCGAGATCTTCCGCGTCCTGGCCACCGCCGACGCCTCGATGGCGCAGATCCCGCACAGCCACGTGGTCTTCCTGGACGCGCTGCGCCGACAGGGCAGCCCGGCACAGCAGCAGCGCTTCTTCGCCGACGCCCTGGCCGGCAGGCGCTTCGCCAACGCGCAGTCCGAGCGGGGCACGCGGACCATCGCCGAGGACGCCACCACGCTGACCCGCAGCGACACCGGTTTCGTCCTCGACGGCGAGAAGTTCTACTGCACCGGAGCGCTCTTCGCTGACTGGCTGGTCGTCCGCGCGACGCTGGCCGACGCCCCGGCCCTGCCCTCCGGCGCTCAGCCGAAGGCGCTGGCCTTCATCGCGCGCGACACCCCCGGCGTCACCGTCGCCGACGACTGGGACGGCATGGGCCAGCGGACGACGGCCAGCGGCACCACCCGGCTGCAGCAGGTCGAGGTCCCGGCGGACGCGGTCGTCGGCTACTCATCCCTGTTCGACGGGCCGCAGACCTACGGCAGTCGGGCGCAGCTGCTGCACGCCGCCCTGGACACCGGCATCGCCCGCGGCGCGCTGGAGGCGGGCGTCACCGCCGTCGCCAAGGCGCGGCCCTGGTTCGAGGCCGGGGTCGAACGGGCCGCCGACGATCCATTGCTCGTGCAGCAGGCCGGTGAGCTGGAGATCGCGGTCCGCGGCGCCGAGTCACTGCTGCGCGCGGCGGCCGAGAGCATCGACGCTGCCGAGGCCGACCTCACCGACACCACCACGGCCGCGGCCTCGGTGGCGACCGCTGTCGCCAAGGTGGCCGCCGACCGGGCCGCGACGCAGGTCGCCTCGGCGCTCTTCGAGCTGGGCGGGACGCGCGCCGCCGCCGGCGCGCTCAACCTCTCCCGGTTCTGGCGTGACGCCCGCACCCACACCCTGCACGACCCGTCACGGTGGAAGGTCCACCACGTCGGCCGCTGGGTGATCGACGGCACTCCGCCACCCCGGCACGGCCTGCTCTAGAGGAGATCTGCTCACTTATGACACTGCAGCTGCACTGGTTCCTGCCGACCTACGGGGATTCCCGCTTCATCGTCGGCGGTGGCCACGGCCTGCCCCGCGGCGTCGCCTCGGGGGACCGGCGCGCCTCCATCGGATACCTCTCCTCGCTGGCACGGGCCGCCGAGGAGTTCGGCTTCACCGGCGCGCTCACCCCGACCGGGGCGTGGTGCGAGGACGCCTGGCTCACCACCGCGATGCTCGCCCGCGAGTCCGAGCGGCTCGCCTTCCTCGTCGCCTTTCGACCCGGCCTCGTCTCCCCCACCCTCGCCGCGCAGATGGCGGCGACCTTCACCACCCACGCGCCGGGACGGCTGCTGCTCAACGTCGTCACCGGCGGCGAGGCACACGAGCAGCGCGCCTACGGCGACCACCTCTCGAAGGACGAGCGCTACGCCCGCTGCGACGAGTTCCTCTCGGTGGTTCGACGGCTCTGGGCCGGCGAGACCGTCACCCACCGGGGCACCCACCTCGACATCGACAGCGCCCACCTGCCCACGCTGCCCGACCCGGTCCCGCCGCTGTACTTCGGCGGGTCCTCCCCCGCCGCCGGCCCGGTGGCGGCGCGTCACAGCGATGTCTACCTGACGTGGGGCGAGCCGGTGGCGGCGGTGCAGCGCAAGATCGAGTGGATCCGGGGCCTGGCCGCGGCCGAGGGCCGGCAGGTGCGCTTCGGCATCCGGTTGCACGTCATCACCCGCGACACCGCCGAGGAGGCGTGGCGGCAGGCCGGGCAGCTCGTCGACGCCCTCGGCGAGGACGTCGTCGCCTCCGCCCAGCAGGGTTTGGCGCGCAGCGAGTCGACCGGACAGGCGCGGATGCGGGCACTGCACGAGAACGCCCGCGCGAGCGGTTCCTGGCGCGACCCGCACAACCTGGAGGTGGCACCGAATCTCTGGGCCGGCGTCGGGCTGGTCCGCGGCGGCGCCGGGACGGCGTTGGTCGGCAGCCACGCCGAGGTCGCCGACCGGATGGCCGAGTACGTCGCCGTCGGCATCGACGAGTTCGTCCTCTCCGGCTACCCGCACCTGGAAGAGCTCTACTGGTTCGGCGAGGGCGTCATCCCGCAGCTGGTCGAGCGTGGACTCTTCACCGGGACGGCCACCGCCGGCACCGGTCACAACGCCTTCCTCCCGGCGGCGTCGTCGTGAGCACCGTCGTCGTCGTCGGCAACCCCAAGCCGCAGTCGCGGACCTGGCAGGCCGCCCACCTGGTGGCCGAACGACTCACCGGTCGCCCCGCCGATGTCGACATCGACCTCGCCAGCTTCGGTCCGGCACTGCTGGACTGGTCCTCCGAGGCCGTCGCCGACGCCGTCCAGCGGGTGCAGGACAGCTCCCTGCTGGTGGTCGCGAGTCCGACCTACAAGGCGACCTACACCGGACTGCTCAAGCTGTTCCTGGACCGCATCGGTGGCGGCGCCCTCGACGGCCTCCCCGCCGTCGCGCTCATGCTGGGCGGTCACTGGCGGCATGCCCTCGCCGCCGAACTGCACCTCAAGCCGCTGCTGGCCGAGCTGGGGGCGGCGACGCCGACGCCCGGCCTCTTCCTGCTCGACAGCGACTGGCAGGCGTCGACGGAGCTCGACGACTGGGTCCGCACCGCCCGCCGCACGCTGGGACTGGAGACCTCATGACCGCCACCGGACTCGACCTGCGCCGGGTCTTCGGCGCGTTCCCGACCGGCGTGGCCGCCCTCGCCGCGGTGGTCGACGGCGCGCCGGTGGGCATGGCGGCCAACTCCTTCACCTCGGTCTCGCTCGAGCCCCCGCTGGTCTCGGTCTGCGTGGCCCACTCATCGGCCACCTGGCCGGTATTGCGCGAATCCGAGCGAATCGGGATCAGCGTCCTCGCCGCCGGCCAGGGCCAGGTGAGCCGCCAGTTCGCCGCCAAGGGTGCCGACCGCTTCGCCGGGGTGCCGTACGAACGCCGCGACGGCGGCGCCGTCCTGCTCGATGACGCCGCAGCCTGGTTCGAGTGCTCGGTGGCGCAGCAGGTCCGGGCCGGCGACCACGACATCGTGGTCTTCGCCGTCCACGACCTCGACGTCGCCGAGCACATCGCGCCGCTCGTCTTCCACGCCAGCACGTATCGGGAGCTCGCATGACCGCCGTCGCCCTCGCCTCGACCTTCGCCACCGACGTCGACGCCGCGGCGTGGGGCGAGTACCGCCGTCCTGCCCGGGTCGCACCGACCTTCGCCGGCCGCATCGCCCCGGCCGAGGTCGTGCCCGGACGCTTCCACCTCTACGGCGGCTGGGCCTGCCCGGCGTCGCACCGGCTGGCCATCCTGCGGCAGCTGGCCGGCCTGCAGGACGTCGTGTCGATGTCCTACGTCGACACCCTGCGCGACGGTCGCGGCTGGGCCTTCCGGCCGGACACGGGCGCCGACCCGGTCAACGGCTTCACCCTGCTCGCCGAGGCCTACCTCGCCACCGATCCCGGTTACGGCGGTGCCGTCAGCGTCCCCGTGCTCTGGGATCGCGCCGTCGCCGGCGTCCGCAGCAACTCCCCGGTCAGCATCGGCCTGGACCTCATCGGCGCCTTCGGCGACAGCGGCCTGCGCCCGGCCGCGCTCGTCCCGGAGCTGGACGCCATGACCCGCCGGGTGGCGACCGAGGTGGAGGCGCAGCTCGGTTGCGCGGTCTACCGCAGCACTGCCGCCGCCACCCTGCGCCGCTCGCTGGCCGACCTCGACGACGAACTGCGCTCCCGGACCTACCTGGTGGGCGGGCAGCTCACCGACGCTGACGTCCGGCTCTGGGTGCAGCTGGTCCGCTACGACGCCGGGGCCAACGCCCACAACGCCATCGGCCCGCGGCTGGACCGCCTGCCCGGCCTCTGGGCCTGGGCGCAGCGGCTCTGGGAGCTCGACGCCTTCGCCACGACGACCGACTTCACGCGCTTCAGCGCACCGCTTGCAGATCTACCACCTTGGCCTCGCCGATCATCGTGAACCAGACGGTCTTGCCCGCCGGGGCGGGGTCGATCCCCCACGAGGTCGCCAGCAGGTCGGTGAGCAGCAGACCCCGGCCCGAGGTCGAGGTGGTGGCCGGGTCGCGGCCGGGCAGCACCGGGTAGTCGTCACTGCGATCGTTCACCGCGACGCGAACGCCCTCCGGGATGCGGCGGATGTCGAGGGTGATCGGCGGGGCGCCGTGCCGCAGCGCGTTCGTCACCAGCTCCGAGGTGATGAGCGCGGCGTCCTGGACGAGCTGGTCGGGCATGCCACGCGTGTAGGCGCGCAGGTGATCACGAGCCGTCGCCGGTGCCGCGGTGTCCGGAACCAGCCGGACGAGCAGCCGATCCCCGCTCCCGGCCGCGACGGGGGCCACCCGCAGCGCGAGGACCGCCACGTCGTCGTGCCGGGACCCCGAGGGCGCGAGCCGGGCGAAGAGTCCGTCGAGCAGCCCGTCGAGGTCCAGGTGGCGGTGCTCGACCGCGACACGGCAGAGCTCGGCCAGACCGTCGTCCAGCAGCCGTCCGCGCCGCTCGACCAGACCGTCGGTGAAGAGCACCAGCGTCGCGCCGGGAGTCAACGTGGCGCTGTGGTCCCGGCGCGGCACGATAGTGCGCACGCCCAGCGGCGGATCAAGCTCGATGTCGTCGAGCAGGCGCGCCGACCCGTCCGGCTCCACCACCAGCGCCGGCGGGTGGCCGGCCGAGGACCACCGCATGGCGACCGTGCCGTCCTGCTGCGGTTCCAGGACGGCGGCCAGACAGGTCGCCAGCATGCCCGGACCCAGCGCACGGTTGGCGCTGTCGGTGTCGGTGACGACCTCGGCCGGGGAGCGGCGCGCCGTCCAGGCTGCTGCGCGCATCAGGGTGCGCAATTGGGCCATGGCGGCAATGGCGTCGATGTCGTGCCCCATCACGTCGCCGATCGCGACGAAGGTGGAGCCGTCGGGCAGGTCGAAGTGGTCGTACCAGTCGCCGCCGACCTCGTTGTCGGCCTGGGCCGGGCGGTACCGGACGGCGATGTCCAGGCCGGGCGGCACCGCCGGTACCGAGAGCAGGCTGCGCTGCACGACCTCGGCCAGCTGGCGCGCGCGGTGGGCCGAGCGGGCACTGTCCAGGACCGGCGCCGCCCGCCGGGCGACCTCCTGGGCGACCGCGAGCTCGTCGGCGGTGTGGCTGCCCCGCTCGTGGGTGGTGACGAGAGTCAGGGCGCCGAAGACCCGGCCCCGCGCGGTCAACGGGATGACGGCGACACCGTGCGGGTGCAGCCGGTCGAGCAGCCCGATGGCGTCGTGATCCGGCTGCACTCGCTGGACGAACTCTTCCGCCACCGCGTCCGAGCGCCACGTCTGCCCGCTGCGCAGCGCCGTCCGCAGCGGCGACTCCTCGGTGAGGCTCGCCGAGCGGCGGGCGGCGTAGGCCACGACCAGGGGCTCCAGCTCGGGGTCGCGGTGGGCCGAGCCGATGTTGCGCGCCTCGCCTTCGTCGTCGACGACGGTGACGATGGACCAGTCGGCCAGCTGCGGGACCACCAGCCTCGCCAGCCTCCCCACTGCGACGTCGGGGTGCTCGCCTCCCGACAGCGCCTCGCCGACCCGGGCCAGCAGGGCCAGTCGGCCGGTGGCCGCCACCGCCGCCGCGCGCGCCGACTCCGCGTCGGCCCGAGCGGCGGACTCCCGGCCGTAGGCCAACGAGTTGTCCAGGGCCAACGCCGCCCTGGCCGCCACGTCCTTGGCCGTCTCGTACTGCTCCTCGGTGAGCACCTCGTCGCTGTAGAGCGACAGCAGACCGATGGTGCGACCGCGCGCCACCATCGGCAGGACGGCTGAACCGACCGGCGCGAGCTCGTCGAAGCGGGCCAGCGCCTCGCCCTCGAGCCTGCTCCGGATCCGCACGTGGGCGTCGGCCAGCAGGGCGACCGGGCGCCGTTCCTGCAGCGCCTCGTCGGCGATGGTGCCGGGCATGGCCTGCTGCCGGACCTCGACGTAGCGGTCCACCAGCCGCAGCCGCGCGGGATCGGGGTGCCACCATGCGGTGTCGACGAGGGTGCCGTCGGGCTCGGCGATCGAGACGATCGACCAGGTGCCGAGATGGGGCACCACCAGCCGGGCCAGCCGGTTGACGTTCGAGACGACGTCCAGGTTGGACGACAGGGCGTCGGTGACCTCGCGGATGAACTCGGCGCGCGCGACCGCGACGGCGGCACGCTCCTCGGCAAGGTGGCGGTCGGTGACGTCCAGGAAGAAGCAGCCGATGCCCTCCTCGGCCGGCTGGACGCGCAGCTCGAACCAGGACTGCAGCCCCGGGTAGTACGCCTGGAAGGCCGCGGGCTGCCGCGTGGTCATCACCTGCTCGTACACGCGACCGAACTCGAGCTCGCGGGCGCCCGGGAACTGCTGCCACAGGTCGGTGTCCAGCAGCTCGGCCGCGTCCCGGCCCAGGATCTGCTCGGCGGCGAGATTCATCCGCAGGATCCGCCAGTTCCGGCCGACGAGCACGAAGCCGACGCCGAAGTTGTCGACGATCCCGCCGAAGGAGTCGCCGCCGAGGGCGACGCCGACGTCCGCGCCGGGAGCGCGCGCCCCGTCCGTGCTCACCGCTGCCCCTGCCGTTGCCGATGCGACGTTCGACGGGCGGCGGGTGCGACGTGGCACCCGTCACCGCGGCTGTGATCATTCCACCCGAAGCGGACCAGGTCGCGCGCGCCCGTCGTCGATGCGGATCGCAGCCACCACACCTTTACGTCCATCTCACGCCAGCGAGCCGGTGGCCGCGTGCCATGACATCGCCGACCTCGGACGCGGATCAGCCGGGTCGGCCATCCTCCTCGCGGCATTCGTCCGTTTGGCCCGGCATGAAAGGACGCTGAGCGCATGGGCATTGTCGGAAAGTGTCGTCCTTCTCGGTAATATCGGGCATTGCCGTCACCTGTCCCGTGAGTCTTGCCGGCGCCGCTATCTCTGGTTTGATTTAGGCATCAAGCACCACGCAGCGTGACCCCCACCCTCGCTGTGAGCACCCCGCCAGGCCGATCGACACGCCCCCCACCTCGTGGCGACCGGTACCCGTCTCACCCCCGGAGACACTCATGTCCCAGCGTGACCGCGCCCTCGAAGAACTGACCTCGGAGTTCCCCGGCATCTCCGCCCGCGTCATCGTCGCCATGTTCCTCGGCTATCTGCAGCGCACCGACACCCTCGCCGACGCCGTCCGCGCGACCCGCGAGCGGATCCTCGACGCCTGCCTGGTCTGAGTTCGCTCGCGTCGGCCTCCGGGTCGACCGCTACCCGCTGTCGGTCTGCCTTCGTACCATCGACGGCGATGAGACCGCAGGGATTCGACAACGTCGCGACCGTTCTGGTCGACCCCGACGTGCTGCCCGACTTCGAGCTCGACCTCATGTCGCAGGACCTGCGCGTCTGGCTCGTCCACACCACCACGATCTTCCCCGACCCGCGACGCCTCGCCTTCCAGATCCGCCGCTCGCTCATCGAGGCCAAGAACGGCGCCTGGGACGACGCCGAGCGCTGGACGCTGGTCTGGATCACCTTCGGCGAGCGATGGCGCGACGGCGACGAGCCGCTGCCCTGGGCAGCGCATGCGGTGCTCTGGGAGAAGCTGGCCGAGTACCCCGGCGCCGTGCATTACAACCTCGGCCTCGGCGGCGTGCCCAAGCTGACCGTCCCACACGAGCCGGGTGACGTCGTTTTCTGACCGACGCCTCAGTCTTCTGACCGACGTTTCAGTCTTCTGACCGACGTTTCAGCGGCGGTGCCGGTTCGAGCGCCGCTGCCGTCGCTCGTATCGGGCCACCCGGGCGTTGAACTCGGCGACCTCGCTGCGCTGCATCCGGACTCGCTCCCCCGTCCCCCAGGGATAGCCGGCCTGACCCAGCCGGTGCTCGGTCGCCTCGTTGACGTAGAGCGTGACGAAGAGGATGGCGCAGGCCGTCGCGACGAAGGCGGTGAGACCGCGCAGTCCGGCACTGGCGGGCAGGAACAGCACGATGGCCGCGATCGGCGGGACGGCGAGCGCGAGGGTCCGCGCCAGATGCCGCAGCACCCAGGTCCGGCAGGTGCAGTCGTAGAGCACCCACTCGCGGTAGCGCGGCGGCAGCGGGAACCACAGCGCGTACCGCAGCCACCGCCACGGTCCCGGCCGCGGCCGCGGCGCCGAGGCGGCGGCCGACGGCGGTGTCATCGCAGCCGGATCCCCGGCATGCGCAGTGCCCCGCCGGGCAGTCCCGAGTCGGCCAGCGCGCTGATCGCCAGCTCGGCGGCCTCGGCACCCAGCCCGGCGAGGGACAGCGTCGTCGAGGCGGCCAGCGCCCGCGGGTCCTCGCTGGAGCGCGGTCGTCCCAGCCGGGCCAGCGGCGGCAGCTGCAGCGCCGGACGGACCGGTGCGTCATCTGCCAGGCCGGCTCGCTCGCGGGCGATGGCGGCGGCGTCCCGCAACCCGCCGAGGACGTCCACGAGCCCGTTGCCGACGGCGTCGCTGCCGGACCAGACCCGCCCGCGCGCCACCTCGTGCACGGCGTCGTAGGACATCGAGCGGCCGTCGGCGACCTTCTGCACGAACTGGGTGTAGATCCGGTCGAGCATCTGCCCCAGCCGCTCGCGCTCGTCGTCGCTGAAGCCCCGGCGCGCCGAGAACATCCGCGCCGAGCCACCGTGCTCGACCGCCCCCGTCCCCAGGCCGAGGCGCTCCAGCAGGCCGCTCACCACGGCCTTGCCGCCGAGGACGCCGATGGAGCCGGTGATCGTCCCCGGCTGGGCGACGATGACGTCGGCCGGGCAGGCGATGTAGTAGCCACCCGAACCCGCGACCGCCCCCATCGAGACGATCACCGGCTTGCCCGCACGGCGAACGAGCTCCACCTCGCGCCAGATGGTGTCCGAGGCGACCGCGGAGCCACCCGGCGAGTCGACCCGGAAGAGGACGGCGCGAGCCCGCTCGTCGCGGCGGGCGGCGCGCAGCGCTGCGGAGACGGAGTCACTGCCGACCTGATGGCCGCGGGGACTCTGCCGACTGCGGCCCGGCACGATGTCGCCGTGCGCCTCGACCAGCGCCACATGGCCGCGCCGACGGGAAACGAGCGTCGCGGCCGGACGCGGGCGAGGCGTCCACCGATCGGCGAAGAGCAGCTCGGCCGCCGCGTCGGTGGTCTCGCGCAGGTGGGCATAGACCTCGTCGCGATAGCCGAGCCGGTCGATCAGACCGGCGTCGCGTGCCGTCTCGGCACCCAGCGGGGCGACGGTGGCCAGACGCTCCACCTCGGCCGGGTCGAGGCGTCGCGCGGCGGCGATCGCGGTGACGGCCCACTGCCAGGTCGAGGCCACGATCCGGTCCATGGCCTCGCGGTGCTCAGGGGTGAAGTCGCTCCGGGTGATGCGGTCGGCGGCGTTCTTGTACTCGTAGCGCTTGTCGAGCTGGGGTTCGATGCCCAGCTTGTCCAGGGCGCCACGCAGGAAGGTCGTCTCGGCGGCGACGCCGGTGAGGCCGACCTCGCCGGAGGGCTGCAGCCAGATCTCGCCGCAGGCCGTCGCCAGGACGTAGTCGGCCGTCCCGCCGCCGCTCTCCCCCAGCGACTCCGCCCAGGCCAACGTGGGCTTGCCGCTCGCGGCAAAGGCCAGCAACCCCGAGCGCAACTCCTGGACCGTCGCCCACGGCAGCCCGCCGCCGACCTTCACGACGAGGCCGCGGACGGCGTCGTCCCGGCCCGCCTCGTGCAGCGTGCGCAGCACGGCCCGCAGTCGCGGCTGGTGTCGCGTCCGCAGCTTGCCGATCAGATCGTCCGGCTCGACCTCCAGCGGCTCGGCGGTGAGGTCGAGTTCGAGCAGCACCGACGCGCGGCGGCCGGGGATCGGGAGGGAGGCCATGAGGCCACGCTACTCAGCGGCTCGGCGCCGCCCCGGTCACGCGCGTCGTGCCTGCAGCGCCCGCTGTTCGATCTCGCTCAGCGCGTCGGCGACGGTTGCGCCGGCCTCCACCCAGGCGTTGCGGGTGGCCGGCTGCATGGCGAGCCAGCTGATCGGCCCCCCGTGGGCGAGCTCCTGGTCGTAGGGGATCTCCACGACCGCGCGGGTGCGCTGCGAGAAGTGCTGCAGCAGCTCCTCGCGCACCTGCTTGTCCGAGGTGGGATCGGCGGCGGTGAGCACGGTGACCGCGTTGCGTGCCAGCTCCTCGCGGCCGGTCTGAGCGAGGTGGTCGAGCACCCAGGAGGCGCTGAAGCCGACGTCTCGCTGGTAGGTGGAGACGACGACCACGAGGTCCGCGGCATTGACGGCTGCCTGCCAGTTGGCGGAGCGGACATTGTTGCCGGTGTCGATGACGATCATGCGGTAGAAGCGCTGCAGCACCCGGTGCAGCCGGTTGAACTCGGCGTCACCGATCTGCGCCATGTTGCCGGGGTTGTCGTCGCTGACCAGCGCGTCGAAGTAGGCATCCGGCTGCGCACGTACGTAGTAACTCAGGTCGCCGACGCGCGCATCGGAACGCTCGAAGGCGTCGAGGTCGCTGAGCAGATCCCAGACGGTGGCCTGCTGATTGTCGGGGTTGCGCACCCGGACAGCGAGCGTGCCGCGGGTCTCGTTGTCGTCCCACCCGACGACGTACCCGCCGCGGTGTGCGCCGAAGGCCGCCGAGAGGCAGATGGTGGTCGGTGTCTTGCCGGCCCCGCCCTTGGGCTGGACCACCACCACCGTCATGGGACGGGAGAAGCTGCGCTGGATCCGCTTGATCGCCTCCCGGGCGGCCACCTCGGCCGGTGCCGCCTTGGCCTTGATCAGGCCGCCACTGGCCCGGTTGAGACGGCCACGCCAGCCCCAGCTGGCCGGCGCCGCCGCGCTGTCCGTGGCGGTGACGACGAGCAGATCCTCCGGGCGGGGCTGCCGGTCGGGCGGGTAAGCCCCGGCGTACCCCACCGGCGCCGCGACGGGCGCGCCCGGCGGGGGCTGCGGCGGCAAGTCTGCGGGGAGACCGGACTGCGACGGCGCCGCGGCGGGCGGCGGGACGGGCTGCTGCCCGGCCGGCGGCCACGGCGGCGCCGCGTGCGTTGGTCCGGACTCCTCGGCAGGACTCGACTCGGCGGGGAATTCAGGGGACGACCCGGTGGCCGGTTCGCTGCTCGGCGCCCACCCGTGCTGGTCGCCGGAGTCCGCCTCGGCGTAGCCAGTCGGGGGCTGCCCCCACTGCGGCTGCCCGCTTGTCGGCTGCCCGCTTGTCGGCTGCCCGCTTGTCGGCTGCCCGCTTGTCGGCTGCCCGCTTGTCGGCTGCCCGCTTGTCGGCTGCCCGCTTGTCGGCTGCCCGCTTGTCGGCTGCTCGGCCTGCGGCTGCTCCCACGGCGACTCTGCTGGCGGCTCCTGCCATTGCGGTTGCTGCCACTGCGCCTCGGCCGGCGGCTGCTCCCACTGCGACTCAGCGGGAGGCTGCTGCCATTCCGACCCGACCGGCGGCTGCTGCCACTCGGCCGGCGGCTGCTGCCACTCGGCCGGCGGCTGCTGCCACTCGGCCGGCGGCTGCTGCCATTGCGGCTGCTGCCACGGCGGGGGCTCGGTGTCCGACGGCGACTCGGCGTAGGACGGGTTCGACCAGTCGCCGGACTCGACGAAGGTCGGCGGGCGCGGGTACCCGCCGTCGTCGGCCTCACCGGTCGCGCGGTCGGCCGGCGGGGCGGTGCCTTCCTCCGGCGGCGCCGGCCTGGTCTCGTAGGGGTCGCCGACGTAGGTCGGTTCGTCCCGGTCGCCGTCGCGCCGCTCGTCGTTCTCGCTGCTCACCCTCGCTCCTCCCGACGGCCGGGCCTCACGCCCGGATCACCGCCCCAGACCATGCCCGATGACGATCATCGGGTACCAGGTCACCAGTGGACGCCACGCAGGATATGAGCGAAGGCGACACTCTCCGTCGACGGCTGATCGTTCTTGTTCTTGCCGCCCTTGGCGGCGTGCGAGTCGGGGAAGAGCTTGTACCCGGCGTTGAGGACGACATCGACACCCTTCGGCGCGACCTGGTAGGCCAGCGCGCCGGCGTTGCCCAGCGGCGTCCCCACCTTCTTGGGCTTGCGGATCATGGCCTTGCAGATCATGTCCGCGGCCTCGGGCGGCGTCATGGTCGGGAACCGGTCGTACATCTTGGTGGGGGCGATCATGGGCGTCCGGACCAGCGGCATGTGAATGGTCGTCAGGTGCACGCCGTCGTCGATCACCTCCGAGGCGATGCAACGGGAGAAGGCGTCCAGCGCCGCCTTCGACGCGACGTAGGCCGAGAAGCGCGGGATGTTGGTCTGCACACCGATCGAGCTGACGTTGATGATGTGGCCGCCCTTGCGGCCGTCCGGCGAGGTCTGCCGCATGATGGGCAGCAACGACAGGATCAGCCGCACCGGGCCGAAGTAGTTCAGCTGCATAGTGCGCTCGAAGTCGTGCATGCGGTCGTAGCTCAGCGCGATGGAGCGCCGGATCGAGCGGCCGGCGTTGTTGACCAGCACGTCGATGCGGCCGTGCTCCTGCAGCACCTCCTTGGCCATCCGCTCGATGTCGCTGAGGTCGGCGAGGTCGCAGCGATGGACGAACGCGGTGCCGCCGAGATCCTCGATCTCGACGCGGGTCTGCTCGAGCTTCTCCACACCGCGGGCGACGAGGACGACGCGGCCGCCGGCGGCGCCGACCCGCAGCGCCGTCGCGCGGCCGATGCCCGACGAGGCCCCGGTGATCATCACCGTCTTGCCCTTGATGGCGCGGGCGAGCTGCTTGTCCTTGCGCCGGTCGGGGCTGTACGTCCGCTCCCAGTACTCCCAGAGATGCTGGGCGTACATCGCGAACTTCGGGCATTCGATGCCGGAACCAGCGAGCAGGTCGCGGGTGTAGGTGGAGTCGAAGTGGGTCGGGTAGGTCAGGTAGGCGAACGACTCGCGCGGGATACCCAGCTCGGCCAGCGCCAGATCGGTGAGCTGCCGGGCGACGGGGAGCCGCGACAGCGTGGACGTCAGCCGGGCCGGGAGCGCGTCCAGCGCCCGCGCGTCGAGGTTGACGGTCGGCTGCGGCGCCTTCGCCGCCTTGGTCAGCGCCTTGAAGAGGCCGCCGACCGTGAGCGGCTCGGGGTCGGTGAGGTGGAAGGTCCTGCCGTCCAGGTCAGGTAGGTGGGCGAGGTGGTCCATGGCCTTGACGACGTAGTCGACGGGGACGATGTTGATCTCGCCGCCCTCGATGCCGATGCCGCGGAACCACGACGGGGTGACCCCGCGCAGCCGCTGAATGGTCTTGAAGAAGTAGTAGGGCCCGTCGACCTTGTCGATCTCCCCGGTCTCGGAGTGCCCCACGACCGCGCCGGGACGGTAGATGCGCCAGGGCACGCCGCTGCTCGTGCGGACCTCGGCCTCGGCCTGGTGCTTGGTCAGGTAATAGGGGTTGTGCTCGACGTCCTGCGCCTCGTCGAACATCTCCTCGGTGAAGACGCCCTTGTAGAGACCGGCGGCAGCGATGGAGCTCATCTGGTGGAAGTGTTCGGCCCCGACCGCGCCGGCGATCGCCAGCGCATGCCGCGTCCCCAGGACGTTCGCCGCCCGCTGCGATTCGGCGTCGGCAGTGAGGTCGTAGATGGCGGCGAGATGGAAGAAATGCTCGACCTGCCCCTGCAGCCGGTCGACGTCCTCGGCCGAGACGCCCAGCCGCTCGCTGGTGACGTCACCGACGATGGGGATGATGCGCTCGTCGCCGCCGTCGCCGTCACCTAGGCGCGCCTTGAGGTCGTCGATCCGGTCCAGCGACGAGGCCCGGCACAGGCAGTAGATCGGGCCCTCGCGATGGTCGAGCAGCTCGGCCAGAAGGAACCGTCCGATGAAGCCGGTCGCGCCGGTCACGAAGTACCCCATGTCGGCATCCTCGCCGAACTGTCACAGATAAGCCACCCGGACCGGGCCGGTCAGCCGAGACGCGCCCGCGGCAGGATCGCTCCGCGGATCGGGCCGGCTGCGACGAGCCCGCGGCGACGGAGTGCCTGCCGGCGCTGACGAACGTCGGGTCACGACGCGGTCGACGATTCCTCCGGCTCGCGGACGGTCACCGCCACGACGATCTCGCTGCGCAGCGAGTTGGCGATGAAGCACTCGTCATGACCCTGCCGCGCGGCCCGCACCACCGCGGCGTGATCGGTGCCGGCCGCGACCGTGACGACGGGACGGAGCACGATCCGCGTGATCGACATCGGCTCCCGCGTCACCGGCATCACCGCCTCGGCGCTGTCGCGGTAGTCCAGCACCACGATCCCCTCGCGCGCGGCGACGGCCAGGAACGACAGCAGCTGGCACGAGCTCGCCGCCGCCAGGACGAGCTGCTCGGGGTTGACCTGCGCCGGATCACCGCGGAACGCAGCGTCGGCGCTGGCGATGAGCTGCAGGCCGGCCGCCGGGACGCCCACCCGGTGCGTGCGGTCGTACCCGCGGTAGCCGTCCGCGGTGGTCCCCGACCAGGCGAGCTCGGTCCGGAAGCGGTGTTCGCGGGTCACGCCGCCGAGGCTAAGCCCCTCCCCCCACCGTTTTTGGCGGCGGACGCTCATATCCGGTCGGCTGCCGCCACAACCGGGCGGGCGGGCTGCCAGGATGAGGACGTGACCGACCCTGCCGCGCTGCTCGAGCTCATCGCCGATCCCGACGCGACCGTCGTCGTGGCCCCACCCGGCGAGGGCACCGGCTACTGGGCGGGCGGACCGTCGGCAGTGTGGCAGGACGGTGCGTTCTTCCTCGCCTACCGGCTCCGTCGCCCGGTCAGCGAGGGGCGCGGCTACGCCAACGTCGTCGCCCGCTCCGACGACGGCGAGCACTTCGAGACCGTCGCGACGGTGACGAGCGACCAGTTCGGCTGCGCCTCGCTGGAGCGGCCGGCCCTCGTCCCGCTGCCGGACGGCGGCTGGCGGCTCTACGTGTCGTGCTCGACGGAGAACTCCAAGCACTGGTGGGTCGAGGCGATCGAGGCCGAGACCCCGGCGGGGCTGTCGTCCGGACGCCGCACCGTCGTGCTGCCCGGCGACGAGCAGACGACGGCGTGGAAGGACATCGTGGTCCGGCGCAGCGGTCCGGACTGGCAGATGTGGGCCTGCCGCCATCCCCTGGACGGGGGCGACGACGAGGCCGACCGCATGACCAGCGTCTACCTCACCAGCGGCGACGGCCTGGCCTGGACCGAGGTCTCGACCGCCCTCGCCCCCACCGCCGGCAGCTGGGACGCCCGCGGCGCGCGCATCACCAGCGTGGTCCGCAGCGGCACCGAATGGGTCGCCTTCTACGACGGTCGCGCGTCGGCGGCGGAGAACTGGTTCGAGCGCACCGGCATCGCCACCGGGACCGGACCCGACGCCTTCACCGCGGTGGCGGGGCCCACCCCCGAGGGTCGCACCGTCCGCTACGTCAGCCTCGCCGAATCCCCGTTGGGGACGCGGTACTACTGGGAGGCATCCCGTTCCGACGGCGCCAACGCGCTCCTGACCGCGTACGTGCCGCGGCCCGAATCGCCCAGCCAGTCCTGAAACGAGCGGCCGGTCAGCGACTCCAGCAGCGCGACGTCGTCGGCGAAGCGACCGACCAGCTCACGCCGCACGGCGACGTCCAGTCGCGGGCGCGGATGTCCGCCGCGGTGCAGTGCGGCCAGCAACGGGCGCGATGTGCGCCGCCACACCTGCGGCGGGACGAACGAACCGGCGAAGGCGCCGCCCCGGACCACGGCACGCAGCCCCGAGTTCATCGCACCGTCGGCGGCCCAGCGGGAGAGGTTGGAGCCGGGGATGGTGCGCACGACGCCCGCCTCGACGCCGAGGAAGCGGCACAGCCGGTCGAGGGTCTCGGCCGGGGCGTCGATCAGCTCCTTGTAGCGCACCACGCTCACCTGCTCGCGCGGGAAATGCTCGTAGAGGGCCTGCAGCTGCTCGCCGTATCGCCCGAGCCCGACGTAGCGCCAGAACGGCGCCCAGCCGCGACGAGCGCGCTGCTCCTCCAGGTCGCAGGCCCGCAGGAAGTCCGCCTCGGGCTCGAGGCCGTCGGCCCGCAGGTGCGTCCAGTTCGAGTAGGCGCGATCGACCGGGTCGCGGACCACCGCGATCAGCCGAGCGTGGGGCACGTCCGCCGCGATCCGCTGGTGGGCGTCGCGATCCCAGAGGTAGAACGGCGTGCTCTCCCCGCGCAGCGTCCCGGACGGTGCGGCGTCGAAGAGCTGCTCGTAGCGCTCGCGCCGCCACACCCATTCCTGCGCGCTGTGCGCATCACCGGGGCCGCGCTGGGCGTCACGCCGCGGGCGACGCCCGCCGGTGAGGTAGTACTTGGGCTCCTTCGGATCGGAGAGGAACAGCCCCGGGTGGCCGAGTAGCGCCGCGTGCAGGGCCGTGGAACCCGCCTTGGGCGCCCCGACGAGGAAGAAGTCCGGCAGAGCCATGCCGGTACTTTACCCACCGAATCAGTAGACAAGGTGTACTGGTCGCGGCAACTGGTCAGGCGGCGGCAAGCTCGGCCGGGCCGTGCTCGAGCAGGTGATGACGCAGCGCCGCCACCGGTGCGGTGAGGGTGCGCCGCGCGGACCACGCCAGTGAGATGGCCCGGTGGTTCTGCCGCCCGACGAGCGGGCGCTCGATGACGTCGGAGCCGGCGGCCGCACCGCGCGGCAGTACCGACACCCCGAAGCCCGCGGCGACCAGACCGGCGATGGTGGTCATCTCGTCGGTCTCGAACTCGTAGTCGCGAGCGACATCGGCGGCGCGCAGCAGCTCGTCGGTGATGGTGCGGACGCCGTATCCCGGACGCATGGTGATGACCGCCTCGCCGGCGAGGTCGGCGGCCCGCACCCTGGCTCGGGTGGCGAGCCGGTGGCCCCGCGGGACGACGGCGACGAGGGGCTGCCGGGCGAGGACGCGATGGCCGAGCTCCGGACGGGCCGCCACCGGCGAGGCGAGGGCCAGGTCGACGTGGCCCGCCGCGACACCGTCGAGGACGACAGCGGCAGCATCCTGCACCAGCCCCACCCGGACGCCCGGATGGGAGCGACGGAAGCTGCGCAGCAGCTCTGGGACGGCCCGCGGTCCCATGCTGTGCAGGAAGCCGAGGACGACCCGGCCGGTCTCCGGACTCGCGTCGGAGCGCAGCTCGGCCACGCCGTCACGCAGTTCTCGCAGCGCCCGCCGACCGTGGTCGGCGAGCAGCTCGCCCTGCCGGGTGAGCCGGATGCCGCGACCCTCCCGGACCACCAGTTCGGTGCCGAGTTCGCGGGTCAGTCGCGCCAGCGCGCGGCTGATGGTCGGCTGCGGCGAGCCGAGTCGCGCGGCTGCCGCGGTCATGCTGCCCGTCTCCGCCACTGCGACGAGCTGTTCCAGCCCCGGCGCCAGGCCGGCCGTCTCATACGCCATAGCATGAATCTACGACGCCGATCGAGCTTCAGGTATGGATGCGCGGCTGCTTACCGTGGCGTGGTGACCGTCTCGACCGCCTCGACCGACCTTGCCCCGCCCCGCATCGCCGCCGGTTCGCCCGAGCTCCGGCGACTGCGAGGGGCGATGCTGGCAGCTGGCATCTCGGCCTTCGCGTTGCTCTATGCGACCCAGGCGCTGCTGCCGGACGTGGGGCGCAGCTACGGCGTCGGGGCCACGGTCGCGAGCCTCACCGTCTCGGTGACGACCGGCGTCCTGGCCCTCGCCGTCGTGCCGATGTCCGCCCTCGCCGAGCGGTTCGGCCGCATCCGGGTCATGACCACCGGCCTCGCGGTCGCCTGTGTCACGGTGCTGCTGGGTGCCGCCGCGCCGAACCTGTGGCTGCTCCTCCTGCTGCGCGCCGCCGACGGCCTCGCCCTCGCCGCCGTGGTCGCCGTCGCGGTGGGCCACATCGGCGACGTCGTCGAACCCGCAGCCACCAGCTCCGCCATCGGCGTCTACGTCTCCGGGACGACGCTCGGCGGCCTGCTCGGTCGGCTCGTCCCGGCCGCGGTGAGCGAGCTCGCCTCCTGGCGGTGGGCGATGGCGGCGCTCGCCGTCGTGGGCGCGCTGGGGACGGTCGGCTTCGGCCGACTGACCACCGGACGACGCCACACGGGCAGTCGGATGCCGGCGCAGGGTGCCGTCCGCGCGCACCTGCGCGACCCCGGCATCGTCCGGCTCTGCCTGCTCGCACTGCTGCTCATGGGTGGCTTCGTGGGGACATACAACTACCTGACGTACCGGCTCACGGCGGCACCGTTCCACCTCTCCCCGTCGGTGGTGGGGCTGGTCTTCCTCGCCTACCTCGCCGGGACAGTGACCTCGACCGCCGCCGCTGGTCTCGCCAGCCGCGCCGGCCGCCGGCCGGTGGTCCTGGCCTCGATCGGGGTCGCCCTGGCGGGGCTGCTCCTCACCCTCTCCGAGAATCCGGCGGTGCTGCTGGTCGGCCTGGTGATCTTCACCGCCGGCTTCTTCGGCGCCCATGCCGTGGCCAGCGGCTGGACCTCGGCCCGCGCCGCGACGCACAAGTCGCATGCCGCCGCGCTCTACCTGATGGCCTACTACCTGGGCTCCGGCCTGGGGGGCACCGCCATCGGGCTGGCCTGGACCGCCGGCGGCTGGTCGGCGACGGTCGCCACCGTCGGGGCTTGCTACCTGGCGGCAGCCACCCTGGTGATCGGTCTCCACGACACCGCGACCCGCGCAAGCTCCTAAAGCGAAGATGTCGCAATAAGGGTTGCCTCACCGGGCGCTCGGGGGTTTACGGTCTTATTGCGAACTCTTTGCGATACGACAGGAGGCCCGATGGCCGCGTACACCCTGCCCGACCTGACCTACGACTACGGCGCGCTGGAGCCGGCGATGTCCGGCGAGATCCTCGAACTGCACCACAGCAAGCACCACGCCGCGTACGTCAAGGGAGCGAACGACACCCTGGAGCAGCTGGCGGAGGTGGGCGAGTCAGCCTCGCCCACCGCGACGGTCGGGCTCGAGAAGACCCTCGCCTTCAACCTCTCCGGCCACGTCCTGCACTCGATCTTCTGGCAGAACCTCTCCCCCGACGGCGGCGACAAGCCCGACGGCGACCTCGCCGCGGCCATAGACGAGCACTTCGGCTCCTTCGACGCCTTCCGCACCCGGCTGACGACGGCGACCACCGGGGTCCAGGGCTCGGGCTGGGGCGTGCTCGGCTACGAGCCGCTCTCCGGCCGGCTGATCATCGAGCAGCTCTACGACCACCACGGCAATGTCGGCCTCGGCTCGACACCGCTGCTGGTCTTCGACGCCTGGGAACACGCCTACTACCTGCAGTACCGCAACGTTCGACCGGACTACGTCGGCCGGCTCTGGGACCTGGTCAACTGGGCCGACGTCACCCGGCGCTTCGCCACGGCCCGGGCTGCCGGCCTCGCGCCGAGCGCCTCCACGGCCTGACACCCGCCGGGACTGGCCGGCTCACCGGCGACGGGCGGTCACCGCACCTGTCCGTCGCCGGTGACGACCCATTTGGTCGAGGTCAGCTCGGTGAGCCCCATCGGGCCACGGGCGTGCATCTTCTGCGTCGAGATGCCGATCTCGGCGCCGAAGCCGAACTCACCGCCGTCGGTGAACCGGGTGGAGGCGTTGACCATGACCGCGGCGGAGTCGACCCGCGCCACGAAGTGACGGGCAGCGCCGAGATCGCGGGTGACGATCGCTTCGGTGTGACCGGACGACCAGCGACGGATGTGCGCGATGGCCTCGTCGATGTCGGTGACCACCCGCGCCGCCATGTCCAGCGAGAGGTACTCCCGCTCCCAGTCCTCGTCGGTGGCCGGCAGCACCTCGGGCTGCCTGGCGAAGTGCTCGTCGCCGTGCAGCACCACGCCTGCGCCCTGCAGCGCACCGGTGATGCGCGGCAGGAACTGCTCGGCGACGGCACGATGCACCAGCAGCGTCTCGGCCGAGTTGCAGACGCTGACCCGCGACGTCTTCGAGTTCACCACGATGCGCTCGGCGACGTCGAGGTCGGCCGCCGCGTCGACATAGACGTGGACATTGCCCACCCCGGTCTCGATCACCGGCACGACCGAGTTCGCCACGACGTGGTTGATCAACCCCGCGCCACCACGCGGGATGACCAGATCCACCAGTCCCCGTGCCCGCAGCAGGTGCAGCACCGAGGAGCGATCGGTGCCGGGGACGAGCTGGACGGCGTCACGGGGCAGGCCCGCCTTCTCCGCCGCCGTGGCGAGGATGTCGACGAGGACGACGTTGGTCTCGTACGCCGAGGCCGACCCCCGCAGCAGGGCCGCGTTGCCGCTCTTGAGAGCCAGTCCGCTGGCATCGACGGTGACGTTCGGACGGGCCTCGTAGATCATCGCCACCACGCCGAACGGGACCCGCACCTGACGGATCTCCAACCCGTTGGGCTGGGTGTAGCCGCGGACCACCTCGCCGACCGGGTCCGGCAATTGCGCGATTTCGCGCAAACCCTGTGCCATCGCGTCGATGCGCTCGGGGGTCAGTCGCAGCCGGTCAAGCAGGCCGTCGTCGAGACCCGCGGCGCTACCTGCGACCACGTCCCGTTCGTTGGCGCGCAAGACCTCGGCGGCACCGGTGACGAGGGCCTCCGCCATGGCGAGCAGGGCGCCGTCCTTCACCGAGCGCGGCAGCGGAGCAAGTTCGGCGGCGGCGTCCCGTGCCCGGCTCGCGCAGGCGCGGACCTCGTCGGCTGATGCGGTGGCGGTCACCGCATCAGCCTAACCAGGGCTCAGCCGTGGTTGCGGTGACGCCGGAACCGCATCAGGCTGCCCACCAGCGCACCGACGACGGCGGCGATGAGCAGCGCCAGGTACACCGGGACGTCCACCTCGGGGCCGGCGATGAACCGGATCGGGACGCTGCGGGTGTTCTCGGCGATGAAGACCACCACGAGGACGAGCAGCACGCCGGCCAGGATCTGGCCGACCGAGACGTTCCGCTTCTTCTTCGACGGGGCCGGGGTGGCGGCCGGCTGAACCGGGCCGTTGTGGGTCTGTGTCATGCCGACGGGATACCCGAGATTACGACGTAAACAACCAGCTAGAGCACAACGAGATCGTCCCGGTGCACCAGCTCACGCCGGAACTCGTGCGGGAGCTCGCTGGTGCGATGTCCGAGCAGCGGCGGCAGGTCGGCGGCGTCGTACCCGACAAGTCCGCGGGCGACGACCGCACCGTCGGGCCCCACCAGGTCGACCGGCTCGCCGGAGTAGAACTCGCCGCTCACCGCCGTCACCCCGGCCGGGAGCAGTGACTTGCGCCGGCGGACCACCGCGGTCACCGCCCCGGCGTCCAGCTCCAGCCGGCCGCGCGGGGAGGTGGCGTGCCGCAGCCAGAACAGTCGCGAGGCGCTGCGGTCCCCCGCCGGCCGGAACAGCGTGCCGGCCGTCCCCGCCAGCGCCTCGGCGATGTGAGGGGCGTCGGCCAGCACGACCGGGATGCCCTCACTGGTGGCGATGGCGGCGGCGTCGATCTTGGTGACCATGCCGCCGGAGCCGACGTGGCTACCGGCGCGACTGACGTCGATGTCGGCCAGCTCGGCCATCGAGCCCACCTCGGCGATGAAGCGCGAGCCGGGGCGGCCGGGCTTGCCGGTGTACAGGCCGTCGACGTCGCTGAGCAGCACCAGGGCGTCGGCATGGACCACGTGCGCCACCAGCGCGGCGAGCCGATCGTTGTCACCGAAGCGGATCTCGTGGGTGGCGACGGTGTCGTTCTCGTTCACGATGGGGACGACGCCGAAGCTGAGCAGCCGCTCCAGCGTGCTCACGGCGTTGCGGTAGTGCCCGCGACGGTGCAGGTCGTCGGCGGTGAGCAGGACCTGACCCACCCGGAGCCCGTGCCGGGCGAAGGCCGCAGCGTAGTGCTCGGCCAGCAGCAGCTGACCGACGCTGGCCGCCGCCTGCTGCGTCGCGAGGTCGCGCGGCCGCGAAGTGAGCCCCAGCGGAGCGATGCCCGCGGCGATCGCCCCCGACGAGACGAGCACCACCTGCTGGCCGCCGGCGACGCGGGCGGCGATGGCGTCCACCACGGTGTCGAGCCGCGCGGGTGCGAGCTGCCCGGCCGTCGTGAGCGACGACGACCCCACCTTCACCACCGTGCGCTCGGCGCCGGCGACGGCAGCCCGGCTCACCGGTCCGCGTCCCCCGTGCCGCCGCTGCCCTCGGGCTCGGGCTGCCACTCGCCGTCCTGCCAGCTCAAACCGTCGCGGCGCGCCCGCTTGGCCGCGAGCCGGTCGCTGGCCCGCGAGCGCGTGTCGTTCTCCAGCCGGAGGTCCGCGCCACGACGGGCACCGGAGAACTCGACGTACTCCTCGACATCGACGCCGCCGGTGGGCTCGAAGTCGAACTGGACGTCCCCGATGGTGACGGCAGCGCCGCGGACCGCCCCGAGCTCGGCCAGCTTCTTCTCCACGCCGAGGCGGGCGAGCCGGTCGGCGAGGTAGCCGACGGCCTCGTCGTTGTCGAAGGCGGTCTGCTTGACCCAGCGCTCGGGCTTGGCACCGCGGACGATGAAGCCGCCGGGCTCCTCCGGGTCGGGGCTGACGGTGAAGTCCTGCTCGTCGACGGCGCGCGGCGTGAGGACGATGCGGGCGGTGTCGGGGACGGCCCGGTCGGCGCGGTCGGCCTCGACGGCGGCGGCGAGGGCGAAGGTGAGCTCGCGCAGGCCCAGGTGGGCGGCGGCGGAGATCTCGTAGACGGCCAGACCGCGTGCCTCCAGTTCGGGGCGGACCATCTCGGCGAGCTCTCGCGCCTCGGGGACGTCGACCTTGTTCAGTGCCACGAGGCGTGGCTTGCTCAGCAACGCGCCGAAGGTGCCCTCGTACTGGGCGAGCTCGGCTTCGAGGGCGTCGAGGTCGCTGAGCGGGTCGCGGCCGGGCTCGGGGGTGGCGCAGTCGAGCACGTGGAGCAGCACGGCGCAGCGCTCGACGTGGCGCAGGAAGTCCAGCCCCAGCCCCTTCCCCGCCGCGGCACCGGGGATGAGGCCGGGGACGTCGGCGATGGTGAAGGTCGTGCCCGCCGAGGCGACGACGCCGAGATTCGGGACGAGGGTGGTGAACGGGTAGTCCGCGATCTTCGGACGGGCAGCCGACAGCGCCGCCACCAGCGAGGACTTGCCCGCGCTCGGGAAGCCGACCAGCCCGACGTCGGCGACGCTCTTGAGCTCCAGGACGATGTCCCGGCTCTCGCCGGGCTCGCCGAGCAGCGCGAAGCCGGGTGCCTTGCGCTTGGCGGTCGCCAGCGCCGCGTTGCCCAGCCCGCCACGGCCGCCCTGCGCCGCGACGAAGGACATGCCAGGCGTCGCGAGATCGGCCAGGACCTCGCCGTCGGCGTCGAGGACGACCGTCCCCTCGGGGACGCGCAGCGTCAGGTCGGTGCCGTTGGCGCCGTTGCGGTGGCCGCCCGCGCCCTGGCCGCCGTTGCCGGCGCGCTGATGGGGGTGGTGATGGAAGTCCAGCAGGGTGTGGACGTTGGTGTCGGCGAGCAGGACCACGTCCCCGCCGTGACCACCATTGCCACCGTCGGGGCCCCCCAGCGGCTTGAACTTCTCGCGGTGGATCGAGGCGACGCCGTGCGCGCCGTTGCCCGCCGTGACGTGGAGGATGACGCGGTCGAGGAACTTGGCCACGCCGGACGCTTCCCTTCGGTGCTTAAGTCACGAGGGGCGGCAGCCGGTGACCCGGCGCCGCCCCCTCGAGAGGTACTTCTCAGACGATGTTGACGGTCTTGCGGCCGCGCGAGGTGCCGAACTGCACGCTGCCGGCAGCCAGGGCGAAGAGCGTGTCGTCCTTGCCGCGGCCGACGCCGGTGCCCGGGTGGAACTTGGTGCCGCGCTGGCGGATGATGATCTCGCCGACCTTGACGCTCTCGCCGCCGAAGCGCTTCACGCCGAGGTACTGCGGGTTCGAGTCGCGGCCGTTGCGGGAGCTGGATGCGCCCTTCTTGTGTGCCATGGCGGGTCTCCCTTACTTGGCGCTGACGCCGGTGATGCGCAGCTGGGTCAGCTTCTGACGGTGACCCTGGCGCTTGTGGTAGCCGGTCTTGTTCTTGAACTTGTGAATGCGGATCTTCGGACCCTTGACCTGGTCCACGACCTCGGCGGTGATCTTGGCGGCCGAGAGCTGCGAGGCCTCGTGGGTGACCGAGTCACCGTCGACGAGCAGGATCGCCGCCAGCGACACCTGGGCGCCGGCCTCGGCGTCGAGCTTCTCGACCTCGATCACATCGCCTTCGGCGACCTTGTACTGCTTGCCGCCGGTCTTGACGATGGCGTACACCACGACTCCAACTCCTCGGTTCACGTGCAAGTGGCCCACCGCGTGATGGGCCGTCGTACAGATTACGGCACCCGGCCCGGCCGAGGCAAAGTGACGTCCTCGCCCCGTCCGGCCGGGGTGGTCAGGACGTGCTCGTCGGGACCGGTGGTCCCGCCGGGCGGCTCGCGGCCCGGCGCCGGCGCCGGCCTGTCCCGCCGCCGGAAGACGCACCGTTCGACTGCGCAGCAGGCGGCTCGACAACATCGATCTCAGGTTCAGGGTGCGACGTTTCACCGTGGGCTGGTTCCGAGTGCGACGTCACGGCCGGCGTGCTCGTCGCCTCCGCCTCCTCGACAGCCATGACCGCCTGGACGAGGTCGGTGGCCAGCTCGGCGACCTTCCCCTCCCCCTGCGACGCGTCGCCGTCGGTCGGCTCGTCGGCCTCCTGCTCGCCTGCCGCGGCCCGGTGGATGGCGGCGATGGCGGCTGAGGCGGCGCGACGCTGCTCGTCGTTCGTCTCGGGCAGGGCCTCGACGGGCTCCGCCGCGGCACCGTTGCCGCCGCGGCCGCGACGTCGCTTGCCCCTGGGCCGGTCATCGTCGCCGGCGCCACCGGCCGAACCCTGCTGCGCGGAGCCGTGCTGGCCGGAGCCGCCCGAGGCGTGCTCGTCGACGGGCTCGCCGTGGACGATGACCCCGCGCCCCTTGCAGTGCTCGCAGGGCTCGCTGAAGGCCTCCAGGAGTCCCTCGCCGACGCGCTTGCGCGTCATCTGGACCAGGCCCAGCGACGTCACCTCGGCCACCTGGTGCTTGGTCCGGTCGCGGCCCAGGCACTCGGTGAGGCGCCGCAGCACCAGCTCCCGGTTGGACTCCAGGACCATGTCGATGAAGTCGATGACGACGATGCCGCCGACGTCGCGCAGCCGCAGCTGCCGGACGATCTCCTCCGCGGCCTCGAGGTTGTTGCGGGTCACCGTCTGTTCGAGGTTGCCGCCGGAGCCGACGAACTTGCCGGTGTTGACGTCGACGACCGTCATCGCCTCGGTGCGGTCGATGACGAGCGAGCCGCCGGAGGGCAGCCAGACCTTGCGGTCCAGCGCCTTCATCAGCTGCTCGTCGACGCGCAGGTCGTGGAACAGGTCGGTGTCCTTGGTGTGCCGGCTGACCCGCTCGGCGAGATCGGGGGCGACACCCTCGACGTACTCGCTGACGGTGGTCCACGCCTCGTCACCCTCGACCACGAGCGAGGTGAAGTCCTCGTTGAAGACGTCGCGGACGACGCGGATGGCCAGGTCCGGCTCGCCGTGCAGCAGCACCGGAGCGGACTTCTTCGTCTCGGCCTTGGCCGAGATCGACTCCCACTGCTGCTGCAGCCGCTCGACGTCGCGGGTGAGGTCCTCCTCGCTCGCACCTTCGGCCGCGGTGCGGACGATGACGCCGGCGTCCTCCGGGACGATCTTCTTCAGGATGGCCTTGAGCCGGTGCCGCTCGGTGTCGGGCAGTCGGCGGCTGATGCCGGTCATGCCGCCACCGGGGACGTAGACCAGGAAGCGTCCGGGCAACGAGATCTGGCTGGTGAGGCGGGCGCCCTTGTGACCGATGGGGTCCTTGGTGACCTGCACGAGGACGGAGTCCCCGGACTTCAGCGCCTGCTCGATGGCGCGCGACTTGCCCTCCAGGCCGGCGGCGTCCCAGTTGACCTCGCCGGCGTAGAGGACGCCGTTACGCCCCTTGCCGATGTCGATGAAGGCGGCCTCCATCGAGGGCAGCACGTTCTGCACCCGGCCGAGGTAGACGTTGCCGACGTAGGAGGTGGCGCTGGCACGGGTCACGTAGTGCTCGACGAGGACGTCGTCCTCGAGCACCGCGATCTGGGTGCGGTCACCGTTCTGCCGGACCGCCATCACCCGATCGACGGCCTCCCGGCGGGCCAGGAACTCCGCCTCGGTGAGGATCGGGGCCCGGCGACGCGAGGTGTCCCGGCCGTCCCGGCGGCGCTGCCGCTTGGCCTCCAGGCGGGTCGAGCCCTTGACGCCACGGACGCCGTCGTCGTCGCTGTCGCCGCCGCCCTTGCTCTTCTTCTTGGGCTCGCGGACGTGAGTGACGGTGTTCGGTGGGTCGTCGGTCTCGCCGCCGTCCTCACGCGACTCGCTGTCACCGCCGGAACCGGAGCGCCGGCGCCGCCGACGGCGGCGGCTGCTCGAGCTCTGCTCGCCCTCCGCGGCCTCGCCGGAGTCCTCGCCGGTCTCGGTGTCCTCGGCCGTGTCGGTCGAGCTCTCCGCCTCGTCGGCACCGCTGTCGTGCGACTCGGCGTCGGCGTCCTCGTTGCCGGTCTCGTCACCACCGCCGGAGTTGCCACCGCCCCGACCACGCCGACCACGGCGACGGCGACGGCGCGCACCAGAGGCCTGCTCGGCGGCCACCTCGCGCACCTCGTCGGCGTCGGTCTCGGCGTTCTCGGCGCTCTCGGCAGTCCCGGACGAGATGGCGCCGTCCGGACCGGCTGCGCGGCTGTCCGAGGCGGGGGCCTCGGCCGTGTCGGTGGTCTCTGGCACCGCGGCCTCGTCGGTGGCGGCCGCCGCCCTGCCGCCGCGGCGACGACTGCGCCGGGGGGCGGCCTCGTCCGGCGCCAGGAACAGGACGCCGGGAGCCGCCGTCGCGGGCGCCTCGCCATCGGTGCCCGCCGGAGCCTCGGCGTCTGCCGCAGGGGCGGCCTTCTTGGCGGCCCGCTTCCGGGCGGTCTTCTTCGCCGGCGCCGGCGCTTGCTCCGCGTCGGCGGGGCCGCCGGCAGCGGTCTCGGCGGCACGCTCGGCCGCGGAGTCGAGCGGGGCCTCGACCGCTGCGGCCGGCTGCCGGGCTGCGGGATCGGTGACCGGCGCGGTGGCCTTGCGCGGTGCCCGCTTGCGGGCCGCCTTCTTCGCCGGTGCGGCGGCGGGGACTTCCTCGACGGCCTCGGCGGCCGGGACGCCGGGTGAGCCGGCGGCGGTCTCGGCGGCGGTCTCGGCGACGTCCAGCGTCGGGATGACCGGGACGGTCGCGCGGACGCGGTCGGCGACCTCGGGAGTGACCGAGGACGAGGCGCTGCTGACGGTCTCGCCGAGCTCGGCGAGGGCGGCCAGGGTCTCCTTGCTGGAGATCCCGAGTTCCTTGGCCAGGGCTGACACTCTGATCTTGCCGGGCAAAACGTGCTCCTATCGGCCTCCGGGCGCGTTCACGTCGGACGTGGACCGCGGCCGCACAGAGGCGGTTTGTGGCGAATTCCGCTGCCGGTCGGGCCGGCCGCGGATCCCGCGAAGTCTGCTTCGGGTCGACGTCTGCCGTCGGCCCGGTGGGGTGGTGCCTGTGCTACGTGGTGCTCACGACGTCGGCGTGGCCGAGTTCCGGTCGATGGCCAGTGGGTCACCGACCGCGCCGTCGTCGCCGAGCGGTCCCTGCGCCAAGCGGACCGCGATGGGCGGACCGGCCGGGGCGAGACCGGCGACGTTGCGCAGCGCGGCTACGACATCGTCGGGTCGGACGGTGGGGGTCACCTGCCGTACGACCATGGTCAGTATCGCACGCCCGGTCTCCGGGGTGCCGGCAGCCGCGCCGACGGGCGGCTCCGAGGACGACGGCGGCGATGCCGCAGCCTGCGACACCGAGGCCCGCAGCACCGGGCCACGGGTGTCCACGACGCGGCGTCCGCTCTTGGTCAGCCGTTCCACCCCGGCCTCCTCGCAGGCCAGGAAGGCGTCGAGTGCACGGCGCGCCTCGGCCTCCGTCACGCCGGGGAGCTCGACCTGCCACACCGAGGCGTCCATCCGCTCGGCGAGCGACCCCGGTCCGGCGACGACGACCTCGTCGACGTCCAGGCCGGGCGGCAGGGCGGTGTCGAGTGCCTCCCGCAGCTGGGCAGGATCCACCTCGCGGGCGACCCCGATCTCCAGGTACTCGGCCTCGCTGGCGACCCCAGTCGGCGCGGCGCCGACGTAGCTGATCTTGGGGTGCGGCGAGAAGCCCGCCGAGTAGGCCATCGGGACCTCGGCGCGGCGCAGTGCCCGCTCGAAGGCCCGGGCGAAGTCACGGTGCGAGGTGAAGCGCAGTCGGCCCCGCTTGGCGTACCGCAGCCGTAGCCGCTGCACCACCGGCGGTGGCGGTGGGCCTTCGGGGACGCGGCGTGCCATGACTGCGAGTCTGCCGCACCCGTCTCGGCGGCCTGTGGAGGCCTCGTCCGTGACCTTCGACCTGCGGTCGGGGGGTCTGCCGCGGTATACGGTGCGAGATTCTTGGCTGTTTCTCGGGGAGGACGCTGTGCGCCTGATCGCTGCCGTCACGGTGACGAGCGCCGTCGCCGGACTCGTCGTCTCGGTCGTGCCCGCCACCGCGACCGCGCCGTCGCACAAGCGTCATCGCGCCGCAGCCGTCGCGCGACCCGCAGCTCCCCGCTCGCCGCTGAGCTACGAGGCGACGCCGCACGGCAGCCGGGCCACCGAGATCGTGGCGTGGACGAACCCGCGCGCGGCGACCTACCGGAAGATCGTGGTGCGCTACGCCCGCGGCCCGGTGGCACCGGCGACCCTGCACCGCGGTCACGGTGTGCACCTGGCGTCCCGCCGGGCGCACAGTGTCACGCTGTCGCGGCTCGCCCGCGACACCACCTACGCGGTGTCGATCTTCGCGGTCAACCGCGCGGGGCGCGCGTCGAAGCCCGCCGTCGCGCGGTTCACGACGCCCGCAGTCGTCAAGCCGGGCCCGCGTGGCGTGCTGCGGGGCATCGTCTCGGACGCCGACGGGCACCCGCTCGCCGGTGCAGACCTCGCTGCCACGGCCGACGGCAGCACCGACCCCGGCTACCGGACCACGACCGACGCCAGCGGCTCCTACGTCCTGGGCCTGCCGACCGGGACGTGGCAGCTGCGCGCGTCCGGTGCCCGCGCTACCGGCGGCGTTTCGGACACCACGGGCTACACCTTCAGCGATGCCGCCGTCACGATCCGCAGCGCCAGTACCGACACCCGCTCGTTCCGACTCCCGGCCGGCAGCATGGTCACCGGCCGTGTCGTCGACACCGCGGGCCGGCCGGTCGCCGGCGCCAGGCCGTACGTCTTCGCGCCGCCCACGCCCTATGTCCTGAACTGGGGCCCCATCATCTCCCCCACCGTGGCCGGCGACGGCCCGCACACGGACGCCGACGGCCGCTATGTCTTCAAGGGCATGCACCCCGGCGACGCCATCGTCCCCTGCGCCCTCGGCATCGACGCCCGGGTCGCGGGGCGACCCACCGATCTGTACTCGGCCTGCGCGTCCCGAGCCGCCACGGTGGCGGCCGGACAGGCGGGAGCCCTGGCCGACATCACGATGGCACCCGGCACCGGCACCGTGGCCAGCGGCACGCTCCGCGACGCCGACGGCCGGCCGCTGCGCGGGACGGTGAACGCCACCGACGGCCGCGCCTTCCACGAGGTCTCCGCCACCACCGACTCGCGGGGGAGGTACCGGCTGGTCGGGGTCACGCCTGGCCGCTACCAGGTCTGCGCCACTCCTGCCACCAGCGCCGGGTCCCGCACGGGCTGGGTCCCTGCGTGCGCGCCGTCGAAGCTGACGATCGGCGGTTCGGCGACGTCACTCGGCGTCCTCAAGCTGGCACGTGGCGCCGCCGCCACCGGCACCGTCACCGGTCCGGGAGGTCGACGCGTGGTGGGCGCCTCGGTGCGCGTCTACACCGACGACAGCAACCCCCGTCACCCGCAGGGCTCCGGGACTGCCACCACCGATGCACGCGGCCAGTTCCGGATCACCGGCCTGCCGGCTGCGAGCACCTATAGCGCGTGCGCCCTCGGCACTGCCGTCACCACGCCGGCCTCCGGAGTCGGCGATGCCTGCTGGCGAGCCGGTCGCGATTTCGCACTGCGAGGCAAACGCATCAGGTCCGGCATCGACATCGCCATGCCGAGTGCCGGTGCCGTTACCGGCCATGTCGTCACCCGTGACGGCCGGCCGTCGGCCGGCGGCTACGTCGCCGCCTACTCCGACGACGGCAGTGGCCGTTGGGCTTGGAACACGACGGATTCCCACGGCGAGTTCCGCCTCCCGAGCCTGGAGTCGGGACGATGGCATGTCTGCATCGCCACCGGCGACCCGCTCTTCACCACAGACGGGGATGACGTGGATGTCACCGGCTGCGTCGACCCGGTCACCGTCCGCCGCGGTCAGGTCACACGCGCGCCGACACTGGTGCGGCCGTCCCCGACCGCGATCGCGGTCGAGGTCCGCGACACCGCCGGCGAGCCGGTCTCCGGAGTGGACGCCGTTGCGCTGGCACCCTGCAACGAACCCGGCTGCAACATCTCGCCGCTGCTGCCCGGCACCTCGTTCACCACGGTGACCGCCGCCATGACCGACGCTGCCGGTCATGCGTCGCTGACCGTCGTCCGACCGGGCGCGTACACCGTCTGCCTCTTCTCGGTCTTCGGCACCACCGTCTCCGGTGGCTCGCCGACCGGCTACGCCGACGCGTGCCACGGGGTCTTCGACGTCACCGTCGCCGCCGAGCAGACCACCGCCATTGCCATGACGCTCCAGCCCGGCGGAACGATCTCGGGCCGGGTGACGGACGTGCACGGCAACGGCGTCACGGACAGCCGCATCGTGGTGCCCGGTGCCGCCGCGACTGACACGCCGCGGTACCCGGGATTCCCCGGATACCCGCGGGACCCCTATTACGTCCGCTTCGAGCCCGCGCTGCCCAACGCGTCCTCGGGCAGCGGCACGGACGCCGACGGTCGCTTCACCATCATCGGCGTGCGGCCGGGCACGTGGTCGGTCTGTGCCGAGGACGCGCGGGTCTACCGCCCCTGGAACGGCCCCGCTCGGTTCGACGAGACCTGCGCGGCCAGCCCGGGCGTCACCGTGACGTCCGGTGCCGACACCCACGTCGACATCACCGGGGTCCAGCTGCGCTGACCAGGACCGGACGCTTCCCGGCGCCGAGTCGACCTCGTCGGACGACGTCGACCTCGACACCGGGAAGCGATGGTTCAGCTCAGCTTGCCGCCGATGACGAACGAGGAGTCGGCGGGGAAGTTCGACAGGCTGTCGCCGCCGTTCCCGCCGAAGTTGCCGGCGAGGTAGACGGTGAAGCTGTAGTGCCGCAGGTACCGGTCGGGGTAGTTCCAGGAGCGCAGCGACGTGCCCTGACCGGAGTTACCCGGCTGCAGGCAGAACGTCGCGTCGGCGGCGAACTGCGACGATCCGTCGTTGGGCTGCAGGTGCGCCTGGTAGGCGTAGTGCCGCAGGAAGCTGCCCGGCTTGTCGGCCGACTCGAAGGAGTAGCAGCTCGAATTCGCCAGACCGGCACGCACCACCCAGTTGGAGGCGGCCTTCGTCGCCGACGTCGTGGCCGTGGCGATGGACACCGAGTCGTCGCTCTGGCTGTGCTGGATGTAGTCGGAGGTGCAGCACGCGGTCGTGGCGCGCAGCGACACCGTGGATCCCGCGGTGAGCGTGGTCGCCGCCGGGGCGGCGTACTTCGCGGCGACGAGGTTGGCCTGGACCGCGTTCTCCGTGGCGTCCGACGGGTAGCCCCGCGTCATCGCGCCCTCGTAGAAGGTGCCGGAGGCGCCGTTGCTGTTGTCGCCGCCGATGCCGAGGATGATGGCGCCCTGCTTGGCCATCGGGTTGTAACCGCCGACGGTCGGGCGCGCACCGTTCCAGTAGGTGGCGAGCGAGCCGCTCTGTGCGTTGCCGCCGCGTATCGCCCACTGGTTCGCGCCGCCCTTGACGAGAGCGGTCTGGAACCGGCGACCGGTGATCGACGGGTTGTTGGGGTTGTACTTCGGGTCGGCGCCGGAGAAGAGGCCGTTCTCCAGGTCGGCCATCACCCACGGGCCGTCGCCGGGACCGCGACCCCAGACGGTGTTGTTGCCGAAGTAGATGGCCTCCATCGTGCCGTTGCCGTCGTCGCGGCTGTCGGTCTCGGCGTTGCCGTAGTCGAAGCAGCAGGCGCCGTTGTAGTGGGTGGCGTCCAACACGCCGTACATGCCCTCGGGGTCGTCACCGGTGGCGATGCCGTTCGTGGTGTTGTCTCGGTAGCCGGTGCCGGGGCCCACGAAGACGCCGTAGACCTTGGCTCCGTTGAGGGTCACGGGCGCGGCCGCAGCGGGCGCGAGGTTGTCGGCGCCACCGGCGGCGGGGCCGTTGAAGCCGCCGGCCGGGGCCTGCGTCAGCGTGTTGCCGCGCCCCGACTGGTCGTAGATCTTGGTGATGACGCAGCTGGTGTTGGCGCAGAAGCTGTCCTGCGTCGCGCTGTTGGCGACCCCGCCGGCCGCGACCGGGGCGATGTCGCGCGTCGCCTGATCCGAGGCCCGTCGGACCTGGTAGAGCGGACCGTTGTAGCTGGCGTAGAGCGCCCGCGTGGTGGCGTGCGCCGCCACGCAGGGCGTGCCGCCCGAGGCGTAGATGTCACACGGACCCTGGGTCGCCGCGCCAGCGGGTACGGCACCGGTCACGCCGGCGACGGCGGCAGCCGCCGCCATTCCGAGGGCGGTCGAGACGAGCACGGCGAACCTGCGCCGGACCTTGCTTGCCGAACGTTGTTCCACGCGTCCACTCCGATCTGCGGTGGGCGCTGTGTCGGGCGACACAGCGCCCAATAGTGTTATCGCTCACATAAGAGTGAGTCAAGAAACAATTCCGACATCTACCCGCATCACGGGCTTCATTTACGCCGGGCTCGGGCCTCGGCGACGCCCCACCTATCGGTGTGTGAACGCTCTACAGCATCCGCGGGAAGCGGCAGCCTCCCGCGGACTCGGGCACGACCTCCGGCGGCGCGAAGGCGCTGTCCAGCGTCCTGAGGGCTGCGGCCAGCTTCTCACCCGCTTCGTCGGCGACGGGCTGGAGCTCGGTGTTTCCGGTGAAGCGGACCATGACCGCCGGGTCGATGGCTTCGACCGCTGTACACGGCGTGTCGGGAGTGCCGGTGTCACGGAGGACGACATTGCAGGGAAGCAGTAGCCCGATCGACTCCTCCGAGCCGAGGGCGCGGTGGGCCAGCGATGGGTTGCAGGCGCCGAGGATGAGTTGGCCGGGCACCTCCAGGTCGAGCTTCTGCTTCATGGTGGCGGCGACGTCGATCTCCGTCAGGACGCCGAAGCCTTGTGCGGCCAGGGCAGCTTCGACGAGCGGACGGGCTGCTGCGAGGTCGGTCGCGAGTGTGGTGCGCATTCCGTAGTCGTTCATGGTTCCTCTTCGTGGTCGAATCGCGGTCAATGGCTGAAGCGGACTGTGGGGAGAGCCCGGTCGAGCCAGTGCGGTGTATGCCAGGCGGCGCGGCCGGCGACGCGGAGGATGACAGGCAGGAGCACCAGCCGAACGAGAAGCGCGTCGAGGAAGACGGCGACGGCGAGGACGACCCCCATCTCCTTCGGGGCCAGCGGCCCGGAGAGAGCGAAGGTCAGGAACACGGCGACCATGACTCCGGCTGCGGCGACGACGACCCTGCCCGAGGTTCGCAGCGCCTCACGCATGGCCTCGTGAGGATCGCCGGTCGCGTCGTAGTGCTCGCGGACGGCGGAGAGCAGGAACAGGGTGTAGTCCATGGCGACGCCGGTGAGCATGGCGCCGAAGAACAACGGTCCCCATGCGTCGACGAACCCCTGCGGCTCGAAGTGCAACAGCCCGGAAAGGTGACCGTCCTGGAAGATCAGCTTGGCGACGCCGAAGGCGCCCGCGATCGAGGCCAGGTTGGTGACGCTGCCGACGAAGGCCACCAGCGGGCTTCCCAGCGCGATGAGGAGCAACAGGAATCCGAGTCCGACGAGCAGGCCGAAGACGAGCGGGGTTCGCGCCGACAGCACGGATTCCAGGTCGTGGTTCTCCGCGGCAGCACCGCCGATGAGCGTCCCGGCCGGCACCTCCGTGCGAAGCCGATCGATAGTGTCTCCGGTGGCCGGCGCGGAGGCGTCGGTGGTGGGGATGGCCAAAAACATGGTGCGCTCGCCGCTTCTGCCCGCGGGCATGACGGCCGCGACGCCGGGGTCACTGCGCAGCGCCTGCCGGGTGACGTCGGCGTCGCGGGTGTCGGTGACGACTTGCAGGGTGCCGGGAACACCGGGGCCGAAGGCTGTGACGATCTCCTGGTATCCGGCGCGGGCCTGCTGATCGGCCGGGACGATCGCGATGGAGGGCATCCCGGTTCGCAGTGACAGCGCCGGTGCCGCCACGAGAGCGAGGACGACCAGCGCCAGGGCGCCAGCGAGCCACGGGCGGCGGTGAAGCGCTGCGCCCCAGCGGTGCAGTAGCCGCTCCATGCCGCGGCGCTCAACGGCAGCAGCCGAACTCCCGGCGCGCGCGGGACGCAGGCGCGCGAGCACGGTGGGGACGCGGCCCTTGTCGACCTTCGTGCCGAGCCGTCCCAGCACGGCGGGCAGCAGGGTGAGGGTGGCAGCGAGCACGGCGACGACGGCGAGCATGATGCCCAGCGCCATGGACCGGAATGCCGGGGACGGGACGAGGAGGACGGTCGACAGCGATACCAGCACGGTGATACCGGAGAATGCGATCGCTTTGCCTGCCGTGGCCATGGTCTCGGCGACCGCGTCGACGACGGCTTGTCGGTCACCACCTGCCCCGCGGCGGGCCAGCGCAGCGCGGAATCGGACGACGAGGAACAGGGCGTAGTCGATGCCGAGGGCGAGGGCGAACATCATCGCGAAGTTCAGCGCCCAGATGCTGACCGGAGCGATGTGAGTGGCGAGGACGAGCCCACCCGCCGCGGTGAGCAGCCCCACCAGGGTCAGCATCAGCGGCAGTCCGGCGGCGAGGAGGCTGCCGAAAGCGAGGACGAGCACGAGCATCGTGACCGGCCAGGAGAGCACCTCGGAGCGAATCATCGCCTCGTGATTGACGGCGTTGAAGTCCGACCACAGCGCGCTGTCGCCGGTGAGATTCACTGACACCGTCTTGGTCGCCAGCGCGGCCAACGGGTCCTTGAGATCGTCGGCAGCGCGGACCATGCCGTTGGCGTCCGCCGCCGCACCGCCCTGGACGACAGCGGTCCGGCCGTCCTTCGACAGCGTGGCGCCGGGCATCGGGGCGACTACCGACGACACCCTCGGATCCGCCGTCAGCACTTGCGTGACTCGCTGCACGATGCGTCGAGCTGCCGGGTCCTCGGCGATGGGCCGGGCACCGGAGTGGACGACCACCTGTAACGCGGTGGCGCCCTGACCGCCGAACTCGCGCTGGATCACCTCGCGGGCGGCGACGGACTGACTACCGGAGTCGACCCAGCCCGCACCGGAGAGCGCTGACTGCACCTGCGGCGCGAACGCGCCGAAGACCGCCACCACCAGCAACCACATCAGCAGCACCGCACGCAGGTGCGTCGCAGTCCAGCGTCCGAGGCGGCCGAGCAGGCTCGGGGTTTGGTCCGTGGCAGACGGAAGGTCCGCGGTCGGCCGGGTTCGGGTCGAGGTCATCGTGTCGCTCCACTATGCGGTACGGGGCAGGGTATGTCATGAACCGACGTCATCGACGGCGGTCGGACTGTTGCGCAGGTCAGGCGAGAGAGAGGAAGAGCTTTTCCATGCGCTCGGGGCTCATCGGTTCCGACTCGCCATTGGCCACGGCGGTCATGCACTGGCGCATGCCGGTCGAGAGCAGGGTGAAACCGGCGCGGTCCAGGGCGCGGCTGACCGCCGCGAGCTGGGTGACGACCTCCTCGCAGTCGCGGCCGTCCTCCAGCATCTTGATGATGCCGCCGACCTGACCCTCGATTCGGCGCAGTCGCTTGACGACGGCGTCCGTCGCCTCGGCTTCGATCTTCACAACTCGCACCGTACATACCCCATGGGGTATCCAGCAAGCGCGACCCCCGGCCGGCGAAACCCGAGCGCCAGCGAGGCCCCCCTGCGACCTGTTGCCGGGTCGAGTCGCGCCATTGACGGCGCCGCACGGCTGCGCCGGCCCGCTGGGCGTACAACGAGCTGCCCAAAGCCACGGACTGCTACGACTTCGCGGCCAGCGGCAGCAGCGAGCGCCCGGTCGGCCCCACCTGGATGTCGGTGCCGAGGTTGGGGCAGACCCCGCAGTCGAAGCAGGGCGTCCAGCGGCAGTCGTCCTGCTCGAACTCCTCCAGCGCGTCCTGCCAGTCGTCCCAGAGCCACTGCTTGTCCAGGCCGGAGTCGAGGTGATCCCAGGGCAGCACCTCGTCGCCATCGCGCTCGCGCGTGGTGTACCAGCCGATGTCGATGCCGACGGCCACGCACGAGTCGAGCCAGCGCTGGTAGCTGAAGTGTTCGGACCAGCCGTCGAAGCGACCACCCGCCCGCCAGACGTGCTCGATCACGGCAGCGACGCGACGGTCGCCGCGCGACAGCAGTCCCTCGACCATGGACGGCTCGCCGTCGTGGTAGCGCATGCCGACGGCGCGGCCCAGCGACTTGTTCGAGTTGATGGCGGCGCGCAGCTTGGCCAGTCGCGAGTCGACGACCTCGGGCGAGGCCTGCGCCGCCCACTGGAACGGCGTGTGCGGCTTGGGAACGAAGCCGCCGATCGAGACGGTCGCACGGATGTCCTTGTGCCCGGCGGCCTCGCGGCCAGCGCGGATGACGTCGTGCGCCATCTCCGCGATCTCGAGCACGTCCTCGTCGGTCTCGGTCGGCAGGCCGCACATGAAGTACAGCTTCACCTGCCGCCAGCCCTGCCCGTAGGCGGCCGAGACGGTGCGGATCAGGTCGTCCTTGGAGACCATCTTGTTGATCACACGACGCAGCCGCTCGGAACCGCCCTCGGGGGCGAAGGTGAGCCCGGAGCGCCGGCCGTTGCGGGAGAACTCGTTGGCCAGGTCGATGTTGAAGGCGTCGACCCGGGTGGAGGGCAGCGACAGGCCGACCTTCTGGTCCTCGTACCGGTCGGCGAGCTGCTTGGCCAGCGGCGCGATCTCGGAGTGGTCGGCCGAGGAGAGCGACAGCAGCCCGACCTCTTCGAAGCCGGTGGCCGCGAGCCCCTGCCGCACCATCTCGCCGATGCCGTCGATGCTGCGCTCCCGCACCGGACGGGTGATCATGCCGGCCTGGCAGAACCGGCAGCCGCGGGTGCAGCCGCGGAAGATCTCCACCGACATCCGCTCGTGCACCGACTCGGCCAGCGGGACCAGCGGTGTCTTGGGGTACGGCCACTCGTCGAGGTTCATGACTGTGTGCTTGCTGACCCGCTCGGGAACGCCCTCGCGATTCGGTGTCACGGCGGCGATGCGGCCGTCCGGCAGGTAGCTGACGTCGTAGAAGCGGGGGACGTAGATGCCACCGGTGGCGGCCAGCCGCAGCAGCACCTCGTCCCGGCCGCCGGGGCGCCCCTCGTCCTTCCAGGTCTTCACGACCTCGGTGATGATCCCGACGGCCTGCTCGCCGTCGCCCAGCACCGCCACGTCGACGAACTCGGCGACGGGCTCGGGGTTGAAGGCGGCGTGGCCGCCCGCGACCACGATCGGGTCGTCGACGCCACGGTCGCAGGTGTGCAGCGGAATGCCGGCGAGGTCGAGCGCGGTGAGCAGGTTGGTGTAACCGAGCTCGGTCGAGAACGAGACGCCGAGCAGGTCGAAGGCGCCGACCGGACGGTGGGCGTCGACCGTGAACTGCGGCAGGCCGTGCTCGCGCAGCAGCGCTTCGAGATCCGGCCAGACGGCGTAGGTTCGCTCCGCGAGCGCGTCGTCACGCTCGTTGAGGACCTCGTAGAGGATCTGCACGCCCTGGTTGGGCAGGCCGACCTCGTAGGCGTCGGGGTACATCAACGCCCACCGGACGGTGACCGAGTCCCAGTCCTTGCTGCGGGCATTCTGCTCGCCACCGACGTACTGGATCGGCTTGCTCACCAGCGGGAGCAGCGGTTCCAGGCGGGGAAAGAGCGACTCGACGGACACGTCGACCGAGTGTACGTGTCCTCAGGCGCTCGGCTTGCCCTTCTTGTAGAGCCACTGGAAGAAGAACGGCGTCAGGTCCTGCCGCGCCACCCGCTCGGCGTAGGCAGTGAACTGCCCGACGGTGGCGTTGCCGTAGGGGTGCTGCCGCAGCCAGCCGCGCAGGATGGTGAAGAACGTCCGGTCGCCGACCTTCTGCCGCAGCGCCGCCAGGGTGCCGGCCCCGCGGTCGTAGACCGAACCGGCGAAGATCCCGGCGCCGGAGCCGGGGTTGCCGGGCGGCGGGTTCCACTCGTCGGTGTCGCTGGCCGGCTTGGCGAGCAGCGCGGCGAGGTGGGTCGCGGTCGAGTCGCCGCCGTGGGTCTCGTCGTAGTACCAGGACGAGAACTCGGCGAAGCCCTCGTTGAGCCAGATAGCGCGCCACGCGGCGACGGTGACGTCGTCGCCGAACCACTGGTGGGCGAGCTCGTGGACGAGGGTGTCGAGATCCGGGGCCCGGTCGAAGACCGGCCGGGTGGCCGTCTCGAGCGCGTAGCCGGCCTGCGGGGCGTTGTCCACGATGGCGCCGCTCTCACCGAAGGGGTAGCGGCCGTAGACGGAGGTCAGCCAGTCCAGCGCGCTCGGCAGCTTGGCCAGCACCGGCGCGGACTTCGCCGCCTGGGTCGGGTCGACGGCGATCAGGTACGGCACTCCCCGCGGCGTGCGCCCCCGAGTCAGCTGGAACTTCCCGATCGAGGCGGTGACGAGGTAGCTGGAGACCGGCTTGTCCAGGCGCCAGGACCAGGTCGTCTTCCCGGCGTGGCTGCGATGACCGAGCAGGCGACCGTTCGACACCCCGACCAAACCCTTCGGCACGGTGACGGCGACACGGTAGGTCGCCTTGTCCCGCGGGGTGTCGTTGACCGGATACCAGGTCGGGGCCCCCTGCGGCTCCCCGGCGACGAAGGCGCCGTCGTCGGTGGGGATGAAGCCGTCCAGCGAGCCGTCGGGGTCCGTGACGGGCTTGGCGGTGCCGGCGTAGCGGACGGTCACGGTGAAACGGTGCCCCTTGCGGAGGTTCGTCGCGGGACGGATCACCAGCTCCTGCACCTGCGCGGCGGGCTGCGAGAAGTGGGCCTTGCGGCCGTTCACGTGAACCGACGAGACGACCAGGTTGCGCCGCAGGTCCAGGTGGAAGCTGCGCAGCGTCGCGGTGGCCCGTGCCGTGACGTGCGCCGTGCCCGTCAGCCGCTTCGACGCGGGGGTGTAGCCGATGGCGAGCCGGTAGGACGAGACGTCGTAGCTGCCGTTGCCCTGACGGGGGAAGTAGCTGTCGCCGCCTCCCCCGGAGCCGGCGACGGGACCGCCGGCGTAGCCCCGGGCCTCAGCCGCCGGAGCGAGGGCGACAGCGGTGGCAGCAACGGAGATGACGACGAGAGCAGCTTTCGTCCGCATCGCCCGATCATGCCCTACGTAGGAGCTATCTGTGACCCTGGCGGGGTTTGCCGGAGCGGTAGAGCCACTCCCGGAAGAAGCCGGTGAGGTTGCGTCCGGAGACCTTCGCCGCATAGGCGGTGAACTGCGGCACGCTGGCATTGCCGTAGCGGTGCGCGGCGGCCCAGCCACGCAGGATGCGGAAGAAGACCCTGTCGCCGACCTTCTGGCGCAGTGCCTGCAGGGTGGCCGCGCCGCGGTTGTAGACCGAGCCGGCGAAGACGTTCGCCGCCGATCGCGGATTGCCCGGTGGCGGATTCCAGACCCGAGTGTTCGAGGCGGGCACGGCCATGAGCTGCCGGTAGTAGGTCCGCGCCGACTTCACCCCGCGGTGCTCGTCCCAGAGCCACATGGCGAACTGAGCGAAACCCTCGTTGAGCCAGATGTCGCGCCAGCGCTTGAGGGTGACGCTGTCGCCGAACCACTGGTGCGCGAGCTCGTGGGCCAGCGTCTGCACCGACGGGGTGCGGTCGTAGACCGGACGCGACGCCGTCTCGAGCGCGTAGCCGAGGAACGAGGCGTTCTCCACGATGCCGCCGGTCGCCGAGAACGGGTAGCGGCCGAACTTCGAGGCGAAGTACTCGATGATCTTCGGCGTCCCGGCGAGTCGCTTCAGAGCGCCGCGCTGGGTCGGGTCGGCGGCGTTGAAGTACGGGATGCCCGAGGCGGTCTTGCCGGTACGCACGGCGAACTTCCCGATCGCGAGCGTCACCAGGTAGCTCGAGACGGGCTGGGTCTGTGCCCACCGGTACGTGGTCCGGGCACCGGCGGTGGTGCGACCGCCATAGACGCCGTTGGAGACCGCGACGAGGGACTTCGGCACCGAGATCGTGACGCTGTAGGTCGCCTTGTCCCGGGGAGTGTCGTTGACCGGGTACCAGGTCGGCGCGCCCTGCGGTTCGGCGACCACGACGGCGCCGTCCTTGGTCGTGACCATGCCGTCCAGCGAGCCGTTGGGGTCCCGCAGCGCGGCGACCTTGCCGGCGTAGCGGACGACGACGGTGAAGGCCTTGCCGCGCGGCAGCGCCGTCCGGGGTCGGACGAGCAGCTCCTGCACCAGCGACTTCGGCCGCGACAGCGACGCCGGGACACCGTCCACGGTCAGTGAGCTGACGCGCAGGTTGCGGCGCAGGTCCAGCGAGAACCGGGACAGCGCCTGCGTCGCGCGGGCCCGGATCGTCGCGGTCCCCGAGAGGCGCTTGGGGTTGGTGGCGTAGCTCAGCGCCAGCGCATAGGACGAGACGTCGTAGCCGCCGTTGCCCTGCCGCGGGTAGTAGCGGTCTCCCGCGCCGGTGGCGCCCGCGCTCGGGGCGGGGGCGGCCGCCGAGACGGCCGGAGCGAGGGAGAGGGTCAGCACGGCAGCCAGGGACAGCGCGAGACGGGGGCGTCGCATGCGCAGATCGTGACAGCTGGGCCGATGATCTTCCAGGGGCCGGACGACCTCGGGCCACCGCGCGCTGCCTAGGATTCGCAGCGTGATCAGCCCGTGACGAGGACGCGGACGCCGGCCGACCGGATCGGTGCCGCGCCACCGCAGCTGCTGCTGCTCGTCGCGATCTGCTCGGTGCAGTTCGGCTCCGCCTTTGCCGACACGATCTTCGACTCTGCCGGCCCCGGCGGTGTGGCGTTTCTGCGGGTGTTCTTCACCGCGGCCGTCCTGCTGGTAACGGTGCGCCCGCGGCTGGCGGGCCGCAGCCGACGGGAGCTCTGCCTGGTCGCGGCGTACGGCCTCGCCCTGGCGGGGATGAACTGGAGCTTCTACGAGGGGCTGGACCACCTGCCGCTCGGCGTGGCGGTGACCATCGAGTTCACCGGACCACTGGCGGTGGCGGTGGCGGGTTCGAGGCGTCCGGTGGACGGGCTGTGGGTCCTGCTCGCCGGGGGTGGCGTCGCGCTGCTCGCCACCCGCGGCGGTGACGACGGGATCGAGGCCATCGGGATCGTCTTCGTGCTCGTCGCGGCGGCTTGCTGGGCCGGCTACATCCTGCTCGCCAAGCGGGTGGGCCAGTCCTTCGGCGCCCTGGAGGCGCTGGCCATCGGCATGGCGGTGGGGACGCTGCTCGTGGCTCCCGCCGGCATCGTCCAGGGCGGGGCCGACCTGCTGCAGCCGGGCGTCCTGGCGGCGTGTCTCGGAGTGGCGGTGCTCTCCTCGCTGGTGCCCTACTCGCTGGAGCTGGTGGCGCTGCGGCGGCTGTCCACCGCGGTCTTCGGGCTGCTGATGAGCCTGGAGCCCGCGGTCGCCGCCCTGGCCGGCGTCGTCGTGCTCGGCGAGCATCCGAGCCTGGCGCTCGGCCTCGCGCTGCTCATGGTCGTCACGGCAAGTGTCGGCTCGACGCTGACGTCCCGTCGCCGGCCGGTGCCGGTCGGCGACGGGACCTGAGCGCTCAGCGCGCGGTGCCCACGAAGTAGGCGGTGGCGACGCTCTGGCGCAGCCCCTGCTGCTTCGCAGTGGCGAAGGTGGTGACGAACCACTGCGCGTGCCGCCGGTTGACACCGTCGGAGGACTGCGGGCCGGCGACGAACCGACCGTCGCTGCCGTAGTAGAAGAGCACCCAGTTGCGGTGGTGGGTCAGCACCGGACCGGTACCGCCGTCCCGGACGGTGTAGTAGCCGCCGACAGCGGTGCGCAGCGCCTGCGGTGCCGGGTGCCGGGGCGCGTGGACCGGCGGGAACCGGCCGATGAGCGTGATGCTGTCCAGGCGGTGCTTGATCGGGTCGGCGAGGCAGAGCACCCGGCCGCGGTCGGCGGCGTGCCAGCACGCCACCGTGTAGTCGGCGCTGACACCGCAGAAGGCGATGCCGTCGTCCACGGCGCCGGCCGAGGCGCCGTCGCAGGAGACCGACCGCGACTGCGTCGTCACCCGCCAGCCCGGCGCCGGATGTCCGCTCGCGGTGACGGGACGGACGACGACCCGTCGCGTGTCGGTCGCGGCGCCGGCCGACGAGGCGCCGACGAGGGCGATGGCGCCGGCCACCGCGGCGGCCATCGCCAGGACGGCCATCATCAGGCCGAGGGGCCGGCGGCGGTCGGGTTTGGGTGTGGTGCTCATGAGCTGTCCTCCCGGACGGGCCCCGAGTGGGCCCTCTGCAGCTGTGACGGTCTGCGCCACCGCGGCGTTGCAGCACCGCATCACGAAACGGCCACGGATCGGCGAACGGCCGACCACCCCCGCTGTCGAGGCGAGGTCAGTCCACGGTCGCACGGCGATGGACGGCCTGCAGCAACCCCAGCGCGAGCGCCTGCGCGAACATCGAGGATCCGCCGTAGGAGACGAACGGCAGCGGTACGCCGGTGATGGGGGTGAGTCCCAGGTTCATCCCGATGTTCTGGAAGGCCTGGCAGGCGATCCAGCAGACCACGCCGGCGGCGACCAGGCGGCCCACCGGGTCGGCCTCGCGGGCGATGCGCAGGCCGCGCCAGCAGAGCAGCGCGAAGAGCACGATGATCAGGCCCGCGCCGACGAGGCCGAACTCCTCGCCGGCCACCGAGTAGACGAAGTCGGTCTGCTGCTCGGGGACGAAGCCGCCGGTGGTCTGCGGCCCCCGGAAGAGGCCGGTGCCCCAGAGCCCGCCGTGGGCAATGGCGATCCAGGCCTGGTGGTAGTTGTAGCCCGCGCCCTGCACATCGGACATCGGATGCATGAAGTTGGCGAAGCGGTCGAGCTGGTACTGCGCCAGCACCCCCGCGTGGATCGCGATGACCGCGGTGAGGATGCCCGCCACCAGCAGCCCCACCGTCCACCGGGCCTTGACGTTGGCAGTCACCAGCACGCCGAGACCGGCACAGGCCAGCACCATGGTGGAGCCGAGGTCGGGCTGCAGCATGATCAACGCGCCCGGCACCGCCAGCAGCCCGACGGCGCGCAGGACCTCGCGGTTGGTCGGGTTCAGCTCCCCGTCGTCGGTCGCGCTGTCGTCGCGGGAGGTGAAGAGCACGGCCATGCCGACGACCAGACCGAGCTTGCAGAACTCCGCCGGCTGCACCTCCATGCCGCCGGGGAGCACGATCCAGGCGTGGGCGCCGTTGATGGTGGATCCCGCCACGAAGACCAGGAGCAGCCCCAACACGCTCGCCACGTACAGCACCGGGCCGAGCAGTCGGAGCAGCCGGGCGTCCAGGCGCGAGGCGAGGATCATGAGCCCGCAGGCGATGACGATGTTGATCAGGTGCCGGTAGAGGAAGGCCTGCGGGTCGGCGTGCGCCGAGACCTGCTGCTGCCGGGTCGCGGCCCAGACCAGCAGCGCTCCGATGAGGGCGAGCACCAGCGCGAGGGCGGCCAACGGGATGTCGTAGCCACGGATCCGGCGCCGCGCTGGCAGCACGGTCCGCGCCATCGGGAAGGGCGCGCGCGGGTCGCGGGCCCGGGGCACCGGCGGACGTGGCGGCTCGACGGCGGCCGGTGGGGTGACGTCGGGGCGGCGCAGCAGGTCGGTCATCGTCCGCTCACCCTCACCTGCGGCGAGATCCGCGGCAGCGCCGTCTGCGGCCGCTCCCCCGCGACGACGGGCGCCTTGCCGTCGGCGCCGAAGACGCCGTCCCAGATGCGCTTGAGCATCGGTCCGGCGGCGGTCGCACCGGTACCGGCCTGCTCGACCATGCCGACCATGACGAAGCGGGCCCGGACGTGGCCGCCCTGCTGGTAGGTCGGCCCCCAGGTGGCGAGCCACGAGGTGTCCTGCTTGCCCTCGACCTCGGCCGTGCCGGTCTTGCCGCCGATGCGCGAGGCGTACTTTGCGCCGATGTAGGCAAAAGCCCCGGAGACCGCGTAACCGCGGCCGAAGTTCAGCGACTTGGCGATGTAGTCGAAGTACTTCTGGGGCAGGTCGATGGTGTTGCGGACCTTCGCGTCGATGGTCCGCACCACCTTGCCCTTGCCGTCCACGACGGCCTTGCCGATCGTCGGCGCGAAGATGCGCCCGCCGTTGACCAGGGCGCTGTAGGCGACCGCGAGCTGCAGCGGCGACATCGTCGTCTCGCCCTGACCGATGGAGAGGTCGGCATTGTCGCCGGCGCGGTAGCGCCAGCCGTCGGTGCAGTTCTCCTTGGCCAGCAGGGTGAGGTACGCCCGCTGCGAAGCGTCCTTCACCTCCGGGTAGCCACGGCGCCCGGCCGCGCAGTACTCGGCGCGGTTGGCCTTCCAGCGCGCCAGCCGGGATTCCCGATCGGCGTAGCTGCCGCTGGCCTGCTCGCCGGCGGGGAGATCCACGCCCGGCGCGGTGCCGACGCCGAACTCGCGGGCCATGGCCTGCAGCCACTCGTTCGGCTTCTTGCCCTTGGCGATACGACGCTGGTCGGCGTAGTACTCGTCGGCGGCCGGACGGTAGTAGAAGGTGTCGCACGAGTAGCCCAATGCGTTGCGCAGATCGATCGGTCCGAGCGACTCGCTGTCGTAGTTCGTCTTGACCCGGCCGTCGACGCTCAGCGAACCGGGGCAGGGGTAGTCGTCGCGGGTGTTGATCTGCCGGTGCTCCAGCAGCGAGGACGAGGTGATCAGCTTGAAGGTCGAACCGGGCGCGTACTCCCCCTGCGTGGCGCGGTTGAGCAGCGGGACGTTCGCGGCGGTGGAGGTCAGCGTGCGGTAGTCGGCGTTCGAGATCCCGCCGGTGAACAGGCTCGGGTCGTAGGTGGGATAGCTGGCCGAGGCCACGACACGGCCGGTCTGCGGATCCATGATCACCACCGAGCCCGACGGCGCCGGCTTGCCCGCCTTGCGCGAGTCGCGGATCTGCTGCGCCAGTGACTTCTCCGCCAGCGCCTGCAACCGGGCGTCGATGCTGGTGACGAGGGTGTCGCCCTGGACCGGCGCGACGTAGCGGCCGTCGCCGACGGCGTACCCCTGCGGGTTGAGGTCCACGTACTGCTTGCCGTCGACACCGCGCAGCACGCTGTCGTACTGCTCGGCCAGACCGGCCGTGCCGATGGTGTCGACGTCGTAGAGATCGGGGTTGCGCTTCTTGTCCGCCTCGGTGATCTGCCCGGTGTAGCCGAGCAGGTGGGCGGCGAGGGTGCCCCGCGGATACACCGGCTGGCTGACCGTGCGCACCGCGACACCGGGGAACTGCTCGCGCCGCTCGCTGATGGCGAGCACCACGTCGGTCGAGGCGTTCTTCGAGACCGTCACCGGCGCGTAGGGCTCGCCGGTCGAGCAGGGAGCGGGGACCTTCGGCGAGCAGGGCGTGATGCTCTTACCGAGCTGGTCGGCCGAGGTCTGCAGCAGCCCGGCGAGTCGCCGGAGCACGGCACGGCCTTTGTCGGGCTGCTGCAGCAGCGTCTCCCGACTCACCGTCACCTGCCGCACCGCGGTGTTCCCGACGAGGACGCGGCCCAGGGCGTCGACGATCAGTCCCCGCGGCGCCGGAAGCACGATCGGTGCCTCGCGGGTGGCGAAGGCCGTCTGCTCCGGCTTGTTCGGGTCGAGCAGCTGCACATAGTAGAGCCGGGCGAAGAGGGTCAGCATCAGCGAGGCGACGAGACCGACGACGAGTGCGAGCCGTCGCCGGCTGGGCGGTGCCCCGCGGCGGACGGGGCCCGGACCCGGCTGCAGCAGCGGCTCACCGACCACGGTGCGGCTCCAGGACGAGCTCGGTGTAGACCGGATGCGGGGCACGCAGGTACTCGGTGTGCAGCATGCGACGGGCCAGCGGCACCACGGCCAGCGCGAGCAGGCTGCCGACGAGCGCCACCGGGACCAGTTCGGTGACGGCATCCGAGGCCGTGCCGCCCCGGTGGGTGAGGGCCAGCAGCAGCGTGGCGGCCGAGGCGGCGACGGCCGCGCCGACGCCGGCGGTGAGGGCAGTGCGCGGCAGCCTCGCGTGCTCGCCGAGCATTCCGCTGACGAGGCCGAGCCCGAGCCAGCAGAGCGCGAGCACGCCCGCCGGATGCCGGGACGCCAGGTCGGCGGCCAGACCCATCGCGAAGCCGAAGGACATGCCGGCGGCGGGGCCGTCCACCAGCGCCACCGCGGCGACGACCAGCGCCGGCAGGCTCACCGGCCAGGCACCGAAGGCAGGCCCCACCACCGTGGCCTGCAGCAGCAGCGACGTGATGATCACGGCCACGGCGGCAGCGACCCGGGCGCGCGTCATCGCGAGCTGTCCGTGGCAGCCGGCGCCCGGGGCGTCGTCGGCGGGGTGGTCGCGGTGGACCGGCCGGACGGCGAGGTGCCGGTGGGGTTCGACGACGGCTCGGCCCCCGCCAGGGGCTCGCGTCCGGCGGTGCTCGTCGGGACGTCGGTGATGACGCCGACGACGTCGACGGCGGTCGGCGAGGTGGCGGCGCGCACCGTCGCGGTGACCGTGCCGTCCGCCGACCGACGGACGGTGGCGATCGTCCCCACCGGCAGTCCGGCGACGAAGCTGCTCGACCCCACCGGACCGGTGATCAGCCGGTCCCCGACCTTGATCGCCGCGCCGGGGTCGAGCGGGCTGAAGCTGAAGCCGTCGCTCCCGGCGCCGGTGGCGATGCCGAGCTCGCCGGAGCGGGTGTCGCGGACGCCCACACCCGAGCCGGGATCGGCGGCGAGCAGGATCACGCTGCTGTCGGCGTCGACCGTGAGGACGCGACCGACGAGACCGGCGCCGTCGGTGACGCTCTGCCCGGTCCGCACCCCGTCGCCCCGACCGGCATCGAGCGTGACCGTCCAGTCGAAGCCCTGCCCCGGACCGTAGGCGATCACCCGGGCCGGCAGCACCCGGCGGCCGTCCTGTGCGGCGAGCTTGAGCCGGGCCAGCTGCCGGGCGGTTCGCGCGTCCGCCGCCTGCGCGGCGAGCCGGCCACGCAGCGTGGCGTTCTCGGCGCGCAGGTCCTGGATCGTGGCCTCGTTCGTCCCGGCCGAGGGCACCCCCTGCACCCAGCGACGCGCGGGCCCGAGCACGGCGTCGGTGCCGCGGTAGAGCGACCCGAAGAAGCCGCGCACGCCGCTGTGCGCGTTCGAGAGGCTGCCGCCCCCGAGATCCAGGGTGAGGAAGCCGAGGGCGACGACGGCGAGCACGATCGCGGCCGTGCGCTGCCGGCGCGTCAGCGAGCGCATGGCGGCCTAGCGTCGGTGGCCGTCGACGACGACCTTCTGCAGCTGGTCGAAGTGCTCGACGACGGTGGCGGTGCCCAGGACCACGGAGTCCAGCGGCCGCTCGGCGACCAGCACCGGGACACCCAGTTCGTGCTGCAACCTGGCATCCAGGCCGCGCAGCAGCGCGCCGCCGCCGGTGAGGACGATGCCGCGGCTGACGAGGTCGCCGGCGAGCTCGGGTGGGCAACGGTCCAGGGTGGCGCGGACGGCGGCGACGATGCGGGCCAGCGGCGCGTCCATGGCCTTGCGCAGCGCGTCGCCGGAGATGGTGACGTTGCGCGGCAGTCCGGAGCCGACGTCCCGGCCGCGGATCTCGGCGCTCTTCGGACCCGAGGTCGGGAAGGCCGAGCCGACGGAGATCTTCAGCTCCTCGGCCGTCCGCTCACCGATGAGCAGCGAGAACTCCGACCGGACGTGGTCGACGATGGCGAGGTCCAGGGCGTCGCCGGCGACCCGCACGCTGGTGGCCGCCACGATGCCGCCGAGGGCGAGGATCGCGACCTCGGTGGTGCCGCCGCCGATGTCGACGACCATCGACCCCGCCGGCTGGTTGACGGGCAGGCCGGCGCCGATCGCGGCGGCCATCGGTTCGCTGATGATGTGCACCTTGCGGGCGCCGGCGGCGTAGGCGGCCTCGCTGACGGCGCGCTGCTCCACCCCGGTGATGCCCGACGGCACGCAGACGACGATGCGCGGTCCGGTGAAGGCGCCGCGGCGACGCAGCACCTTGCGCACGAAGTAGCGCAGCATCTCCGACGTCACGTCGTAGTCGGCGATAACGCCGTCCTGCAGCGGCCGCACCGCGCGGATGTGATCCGGCGTCCGGCCGATCATGCGCTTGGCCTCGGCGCCCACCGCGACTACGGAGTTGCTGGAGGTGTCGACCGCGACGACGGACGGCTCGTTGAGCATGATGCCGCGGCCACGCGCGTAGACGAGGGTGTTGGCGGTGCCGAGATCGATCGCCAGATCGCCGCCGAGCAGGTCCCCACCGCGCTGGGTCACGCGCGAGACGACAGCGCGTTTCGCCAACGGAGTGAAGGTCACCACCGGATCGTAGGGTCGCCGACACGCCACAACCCGCTGCGACGCGCGGGACGGATGTTACTTGTGTGGCGACGCTTAAGGACCGCCTCAGCCGTCCGCCGGCGACCTCAGCCGGGTGGGGTCAGCCCGCGGGGAACCAGAGCGCGATCTCGCGTGCCGCCGATTCCGGGGAGTCGGAGCCGTGCACGATGTTCTGCTGCACCTTCAGTCCCCAGTCCCGGCCGAGGTCGCCGCGGATGGTGCCGGGAGCGGCGCCGGTCGGGTCCGTGGTGCCGGCCAGCGACCGGAAACCCTCGATGACACGCTGTCCCTCGGCGACGAGCGCCACCACGGGACCGGAGAGCATGAACTCGACCAGCGGCTCGTAGAAGGGCTTGCCCTGGTGCTCCTCGTAGTGCCGGGCCAGCAGCTCGGGCGTGGCCTGCACGAGCTGCAGCGCGACGACGCGGTAGCCCTTGGTCTCGATCCGCCGGATCACCTCGCCGGTCAGGCCGCGGGCCACGCCGTCGGGCTTGACGAGGACGAGGGTGCGTTCGGTCGCGCTCTGAGTCACGTGCACGGACCCTACCGACCCGGTACGGCACCGTTCGACCGGCGGCTCATTCGACGAGCATCCGCCAGTTGCCGGCGGTGCCGACGATCTCGTGCCGCAGCATGAGCAACCGCAGCCAGATGGCGGCGAAGATCGCCCCGACCAGGAAGAGCGAGACCAGGAAGAAGCCGGTGGCGGTGAAGACCACCTGCATCGCCGAGCCGTAGCCGATCCCCCAGGACCGTCGCGTCGACGCCGCACCGACGACCAGCAGCGCCACGATGACGAAGAGGACGACGGTGCGGGTGGTGCCCAGCCCGCTGGTGAACTTGATCGCCCGTGGCACCAGCAGGATGACCAGCGCCTCCAGGGCCAGCACGCCGGCCAGGGCGCCCCGCGTGGCCTTGTTCGCGCGCCGCGCTCGCGCCTCGTACTGCTCCGGGGTGGGCTCGTCGGGGTCCGCGGCGGCCGGGTTGGTCTGCTCGCTCATCGATCCTCGCCCCGACCGCTCGCTCCGCAAGCGTCGCTCATCGCTGCCGCGCCAGCAGGACCCGCGCCTCGCCGACGGTCACCACCGAACCGGTGACGAGGACGCCGGCCCCGGAGATCACCGGGTCGTCGCTGAGTTCGGCCAACCGGACCGCCGACTCGATCGCGTCGTCCAGGCGGGGCTCGGTGGTGACGCGGTCGCGACCGAAGACGTCCTCGGCGAGCGCGGCGAGGTCGTCGACGTCCATGCGGCGGCTGCCCGACACCTCGGTGACCACGATCTCGTCCACGACCGGCTCGAGCTGCTCGAGCATGCCGGTGACGTCCTTGTCGGCCATCACGGCGACGACGGCGACGAGCCGACGGAAGGAGAATGCCTCGCCGATGGCGCCGAGCGTCGCCGCCATCCCCGACGGGTTGTGGGCGGCGTCGAGCAGGATCGTCGGCGCCGAGCGGATGGGCTCGAGACGTCCCGGCGAGCGGACCCCGGCGAACGCCTCGCGGACGACGTCGGCGTCGATGGGGCCGGACGACCGGCTGGCGCCGAAGAACGCCTCGACGGCGGCGAGCGCCACCGCCGCGTTCTGCGCCTGATGCGCCCCGTGCAGCGGCAGGAAGATCTCGTCGTAGACGCCGCCGAGGCCCTGAATCGAGATCGACTGTCCGCCGACGGCGATCTGCCGATCGACGACGCCGAACTCCATGCCCTCGCGGGCGACGGTGGCCTCCACCTCGACGATGCGGCGCAGCAGCTCCTGCTGCGCCTCGGCCGGCTGCAGCGCGAGGACCGCGGTGGCACCGGGCTTGATGATCCCGGCCTTCTCGGTGGCGATGCGCGCGACGGTGTCGCCGAGGTATTCGGTGTGGTCCAGGCCGATCGGGGTGACGACGGCGACCTCGGCGTCCACGACGTTGGTGTTGTCCCAGGTGCCACCGAGGCCGACCTCGATCACACCGACATCCACGGGGACGTCGGCGAAGAGGGAGAAGGCCAGCGCGGTGACGATCTCGAAGAAGGAGAGCGGGACGTCGAATCGCTCGTCGATCAGCCGCAGCATGGGCTCGATCTCGCGGTAACCCTCGACGAAGCGCTGGTCGCTCACCGGCTCGCCGTCCACGACGATGCGCTCGGTGACGCTGGTCAGATGCGGACTGGTGTACCGGCCGGTGCGGATGCCGAAGGCGCGCAGCAGCTCGTCGATCATGCGCGCCGTGCTCGTCTTGCCGTTGGTCCCGGTGAGGTGGACGGCCCGGAAGGCACGCTGCGGATCGCCGAGCAGGTCGACGAGCGCCTGCATCCGCTCGTTGGTGGGATGGATGTGCCCCTCGCCGCGGCGCCCGAAGATCTCGCCTTCGATCGCGCGCAGCTCCGCCGCGAAGTCGACTCTGCCGCCTGCCACGGGCTCTGATCCTACGGACGGCGGCGCAGCCACCCGAGCACGGCCACCGGCAGGACCAGCGGCAGGAAGAGGTAGCCGGCCCCGAAGGACGACCAGACGCTGGCCGCGCCGAGCGCCGCCGGCCAGACCACGCTGACGCTACCCACCGCGGCCACGCCGGCGAGCTCGACGACGGCCACCACGCCCGCGAGGGTCCGGGCCGCCAGCCGGGGCTCGGCGTCCGCACCCGCGCGCGCCGCCCGCCGGAGCGCGAGGAAGCCGGCCAGATACACCACGGCCGCCGCAGCCGAGAGCGAGTAGGCCACCGGCGCCCGGGCGGCGTCGGTCGCCAACTGCACCGCACTGCGCGCCCCGGCCGCCACCACGAGCAGGCCGTAGCCGAGCACCAGCAGCCGTTCGGGACCGACCGTGCGGGAGGCCGGCTCGGCCGGGACGGCGGGCAGGGGCGGCGGTGCGGGCGCCGTCACGCCGAACGCCAGGTCGTCTGCAATCGGACCACCACGACCGCCTGCACGACGAGTGCCGCGACGACGACGGCGCCGGCCCAGCGTCCGGTGGCGCCGTTCACCTGCGCCGTCGCCACCGGCAGCACGACGAGCGAGAAGGCGAGATAGGCCAGATGGGTGGCGGGCTCCGGCAGCCGATGTCCGCGGACCAACCCGACCACGTCCAGGACGGCCTGCACCATGAGCGCCACCTCCAGGACCAGCAGTCCGCGAGCGACGGCGTCGCCGCGGAACCGGCCCCGCAGCGTCGCGACCGCGGTCCCCGCCGCCGCGGCGAGACAGGCCAGCGTGATGGTCAGCGCGAGCGAGTCGATCATGCGCGGGCCAGGGCGCGGCGCCGCCTCACCCCGCGGCGATGGAGCCAGGTCGAGATGCCGGTGATCATGAGCAGCAACGGGCTGAGCCCCAGCAGCAGCCAGGCGATGCGCCACCAGCCGTTGACCTGCCAGCCGAAGTGGGTCGGCTCCAGGTACTTGTCGTAGAAGCGATTGGCCAGCGGCGCGTCGCGGGCCGTGTCGACGACGGTGACGTTGTCGGCGACGTGCGGATCGACGTAGACGTAGGTGTCGCCGTGGTAGATCGCCCGGTGAGCGTAGGAGCCGTAACCGCTCTCGATGTCGACCTCCCAGTAGCCGACCTCCTTGGTCGGGACGGTCACCGAGGCCACCGTCCCCGGCGCCTTGGCCAGCGCGATCGAGACGACCTGGTCGAAGCTCAGTGCGGGGGTGCCGGGGGCGACCTGCCGTGGCGTCACGGCGTAGACCGGGTCGGGACGGTCGGCCTCGCCGCCGGTGATCGCCAGCCACGCCTTCTCCACGCCCGGGAACTCGAAGGCGGCTCCGGTGACGGCCCACATCAGCAGGAAGGGCAGCGCGATCGCGCCGATGAGGTTGTGCAGGTCGTAGTCGCGGGCGAAGCGGCCCTTGCCCCGACGGACGGTGAACCGGCTACCGAGGCGCCTGCGGCCGGGCCACCAGATGCGCAGGCTGGTGACGACGAGGAGCAGCAGGCACAGGCCCAGCACGCCCAGCAGCAGCCCGCCCCAGTGCAGGCCAGTGAGAAAGCTCGGCCCGCCCTCCCAGACCGGATGCGCGAGCCAGGACGAGTACCAGGGGTAGCCCTCGCAGGTGAAGGCGCAGTCGTGCAGGTTCACCAGCCAGCCGAGGAAGCCGTCGTCGGTGTTGTCGTGGCCGTTGATCCGGCCGGTGCCAGGGTCGACGAAGTAGAGGTCCTTGTATCCGGCGTTGCCGACGACGTACACGCCGTCGTCCGTCGCGACCCAGCTCGCGCCGTAGGACGGCTGCGCCCGCGTCACGATCTGCAGTGCCCGCTCGGCCGTGATCGGGCTCGCCGAGCTCGTGTGCCGGTAGAGGTCGCCGCTCGTCGCGCGGTAGAGCTCGCCGTGGTACAGCAGCACCGCCCCGGACGTCGTCTCCAGGACCAGGAAGAGTCCCAGCACCAGGGCGGGCCAGCGGTGAAGCAGCACCTGGGCGCGGAAGAAGGGACGGCGACGCCACCAGCGGCGACCGCGCGACTGCCCGGGGCGGCGAACGGGTCGGCGGACAGGTCGGCTCGGTGCGGCCGTGGTCTCGATCGTCACGGACGATGAGGTTAGCCTTACCTAACCTAGAAGAGAAGAGCCAGCTGTGAGCGGAACGTCACCCCTGCGGAAGGGCGGCGAGAGCGGCGTCGATACGGGCGAGATCGGCCTCGGCGGCGGCGAGCCGATCACGCACCTTGGCGACGACCGCCTCCGGCGCCTTGCCGGTGAAGGCCTCGTTGCCGAGCTTGCCGGCGTTGACGGCGCGCTCCTTCTCCGCGGCGGCCCGGTCCTTGGTGAGCCGAGCCCGCTCGGCGACGACGTCCACCGCACCGGAGAGGTCGAACTCGACGGTCACGCCCGGTGCCGTGGTGATCGAGGCGGTGACGGTGAAGTCGTCGGCGGGCTCGGTGAGCCGCAGCAGCGAGCGCACCGCGGGCTCGACCGTCTGCGACGCGCCCGCCACCCGGGCGGGGACCCGCTGCGACGGCTTGACCCCCTGGTCGGAGCGGAACCGCCGCGCCTCGGTCACCACCGCCTGAATTGTCTCGACGTCCTTCGTGGCAGCCGGGTCGTCGCGGGTCGCGTCCGGGGTCGGCCAAGCGGAGACGACCACCGACTCGTCGCCGGTGAGCGCCGTCCAGAGCTCCTCGGTGACGAACGGGATCATCGGGTGCAGCAGCCGCAGCAGCGTGTCCAGCACCTCGCCGAGCACGCGGCGAGTGGTGTCGGCCGACGGTCCGGACAGCGACAGCTTGGCCAGCTCGATGTACCAGTCGCAGACCTCGTCCCACGCGAAGTGGTAAAGCACGTCGGCGATCTTGGCGAACTCGAAGCGCTCGTAGAGGGCGTCCACCTCGGCGTTGACCGCGGCCAGCCGCGAGAGGATCCAGGCGTCCGGGCCCTCGACGGTCGCGGGCACGTCACCGGCCACCGTCGCGCCGGAGATCAGCGCGAAGCGGGTGGCGTTCCAGAGCTTGGTGCAGAAGTTGCGGGCGCCGACCACCCACTCCTCGTTGATGGCCTGGTCGGCACCGGGGTTGGCCCCCTGCAGCAGTGACAGCCGGACGGCGTCGGCGCCGTACTCGTCGATCCACAGCAGCGGATCCACCACATTGCCGCGCGACTTGCTCATCTTCTTGCCGCTGGCGTCGCGGACGAGACCGTGCAGCAGGACGGTCTTGAACGGCACCTCGCCGTCCATCGCGTAAAGGCCGAAGAGCATCATCCGCACGACCCAGAAGAAGAGGATGTCGTAGCCCGTGACCAGCACCGTGGTCGGGTAGTAGGCCTTGAGATCCTCGGTCTGCTCGGGCCAGCCGAGGGTCGAGAACGGCCAGAGGGCGGACGAGAACCAGGTGTCGAGGACGTCCTCGTCCTGCGTCCAGCCGGCCGGCGGGGTCTCCCCCGGACCCACGCAGATGTCGTCGCCGTCGGGCGAGTACCAGACCGGGATGCGGTGGCCCCAGACGAGCTGGCGGCTGATGCACCAGTCGCGCAGGCCGTCCACCCACTGGAAGTAGCGCGACCGCATCGAGGCGGGCTCGATGGCCACGCGGCCGTCCCGGACGGCGTCGCCGGCGGCCTTGGCCAGCGTCTCGACCCGGACCCACCACTGCAGCGACAGCCGCGGCTCGATGACGGTGTCGCAGCGCGAGCAGTGTCCGACGGCGTGCTCGTAGGGACGCTTCTCGGCGACGATGCGGCCGTCCTCGCGCAGCGCCGCGACGATGGCGAAGCGGGCCTCCATGCGGTCCAAGCCCTGGTACGGGCCGGGGGCGGTGATGGCGCCGCGCTCGTCCATGATCGTCGGCATCGGCAGGTCGTGCCGCCGGCCGATCTCGAAGTCGTTGGGGTCGTGCGCCGGGGTCACCTTCACCGCACCGGTGCCGAAGGCAGGGTCGACGTGCTCGTCGGCGATGATCGGGATGCGCCGGTTGGTCAGCGGCAACGCCACCTCGGTGCCGACGAGGTGCCGGTACCGCTCGTCGTCGGGGTGGACGGCCACCGCGGTGTCGCCGAGCATCGTCTCGGCGCGGGTCGTCGCCACCACGATGGAGTTCTCGCCCTCGCCGTAGCGGATGCTCACCAGCTCGCCGGGCTCGTCGGCGTGGTCCACCTCGGCGTCGCTGAGCGCGGTGAGGTCGCGCGGACACCAGTTGATGATGCGCTCGGCGCGATAGATCAGGCCGTCGTCGTAGAGCTTCTTGAAGATGGTCTGCACCGCGGCCGACAGCCCGTCGTCCATGGTGAAGCGCTCACGTGACCAGTCCACGCCGTCGCCGAGCCGCCGCATCTGGCCGAGGATCTTGCCGCCGTAGGTGTTCTTCCAGTCCCAGGCGTGCTGCAGGAATTCCTCGCGGGTGTAGTCGTTGCGCGACTTGCCTTGCGTCTCGGCCAGATGGCGCTCGACGAGGTTGTTCACCGCGATGGAGGCGTGGTCCATGCCCGGCAGCCAGAGCGTGTCGAAGCCCTGCATGCGCGCGCGACGCGACAGCGCGTCCATCATCGACTGCTCGAGGGCGTGGCCGATGTGAAGACTGCCGGTGACATTGGGCGGTGGGATCACCAGCGACCACCGCGGCTTGTCACTGCTCGGGTCGGCGGTGAAGTAGCCGCGCTCGACCCACCGCTCGTAGAGCCGACCCTCGACGTCGGCCGGGCGGTACTGGCTCGGCAGGCTGGGCTCGGAGGTCGCGGTGTCGGTCACGAACCGATTCTAGGGAGCGGCGCCGCACCGGTTCCGGGTGGCGTCGGGCGGTACGGTCGGCGCATGCCGCGGTGGAGGGACCACGTCTGATGTCCCTCGACGGGCTCGGCCTGACCGCTCTGCAGGAGCGGCTCTACCGGTTGCTCGTGGCGGGCGCCTTTACCGACACCGACGAGCTGGCGCGCGCGGCGGGGACGAGCGCGCCGGAGGCGACGGCCGCCCTCGCCGCGATGACCGAGTCCGGGCTGCTCACCCTCGGCCCGACCGGCTACGCGGTGCTGGCGCCGGCGAGCGCCCTCGGCGCGCTGATCGAGGCGCGGGAAGAGGATCTGCTCGCCGCGCTGCGGCGAGTGTCGAGCCTGCGCCAGGATGCCGTTCAGCTCGACGCGCTCTTCCGTCGCGGCAACCGCGAGCGGGAGGCGAGTGACGAGCTCCTCCTGGAACGTATCGACGAGCTGGCCGAGATCCGCGAACGCCTGGACGAGCTGTCCTTCCACAGCCGGCGCAGCGTCTTCTCGCTCCAGCCGGGCGGGCCGCAGCCGAAGGAGACACTCGAGGCGAGCCGTGCCCTCGACCTGCGAGGGCGGCGGCGCAGGATCGACGCGCGAATCGTCCACGAGCGCTCGCGTCTCGACGACGAGCTGAACCGCGCCTACCTTCGCGAACTGTCACTGTTGGGTGCCGACATCCGCGTGACGGACGCGCCGCTGTCGCGACTCATCGTCGTCGACGACGAGGTCGCCATCCTCCCGGCTGATCCGCTCGGTGGCAGCCGCAGTGCACTGGTGGTTCGGCACCCGGCGCTGGTCGCGGCGCTCGGCGAGCTGTTCCGTCGAGTCTGGGACGACGCCCACGAGATCGTGTGGGACGCGGCGGAGCCCGCGGACTTCGAGCTCACCGACGACGACCGGCGGGTGCTGTCACTGCTGGCCGAGGGTGACACCGACGAGGCCATCGCGCGGGAGGTGGGCGTCTCGGTGCGCCACCTGCGCCGGCGCATCGCGCGGCTGATGCAGGAGCTGGAGGCCGGCAGCCGTTTCGAAGCGGGAGTCCTCGCGGCGCGCCGCGGCTGGGTGTGAAAGCCAGTCCCTCCCGGCGCGGAGACGTTTTAGCCGGTATTGCCGGAATTGGCCGCGAGACACGTCCTCTTGCTGATCAGGGAGGGTCCGCAAGCTGTCACGACTTCGCATTGCCGCCCGAATGCCCTCTTCGTTGAATGGGATCGAGCCCATAACGGGCAATTGACCGACACCCGTGGAATGAGGAATCGCAACCCATGAGCACTACGCCCGATCGCCACCCGCGGCGCAAGGCTCGTCGCGCATCACGTTTCTCCGCCGGCCTCGCCGGGCTTGCGCTCGCGGCGAGCGCGCTGATGACTGGCGGAACCGTCGCCGCCGGTTCGCTTGCCGGCGGCAGCACCCACCCCACCCCCCGGCCCGCACCCACCCCGACCCCGTGCCCGATCAACCCGACGAACGGCGCCGGGACGATCGTCGGCGGCTGGGAGTGGTGCGACCGCCCCGTCAACTGACGGACCGCCGTAGCCCCGGCCGCGACGACCCCTGCTCGGCGCTCCGAGCGCCGATGCTCACGCGCGCCTGCCCGCGGCGCGCACTTCACCGCCGAAGCGGCCATGGTGCCGTGCCGGAACAACACCCTCGAAGAAAGGAGCGTGGCTTCGCCATGCCCGGAAGCACCCCGATCGGCAGTACTGACGATGACCGCCGCCGCCCCCGACGGATGAGGAGGCTCCTGCTCGTTGTCGCTCTCCTCGCAAGCACCCTGGGCAGCTCCGTCCTCGCCGCCGTCCTGACCGCGTCTCCGGCCTCCGCCGCAGCACCGACCCGGAGCCAGATAGCACAACTGGCGTACAGCCAGCTCGGCGGTGAGTGCGCGACGTACGCGCCTGACGGCGGCGCCGGATGCGACAGCTACGAGTGGTGGTGCGCCGACTTCACCAACTGGGTGTGGCGACAGGTCGGTGTCACTCCGGTACCCACCACGTCAGTCGCGCGAGGCGTCGGCGCGTGGGGCGTCGACCGGGGACTCTTCAAGGCCCGGCCGGACGGCGGACGCGGCAACCCCGAGGTCGGCGACGTCGTGGTCTACGGGCCTCCGGACGGCGCCACGGGCGGACACGTCTCGATTGTCTACTCCGTCAACAGCGACGGCACGATCACCACGGTCGATGGCGACTGGGGCAGTGGGCCGCGGCCGAGCGACAACACCGTTCACCTGAAGAGCCACATCGATCCGGTGACCGCGACGGCCGGCAGCGACGACGTCCACATCTCCGGATACGTGAGCCCGCCGAATGTCGTCGACGCGCCAGTCTCGACCCCGCCGACGGGGACGGCTACCTACACCCACAGCGGCCCCGGCCGCTGGACCGTCACCGGCTACGCCCTCGATCCCGACCACACCAGCACACCCCTGCAAGTCCGCATCACCGTCAACAACGCCAGCCAGACCATCACCGCCGACGACCCCACCACCAGCCACGGCAACCACGGCTACACCATCACCTACGGCGTCCCCTCCAGCCCCGAACGCTCCACCAGCTACCTCGCCGCCCGCGACCCCGTCACCGGCACCTGGACCCGCCTCGGCGACCTGCAATCCCTCGTCGGCGGCCAACCCGTCGGCAACCTCGACCACGCCACCACCAACACCAACAACACCGTCACCCTCACCGGCTGGGCCATCGACCCCGACCTCCACTCCCCCAGCAACGTCCTCATCAGCATGATCAACAACACCGGCACCACCCTCGCCAGCACCACCCGACCCGCCAACACCCCCCGCGCCGACATCGCCAACGCCTACCCCGACTACGGCCCCAACCACGGCCTCACCGGCACCTTCGGCATCCCCACCGGCGCCACCCGCGTCTGCCTCACCCCCCTCAACGCCGGCGCCGGAACCACCACCAACGGCGACACCACCTGCAAGACACTCTGATGAGGACGACACCGATGAGACGACATCTTCTGCTGTCCGGCGTGACCGTCGCCGTGGCGGCCGCCGGTTCACTCGCCGTGCTCGCCGCGCCTGCCGGGGCGGACTCCTGTTCGCCGTCCTCGCAGTACGGCGGCAGCAAGCTGACCGCCACCCAGATCGCCCGGTACGGCAAGGCCGCCGGCTTCGATCACGACTCGGACGTCACCGCGGTCGCGGTCGCGCTGGCCGAGAGCTCCGGCTGGACCGGAACGGTTCACGTGAACGGGGATTGCAGCAGGGACCGCGGCGTCTGGCAGATCAACGACCAAGCCCACCCGGACGTCTCCGACGTGGAGGCCTTCGACCCTGCCACTGCAGCCACGGCGACCTACGCCATCTCTGCCGGTGGAGCGGACTGGTCACCGTGGGTCACCTACTGGGGCAAAGACTACGAGCAGCAGCTCGCAGTCGCGCGGGCCGCGGTCGACGAGGTCTTCACCACGACCTCGACGCCGCCGACCGGGACGGCCACCTACACCCACAGCGGCCCCGGCCGCTGGACCGTCACCGGCTACGCCCTCGATCCCGACCACACCAGCACACCCCTGCAAGTCCGCATCACCGTCAACAACGCCAGCCAGACCATCACCGCCGACGACCCCACCACCAGCCACGGCAACCACGGCTACACCATCACCTACGGCGTCCCCTCCAGCCCCGAACGCTCCACCAGCTACCTCGCCGCCCGCGACCCCGTCACCGGCACCTGGACCCGCCTCGGCGACCTGCAATCCCTCGTCGGCGGCCAACCCGTCGGCAACCTCGACCACGCCACCACCAACACCAACAACACCGTCACCCTCACCGGCTGGGCCATCGACCCCGACCTCCACTCCCCCAGCAACGTCCTCATCAGCATGATCAACAACACCGGCACCACCCTCGCCAGCACCACCCGACCCGCCAACACCCCCCGCGCCGACATCGCCAACGCCTACCCCGACTACGGCCCCAACCACGGCCTCACCGGCACCTTCGGCATCCCCACCGGCGCCACCCGCGTCTGCCTCACCCCCCTCAACGCCGGCGCCGGAACCACCACCAACGGCGACACCACCTGCAAGACACTCTGAAGGAGACACCTGTCGGGAGCAGCACGACCTGACCGCCGCGGCCGTCCGGCCGTGGCGGTCAGGTGGGTGAACGGGGCTCAGGTCGTGGGCACGGGCGCCCGGTCGAGCCAGGCGGCGAAGGCGTCGAAGCCGAAGGGCCGGCCGAGGAAGTCGGCGACGACGTCGGCGGCGTCCCGACGACCACCTTGCGCGAGGATCCGGTCGCGGTACCGGTGCGCAACCTCGGCGTCGAACATGTTGTCGCGGTCGAAGGCGGAGAAGAGGTCCTTGGCGATGACCAGCGACCACATGTAGGTGTAATACGCCGAGGTGTAGCCCGCGAGGTGACCGAAGGCCGCGTGGAAGTGCGTGCCCTCCAGGTAGCGGTTGAAGTCGTAACGCTCCTGCAGCTGCTTCACCCGCTCGGTGAGGTCATCCGGCCGATCGCGATGCACCTCGAACGCCAGCGCAGTGTAGAAGAGCTGATTGCGGACGAACAATCCCTTGCCGAAGTCGTTGGCCGCCCGCATCCGCTCGACGAGATCGCGCGGGATGGGCGTGCCGTCCTCGTCGGAGGCGAAGGTCTGCAGCACGTCTGCGTCCCAGGCCCATTCCTCCAGCATCTGCGACGGCGCCTCGACGAAGTCCCACTCGGTGGCGACCCCGGAGAAGCGGGCGAAGCGCTGGTCGCCGCCGAGGACGTGGTGCACCAGGTGCCCGAACTCGTGAAAGAGCGTGACGACGTCGTTGTGCTCCATCAGCCCGGTCGGGAAATTGCAGACCAGCACGCCCTCGGGCAGCAGCCGGCCGCGGATACCCCCGACCAGGTCGAACTGCGCGGCGTGCTTGAACTTGCCTTCGCGCGGGTGCAGGTCGAGGTGGATGCGCCCCAGCCGGACGCCGTCCTTGACCACGTCGTAGGAGGTGACGGCCGGATGCCAGGCGGCGCCATCCACCGCGACGTACTCGACGCCGAAGAGCCGGCCGGTGACGTCGAGCAGACCGGCGCGGACCTTGTCGAACGCGAAGTAGCGACGCACCTGCTGCGAGTCGACGTCGTAGCTCTCCCGCCGGACCAGCTCGCTGTAGTAGCCGGTGCTGGCGGCGTCCAGGGCGTCGGCGTCGGGCTCGTCACGGCGGCGGCGCTCCAGCAGGACGGCCGCGTCCCGCCGGCCGGCCGGCTCGGCCGCGTCGGCGACCTTCGCGACGAAGTCGGCGATGGCCCCCGCACTGCCGATCATCTTGACCTCGGCGTCGTAGTCGGGCCAGCTGTCGTAGCCGAGCAGCTGCGCGTGCTCGTGCCGGAGGGCGAACATCTCGCGCAGGACGGCGTCGTTGTCCGGCCAGCCGCGGTTGAGGAAGGCAGTGGCCAGCTCGCGCCGGGCGTCGGCGTCACGGGCGAAGGTGCGGAACGGCAGGTAGTCGGGGTAGTCGGTCGTGATCGTCACGCGACCCTCGGCGTCGGCGGGGTGGGCGGCGACGTAGTCCTCGGGGAGACCCGCGAGCTGTGCGGGAGTGACGGTGATGGAACGGACGTCGTCACGAATGGTGCGGGAGAAGTTCTGGTCCAGGACGGTGAGTCGCTCCGAGATCTCGCGGAGCCGCGCCATGACCTCCTCACCGCGGTCGACCCCGCTGCGGCGGAAGTCCCGCAGGACGTGCTCCCGCAAGCGCAGTGCGTCGTGGTCGTCGGCGAGCTGCGCCGGGTCCGTGGCTTCGATCGCGGCGAAGAGCGCGGCGTCCTGCCCCCGCTCGGTCCGCACCTTCGCCAACTGCTGCGCTCGCTGCTCGGCGAGCTCGCGGACGTCGGCGTCGGGGTGAACCTCACTGAGCAGGCCGGCGACCGAGTCGGCGCCGCGCAAGGCAATGTCGGCGTCGTTCCACAGCTCGAGCACGGCTGCCGCATCCCGCTCGGTGCCGTCCTTCAGCGTGGCGAGCGCCTGCTCGGCGGCCGCCAACCCGGAATCGACGCGCTCGTCGAGCCAGCGGCGCCAGTCGGCGGCGGGCAGGGACAGGGGCTGCGGGGTGGTCACGTCGCTCACCTGACCGACCCTAGCCAGCCCCGCTGACACTTTTGCGGAGAGCCCGATCGTGGACCGACACGCCGAACAATTCGGCGTTACGGTCCAGGATGCGTGCCGACAGCGGTCAGGCCGACTTCTCCCGCGGCGGGCGCTTGGCCTGCTCTCGGGGGACCAGGGTCGGGTAAACGTTGTCGAGCACCGACTCGCGGGTGATGACGACGCGCGCGACGTCCTCGCGGGACGGCACCTCGTACATCACCGACAGCAGCACTTCCTCCATGATCGCGCGGAGGCCACGGGCACCGGTACCGCGCATGACGGCCTGGTCGGCGATGGCCTCGAGGGCGTCCTCGGTGAACTCCAGCTCGACATTGTCGAGCTCGAACATCTTCGAGTACTGCCGCACGAGGGCGTTCTTGGGCTCGGTGAGGATCTGGACGAGGGCGTCCCGATCGAGCGGGCGAACCGAGGTGATGACCGGGAGCCGGCCGATGAACTCGGGAATGAGCCCGAACTTGATGAGGTCCTCGGGCATGACGTCGCCGAAGACGTCCTTGGTCTCCTTGTCGAACTTGGTGTGCAGCTCCGCACCGAAGCCCAAGCCCTTCTTGCCGACCCGGTTCTCGATGAGAGTGTCGAGCCCGGCGAAGGCGCCACCGACGATGAAGAGCACGTTGGTGGTGTCGATCTGGATGAATTCCTGGTGCGGGTGCTTGCGACCACCCTGGGGCGGTACGGAGGCGGCCGTGCCCTCGAGGATCTTCAGCAGCGCCTGCTGCACGCCCTCGCCGGAGACGTCGCGAGTGATCGACGGGTTCTCCGCCTTGCGGGCAATCTTGTCGACCTCGTCGATGTAGATGATGCCGGTCTCGGCCCGCTTGACGTCGTAGTCCGCGGCCTGGATCAGCTTCAGCAGGATGTTCTCCACATCCTCGCCGACGTACCCGGCCTCGGTGAGCGCCGTGGCGTCCGCGATGGCGAAGGGGACGTTGAGCATCCGGGCCAGCGTCTGCGCCAGCAGCGTCTTGCCCGACCCGGTGGGGCCGAGCAGCAGGATGTTCGACTTGGCGAGTTCGACGGCGGCGTCGGCGTTGCGGGGCTTGCTGTCGCCGCCGGCCTGGACGCGCTTGTAGTGGTTGTAGACGGCGACGGCGAGGGTCTTCTTCGCGACGTCCTGGCCGACCACGTAGCCGTTGAGGAACTCGTAGATCTCGTTCGGCTTGGGGAGCTCGTCGAAGCTGAAGTCGCTGGTCTCGGCCAGCTCCTCCTCGATGATCTCGTTACAGAGGTCGATGCACTCGTCGCAGATGTACACGCCCGGACCGGCGATGAGCTTCTTGACCTGCTTCTGGCTCTTCCCGCAGAACGAGCACTTGAGCAGGTCGCCGGTCTCGCCGACTCGTGGTGCCACGCGCGACACTCCCTCGATTACTGCTCGTCAACTGATGTGGGGGCTTTGGTGACCGTCCGGGCACACCGCAGGTGCGCCGACGGCGACTTCGCACGTTACCCGCAAAACCTCGGGAAGTCGCCGGAGAACGCGCCGGGAACGACGCAATCGATCCGGGCGACTGCCCGAGGCGGGACGTCCGTCAGACGGAGGGAACCAGCTTGCGGCTGGTGATGACCTCGTCGACGATGCCGTACTCCTTGGCCTGGTCGGCCGTGAGGATGCGGTCGCGGTCGATGTCCTTGCGGACCTGCTCGACGGACTGGCCGGTGTGGTTGGCCAGGATCTCCTCGAGCAGCACCCGCATCCGCTGGATCTCGTTGGCCTGGATCTCGAGATCCGAGACCTGACCCTGGCCCTCGCCGGAGGGCTGGTGAATGAGGATCCGGGCGTTCTGCAGCGCGAACCGCTTGCCCTTCGTGCCGGCGGCCAGCAGGACCGCGGCGGCAGAGGCGGCCTGACCCATGCAGATCGTCTGGATCTCGGGCCGGACGTACTGGAGCGTGTCGTAGATGGCGGTGAGCGCCGTGAACGACCCGCCGGGCGAGTTGATGTAGATCTGGATGTCGCGGTCGGGGTCGGTCGACTCCAGGACGATCAGCTGCGCCATGACGTCGTTGGCCACGACGTCGTCGATCGGGGCCCCGAGGAAGATGATGCGCTCCTCGAAGAGCTTGTTGTACGGGTTCGACTCCTTGATCCCGTAGTTCGTCTTCTCGACGAACGAGGGCAGGACGTAGCGGTTCTGCGGCAGGTGGGCACCCGCGGCGATCCCGGTGGGACGGTAGAGCTCGCTCATGAGATGTGTCCTTCTCTCGGGACTCAGGCCGGATCCGGCGCGCTGCCGTTGCCGACCTGGGCGACGCGGCTGACGACGTGGTCGACGAAGCCGTACTCCAGCGCCTGCTGGGCGGTGAACCAGCGGTCGCGGTCCGAGTCTTCCTGGATCTTGTCGACCGTCTGACCGGTGTGCTCGGAGATGAGCTGCGCCATCTCCTGCTTCACGTACTTCAGCTGCTCGGCCTGGATGGCGATGTCGGCGGCGGTGCCACCGATACCGGCCGAGGGCTGGTGCATCAGGATGCGCGCGTGCGGCAGGGCGTAGCGCTTACCGGGGGTGCCGGCAGAGAGCAGGAACTGCCCCATCGACGCGGCCATGCCCATGGCGTAGGTGGCGATGTCGCACTCGACGAACTGCATGGTGTCGAAGATGGCCATGCCCGCGGTGACCGAGCCGCCCGGCGAGTTGATGTAGAGGTTGATGTCGCGCGAAGGGTCCTCGGCCGCGAGCAGCAGGATCTGCGCGCACAGCTGGTTGGCGATCTGGTCGTCCACCTGCTGACCGAGGAAGATGATCCGGTCGCGCAGCAGCCGGTCGTAGACGGAGTCGTTCAACGTCATGCCGGCGCCGGCGGCGCGGTTCACGACCTCATGGTTCACGGGGGAACCACCCTTTCGATTCGGTGATGTACGTCGACCCTAACGAAGGACGGCCGTCGAGAACTCCCGACCGGCCGTCCGTTCGCTCAGGGCGTGACGACGGGTCAGCTGTCGCTGTCCTCCGCCGACGCGCCGTCCTCCTCGGAGGACGGGTTGTCGAGGGCGGCGAGATCCACCGCGTTGCCCGACGCGTCGGTGATGGTCGCCTTCTCCAGGATCTCGGCGAGCGCCTTGTTGCGGCGGATGTCGGCGACCAGCAGCGGCAGGTTGCCGTTCTGCACGACCTGGTTGGCGAAGTCCTGCGGAGCCATGTTGTACTGCTGCGCCTGGCGGACCAGGTACTCGGTGAGCTCGCTGTCGCCAATCTGCACGTCGGTCTTGTCGGCCGCGGCGTCGAGCAGGAACTGGGCCCGCACCGACTTCTCCGCGCTCTCGCGCATCTCGGTGTCGAACTCCTCGCGGGTCTTGCCCTGGAAGTCGAGGTAGGCCTGGAACTGCGCGTCGTCGTGACCCAGCTGGTGGACGATCTCGTGCTCGCGGAAGTCGACCTCGGCCTTCACCGCGGACTCCGGCAGCGGGAAATCCACGGTCTCGATCAGCTGCTCGAGCACCCGGTCGCGGGCCTGGGCGCCCTGCTCCATGACCCGCATGCGGCCGAGACGCTCGCGCAGGTCGCTCTTCAGCTCCTCGACGGTGTCGAACTCGCTGGCCAGCTGCGCGAAGTCGTCGTCGAGCTCCGGGAGCTCCTGCACCTTGACCGACTTGATCGTCGCGGTGATCTCGGCGTCCTGGCCGGCCTTCTCGCCGTGCCGCAGCGGGGCGGTGAAGGTGACGGTGTCACCTGCCGACTTGCCGGCGAGCGCCTCGTCCAGGCCGTCGATGTACTCGCCGCTGCCGACGACGTACGAGCGGCCGGTGGCCGAGCCGCCCTCGACGTCCTCGCCGTCGACCTTCGAGCTGAGGTCGAGGGAGACGTAGTCGCCGTCCTCGACTGCGCGCTCGACGCCCTTGAGCGAGCCGAAGCGCTTGCGCAGCTCCTCGACCTGCTCGTCGACGTCGGCGTCGGTGACCTCGGTGTCCTCGACCGTGACGGCGATGCCGTCCAGGTCGGGCAGCGTGATCTCGGGGCGGATGTCGACCTCGGCGGTGAAGCTGAGCGACTCGCCGTCGTCGAGGTTGGTGATGTCGATCTCGGGCTGGCCGAGCGGGGTGATCTCGTGCTCGCGGGCAGCGTCGGTGTACAGCTGCGGCAGCACCTCATTGACGGCCTCCTGCAGCACCGTGCCGCGGCCGACGCGCTGGTCGATGACGCGCGCCGGGACCTTGCCCGGCCGGAACCCCGGCACCCGGACCTGCTGGGCGATGGCCTTGTAGGCCTTGTCCAGGCTCGGCTGCAGCGCCTCGAAGGGCACCTCGACGGCGAGCCGGACGCGGGTCGGGCTCAGGTTCTCGACGGTGCTCTTCACGTGCGGGTACTCCTCGGTCGACTGCGGGTTGACTGGTCTGCGGGACGCGCGCACGGGTGGCCCGGCATCAGGTCCGACCGTCGAGTCTATCCGCGTAGCCGGGCCGGACTGGCGGGGCGTCAGTCGGCGGGGTACAGCGGCAGCCGGTACACCATGAATCCGCGGTCCTGGGCGACGGCGTCGTAGAGGCGTCGCGCCGTCGCGTTCGTGGTCTGGGTGTGCCAGTAGACGCGGTCGCAGCGCCGCTCCCGAGCGACGTCCGTGACCGCCTCGATGAGCGCTCGCCCCACCCCGCGGCCCCGGACGTCGTCGCTGACGAAGAGGTCCTCGAGGTAGCAGAGGTCACGCGATGTCGTGCTCGGGTGGAACAGGTAGTGGACGAGCCCCACCAGCCGGCCGTCCAGCTCGGCACCGAAGCCGTGGATCGGCTCGTCGGCCAACAGCCGCTCCCACGCGCGGTCGTACATCGGCTGCGGGTCGTCCCGGCCGTAGAAGGTCGTGTATCCCCGGAAGAGGTGCTCCCACTGGTCGCGGTCCCCGGGGCGCAGGCGGCGGATCGAGGTCATGGACGCAGTCTGCCCGCACCGGTTGGCGCCACGGCTGCGCGGTTGGCCCCACGCGGGCGCGGCTGGCGGCGCAGATCCGCCGCGCTCACCCGGGGCCAACCCCCGGCGCAGCGGGGCGCTCAGTCTCCGCTCGCTGCTCGTCGGGGTGCTCCCTCGCTGACGCTCGGTCAACCCCTTCCTCGCGCTCGGAAGACACGAGCAAGCTCGGTCTCCGCTCGCTGCTCGTCGGGGTGACAGGATTTGAACCTGCGGCCCCTCGCTCCCAAAGCGAGTGCGCTACCAAGCTGCGCCACACCCCGTGGCTGTCCTGAGGGTAGCCCGCGCGGACACCGGATTCGCCCACCGATCGATCGGCGAGGTTCCAGCCCCACCGACTGTGCCCGCCACTGGCTGCGTGCCCATCCGTAGCATCCGAGGGATGCCCGAAGGCCACACGCTGCACCGGCTCGCCCGTGATCAGCAGCGGACCTTCGGCGGGACCGTCGTCACAGCCAGCAGTCCGCAGGGGCGCTTCGCCGCGGGCGCCGCCGAACTCGACGGAGAGCAGCTGATCAGGACCGAGGCCTACGGCAAGCACCTGCTGCACCACTACGGCAACGAGCGCATCCTGCACGTCCACCTCGGCCTCTACGGCAAATTCACCACCGGCAGCGGCGAGCCACCCGAACCACGCGGCGCGTTGCGGCTGCGGCTGGTCAACGAGACGGCCTGGACCGACCTCCGCGGACCGACTGCCTGCGAGCTCGTCACGCCGGAGGCCGTCGACAGCCTGCTGGCCCGGCTCGGACCCGACCCGCTGCGACCGAGGCAGGATCCGACGAAGGCTTATCGCAGAATTGCGCGAAGTCGGACGCCCATCGGCGCCCTGCTGATGGACCAGTCCGTGCTCGCCGGCGTCGGTAATGTCTATCGCGCCGAGGTGCTCTTCCGAGCCCGCCTCGACCCGCTGCGGCCCGGCCGGGACATCCCCGAACGGATCTGGCTCGACATCTGGGACGACCTGGTCGTGCTGATGCGAGCCGGCGTGCGAGCGGGGCGGATCGTCACCACCGAGCCCGCCGACCGACCGGGCGGGCGCGTCACCCGTGACAAGGCGTACTACGTCTACCGCCGCACCGGCCTGCCGTGCCGCATCTGCTCGACCCCGATCGCCACCGCCGAGCTCGTCGCCCGGAACCTGTTCTGGTGTCCGTCCTGCCAAGCCTCGAACTGAGCGCGGAGGCGGATCAGGTTCGGCGAGTGCAGCAGGCCGTTGCGAGGCCGAAGGTCGCGCCGCCCGCCGCGCAGAGCCACCCCAGCGTGGCGGCGGAGGCGCTGCCGACCGAGAGCGCCACGAGCCACGACACCACGAGCACGATCAGCAGCACCTGGCCGGTGAGCGCCGACGCCCTGGTCACGATCGCGGCCTGCCGCTCGTCGCTCGGCGCACCGCTGAGCAGCTGCGCAGTCTCGGACCGTCGCCGCAGTCCGATGGCCAGCGCGACCCCGAGGGCGATGATCACCGCACCGCTCACGCCCTCGTCGACCCGGCCACGCGCGACGCCGATGACGAGGTAGACGGCGCCCACCAGGACCCCGACGATTCCCACCTCGGCGCCGCCGGTCCGCGAAGAGCTAGACATGAAAGATCGCCTCCACTGTCGAGTCGAAGTGCCGGGCGATCCTGATCGCCAGCGGCAGCGACGGGTCGTAGCGGCCCGTCTCGATCGCGTTCACCGTCTGCCGGGAGACCCCGAGCAGCTTGCCGAGCGCGTCCTGGGAGAGCCCACGTTCCTGCCGCAGCGCTCGGACGTCGTTCTGCACGATGACAAGCGTGCTTGACACTGTGAACGCTTGTCAAGCGTGCTTGACACTGCCTGCGATGACGCGATCAAGCCAGCCCGCGAATCGTCCGGGACGGCGGGCGGTCTCCCTTGATCGACGCCACCATCTCCAGCGTCTGCTTCGTCTCGACGACGTTGTGGACGCGATAGACCACCGCACCCAGCCAGGCGCAGATCGCTGTGGTGGCGAGCGTGCCGACGAGCCGCTCCCCCGGCGGCAGCCCGCCCAGCGTCTCGCCGACGAAGTCCTTGTTCGACAACGAGACCAGTACCGGCCAGCCGGTGTCGATCATCTCCGGGAGACGACGGGTCACCTCCAACGAGTGGTAGGTGTTCTTCCCGAAGTCGTGGGCCGGGTCGATGATCACCCGGTCGCGGTCGACGCCCACCTCGACGGCACGGTCGGCCAGCGCCAGCGTGCGCGACAGCACGTCTGCCATGACATCGTCGTAGGCCACCCGATGCGGTCGGGTTCGGGGCTCCGCACCCCCGGCGTGGGTGCAGACCAACCCCACCCCGAACTCCGCGGCGACCTCCGCCAGTCGCGGGTCGTGACCACCCCAGGCGTCGTTGAGCAGGTCGGCACCCTCGGCACAGACCGCGCGACCGACCTCGTGCCGCCAGGTGTCGACGCTGATCACCAGGTTCGGATAGGCCGACCGGACCGCCTGGACGAAGGCGGCCGTCCGGTCGATCTCCTCGGCGGCCGACACCTCCTGTCCCGGCGCCGCCTTCACCCCGCCGATGTCGACGATGTCGGCGCCCTGCTCGACCACGGTGTGCACCCGCGCCATCGCCGTGTCGAAACCGAAGGTGGCGCCGCGGTCGTAGAAGGAGTCCGGGGTGCGGTTGACGATCGCCATGATCCCGAAGCTGCCGGGCGGATAGCTTCGCGTGCGCAGCGTCAGCACGTCGACACCGCCGCCGGCAGGGACGGGATCGACGCCGCCGGCGGCCGCTCGTCGGTCGGCACACTGCGCTCGCGCCATGGCGGTGACGCGGTCCGGTCGTACTGCGCGATGACGGCGGGTCCTTCCGGTCCGACGCCGAAGGAGCGCCGGTCGGCGACGGCCAGGATCTCCAACGCCATCGCACCGAGGTCGTGGACGTTCTGGTGCCGGTGGGCCCGGCTGCCGAGATCGACCTGGGCGACTGCGTCCGCACCGGCGAGGGCGACGGTGTCCACCAGCGTCGCGAACTCGACGCCGTACCCGGTCGGCACCCGCAGCTGCGCGAAGTGCTCGCGCCGGATGGCCCACTCACCGGCGAGCGGCTGGACGACCGCACCCAGCGCCGGCCACCGGCTCGCGAGCAGCGGTCGCGCCACCAGCTCGGTGACGCGGCCGCCCTCGGTGCTGCGGCCACGGCCGTCGTCCAGGACACGGTCGTAGAAGCCGCGGACGAGGCGTATGCCGGGCTCGGCCAGCAGCGGGCCGAGCAGGCCGGTGACGAAGTGGGTGCCCCACTCGGTGAGGTCGGCATCGACGTAGACGTTGATGTCGCCGGAGGTCACGAAGAGCGACTTCCACAGCGCCTCGCCCTTGCCCGGCCACACCCCGAGGTCGGGTCGGACCTCGGCAACGCTGTGCACCCGAGCCCCCGCCGCGGCCGCCACCGTCGCGGTGTCGTCGGTGGAGAGCGAGTCCATCACGACGACCTCGTCGACCACTCCGGTCTCCCGCAGCTCCGCGCACATCCGGGTAACCACATCACCCACGGTCGCCGCCTCGTTGCGCGCGGGCACGACGACGCTGACCCGTAGCCCCAGCTCCCGTCGTCGTTGCCGCAGACCTGCCACGCCGAAGTCGTCGGCGGCGTAGGTGCGGCGGGAGAACCAGGAGGTTGCCGCCGGATGCACCTCAGTCGTCGATCGACAGCGCCACCATCGGGCAGGCGGCGACCCCGTCGCGGACGTCGTCGACCAGCGCTGCGGGGACCTCCTTGTCGCGACCGATGTTGCTGTAGCCGTCGTCGTCGAGGGTGAAGAAGTCCGGCGCCACGGCCTCGCACTGGCCGTGCGCCTCGCACCGGGCGTTGTCGACGCTCACTCGCATCCGGATCTCCTCGTCTCGAAGTCCCCTCACCGTACCGAGCACGACCCGCCGCAGACGACGCACGTCACACCGGCCCGGTCGGCGTAACGCCGGCATGACCGGTTCGTTGATCAGGTCGGCATCTCACGGGACGGGAATGACGATGAACCTCATGATCCACACCATCCAGGTCGGCGACGAGCTCACCATGATCGGCCCCGACGGCAAGCGCAGCGAGCGGTTCGTGCTGGGCGATCTGCCCGCGCTGCGCTGCGACTTCGTCTGGCTCTACCGGGTCGACGACGCACCCATCGTGGTCGAGCGCGCCTACGGCCTCGACGCCACCTTCGTGCTGCACACCCGCCACGGCATCGGCGGCATCGGCGGCGTCGACCGGGTCGACCCCGCGCGTTAGGCCTGCGACACCACCGCCGTCACGGCCACCGCCTCGGCCAACGCCTGCCGCACGGCGATGACCGACGGCCGGTCGCTCATGGAGCGCCGGGTGGCGGTGAAGATCGTCCGACGGGGAGCATCGGGCAGGTCGATCAGCCGCACCGGCGCCGTGCGGCCCTGCCACATCAGATCCGGCACCAGCGCGCAGGCGTTGCCCGATCGGATCAGCGCCACGTGCGCCTGTAGATCGTCGGTCTCGAACCGGACGTCGGGTTCGAAGCCCGCCTGGCGACACGCCTGCTCGGCGAAGTGACGCGAGGCGGCGCCGTGCCGCTCGACGACCCACGGCATGGTCGCGGTGTCGGCCAGGGACCTCACCTGCGCCCTGTCCCGCGGGACCGCGAGCCGGATCGCGTCGTGCGTGAGCACCACGCGGTCGGTGCCGTCGTGCCACGGCGCGGCATGACCCGGGTACTGCTCGGCGACGACCAGGTCGAAGTCGCGGGCAAAGGTCTCCAGCAGCGCGGTCTCCGGCTCGCGCTGCGCCAGCGTGATCCGCAGCCGCGGGTGGCTCCGCGCCAGGGAACCGAGCATCGGCACCATCAACGCCAGGGCCGCAGACTGGAAGATGGCGATGTGGATCGAGCCGCTCGCCTCGTCCAGCGATGCCTGCAGCTCGGATTCGGCGAGCTCGAGCTGGTCGAGGATGCGGCCGGCGTGCTCGACCAGGACCTCGCCTTGCGGGGTGAGCTGCAACCGTCGGCCTGCCTTGCGCAGCAGCGGATGACCGGCCTCGGACTCGAGCTGGCTCAGTTGCTGCGACACCGCCGACGGGCTCAGGTGCAGCGCCGCCCCCACTGCCGCGATCGTGCCCCGCACGTGCACCTCGCGCAGCAGTCGCATGCGTCGGACGTCCAGCATCGCGCCTCCGGAAAGCATCAGCAGAACTGACGATTATGCCGCAGTTTTCGTCGCTTTACCTGACGCTTCGGTGATCCGACACTGAACACATGAGCGCAGCGACCACCCCGCGATCCGACGTCCCGGACGCACCCTCGCGAACCGACGAGACCGAGTTGGCGGAACTGCGGGCCCTCGAGCCCGAGGTCACCGCCACGGTGCGGCGCTGGCTCGAGGTCGCGGCCGCCATCCCGGCCGACGCCGCCGCCACCCGGCTGGCCGCCATGCTCAAGGACCCCGCCGGGCTCGACTTCACCGTCGGCTTCGTCGACGGCGTCATCCGCCCCGAGGACACCAGGGTCGCCGCCCGGAACTTCGCCGCCCTGGGCCGGCGGGTGCCGCGCTTCCTCCCCTGGCACCTGCGCCTGGCCGTCCGGCTCGGCGCCGTGGCCGGCCTCGTCGCACCGGCTCCGGTCATCGCGGTGGTCCGTCGGGTGCTGCGCCACATGGTCGGCCACCTCGTCATCGACGCCCGGCCGCGGCCGCTCACCAAGGCGATCGCCCGGCTGCGCGGCAAGGGTGTCGACCTCAACATCAACCTGCTCGGCGAGGCGGTCCTCGGTGAGCGCGAGGCCGCCCGTCGGCTCGCGGGCACGCAGCGCCTGCTCGAACGCGACGACGTCGACTACGTCTCGATCAAGGTCTCGTCCACGGTGGCGCCGCACAGCCCCTGGGCCTTCGAGGAGGCCGTCGATCACATCGTCACCTCGCTCACCCCGCTGTTCCGGGTCGCCGCGACCGCCTCGCCGCGCAAGTTCGTCAACCTCGACATGGAGGAGTACCGGGACCTGGCGCTCACCGTCGCGGTCTTCCGGCGGCTGCTGGACCTCGAGGAGTTCCGCGAGCTGCGAGCCGGCATCGTGCTGCAGGCCTACCTGCCCGACACCCTCGCCACCATGATCGAGCTGCAGCAGTGGGCCGCCGAGCGGGTGGCCGCGGGCGGCGCCCCGATCAAGGTCCGCGTCGTCAAGGGCGCGAACCTGCCCATGGAGCACGTGGAGGCCGCCGTCCACGACTGGCCGGTCGCCACCTGGCACAGCAAGCAGGACTCCGACACCAACTACAAGCGACTGCTGGACTACGCGCTGCGCCCGGAGCGGCTGGCCCATGTCGGCATCGGCGTGGCGGGTCACAACCTCTTCGACGTCGCCTTCGCCTGGCTGCTGGCGCAACACCGCGGCGTGACCTCCGGCGTCGACTTTGAGATGCTGCTGGGCATGGCGGCCGGGCAGGCCGAGGCGGTCCGTCGCGACGTGGGACGCCTGCTGCTGTACACCCCCGTCGTCCACCCGGGTGAGTTCGACGTCGCCATCGCCTACCTCGTCCGACGGCTCGAGGAGGGCGCCAGCCAGGACAACTTCATGTCCGCCGTCTTCGACGTGCACCGCGACCAGCAGCTCTTCGCCCGCGAGCACGACCGCTTCGTCGCCTCCCTCGCCGCGCTGGACCGGCACGTCCCGGCACCGCATCGCAACCAGAACCGCGCCACCGAGGAGCCGACGCCGCGCAGCGGCGGCTTCGCCAACACCGCCGACACCGATCCCGCCGTCCGCGCCAACGAGCAGTGGGGTCGCGAGATCCTGCACCGGGTGCCCGGCAGCACGCTGGGACGAGACCTCGTCGTCGCCGCCGCCGTCACCGAGCCGGCGCAACTCGACGCGCTGCTGCGCGAGACCCGGGCCGCCGGCGAGGCCTGGGGCTCACGTCCGCACGCCGCGCGCGCCGAGCTGCTGCGCGCTGCAGCGGCCGAGCTGGAGCGGCGCCGTGCCTCGCTCATCGAGGTCATGGCCAGCGAGTGCGGCAAGACGATCGACCAGGCCGACCCCGAGGTCTCCGAGGCCGTCGACTTCGCCAACTACTACGCCGAGCTCGCCGAGCAACTGGCCGAGGTCGACGGCGCGGACCATCGCCCCGTCGGGCTGACCCTGGTGACGCCGCCGTGGAACTTCCCGGTCGCGATCCCCGCGGGCTCGACGCTGGCGGCGCTGGCGGCCGGCTCGGCCGTCGTCGTCAAGCCCGCCCCGCAGGCCCGGCGCTGCGCCGCGATCATGGTCGACGCACTGCACGCAGCCGGCATCCCGGCCGACGTGCTGCGCCTGGCCGACGTCGACGAGGGTCGTCTCGGCCGTGAGCTCGTGGCCGACCCGCGCCTGGACCGCGTCATCCTCACCGGCGCCTACGAGACGGCCGAGCTCTTCCGCTCGTTCCGCCGCGACCTGCCCCTGCTGGCCGAGACCAGCGGCAAGAACGCCATCGTCGTGACCCCCAGCGCCGACTACGACCTCGCCGTCCGGGACATCGTCGCCTCGGCCTTCGGCCACGCCGGGCAGAAGTGCTCGGCCGCCTCCCTGGTGATCCTGGTCGGATCGGCCGGGCAGTCGGCCCGACTGCGCAACCAGCTCGTCGACGCGGTGCGGTCGCTGAAGGTGGGTCCGCCGGCCGACGCGACCTCGCGGATGGGACCCCTCGTCGAGCCCGCCGCCGGCAAGCTGCACGAGGCGCTGACGACACTGGCCGCCGGCGAGAGCTGGCTGGTGGCGCCGCGACGGCTGGACGAGACCGGACAGCTGTGGTCCCCCGGCGTGAAGACCGGCGTGGTCGCCGGCTCCGCCTTCCACCTCACCGAGTACTTCGGCCCCGTCCTCGGCATCATGACGGCGACGACCCTCGAGGAGGCCATCACACTGCAGAACGCCGTGGCCTACGGCCTCACCGCGGGACTGCACTCGCTCGACCCAGCCGAGATCGGCCGCTGGCTCGACGGCGTCGAGGCCGGCAACCTGTACGTCAATCGCGGCATCACCGGTGCCATCGTCCGGCGCCAGCCCTTCGGCGGCTGGAAGCGGTCGGCCGTCGGTGCCGGTACCAAGGCGGGCGGCCCGAACTACCTGGTGGGGCTCTCGGCCTGGGAGCCGACGGCGGCAACCTCGACGGCGGCCCTGCTGCCCGCGCAGCGGCGGCTGGTCGCGGCGGTCGACGACGCCGCACTGCGGCGGGCACTGGCCTCCGACGCCGCGGCATGGACCACCGAGTTCGCCGTGGCCAGGGACGTCTCCGCCCTCGGCATCGAGCGCAACGTGCTGCGATACCTGCCGCACCCGGTCCTCGTCCGTCACGCCGGCGGCCCGGCGCTCGACGCCGTGCGCGTCGCCGCCGCGGGCATGATCACCGGTGCCGCCGTGACCGTCTCCAGTTCCGAAGCCCTGCCCGGCGCCGACGTCCTCGCCGCCCACGGCGTGCAGCTGGTCGTCGAGGACGACGCCGCCTTCGACCGGCGCCTCCGGGCTCTGGACGGGGGGCGGGTGCGGCTGGTCGGCGGCGATGCCGCGGCGGTCTACGACGCCGTCGACGGGCGACCCGACATCGCCGTCTACGCGCAGCCCGTCACCGAGGCGGGCCGTATCGAGCTGCTGCCGTTCCTGCGCGAGCAGGCGATCAGCATCACCGCCCACCGCTTCGGGACCCCGGATCACCTCAGCGACGAGGTGCTGCCGGCGACGTCGTGAACCGGCGTCGCCGTGCTGGGTGGCCGTACTGCGGCCTCAGCTTCGAAGCTGGCTGACCCGGATCAGACGGTCGCTGCGCGGCGGTGGACCGCTCCCAACGGAACCGTGACCTCCGTCGGCTCGGACACCACGTAGGAGCTGAGTTCCGGGCTCAGCTCCACCGTGACCTGCAGTCGCAGCGGCGGGCCGTAGACGCGAACCACCCGCCCGACGACGTTGGTCAGACCCCAGTCGACATCCACGATCTCGCCGTAGCTCGGAGCGTCCTGCATCTGTCGATCTCCTCTCACCATGGCGCGGGAATGGACAGCAACTTGGCCAACTCGGCCGACACGGTCTGGTCCACGATAGCCACGAGCCTGCTCAGCGTCCTGCGGCAAGTCCGGAAGGCGCCCAGCGTCGCCCGGATGTCTCCCCGCGCCTCGATCGACTCGATCTCGGACTCGTTGTTGTGGACGACCGCGTTCCGATAGTCGATCAGCGCCTCGAGATCGTCGAGATGCTCGGCCGCATCCCGATGTCCTGCTTTCACGCTGTCGATGAAAGTGAAACCGAGCCTGCCGAAGTCGGCGCCCAGCGTCGCCTTCCGCGGATTGCCGGTGTCGAGCTTGCGCCCTTGCGTGAGGAGGATCTGCAAGAGCGGCCCCTGTCCGGCAGCCGCATGGGCAACGTGCACGGCCACTGCCTCGTCGTGAAGTCCACGGCAGTAGCCCTGGAACTGGCCGACGAGCGCCACGAGGAGGCTCCGATTGAGTTGCGTTGTGCCCCAGCGGCGACCCCGACCCGCGCCTGTGGCGTCTCGATGGATGCGCTCCAACTGGTCCAGCTGATCTTGAGCTGCCCCGACCCACGTCGCGAAGGCCTCAGAACTCATCGTCGCTCACCCATCGACCCGACTATCAGCCCGAGCTCATCACGGCCACCATCATGGGCAAAGGCTAGTGGCGGGCACCGACAGCTTCCCCGCCCAACAGAAGGAACGACCCGACCCGGGCCAACGAACGAAATCTTCGCGCTTTCCGTCCCCTTTTGACCGATTCGGAGTTAGATTCCGGCGGTGCCGTTCACGCTCCCCCGCCGTGTCCTGTTCATCCTCGCCGTTGCCGCCCTCGTCACCGGTCTCGCCGCTGCCCCGGCGGCGTCCCCCGCGCGTGCGGCCGGGACGGTCAAGCTCACCGGTTACGGCGCCGACTCCTGCACCGCGCCCAGCGAGGCGCAGATGCGCGCCTTCTGGAACAACACGCCCTACTCCTACTGGGGTATCTACATCGGCGGCGGCGACCGCGCCTGCTCGCAGCCCAACCTGACCCGCACCTGGGTGTCGGACATGCTCGCGATGGGATGGGATCTGCTGCCGCTGTGGGTCGGGCCGCAGAATCCGTGCACGGCGAACCAGGCCGTCTACTTCAGCACCAACACCACCACCGCTTACAGCCAGGGCAAGGCCGAGGCCAAGGCCGCGTACGACAAGTGGACGGCACTGTCGAGCGCCAGCGACGTGCCGATCACCTACGACCTCGAGGCACCCACCAGCAACTCCGCCACCTGCCGCGCCGCGGCGAAGGCCTTCGTCAACGGCTGGGTCGCGCAGCTGCACGTCGCCCCGGCGCAGCAGGCCGGGGTGTACTCGTCGGCCTGCGCCGGCTACCTCGACGACTTTTCCACCATCGCCAACAAGCCGGACTTCATCGATGCCGCGGACTGGGACGGCACCCCGTCGACCGGGAGCATCAGCTGCGTCTCGTCCTCGCACTGGACGAACCACCAGCGGCACAAGCAGTACCAGGGCGGCCACAACGCCACCTACAACGGCGTCACCCTCAACATCGACAGCCGCTGCGCGGACGGCCAGGTCTACGGCGCGGCGAGCCGGCTGAGCACTACCCAGGCCTGCTCGCGGACCCTGGCCGCTACCGCGACGTCCTCGGCCCGCCGGATGCTCGCGGTCGCGGAATCCGGCGTCGCCTGGCACGGCAGCCGGTGGCGCGCCGGCGGTCCGCTGGACGGCCAGCTGCAGCGCCTGGACGGCACGACGACCCGCCTGGTGCGGCTGCCTGGCCTGGCGCTCGTCACCCACGACGCGACGCCGACGACGCCCACGGTCGGGACGCCGACGGTGCAGCCCGACGGCTCGCTGCTCGTGCCCGTCACCGAGCATCGCGGGGCGGCCTCCCGACTGCTCACGTACCGCACCGAGGACGGCAGGCACTTCAGCCTGAGCTCTGCCCGCCGCGTCGGGTCCCTCGCACCCGGCGTCGGGGCCGAGACCGGGCCGGCGCCCGTCGAGACCGCGGACTGCCACAGCAAGCTCGACTGCACACCGCACGTCACCACCCGCTGATTCGGCTCCCCCGGCCACCTCCGACGCTTGCATTTGTTATCCAGGATATTTAGTATCCAGGATATGAAGATGAGCCAAGGCGTCGAGTGGGCGCTGCACAGCTGCCTGAACCTCACCTGGGTCGAGGACGGCGCGGCGGTCAAGGGCGCCCAGCTCGCGGCCTTCTACCAGCTGCCCCCGGTGTACCTGGTCAAGCAGTTGCAGGCGCTGACCCGCGCCGGGGTCCTCACCTCGGTGCCCGGTCCCGCCGGCGGCTTCCGGCTGGCCCGGCCGGCCACCTCGATCACCCTGCTGGACATCGTGGTGGCGATCGAGGGCGCGGACCCCGCCTTCGCCTGCGCGGAGATCCTGCGTGCCGGGCCGGGCGGATCGGACGCGGTCGACTACGTCGAGTCCTGCGTCCTCTCGCAGGCGATGGCCAAGGCCAGCCTCGCCTGGCGGCGCGAACTGGCCGGCACAACCCTCGACGACATCCGCCGCACCGTCGAGAAGCGCTTCCCCGGCACCCCAGCGCACACCCGCGAGTGGTTCTACTCGCTGCCGGCCTGAGCGCGGCGACCCACCCATCCCAGAACCGGAGCTTCCATGCCTGCCACCCCGACCATCGTCCGCGAATCCGACGCCGAGACCCTCGACGACGGGCCGACCAGCCGCATCACCCTGCTCGCCGACCGCGACACGTCGTTGCCGCTCACCGTCAACCGGGCCAGCCTGCAGGTGGGCTCCCCCGGCGCGCCGCCCCACTGCCACCACGACGCCACCGAGCTGCTCTACGTCCTGGCGGGCAGGGCGCACGTGCTCCTCGACGAGACCGTCCACGAACTCGCCCCCGGCGACGTCGCCATCGTGCCGCCGGGCATCCCGCACGCCTTCGCCCCCACGCCGGGCAACGCCGTCGAACTGCTGGTGATCTTCAGCGACGGCCCGCCCCGCTTCGACTACTACCGCCTGCTCCAGCGTGTCCACCACGGCCAGGCAGCCGTCGCCGACATCGCGGCCTCGGGCCCCCGGTTCGACAACCACTACGTCGCAAGCCCCGTCTGGTCAGCGCGGGGCTAGTCGCGGGAGCACCTCCTATCGTGACCCCATGCGAGCTGTGGTGCTGGGAGTCAACGGCCTCACCGGACGTTCCATCGCGTCGGAGCTGGCGATGGCAGGTTTCGAGGTCGTGGGAACGGGACGCTCCGCGCAACGGTTCCCGACGGTTCTGGACGAGATCGGCGTCCGATTCCTGACGTCTGATCGCCATGACCCGGCAGGCGTCATCGACGCGGTTGGTGCCGGTGCGGACGTCGTCGTCGACTGCGTCGCCTACACCGCTGAGCACGCTCGGATGCTGCTCGCGGCATCCGGCAGCATCGGGTCCGTCGTTGCGCTCTCCAGCAAGGCGGTCTATGTCGACGCCCTCGGTCGACACTCCAACACCTCTGATCCGCCTGATTTCGGCGGGCCAGTCACCGAGGAGACGCGACTGATGACTCCCGACTTCTCCGGTGACTATCGATCGGCGACGGGGTACGGCGCCAACAAGGTCGCGATGGAGAGTGTGCTGCGTGAAGCGCCGGTACCGGTGTCGGTGCTACGCCCATCTCGTATCCATGGGACCGGGAGCGCGCGGCCCCGCGAATGGTGGGTGGTGCGTCAGCTGCTGGATGGGGTGCGGTCGGTCGTCCTGGACCGTGCCGGACGCACCGGGAACCACCCCACTGCCTCCGTCAATCTCGCACGTCTCGTACTCACATGTGCGCGCAATCCCGGTCATCGTGTCCTGAACAGTGCCGACCCCGGCACTCCCACGGCAGGGGAGATCGTCCGCGCCATCGCAGCTGCGATGTCTCTCGACATCACGATCGCCGACGCCGAGCCGGACACGTCACCCTGGTCACCGTGGAACACCTGGCCGCCGTTCTTCCTGGACACGAGCGCGGCCGACGAGATGGGTTACCGGCCCGTGGGTGACTACGCAGCCACGGTGCAGGCGGCCGTTCGCGAGCTCGTAGCCCTTCCGGCATCGCGCCGCGACGAGCTGGACCGGGACCCTTACTTCGCCCGCACGCCGAAACACTGAACTGCTGCGGGACGGCTATCGGCCCCCGTCAGCCACGCTCAGCGCTCGTCGATGCGGGCCAGCCGTCGCCGCTGGGCCGCGACATAGGGCCGCGCGCGCCGCTGACCGCCCCGCTCGGCGATCGTCCGATCGAGGGCGGCGAGGACGCAGCGCACCCGGCCGAGATCCGGTTCCCAGCCGCGGCGCCGGCACTCCTCCAGCCACCAGGCCGGCGTGGCGTGCCCGCGCTGGCCGTTGCAGCGCCGGCAGGCGGCCACCTCGTTGTCCAGCCAGGACGGCCCACCCTTGACCCGGGGGACGAGGTGCTCCGTGGTCGCGACGACGAGCTCGGTGAAGGTGCGCGAGCACCAGACACAGGCGTTGCCGTCGCGCTGCAGGATCAGCTCCAGCCGCTCGGCGCGGCCGGGCTGCGACGAGCAGGCGGCGGTCACGGACCCGTCACGGCCACGGATCGACGTCGACCTGCCTGGACCCGCGACTGTGGGTCACGCGAACCCGACGCCCTTCGGACATCGGGTCGGTGCAGTAGGCCATGAGCAGCACGATCTCGCCGCCGTCGATCACCCGGATCTCCCCCGGCATCCGACCGCCGCGAATGGCCCGCACGACGGTGCCGACCGCCCCCACATGCACCTGCTCACCCACCTGGTCAGTGTTCCACGCGGGTGGTCACCGAGGTCGGCGCGACGGCCTGCGGAACGGCCGTGCAGAACAATCGCGACATCGGTGCGGAACAATGACGCCCATGAGCGAAGCGGACGCGCCGGCGGCGGGTTTCGACGACGGGGAGCTGCGCACCGCCTTCGGTGCCTTCCCCACCGGTGTCACGGTGGTGGCCGCCGTCCGGGGTGGTGAGCGGGTGGGCATGGCGGCGAGCTCGTTCACGTCGGTGTCGCTCGCCCCGCCCCTGGTCTCCGTCTGCATCGCGCGGACCTCGTCGACCTGGCCGGTGCTGCGCGACGGCGAGCGGGTCGGGGTGAGCGTGCTCGCCGACGACCAGCACCTCCTCGCCCGGCAGTTCGCCGCCCGCGGCACCGACCGCTTCGCCGCGGTCCGGGCCGACACCTGGGACAGCGGCGCCGTGCTCATCGACCACGCCTGCCTCTGGCTGGAGTGCACGCTGTCCGACGAGCTCCCCGCTGGTGATCACGTCATCGCGCTGCTGGAAGTGCAGCGACTGCGCAACTTCCCGCTGCGGCCGCCGCTGGTCTTCCATGGCAGCGAGTTCCGCCAGCTGATGTTCCCGGAGTGACGCGGCGTCAGCCGCCCAGCAGCGCGCGGGCCTCGTCGGTCTCGTAGAAGGCCGCGAGGCGCCGACGCACCAGCTGCTCCAGCACCCCTGCTTCGTCCAGGGCGGCGATGGCACGCGGCGCGAAGCGCATCGCCTCCTCGATGAGGTCGTCGCGGCCGAGGCCGAACTCCTCGAGCAGCCCGGCGAGCGTGAAGTCACCGTAGGTGTCGAAGAAGTAGTCCACGCCGGTGGCGATCACGGTGTGCAGGTAGGGGCTCTCGCGCAGATCGAGCCAGAACTCGTACCCGATCGCCAGCAGGTCGATGAGGTCGTCGTCCTCGACGGTGTCGAGCAGCTCACCGACCGAGCGGGCGGCCGCGTCGTCCCAGACGTCCATGACGGTGTCGACGAGGTCGTCGTCGGCCGGCTGTGCGATGGCGTCACGCCAGCGGTTGAGGATGCCGCGGGCCGCTCGTTCGGCGGCGGCCCGGCCGATCTTGTCGGCTTCGCGGACGGCACCCCCGGCGAGCCGGTCGCCGATCGACAGGGCGGACGCGACCCCCGGGATCCGCTCGGCGAGCCGCCGGTTCGAGGCCACCGCCCCGGTGGCCAGCGAGTGCAGCAGATCGGTGACCCAGAGCTGGACACTCGGATTCTCGGCGAGCCGATCGGCGATGCGGGCACGGACGTCCTGCATCTCGATGATCTTGCCGACGACGGCGTCGACGTGCCGACGGTGGACGACCTCGGCCAGCGGGGTGTCGTTGGCCCGGTGGGTCCGCACCCGCATCGCGATGTCGCCGGCGAGCTCGGGAATCGCGCCGGGGAGGCGGAACTGCGCGACGTACTTCACCGCGACGTCCACGACATCGGTGCGCGCCACGACCTCCTCGAGGCGGAAGCTCTCGGCCGCGATGAGCGCATGATCGACCTCGTCGGCGACGAGGGCCGCGAAGCCGTCCCCTCGCAGCTGCTCGACCTGGAAGCGGGTGTGGGCGTCCAGCAGGCGCTGCGAGAGGTCGCTGTCGGGACTCATGACCTGCATTGTGGCCGACCGTGAGACCCGCCGCCCGGCCGCGGGTCAGACCAGGTAGCGTACGACGCTCTCGGCCACGCAGGCCGGCTTGGCCGCACCCTCGATCTCGATCGTCGTGGCGAGCGTCAGCTGGTACGTGGAGTTGCCGAGGTCGTCCACCGAGACGACAGTCGACGCGGCGCGCAGCCGCGAGTCCACCGGCACCGGCGCGGGGAAGCGGACCTTGTTGAGGCCGTAGTTGATCCCCATCTTCACGCCCTCGACGCTGTACATCGCCTGCCACAGCCGCGGCAGCAGCGACGCCGTCATGAAGCCGTGGGCGATGGTGGTGCCGAAGGGGCCGCTCTTGGCGCGCTCCGGGTCGACGTGGATCCACTGGTGATCCCCGGTCGCCTCGGCGAAGAGGTCGATCTCGCGCTGGGACACCGTGATCCAGTCGCTGTGTCCGATGCTCTCGCCGACGATCGCGGCGAGCTCGTCCACCGATGCGAACGTCCTCATGCTGTCCTCCTGATCGATCGTTCCCGTCCTGCCACAGTCTTGCCGGTGGCCGTCCGGGGGCGGACGGAGGGTCAGACCGGCACCTTCGGATCACTGTCGCCGGCGCGCGGGCCGCGGGCGGGCTCGAAGCGGCCGGTCCCGGTGACGTCGCTGCTGATGCCGTCGACGAAGCGGCGGCCGTCCTCGGTGCGGATCGTGCAGCGGGTCCGCACGAGCCGGACCAGCCCATCGGCGCCTCGCACCCGGCAGGTGAACTCGCCGGGGCGACCCGCGACGAGCGCGTCGCGCCACGCCAGCAGCTGCGGCAGGTCGTCGGGATGGACCCGGTCGGCGAGCATCGCGCCCCACTCCCCCGACGCCGGCTCGTCGGCACCGCCGAGGACGCCGCGGGGCGAGGAGGTGAGCCGCAGCGACACGACCGAGCCCGGCACCCCCGGCGGCGCCAGCTCCAGGCTCCAGACGAAGTCCCGGGCGTGGCGGATGACCCGCTCCAGGTCGAAGCGCGTGGCGCGCAGCTCACGGTCCAGCCGCTCGGCCCGCTCTCGCTCGAAGAAGCGTCCGAGCAGGCCGGCGACGCCCTCGACGGCGGCGCCGGTCGGATCGTCCAGCAGGTCGGCGCTGCCGCCGGCGAGATAGACCACGCCGGTCACGTCGGCCGCGACGCGAACCGGCGCACAGACCACGTAGCCGTCGCGGGGCTGCGCCAGCGCGGCCTGACGAGGCGCGCCAGAACGCAGCACGGCCGCCACCACCCGCTCGTCGATGTCGACGTCGGGGACGGTTCCGCTCAGCACCACCGCGACAGTGGTGGCAGCCAGCGCCTCCCGCAGCTCATGGGTGACGGTCGCGATGGCCTCGCCCGGGGTCGGGTCGTCAGCGAGGGCGGTCGCGACGGCGAGGTGCGCCATCCGGATGCGCCGCCGCCGGACGTCGGCGGTGATGTCGTGCATCGACACCACGGCACCCAGCCTGCGTCCCTCGGAACCGGTGATCGGCGATCCGGTGGCCAGGAAGTGCTGCACGTCGCGGTGATCGGCGCGCACGGCGATGTGCTGGCCGCGGACGACCTCACCGTGGAAGGCCCGGGCGAGCGGGACCTCGGCGGGACGCAGCGGACGCTCGCCGTCGGCGTCGTAGAGGTTGTAGGTCGAGGCCCACTCGGCGGTGGCCAACAGCTGCTCGGAGAGGCCGTGGATCTGTCGCAACGCGGGGTTGAAGTAGGCCAACCGTCCGTCGGCGTCGCAGGCCGCCACCCCATCGGTGAGGTTCTCCAGGATGCCCTCGAGGAAGGCGCGTTCGTCCTCGAGCGCGACCCGGGCCTGCTCGCGCTCCGCGGCGAGATCCTGCATGGCCAGGCCCGCGGCCGCCAGATGGGCAAGGTCGATCGCCGCCGTGACGTGGTCGCTCGCCCACGAACGCTGGCGGTCGTCGAGGACGCAGATGGCGCCGACGTCGGTCCCCTCGCGGCTGCCATGACCCCGGACCGGGATGCACATGTGCGCGGTGTCGCAGCCACTCGCCTCGACGTCGTCGCCGCCGAGCGTGGCCGCGAGGCCGGGCTCGGAGGGCACCACCCGCAGCACGCCATCGGCCAGCGTCTCCACGCAGAGGGCGCGGGCTTGGCGGTGCAGGGCGTCGGCGGTCCCGTCGTCCAGGCGGCCGGACCGTGCCGTGCCGATCACGTCGTCGACCACCACGGCGGCGAAGCGCGCCGCCGTCAGACCGAGCGCGAGGCGCGCGATCCGGTCGGCTTCGTCGTGCGCCGCCGACCCCCGGCGGGCACTCGACGCACTCATGATCGACATAACACGAGTCTCACAAATTGGGCGGGCTGGCGCCCGGTACCTAAGTCCCGCTGCGGCGGCGCTTAAGGCGTGAATGTCGCGTGACGTCGACGGGTAAGGGGGCTATCCCGTCCGCGCTCCCACTCGCGTCGCGTAGACGGCGATGTTGTCCTCGTAGTTGCCGGTAGTCGGATCGAACGGCCCCCCGCACGTGATCAGGACCAGCTGCGGCGGACCGGATCGATCGAAGATCGCGGTGGGCAGTCCCGAGGTCTTGGGGTAGACCCGGACCGCCGTCACCCGAAAGCGCACGCCGCCGTCGGTGAGCGCCACCGCGTCACCGGGTCGGGCACGCGGCAACGCCCCGAAGGCCCCGGCCGTGCCGTCGTAGTTCACGTGACCAACGAGCACCGCCGATCCGCGCGTGGCACCGGGGACGGCACCGGCCCGCCACCACCCGACGACGCGGGGGTCCCGCGGCACCTGCATCACCGAGTCGCGGACGCGCACCGGCACCACCTCGGCATCCACTCCGAGGCGCGGGATCCGCAGCCGGGCTCCGGGGCCGGGTGGCCGGACGGCGACCGGCGCGACCTGCTGCCGCGGGGTTCCGTCGATCCGTCCGGCGGCGGCAGGCAGCGCGATCGGCTCTGCGCCGGACGACGATGCCACGAGCGGAGTCCGCCTCGTGCCCGCGGTCGAGTCGGCGACCAGGAAGACCGCCACCAGCGCGCCCGCGAGCAGCGCGGCCAGGCCGAGCGCGACGGCGACCCGACCCAGCCGCACCGCGGTCACGACCGGCGCCGCGCCACGACGAGCACGGTTCCGCCTGCGACGAGCAGGGCCCCTACCCCGGCGAGCGCGACGGCGGTCACCGCAGCGGTGCTGTCACCGGTTGTCACGGCCGGTGCGCTGCCACCGGCATCGCCGTGGACGTCGGCACGTCCCGCCGGCACCGCGATGCGGCCCCCGGTCTGTGCCCGCGTCGGGGCGGCGGGCGCCGCGCTCGACGACGGGGCGCCGGCGGTCGACACCGGAGCGGCGCTCAGCGAGGGGGCGGCCGGGGTCGTGGCCGGGGTCGAGACGGGGGACGGCGTTGCCGCCGGTGTGGCAGCTGAGGTGGCGGCCGGCGCGGCGACGGCAGCCGGCGCGCCGATCGCCAGACCCGCGGTGACACCGACCAGGGCCAGACCGACGGCGGCAGCGGGGCGGCGGGCGGGGCGGCAAGACGGAGAGACGCTGGACATGGGGCTCCTCGGAGGATCGCGGGCGGCGCGGGTCGCGCCGTCCTGTCACTGCCTTCCATGCGGCCGGAGCCGCCGACGTTGCACCGGCGCTGCCCCGTCACAGTCCCGCCTCAGCGTCGGGTGGTGCCCGGTTCCCTCGAGAGCGCTGGCGCCACGTTGCGCGTCGAGGACGGTCCGAGGCTGCGTGTCGGCGGGGGCACCGTGCGCGGCGTGGCCAGCCCGGTCCGCGAGGTCGACGGCCGGCTGCGCGGGACGGCGGGCGTCGCCGCCGAAGGCGTCGCCGGGGATATGGCCGGGGAGGTGGCCGCGGGCGTCGGGACCGTCGACGGCGCGAACGTCGGGACGATCGGCGGTGGCGTGGCAGGCGTCGAGGCGATCGAGGCGGAGCTCGACCCGGCCGTGCCCGGTCCGCCGGGCGGCACCGGACGGGGGGTTTCGTGGCCGCCGGCGAGCAGAGCGGCGCCGACCGCGACGCCGGCGACGGCTGCCGCCGTGGCGAGGACGGCTGCCACGCGGCGTCCGCCAACGTGCCGCCGACGCGTCTCGGCCGCGCGCCGCAGCTGCGGCCCCGACAGTCGCGGGTCGGCGGCGTCGGCGCGGGCGCCCAACATGGCCCGCAGCCGCTCGTCGAGCTCGTCGTTTCGGGGGTCAGTCATCGGTGCTCCTCCCCATCGAGGGCGAGACGCAGCGCAGCGAGACCGCGGCTGACGTGCGCCCGCACCGTTCCTGGCCGGCACGAGAGCACGTCCGCGATCTCGTCGTCGTCCAGGTCCTCGTAGTACCGGAGCACGACCGCCGCGCGCTGCTGGCGGGGCAACTGCATCAGTCGGGCCCAGAGTTCCGGGTCGGCACCGTCGCGCTGCGCGGGATCGGCGGTGACGCGATCCGGCAGCTCGGCGAAGGCACTGTCCGGCGCGACGTGGACGTGTCGGGTCGCCCACCGGCGCCGGAAGGAGAGGAACTCGTTGGTGACGCTGCGCCGGACGTAGGCGTGCGGATCGTCGCGGGCGGTGATCGCCGTCCAGCGCGGGTAGATCCGGATGAGCACGTCCTGCACGAGATCCTCGGCAAGCTGCGGCGAGCCGCAGAGCAGGGTGGCGTAGCGGACCAGACCCGCCTGGCGTCGGGCGACATAGCTGTCGAAGGAGTCCGCGGGATCTGCGTGGAGCGCGACCACCGACGCGGACTCCCCGCGCCCGCCGACCCTCACGTTGGCCCGCCCCCGCTCGATGCACAGCTCACCGGTCACGTGCTGACACGTCTGTCGACGGCGTCGTGTTGCACGCCGCGAGAAATCTGTCAGCCGAAGTAGTAGCGGCTCACCAGATCGGCCACGCAGGCCGGCTTGTCGACATCCTCGATCTCGACGACCGCGCGGGTCACCAGCTGGACGGCGTCGTCGCCGATACGGTCGCATTCGACGAGCGTCAGCCGCGCGCGCAGCCGCGAGCCCACCCGCACAGGGCTCGGGAACCGCACCTTGTTCATACCGTAGTTGACCCCCATGCGGAGGTTCTCGAACCGGCGGAGCTGGGCGTTGAAGAACGGGACGAGCGACACCGTCAGGAAGCCGTGCGCGATGGTGCCGCCGAAGGGGCCGGCCTTGGCGCGCTCGACATCGACGTGGATCCACTGGTGGTCGTTGGTGTCCGCGGCGAAGCCGTCGACCCGGGACTGGTCGATGGTGAGCCAGTCGGTGGGGCCGACCTCGACGCCGACCGCGGCCTCGAGGTCGGCGATCGAGGAGTACGTGACGGGTTCGCTCATTCCGTCACGGTAACGGCGAGCGGCTGGGCCGCCTGCCACAGCTCACGACCGAAGTCGGTGATGCGCAGCGTCCGCCGCTGCACGCTGAGGCGGCGCCAGCGGGAGCCCGTCGCCCCGGTCCGGGCGGCCACCAGCTCCGGCGCGGCGAGCAGCCGCCGGTAGCCGTCGGCGAGGCTCGCCTCCTCCGGATCGAGCCGGGCCAGGCCGAGATGGACCAGGTTGGCGATGAAGTGGGGCGTCCGCTCGGGCACCGTCACGCCGGCGGCTGTCCCGACGGTGGAGGCGTTGCGCACGAGCGGGGTGTCCTGCGAACGCCGCGAGGCCGAGAGGTGGATCACCGGGTAGGCCCGCGGCTCGGCGAGGGCAGCCAGGATGCGGACCTCGTCGGCGACGAGCCGATCCAGCAGCGCGACGTACAGCTGGTCCCGGCTGTCGTCGGGCGTGCGGTCCACGGCGTCCTCCACGATGCCGCGCAGCGCGGTCTGCGGCGTGGGCCGGAGCGGGGGTGGCGGAGGTGGTCCGGGAGCCAGCAGGGCCTTCGCCCGGGCCGCGGCGATCTCGAGCAGACGGCTCTCCAGCGGCGCGACCACGCGCTGCTCGAAGGCCGAGACTCCCGGAACGCCTCGCGCGGCCCGGACCAGCCGGGGCATCACACCGGTGGGGTCGAGCTGTGCCCAGGTCTCGAACGGCCCCGGTGGCGGTGTCGTCGGCCGGACGAGGCCCGGCCCGGGCAGGGGCCGGCTCCCCGGCGGGCGGGAGCGGCGCAGCACGACCTCGTCAGAGCTCACCGCGCTGTTCTACCTGACATCCCGGCCCGCTGGCCGCGACCGCCGTCACCCTCGCTACGACGAGTCAGGCTCCCGACCGGTGGCGCCCGTACACCCAGCCGAGGAAGTGCGCGACCGACCGCGCGCTGAGATTTGCGCGCGCCGAGCCGAAGACGTCGTAGGCGTGCTGGGCGCCGGGCAGCTCGGCGTAGACCACCGGCGACGTGGATATTTCGCGCAGCTTCCGCGCAAAAGCGCGTCCCTGCTCGACGGGGATGAGCGAGTCGTTGCTGCCGTGGGAGATGAGGAACGGCGGCGCATCGGCTCGGACGCGATACATCGGCGAGGCCTGCCGGTACAGCTCGGGATCGTCACGGCGACGCGTCTTGGTGACGTAGCGGCCCACCAGGCCGGGAAGCCCGTGATGGCCGACGTGTTCGGCGTCGTACCAGTCGTAGGCGCCGTAGAACGGGACTGCCGCCGCCACGGAGGTGTCGACCTCCTCGAAGCCCGGCTGCCACTGCTTCTCGTCCGGAGTGAGCGCAGCGAGCGAGCTCAGGTGGCCTCCGGCCGACCCGCCGGTGATGGCGACGAAGTCCGGATCGCCGCCGTAGTCGGCGATGTGCTCCTTGATCCAGGCCAGCGCGCGCTTGACGTCGACGATGTGATCGGGCCATGTCGCTCTCGGGCTGAGCCGGTAGCTCATGGCCACGCAGATCCAGCCCCGCTCGGTGAGGTGGCTCATCAGCGGGTAGGCCTGCCCCTGCTTGTTGCCGCTGATCCACGCCCCGCCGGGCACCTGCAGCAGCACCGGGGCCTTGGCCTCACGGGGCAGGTCGTCGCGCACCCAGACGTCGAGGTGGTTGGCACGCCCCGCAGGCCCGTAGGGGATGTCGGCGTGCCGGGCGAAGCGGCGCCGCACCCGCAGCATCCGGGCCGGGCCGAAGACGTGCGCGTCGGCGGGGTCGGCACCGGGATGCTCCGGCAGCACGACATCTGCCTCGTAGCCGGCGCCCAGCACCTCGGACAGCGCCCGCTCGTAGACGTCCCCCGCGGTCTTGGCCTGTCGATGCACCGCGAGCAGAGCGGCCGCCGAGGCGACGGACAGGCCCACCCCGAAGGCACCCCGTCGGCCCCGGATGTCGCCGTGGGCCAGCGCCGCGGCATTCAGACCGGCGTGCAGCGCGAGGGTCTGCAGCGGCAGCTCGGAGGTCGGCCAGCCGGCGAAGAAGCACGGCACGGAGAGCTGATGATGCCGGTCGAACGGCCGCACGGCGTTGGCTGCATTCACCGCCGCCAGCGCGTTGAGGCCCAGGACGAGATCATCGGTACGCAGCCGCACCGGTCCCACGCTAGTACCGACGAGTAACCCTCAGCGGAAGAGCGCCTCCTGCGCGATGGACGCCACCAGCCGGCCGGACTCGTCGAACATCGAACCGGTGTACCAGCCGCGGCCGTGGCCGGTGGTCCTCGGCTCGTACTCCGAGAGCACCCAGCCGGAGGTGTCGGCCGGGGCGTGGAACCACAGCGCGTGGTCCAGGCTCGGGCCGGGCATGGCACCGCCCTCCGGCGCAGGCAGGATCCCGGTGCTGATGTCGGAGAGATAGGTGAGGACGGCGGCGTGATGCAGCGGATCGTCGACGATCTCGGCATCGCACCGGCCCCAGAAGCGGGTCGGCCAGAGGGCACGGTCCCCGAACGGCGGCGAGGGCACGCGGCACGTCATGGAGAACAGCCGTGGGAACGGGACGTCGGCGAGCTGGTCCGGCGCCTCGCACTCGGGCATCGTCTCGACCTGCTGCACGGGCTGATCGTCCGGCACCTGAAACGACGCTGCCATGTTGAAGATGACCTTGCCGTGCTGGACCGCCACCACTCGGCGCGCCGAGAAGGACCTGCCGTCACGGTCCCGCTCGACCTTGAAGACGGTCGGCACCCGGGAGTCACCGGGGCGCAGGAAGTAGCCGTGCAGGGAGTGTGGGCTGCGGTCCGCGTCGACCGTCGCTCCCGCGGCGAGCAGGGCCTGCGCAGCGACCTGACCGCCGTAGAGCGACACCATCGGCTCGCCCCGCCAGCCGGGTTGCTCGATGAAGACGGTGTTGGCGCGGAAAAGATCCAGCTCGATCCGTTCGAGCTCGAGAAGCTCGGTCAGGCGGAGGTCGGGATCGTCCCACCGGCGGGTGACGGCCTCGGGGTCGGGAGCACTCACCCGTACTTGATACCGGTCGACGGATGTCGGTGGCCGGTGGCAGGGTCGCGGCATGACCGACGACACCACGCCGCAGCACGCGAAGCAGGACCTACTGGGCTATCTCCAGACCGCTCGTGAGGCGCTTGTCTGGAAGCTCGAAGGCGCGAGCGAGTACGACATCCGGCGGCCGATGACGCCAACCGGCACCAACCTGCTGGGACTCGTCAAGCACACGGCCAGCGTGGAGTCGGTCTACCTCGGCGAGACCTTCGGCCGACCGTTCCCGGACGAGTTGCCGTGGTTCGCCGACGACGCGGCGCCGAACGACGACCTGTGGGCCACGGCCGAGGAGACTCGCGAGAGCATCGTCGACCTCTACCAGCGCGTGTGGGCGCATTCGGACGAGACCGTCGACGCATTGGCACTCGACACCGTCGGCCGGGTGCCGTGGTGGCCGCCCGACCGCGCCGAGGTCACCCTGCATCGCATCCTCGTGCACATCGTCACCGAGACGCACCGGCATGCCGGCCACGCCGACATCGTGCGGGAGTCGATCGACGGCGCGGCCGGCCTCCGCCGGGAGCGGAGCAACCTGTGGGAGAACGCCGACGGCTGGCCGCCCTACGTCGAGCGGCTGGAGCAGACGGCGCAGCGCTTCCGCTGAGTTCAGGCCGGACGCAGGTGCTGCGCCAACGTTCCCACGGCGTACCCGTGGTCCAGCCGTTCACCGCGCCACCGCGTCCGCGCGGCCCCGGCGGCGACGTCACCGTGCTCGCCCTCCACGGGATCACTACTGGCCCCGGCGGCGGGCGGATCGGAGTGCTCCGTCAGCTCGAGCCCGTCGGCGCGGGCGAATCGGAAGCGGCCGCGGCGCTCGGTCGGCGCGATGGTGAACTCGCCCTCGTGCAGCGCCAGGTGGTGTGGTTCGCAGAGCAGCACGAGGTTGTCCATGGTGGTGTGACCGCCGCGCAACCAGGCCCGGACGTGATGGGCGTCGAGGCGGGCACGGTTCCGGCAGCCGGGGTGCGCGCAGTGCCCGTCGTGACGCAGCAAGAGGGCTCGGAACTGCCTGTCGTTAACCAGCCGTCGACTGCGGCCGAGAGCGAGGATCTCGTCGTAGGGCATCGGTCCGGTGTGGACCGCGGTCCGGATGCGGCCGGAGCAGAGCAGCCGTTCGACGACCCAGTCGGGCAGGCCCGGGCCATCGGCGATCCGACCGTACGGACGCGCCGGCGGCGAGGTCGACCCTGCGGACGGTTCACGTGAACCGTTGAGGGCGGCGACGCGGGACTCGTCGATGTGGATCACGACAGCGGCGCGCTCGTCGCCGCGCAGTGGCCGAGGCGCGTCAGCGTCGTCGGCGAGAGTGGTGAGGCCGATCTCGGCGAGCCGGATGAGCGCCTCAGTCTGCGTCACTTCCAGTGCTCGGGCGAGCTCGCGCAGCGCGCGGGCCACGACGGCGCCGCGTTCGGGGTCGAGCCGAGCCGACAACCGCCACTGAGCGGACTGCGTCCAGCCGAACGTCACCGACTCCTCGGGCCCGGCGCCGTTCTCAGCGTCGTCGCGGACAGTGCGCAGGCCGCGGACCATCGCCTCGAGCTGTCGCACGGTGCCGTGCTCGGCAGCGTTGATCAAGCCGGCGACGAGGTCGGTCTCGTCGGGACGAGCGACGCGGCTGATGGCACGCACGTGGGAGTACGAGAGTCGACCGGCTGACATCTCCTCGACGAGGCGGGGATGAGCGGCGAGGGCGCGGGCGACTCGGACGTGGTCAGTGGCGGTGCGATCGGTGAGGCCACAGGTGTGGCCGAGCCAGCGGGCGGTGGAGATCACCCCGAAGCGCCGGTAGCCCTCGGCCGCGTCGAACTCGGCGACGAGGAGCAACCAGCGGCAGGTGGCGGCGGCCAGACGACCGGAGAGGGCCACAATCCGGGCGCCGAGCACGTCGACGGGATCGTCGGTGTCGACGAGCTGGAGGACGGGTCGATCGGCGCGGGCTGTCATGCCAGCGGACGGTATGGGCGCGCCACGACACTTCTGTCAGACGGCCTCACGGGCTGTGGACGACGCTGTGGACAGAGCAGGAGCAGTGGACGATCTGTGGACGAAGCGGCGGGGTCAGCGCAGCCCGGCGAAGAGATCGTTCTCCGGCAGGGCGGCGCCGGTCGAGTCCTGCACCCGGACGAAGGTCTCCGTCCCCATGTGCTCGACGAAGCGCTCGCGGCCCATCCGCAGGAAGAAGATGTTCTCCTCCTGGCTGGCGTGGGCGGCCAGGGCCTCGAACTTCTGGTCACCGTGGGCAGAAGTGTCGACCCATGTGGTGACCTCCTCGTCGGGCAGTCCGATCTCGGGGGCATCCGGGTCAGGCGCCTCGTCCTCGTCCCAGTCCGCGCCGAGCTCGCGCATCAGCGCCCCGAAGGCCTCGAACTGCGAGCGCGGGACGGTGGTCCAGTAGACCTTGGCGGGGATGCCGGTCTCGGCGACCGCCGCCATGGTGATGCGGTGCGCCTGGATGTGATCCGGGTGGCCGTAGAAGCCGTACTCGTCGTAGGTGACGACCACGTCCGGGCGGTAGCGACGCATGAGGTCGGCGAGCCGTGCGGCGGCCTCGTCGACAGGGGTGTTCCAGAATGCACCGGGCTCGTCGTTGTTCGGCCAGCCCATCATCCCGCTGTCGTGGTAGCCCAGCAGCTCGAGATGGGTCACGCCCAGGATCGACGCACTGCGCTCCAGCTCGCCCCGCCGCATGGCGACGACCGCCTCGGGATCGTGACCGTCGCTGCCGGGCTTGACCCCGCCGGGACCGTCACCGCAGCGGCCGTCGGTGCAGGTGACGAGGACGGTGCGGACACCCTCGCTCGCATACTTCGCAAAGACCCCACCCGTGCCGGTCGCTTCGTCGTCGGGGTGCGCGTGGACCACCATGAGGGTCAGCGGATCGGCCATGACTCACACGCTACTTTCATGGTCCGACGACGTGGCCTGTGCCACAGTGACGCGCATGACAGCTCTGGCCGCGCCGCCCGCCGTGTTCCTGGACGACCGCCTCGCCCACTGGGCCGAGCAGACCCCGGACGCCGATGCCGTCACCTACCTCGGGCGGACCTGGAGCTGGGCGCAGTGGCACGGCCGGGTGCGGCGGCTGACCGGTGCCCTCGCCGAGCGCGGCGTCGGACGGGGCGGCGTGGTGGCCTTCCTCGACAAGAACCACGTCGCCTGTGTCGAGACCACGCTGGCGGCGTCGTCGCTGGGCGCGGCGAACGCCATCGTGAACTTCCGGCTGGCGGGCGCGGAGGTCGACCACGCGGTGAACGACTCCGGCGCGACCGTGCTGTTCGTGGGCCGCGAGCTGATGCCGCTGATCGACTCGATACGCGACCGGCTGCCGAACGTCGAGCACGTCATCGAGGTCGCTCCCGAGGGCGACGACGAGTACGAGGCCGTGCTGGCCGCCGCCGAACCGCGGCCCCGCTCGGCCGATGTCGAGCCCGACGACGTCGCGCTCATCATGTATTCCTCCGGCACCACCGGGCTGCCGAAGGGCGTCATGCTGACGCATCGCAACGTGCAGGCGCACACCGTGGCGGCCCACGACGGCTGGGGCTTCGATCCCGGCGACAAGAACCTGGTGGCGATGCCGCTCTTCCACGTCGGCGGGTCGTCCTACGTCATGTTCAGCATCCACGACGGCATCCACAGCATCATGACCCGCGACCCGGACGGCGCCTCGCTCGCCGGCGCGATCATGGCCGGCGCGAACCGGACCTTCCTGGTGCCGGCGGTGCTGGCGCAGGTGCTGCAGTCCGGGGAGCAGGCCATCGCCGTCTTCGGCAGGCTGAAGACGTACACCTACGGCGCCGCGCCGATGCCGCTGCCGCTGCTGCGCAAGGCCATCGAGGTCTGGCCGGACACCGACTTCATCCAGGTCTACGGCCTCACCGAGGTCTGCGGCGTCGCCACGCACCTGATGCCGCCGGAGCACCGCGACCCGGAGCACCCGGAACGGCTCGTCTCGGCCGGCAAGGCCCTGCCGGGCGTCGAGCTCAAGATCGTCGACCCGGTGACGCTGACGGATGTCGGGGTCGGTGAGCACGGCGAGCTCTGGATGCGGACGGCGCAGCTGATGAAGGGCTACAAGGGCCGTGCCGATGACACCGCGGCCGCCATCACCGATGACGGTTGGTTCCGCACCGGTGACCTCGGCAAGATCGACGCCGACGGTTACGTCTACGTCGAGGACCGCCTCAAGGACATGATCATCTCCGGCGGCGAGAACATCTACTCCCCCGAGGTCGAGCGCGTCCTCGCCGAACACCCCGCCGTCATGGAGGTCGCCGTCATCGGGGTCCCGGACGAGCGGTGGGGCGAGGTCGTGAAGGCTGTCATCAGCCTGCACCCCGGCGCGTCAGCGACCGAGGAGGAGATCATCGACTACACCCGTGAGCACCTCGCCAGGTTCAAGTGCCCGCGTTCGGTCGACATCCTCGCGGCGCTGCCCCGAAACCCCACGGGCAAGATCCTCAAGCGCGACCTCCGTGCGCCGTACTGGGACGGCCGCGACCGCCGAACGGTCTAGGGCATTTCGACGGTCTGCGCCCGGTGGAGTTCGCGCAGCGCGGACTCGACCAGGCCGGGTAGCTGGCCGGGAGCGGGCAGCAGCGCGGCGATGAGGATCAGCCCGTGCGCGGTCACCGAGGCCGGGTCTGCCCGGGGCGCCTGCTCGGGGTCGAGGAGACCGAGCGCGCCGAGCAGTGCGATGGTCGCGTGGTCGTCGACGTAGGTCCGATGCCAACGCGCGGCCTCACCGCACCGAGCCAGCACGGCCTCGGCGTCGTCGGAGTCCAGGCCGTCGGGATGGGTGCGCTCGACAAGATCCTGAGTGAGCGTCCCCAGCAGGACGGCGAGGACCTCGGGCTCCACACGCCGCAGTTCGCCGGTCGCCTCGGCGAAGGTCTCGGCGTCCTCGGCGATCGCCGCGCGGACGGCGGCGTCGACCGTGCGCGCGAGGGTTCGGGCCGGTCCGGACCACGCGTCGTAGCTCATGACCCCATCCTGGACCCGAAGGGTGACAAGATCGGCTCGTGAGGACGACCGGGGCGCTCGTGGCCGGATTGGCTGCGGGCGCGGTGCTGCTCGCCGGCTGCGGCGGCGACGGCGGCTCGCAGGCCACGCCGGGTTCCCCGACGACGGCGACGGCAACGACGACCAGCGCTGTCGCCACCGTGACGCCCGCACCGACAACGGCACCCGCGCCGGCGACCGGCAAGGAGGCGCAGCGCTCCCCGTCGTCGCTGCCGGCGGTGTCGGCACGGGCCCGCAAGGCGGGGCTGCGCGACGTGCGGACGGTGGTCCCCGACGCGGTGATCGACCTGCGGTACGCCACCAAGGACAACTTCACCAAGACCAGGCTCTACCCGCGCAACGCCCGCTGCCTGATCCACTCCTCCCTGGCGAAGGGCCTCGCCGCGGCGGGGCGGGCAGCACGCCGGGCAGGCCTGCAGCTGGTGTTCTGGGACTGCTACCGGCCGCACGCGGTGCAGGTGCGGATGTTTCGCATCGTCCCCGACCCCGCGTGGGTGGCACGGCCGGGACGTTATGCCCGCAGCCACGAGGCCGGCCGCTCGGTGGACGTCACCCTGGCCCGGCACGGCCGCCACCTGCAGATGGGCACCGGCTTCGACGCCTTCACCGCCCGCGCCACGGCGTACGCGACCAGGGGCGTCTCGGCGAAGGCGGAACGGAACCGCGCCCTGCTGCGGAAGGTCATGCGCGCCGGCCGGCTCCGGGTCTACGCCGGCGAGTGGTGGCACTTCGACGGCCCTGGCGCCGATCGCGACCGACCCTTCCTCCGGGCGCCGGTCTACTGAGTCAGGACTGGCCGTCGATCTTGAGGACGCCGTCCTGCCGGACGAGGCGGAAGGTGGTCTGCTGCCGGACGACGTTGCCGTTGGAGTAGCGGTAGACCAGCAGGGCCGTCACGGTGCGCGGGGCGTCGCCGCGGGGGTTGATCACGTCGACGCTGTCGACGCTGTCCCAGTACTCGTCGTAGCTGTCCCGACCGCCGGCACGCCCCTGCTGGAACGACGGCGTCAGCCGGGCCCACCCGGCATCGAGGTCGTCCGGGACGAGCTGAAAGTACTGCTCGACGGCCGACGTGAGCTCGTCCGCGGTCGGCGCCGCCGTCGCCGGGGACGTGGTGGCGCGGCTCGACGAGCTGGGCGGCGGTGTCGTCGGGGTGGTGGCCGACGCACTGCTGCTCGTGGCCGACGCCGACGACGAGGCAGCCGTCGAGGGCGTGGAGCGCGCCGAGCGGGAGACGCTGGGCGAGGAGACGAGCGGGGTGTCGGAGCCGCTGGCCGTGCGGCCGCTGTCGGTGCCGCGGCGCAGTACCAGCACCACCGCGACCACGGCCAGAGCGACGACGAGCACGGCCGCGAGAACGGGGAGCACGAAGCGCCGACGGTCGGCCTCACGTCGGTCGGCAGGAGCCCGACCGACGGCGGGGGCCTCCTCACGCCGTGGCGGCCGCACCGGTGGCATCGGCGTGACGGGCACCGGGGCGGTGCGGCCCTCACCGGTCGGTGCGGACTGCGTTCGGAGCACAGTGGTCGCGGCGGTGTCGGGGGCGCCACCGTCCGCGGTCAGCGGGTGCAGATCGGGCAGCCGGCTGGCGATGTCGACCATGGTGGGACGGTCGGCCGGGGCCGGTGCCATCATCTCGGCCAGGACGGGCGCGAGCATGCCGGCTCGTTGCGCCGGTTCCGGGTGGCCGGAGGCGACCCGGTGCAGCACCGCCATGGGGTTGCCGTCGTCGCCGAACGGGGTCCGTCCCTCGACGGCGAAGTAGAGCGTCGAGCCCAGCGAGTAGACGTCACCGGCGGCGGTGGAGTCCTCGCCGCGCGCCGCCTCGGGCGCCAGGTAGGCGGGGGTGCCGGTGACCATGCCCGTCGAGGTGACAGTGACGTCGTCGAAGGCGTGGCTGACGCCGAAGTCAGTGATCTTCACCGTGCCGTCGTCGGCCATGAGCACGTTGCCGGGCTTGACGTCGCGGTGGACGATGCCGACCCGGTGCGCCGCTGCCAGCGCCGCCGCCACCTGGGTGCCGATGCGGGCCACCTCGTGCGGCGGGAGCGGACCGTCCTCGCTGACCACGGTGGCCAGGCTGCGGGACGGGACGTACTGCATGATCAGGCAGGGCCCGCCGTCGTCGTCGACGACGTCGTAGACCTGGACCGCGTTGGGGTGGTGCAACCGCGCCGCGATCCGCGCCTCGCGCATCGCGCGCTCCACGGCTTGGTCGCGCTCGGCCGGAGCGACGCCGGGCTGCAGGTGGAGCATCTTGACCGCGACATCGCGCCGGAGCGTCTCGTCCCGTGCCAGCCACACGGTGCCCATGCCGCCGGCGGCGATCTGGCGGCGCAGCAGGTAGCGGCCCCCGATCCGTCGCCCGTCGGACACCGGACACTCCCCCTTCGCCGTCGATGACCGAACGAACTTACCCGGGTCTCGAGCCCGGCACCGGATCCTCCACAGCGGACTGTGACGTGAACCGGCCGCGCCCGGTGTCTACGGTGTCGACATGGCCGACGCCGGCGCGAAGCCGTATCACCACGGCGATCTCAAGGCCGCCCTGGTCGAGGCCGGGCTGGAGCTCGCGCGCTCTGGCGGTCCGGACGCGCTGACGCTGCGGGAGGTGACCCGCGCCGTGGGTGTGACGCCGAACGCGGCCTACCGGCACTTCGCCGACCGCGAAGCACTCGTGCTCGCGGTGGCCGGCCGCGCGCAGAGCCTCGTCGCGGAGACCATGGCAGCGCACATGGCCTCCGCGGAGACGGACCCCGGTCGGCGTGCGATCGCCCGGCTACGGGGAGTGGGTCTCGGCTACATCGAGTTCGCCCGCGCCGAGCCGGGCCTGTTCCAGCTCGCCTTCCGCTCGCACCAGCAGTTCGTCCGCGGGCCCGAGGCTGCCGAACCCCCTCCCTTCCGACTGCTCGTCGAGGCGCTGGACGGACTCGTCGCCGCCGGGGTGCTGGCTCCGGCGCGCCGGGAGAACGCCGAGTGGCCGTGCTGGTCGGCGGTCCACGGCCTGGCCGACCTCGCCACCCGCGGCCCGCTGCACGATCAGCCCGGCTCGACCGTGCACGCGCTCGCCGAGCTGGTCGTCGACCGCATCATCGCCGGGGTCTGCGCGGCCGGATGACGAACCGGCGACATCGGTTCACGTGAACCGATTGCCGGGTGCTTGCACCGAACCCCCTCCCCGGCCAAACTGAGCTTGCGGGGCAGTACCTAACCGAAACCACATGCATTGGTCGGTGGCCTCGTGCACCCCTTCTCCCGCTCTGCCGCCGCCCTCGGCGTCGTCGGCTCGCTTCTCGCCGCCGGGGCGGTGCTTGCCGTCGGAGCCGACCCCGCGCAGGCGGATGCCGGTCCGGTCAGCTGCGGCGGTGGGCGCTGCCAGGTCAGGTTCGACGTCACCGACGCCACCGACCGCTTCGTCGTGCCCGCGGACGTCACCGAGGTCAGCGTGGTCGCGGCCGGGGCTGCCGGCGGCGACGCCGACCTCGCGCCGGGCGGCGTGGGTGCCGTCAACACCAACCGGGTCACGGTGGCAGCCGGTGACACCTTCACCGTCGTGGTCGGGCGGGCAGGCAGCGCCTTCGGACCGGCCGGCTTCGGCGGCGGCGGCGCGGCCGGGCGTGCCGGCGCCGGCGGCGACACCGCCACGACGGTCACCTCCGGTGGCGGCGCCTCGGCGGTGTACCTCGGCGACCGCGCGGTCTCGGTGGCCAGTGGTGGCGGAGGCGGCTTCGAGTCGGCGGACGCTTTCGCCGCCGGCGGCAACGGCGGCGTGCTGGGCCAGGTCGCAGACCCCGGACAGGGACCGGACGGGACCCTGCCGCCGAGTGGAGCCGAAGAGCGGACGCCGGGCTCAGGAGGTCGTCTCGCCGCCCCCGGCGACCCGGCCGACCCCAGCGACCCCACCGGCCCCACCGACACGAGCGACCCGGCCGCCGCCGGCGGTGACGGCACCGAGAGCACGAGCACAGCACCCGGCCGGGGCGGCAACGGAGCCACCGCCCTGCCGGGCGGCTCCGGCGGTGGGGGTGGCTATGCCGGCGGTGGCGGCGGCGCGACCAACCAGAGCGGCGCCGGCGGCAGCAGCTGGTACGACAGCACCCTCGGCGGCACGTCGGAGACCGACTCGAAGGGCAACGACGGGCCCGGCTACGTCACCTTCACCTGGACGGACCCCGGCGCCGTCACCGGCACCACCCTGACCGTCTCCCCGAGCACCACCCCGACGACACGCGACGACGTGCGGCTCCTCGCCCAGATCGCGGCCAAGGACGGCCGGCAGCCCACCGGCACCGTGACCTTCTACGACCTCGACATCTCGCCCGCGGCTGCCATCACCGGCTGTGCGGACGTCGTCGTCGCCAGCGACGGCAGCGCCGCCTGCGCGGCGAGCGACCTGCGCGCCGAGGGCGTCCACCACGTGAGCGCAGCCTTCACCGCGGCCGACAGTGCGGCCAACTCCACTTCGCCCCCGCTGAGCTACACCGTCTCCGACGTTCCGGTCATCACCACCACGGCGCTGCCGACGGGGACCTACGGCCGCCCGTACACCGCAGCTGTCCTCGCCGAGGGCGGCTCGGGGACCTACGCCTTCGCCGTGGCCAGCGGCGCGCTGCCGGCGGGACTGTCGCTGGCAGCGGACGGCACCGTCTCCGGAACGCCCACAGCGGCGCGGTCCAGCGACGTCCGGATCCGGGTCACCGACGACCAGAGTCCGCCGCAGTCCGCGCTGAGCAAGGTGCTCTCCATCGTCGTCGCCAAGGCGGAGACGCCCACCCCGACGATCACCTGGACCCCGGCGAGCCCCCGAGTCGGCGGAACTGACACCTTCGGCGTCGTCGGGCGCGGGGACAACACCGCCTCCCCCGTCGCGACCGGCAACGACAACTGCGTCGTCACCGGCGCAGGTGTCAGCTACCTGCATGCCGGCACGTGCAGTCTCCGGGTGACGCAGGCCGGCGACGCCAACCACGAGGCGGCCGACGATGTCGTCGTCACGGCCGAGGTGGCCAAGGGCGATCCCGCCGTCACCCTCGCCCTGCCCGGCACGGCCGTCCACGGCGAGGCCGTCAACGCGACCGTCGGCGCGGACGTCGCCGGAAGCCTCACGGTCGCGGTGGACGGCGACCCGGTCGGCTCCCCCGTCGCCGTCGGCCCGACAACAGGAGCCGGCAACACCGCAGGAGCCGGCAATGCGGTGGTGCCGCTCGACTCACTGGCGCCGGGCGTCCACGACGTCTCCGCCGCCTTCACGCCGAGCGTCGCCGCCGACTGGCACGGCGTCGCCGCTACTGCGCGGTCGGTGACCGTCGTGGCGGCGACGAGCACGACCACGGTCGCGATCACCCCGGCCGGTCCCGTCGCTCGGGTCACCGTCGCCCGTCCCAGCTCCGACTCCCCCGCCGGCACCGTGGAGTTCAGCAGCGGCGGCACGGTGCTCGGCACCGCCGTCGTGGTGCCGGAGGCCGACCCCCGCAGCGGGACGGCGACGTTGGGCACCCCGCTGGCCGTCGGCCTCAAGGACGTCACCGCCACCTACTCGGGGGTGACGGTGGCCGGACGCCTGCACGTCGCGGCATCGGTCGGCCGCGCGGAGCGGGTCCCGCTCGCCATCACCGCCACGGTGACCCCGGCCCGTCCCGCGTCGGGGTGGTACCGGACACCGCCGCGGGTGAGCTTCAGCTGCCAGCCGGCGACGGTGAGCTGTCCGGCGCCGGTGGTGGTCTCGACCTCGGGACGGCGGACGGTGACCCAGAGCGTGACGGCCGCCGACGGCACCACCGCCAGCACCGCCGTGGACCTCGCCGTGGACCTGGCTGCCCCGGCGGTCCCGACCCTGCGCGGACCGGTGGCGAACACCTACTACCCGGCGGCGCTGCCGAAGGCCAGCTGCGCGTCGAGCGACGCGGTGTCGGGGCTCGCGAGCTGCGCGGTGTCGCAGACGAGCACGGAGGCGACCGTCACCTGGACCGCCACCGCCACCGACCGCGCGGGCAATGTCGCCCGGCGGGTGGTCACCGCCTACCGGACGGCCTACCTCGTCGGGGCCGACTACCGCAGCACGACACCGGTGGTCCGTGGTGGCAAGCGGTACACCGTCGTGGTGGCCGCGACGACGCGCCCGACGCTGCTGGCGCCGGTGCTCGCCCCGGCCCGACCGGCCAGGGCCGGCAGCGGCTTCGTCCGCAGCAGCGGCACCCGCTGGGTGGCGACGCTGACGATGCCGAAGGCGGTGGCCGGGCGTCCGCTGGCGAACCTGGGCATCCGTATCGGGTCCACCACGAGGGTGATGGCGGTCAAGATCGTCCGCTGACCGGCGGGCGCTTCGGGCAACCCGACTCACAGTGACGCCGGGTTTGCCCCGGCTCCGATCTGGTTACGTTTCCAGTGCCCGACGCACGCGCGGGTACTCGACTACAGCATCGCAGGAGCGTCGCCATGGACTGGTACGTCTGGCTGATCCTGGTCGTCGTCGTGGTCGCGCTGATCGTTGGCGGCGTGATGGCGATCCAGGCCCGTCGCCGCAGGGGCGGGGTCATCGTCGACCCCGCCAAATCCCCCCGCACCGGCCGGGGGTCCTAGATGGCCAGCCGCCTGCTGCGCACCTCGGAGATCACCAAGCTGCCCGTCGTCACCTTCGCCGGTGAGGACGTCGCCCAGATCAAGGACATCGTCTTCGCCGCCGGCGGTGGCGAGGTCGGCGGCTTCACCCTCGCCGGACGGGGGCTGTTCGCCGGGCCTCTCAAGCAGTCGCTGCTCTGGACCTCCGTCCACGCCCTCGGCGCGGACGCCGTCATGATCGTCGACGACTCGGCGCTGGCGGAGAAGGAGGCCGTCCTCGACCACTCGGCGGCCACCGGGGGCTCGGGCGGCAACGTCCTCGGCTCGCGTGTCCTCACCGACGACGGCACCGATCTGGGTCAGGTCGTCGACGTCGTGGTCGAGGTGGGCGGCGGCGGTCGCGAGCAGTGCGACGTCGTCGGCTACGAGATCGAGGCCAGCGAGGCGCTGGCCGCCGCCGGGAACGCCACCCGCGGCACCAAGCTCTTCATCCCGTTGCCGGACACCATCGCCGCCTCCGGCGAGCACCTCATCGTCCCGGCCGCGGCCAAGGACTTCGTCCGCGACGACCTCGCCGGCTTCGGCGCCGCCGTGGTCGATTTCCGCAAGCGTCTGGAGGCGAACGGCTGATGCTCTTCTCCGAGGTCTCCGGCCGCAAGATCGTCAGCACGAGCACGGCCGAGACGGTGGGCAAGGTCGACGACTTCGTCATCGACCCCGCCACCCGGTCAGTCGTCGCGCTGCTGGTGAAGAAGGCCGACAGCGGCGACACCCTGGAGTGGCCGGCCATCACCGCCGTCGGGGCGGACGCCGTCACCGTCGGCGACGCCTCGGCCATCGCGGCGGCCTCGGGACGCACCGCCGAGCTCACCGGCAAGGAGCACCGCGCCGTCGGCAAGCGCGTCCTCACCACGGCCGGCGACGAGATCGGCAAGGTCCGCGACGTCGACTTCGACCCCGCCGGCGGGGCGCTCGGCACGCTGCACGTCGACGACCGAGAGGTTCCGGGTGACGACCTGGTCGGCATCGGCTCGTACGCCGTCGTCGTGAGGGTGGACTGACGCGTGGAGACGATCCAGCGCGACCGGATCGCCGGCGGCCAGGGCTTCTTCGCCGCATTGGATCAGAGCGGCGGCAGCACGCCCAAGGCCCTGCGCGAATACGGCATCGCCGACGACCGGTGGTCGACCGAAGACGAGATGTTCGATCTCGTCCACGCCATGCGGACCCGCATCATCACCAGCCCCGCCTTCACCGGCGACCGGGTGCTCGCCGCCATCCTCTTCGAGCAGACCATGGACCGCGAGATCGAGGGGATGCCGACCGCGCGGTACCTCTGGGACGTCAAGCAGGTCGTCCCGATCCTCAAGGTCGACAAGGGGCTGGCCGACGAGGCGGACGGCGTCCAGCTGATGAAGCCCATCGACACCCTGGACGAGCTCCTCTCGCGCGCGAAGGACAACGGCGTCTTCGGCACCAAGATGCGCTCGGTCATCAAGACCGCCAACGAGCAGGGCATCGGACAGATCGTCGCCCAGCAGGTCGAGGTGGCAGAGCGGATCGCCGCTGCGGGTCTGGTGCCCATCCTCGAACCCGAGGTGAGCATCGACGCCCCGGACAAGGCCGCCGCCGAGGCGCTGCTGCACGACGGTCTCGTCGCGCGGCTGGCCGGTTGGGACGCCGAGCTCCCGGTCATGCTCAAGCTCACCATCCCCGACGAGCGGGACCGCTACGGCGATCTCGCGGCCGACGGGCGGGTGCTGCAGGTGGTCGCGCTCTCCGGCGGCTACGACCGGACCGAGGCCTGCCGCCGACTGTCCGCCGAGCCGCACATGATCGCCAGCTTCTCCCGCGCCCTGCTCGAGGGGCTCTCCGACGGCCAGAGCGACGACGAGTTCAACGCCACCTTGGACTCCGCCATCGCCGAGATCTACGAGGCCTCCGTCAGCAAGCGGGGCTGAGGGCCGCCGGCGGCCACTGGTCACTCGCACGCCCGGAAATCGGTTCACGTGAACCGATCGGCGGGGACGACACGCCGTACTGACGGCCCTACGGTGGGTCGGTGCCCACCGCCCGCGACCTCACTCTGGCCACGCTGCACCGCCAGCAGCTGCTGCAGCGTGAGCGGCTGGCCGTGCCCGAGGCGGTGCACCGGATCTTCGCCGTCCAGGCGCAGGAGCCCGCGTCGCCGTACCTCGCGCTGTGGAACAGGGTCGAGTCGCTCTCGGCGGCCGACGTCGACCGCGCCTTCGCCGAGGGCGAGCTGATCAAGGCCACGCTGCTGCGGATCACCCTCCACGCCGTGACCGGGGACGACCACGGCCCGCTCCACGTCGCCATGCGATCCAGCCTGCGCCGGTCCCGGTTGGGGGATCGCCGCTTCCTCGACCAGGGCCTCACCACCGCCGACGCGGACGCGATGCTGGACCACCTGCTCGCCGACGCGCTGCGGCGTCCCCGCAGCAACGCCGAGATCAACGCCGAGATCGCCGCACTGCTGCGCGATCGCGGCCCCGACCTGCCCTCCCCCGGACTGTGGTGGGCACTGCGGACGTACGGGCCGGTGCGCCACGCCGTCACCGGAGGTCCGTGGTCCTTCGGTCCGCGGCCGGCCTACGTGGCCTCCGATGCCGTCCCCGAGATGGACGAGACCGCCGCGATCGGCCACTACGTCCGCCGCTACCTCGCCGCGTTCGGTCCGGCGACCGTCCGCGACATGGCCCAGTTCTCGCTGCTGAGACGCCCGGTGCTGCGGGCGGTGGCCGAGGCGGAGGTGGCCGACGGCCGGCTGGAGCGGCTCACCGACTCCGAGTACTACGACGTCGCCGGCGCGCCGGTCACCCCCGACGTCGACGTGCCGCCCCGGCTGTTGCCGATGTGGGACAGCGTCCTGCTCGCCTACGCCGATCGCAGCCGCGTCATTCCCGAGGCCTACCGGGCGCACGTCATCCGGCGCAACGGCGACACCCTCGCGACGGTGCTCGTCGACGGTCGCGTGGCCGGCGTCTGGCAGGCTCGCGCCGACGGCATCGAGGTGGGCGCCTTCGCGCCGCTCCCCGCCCGCGTGTGGCGTCAGCTCGCCGAGGAGGCGTCCGCACTGCGGGAGTTCCTCGCCGAGCGCGACCCCGAGGTCTATCGCCGGTACGCCCGCTGGTGGGAGACCCTGCCGCTTACGCAGTCCCGACAGCTCTGAGCCGCCGGCCGGGAGGCCTGACCGTAGGCTCGGCCGGATGAGCGAACCGGAGTGGGTCCAGCACGCGATCTGGTGGCACGTCTACCCGCTGGGCTTCACCGGCGCGGACCCGCGCGGGGACGACCGCAGCGCCGGCCGGGGTCTGGATCACCTCACCGGCTGGCTGGACCACGCCCGCGACCTCGGCGTCAACGGCCTGGCGCTGGGTCCGATCTTCGCCTCGGCGACGCACGGCTACGACACCACCGATCACTTCGCCGTCGACGACCGGCTCGGTGACGACGCGGCCTTCGACCGGCTCGTCGCGGCGGCCCGCGAGCGCGGCATCCGCATCATGCTCGACGGCGTCTTCAACCACGTGGGACCCGGCTTCGGGCACGACGACTGGCTGCGGCGTGGTCGCGACGGCAATCCGAAGACCTTCGAGGGGCATGGCGGGCTCCTGGCCCTGGACCATGATCATCCCGCCGTCGCCGACCATGTCGTGGCCGTGATGGACCACTGGCTCGAGCGTGGCGTCGACGCCTGGCGCCTGGACGCCGCCTACAGCGTGCCGGCGCGCTTCTGGGCCGCGGTGCTCCCCCGCGTCCGGGAGCGGCACCCGCAGGTCTACGTCGCCGGCGAGGTGCTGCACGGTGACTACGCGAGCTACGTCCGCGACGCCGGCCTGGACGCCGTGACGCAGTACGAGCTGTGGAAGGCGATCTGGAGTTCGCTGGCGCAGCGGAACTTCTTCGAGCTCGATCACGCTCTCGGCCGGCACAACGGCATGCTGGAGACCTTCGTGCCGTGGACCTTCGTCGGCAACCACGACGTCACCCGCATCGCCAGCCAGCTGCCCGACGAGCGCCACCGCGACCACGCGCTCGTCCTGCTCATGACCCTCGGCGGCACCCCGGCCGTCTACTACGGCGACGAGTTCGGGCTGGCGGCGGTGAAGGAGGAGCGGGCCGGTGGCGACGACGCGATCCGCCCCGCCTTCCCGGCCCCCGGGGAGCCGGTGGGGTCGACGGCGACCCTCGCGCGGCACCAGGAGCTGATCGGGCTGCGGCGCCGTCATCCGTGGCTGCACACCGCTCGCAGCGAGACGCTGCAGCTGACCAACGAGTCCGTCCTGCTCCGGTTGTCGTCGGGCTGGAGGTCGCTCACGATTGCCCTCAACATCGGCGACGAACCGCTCCCGGCGCGGGGTGCGGTGCTCGCCGGGGAGGTCGCGGACGGTGCCGTGCCGCCACACGGCTGGGCTGTCCTGGACTGACGTCAGCGGGGGCTTTCCCCTTCATCGGTCGTTCGTCCGCGCCCGGGTCACGGCCCGTGCCACGACACATCGATGACATCGAGTCCCGGATCACGCGAACGACCCGGGAGTCTGCGCCGGCCGACCAGCGACTCAGCGGGCCACTGCCAGCGCCGCACGGGCAACGGCGCGAACTTCCGGCAGGGCACCCCCGGTCAGCACGCGGAACAGCGGCGGGCCCACCAGGACGGCAGCCACGACACCGGCGTCGACGGCGCCGTCCAGATCCCCGCGGGAGACGGCCCGCTCGATCAGCGGCTGCAGTGCGGCGTCGAAGAGAGTCGCCCCGGCCATCAGTGCGGCGACCTCCCGGTCGTGCTGGGCTTCCCCGACCAACGCCCGGTATCCGGCGCCTGCGTCAGAGGTGGTGAGGAAGGCCGTCACTGCCTCGACGAAGGCGGCGAGGTCGTCGAGGGTGCTGCCGTGGTCGTCGACGGCGAGCTCGCGGACGGCGTCCGTCATCGCCGCCTCGAAGAGGACCTCGGCCTTCGACGACCACCACCGATACACCGTCTGACGGCCGACCCCGGCTCGCTCGGCGATGGCGGTCATGGTGAGCGCGGCGTAACCGACCTCGACCAGCAGGTCGTCGACGGCGTGCAGCACCGCGGTGCGGGCCTGCTCGCTGCGCGGTCGACCGGTACGTGCCGGAGTGGTCTTCACCGCACCAGTGTATCGAGACACGCCGTCTCGTTTGGTGCTACTTTCGAGACATGACGTCTCACAAGTCGGTACTCGCCGGAATCGTCGCTATCCGGACGGCCGAAGCCCTTGCCAGCAGCGCGATGCTGCCCTTCATCGTGGTGTGGGCCTACCGCGATGTCGGCCTGGGAGGTATTGCCGCGGGCCTGCTCTTCGTGGGTCAGGCCCTGGGCGAGTTCGTCGGCGGCGTGCTCGGCGGCGGACTCGCCGACCGCTTGGGCCGTCGACGGGTGCTGCTGGTGTCGACACTCGGCATGGCCGTCGGCTACGGCGCGCTGTCGTTGGCCACCTCGCCGTGGCTGGCGATCTCGCTCTTCCTGGCGGCGGGGGTCTTCGAGTCGGCCTTCCATCCGACGACCGCTGCCATCGTCGGCGACGTCACCGAGCAGCACCGACTCGAGCACGCCTTCAGCCTCGTCCGGGTCGGCTCCTACGCCGGCCGCATCGCGGGTCCGGTGCTGGGTGCGCTGGCCGCGCTGGCCGGCCTGCCGATGGTCTTCGCCGTCAGCGGCGCGCTGCTCGGAGCCGCGCTGCTCATCGAACTCGCCGTCGTCCCCGCCGATGCTGGGGGCGCCGACGACGTCGACGACGGGCCGGAGATCCCGCCGGGCACCCTGCGTGCGCTCCGCGGCGACCGCCACCTGCTCTGCCTCGTGCTCGGCGGCGGGCTGCTGGCGATCGCCTTCACCTGGTGGGAGTCCGACGGACTCGTGGTGATCCGGGAACAGACCCCGCTCGGCTCGACCGCCTACGCGGCCCTCTTCACCATCGCGGCCGCCGTCGTCGTCGCGGGACAGCTCCCCCTCAATCGGTTGCTGCGAGGCGTGGCCGCGCCGCGTCTGCTCCTCGGTGGCGCGGTAGTCCAGGCGGTGGGGCTGGCTGTGCTGACCGCGGCCGCCGGCGGGTATCCGGTGCTCGTCGCCGCGGTGGTGCTGATGGCGCTCGGCGAAATGGCCTACGCCCCGACAGTCGCCGCGGTCGTCAGCAGGCGAGCGCACCCACGGCAACGCGCCTCCTACCAGGCCGCGCTCTCGATCACGGAGGACATCGGCACCGCCGTCGGGCCGTTGAGCGGTCTGGCTGTCGCGCGGACGACCACGGCGGCGGGTCTCTGGAGCGTGGCCGCGGCGTTGTCGGCGCTGGCCGGACTGCTGGGCCGTGCGGGCGCGCGCGATGCCAAGACGTCGGGGAGCGCGGTTCCCGGTCCGGAGATCAGCTCGTTCAGGTAGGCGCCTCGTGCTCCGCGGCCGGACCGGCGACGGTGTCATCGGGTCCGACGCACACCAGCAGCCGGCTGACCTGCGTCGCCGGCGGTACGGCGACACCGACGCCTGGCGCAGTGCGCAGCGACAGTCGGCGAGCATCGGACGGCTGCTGCGCGACCGGCATCTGATCGGCCGCCTCCTGGTGGTCCACGCCTGAGCCGGTACCGGCATCCTGTAGCCATGCTCGACATCACGATCTCCGGCAATGCCATGCAGATGGCGCTCGTCCAGCTGCAGCCCGGCCAGGTCATCTACACCGAGTCCGGCAAGTTCCTCTTCAGCTCGGGCGACGTGGTCATGGAGACCAAGCTCAGCCAGCCCAGCGGCGGCGGCCAACCGGCCGGCGGGCAGCCCGGCTTCGGCGGCGGCGGGGCGCTCGGCGGGCTGCTCCGCGGTGCCATGGAGGCCGGCAAGCGGATGATGGCCGGCGAGTCGTTCGCCTTCTGCCACTTCCACACCCCCGGCGGGGACGGCCTGCTGGCGCTGGCCGGGGTGCTGCCGGGCGAGATGCGGGTGATCGAGCTCGACGGGCAGACCACGTGGTTCGCCGAGAAGGACGCCTTCGTCGGCGCCGAGGCGGGCGTGAACTTCGACATCGCCTTCTCCGGGCTGCGGCAGGGCTTCAGCGGCGGCGAGGGCTTCGTCCTGGAGAAGTTCACCGGACGCGGCAGCCTCATCATCGCCGGCGCCGGCAACTTCATCGAGATCAACCCCGCCGACTACGGCGGCAAGATCAAGGTCGACACCGGCTGCGTCGTCGCCTGGGACCACAACATCAGCTACGGCATCGAGCGGGTCGGCTCGCTGAACCGGCAGGGCGTCATGAACGCGATGTTCGGCGGCGAGGGCTTCAACCTGGCCACCCTCACCGGCAACGGTCAGGTGATCCTGCAGTCGATGACGATGAATGCGCTCTCCTCGGCGCTGGTGAAGAACGCCAAGAAGGGTGACGACACCGGCCCCGGCGCCATCGGGGGTCTGTTCGGCGGCAGCCGAGATTAGACATCGCGGCGGCAGCCGAGATGAGACGGGGCGGTGGCAGCCGAGATCAGGTATAGCGGTGGCAGCCGGACCTGACGGGCACGATGGACCCATGACCGAGTCCCGCCCTCCGTTCCCACCCTTCGACGCCGAGTCCGCCGCGGCCAAGGTCCAGGCCGCGGAGGACGCCTGGAACACCCGCGACCCGCAGCGGGTCGCCGGCGCGTACACCGTCGACTCGGTGTGGCGCAATCGCGACACCTTCCTCACCGGCCGCGGCGAGATCGTCGAGTTCCTCACCGCCAAGTGGGCCCGCGAGCGGAACTACGCGCTGCGCAAGTCGCTCTGGGCCTTCGCCGGCAACCGCATCGCCGTGCGCTTCCAGTACGAGTGGCACGACGACGCGGACCGCTGGCACCGCAGCTACGGCAACGAGCTCTGGGAGTTCGCCGACAACGGCCTGATGCGGCGCCGGGAGGCGAGCATCAACGACGTCTCGATCACCGAGACTGAGCGGCGCATCCACGGCCCCCGCCCGGAGTCCGAGCGGGGCGTCGAGTTCCCGCTGGCCTGACGGGCTCAGGAGAGGGCGCGCAGCTCCTCGGCGTAGCTGACCGAGGTCCGGTGCAGGACACCGTCGGCGTCGACGACGTACTGGCCCATCGTCTGCAGCGGCGGCGAGTAGGCGTGGATGCTGACGCTGCCCGGTTCGAGGCCGGTCAGCCGGTGGATGTGGTCGGGACCGAAGCTGTACGCGGTCCCCGCGGCCACCTCGGTGCGCACCTCCGGGCGTCCCACGGCCAGGTTGTGCTCGACCAGCCGGCCACGCGCCACCGCCACCGCGCCGGAGGAGATGTCGTGGTCGTGCCAGCCGGTGTCGTTGACCGGCGTCCAGCAGAGCAGCCAGACGTCGACGTGCTCGTCGCGGGAGAGGCAGACGTAGTGCCGTTCGTCGTCGTCGAAGGCGACGAGCTCGGCCCACTGCTCGGGGCGTGCCGCGACGGCGGCGACGAGCTGCAGCAGCTCGTCCTGGTCGAGGTGACGCGCCGGGCGATCGTCCGGACCCACTGCCGCGGCGACATCGGCGATGGCGCGGGCCGCATGTGCCGGAACCCCACCCCCGAGGTCGTGGCGGGTGTAGGTCGTGGACGTCGTCATCGCTTCCTCCTTGGCTGGTGAATCGCTTCACTGTAGCGCTTAAGCGCTTGGGCGGGCAGACGTCACCGCGACGCGCCGAGGAGACCACGACCGGCTGCCGGCGCGACCGTTGCGCTGGCGCGATCCGGTGTGGTTGCGTCACGCCGAGGCCGGTCAGCGCTGCTCCCGGCTCGCCTGCGGATCGAAAGAGATGCCATGCCCGAGCTGGAACCCCTGCTGTCGACGCCGTTCGGGGCCGATCCGGCGCAGAGGCCGAACCCGGAGTCCGAGACCGCCGCGGGTGCGGAGCCCGAGACCGCCGTGGGCGCGGCGTGGATCGGACGGTTCTCCCTGGCCTGGCTCGGCTTCTGGATGGCGAACCTGGTCCCGCTGCAGCTGCTCATCCCGGATCAGCTCGCCGCGATCACACCGCAGCACAAGGTCGCCGCCTTCGCCCTGCTCAACGTGGTCTCCGGTGTCGTCGCCCTCGTCGCGCTGCCGATCTGCGGCATGCTCTGCGATCACTCCCGCAATCGATTCGGCCGGCGGCGGAGCTGGATCGCCGGCGGCACCGTCCTCTTCGCCGCCGGCCTCGTCCTCACCGGGACGCAGCACTCGGTGGCCGGCCTCACCGCAGTGTGGAGCGTGAGCATGCTGGGGCTCAGCGCGGTGACGGCGGCGCTCACCGCCGTGGTGGCCGATCGTGTCCCGGAACGGCAGCGGGGCACGGTCTCGAGCGCGATCTTCGGCCCGCAGGCGCTCGGCGTCGTCCTCGGCATCGCCGTCGTCTCGGCGCTGGACCTCACCTCGCTGCAGGGTTACCTCGTCATCGCCGTGGCCTCGGTGGCCCTGACGGCGCCGATGGTGCTGCGGTACCGCGAGGTCGCCCCCGACACCGACGCGACGCTCACCCTCCGCGCGGTCGCCGGCGGCCTGCGCGTGGACCTGCGGTCCAATCCCGACTTCGGCTGGGCCTTCGCGGGACGGCTGCTGGTCAACCTCGGCAACTCGCTGGGGACCTGCTACCTGCTGTACTTCCTCACCGATGCGCTCCGGGTGCCGGACCCGGACCAGTCGCTGCTGCTGCTCACCGTCCTGTACCTGCTGGCGGGACTGGCCGCCACCTACGTCTTCGGCTGGCTCTCCGATCGGCTGGCCCGGCGCCGCATCTTCGTCCTGGTCGCCGCCCTGCTGCAGGCCGTGGCCGGGTTCCTGCTCGCCCTCTCACCGACCTTCGGCACCGCCGCCGTCGCCGCGACGCTGATGGGTGGCGGCTTCGGCGCCTACATGGCCGTGGACCAGGCGCTGGTGACCCGGGTCCTGCCCGACGCGCAGACCCGCGCAAAAGACCTGGGGATCATGAACATCGGCACCATCGTGCCGCCCACCCTGGCCCCGCTCGTCGCCGGTGGGCTCATCTCCTCCGACGGGCAGGGCTACACGTCGCTGTTCACGCTCGTCGGCGTGATCGCCCTCGCCGGAGCCGTGCTGGTCTACCGCGTGCGATCCGTGCGCTGAGCGGGGATCTCGTTACCATCGCACGATGCGGGAGCGCAGCCGGCGGGTCACCCTGCGCGACGTCGCGCAGGAGACAGGACTCTCCACGGCCGCGGTCTCCTACGCACTGCGCGGGCTGCACCTGCCGCCCGAGACTCGCGCCCGGGTGCGCGAGGTGGCCGACCGGCTGGGCTACCAGGTCGATCCCGTCGCCCGCGCACTCGCCTCGGGACGCACCGGCTACGTCGGCGTCCTCTGCGGCTCGCTGAGCGACATCTGGCAGCAGAACGTTGCCGCGGCGCTCGGCCGGGGTCTGCTCGAGCACGACCGGCACGCCCTCATCGTCGACGCTTCCAACAGTCCCGAGCTGGAACGCACGCTGGCGACCCAGCTCGTCGACCAGCGCGTCGACGCTCTCATCGCGCTCTGGGCCGATCCGCATGCGGCGCACTGGGCCGAGATCGGCGAGCGGACCGTGCTGGTCTCCATCGGCGACGGGCTGGCCGGCGCGCGCACCGCCGTCGAGGTCGTCTTCGACAACGACGGCGGGGTCCGGGCGGCGCTCGGCGCCCTGCATGCCGAGGGCCATCGCGACATCGCGGTGCTGACGGCCTCGCATCGCGGCAGTCCGGAGACCCCCGCCGCCGAAGCGGTACGGCGGGTGTCGGCCGAGCTCGGGCTGCGGGTGACGCTGCACCGGACCCCGTACGACCTCGACGGTGCCGCAGCGGTGGCGCGGCAGGTGCTCGGGTCCGAACCCCGCCCGACGGCCTGCTTCTGTCTCGCCGACGCCATGGCCTACGGCGTCTACGCCGCCACCGCCGAGCTGGGCCTCGCCATCCCCGGTGACGTCTCGGTGCTGGGGTACGACGACGACCCGGTCTCGCGCCTGCTCACGCCGCCGCTGTCCAACTACCGCTGGCCGGTGGACGATCTCGTCAGCCACGTCGTCGAGCGCACCGTGCGCGCCATCGACACCGAGAAGCGTTCGCAACGCAAGTGGCTCACCCCGGTGGAGCAGCGGCGCGGCTCGGTGGGGCCTGCGCCGCGCTGAGGTCCTCGCCGATCATGTCGGTCCCGTCCGGTTGACTGGAGACGTGCCCACTCGAACGCGTCGCTCCCGGACCGCAGTCATGCTCGCCGTCGCCCTGCTCGCCGGCGGCAGCCTGGCCGCCTGCACCGGCTCGGACGGCCCCACCGCGCAGCAGCGGGCCGCCTCCCGCTTCCTGGACGCCGTCGGCTCCCGCGACGCGACGACGGCGGCCACCGCGACGACGGCGCCGGCGACGGCGAAGGCCGCGATCACGGCCTCGCTGACGGGTCTCGGCACGACGGCCCGAGCCGACATCGACCTCGGGGCCACCACCGGCTCGGGCGACCGGACCCGGGTCGCCTTCACCGCGACCTGGAAGCTGGCCGGCGGACGCAGCTGGCGTTACCGCGGCGAGGTGCCCCTGACCGAAACCAAGGCCGGCTGGCGGGTGCGCTGGCAGGACGGCGTCCTGCATCCGAGACTGGCCGCCGACCGCCATCTCGAGGCGGTCCGGCTGCAGCCCACCCGCGCGGCTCTGCAGGACAGCGCCGGCCGCCCGCTCGTCACCCCCACCCCCGTGGTGACCGTCGGCCTGGAGAAGCAGCGGGTCACCGACGCCGCCTCGCTGGCCCGTGCGCTGTCACGGGTGAGCGAGCTGCAGTCCACCCGCGCCGAGATCCTCGCCGCCCTGGCCAAGGCCACGCCGACGGAATTCGTCCCCCTCATCACGCTGCGCCGGACCGTCTACGAGCGGATCAGGTCCCGCATCTACGACCTGCCCGGCACCGTCTTCCAGAGCGAGACCCGGCTGCTGGGGCCGACGGCTACCTACGCTCAACCCCTGCTCGGTCGGGTCGCCGACGCCACCGCCGAGATCGTGGCCACGTCCGGCGGACGGATAGCGGCCGGGGACAGCACCGGCGTCGGCGGCCTGCAGCAGGCGCTGAACAGCAGCCTGGCCGGCCGGCCGGGGCTCCAGATCGTCGCGGCGCCGACGAGCACCGCTGCCAGCGAGACCGCCACCCGTCTCGCCACCGTCGCCTCCCCGGTCGCCGGTACCCCGGTGAGACTCACGCTCGACTCGAGGGTGCAACGAGCGGCCGAGTCCGCGCTCTCTAAAGTGACCCAGAAGGCCACCGTGGTCGCGGTGCGGCCGTCGACCGGCGCGATCCTCGCCGACGCCAACACCGCAACCGTCGACTACGACTTCGGCCTGGCGGGCGCCTTCCCGCCGGGATCCACCTTCAAGATCGCGACCTGGACGGCCGCCTTCACCGCCAGACCGTCGCTGACCCCGTCGACGAAGGTCCGCTGCCCGGCGACGGTGACCGTGGACGGCCGCCGCTTCGAGAACGAGGACAGGTTCAGCCACCCGCCGATCCCCGTCAGCTCGGCCTTCGGCTACTCGTGCAACACCAGCGCGATCGACGTCGCCACCACCCTGCCGGCATCAGCGGTGGGCGACGCCGCGCGCCGACTGGGGTTGGGTCGCGACTGGCAACTGCCGGTGGAGGCCTTCAGCGGCTCGCTGCCGGCGCCGGCGAGCCAGACCGAACGCGCGGCCGACGCCATCGGACAGGGCCGGGTACTGGCCTCTCCCCTGCTGATGGCGCTCATGGCCGGCTCGGCCGAGACCGGCACCGTCGTCTCACCGTCGCTGCAGGTCGGGCGCCCCGGCGCGGCGGCGACGCCACTGCCGACGACCCTCGTCGCCGAACTGCGCCCGCTGCTGGCCGCCACGGTGAACCTCCCCGACGGCACCGGCCGCAGTCTGGCCGGGCTCGGCGGCGTCGTCGGCAAGACCGGCACGGCCGAGTACGGCACCGCGACCCCACCGCGCAGCCACTCGTGGTTCGCCGGGGTCCGCGGTGATGTCGCCTTCGCCGTCTTCGTCTACGACGGCGCCTCGTCGGGCACCACGGGCGTCGCCGTGGCCAAACGCTTCCTCACGGCACTGACGTGACCTCCGGTGCCAGCCTCGCCAGGGCGTCGAGGGACGGGACGACGTAGTACGCCCCGGTGAGCGGGACGACGTAGCGGGTCAGTGCGCAGCGGATGCCGTCGCCGACGCCGGCCATCCGTCGCAGCATCTCCGCCATCCGCCACTGGTCGTGGCTGAAGCCAACGAACATCGTGCCGTGGTCGGTGACGCCGCCGTAGGCGACGTTGCGGCGGTAGATCTCGAGCTCCTCGCCGTCGCGCTCCACCACGGTGCGCGAGACGTGGGAATCGGCGGGCATGACGTCCTCGTCGAGCTCGACGCTGTCGGCCTTGGTCCGCCCCATGGCACGCTCCTGGACCTCGACCGTCGCCGCCTGCCAGCGGGCGGTGTCGTGGCGCCACAGCTGGACGAGCACCACCGAGGCACCCGCGCCGGGCCGGCCGTCCGGGACCAGCGCGACGGCCGGCGCCTCGGCCGCGGTCGGGTTCTCGGTGCCGTCGACGAAACCGGTGAGATCGCGATCGTGGCGATACACCCAGCCGGTGATCTCGCCGGCGAGCCCGGCGTGGGGCCGTAGCGCCGCGATCACGTCACGGGCGGCGTCGAAGACCGCACTGCGCCCACCGGAGACCCACACCCACAGGTCGTGCGGAGTGGCCGGCATCGTGAAACCGTCCGGGCCGACGACGGGCTCGGACCAGTCCGACACCTCGGCCGGCACGTGCTCCGGTGCGGCATGGGCCGCCCAGAGGCCCGGCCGGACGCCCACCACGACGTTCACCCCGGCGGTCGTGCTGACCCCGGCGGGAAGCCCCGCCAGCACGCCGAGCGCCGCCAACGGCTCGACGCAGTCGAACTCCAGGTAGCAGTGGTCGGTCGTGCCCTGGGCGAAGATTCCCGGCTGCGCTCGCATGCCTGGGAGTCTGCCCGCCGGGGGCGGCTGTGCGGCGGACGGGTCAGGCTGCCTCGACCGGCGGACGGAAGAGCTCGTGGTAGCCGGCGACCGCGCCGCCGGCCCGGAAGCCGAGCCGGCCGAAGAACCGGCGAGCGCCGTGGTTGGCGTGCCAGGTACGCGCCTGCATGGCCACCCGTCGGCGATCGGCCGTGGCGGCGAGTCCGGTGAGCAGCTCGGTGCCGATCCCCAGTCCGCGCAGCCCGGACCGCAGGGCCACGTCCACCACGGTGAGCGTGGCGCCGTCGTCGGCCACGATCAGGTGCCCGGCGCGCAGGCCGCGGAAGAGGACCACCTCGTAGCGCGCGGACGGGTGGTCGCACCGCCAGGACCGCCGCTGCGCGCGGAACTGCATGTCGACGATGACGTCGCGGGTGTCCGGCGGGAGCAGCAGCAGGTCGTCACGGGTGTCGGCGAAGAGCCCGCGGACGAAGCCCTCGTCCCGGGAATCGGCGGCACGACATGCCACCTCGGCGTGCGGGGTGACGGGACCGCTGTCGATGCGGTCGGCTAGTTCGGTCATCGTCTGCTCCTGAACGTGGGGGGAACGTTCGTTGACACCGAGCATACTTAACACAGATCACACATCAAGCCCCGGTGACCGAGTTGTCCGGGAACGTGACGAAGGTCGTGCGTGGCCGCAACTGCGGCGCGGTCGGTCAGCGCGAAACGTCGAAGATCGAGGAGCGGATCCGCGCGATGACGTCGTCGACGGCGTCGATGGCCTTCCCGAGCTCGGTGACGGCCGGCCCCGAGACCAGGGCCCGCACGCTGCCCAGTGTCATCGACAGCCCGAAGAGCTCCCGGACCACGCCCTGCCCCAGCTCGGCGGCGATCCGGTCCCGGTCGGCGATGACGGCAGCCCGCGCATTCGCCAGTCGCAGCCGGAGCTGCGACGAACAGGCCTCGGCGAGCTCGCCGAGCAGCTCCACCTCGTCCGGCTGCCACTGCCGGGGATGGTCGTCCATCACGCACAGCGAGCCGATCGCGTGACCCTCTTCGCCGACGAGCGGCATGCCCGCGTAGGCCACCAGCCCCAGCTCGGTGACGCTGGCCAACCGGGCCAGCTCGGGCACCTCGCGAGCATCCGGGACGAGCAGCGCCTGCTCGGTGCGCACCACGAACTGGCAGTAGGAGTACTCCAGACCGTTCTGCCGGGCGCGGTCCAGCTCCGGCGTCAGGCCGACGGCACCGGGAAAGATCTGGCAGCGCCGGTTGGGCAGCGACACCATCGCCACGGGGGCCTCGATCGTCCGCCGCGCCAGCGCGGCCATGCGGTCGAAGTCGACGTCCCGCGCCGCCGGGAACAATGCCTCAGCAGGAAGCTCCTGCCGGAACTCAGCCATCGTCACAACCCGATCATGGCACGTGTCACTTCACCTGCGCCGAACAAGTCACGCGACCGGTAGCGCATCCCCGACATCGGCTGCGTCGGCTGTCTCTCCGGCGCGCACGCCACGACGACCGAGGACGACGACGTAGCCGAGGAAGGCCAGCTCGGCCACCCCGCCGACTCCGATCCGGGCCCAGGTCGGCAGGCCGGACGGGGTCACGAAGGCCTCGATGACGCCGCTGACGAGCAGCACCCCGGCCAACCCCACCGCGACGACAGCGGCGAGCCGCCCCGCCTCGGCAAGGGCATCGGCCCGCGTCCGGTCGCCGGGGGCGAGCCATGCCCACCCGGTGCGCAGACCGACGCCGGCGGCGACGAAGACAGCGCTGAGCTCGAGCATGCCGTGCGGCAGGATGAGGCCGAAGAAGACCTCCGGCTTGCCCGCGGCGATCATGATGCCGCCGGTGAGGCCGATGTTGACGGTGTTCTGCCAGAGCACGACGAGCGTGCCGAGCACGGTCACCCCGAGGAAGAGACAGAGCGCCGCGACGAGGGCGTTGTTGGTCCAGACTTGCGCCGCGAAGGACTGCGCCGGGTGCTCGCGGTAGTAGTCGGCGAAGTCCCGATCGACGAGCTGCCGCACCCGCTCGTCGGAGACGACACGTCCGATGCGATCCGGATGCTCTCGCAGCCACCACCACATCGCCGCCGCGACCAGCAGCGACGCGGCCGCTGTCAGCAGCGACCACCGACCCGTCCGGTAGACCGCCACCGGGAAGTCGACGCGGATCCCGCGGCCGAGCGCGGCCCAGCCCCGCAGTCGTGGGGTGCCGACCGCGGCGGCACGCGCCCGGGTGAGCAATCGCGAGAGCCGGGCCTCGATCACCGGATCGGGCGCGCGGCTCTGCACCAGCGCGAGCTGGCCGGCCACCGCGCGGTAGAGCTCGATCAGTTCGTCGGCCTCGGCACCGTCGAGACGTCGGCGGGAGGCAAGCTCGTCCAGCCGCTGCCACGCGGCGGCGTGCCGGGCGAGGAACGCGTCGAGGTCCACAGTGCGACCGAGTCTAGAGTCCGCATCGTGACCGACCACGGACGCGCCCCGGCCGACCTCGTCTCGGGCGAGGGCGTCGCGCTCGCCGTGAGCCGGGCCGGGATCGCCTCGCGCACCGTCGCCGCTGTCCTGGACCTCGCCGCCCAGGCCGTGGTGCTGCTCGTACTGAGCTTCGCGACAGTGTCGGTCGCCGGCGGCGGGGACACCGCGGCCGTCGCCGCGGTGACGATCGTCGAGGTGGTCCTGGTCGTCGCCGGCTACCCGATCGTGCTGGAGTGGGTGACCCGGGGGCGCACTCTCGGCAAAATGGCGCTCGGGCTGCGCGTGGTGCGCGACGACGGCGGGCCGATCGGCCTGCGGCAGGCGCTGGTCCGGGGGCTGGCCTCGCTGGTCCTGGAGAAGCCCGGCCTGCTCTTCCCCTTCGGTACGGTCGCCGGCGCCGGTTGCGTCATCGTGGGCCGGCGGGAGAAGCGGCTCGGCGACCTCATGGCCGGGACGATCGTCGTCGACGAACGCGCCGCCACCCAGCCACTGGCCGCACCGCACCCCTGGGTCCCGCCGCCGCTGGTGTGGTGGGCCCAGAACGTCGATCTGCACCGCCTGGACGACCGGCTCGCGCTGCGGCTGCGGCAGTTCGTCGGCCGCGCCCACGCCATGACTCCGGCGGCGCAGGAGCAGCTCGGGCGGCGCCTCGTCGACCGGCTGCTCGCCACCGTCACGCCACCCCCGCCTCCCGGCGCGCCCATCCCCGACGTCCTGGGCACGGTGCTGCTCGAACGGCGGCGGCGTGCCGGCTTCGGCCCGCCCGTCCCGCCGTCGCCCTGGCCGCAACCGCAGCAGGCGCCGTGGCAACCGCCGCAACCGCCACAGCCGTCCGGCCCCTTCGTCGCGCCGCAGTGACCGGCACGACCGCCTGTCCGTGCGGTTCCGGCAGCGCCTACGAGAGCTGCTGTCGCCCGCTGCACCGCGGCGAGCGGGAGGCCGCGACCGCGGAGGAGCTGATGCGCTCGCGCTTCAGCGCCTTCGCTCGCGGGGAGGCCGACTACCTGCTGCGGTCGTGGCACGCCGACACCCGGCCGGACTCGCTCACCCTCCCCGAGGTGGCGTGGACTCGGCTACGGGTGCTCGAGGTGGAGGCTGGCGGACCCGACGACGAGACCGGCGTGGTCGCCTTCCGCGCGCACTTCCGCCGCGCCGGCGAGCCGGACGCGCTCACCGAGCGGAGCACCTTCCGCCGCGACACCGCGGGGCGCTGGCGCTACCTGGCTGCTGACTGACGGCGGTCACCGGGCACCATCGCAGCATGGAGACGTTCACCCACGACGGCCTGAGCTTCGACGTGACCGACCACGGTCCGGACGGTGACGACAGCGGCGAGGTGATCATCCTGCTGCACGGCTTCCCGCAGAACCGCCACGAGTGGGACGCGGTCACCCCCGCCCTCAACGCCGCCGGATACCGCACCCTCGCCCCCGACCAGCGCGGCTACTCCCCCGGCGCCCGGCCGAAGGGGCGCCGGGCCTACACCGTGGGGCGACTCGTCGCCGATGTCGTCGCGCTCATCGAGGCCGCCGGGGTCGAGTCGGCCCACATCGTCGGGCACGACTGGGGCGCGCAGGTGGCGTGGTCGCTGGCGTCCAAGTACCCGGAGCGGGTGCGCACCCTGACCACGGTGTCGGTGCCGCACCCGCAGGCGTTCGTCGCCGCGATGCGCCACGGACAGCTGCGCAAGTCCTGGTACATGCTGGCGTTCCAGCTGCCGCTGCTGCCGGAGCGGCTCGTGCCCAGCGACCGCGGCCTGGGGTGGCTGGCCATGGGCGAGACGACGCCCGAGCAGATGCGACGCTACGTCGAGCCGCTCGGCCGCGATGGGCTGCACGCGGCGCTGAACTGGTACCGAGCCCTGCCGTTCTCGCAGCGGGAGAAGGGCTACGGCCGGCCGACGCGGGTGCCGACGACCTACGTGTGGAGTGACGGCGACGGAGCCCTCGGCCGCGCCGGCGCCGAGGGCACCGAACAATTCGTCCAGGCCGACTACCGCTTCGTCGAGCTCTCCGGGTTGAGCCACTGGATCCCGGACGAGGCCCCGGACGAGCTGGCAGAGCTCATCCTGGAGCGGGTCAGGGGTTAACGTCTCACGGCTGCGCTGGTACCGGATGGCAACAGCGCAGCCGCGAGATGCTGCTGGGTCGCGACAACAACAGTGAAGTCGCGGAGAGGCGGGGTCCGCTACTGAGGCGGACGAAGTCCGTCTCAGTAGCGGTGATCGCGCCTGCGGCGCTCAACCGCTACGTCGTCGTTCCTAGTAGCGGTAGTGCTCCGGCTTGTAGGGGCCGGCGACGTCCACGCCGATGTACTCGGCCTGCTCCTTGGACAGCTGGGTCAACTTGGCGCCGACGGCGTCCAGGTGCAGTCGGGCCACCTTCTCGTCCAGGTGCTTCGGCAGCGTGGTGACGGTCGGCTTGCCGTCCACGATGTAGTTCTCCGGGTTCTTGTGGATCTCGATCTGGGCGATCGTCTGGTTGGAGAACGACGCGCTCATGACGAAGCTCGGGTGACCGGTGGCGTTGCCCAGGTTCAGCAGGCGCCCCTCGGAGAGCACGATGATCTTCTTCCCGTCCGGGAAGGTCCACTCGTGGACCTGCGGCTTGACCTCGGTCTTGGTGATGCCGGGGATCTTGGCCAGGCCGGCCATGTCGATCTCGTTGTCGAAGTGTCCGATGTTGCCGACGATCGCCTGGTGCTTCATCGCGGCCATGTGGTCGGCCATGATGATGTCCTTGTTGCCGGTCGTGGTGATGAAGATGTCGGCCTTGCTGACGACGTCCTCGAGCGTGACGACCTCGAGCCCGTCCATCGCCGCCTGCAGCGCGCAGATCGGGTCGACCTCGGTGACGACGACGCGGGCGCCCTGGCCGCGCAGCGACTCCACCGAGCCCTTGCCGACGTCGCCGTAGCCGCAGACGACGGCGAGCTTGCCGGCGATCATGACGTCGGTGCCGCGGTTGATGCCGTCGATGAGCGAGTGGCGGCAGCCGTACTTGTTGTCGAACTTGCTCTTGGTGACCGAGTCGTTGACGTTGATGGCCGGGAAGAGCAGGGTGCCCGCGCGCTCGAACTCGTAGAGCCGGTGGACGCCGGTCGTGGTCTCCTCGGTGACGCCGATGATCTTGGCGCCCATCTTGGTGTAGCGGCCGGGGTGGTCCACGATCGAGCGACGCAGCAGGTTGAGGATGACCTGGTACTCCTCGGAGTCGGTCTCCTCGGCCTGCGGCACGGCGCCGCCGGTCTCGTACTCGGTGCCCATGTGGATCAGCAGCGTGGCGTCACCGCCGTCGTCGACGATCGAGTCCGGGCCCGTGCCGTCCGGCCAGGTCAGCATCTGCTCGGTGCACCACCAGTACTCCTCCAGCGTCTCGCCCTTCCAGGCGTAGACGGGGATGCCCTGCGGGTTCTCCGGAGTGCCGTTCGGGCCGACGACGATGGCCGCGGCGGCGTGGTCCTGGGTGGAGAAGATGTTGCAGCTCACCCAGCGGACGTCGGCGCCGAGGGCGGCGAGCGTCTCGATGAGGACCGCGGTCTGCACCGTCATGTGCAGCGAGCCGGCGATCTTCTTGCCCTTCAGCGGCTGGGAGCCACCGAATTCCTTGCGCAGCGCCATCAGGCCGGGCATCTCGTGCTCGGCGAGCTCGATCTCCTTGCGGCCGAACGTGGCCAGGCTCAGATCGGCGACCTTGAAGTCGGTGACGCTGCCGGCGGAGTCCGCCTTCAGTTCGATGCTCACGTGCTCTCCTTCGATTCGAGGGTGCGATGTGTCGAGCGGGGACGCGACGGCCGGTGCGGGTGCGGGGTGACCGTCGGTGTCGACAGCGAGGCGGCGGAAGATGCCCGCCCCGGGTGGTGCAGCGGAGCGGTGGAGCGGGCCGAACCACTCGTCGACGGCTCGGGCGAGCCGGGGTTCGGTGCGCATCCGCAGTTCGAACACGACCTCGGTGATGCCGAGCTCGTGCTCGTCGAGAAGCTCCCGCAACCGTTGCAGGCGCTCGATCTGACGCGGCCCGTAGTGCCGGTGACCCCCGGGGGTGCGCAGCGCGGTGACGAGCCCCGCCTGCTCCAGGTAGCGCAGCATCCGCTGCGACCAGCCGGTCGCGGCAGCGGCTTGCGTGATGGTCATGGACTGCATCACGGACGAACTTACCACGAACGTGTCAGATTTCCTGTCGGGGCGGTCACGCGCCCCGCCACCGGGTCAGGCGCGGGTGCCTGCCACGAAGACGAGGCCGCTCCCGGCCATCACCAGGCCCTCGTGGTTGGCGGGGACGAAGGCGGCCCGGCCCGGCGCCAGTGCCACACCACCGACGTCCACCCCGCCCTCGGCGCAGAGCACGATGAGCGGACCGCGGTCCTCCACGGTGAGCGGGCCGTCGAGCTGGACCCTGGTGAGCCGGAAGTCGCGGACGGCCACGTCGAAGGCGCCGTCCACGGCGGGCAGCCGCGGATCCGCCAGCGCCGAGAAGTCGGTGATGGCCAGCAGCTCGTCGACGTCGATGTGCTTCGGGGTGAGGCCGCAGCGCAGCACGTTGTCGCTGTTGGCCATGATCTCGACGCCGGTGCCCCGCAGGTAGGCGTGGACGTTGCCGGCGCCGAGATAGATCGCCTCGCCCGGCGCGAGCACCAGATGGTTCAGCAGCAGGGCGAGCACCACCCCGACGTCGCCGGGGAAGTCCGAGGCGGCCAGCTGCACGCCACGGTAGGCCGGCCCGGCCGACTCGGCGGCGGCGGCGAGGGCGGTGCTGAGGCCGGCGGGGTCGTCGTGCGTGAGGACCGCGGTGAAGGCGCTGCGCAGCGGGTCCGGCCCGCGCAGGCAGTCGGCCAGGAAGCCGAGCTCGGCGACGTCCAGCGCCTCGATCAGCGCCACCGTCCGCAGCGGGTCCCGGAAGCCGCAGAGAGCCTCGAAGTCGGTGAGCGCACAGATCAGCTCGGGCTTGTGGTTCGGGTCGCGGTAGTTCCGGTACGGCGCGTCGCGCGGGACGCCGGCGGCGTCCTCGGCGGCGAAGCCGGCGCGGGCCTCGTCCAGCGTCGGATGGACCTGGATGGAGAGCGCCTTCCCGGCGGCGAGCACCTTCAGCAGGAAGGGCAGGCGGGGACCGAACCGGCTCACCACGCCAGCGCCCAGCATGCCGTCGGGGTCGGCGTCGATGACGTCGTGCAGTGTCGCCCCGGCGAGGGTGGGCGAGGGATCGTCCGGGTGCGCGCCGAACCAGAGCTCCGCGGCCGGGCGGCCGTCGGGCTCGGTGCCCAACAGCTGCTGGATCGCCGTCGTCGACCCCCAGTCGTAGCGGCGCACGACGCCGTCCAGCGCGACGACGCTCATGCCGACACCTGCCGGGAGCGGTCCAGGTCCGGTTCCAGGTAGATGACGCGGGCGATCGGCACCGCCGCACGCACCCTCGCCTCCGCCGCGTCGATGGCGGCCGCGACCTCGGCCAGCGTCGCGCCGCGGGGCATGGCCAGCTTGGCGCCGACCAGCAGCTCGTCGGGCGCGAGGTGCATCGTGCGCAGGTGGATCACCCGCTCCACGCCGCTGTCGGCGGGGTCGCCGACGAGTGCGGTCTCGATCGCCGTCACCTGCACCGGGGCGGCCGACTCGCCCAGCAGCAGGCTCTTGGTCTCGATGACGAGCACGATCGCCACCACGATGAGCAGGACGCCGATGGCCAGCGTGCCGATCCCGTCCCAGACCGGTTCGTCGGTCAGGGTGGCCAGGCCGACACCGGCGAGGGCGAGAACCAGACCGGTCAGGGCGGCGACGTCCTCGAGCAGGACCACCGGCAGCTCGGGGTTCTTTGCGTGACGGATGAAGCCCACCCAGGTGTCGTCGCCCTTGACGTGCCGCGATTCCTTGATCGCGGTGCGCAGCGAGTACGACTCCAGACCGATGGCCGCCAGCAGCACGACGACGGCCACGAGCGGCGACTCGAGCTCATGGGGGTCGTGGATCTTCTCGTACCCCTCATAGAGCGCGAAGAGGCCACCGGCGGAGAAGAGCATCAGCGCGACGAGGAAGCCGTAGACGTAGCGATCGCGGCCGTAGCCGAAGGGGTGGTCCCGGTCGGCCCGGCGCCGCGCCTGCCGCTGCCCCCGCAGCAGCAGGCCCTGGTTGCCGGAGTCCACGACCGAGTGCACGCCTTCGGCGAGCATCGACGAGGATCCGGTGATCGCGAAGGCGACGAACTTGATCACCGCGATGCCGAGATTGGCGCCGAGCGCGGCGATGATCGCCTTCGATCCACCGGATGCGCTCATGGGGTCACGTCCTTGGGGGTCGGGGGTGGTTCGGGAAGGTCAGTGGTCCAGCTCGGCCGGGCCGGGGACGCCGGGATCCAGGCCACGTCCCAGCGCGAGGTAGGCGGCGGTGAAGTCGCCGAAGGCGACGGCGGCGGCGAAGCGGGCCAGCGGATCGCCGGACGGGACGTCCACGCCCGAGGAGCGCACGCCCGTCGCACCGGCCAGGTCGCGCAGCGCACGCGCCGCCCGGCGCGCGGCGACCTCGTCGAGCTGGATCTGCGCGTCCGAGCGCTCACCGAGCAGCGGGTCGGCGGGGTCGCCGTCGTCGCCGATGAGCAGCAGCCGTGGCCGGCGCTCGGGCTCCGGCTCGTCGACCCGGTCCCGGAAGATGTCGCGTGCCTCGTCGGCCGCGCCGCTGCCGCGCAGCAGTGCGCCGGCCCGCCCCACGCCGTCCGGCAGCGAGACCGATACCGCTGGCACACCGCTCAGCTGCTGCAGCGCGTCGCTGACAGCTCGTGCCGCCACCCCGGCGAGGGCTCCGGCCCCCACGATCAGCGGCAGGGTCTCGGCGAACTCGGCGGCGAGGGCCTTGGCTGGGTTGGTGAAGGCGTCGCCGTCGGCCCGGCAGGCCTCGGCCTGGCCGTCGAGGGCGCGGGCGACCTCGACGAGGACCTCGCGCGCGATGCTGGCCAGCTGCAGCACGTCCAGGGCCTGCAGCAGCGGGGCGAGCACCGACCAGCGGGCGGCCCGGGGATGCAGGTCGCGAGGCAGCTCGTGGACGGGCGCGCGTCCGGCCGCGACCGCGACCTGGCTGCCCGCCGGCGCCACGACGGCCATGGCCAGCCCGCGTCGCGCGCCCTGCGTCACCAGTTCGGCCAGCCGGGGGTGCCGTCCGTCCACCGAGCCGACGAGCAGCGCGTCGGCCGGCCCGGCCCACCGCGGCAGCTCGGCGCCGTGCCAGCTCATGGCCGGCGCCCGCGAGCAGCTCAGCCTGGTGACGAGACGGGCCACGCCGGGCGCGCCGTCGGTGGCGACCAGCAGGGCGCGGGGCGGACGTCCGTCACCGAGCCGGTCGATTCCGAAGTCGCCTTCGGTCTCGGCCGCGCGACGCACCTGGGCACCCGCGGTGGCCAGCGACCAGAGCAGGCGAGTTCCGTCGGCCCGCGCCAACCGGGCGGGCTCGTCGAGCAGACCGTCGTCGAAGCTCACGCGGTGCCGGGCTGCGCGTCCGGCGTAGCGGCGTGGCCGACACCGTTCGGGCCGGGCGTCGCCTCGTCGAGCAGCAGCACCGGGATGCCGTCGTCGATGCGGAAGCTGCTGGCGCAATACGTGCAGACCAGCGCCTCGCCCGCCAGGCGCAGCGGCCGATGGTCGTCGCTGGGGCAGGCGAGCAGCTCCAGCAGTTCCGAGTCGACCGTGGTCATCCGCGGATCACCGCCAGCGCCTCGTCCCGCACGCGGCTCATCGAGGCCTCGTCCGGACCCTCGACGTTGAGGCGCAGCAGGGGCTCGGTGTTCGAGGCGCGGATGTTGAACCAGGTGCCGTCCGGGAGCTCGACGGTGAGACCGTCCAGCTCGTCGATGCTGCTGGCGCGCTCGCCGAAGGTCTCGCTGATGGCCGCGATCCGGCCGGCCTGGTCGTCGACGGTGGAGTTGATCTCGCCGGAGGCGACGTAGCGCTCGAAGGCCGAGGTCAGATCGGCCAGCGTGCCGTCCTGCTCGCCGAGGGCGGCGAGGACGTGCATCGCGGCGAGCATGCCGGTGTCGGCGAACCAGAAGTCGCGAAAGTAGTAGTGCGCCGAGTGCTCGCCGCCGAAGACCGCGCCCTCCTTGGCCATCTCGGCCTTGATGAAGGAGTGGCCGACGCGGGTGCGGATCGGCGTGCCGCCGTGCTCGCGGACGATCTCGGGGACGGCGTGGGAGGTGATGAGGTTGTGGATCACCGCGCTGCCGGGCGACTTGGCCAGCTCGCGGGTGGCCACCAGCGCGGTGATCGCGCTCGGCGAGACGGCGGCGCCCGCCGCGTCCACCACGAAGCAACGGTCGGCGTCCCCGTCGAAGGCGACGCCGAGATCGGCGCCCTCGGCCACGACCCGCTGTTGCAGGTCGACGATGTTGGCCGGCTCCAGCGGGTTCGCCTCGTGGTTCGGGAACGAGCCGTCCAGCTCGAAGTACAGCGGGACGATCTCCAGCGGCAGCGCCGGCAGCTCGGCGTCGCCGAGGACGGCGGGGACGGTGTAGCCGCCCATGCCGTTGCCGGCGTCGACGACGACCTTCAGCGGCCGGATGCCGGACAGGTCGACGAGACCGCGCAGGTGGCGGGCGTAGTCGGCGAGCAGGTCGACCTGCTCGCTGGCGACGGTCCCGGCCTCGGCGGCGCCGCTGGCCGGGATGCCCTCGTCCAGATAACGACCGGCCAGGTCACGGATCTCGGCCAGCCCGGTGTCCTGACCGATGGCCACGGCGTTGGCCCGGCACATCTTGATGCCGTTGTACTTCGCCGGGTTGTGGCTCGCGGTGAACATCGCGCCGGGCAGGCTCAGATGGCCGGAGGCGAAGTAGAGCATGTCCGTCGACGAGAGCCCCGCCTCGACGACGGAGGCACCCCGCGCCATGGCGCCCTGGGCGAAGGCACGGGCCAGGCCGGGCCCGGTCTCGCGCATGTCGTGGGCGGTGACGATCTTTTCGGTGCCGACGACGTCGACGAACGCGGCGCCGATGGCGCGCGCGATGTTCTCGTCGAGCTGATCCGGGACGATGCCACGGACGTCGTAGGCCTTGACCAGAGCGGAGAGATCCACGCCTGCGACCCTAGCGGGGTTTAGGCCGGCGGTGGCACCACCCGCAGGTGACCGCGACGTCCGGTGAGGGATTCGGTCGCGTCACCGCGCGGGGCGATCTCGCTGCGGGCCGCCTCGCGCACCGCGTCGGCCAGCGCCTCGAGGTCGTCGGCGTGCGGGATCGGGGCGGGGAACTCGCCGACATGACGCATGACCTCCCAGCCGCGCGGCACCGTCAGCCGGACGGCGTGCTCTTCGCAGAGGTCGTAGGAGTGCGGCTCCTGATACGTCGCGAGCGGCCCGACGACGGCGGTGAGGTCGGCGTAGGCGTAGGTCAGCGTCGCGACGGCCGCTCGGGGGCAGCCGGTTCGGGTACAGCGCCGAGGTGTCATGTGGCCACCCTCGCCCTGGCCCCCGCGTTCGTCACAGCTCCGGACGATAGCCCTCGCCGGCGCCGTCCACGCGCTTTGGTCGGCCGTGTCGCGCCGCCGGTTTCGCCGCCGAGTGGTCGAGATCCACCCCGAGTGGTCGCGGCGGGGGTGACCACTGAGCGCAAGAATCGACCACTCGGCAGGGAGCAGGCCCCGCGAGGCTCCTGCGTAGGCTGAGGCCATGCGCAGCGAGACGCGGACCGGCGTGCGGCGGGGACGTCCGCCACGCCGACGCGATCGCCGCGGCCGTGGTCTGCGCGGCACCCTCGCCCCGCGCGGAGTGCCGATCAACCGCTCCCGCAGCGAGTCCTTCGACGATCTGGTGGTGGCCGCGGTCGACGAGCTCGAGCAGCACTGGGCCAGCGAGCTGGCCGGCCTGGAGTTCGCCGTCGAGGACGTCCCACCCGGCGACGGGCTACGGCTGGACTATGGCAACGACACCGTCGTCGACCGTGGTGTCGTGCTGGGTCAGCTGTTCCGCGACGGCCTCGCCGACATCCGACAGCCGGTGATCGTGGTGTACCGCCGCCCCGTCGAGGCTCGCGCCGCCGACCGGGAGGACTGCTCGGACCTCGTCTTCATGGTCGTGGTGGACCTGGTCGCCGAGTATCTCGGCAAGGACATCGACGAGATCGACCCGCAGTAGCACGTTCGTCAGCCGCAGCGCTCGACGTCCGGCGATCCTGCTTAACGCGAAGGGCTCACCCTGTCCCCACAGGGTGAGCCCTGGCTGCGCCGGCGCGAACGCTGCGCAGTGGGACGTCTCGACCCCCCACGGGCGAGACGTCGGCTTCGCGTGCGCCGTCAGACGACGCGGCGCTTGAGGCGACGGCGCTCCCGCTCGGACATCCCGCCCCAGATGCCGAAACGCTCGTCGTGGGCGAGGGCGTACTCGAGGCACTCGGAGCGCACCTCGCAGCCGACGCAGATCTTCTTGGCCTCGCGGGTCGAGCCGCCCTTCTCGGGGAAGAACGCCTCGGGGTCGGTCTGAGCGCAGAGGGAGCGCTCCTGCCAGCTGGCCTCCTCGGGCAGGCCGAAGATGTCGGCCAGCAGCTCGGGGTCGGTCGTGGCGTCGAGTTCTGTCACGGGGTGCCTCCGTGGGGGGTGGGGAACGCTTGTGGGGAGCGTCGGCATGGTCGTGGTGACACTGTTGAAATTACACGTGTGTCGTTACGGGCTGTCAAGCGGAGGGGCTGGTAATTCGGCGCGACACGCGGGCAATGTCCGACTCGGGCCCCGCAACCGGGACCTTGGGCGGTGACTGCTCGGTGATCGCGGCGCTCAAGGCGGTGAGCACCGCCGCCGTCGCCGGTCGCGCTGCGACGACGGGGCGGGCCACCGCGAGCAGTCGACGGGTCGGGGCGGGGGCCGGCAGCGGCTGCACCCGGACCCCGGCGGCGGCGAAGACGGAACGGCGCGGCAGGACGGCCACCCCGTGCCCCGCGGCGACGGCATGGCCGAGCAGCAGCATGTCGTCGGTCTCCCAGCGGACCCTCGGCTCGAAACCCGCCGTCCGGCAGTAGGCCCTGACGGCGCGGCCACAGGCGGCATCCTCGGGAGGCATGACCCACGAGGCGTCGGCGAGGTCGGCGAGGCCACGCAGTCGCCGCGAGGAGGTGGTCGCCGGCAGCACGAGGACGAGGGGGTCCACGACGAGTTCCGAGACCACGGCGCCGCCGGGCAGGGCGAGCGGGACGTAGTCGTACTCGTCGACCACGGCGACATCCGCGTCACCGGTGAGCAGCAGCCCGATGCCGCGATCGGGCTCGACGGCCAGGACGGCCACCTCCACCCCCGGCGCGGTGTCGCGCAGCGCCGTCACGGCGTCGCTGACGAAGCTGGCCGCAGCACTCGCCACCGCCGCGACCCGCACCCGGCCGGCCAGCCTGTCGCCGAGCTGGTCCAGCTCCGCGCCGGCAACGGCGATCAGGTCGAGAACCTGACCGGCGCGATCGGCGAGCAGCCGCCCGGCCGCGGTCAGCTCCACCCCCCGCGCCGAGCGCACCAGCAGCGACGTGCCGGTCTCCCGTTCCAGGGCCGAGAGCTGCTGCGACACGGCCGACGCGGTGACACCGACGGCTCGGGCCGCCGCCGCGATCGACCCGCGGAGCCCGACCTCGTGCAGCAGCCGCAGCCGACCGACATCGAGCCGGGGCGCCGGGGCGGGTTGCTGAGCCATTAGCCAAACTTACGCCATAGGCTTGCAGGACATCAGTTCGACGAAGGAGTTGCCATGGCGCCGACCGCGCTGCCCACGCATGCCGAGCTCGGCGAGCAGACCCTGGCGGTGCTCGACCGCCTCGGCGTCACCGCCCTCGATCCGGCTGGCACGCTCGCGGCCCGCTCCCCCATCACCGGCGGGGAACTCGGCCGCGTCGCCGCACACACCCCGGCCCAGGTCACCGAGGCTGTCGCCGCCGCCCACGAGGCGTTCCTGACCTGGCGCGAGGTGCCCGCGCCGGTCCGCGGCAACCTGGTGCGCGAGCTCGGCAACCTGCTGCGCGAGCACAAGGACGATCTCGGCGCCCTGGTGTCGATCGAGGCCGGCAAGATCCGCTCGGAGGGCCTCGGCGAGGTCCAGGAGATGATCGACATCTGCGACCTGGCCGTCGGCCTGTCGCGGCAGCTGCACGGCCTCACCATCGCCTCGGAGCGACCCGGTCACCGGATGATGGAGCAGTGGCACCCGCTGGGTGTCGTCGGTGTCATCAGCGCCTTCAACTTCCCCGTCGCGGTCTGGTCCTGGAATGCCGCGCTGGCCTTCGTCTGCGGCGACCCGGTCGTCTGGAAGCCGTCGGACAAGACCGTCCTCACCGCGCTCGCCTGCCAGGCCCTCTTCGACGAGGCCGCCCGCCGCGTGGGCGCGCCGGCCCACCTCTCCACCGTCGTCCTCGGCGGCGTCGAGGTCGGTGAGGCGCTGGTCGACGACGCTCGCGTCGCCCTCGTCAGCGCCACCGGCTCCACCCGCATGGGACGCGAGGTCGCGCCCCGGGTGGCGTCCCGCTTCGGAAAGCTGCTGCTCGAGCTCGGCGGCAACAACGCCGCGATCGTGACGCCGTCGGCCGACCTGGACCTCACCGTCCGCGGCATCGTCTTCTCCGCCGCCGGCACCGCCGGCCAGCGCTGCACCACACTGCGACGGGTCATCGTCCACCGCTCGCTGGCCGACGAGCTCTGCGACCGCATCGCCGCCGCCTACGCCACGCTGCCCATCGGTTCCCCGCTGGCCGACGGCACCCTCGTCGGTCCGCTGGTGGACGAATCCTCCTACCGGGGTTACGCCGAGGCGTTGGAGAGGGCGCGGGCCAACGGCGGCACCCTGCTCGCCGGTGGTGAGCGCGTGCTCGCCGACGAGGCGGGCGAGGCCTACTACGTGCAGCCGGCGCTGGTCCGGATGCCGACGCAGTCGGAGATCGTGCAGGCCGAGACCTTCGCGCCGATCCTCTACGTCATGACGTACGACAACTTCGACGAGGCGCTGGCGATGCACAACGACGTCCCGCAGGGGCTGTCGTCGGCGATCTTCACCATGAACGTCCGGGAGGCCGAGCGCTTCGTCTCGGCCGCGGGCTCCGACTGCGGCATCGCCAACGTCAACATCGGCCCCTCCGGCGCCGAGATCGGCGGCGCCTTCGGCGGGGAGAAGGAGACCGGCGGCGGCCGCGAGTCCGGTTCGGACGCCTGGCGCGCGTACATGCGCCGGACGACCAACACCGTCAACTACTCCACCGAACTGCCCTTGGCTCAGGGCGTCGAGTTCGGCTGACGAATTCCGGTCCGGATAAGGTCCCTTTGGTCCTTCACGTCCGCTTCACGAGCTGAAAGCATCCGGGTCGCCGGCCGAACGTCGCCCCGGCGCGCGCCCCATTCATCGCATCGTGGAGAAGACATCGTGGACAAGACCACCGCCGCCAAACCGGAACTCAGAAAAGTCTGGTGGGACAAGAACAAGGCCAAGACGCTGCTCAAGACCGGCGTCGGCCAGTCCCTCGCCAACTACGAGATGGCGCTCGACAAGGCCTTCAAGGGCAACTCGCCCGCCGAGGACGAGAAGCCCGTCCAGAAGGCGATCAGTGAGGCCGCCAAGACCATGGCCGCCGCCCGCGCCAAGGCGAACAAGACGCTGCACGCCGAGACCATCACCGCACTGATGAACATGGAGAAGCTGCTCGTCGCCGAGCAGAAGAAGTCCGCCGATCGCGCCAAGGCGGGCCCGCCGATGCTCAAGGCCGCCGCGGGGGGTCCGCCGCGCGTCATCTTCGGCATGAGCATCGCCAAGCTGGTGGCCGCGGACTCGAAGGCCAAGTGGATCACCGGCATCAAGGGCTGGGACGTCTCCCTGGAGATCGACACGAACACCTTCGAGATCCTGCAGAAGGAGGACGACGGCCCCTTCTTCCAGCAGCGGATGGTGGACGAGGCGAAGAACGTCACGGTCAAGACCGCGCAGTCGATCGTGCAGTACATCAGCAAGGTCGACGCCGGCAGCAACACGCAGCCCGCCGACAAGATCGATGCGGCGAGGAAGAACCTGGAGACCTTCGCCGTCGACCAGGTCAAGAAGGCCCAGGTCGAGCTGCAGAAGGTTCCGGAGGCGGTATTCGAGGACTTCAAGAAGAAGAACAAGCAGTACAACAGCTACCGGATCAAGGCGGGCCTCAAGATCACGCAGGGCACGGTGTCCGTCGCTCTCTCCGCGGCCTCGCTGGCCGGCAGCGGCGGCGCTAGCCTCGCGATCTCGATCGTCGGCATCATCCGTGGCACCGCCGACATCGCCAAGCAGTTCTACGACCTGGTCATCGAGGCCGACACCGTCGGCAAGCAGCTCGCCAAGGACGTGGAGACGCTGCAGAAGAACTACTACGACGCGCAGGGTCAGCTGCAGCGCTCGAACCAGGTGCAGGGCGAGATCACGGGCACCATCCTGAAGACCATCCTCGGCACGAACGTGCCCTACCTCGCGACGCTGCCGAAGGTCACCGAGAACTATGAGCTCTGGGACAACAAGGTCGCCGGCGTCGTCCTCAACGGCGCGAAGTTGAGCGGCCGGGTCACCAGGATCCTGGAGGAGATGGCCAAGCTGGAGAAGAAGCTGGCCAACGCCGACGGCGCCACTGCCAAGCGCGTCTACAACGACCTCCTCAAGACGCGCGACGAGCTGGACAAGGTGCTGACGAAGACCAGCACGGTCATGGGGCAGGCCGACCGCTTCGAGAAGAACGGCCCGAAGCTCAAGGAGCAGATCGACGCCCTGAACAACGACAACCACCCGATCACGAAGGCGTTCGACGTGATCGTGCCGTTCCTCGCCAACGCGGGACTGTCGGCCGCGGGCAATACGCTGGACTTCCAGTCGGCGAAGTCCGCCGGGGACTTCGTCAAGACGGCCTACACCACGATCAGCGACATCCAGAGCATCGGCCAGCCGGCCCTGGAAGCGGCGATCGGCAAGTAACGCGGCTGTCTCTCGTCCGACGGGCGGCGCGCGGGTCACCGCGCGCCGCCCGCCGTGCGTCAGGCACCGAGTTTGCGGAAGTCCCAGCTGACGATCTTGCTGGGCGTCACCTTGAGCCAGCCGTGCTTGCCGTCGTGGAACATGCCGTTGCCGTCGAGGTACTTGCGACTGAACTCGGCCTCGGCCCCGACGAGCAGCTCGTCGGGGGCGTCGGTCCGCGGCACCTCGCCGACGACCTCAACGGTTCCGGTGATCTCGACGCCGCGGAGGTCGAAGTACTCCTCGCCGGCGTCCACCACCGCCCCGATGCGGGGGTCACGCTGCAGGTCGGACCAGCGCTTGCTCCGCACGATCGAGTACAGCCACAGCGCGCCGGCGTCCCAGGCGAACCAGAGCGGGGTCGCATGCGGGCCGCTCGGCCCGACGGTCGCGACACGGCAGGTCCGCTGCTCGGCGAGGAAGGCGTCGCGCTCGTCGGTGGTCATGCTGATCTTGCGGCCGCGCTTCTGCGGGGTCAGCTCAGTCATGACGCGAACCTACCGACAGACGCGACGGAGCCCCGAGCGGCTGCTCGGGGCTCCGTCGACATCGAACCGTCAGTTCTTGAAGGCGTCCTTCACGTTCTCGCCGGCGTTCTTGAGGCTGGCCTTGGACTGATCGGTCTTGCCCTCGGCCTCGGTGTCCTTGTCGCCGGTGACCTTGCCGAGAGCTTCCTTGGCCTTGCCCTCGAGGTCCTCGACCGCGTTCTTGATCTTGTCCGTAGCGCTCATCGTCACTCCTTGGCGTGGTTGCCTGACGCAGAGGGCCTACCCGCCGCCCGACTGCGGTAACCCCGGCCGCCCGGCGACACGGCGGGGTCACAGCTGCGCCGGCCCGCCACCGTCGCCGGCTCAGGCGAGCCTGGTGAGGTGCACGGTCACGCCGAGGCTGTTGGTCCGGTGCGGTCCGGCCACGATGCCCTTGATGGGCGGGACGTCACCGTAGTCCCGGCCGGCGCCGATCATGACGTGCCGCTCGGCGACCTCGGAGCGGTTGGTCGGATCGAAGGCGGTCCACTCCCCCAGCCAGGCCTCGACCCAGGCGTGGCTCTCGCCCTGGGCGGTCTCGCCGACGACCGGCTCGGTCGCCGGGTGCAGGTAGCCCGAGACGTAGCGCGCCGGCAGTCCGACGTGCCGCAGCGCCCCCACCACGAGGTGGGCGTAGTCCTGGCAGACGCCACTGCGGGCGCCCCAGGCCTCGGCGGCGGTGGTGTGCACCTCGGTGGCGCCGGGGACGTAGGTGAGCGCGTCGTGGACGGCGTCGCAGATGAGGCGAGCGGCCTCGCCCGGCTCGTTGTCCGCGGCCAGGGATGTCGCCAGGTCGGCGAGCTCGTCGGCCGGGGTCGTCATCGTCGTCTGCGTGAGGTACTCGACCTGCTCGTCGAGGACCTCGGGCGCGCGCAGGTCGCTCCAGCTGACCGGGCGCGGCTGCGGCCGGCGGGCAGCGTCGATCTCGACGAGGCTGACGGCCCGGACCTCGAGGGCACGGTGCGCGCCGTTGGCCTCGAAGACCCGGACCTCGTTGCCCCAGTAGTCGGTGAAGCGGTAGTGCCACGTCGAGGGATCCACCTGCAGCGTGGACTCCAACCGGGCCTGCCACGGCGTCTGCGCCGGCGTCAGCCGGGCCTCGTTGAAGGACGCTGCGACGCTGCGGTCGTACTCGTAGTGCGAGGTGTGAACGATGCGGTACCTGGCACTCATGGGCGTCCTCGCGTCGATCCGGGCGCGCACGAGGCAGGGTGCACGCGGTGCCGGGTTGTCACCCGACGGGCCTCGCTGGTCATCAGCTCGCCATCCACGAGGTGACGACGCTGCGCGGGAAGTAACGCTGCGCCACGGCGTCGCTGGCCAGCGAGCAGGCGCTCTGCACCCGCTCCATCACCTGGTAGACGTCGTCCAGCAGCTCGGCCGGCGGCGCGAACTCCAGCTCGGAGCGGATCATGCCGAGCACCCGGTGTGCCTGACCGGCGCGGCTGCGCTGGTCGTCGCCGTGCCGGACGGCGAGCTTGTCCAACGACTTCTCCGCCACCACGAGCGCGCTCATCAGCGAGCGCGGGAAGAGCGGATCCAGCAGCAGGAACTCCGCCGAGCGGCGTTCGTCCACCGCACCGCGGGCGCTGCGCAGGAAGGCCTGATAGGCCCCGCAGCTCTGCAGCAGCGTCACCCAGGACGGCCCGGCGTCGCCGGCCAGCGCCCGGGCGGCGGCGAGCCGAGCGATCATGTCGGCGCGCTCGATGCTGCGTCCCAGCACCAGGAAGTGGAAGGCCTCGTCACGGGACAGCGTGCTGTCGGCCACGCCGTTGAAGGCCGCGGTCCGCTCCCGGACCCAGGTGAGGAACGGGAACGGATAGGTGCGGCGGGTCGGCCGGTTGGCCTCGTGCCAGGTGACGTTGATCGTCTCCCAGAGCTCGGAGGAGACCACCTCCCGCGACCGGCGGCCGTTCTCGCGGGCCGCGCCGAGGGCGCCGAGGACGGCTGCCGGCGTGGTGGTGTCGAAGACGAGCGTCTCCAGCACCTCCTCGCGCCGGACCGTCCCCTGCGGGTCGTGGCCCATGGCCGAGAGCAGCGACGCGCAGACGACGTCCTCGGGCGCCCACGGGTCGTCCAGCAGCAGGCTCAGGTGGACGTCCACGATCCGGGAGGTGTCCTCGGCCCGCTCGACGTAGCGGCCGATCCAGTACAGCGATTCCGCGATCCGGCTCAACATCAGGCGGGACCTTCCTGCTGCTGCTGCATCTGTTGCTGTCTGATCTCCATGTCGATGGCCGACTCGACGGCCGGCAGCGGGCCGTGCTCGGCGTGGGACTTGGTGACGGTCCGGACCGCGGGCTTGTGCCGTTCCCCGGCGAGCACCCAGGTGTCCTTCGAGCCGCCGCCCTGGCTTGAGTTCACGACCAGGGATCCCTCCGGCAGCGCGACCCGGGTGAGGCCGCCGGGCAGCACCCAGACGTCGTCGCCGTCGTTGACCGCGAACGGCCGCAGGTCGACGTGGCGGGGAGCGATGCTGTCGCCGATGAGCGTCGGGACGGTGGAGAGCTGGACCACCGGCTGCGCGATCCAGCCGCGCGGATCGACGATCAACCGCTTGCGCAGCGCCTCGAGTTCGTCCTTGCTCGCCTGCGGGCCGATGACCAGACCCTTGCCGCCGGCCCCGTCGACCGGCTTGACGACGAGCTCGTCTAGGCGGTCCAGGACCTCTTCCAGCGCGCCGTCGTCCTCCAGGCGCCAGGTGTCCACGTTCTTGAGGACCGGCTCCTCGGAGAGGTAGTAGCGGATGAGGTCGGGCAGGTAGGTGTAGATCAGCTTGTCGTCGGCGACGCCGTTGCCGACGGCGTTGGCGATCGTCACGTTGCCGGCGCGGGCGGCGGTGAGCAGGCCGGGGCAGCCGAGCATCGAGTCGGAGCGGAACTGCACGGGATCGAGGAAGTCGTCGTCGACGCGGCGGTAGATGACGTCCACCCGCCGCTCGCCGGAGGTGTCCCGCATCCGGACCACACCGCCGGAGCAGACGAGGTCGCGTCCCTCGACGAGCTCGACGCCCATGGCGCGGGCCAGCCAGGCGTGCTCGAAGTAGGCGCTGTTGTAGACGCCGGGGGTGAGGACGACGACGTTGGGGTCGGCGACCCCGGCCGGTGCCGCGGCGCGCAACGCGGCGAGTAGCCGCTGCGGGTAGTGCGAGACCGGACGCAGCCGCACCTTGGACAGCACGTCGGTCCACTGCTGCCGCATCGCCGCACGGTTGGCCAGCACGTAGCTGACGCCGGAGGGCACCCGGACGTTGTCCTCGAGGACGCGGAAGTCGCCCTGCTCGTCGCGGATGAGGTCGATGCCGCCGACATGGACGCGGACACCGTTGGGGGGCTCGATGCCGTAGGCGGCCCGGTGGAAGTGGCTGGAGGAGGTGATCACGCTGCGCGGGACGACGCCGTCGGCGACCACGCGGCGACTGCCGTAGACGTCGGCGAGGAAGGCCTCCAGGGCCCGCACCCGCTGCCGGACCCCGGCCTCGATCGTCGACCAGCTCTCGTCGTCGATCACCCGCGGGACGATGTCCAGCGGGAAGGGGCGCTCCTCGCCGCCGACATCGAAGGTGACGCCCTGGTTCAGGTAGGCCCGGGCGAGCGCGTCGACGCCGGCCCGGAGCTCGCCGGCACCGCTGCGCTGCAGCGACTCGTGCAGCATCCGGTACGGCGCGCGGGTGGTGCGGTCGGCGGCGATCATCTCGTCCCAGGCCGCGCCGAGGGCGTACTTCTCGAACAGGTCGTCGGCGGTGCTCGTCATCGTGCGGTGGCTCCTGGGGTTGAGAGGGCCGTCGTGGCTGCGGTCAGGCGCCAATCCGGCTGGCGACGAGCTCGATCCGATCGTCGGGCTGCACTGCCGCGACACGGAAGTGTGCCCGTCCGTGGGGGCCGTAGAACTCCCCCGGCGAGACGACGATGCCCACGGTGGTGGCGAGGTCGCGGGCGGCGTCCCACGCGTCACCGGTGGGGGCCTCGCACCAGAGGTAGAAGGCACCGTCCGGGAGCGTGGCCGGGTAGCCGGCCTTCGTGAGGAGGCCGGCCAGGCGGTGCAGCCGCGAGAGGTAACGGGCGCGCTGGTACTCGACGTGCTCGTCGTCGCCGAGGGCGAGGACAGCCGCCGCCTGCACCGGTCCGGGCGGCATGAGACCGGCGTGCTTGCGCACCTCACGCAGGTAGTGGACGAGTCCGGGGTCGCCGGCGTAGAAGCCGATCCGCGCGCCGGCGAAGTTGTCGCGCTTGGACAGCGAGTGGAGGGCGAGCACGCCGCCGGTGCCGTGGCGCAGGATCGTCGTCGCCGGCGTGGCCCAGGTGAACTCGGCGTAGCACTCGTCGCTGATCACGGGGATGCCACGGACCCGTCCCCAGCTCGCGGCGGTGCCGAGATCGGCGAGCTCGCCGGTGGGGTTGGCCGGTGAGTTGACCCAGAGGCACAGCGCCCGCGCGGCGTCGTCGTCGCTGATGTCGTCGAGCTGCAGGTAGGGCACGGCGCGGCAGCCGGCCAACGTCGCCCCCATCTCGTAGGTCGGGTAGCTGATCGCCGGGTAGAGCACGGTGTCGTGGTACGGGTCGCGCAGCCGCAGGTACTGCGGCAGCGAGGCGACGAACTCCTTCGTGCCGACGCAGGCGGCCACCTCGGCGTCGGGATCGACATGCGCGCCGAGCCGGCGGTCGATCCAGGATGCCGCTGCCTGCCGGAGCGCGGGGGTGCCGATGGACGGCGGGTAACCGCGCGCGGTGTCACCGGCACTCAGCGCCGCGACGACGGCCGCCGGCGCGGGATCGCAGGGCGTCCCGATGGAGAGATCCACCGCCCCACCCTCGTGAGCCGAGGCCAGCGCGATGATCTCGCCGAGCCGCTCGTAGGGGTAGGGCGGCGGGACGAATCCGGGTGCCTCGTCTTCGTCGTCTCCGCCTGCCATGTCCTTAACCTAGCCAGGCGGCTCCGCTGGCGTGCGTGGCGGCAGGGCAGCCGCACGAACGGCGTGTCCGCCGCGTCCGCCGGAGCAGGGTCGCGCCCGGCTCCGCCGGGGTTGGCCCTACGCGCGCGGCTCCGTCGGGGTTGGCCCCACGCGCGCGCGGTGACGAACGGCCGCGCACCGCGCTGGCATGGGGCCAACCGCGCTGGCATGGGGCCAACCGCGCTGGCATGGGGCCAACCGCGCTGGCATGGGGCCAACCGCTCTCAGCGTGGCAGGTGGTCGTCCAGCAGCTGGGCCAGATGACGTCCCTGCACCCGGCCGAGCTGCTCGAGCTGGGTACGGCAGCTGAACCCGTCGGCCAGGACGGTCGCGTCCGGCCCGGCGGCGCGCACCGCGGGCAGCAGCGCGGTCTCGGCCACGGCAACCGAGACGTCGTAGTGGCCGCGCTCCACGCCGAAGTTCCCGGCCAACCCGCAGCAGCCACCGACGGCTGTCACCTCGGCGCCGGCCCCGGCCAGCAGGGCGGCGTCGGCCTGCCAGCCCATGACGGCGTGCTGGTGGCAGTGGGGCTGCGCGACAGCGGTGGTCCCGTCGAGGCGCGGCGGGGTCCAGCCCGGCGTGGCGGCCAGCAGCTCGGCCAGCGTCCTGGTCTGCGCCGTGACCTTGGCCGTCCGCGGGTCGTCTGGCAGCAGCCCGGCCAGGTCGTGGCGTAGCACCGCGGTGCACGAGGGCTCCAGCCCGACGATGGGCCAGCCTTCGCGGATCGCCTCGTCGAGGGCATCCAGCGAGCGCAGCAACTGTCGCTTGGCACCGTCCAGCTGCCCGGTCGAGATCCAGGTGAGGCCACAGCAGACCGGCTTCTGCACCACGTGCGGCCGATACCCGGCCGCGGCGAGCACCCGGACCGCCGCCTCCCCCACCTCGGGGCTGAAATGCTCGGTGAAGGTGTCCACCCACAGCAGCACCGGCGTCCCCGTCCCGACATCGCGGAAGCGACGGCGGAAGCGACGGCCGGTGAAGACGGGCAGATCGCGGCGCTGGTCGACGCCGGCGAGGCGCTTGGCGATGCGCGCGACCAGCTTCGGCCGCAGCGTCGCGTTGGCCAACCACGGCACGAACGAGGCAAGGCGGGCCCAGCGCGGCAGCATGCCGAGGGCGTAATGCGAGGCCGGACGCAGCCTGCGCCTGTACTTCTGGTGCAGCACCTCGGACTTGTAGGTGGCCATGTCGACGCCGGCGGGGCAGTCCGACGAGCAGCCCTTGCAGGAGAGGCAGAGGTCCAGGGACTCTTCGAGCTCCTTGGCGGCGAAGCCCTTCACCAGCTCGCCGTTGGCGAGCTCCTGCAGCACCCGCGACCGCGCCCGGGTGGAGTCCTTCTCGTCGCGGGTGGCGAGGTAGGACGGGCACATCACGCCGCCGGCCGCGGTGGTGTCGGCGCGGCACTTGCCCACGCCGGTGCAGCGGTGGACCGCGGTCGACAGGTCGCCGCCGTCCTTGGCGTAGGCGAAGGCCAGCCCGTGCTTGAGCGGCCGGGCGGCAGGAACGCGCAGGTCGGCGTCGACCGGGGCCGGGTCGACGATCACGCCGGGGTTGAGCAGGTTCTGCGGGTCGAAGAGCCGCTTGACCTTGCCGAAGAGCGCGATCGCCTCGGGGGTGTACATGTGCCGCAGCAGGTCACCCCGGGCTCGGCCGTCACCGTGCTCCCCGGAGAGCGACCCACCGTGCGAGCCGACGAGGACGGCCGCCTCCCGGACGAACTCGGCGTAGGCCGACGGCCTCGACGTGAAGGGGAAGTCGATGCGGACGTGGACGCAGCCGTCGCCGAAATGGCCGTAGGTGAGGCCGTCGAGTCGGTGCTGCGCCATCAGCGCGTCGAACTCGCGCAGGTACGTGCCGAGCCGTTCCGGCGGGACGGCGGCGTCCTCCCAGCCGGGCCAGGCCGGCTCGCCGGCGGGGGTGCGCCCGCCGAGGCCGGCGCCGTCCTCGCGGATGCGCCACAGCGCGCGGGCGGTGGCACCGGTGACGACGGCATGGTCCAGGCAGTCGGCGTCGGCGACCAGCTTCTCCGCGTTGGCGACCGCCTCGGCCTCCGTCTCGCCTGCCGTCTCCACGAAGAGCCAGCCCGCACCGCGCGGGAGATCCGGCACGGCAGCCTCGCCGCGCCGGCTGCGGACGACGTCGACGAGCCGGCCGTCCATGCCTTCCAGGGCGACCATGCCGTGCGGGAGCAGGCCGGGGACGGCGTCGGCCGCGGCGGGCATGTCGGCGTAACCGAGGACGCAGAGGGCGACCGCCTTGGGCGACTCGACGAGCCGGACGGTCGCGCCGAGCAGGACGGCGAGCGTTCCCTCGGTGCCGGCGAGGAAGCGGCCCACGTCGTGGCCGTTCTCGGGCAGCAGGTGCTCCAACGAGTACCCCGACACCTGCCGGGTGAAGCGGCCGAACTCGGTGCGGATGACGCCGAGGTTGTCGCGGACGAGGGCGTCGAGGCCGCCGAGCAGCGGCCCGGTCAGCCCGTCCCGGCCGAAGCGTCGCGCCTCGAACCGGTCGCCGCCGGCGGTGAGGACCTCGAGGGCGACGACGTTGTCGGCGGTTCGGCCGTAGCTCAGCGCCCGCGGCCCGCAGGCGTTGTTGCCGATGGAGCCGCCGATGGTGGCGCGGGCGTGGGTGGAGGGGTCCGGACCGTAGCGCAGCCCGTGCGGCGCCGCAGCCAGGGTGATCGAGTCGAGGATGGCGCCCGGCTCGACCCGGGCCGTCCGCGCCTCGGCGTCGACGGCGAGCACGTGGTTGAGGTGCCGCGAGAAGTCCAGCACCAGGCCGGTGCCGATCGAGTTCCCGGCCGTGGAGGTCCCGCCACCGCGGGTGGTCACCGGGACGCCCAGCGAGGTCGCTGCGGCGACGGCGGCGATCACCTCGTCGGCGTGCCGGGGGTAGGCGACGACCTGCGGGACGACGCGGTAGTTGGAGGCGTCGGTGGCGTACTCGGCACGGCGGCGGTTGCCGTCGTCGACCTCCGTCAGCCCGGCCCGGCGCAGCGCCTCGGTCAGCGGACGGGGTTCGACGAGCGTCATGCGCCCATTGTCCAGACCGCCGGGGCCCAGCGGCTTCCCAGGTGGCCATGACGACACCTTGACGCCGTCCGGGGGTGGGCATGACGTCCCCGGCGCGAGGCTCGTGCCTGTCGGGTTCCACACCTCAGGAGGACATCGTGACCAGCACCCTCACCCCCGTCAGCACCGCGCTCACCGTGGGCGTCCGCTCGGTGACGCTGCCTCCGCCGAACCGTCCCGCGACGGCACCGGCCCGGCGCGCGCCGCACCGGGCGAGCGTGACGTCGCCACGCCGGCGCCGGATCGGTCTGGCCGTGACCTCGATGACGGCCGTGCTCGCCGCCGCGCTCTGGTCCCCCACCGGGACCGGCGTCGCCTCCGTGGCGGGCAGTCGGGCGACCGCCGCCCCCGCATCCGCCGTCACCGACAGCTGGTCCGGCGGGTCGCGGCGGGTCGTCTCGGGCAGTTACTGAGACGCCCACGCCGGCGGCGCGGTGCCGTCGAGGGCGAGGTCCAGCGCGGCGCGTGCCGCGACCGGACCCACGAGGTTGCCGGTGCCGCTGTAGCCGCCGACACCGACGACGCGCTCGGCCACCTCGGCGCAGACCGGCCGACCGTCACCGGTGAACCCCACCGAGGCCGCCCAGCGATGGCTCACCCGGACGGGGGCGAGGGCGGCGACAGCCGACTCGATGTGACGCTGCACCGGCTCCGACGGCTCGGCCTGCTCGCTCCACTCCTGCTCGACGAACCGGTCGCGACCACCACCGGCGAGCAGCCGCCCGGCCTCGTCCTGCTGGACGTAGTCGTAACCCCACCGGCCGTAGACGGCGCAGTCCAGCACCCGCGGCACCGGCTCGGTGGCGAGCATCTGCAGCCGCGCCGTCCGCACGCGGTCGGCGAGCTGCGGCAGCAGGTTCGGCAGCCGGCCGTCCACGGCGACGACCACGGCACCGCAGCTCACGGTGCCGTGCGCCGTGGTAATGCGGCCGGGAGCCACCGACGTCACCGGCGTCTGCTCGTGCAGCAGCGCCCCGGCCGCCGCGGCCCGCCGCGCCAGCAGCAGCGCCCGCGCCGCGGGGTTCATGACGGCGTCGTCGGGTAGGAAGACACCGGTGCCGAGCGGCCCGTCGTACCACTCGACGGCGATGCCGTGCTCGCGCAGCGCCGCCACGTGGACGCAACAGTCGGCCTCCTCGGCCGGGTCCGGCGCTCCGGGCCAGCCGGCGAGCCGGATCGACCCGGTACGCCGGACGACGCCGGGCAGCAGCTCCACCAGCCGGTCGAGTTCGACCAGCGTGGCCCGGTACAGCGCCAACGCCGGCGGCCCCCACCGCACCAGCGCTTCGTGGAGGAAGGGGGCGGGCCCGCCGAGCAGGAAACCCCCGTTGCGGCCGGCCGCACCCGCCGCCACCCGTCCGGCGTCGAGCCCCACCACCGACAGCCCGCGCTCGCGCGCCGTCTCGATCGCCGCCAGCCCGGAGGCACCGAGCCCCACCACGCAGACATCCGCCGAGACGTCACCGGAGAGCGGAGCGAGGCCGGGCCACCCGGTGACGACGTCGTGGACGTCCCAGCCGACGGTCATAACACCTTGGAGAGGAACGCCTTCGTCCGCTCGTGCTGCGGGTTGGTGATCACCTCGCGGGGATCGCCCTGCTCGACGACGACACCACCGTCCATGAAGATCAGCTGGTCACCGACCTCGCGGGCGAAACCCATCTCGTGGGTCACCACGACCATGGTCATGCCATCCTTGGCCAGCTGCTTCATGACGTCCAGGACCTCGCCGACGAGCTCGGGGTCCAGCGCGGACGTCGGCTCGTCGAAGAGCATCAGCTTGGGCTTCATGGCCAGCGCCCGGGCGATGGCGACGCGCTGCTGCTGGCCGCCGGAGAGCTGGCCGGGGTAGGACTTCGCCTTGTCGGCGAGGCCCACCCGGTCGAGCAGCGTCTCCGCCTCGGCCACCGCTTCCCTGCGGCTGACGCCCTTCACCTTGGTCGGCGCCTCGATGATGTTCTGCAGCGCGGTCATGTGCGGGAAGAGGTTGAACTGCTGGAAGACCATGCCGACGTCGCGCCGCTGCCGGGCGACCTCGGACTCGCGCAGCTCGTGCAGCTTGTTTCCCACCCGGCGGTAGCCGACCAGATGTCCGTTGACGAGCAGCTTGCCGCGGTCGATCTTCTCCAGGTGGTTGATGCAGCGGATGAAGGTCGACTTGCCCGAGCCGGACGGCCCGATCACGCACATGACCTGACCGGCCTCGACCCGCAGGTCGATACCCTGCAGCACCTTCACCGGTCCGAAGGACTTGTGGACGCCCTCGGCCACGACCAGCGGCTCGGGCGTTGCGCCCGCGTCGACGTCAGCCATTGACCCCACCCCCCACACTCGACTCGCTGCTGCGCTGCGCGCGCATGCCGGCGACCACACGCTGCCACGGCCGGTCGGCGACGGCGGGCCGGCGCACTCCGCGGCCGTAGCGGCGCTCCAGGAAGTACTGCCCCACCGACAGGATCGAGGTCATGATCAGGTACCAGATGCTGGCGACCACGAGGAGCGGGATCTGCAGGAAGGTGTTGTTGCTGTAGAGCTGCTGCGCCTCGCCGGTGAGCTCGAGCAGGCCGATCACGCCGACCAGCGAGGTGGTCTTGAGCATCGAGATCACCTCGTTGCCGGTCGGCGGGATGATGACGCGCATGGCCTGCGGCAGGATGATGCGGCGCATGGCCAGGCCCCGCCCCATGCCGAGCGCGGCGGCCGCCTCGGACTGCCCCTGCCCCACCGACAGCAGGCCGGCCCGCGCGATCTCGGACATGTACGCCGCCTCGTTGAGGCCGAGCCCGAGGACACCGGCCACGAACGGCGTGATGAGCTCGTTGGTGTCCCAGGTGTGGAACGTCGGCCCGAACGGGATGCCGACCGAGAGGTTGCTGAAGAGCAGGGTGATGGCGAACCAGAAGAAGAGCTGGACGAGGACCGGCGTACCCCGGAAGAACCAGGTGTAGAGCCAGGCCGCCGCTGCCAGCACGGGGTTGCCGGACATCCGCATGATGGCCAGCAGGATGCCGAGCACGATGCCGATCACCATCGAGAGCACGGTGAGCTGCAGGGTCAGCCAGATCCCGGAGAAGATCTGGTCGGCAGTGAAGTAACCCCGGACGTAGTCCCAGCGCCATGCCGGGTTGGCGATCAGCGAGTGGATCAGCATCGCCGCCAGGACAGCGACGACGGCGACACCGAGCCACCGCAGCGGGTGCCGCAGTGGCTTGACGACGAGCTCCTCCGCCGGCGGCTCGGCGGCCGCCGCGTCGGTCGTGCTCACCCGGTCAGCCCGCGTCGTTGATCTTGGACTCGGTGACCGCGCCCGCCTCGAGACCCCACGTCTTGATGATCTTGGTGTAGGTGCCGTCCTGCATCAGCTTGGTGACGGCCTTCTGAAAGACCGGCGCCAGCGGGCTGCCCTTGGCGAAGGCGATGCCGTAGGGGCCGACGTCGGTGGTCTCGCCCGCGACCTCGATCTGCCCGTCCTTGAGCTTGCCCTGGTAGCCGACGACCGGGGTGTCACCGGTGAAGGCGTCCGCGCGGCCCGCGACCACCGCGTTGTCGACGTCCGACTGCGTGGGCAGCAGCAGCGGCTTCGGAGCGGCCTTGCCGTCCTTGAGGCACTGGCCGAGCAGGGTGATCGCGCCTTCGGCGGTCTTCTGCGTCAGCGCCGTGGCCTGGATGGTGCCCTTCTCGGCGGCGACGGTGAGGCCGCAGAGGTCGCTCTGCTTGGCGATCTTCTTCGGGTTCCCCTTCTTCACGCCGATCGAGGTGCCGGCCTTGAAGTAGGTGACGAAGTCGTTGCCCTTCTCCCGCTCGGTGTTGTCGGTGAAGGCGGACATGGCGAAGTCGTAGCGCTTGGAGTTGATGCCGGCGAGGATGCCGTCGAACTGCGCCTTCTGGATGTCGATCTTGACGCCGAGGACCTTGCCGAGGGCGTTGGCGAGATCGATGTCGAAGCCCTGGTAACCACCGCCGGACTTCGCGAACTCGATCGGCGGGTAGGACGGGTCGGTCGCCATGACCAGCGTCGTCCGCTTACCGGCCGGCAGCTGCGCGTTGAGGCTCTCGTCCTTGCTGACGCTGACCGAGGCCTTCTTGCCCGAGTCGTCCACGGTCTTGCCGGAGCCGCAGCCGGTGAGGGCCAGGGCGGAGGCGGCCGCGAGGCCGAGCAGGGTGGTGAACGTGCGAGTGCGGGTCGGCACAGAATCTCCTCGAGCGAGCGGGATCAGCGGTGCCTGCACCCTAGCTTTCCCGAACGGGAATGTGCGGGGCGGCAACGAAACCGTGACGTCGGCGTGGACGTCCCCTCAGGAACGTCTCCGACACGGGACCACCGACGCCTTAAGGCAGGGCCTCCTGGGCCTTGCCGAGAACCACCACGCCCCCCTCGGAGACGTGGTACCGCTGCCGGTCCAGATCCGGTTCCAGACCGATGTGCGCGCCCTCCGGGACGATGACGTCCTTGTCGAGGATCGCCTTGCGGACGACGGCACCGCGACCGATCTTGACACCGTCCATGAGCACGGAGCCCTCGACGTAGGCACCCGCCGACAGCCGCACGTTCTTGGCCACGACGCTGCCGCGCACGGTGGCGCCGGCGACGATCGCGCCCGCGCCGATGATCGACTCCTGCGCGATCCCGCCCTCGACGAACTTGGCCGGCGCCAGCTGCGGATGGTGGGTGAACAGCGGCCACTGCTGGTTGTAGAGGTTGAAGATCGGGTGGACGGCGACGAGGTCCATGTGCGCGTCGTAGTAGGCGTCGATCGTCCCCACGTCGCGCCAGTAGCCGTGGTCGCGCTCGGTCGCGCCGGGGACGTCGTTGTCGGCGAAGTCGTACACGTACGCCTCGCCGCGCTTGACCATCATCGGCATGATGTTGCCGCCCATGTCGTGGACGGAACCCTCGTCGTCGGCGTCCTCTTTCAGGGCGTCGAGCAGTGCCTCGGTGGTGAAGACGTAGTTGCCCATCGAGGCGTAGGTCTGGTCCGGGTTGTCCGGCAGGCCGGGCGGGTCGGCCGGCTTCTCCAGGAAGTCCAGGACGCGGCCGTCGGAGTTGGCGTCGATGACGCCGAAGGCACTGGCCTCGGCCCGCGGGACGCGGATCCCCGCCACGGTGGCGCCCGCACCGGTGGCGATGTGCTGCTCGACCATCTGCCGCGGATCCATCCGGTACACGTGATCGGCGCCGAAGACGATGATGTAGTCGGGACGGTCGTCGTAGATGAGGTTCGCCGACTGCAGGATGGCGTCCGCGCTGCCGGTGTACCACCGCGGCCCGAGCCGCTGCTGCGCCGGCACCGTCGTGACGTAGTTGCCCAGCATGTTCGACAGTCGCCAGGTCTGCGTGACGTGCCGGTCCAGCGAGTGCGACTTGTACTGGGTCAGCACGCAGAGCCGCAGGTACCCGGCGTTGACCAGGTTCGAGAGGACGAAGTCGATGAGTCGGTAGTTGCCCCCGAACGGGACGGCCGGCTTGGCCCTGTCGGCGGTGAGAGGCCACAGTCGCTTGCCCTCACCGCCAGCCAGGACGATGCCGAGGACCCGGGGCTCGCGCGCCATGACGTCACCCTAACCGCACGGCGTCAGGCGCGTGTGCGGCAGCACACTCAGTAGCGGGTCAGCACCAGCTGCGTCTTGAGGACGTCGCCGTGCAGCAGCCAGCCGTGCGAGTCGGCGAGCGAGATCGCATCGGAGCGGACGTCCGCGGCGGTGGCCCGGTCGTCGACCTTCACCGAGAACTCCACGACCCGTTCGGTGCCGCTGCCGTCGCTCGTCTTCACCGGCAGCACCTCCAGCGAGGCGTCCTGCCCGTCGTAGCTGCCCGACCAGACGGTGGAGGTGACCGGCCCGTGGACCCGTGAGCTCTGCAGCTGGTCGGTGCCCCAGTTCTTCCCGCTCCAGTCCTCGAGCTTGCCGGGGCAGTTGCTCACGCCCAGGTTCACGGCGGTGCTGCCGCTCGGCAACGAGGTGCCGGAGTAGTTCTTGGCCGAGGCCGTCTTCTCGTTGCTGAAGCTCAGGGTCTGCTTGGAGTAGCCCCAGTCGACCTCGGCGTCGTAGTTGGTGTCCGAGGCGTCGAAGCCCGCCGCGTTGGCGGTGTCGAGGGCGTCGTCCACGGCGGCCTCGTCGTCACCGTTCACCGCGAAGCGCTTCTTGTAGGAGAGCTCGAGGTCCTTGCCGGACTTGTGGCGGATGCGGACGTCCCAGCCCTGACCGTTGAGGTCCAGGTTCGAGGTGTCGAGGTACTCGTAGCTGCGCTTGGCCCCGGTCGAGCCGAGCCCGAAGGCGCTGAGCACGGCCGAGGTGGGCGCGCCGGCTGACGTCAGCGCCGCACTCGTCAGGTCGATCTTCACCTCGTAGGTCGGGTCGGCGTTGGCGTCCGCGGCGGCGGATGTCGCCGACCCCGCGAAGGCGGCAGCGGTCCCGGCGGCAACGAGGGTGAAGGCGGCAAAGGCGGCAACTCGGCGCATGACGGTGACTGTGGCGGTGGCACGTGGCGCGGTGGTGAACGGCAGCTGTCGCGAGGCGGTCGGCCTAGAGTGCGGGGCATGCGAGTCGCCGTGCTGTCCCGCGAGTACCCGCCCGAGGTCTACGGCGGCGCGGGAGTCCACGTGGAGTTCCTCGTCCGCGAGCTGCGGCGCCTGGTCGAGGTGGACGTCCACTGCTTCGGCGCACCCCGCGCCGACGCCACGGCGTACCGGACACCGCCGGGGCTGGCGGGCGCCAACGCCGCGCTGCAGACCCTCGGCACCGACCTGGAGATCGCCGCCGGCGTCGGCGAGGCCGACGTCCTGCACTCCCACACCTGGTACGCCAACCTCGCCGGCGTCCTCGGCTCGCAGCTGCACGGTGTGCCCCACGTGCTGAGCGCGCACTCGCTGGAGCCGCAGCGGCCCTGGAAGGCCGAGCAGCTTGGCGGCGGCTACCGGATCTCGTCGTGGGCCGAACGGCAGGCCTACGAGACCGCCGACGCGATCGTCGCGGTCTCCTACGGGATGCGCGCCGACGTACTGGACGCCTACCCGTTCGTGGATCCGGCGAGGGTGCACGTGATCCACAACGGGATCGACACGTCGCTCTACGCCCCGGCCGGCAGTGACGACGCGCTCGACGCCCACGGCATCGACCGGAGCCGGCCCTACGTCGTCTTCGTCGGGCGGATCACCCGGCAGAAGGGGCTGGCGCACCTGGTGCGCGCGGCGGCGCACTTCGATCCGGAGATCCAGCTGGTGCTCTGCGCCGGCGCTCCGGACACCGCCGAGATCGCGGCCGAGACCGAGGCCGCGGTGACGTCGCTGGCCGGGTCGCGCAGCGGGGTGATCTGGGTCCGGGAGATGCTGCCCCGCGACCAGGTCACCCAGCTGCTCACCCACGCCACCGTCTTCGTCTGCCCGTCGGTGTACGAGCCGCTGGGCATCGTCAACCTCGAGGCGATGGCCTGCCAGACCGCCGTGGTCGCCAGCGCCGTCGGCGGCATTCCGGAGGTGGTGGCCGACGGCAGCACCGGCATCCTCGTCCCGTACCACGCCGTCAGCGAGGCCGAGTTCGAGGCGGGACTGGCGCAGGCCGTCAACCAGCTCTGCAACGACCCCGACCGCGCCGCCGCGATGGGGCTGGCCGGACGCGAGCGTGCGGTGCGCGAGTTCGGCTGGGACGCCATCGCGCACCGCACGGTCGAGCTCTACGAGTCGCTGCTCGCCTGAGGCGGGTCAGCCGTCGCGGGCCTCGTCGGCGTCGCGCTCGGGCTCACCGGCGTCACCCGAGCCGCCGGCGGCGCCCTGCTCGGTCTCGGTCGTCTGCTCGTCGCGCTCGGCATCCCCGGTGAGCGCGGCGGCGGAGTTGTGCCGGCCGCGCGAGGACTGCTTGCCCGCCTCGGCCGAGACGGTCCAGTACTCGACGACCCGGCCGTCCTGCAGCCGCAGCACGTCATTGCCGAAGAAGGTCGCCGGACCGTCGGCGTTCTCACCTTCGCCTGCCCAGCGGCCGGCGACGTGATCGCCCTCGGCGACGGGGCCGACGGTGACGACGAAGGAGAGCTGGTCGAAGGCGCTGTGCGTCTCGTCGATGAGGTCGACGAGCGCCCGCCGCCCACTGACGTCGTGATCGGGCCAGTGCCCCACGAAGTCGTCGTGGACGAGGTCCGCCGCGAGGTCGTCGCGCTGTTCCGCCTCGCCGCTCCACAGCTCGTGGATCCAACGTCGGTACAGGTCGCGAGCAGCTTCGGTGTCAGCCATGGGGTGGTCCTACCCGGCAACAACCCGATCGTCCCGGCTTCGCCTCCAAGCTTGATCTGGTCAGATCTGACCAACTATGGTGAGGCGATGTCGCAGGTCAACGTGTACGAGGCGAAGACGCAGCTGTCGAAGCTCATCGACCGCGTCCTGGCAGGCGAACACGTCGTCATCGCGCGCAACGGGCGTCCGGTCGTGGATCTGGTGGTGCATGCCGGCAACGGTGTGGTGATCGGCAGGCTCCGGGGCCAGCTGCAGTACGACCAGGAAGCCTTCGACGAGGCAGACCGGGAGATCGCGGCGATGTTCGACTTCGCCGCCGACCTCGAGACCTGACGGCGATGCTGCTGGACACCGCGACCCTGTTGTGGGTGCTGACCGACTCGCCACGCCTGGGGGCGGCGGCCCGCGAGCGGGTGGCGGCGGCGACGCTCGTCCACGTCTCGGCGGTCTCGCTGGCCGAGACGGCCATCAAGGCCATGCTCGGCAAGCTCGTCCTGCCCGCGGACTTCGCGACGCAGGTGACGGGATTCGGCTTCGTGAGCCTGGCCTTCACGATCGAGGACGCTGACACCCTCGCCGCCTTCCCCGAACTGGCGCGGCACGATCCCTTCGACCGGATGCTCGTCGCCCAGGCGCACCGCAGGGGCATGGACTTCCTCACCCCCGACCGGCGCCTGCTCGCACTCGATCGGCCCGGCATCATCGATGCCACCCGCTAGCCAGCAGCGATCACCTAGGGCAGGAACCGGTAGCCCATCCCGGCCTCGGTGATGAGATGCCGGGGCCGGCTGGGCTCGGGTTCGAGCTTGCGCCGCAGCTGCGCGAGATAGATGCGCAGGTAGCTGGGATCAGTGTGCTCGGCCGAGCCACGAACGGCGGTGAGCAGCACCTCGCTGCCGATGAGCCTGCCGGGGCTGCGGAGCAGGACGTCGAGGATCTTCCACTCGGTCGGCGTCAGATGCACGGCACTGCCGTCGGCCGCGGTGGCCGTGGTCATAGTGAGGTCGATGCGGACGCTGCCGATGGTGACGACGAGGTTCTCGTCGGGCCGGGTGCGCCGCGTCGCCGCGCGGACCCGGGCCAGCAGCTCGGCCATGCTGAAGGGCTTGGTGACGTAGTCGTCGGCGCCGAGGTCCAGCGCCTCGACCTTGTCGACGCTGCCGCTGCGCGCCGAGAGCACGATGATCGGCGTCTGCGCGAAGGTCCGGAGAGCGCGGATCACGTCCAGGCCGCCGAGGTCGGGCAGGCCCAGGTCGAGGATCACCAGGTCGGGGCTGCCGTCGGCCAGCACCCGCAGTGCCTGCGATCCGGTGGGCGCCTCGCTCACCTCGTAACCGCGCGCCACCAGGTTCATCGCCAGTGCCCGCAGCAGGGTGGCGTCGTCCTCGACGACCAGGACACGCGTCACGACGGCACCGCACGACAGACCGCGGCGAGCGTGATAACCACGGTGGTCCCGCCACCGGGCGTGGGCTCGAGTGTGACGGCGCCGTCCATCGCCTCGGTGAGGCCGCGGGCGATGGCCAGCCCCAGCCCCACCCCGGCCCCGTCGCGGGGGACGTCGCCGGAGCGCTGGAACGGCCGGAAGACCCGCTCCGCGTCGTCGGCCGGGATACCGGGGCCGCGGTCGACGACGCGGAGCTCGACGCGGTCCCGGTGGCTGCTGCCGGCCAGCCGGATCGCCGAGTCTGTCGGCGCGTGACGCAGCGCGTTCTGCACCACGTTGGCGAGCACCCGCTCCAACAGCCCGGCGTCCGCGCGGACGGCGGGGAGGTCGACGGGTAGGTCGAGCTCCACCCGACCGGCCGGGTCGGCGTGCGCCAGCGCCTGCGCGACAACGTCGTCCACCCCCACGACGGCGGGCACGACCGGGAGCGCGCCCACCTGCAGCCGCGACATGTCCAGCAGGTTCGTCACCAGGTCGGTGAGCCGGTCCAGCGACTGCTCGGCGGTCTCAAGCAGCTCGGCCTGCTGTTCGGCACTCCAGCTGACCTCGCCGGCCCGCAGGCTCGACACCGCCGCCTTCGCCGCGGCGATGGGTGTGCGCAGGTCATGGCTGACCGCATTGAGCAGCGCGGTGCGCTGCCGGTCCGACTCGGCCAGCGGCGCCGCGGCTGCCGCCGCCTCGGCGAGCTCCTGCTGCCGGTAGGCGACCGCGACGTGGGCACCAAAGGCGGAGAGCACCTGCTGGTCCGCTGCGGGCAGCGGATGTCCGGTGAGCCGCAGCTCCAGGTCGTCGGTGACCCGGACGACGGCATCCGGCTCCCCCGTCGCCTCCCCCGCTGTGGCGATGGGATCGGCCGGCACCCGCCCCTCGTCGTCGACGCGCAGCAGCGACACGGCGTCCATGGCGAAGGTCTCCCGCACTCGCTCCAGCAGCGCTGGCAGCGTCTGCTCGCCCCGCAGCAGGCTGCCGGCGAAGGTGCTGAGCGTCTCGGCCTCGGCCGCCGCGCGGGCAGCCTGCACCGAGCGGCGCGCCGCCTGGTCGACCACCTGCGACACCAGCGAGGCGACGAGCAGGAAGACGACCAGCGCCAGCACGTTCGCGGGGCGGCTGATGGTGAGCGTCCCCGTCGGCGCGACGAAGAAGTAGTTGAGCAGCAGGCTCGCCGCCAGCGCACTCGCCAGCGCCGGATAGAAGCCGCCCACCAGGCTGGTGATGACGACGGCCAGCAGGTACATCGAGACGTCTGCGGCGAACTCGAAACCCGGCACGTGCAGACCCACGACGGTGAGCACCGGCAGCAGGACGGCCGCCACGACCAGCCCCAGGACGCGGCGGCGGGTGGTGAGCCCGCCGGTGAGCCGGGGCAGTCTCAGCCCCGCCCCGCGGGACTGCTCGTGGGTGACGAGGTGGACGTCCACGGGACCGGAGTTGCGGGTGACGGTGGCCCCGGTGCCGGGTCCGCTGAGCAGCGTCGCCACCGGACCTCGGCGCGACGTGCCGAGGACGATCTGGGTGGCGTCCACCCGCCGGGCGAAGGCGAGCAGCGCGGCGGGGACGTCGTCGCCGACGACGGAGTGGTAGCTGCCGCCGAGGGACTCCACCAGCAGCCGGTGAGCCGCCAGGGCGGCGACGCCGGGCCCGGTGAGACCGTCGCTGCGCGCGACGTGGACGGCGAGCAGCTCCCCGCCGGAGCGCGCCGCGATCCGGGCCGCCCGACGCACCAGGGTGTCGCTCTCCGGGCCGCCGGTGAGCGCGACCACGACCCGCTCCTTGGTCTCCCACGCGCCGGTGATGCCGTGCTCGGCGCGGTAGCGCTGCAGCCCCTCCTCGACCTGGTCGGCGAGCCACAGCAGGGCCAGTTCGCGCAGCGCGGTGAGGTTGCCGACGCGGAAGTAGTTGCCGAGGGCCGCGTCCACCCGCTCGGCGGGATAGACGTTGCCGTGCGCCATCCGCCGGCGCAGCGCCTCGGGGGCCATGTCCACCAGCTCGACCTGGTCGGCCGAGCGGACGAAGGCGTCGGGCACGCTCTCCTGCTGCACCACCCCGGTGATGTCGGCGACGACGTCGTTGAGGGACTCCAGGTGCTGGACGTTGAGGGTCGAGACGACGTCGATGCCGGCAGCCAGCAGCGCCTCGACGTCCTGCCAGCGCCGCTCGTGGGGTCCCGAGCCGGGAACGTTGGTGTGCGCGAGCTCGTCCACCAGTGCCACCGCGGGCCGCCGGGCGAGGACGGCCGCCAGGTCGAGCTCGGTGAACTCGCTGCCGCGGTGGACGACCCGGCGCCGCGGGATGACGGGCATCCCCTCCAGGCGCTGCGCGGTGTGCGGCCGGCCGTGGGTCTCGGCGATGGCGACGACGACGTCGGTGCCGCGCTCCCACCGGCGGCGTCCCTCGTCCAGCATCGCGACGGTCTTGCCGACACCGGGGGCCGCGCCGAGGTAGATGCGCAGCGTGCCGCGGGTCATGCCGGAGACGCTAACCCCGCGACGCTGAACAGCGCCGTGGCGGTCCCCGGCTCGACCTCGGTGAAGCCGCCGTCGTGGACCACCGGCGCCCCGGCCGCGACGGCGGCGTCCCACTGTCGTCGCGTCGCGTCGCGCACCGCGAGCGGGAAGCCGGCAGCGGCCCAGGCGGCGCGGTCGTCAGCCGACAGCGAGCGCCAGCCGAGGTGCGCGGCGTGGCCCGCCTGCGCCATCGCCTTGCCGGCCGTCATCGCGGCGTGCGGCGAGAGCAGGACCACCGGCACGCCGGCGGTCGGGGCGGGCGGCGGCTCGGGGTCGGCGAGGTCGGTGCCGCCGACCTGCAGCCGGGCGAGGTCCGCCGGCCAGGCGTCGTTGTCCACCGGCGGGTAGACCCGCAGCTGCGCGCTGCGGTGCGTCACGGTGATGCCGTCCAGCGCGACGGCCCGCCGCCAGTGCGCGCCGCGCGCCCGACGCACGACCTTGCGGATCCGGTGGGCGTCCCACGCCTCGACCGCGGGCCGCCATTCCGGCCGCTCGGTGGTGAGCATCAGCAGCGCGGCGCGCGCCGCCGCCTCGAGGGCGTCCGTCCGCGCGGGCGGAGCGTCACGTTCCAGCCGGACGACCAGCGGCAGGGCGTACTCCCTGACCTCCATCGCGACCTCCTCGGTGGCTCAGGCAGGTTCGGCCAGCGACGCGACCCAGGCCGCGAGGAGGCGGGCACCGAAGCCGGTAGCGCCCTCGGTGACGATCCCGTCGGTCGTGGCGGCCCGGGCGGGGCCGGCGACGTCCAGGTGCGCCCACGGCACCGTGCCGGCGAAGGGCTTGAGGAAGAGCGCGGCCGTGATGCCGCCGGGGTTGCCGGGTGAGTTGTTGGCGTCGGCGACCTCGGAGCGCAGCGCGCTCTCGTGGTGCTCGGCGAGCAGCGGCAGTCGCCAGAGCGGCTCGTCGGTCTCGCGGCCGGCGGCGAGCAGTGCCTCGGCGAGGGTGTCAGAGGTGGCCAGCAGCCCACCGGTCCGCACGCCGAGGGCGACCTTCATCGCGCCGGTCAGCGTGGCGATGTCGACGATGGCCGTCGGGCGCAGCCGGGCGACGGCGTAGGCGATCGCGTCGGCGAGGACGAGCCGACCCTCGGCGTCGGTGTTGCCGATCTCGCTGGTGCGCCCGCCGTAGTGCCGGACGACGTCGCCGGGGCGCAGCGCGGAGCCGGAGATCGCGTTCTCCGCGGCCGGCACCAGGGCGGTGACGCGGACCGGAGTCCGCCGGGCCGCCGCGAGCCGCATCGCGCCGAGCACGGCCGCGCCACCGGCCATGTCGGTGAACATGGTCCGCGACGACTCGCCGGGCTTGAGGTTGATGCCGCCGGTGTCGAAGGTGATCCCCTTGCCGACGAGGACGAGGTGGATCCCCTTGCGGGCACCCCGCGGCCGCCAGGAGACCTGGATGAGCCGGGGCGGCGAGGCCGACCCCCCGCCGACGCCCAGCACGCCGCCGAAGCCCTGCTCGCGCAGCCAGATCTCGTCATGGACCTCGACCTGCAGCCCCGGCCCGTCCAGGACCGTGGTGGCCTGCCGCGCCAGCCAGGCCGGGGTCTTGACGTTCGACCGCGTGTTGGCCAGGTCGCGGGCCCAGACGGTCGCCCCGGCCGAATCCAACCCGCGCCGGAGCGCGTCGATGTCCTCGGCGCCGCAGAGCTCGACGCGGGTCGGCTGCTCCCACGGCGTCGCGGAGACGGTGAAGCGGTAGCTGCCCAGCACCAGCCCCTCGACCAGTGCGGCGAGGCGGTCGCCGCCGACGCCCTCGGCGGCGACGCGGCTGCGGCCGGCGGGCAGCTCCCGCGCCAGCCGGGCCGCGCTCTCACGTACGGCGGCGACGCCGTCGGGCCAGTCGCGCGTGAGTGCGTCGCGGTGCGGACCCGTCAGTCGGACGTCGAGCATGCCTGCGATCCTGCCCGACGGAGCGTGCCGGGAGGAGCGGGGGCCACCGACGACCGTGGCACGGGCTCTCGCCGGGCCTCGTGCGGGCTTCGTGATTGGTCCGGAGAGCACTCGACCCCGGTGACCCCGCCGTGAAGCGGGGACCGGGGTCGGGTGAGGTGCGAGGTCAGCTCCCGACGGCCTTGAGCGCGTCGCCGAGCGCGTCGGCCTCGTCGGGGGTCATCTCGACGACGAGTCGCCCGCCACCCTCGAGCGGCACGCGCATGACGATGCCGCGGCCTTCCTTCGTGACTTCGAGCGGGCCGTCGCCCGTCCGCGGCTTCATGGCCGCCATGCCAGCCTCCTCCGGTGGGCCATGGGCCCACGCATCAGACAGTTCGAACACGATTCCGGTGCGCTCCGGATCCCGACGCGCACCGTGGTGCAGCCCATTCTCCCGTATGGCGGCCCGATCCCCCAACCCCGGCCCGAAACCGGCGCCGCCACCGGCCGCGTCGCCCGTCCCGAGCCCCGGGCTAGCGTCGGTCGCGGCACGCCCAGTCCGCCCGTCTCCCGAGGTGATCGTCGATGTCGTCCCCCACCCCCGCGCCTTCTCCCACGAGCCGCACCGACGTCCTGCTCGTCGACCGCAGCGAGGGCGTCGCCACCGTGACGCTGAACCGGCCGGCCTCGATGAACTCGCTGTCGCTGGAGCTGAAGGAGGCGCTGCGCGACACCCTGCGCGAGATCGCCGCCGACCCGAGCGTGCGTGCCGTCGTGCTGACCGGCAGCGGCCGCGGCTTCTGTGTCGGGCAGGACCTGCGTGAGCACGTGGGCCTGCTGGAGGCCCACGACCCCACCCCGCTGTCGACCGTCACCGAGCACTACAACCCGATCGTCCAGGCGCTGGCCACCATGCCGAAGCCGGTGGTGGCCGCGGTCAACGGCATGGCCGCCGGCGCCGGCGCGGGGCTGACCTTCGCCTGCGACTTCCGCATCGCCGCCAAGAGCGCCGGGTTCCTGCTCGCCTTCGCCAATGTCGGGCTCTCCCTGGACAGCGGGGTCTCCTGGACGCTGCCGCGGCTCATCGGGTCGGCCCGGGCGACGGCGCTGGCCCTGCTGGCCGAGCCGATCACGGCCGAGGCGGCGTTGGAGATGGGGCTGGTCAACGCCGTCGTGGACGACGAGCGGGTCGCCGAGGCTGCCCGCGAGCTGGCGGTACGCCTGGCCGCCGGCCCGACGGCCGCCTATGCCGCGATCAAGGAGTCGATCGCCTTCGCCGCCGACCACGACCTCGACGCCGCGCTGGCCAAGGAGGACGAGCTGCAGTCCCGGATGGGCGCCACCGCCGACCACGTCAACGCCACCGCCGCATTCGTGGCCAAGCAGCGCCCGGTCTTCCAGGGCCACTGACCCCCACGACCCACCACCGATCCGGGAGTGCCGGTCCCGCTGACCGGGACCAGCGCTCCCGGATCGCGGCGGGCGGGGGTGTCAGCCGAGCTGCGGGTCGCTGACCGACGGTCGCCCGGTCTCGACCCGGCCGGCGAAGGCGCGGACCAGACCGTGCTCGCCGGTCACGGTGAGGTCGTACCAGTCGTGATGGGTGGGGAACCGCAGCGACGCCCGACCGCGCAGGCGCACCGTCCGCGTCCGGTCGCGGTAGGCGTCGCGGACGGTGACGGTCCCGGCGCCGCGCAGGACGAGCTCCACGTGTCCCGGTTCGGTGGACAGCCGCGCCTCGACCCGGCTGCCGTCCTCGCCGGCATAGCGGCGGTACAGGCCGTTCGGACCGTGCAGCTCCCAGTCGTACCCGCCCCCGGAGACCGGCAGCGTCGCCGTCAACCGGTCCCCCGCGCCGACGGTGAAGGACGCCGGCGCCGCGCCAGTCTGCGAGCGTGCCTGCAGCTGCAGTCCGAGCCGGCCGCGGTTGTGGAAGTCCACCCGCAGTCCCGCCTCGGTGCGGGTGCCGTCGACGTCCAGGCGGTAGCCGAGCGGTCGGGACGGCCGGACACCGGGCTCCTGTGCCGGCAGCGCGCCCGTGGCGGGCGGGGTGGGGACGTAGTCCGGGTGCCGCTTGTCGTCGCGAGGCGCGTATCCCGTGGTGGTCGGTAGCGACGGAACCGCGCTGCGGGAGCGTCCGAAGTCGAAGGCCGAGGTCAGGTCCCCGCAGACCGCGCGGCGCCACGGGGTGATGTTCGGCTCCCCCACCCCGAAGCGGGCGCCGAGGAAGCGGATCACCGAGGTGTGGTCGAAGGTCTCCGAGCAGACCCAGCCCCCGGTGCTCCACGGCGAGACGACGAGCATCGGCACGCGCTGGCCGAGGCCGTAGGCCCCCGCGGTGAACTTCCCGTCGCCGGCGAAGTGCTCGTCGGTGACCGGCACGGTGGAGGCGCCGGCCAGGGCTCCGCCGGCCGGGTACGGCGGCACGACGTGGTCGAAGAAGCCGTCGTTCTCGTCGTAGGTGAGCAGCAGGACTGTGCGCGACCAGACGTCCGGGTCGGCGGTCAGCGCGTCCAGCACCTGCGAGACGTACCAGGCGCCGTAGTTCGCCGGCCAGTTCGGATGCTCGGTGAAGGCCTCCGGCGCCGCGATCCACGACACCTGCGGCAGCCGGTGATGGCGCACATCCGCGCGAAGCTCGTCGAAGAGCGTGCCGCCGGTGCTGATGCGGGTGCCACGCCGCGCCTTCTCGTACAGCGCGTCGCCGGGCTTGGCGTTGCGGTACGCGTCGAAGTAGAGCAGCGAGTTGTCGCCGTAGTTGCCGATGTAGGGGTCCTCGGTCCAGCCCCAGCTGCCGGTGGCGTCCAGCCCGACGCCCTCGTCCTGGTAGATCCGCCACGACACCCCGGCCCGCTCGAGCCGCTCGGGATAGGTCGTCCAGGCGTAGCCCGCCTCGGAGTTGTCCAGGACCGGCCCCTTGCCGCCGCCGTCGTTGCCGGTCCACCCCGACCAGAGGTAGTAGCGGTTCGGGTCGGTCGAGCCCACGAACGAGCAGTGGTAGGCGTCGCAGACGGTGAAGGCGTCGGCGAGCGCGTGGTGGAACGGGATGTCGCGCCGCTCCAGATGCGCCATCGTCGTGGTGGTCTTCGCCTGCACCCAGCGGTCGTAGTTGCCGCCGTGGAAGGCGTCGTGACCGTCGTTCCAGCCGTGCGCGAGGTCCTGCACGAAGGCCAGGCCGAGGTCGTCGACGTCGGGGCGGAACGGCAGCACCCCGTTCTGGTCGAAGACGCTCGTCCCGGACTGCTGCCGCGCCGGATGCGGGTCGCCGTAGCCCCGGACCCCGCGCATGGTGCCGAAGTAGTGGTCGAAGGAGCGGTTCTCCTGCATGAGGATCACGACGTGCTCGACGTCGCGCAGCGAGCCGTGCCGGCGGTGCGCGGGGATAGCGGCGGCACGCGCGACGGAGTCGGCGAGGGCGGTGCCGGTCAGCGATGTCGCGGCGGCGACGCCGCCCGTGACACCGGCGAGTTGCAGGAAGCGGCGGCGGTCCAGTTCGGGCATGACACCGGACTATCGCGAAGCGGGTGAAACGGACGACAACCGTCGCGTGAACGCCTGCCCCGACCCTCTCAGCCCGTTGCCCGCCAGCAGGACGAGACGTGGTCGTCCACCATGCCGGTGGCCTGCATGAGCGCGTAGGCGGTGGTGGGGCCGACGAAGCGGAAACCCCGCTTCTTCAACGCCTTAGCCATCGCCACCGACTCCGGCGAGGTGGCCGGGACCTCGGCGAGCGTCTGCGGCCGACGATGGTCGCTGGGCGCGAAGGACCAGAGCAGCTCGTCCAGCCCCTCACCGACCGAATCGCGGATGACGCGGGCGTTGGCGATCGTCGCCTCGATCTTGGCCCGGTTGCGGACGATGCCGGCGTCGGCGAGCAGCCGGGTCACGTCCGCGGCGTCGAAGTCGGCGACGGTCTCGATGTCGAAGCCGGCGAAGGCAGCGCGGAAGCCCGGCCGCTTGCGCAGGATGATGAGCCACGAGAGCCCGGACTGGAACGCCTCCAGGGACATCCGCTCGAAGAGCTCCCGCTCGCCGTGCAGCTCGGTGCCCCACTCGTCGTCGTGATAGGCGACGTAGTCCGGCGTCGAGTTCGCCCAGTCGCAGCGCGGACGGTCAGCGGGCGGCATCGTCGATATCGCCGTTGGTGGAGTCGTCGGCGGTGGTCGCCGCCGGCTTGGCGAAGGCGACACGGTCCGGACCCGGCGCCGGCAACCGGCCGCTCGCCTGCTCGCGCAGCCGCGCGATCTCGATGTCCCGGTCCCGGATCTCGGCGGCGAGCCGGTCGAGCAGCAGATCGGTCTCGGCGAAGCGGTAGCCGCGCAGCGCCACCGGCAGGCGCACGGAGTCGACGTCTGCCGAGCCGAGCGCCCGGTCTGCGGGCAGGTGCCAGGGTGCCTCGTCGCGCAGCGGCGGCGCGATCTGCTCACCGGCGGGCAGGAAGCGGGCGGCGGCGAAGAACAGCCCGACGGCCAGGACCACGGCCAGCAGCCCGTAGAGCACCAGTTCCACCACGCCGACGATGGTGCCATGCCGACCCCGCCGGCACGGGACGTCGGTCAGTCGGCGGCGTCAGTCGGCGACGGCGGCCAACGCGACGATCTTGTCCGGGACGAGCCGGATCATCAGCTCGCCGGGGACGGCGTTGCGCCGGCCGAACTGCTCGGCGGCCGCCTCGCCCATGTAGCGACCGCCGAGGCGGATCGACCACGGCAGCATCGCCTCGAGGTCGTCGCTGATCTCGACGTGGCCGGTGATGGTCACGAAGTCGAAGGGCGGGGTGGACTCGTCCACCGTCAGCGTGGCGACCCCGGTCCGCCGCAGGTTGCGGCCCTTGACGGTGTCGGCACCGGTCATGAAGACCACGACATCCGGGTCGTCCGGGTCGAGGACGAACCAGATCGGCGCGGCGTGCGGGGTGCCGTCCTTGCGGACCGTCGACAGGATCCCGGTGCGGGTCCCCTCGGAGAGGAACGCGCGGCGCTGCTCGTCAGTCATGTGTGAGGCCACGCGCCCACCGTAACCCCGCTCAGCGCACCGGGACCCGGATGATCCTGTCGTCGTCCTCGGCGGGGTCGCCGCGGCCGTCCCGGTTGGAGGTCGTCACCCACAGCGAGCCGTCGGGGGCGGTGACGACGGTCCGCAGCCGGCCGTAGTCGCCGTCGAGCAGTTCCTGCCGCTCACCGACGCGGCCCCCCGTCAGCGGCAACCGGTACAGCCGTTCGCCGCCGAGGGCGGCCAGCCAGAGCGAGCCGCCGGCAAAGGCGAGCCCGGACGGGGAGGCGTCGGAGGTCGAGAAGGTCGCCAGCGGCGGGGTCGCGCCCTGCTTCTCGCCGTTGTCACCCTCGACCGAGGGCCAGCCGTAGTCCCGGCCCGCCGACAGCCTGTTGATCTCGTCCTGGGAGTTCTGCCCGAACTCGGCCTCGTAGACGGTGCCGTCGGGGCCGAAGGCGATCCCCTGCGGATTGCGGTGGCCCCGGGTCCAGACGACCGAGTCGGGATCGGGGTTGCCGGGAGCGGGCCTGCCGGCGGTCGTCATCCGCAGCACCTTGCCGCCGAGGTAGTCCACGTCGGGGGCACGGTCGGGCTGGCCGGCGTCCCCGGTCGTGACGTAGAGGTGACCGTCCGGACCGACAGCGAGGCGGCCGCCGTTGTGGATCGAGCCTGACGGGATCCCGGTGAAGACGGGCCGGAAGCCGCTCACCGACGTGCCGTCGAAGGTGAAGGCGACGACGCGGTTGTCCGAGGCGCTCGTGTAATAGGCGAAGACGGTGCGGTCGTCGGCGAAGCGCGGCGACAGGGCGAGGCCGAGCAGCCCGCCCTCCCCCGCGCCGTTCCGGACACCCGGCACCGTGCCGACCGCCGTCGTGGTGCCGGCGGCGGTGACGGTGACGAGGCGGTGGCTGTCCCGCTCGCTCACCAGCGCGCGGCCGTCGGGCAGGAAGACCATTCCCCACGGCACTGCCAGGCCGTCGGCCACGACCGTCGGCCGGGCCGCACTCGTCGTGCTGCCACCGGACGCTGCCGGAGCAGAGGTCGAACCCGAGGCAGCCGACTCGGCGGGGTCCCCGTCGGAGTCGGCCGAGCAGGCAGCGAGGGCGAGCCCGGCGGCGACGGTCAGGGCGGCGACGGTGAGACGTCTCATCGGTTCGACCGTACGGAGCGCGGGTGTGCTGAACTTCTGAATCGTGACCGAAGCCAGCGTTCTGCGGGAGCGCGTCGACACCGTCGAGATCGTCCGACTGAACCGGCCCGAGAAGCGCAATGCGCTCGATTCGGCGAGCCTGGCGCTGCTCAACGACACCCTGGACGCCGTCGCCGCCGACGACTCCGTCCGCGCGCTCGTCCTCTCGACGACGAACACCCGGGCCTTCTGCGCCGGCGCGGACGTCGCCGAGGAGCTCGACGCCGCCGGCGGGGTGGCGCGGATGGCCGGCTTCACCCGGCTCTACTCGACGCTGGACACGATGCCGATGCCCGTGATCGCAGTCTGTGTCGGCAACTGCGTCGGCGCCGGTGCGGAGATCGTCGCCGCGGCGGACCTGCGCGCCGGGGGCGACAACCTCAAGCTGGCGTGGGCCGGGGCACGCCACGGCGTCCCCGTCGGGCCGGCACGACTGGCCCCGCTGATCGGGGTGGCCCGCGCCAAGGACCTCGTGCTCACCGGACGCACCGTCGGTGCCGAGGAGGCCGAGACCCTCGGCCTGCTCACGACGCGGGGCGCGCCGGACGAGGTCGAGCAGGTGGCGCTGGCCCTCGGCCTCGCAGTGTCGGCCAACCACCCCGAGGGGGTGCGGGTGCTGAAGCAGATGTTCCGCGAGCTGGACGGCTCCGCACAGCGCGTCGCCTACGAGAACGAGCGCCTCATGTCCTTCCAGCAGCACGGCGCCGGACTGCCTAAGGGGTCGGCCCCCCGGCAGTGAGAACGGCGGTGAGTGCGGCGAAGGCCTCGTCCACCGTGCGCGTGCGGAGCAGCGCGTCGAGCGCGCTCTGCCGGACGAAGCCCTTGTCGCGCAGCGTCTCCAGGTAGGTCCAGAGCGGGTCGAAGAGGCCGTCGGGGTCCAGCACGACCACCGGTTTGGTGTGCATGCCGAGCGAGAGCGCGGTCCAGACCTCGAACATCTCCTCGAAGGTGCCCAGACCGCCGGGGAGCACGAGGAAGGCGTCGGCGGCGGAGTCCATGAGCCGCTTCCGCTCGCGCATGGTCTCCACGACCAGCAGCGAGTCGGCGTCGGTGTCGGCGAGCTCGCGGTCGACGAGGTCTCTGGGGATGACCCCGGTGGTGTGCGCGCCGCCGGCCCGGGCGGCCCTGGCGACGTCACCCATCATCGAGACCCGGCCGCCGCCGGAGACCAGCTCGTGCCCGTCGGCGGCGATCCGCTGCCCGACGGCGGTGGCGAGGTCGCGAAAGGACTGGTCGATCGTCTCGGAGGAGGCGCAGTAGACGCAGATCCGCATCGTCACTGCCCGTCGTATTCGGCGGTGCCCGGCCGTGGTCCGCCGGAGCCGACCACGTGCGCGACCGCGTCGTCGATGTCGTCGGTGACGTGGAGCAGGTCGAGGTCGCTGGCCTTGATCTTGCCCGCCGGCTCGACGGTGTCGCGGAGCCAGTCCAACAGCCCCTGCCAGTAGGCCGAGCCGAAGAGGACGACGGGGAAGCGCGTGACCTTCTGCGTCTGCACGAGCGTCAGTGCCTCGAACATCTCGTCCAGCGTGCCGAAGCCGCCGGGCAGGATCACGAAGGCCTGCGCGTACTTGACGAACATCGTCTTGCGGGCGAAGAAGTACCGGAAATTGATGCCGATGTCGACCCACTCGTTGAGGCTCTGCTCGAACGGCAGCTCGATACCGAGGCCGACCGAGACACCTCCGGCCTCGCAGGCACCCTTGTTGGCAGCCTCCATCGCGCCGGGACCACCGCCGGTGATCACCGCGTAGCCGGCCTTCACCAGCGCCGCACCGAGGCGCTGCGCGGCGGCGTACTCGGGGTGGTCGGCCGGCGTGCGCGCCGAGCCGAAGACCGAGACCGCCGCACCGAGCTCGGCCAGCAGGCCGAAGCCCTCGACGAACTCGCTCTGGATGCGCAGCACCCGCCACGGGTCGGTGTGCACCCAGTCGGACGGACCGCGGGAGTCCAGCAGCCGCTGGTCGGTGGTCCCGGCCTCGATCTGCGCCCGACGCAGGATCACCGGACCCCGCTGCTGCTGCTTGCGCCCCTCGCTCATGGTCCGACCGTAGCGAGCCGTGCCCTCTCCGGCTTCCTTGCCCGCTGCCCGGGCGGGGCGGGTCAGCGGGACAGGAACCGGACCAGCGCCTCCTCGGCGGCCAGGCAGGCTTGCACCGACACCCACTCGTCCACGGTGTGAGCGAGCTTGGGGTCACCGGGACCGAAGTTGACGGCGGGGATGCCGAGCGGGCCGAAGCGGGCCACGTCGGTCCATCCCAGCTTGGCGCGGGGCTCGCCACCGACGGCGGCGACGAACTCGGCGGCGACCGGGGTGTCCAGGCCCGGACGGGCGCCGGGCGCGGTGTCGGTGAGCTCGAGGTCGAAGCCGGTGAAGACGTCCCGGACGTGGGCGAGCGCGTCGGCCTCGGAGCGGTCCGGCGCGAAGCGGTAGTTGACGGTGACGACGCACTCGTCGGGGACCACGTTGCCCGCCACTCCCCCGGTGATGCCGACGGCGTTGAGGCCTTCGCGGTAGGTGAGGCCGTCGACGTCGACGACGCGACCCTCGTAGGCGGCCAGCCGCGCCAGTACCGGCGCGGCGGCGTGGATCGCATTGCTGCCGAGCCAGGACCGCGCGCTGTGCGCCCGCACCCCGGCCAGCCGGATCGCCACCCGCAGCGTCCCCTGGCAGCCGCCCTCGACGAGCCCCTCGGTCCCCTCCAGCAGGATGGCGAGGTCGCCGGCCAGCGCCTCGGGACGGGTGGCGGCCAGCCGGCGCAGCCCGTTGCGCTCGGCGGCGACCTCCTCGCAGTCGTAGAGGATCCAGCTGAGGTCCACAGCCGGGTCCAGCGCGCCCGTGCCGACCAGGTGCGCGATCCGCAGCATCACCGCGTCCCCGGACTTCATGTCGCTGCTGCCGCAGCCGTAGAGCCGGTCATCCTCCAGCCGGGACGGCAGGTTCCCCGCCACCGGGACGGTGTCCAGGTGCCCGGCCAGCACGACGCGCCGGTCCCGGCCGAGGTCGGTGCGGGCGACGACGACATTGCCGTCACGCTCAACCTGCAGCCCCGACAGGGTGCGCAGTGCCGCCTCCACCTCGTCGGTGATCAGCGCCTCGTTGCCCGAGACCGATTCGATGTCGACGAGGGCGGCGGTGAGCAGGGCTGCGTCCAAGGCGAGATCCAGCACGTCCGCGGACGTTACCCGGGCGCCCACAGCCGTGCTCGTTAGGGTGAGGCGCGTGAGTGAGAGAACTGCCTGGGGCTACGGCCTGGCCACCCGCGAGGCGAGCGGAGCGAACACCGACCGCGTCTTGGACTGCTGGTTCCCCGAGCCCCAGCTCGGACCGCAGCCGGCCGCCGCCGCGGCACCGCACGACCTGGCCGCGCTGACCGGGGCGCAGGAGTCCGCCAACGATCGCAACGTCCGCGTGGATGTCGCCGTCTGCGCCATCGAGCTGGACGCCGCGCCCGTCGACGCTATCGACGTCTACTTGAGGTTGCACCTGTTGTCACACCGACTCGTCCGGCCGAACGACATCAACCTCGACGGCATCTTCGGCCTGCTCACCAACGTCGTCTGGACCACGCTCGGCCCCTGCGCGGTGGACGACTTCGAACGGACGCGGCTGGCGCTGCGGCGCAAGGGTCCGGTCCAGGTCCTCGGCATCGACAAGTTCCCCCGCATGACCGACTACGTCGTGCCCAGCGGCGTCCGCATCGCCGATGCCGACCGGGTCCGCCTGGGCGCCCACCTCGCGCCGGGCACCACCGTGATGCACGAGGGCTTCTGCAACTACAACGCCGGGACGCTCGGCACCTCGATGGTCGAGGGACGGATCTCGGCCGGCGTGGTCATCGGCGAGGGCTCGGACGTCGGCGGCGGCGCCTCGATCATGGGCACGCTCTCCGGCGGCGGCAAGGAACGCATCACCATCGGCGAGCGCTGCCTCATCGGCGCCAACGCCGGCATCGGCATCTCGCTCGGTGACGACTGCGTCGTCGAGGCCGGGACCTACGTCACTGCCGGCTCGAAGCTGACGATGCCGGACGGCGCGGTCGTCAAGGGCAGCGAGCTCTCGGGTGCCTCGGGCCTGCAGTTCTGGCGCAACAGCGTCACCGGCGCATTGGAGGCCCGGCCGCGCCGCGGTGTCACCGTCACCCTGAACGAAGCCCTGCACGCGCACAACTGATGGCAGCACGACGAACCCGGCTCACCGTCACCCTGCTCGTGGTGGTGGCGGTCGTACTCGGCCTGCTGTTGGCCGTCCGCGCGCTGTGGGACACCGCCAAGGACACCTTCACCGCCGACAGCTGCACCTTCGGCAGCTACGAGATCGACCCGGACCAGGCGAGCACGGCCGCGACCATGATCGGCGCGGTCACCTCCTACAAGGAGCGCCTGCCGACCCGGGCGCAGGTGCTCGTCCTCGCCGCGGCGTACCAGGAGAGCAAGCTGCGCAACATCCCCGCCGGGCAGGGTGACCGCGACTCGGTGGGCGTGCTGCAGCAGCGCCCGTCGCAGGGGTGGGGCAGTGCTGCGTCGCTCTCGGACGTCCGCACCGCGACCACCAAGTTCCTCGACGCGCTCGTCAAGGTCGACGGCTGGGAGCAGCTTGCACCCGAGGACGCGATCCAGAAGGTGCAGATCTCGATCGACGGCAGCCTCTACGCACAGCACGTACCCGAGGCGACCGCGCTCGCGGCCGCCCTCTCGGGACGCACGCCGGCCGGGCTGAGCTGCAGCTTCGACAAGCCGCAGGAGGTGGCCTCCGCCGCCACCGTGGCCAAGCAGGTCGGCACCGAGCTGGGCATCGACACGCCGACGGCGGTGGGGGCGCGCACCGTCCGCGTCCCCGGAGCGGGGTGGCAGACGGCCGCCTGGTTCGTCAGCAACGCCGACCGGCTCGGGATCGACCGGGTCGACTACGACGGCCGCCGCTGGACGCGGGCTGACGGGTGGAGCACGAAGGCGGCCACCGCGACTGCGGTGACCGCCACGCTCGCGAAGGTCTAGCGGCTCAGGTCCTACTCGTCGTGCTCGACGGGCGGCAGGTCCTTGACCCACTGCGGGTCGTTCTCGGTCTTGCCGGTCTTGGAGGCGCCACCGGGCGAGCCGAGGTCGTCGAAGAAGTCGACGTTGGCCTTGGTGTAGTCGCGCCACTTGTCGGGCAGGTCGTCCTCGTAGAAGATCGCCTCGACCGGGCAGACCGGCTCGCAGGCGCCGCAGTCCACGCACTCGTCGGGGTGGATGTAGAGCATCCGGGCGCCCTCGTAGATGCAGTCGACCGGACATTCCTCGATGCAGGCCTTGTCGAGCAGGTCGACACAAGGTTCTGCGATCACGTAGGTCACTGCGTGGGTCCCTTCGGTGCTGGTGCGCGACGGCCGCGTCCTAGTATGCCGTCCGTGGTGGAGCCTAGCTGGCAGGGGCGGCGCGTCAGCGTCCGCCGCGTCGTCGAACGCGATCCGGACGGGCAGTTGCGCACCGCCGACGTCGTCGGCGATCTCATCGGACTCGACGCGCAGACCGCGGTGATCGAGACCGCGCGCGGTGCCGTCGAGGTGCCGCGGGCCTACGTGATCGCGTCACGGCTGGTGGTGCCGTCGACGGCCGACGAGCTGGCGCTGGACCGCGTCGCGGCCCGCGGCATGCGCGCCGCCGAGACCCACGAGCTGGATGGCTGGCTGCTCCGCGCCGACCATGGCCTGCTGCGCCGAGCCAACTCGGTGCTGCCGGTGGGCCAGCTGCGCCGGCCGCTGGCCGAGGCGCTGGACGAGGCGCGGGCCTGGTACGCCGAGCGCGGGCTGCCGCTGCTCATCGGCGTCCCCGTCGAGGCGCGCCGGTTGCTGGACGCCGAGCTCGGCGAGCGAGGCTGGGACTTCACCGGCGAGTCGCACGTCATGACGGCCCGGCTGGACCACGTCGACGCCCCGACCGCCGCCGCCACGGTCGAGCTGCACGACGAACCGGACGAAGACTGGTTGGCGCGCTACCGCGGCGGCGAGGCGGCGACGGAGATCGGGCGCGCCCTGCTCACCCGGCACGACACGGTGACATTCGCGCAGATCCGCGCCAACAACGGGACCGTGGCCGTCGCGCGCGGCGTGGTGGACGACGGCTGGCTCGGCGTCGCCGCGGTCGAGGTCACACCCGAGCACCGGCGACAGGGTCTGGCGCAGGCCGTGACCGCCGCGCTGTGGCAGTGGGGACGAGAGCACGGCGCCACCCGTACGTACCTGCAGGTGGAGCGGGAGAACACCGCCGCCGTGGCGCTCTACGCGCGGCTCGGCTACCACGTGCACCACGACTACCTCTACCGCGTCGACCCCGAGACCGCCGAGGGCTGACCCCGCTCACGCCGCTGCGGCGGCGGCAGTGACATCACGATCGAGATGGTGGCGACCAGCGCGCCGCCGAGCATCACGGCGTAGCCGACGTACTCCATGGCGCCGCCACCGCCGGGCAGGATCACGTCCCCCTCCGGCCGTCCGGCCGCGGCGACGAAGATGATCACCGCGAGCCAGGCGAAGAAGGGCAGGCAGGCCGCGAGCGTGTGCGCCACGAGCGCGCGGGCCAACCGTGGCAGGTACCAGTTGCCGACGAGGGTGAGCAGCACCGTCACCGGGACGACGGTGCCGCCGACGTAGAACGGCACCAGCAGCGACTCCAGCCAGGCGCTGAGGGCGCCGCAGCCGGTCAGGACCGCGACTCCGAGCCACTCCAGTGCGCCGGGCGACTGCGACTCGCTCACCCTCGCACCCCGGCGAAGAGGTCGCTCTCGCGGCCGTCCGGGCCGGGCTCACCGGCGGCACCGCGCACCAGCCGGTAGTGCTCGACGCCGTTGATCAGTCGACCGAGGCGGTTGGAGAGGGCGAAGAACTCCTCACCGTGGACGAGCACCTGGGTGCGATGCGCGGCCAGCGCTGCCCGCTTGGCCGCGACCTGCGCCGAGGCATCGATCTGGGCCGTGACGACCTCGTCGGCGACACCGAACCCCGGCTCGTCGGCGGCCTCGAACGGGACGTCGTCCCTGGCCAGGACCTCGGCGAAACTGCGGACCAGCAGCGATCGCGGCGTGGCGGTCCAGTAGAACTTGGCGACCTCCCACGTCGGGCCGCCGGGATGCGCCGCGTCCGCGGCTGCCTCGACGGCGGCCGCCGTCACCCGGTGGGCCATGATGTGGTCCGGATGGCCGTAGTCGCCGTTGTCGTCGTAGGTGACCACCACCTGCGGCCGGATTTCCCGGATGATCGCGACCAGGGCCGCCACTGCCTCGGCGAAGACGCCGGCGTCGACGTTGGCGCGCCAGAACGCACGCGGGTGTGCGTTCGCGGGGTCGCCCATCATGCCGCTGTCCCGGAAACGGCCGGCGCCACCGAGGAACCGATGGTCGGTGATGCCGAGGGCGGCCAGCGCCCCGGCGAGCTCGGCGATCCGGTAACCACCCAGCTGGTCGGCCCGGGCCGCCTCCAGCTGCGCCAGCTCGGGCACCAGGATCTCGCCCTGCTCCCCGAGGGTGCAGGTGACCAGGGTGACGGCGTCGCCCCGTGCCGCGAGCTGCGCCATGGTGGCGCCGGTCGCGATCGTCTCGTCGTCGGGATGGGCGTGCACGAAGAGCGCGCGCCGCTCAGCCCCGGGCGCCAACCCGGAGGCGGCGGCCGGGGCGGCGGCGTCGGCGAAGGTCACGACGTGACGGTAGCGAACGGCCGGGGTGGACCGAGCCGCCCGTCAGCCCCGCTCGTCGCCGGCCGCGTGCCGGCCGGAGCCGGCGTCGGAGCCGGTCTCGGCGGCGTCGCCGCTGACGACCACACCCTCCTCGTTCACGACGGCGTCGGGGTCCAGCCGCTGCGGCTCGCGGGGCGCGCCACCGGGCTCGCAGGCCATCGGCGCGGACGACTCGGCGTCCGACGGCCGGCCGGTGGGCCAGGACGCCAGCGCAGGGTCGACCTCGTCGCGCTCGACGACATCCAGGATGTCGACCCGCGCGGCCGCGAAGTGGCACGCCACCCGGTGGGCCGAGAACTTCTCGTCCAACGGCGGTTCCACGTTCACGCACCACTCGCGCTGGGTGTTGCTCAGCGAGCTGGCGAACTTCTGGCAGCGGGTGCGGAAGCGGCAACCGCTCGGCGGGTTCACCGGGCTCGGCACGTCGCCGGTCAGCACGATGCGGGTCCGCTCGCGCTCCTTCACCGGGTCCGGCAGCGGGATCGCCGACATCAGCGCCTGCGTGTACGGGTGCGACGGCCGCGAGAAGAGCTCGTCGACATCGGCCGTCTCGACGACCTTGCCCAGGTACATGACGACGACGCGGTCGGCGATGTGCCGGATGACCGAGAGGTCGTGGGAGATGAACAGGTAGCTGAGGCCGAACTCCTGCTGCAGGTCCTCCAGCAGGTTGATGACGCCGGCCTGGATGGAGACGTCGAGTGCGGAGACCGGCTCGTCGAGCACGAGCAGCTTCGGCCGCAGCGCCAGGGCCCGGGCGATGCCGATGCGCTGCCGCTGGCCACCGGAGAACTCGTTGGAGTACCGCGCACCGTGCTCGGGGTTGAGGCCCACCTGGGCCATCAGCTCCTTGACGCGTGCCTTGCCCGCCTTCTCACCACGGTAGAGGCCGTGGATCTTCAGCGGCTCGGCGATCAGCTCGTGCACCGTCATGCGCGGGTCGAGCGAGGCGAACGGGTCCTGGAAGACGATCTGGACCTGCCGCCGCACCTCACGCAGCTGCGAGTTGGACAGATCGAAAAGATTCCGTCCCTGCCACTGGACCTCGCCGGCCGAGGCCTGCAGCAGGTTCAGCACCACCCGTCCGGTGGTGCTCTTGCCGCAGCCGGACTCGCCGACGATGCAGACCGTCTCGTTCTCGTGGATGTCGAACGAGACGTTGCAGACGGCGTGGACGTCGCCCACCTTGCGGCGGATCAGACCGGTGGAACGGATCGGGAAGTGCTTGGAGATCCCGCGCACGGACAGGACCGGCTCGCCCTTGTCCTTGCCGGACTTGACGAGGCTGGCAGTCGTCTCGCTCACTGCTCGACCCCCCGGTCGTCGAAGGTGGCGGTATCGACGATCGCGGCGTCGGCGACGACGGTCTCGGTGAAGATGTCCTCTGCCTCTACTTCCTTCAGACGCGAGCGGAAATGGCATGCCGCCGCGTGATCGCTCTGATCCACCGGCAGCAGCTCCGGCTCCTCGGTGTCACAGACCGCTTCGGCCATCGGGCAGCGAGGGGTGAACGGGCAGCCGGGCGGGAGATTGAGCAGGGAAGGCGGCGAGCCCTTGATCGGCGTGAGCCGCTGCCGCTCGGTCTGGTCGAGGCGCGGCAGGCTGCCCAAGAGGCCGAGCGTGTACGGCATGCGGGGGCGGTAGAAGACGTCCTCGGTGGTCCCCGTCTCGACCAGCTTGCCGGCGTACATCACGGCGATACGGTCCGCGTGCCCGGCGATGACGCCGAGGTCGTGGGTGATCATGATCAGCGCCGCACCGGTCTCGGCGCGCGCGGCCTCGAGGGCCTCGAGCACCTGCGCCTGCACGGTGACGTCCAGCGCGGTGGTGGGCTCGTCGGCGATGATGACGTCGGGGTTGTTGGCCATCGCGATGGCGATCACGATGCGCTGCCGCATGCCGCCGGAGAGCTCGTGCGGGTAGGAACGGATCCGCTGCTCGGGGAACGGGATGCCGACGACGCGGAGCAGCTCGATAGCCCGCTCGACGGCAGCCTCCTTGCTCACGTCGTTGTGGGCGCGCACCGCCTCGGCGATCTGGTAGCCGATCGAGTAGACCGGGTTCAGCGAGGTGAGCGGGTCCTGGAAGATCATCGCGATCTTGTTGCCGCGCAGGCTCGAATAGCCCTTCTCGTCCAGTCCCAGCAGCTCCTGGCCACGGAAGCGGACCGAGCCGGCCACCCGCGCCGACTTCGGCAGCAGGCCCATGACCGCCAGCGAGCTGACGGACTTGCCCGAACCGGACTCACCGACGATGCCGAGGGACTCCCCGGCGCGCACCGTGTACGTGACCGAACGGACCGCGTTGACCATACCGTCGTCGGTCGGGAAGGAGACGGTGAGGTTCTCCACCGTCAACAGGGCGTCGTCGGCCGCGGGCGCCTGGGCCTCGACGGCAACGGAGTTCTCGGAGTGGGTCATCGGCGCTGCCTTGTCTGCCGCGGGTCGAGCGCGTCTCGCAGGCCGTCGCCGATGAAGTTGACGCTCAGAACGATGAGGACGATGAACAGACCCGGGAAGTAGAAGAGCCACGGCCGGGTGTCGATGGAGTTGGTGCCGGCCTGCACCAGCAGGCCGAGTGAGGTCTGCGGCGGCTGGATGCCGAAGCCGACGAAGGAGAGCGCGGTCTCGGCGAGGATGCCGGTGGCGATCAGCAGCGTGGCGTTCACCAGCAGCACCGGGAAGGCGTTGGGCAGCAGGTGCCGGAGCATGATGCGCGTGTTGCTGGCGCCGAGGGCGCGCGACGCCTCGATGTACTCACGCTCACGCAGGCTCAGCACCGTGCTGCGGGTGACGCGGGCGACGTAGGGCGCCGAGGTGCCGCCGAGCACCAGGCCGATGATCCACCAGGTGCCGCCGAAGTTGTGGCCGAGTGCTGCGGCCAGCGCCAGGCCGGGGATGGTGAGGAACAGGTCGGCCAGGCGCATCAGCGTCGAGTCGGTGACGCCGCCGAAGAAGCCGGACACCGTTCCCCAGATCGCGCCGACCAGTGTCGCGATGAAGCCGATCAGCAGCGCGACCTTGATCGACTGGCCGGTCGCGACCATGATCACCGCGAGCTGGTCGATGCCCAGGTTGTCGGTGCCGAAGGGGTGCCGGCCGTCCGGTGGCGTGGACAGGTCGTTGGTCTGGAACGTGTAGTCGTAGGTCCACAGGTGCGGGCCGACGAAGGCGAAGAGGCACAGCAGGACGAAGACCACCAGGCTGGCGACGGCGACCCGGTGTCGCAGGAAGCGGCGCACCGCCATCTGCCACTGGTTGCGCTCCTTGACCCCGAAGTCGCGGTCGGTCTGCTTCGGCGCATCGACCGGCACGAGGTCCTCGGTGTCGCCGGGCTTGTCCAGGATCGGGCCGCGGGCCCCGGTCTCAGGCATTTCGGATCCTCGGGTCGAGCACGCCGTAGAGCAGGTCGGCGATGAGGTTGAAGAGGATGACGACCACGGCGGCGACGAGCAGCCACGCCAGCATCACGTTGAAGTCGTTGTTGCGCAGGGCGGTGAGGAAGACGAAGCCCATCCCGCGCCACTGGAAGACCGTCTCGGTGACGATGGCGCCGCCGAGCAGGGCGGCGATGTCCAGGGCGGTGACGGTGGTGAGTGGCACCAGCGCGGTGCGCAGCGCGTGCCGGACGAGCACCCGCCGCGGCGAGAGCCCCTTCGAGCGCGCCAGCCGCACGTAGTCGCTGTCCAGCACCTCGAGCATCGACGCCCGCGTGAAGCGGCTCCAGGCCGCGTAGCTGACGAGGCCGAGCACGAGCACGGGCAGGATGAGGTGGCCGAGGATGTCCTTGGTCGAGCCCCAGAAGGAGTTGTCGACGATGGGGATCGATCGTTCACCGATGGTGGCGAAGATCTGGTCGCCCGTGGACCGGTTGATCGAGATGCCGCCCTGCTTGAGCAGCGCGGCGAAGAAGACGGTGGGCATCGACAGGAAGAGGAAGCCGACCATCGTCACGGAGTAGTCGAGGAAGCTGTACTGCTTCACGGCGCTGAGCACACCGGTGATGACGGCGAGGATCAGCGCGATGATCACGGCGACCAGGACGAGGCGCAGGGTCACGAGCAGACCGTCGAAGACGAGCGTCCGGACGTTCTCGTTGCCCTGGACCTGCGGGCCGAAGTTGCCCCGCACGACGTTGCTGATCCAGTGCCAGTACTGCGACGGCCAGGACCTGTCGAGCCAGAGGCGGTGCGCCTCGGCGTCGATGATGCTCTGCGCCGGTCGCGGATTTCGCAGCTTCAGGTACTGCAACGGGTCCCCGGAGAACTTGACGAGGACGAACGTGAGGATCGTCGATGCGATCAGCACCGGGATCGAGATGAGCACTCTTCGGATCACGAAGATGAGCACGGAAGTTGTTCCCCCAGCGTGATGTGGTGCCCCCGGACCTGACGGCCCGGGGGCACCACGAGGAAGACGAAGCGATAGCTGACGATACGTCAGGACGTGACGCGGGTAACGCTACGCCCCGAATCAGCGGTTACTGCTTCACACCCCACTGCTGAACGTTGTACGGCGGGCCGACGCTCGTCGCGTTGTCACGCAGGTTGACGATGTCCTTCTTCGCGGCGAGGAAGGTCGGCTTCTGGAAGAGCGGAAGCACGTAGGCGTCCTTGGTCAGCGCCACGTCGGCCTGGTTGAGCAGCTCGTTGCGCTTCGTGGTGTCGGTGGCCTCGGAGGCCTGGCCGATGAGCTTCTCCACCGTCGGGTCGTCGTTCTTGCCGTAGTTGCCGCCGCCCTTGAGGGTCCAGATCTGCTGGGCACCGGTGGCGACGAACGGGGTGCTGACCCAGGCGAAGATGATCAGGTCGAAGTCACCCTTGTCCAGCGTGCCGCCGAGGTCGTCGGTCGGCGTGAGCTTGACGGTGACGCCGAGCTTGGCGAGCTGGGTCTGGATGATCTGGCAGGTCTGCTGCCGCAGCGTGTTGCCGCTGGTGAAGGTGCAGCGGATGCTGACTGCCTGACCCGACTTGTTCTTCAGCGACGAGCCGATGCCGGTGTAACCGGCGTCCTTGAGGATGGTCTTGGCGGCGTCGACGTCACCCGAGCCCTGCTTGGTCGACGTGGTGTTGTCCTCGTAGCCGGCCTGGCCGGGGACGAACATGTGGTTGCCCATCGGGCTCGCACCCGGCACGAACTGGCCGATGGTGCGGGCGATGATGTTCTTCTGGCTGATGGCCGTGAAGATCGCCGTCCGGAGCTTGACGTCGGAGAGGATCGAGCTCTTGGTGTTGAAGTCCAGGTGCTCCCAGTTCAGGCCCTTGCCCAGGTAGGTCTGCGCGTCCTGGATCTGGTTGGCCTGCTGCACGATGTCGGCGTTCGGCTGCGGGTAGATCGCCTGCACCTCGTTGTTCTCGAGGGCCGGGACCTCCTGCGTCTGGTCGGTGATGATGCGGAAGATCAGCTGGCTGAGCTTCGGCTTGTCCTGGCCGTACCACTTCGGGTTCGGGACCAGCGTGACCGAGGTGTTCACGTCCGCACTCTTGATGATGTACGGGCCGGCCGACCACGTCGGCTGCGTCTTGTCGAACCACTGGAACGACTGGTAGCGACCGGCCGGGGTGTCCCCGCCGTGCTTGGCCGCGATGTGCGCCGGGTAGAGGTTGCCGAACATGCTCTGCCAGTCGGAGTACGGCTTGTTCATGACGACGGTGACGGTCTTGCCGTTGTCACCGCTGGTCATCGACTTGATCTGGTCGTAGCCGCCGGTGCTGGCCGGGGTGCACTTGGGGCAGTGGTCCGCGCCGGTGTTGGCGGTGTCCCAGTAGTACTTGAAGTCGGCGAAATTGACGGGCGTGCCGTCGCTCCAGACCGCGTCGGGCTGGATCTTGTAGGTCAGGGTCTGCGTGCCACCGCTGACCGACGAGTCGGCCGAGACCATGAGGTCCTTGTTGAGGACCGGCTTGAAGTCGGGCGTCGCGGTGAAGGCGCCGGGGCTCAGCGCACCGACGACCTCGACGATGTCGAAGGTGTTGGTGTTCGAGCTGTTGACGTTCCAGCCCGTGATGGTCTTCTCGATCGTGTAGGTGAAGGTGCCACCGGACTTCGCGGTGCCGCTGTTGCAGTCGTTCGGCTTGGTGCCGCAGTCAGCGAACGCTCCGGTGCCCTTGGTGCCCGCGGACGAGTTCGTGCCGCTGTTGCTGCCAGTGCCGCCGTCGCCGCTGCCGCTACCGTCGCTGCTGCCGGTGCACGCAGTGGCACCGAGGGCGACGATCGCGAGCAACGACGCGACCACCTTCTTGCTGTGGACTATCACTGGTGAGTGACCTCCTGTTTCCCGGCACGGGACGATCTGTCCAACGGCCAACCGTGGAATGCAAGCCCGTGACAGGACGTGATCGCAACCCCCATCGCGGGGACCCTGACCGATCGTGACCAAATGTTGATACGGGCATTGCGGGTGTTAACGGCCTGAGAATCGGCGATCTGCGTAGAAGGGGAAATTAGTCCGGGTTGAGGTCACGGTGTGGGCAGCGACCTCGCCAATGATCACGACCTCGGCGCTGCCGGCCTCGACCACGCTGACGCCCTGCGGGTCGATGAGTGCCGATCCACCCGCGTAGTCCAGGGGATGCTTGCGGCCGGCGGTCCCGACGCGGTTCACCCCGAGCACGTAGGCCTGGTTCTCGATGGCCCGCGCGCGTAGCAGCGCCCGCCAGTGCTCGTGCCGTGGCTGCGGCCAGTTGGCGACCACGACGTAGAGGTCGGTGACGTCGGCCAGTGCCCAGAACTCGTCGGCGAAGCGCAGGTCGTAGCAGACGAAGAGGCTGACCCGGATCCCCTCGACGTCGACGGTGACGAAGTCACTGCCGGCCGCGTACTGCTCGTGCTCGCCGGCGTAGCTGAAGGGGTGGATCTTGGCGTAGCGCACCACCGACCCGTCCGGCCGGGCGAGCACCGCGTTGTTGCGGTAGGCGCCGTCCGCGCCCCGCTGGGCGATCGAGGCGAGCAGATGCACACCGTGCTCGGCCGCCTGCGCGAGGAGGAAGCCCTCGGTGGGGCCACCCTCGTCCTCGGCGATACGGTCTGGTCGCATCGAGAAGCCGGTCGCGAACATCTCGGTGAGGACGACCAGCCGGGCCCCGGCGGCGACGGCCCGCGCGATCAGCGGTCGGACGTGGTCCCTGGTCGCCGGAGCGTCCTCCCACTCGATGTCGTGCTGGACGGCGGCGACGGTCAGCACGGGACCCTCTGACGCGCTCACGGCGCCACCGCCCGCAGCCGCTCGATCGCGTCGGCCAGCACGGCCGGGCGCTTGCAGAAGGCGAACCGGACGTAGCCGTCGCCGCTCGTGCCGCCGGGACGCGCGTCGTAGAAGACGCTGGTCGGGATGGCGACCACGCCGGCCCGGTGCGGCAGCTCGCGGCACCAGCCGACGGCGCCGCGGCCGAGGTCGACGGTGGCGAAGTACGTCGCCTGCGGCCGGACGACGTCGAAGCCGAGGCTGGCGAGCCCGTCGCAGAGCAGGTCACGCTGCTGCTGCAGCGCGGCCCGGGGGGCGAGGTCCTCGGCACGGTCCAGGACCTGCGCGATCGCCGGTTGGAACGGCGCGCCGCTGACGTAGGTCAGGAATTGCTTGACGGTGCGGATCGCCGCCACCAGGGCCGGCGGGGCGCAGAGCCAGCCCACCTTCCAGCCGGTGACGCTGAAGGTCTTGCCGGCGCTGCTCACCGTCACGGTCCGCTCCCGCATGCCGGGCAGGGTCGCGATCGGCACGTGCCGCGCACCGTCGAAGACCAAGTGCTCGTACACCTCGTCGCTGATGACGATCAGGTCGTGCTCGATGGCCACCCGAGCCACGTGGGCCAACTCGTCCGGGCCGAGGACGGTGCCGGTCGGGTTGTGCGGGGTGTTGAGCAGGATCGCCTTGGTGGCCGGCGTGATCGCCGCGGCGAGGGCCTCGGGATCGAAGCCCCAGCCGTCGCCGTCGCGTTCGAAGCTCACCGTCCGGCGGGTCGCCCCGGCCAGCGCCACGCTCGCGGCGTACGAGTCGTAGTACGGCTCGAAGACGACCACCTCGTCGCCCGGCCCGGTCAGGGCCAGCACGGCGGCGGCCAGCGCCTCGGTGGCGCCGGAGGTGACGAGAACCTCGGTGTCGGGGTCGTAGTCCAGGCCGTAGCAGCGCTGCTGGTGGCGCGCGATCGCCTGCCGCAACGGCGGGATGCCGGGGCCGGGCGGGTACTGGTTCTGGCCGCCTCGCAGGGCCTCGACCGCCGCCTCCAGCAGCTCGGCCGGACCGTCGGTGTCGGGGAAGCCCTGGCCGAGGTTCACGCTGCCGGTCTCGACCGCCAGCGCCGACATCTCGGCGAAGATGGTCGTGCCGAATCCCCGCATGCGCTCGACGAGCGGCTGCTCTGCGTCCACGACTGCGACCCTATGCCCCCGCGCGCGTGCCACGCCTTGATCGCCGCCCGGCACCCCGTTTGCACCCCGGGGCGTCGCTATTCCCGCCTGGCACCGACGCGATAGCGACGCTGCGAGATGCACACCGGCGTAGCACGAGAGCAGACCCGAGCGTGCGTGGTCGCCGTGCCCGGGGATGACACCCCGAACTGTGGACGCACGCCCGCAGCACCCGCACCCACTCCGTCAGCGTCGGGACATGAGCACTCCCTCACACCGCCGCCCCTCCCGTCATCCGCCGCGCGTCGACGCCCCACCCGTCCCGGCTTCTGGACGCCGGCTCGCCGTCGGCGGGTGGACGCCATCCGGTGTACGCCACGCGGTGAATCGCGGGGACATCGTCCGGCTGCGCCGCGACGTCTTCACCGTGGCCGCGCCCTCGGACTCAGCCCACCCCCCGCCGTGGCAGCGACGCCGCGACGAACTGCTGCGCGACGCCCGTGCCGCGGCGGTGTCGTCCCCGAGATCGGTGGTGAGCCACGTCGCGGCGGCCGTGCGGCAAGACCTTCCGACGCTGTGGGTGCCGGAACGGCCATGCCTCACCGTTCCCGCCGGAACTGCGCTGCGGCGGGTGGTCGGTGCCCACCTGCATCGAGCCACCCTGACGCCCGACGACGTCGTCCTCGTCGGCGACGACCTCATCACCTCACCGGCGCGCACGGTGATGGACGTTGCGCGAGAATGTGGGACCGAGGCTGCGGCGGTTGCGGGCGACGCCGCGTTGCACAACGGCCTCGTGACCGTCGCGGAGCTACGGGACTGCTTCGAGCAGTGCTCCCGCTGGCCAGGACGCCGCGCAGCGCGACTGGCCCTGGTGTCGATGGACGCCCGCAGCGAGTCCGCGTTGGAGACGCTCAGCAGATTGCGCATGACGGCGCTCCGGCTGCCTGCGCCAGAACTGCAGACGACGCTGTACGACCGAGGCACCGGGGCCTTCCTCGGCCGGCCGGACTTCTACTGGGACGGCTTTGGGGTCGCAGGAGAGGCCGACGGCGATCTCAAGTACCGCGACGAGGCCGACATCATCGCCGAGCGACGGCGGCAGCAGCGGCTCGAGGAGGCCGGGCTCGTGGTCGTCCGGTGGGGCGTGCGCGACCTGCGCCGATTCGACAGCACGGCGGCACGACTGCGCACTGCGTTCGGACGGGGTGCAGCACCCGGATCGCGACTGCGACGCTGGCGTGCCGTCCCCTGTTTGCACCCCGCAGTGCCGCTATCGGGACCGCATGAGCGGCGTTAGGCGCGCCGCGAGGTGCAAACCGGGATCAGGAGCAACGTTAGGCGCGCCGCGAGGTGCAAACCGGGATCAGGAGCGGGACTTGGACTGCGAGCGCAGCTTGGCGCGGTCCTGCTGGCTCAGCGCCACCTTGCGGATGCGGACGGTGGCGGGCGTGACCTCGACGCACTCGTCGTCGCGGCAGAATTCCAGCGCCTGCTCCAGGGACAGCACCCGGTGCGGGATCAGCGGCACCAGCACGTCACCGGTGGAGGTGCGCATGTTGGTGAGCTTCTTCTCCTTCGTCGGGTTGACGTCCATGTCGTCGGCGCGGGAGTTCTCGCCGACGATCATGCCCTCGTAGGCGTCGGTACCGGGACCGACGAACATCGTGCCGCGCTCCTGCAGGTTGGCCAGCGCGAAGCCGGTCGTGGTGCCGCGCCGGTCGCAGACCAGCGAGCCGGACGGCCGGGTGCGGATGTCACCGGCCCACGGCTCGTAGCTGTCGTGGATGTGGTGCAGCAGTCCGGTGCCGCGAGTCTCGGTGAGGAACTCGGTGCGGAAGCCGATGAGACCCCGCGCCGGCACCAGGTACTCCATCCGAATCCAGCCGGTGCCGTGGTCGACCATCTGCTCGAGCCGGCCCTTGCGCAGCGCCAGCAGCTGGATGACCACACCCTGGTAGTCGGAAGGGATGTCGATGGTGAGCCGCTCGACGGGCTCGTGGATCTTGCCGTCGATGGTGCGCGTCACGACCTGCGGCTTGCCGACGGTGATCTCGAAGCCCTCACGCCGCATGATCTCGACGAGGATGGCCAGCGCCAGCTCACCGCGACCCTGGACCTCCCAGGTGTCGGGACGCTCGGTGGGCAGCACCCGGATCGAGACGTTGCCGACCAGCTCGGCGTCCAGGCGGTCCTTCACCTGCCGCGCCGTGAGCTTCTTGCCCGACTGACCGGCCAGCGGCGAGGTGTTGATGCCGATGGTCATCGAGATGGACGGCTCGTCGATGGTGATCACCGGCAGCGGGCGCGGGTCGTCCACGTCGGCCAGCGTCTCGCCGATGGTGATCTCCGGGATGCCGGCGATGGCGATGATGTCACCGGGGCCGGCCGATTCGGCCGGACGGCGCTCGAGGGCGTGCGTCAGCAGCAGCTCGGTGATCTTGACCCGCTCGACGCTGCCGTCGGCGCGGCACCACGCGACCTGCTGGCCCTTCTTGATCGTCCCGTTGTGCACGCGGCACAACGCGAGCCGACCGAGGTACGGCGAGGCGTCGAGGTTGGTGACGTGGGCCTGCAGCGGCGCCTCCTCGTCGAAGGTCGGTGCCGGAATGTGCTCCAAGAGCGCCTCGAAGAACGGCAGCAGGTTCTCGTTGTCGGGCATCTCGCCGTTGCCGGGGCGGTTCAGCGACGCGCGGCCGGCCTTGCCGGAGGCGTAGACGATCGGGAAGTCGATCTGGTCCTCGTCGGCGTCGAGGTCCAGGAAGAGCTCGTAGGTGTCGTCCACGACCTCGCCGATGCGGGCGTCGGGACGGTCCACCTTGTTGATCACCAGGATGACGGGCAGCCGCGCCTCGAGCGCCTTGCGCAGCACGAAGCGGGTCTGCGGCAACGGACCCTCCGAGGCGTCCACCAGCAGCACCACGCCGTCCACCATGGACAGCCCGCGCTCGACCTCGCCACCGAAGTCGGCGTGGCCGGGGGTGTCGATGATGTTGATCGTCACCTTCTCGCCCTTCGGCGAGGTGAAGTCGACCGCGGTGTTCTTCGCGAGGATGGTGATGCCCTTCTCGCGCTCGAGGTCGTTGCTGTCCATCACCCGCTCGTTGACGTCGCCGCTCTCGGCCTGGTGCGCGGTGAAGGCACCCTGCTGCCAGAGCATTGCGTCGACGAGGGTGGTCTTGCCGTGGTCGACGTGCGCGACGATCGCGACGTTTCGAAGATCCTGACGCTGGGCCATGTCGGCGATTCTCCCGTGTGCTGTGTCGGCGTGAGGTGTCAGTGGGCGCTATGGGCTCAGTGAGCTCGGCGCTCGCGGCGCGGGCGACGCTCGCCGCGGCTCTGCGCGGGCTTGGGCTGGTCGGAGCGATTCGGCTTGCGGGGCGCCCGCTTGCCTGCCGGACGCGACGATCCCTTCGCCGGGCCCTGCGGCTGCTTCGGTGCTCGCGGGATGGCGACGCCACTCGGCTGACGCGCCCCGGTGACCTCCACGACGTAGGCGTCGGTGGCCGTGACGTCCCGCTCCTCGGGGCGGATGCCGGCGGCCTGCAGCATCTTGCGGGTGTCCCGCGAGGTCTCCGGTGTGGCGAGCAGCACCACAGTGCCGGACTCCCCCGCTCGTGCCGTGCGGCCCGAGCGGTGCAGGTAGTCCTTGGGGTCGGCCGGCGCGTCGACGTGCAGGACGAGCGAGACGTCGTCGACGTGGATGCCGCGGGCCGCGACGTCGGTGGCGATCAGCACCGGCACCGAGCCGTCCTTGAAGGCGTCGAGCGCCTTCGTGCGCTGCCCCTGGGTGCGGCCACCGTGCAGCACGCCGGCGTTGACACCGATGCGGCCCAGGTTGCGGACCATGCGGTCGGCGCCGTGCTTGGTGCGGACGAAGGCGATGGTGCGGCCCTCACGACCCAGGACCGCTGCGGCCACGTCGAACTTCGCCTCGTTCGTGGTGCGGAAGACGTGGTGGGTCATGGTGTCGACCTGCGTCTCGGCCGGGCGCACCGCGTGGGCGGCGGGGTCGGTGAGGTAGCGGTCGACGAGCAGGCCGACATCACCGTCCAGCGTCGCGGAGAAGAGCAGCCGCTGGCCGCCCGGCGCGGTCTGGTCGAGCAGGCGGCGGACGACGGGCAGGAAGCCGAGGTCGGCCATGTGGTCGGCCTCGTCCAGCACGCAGATCTCGACATCGGCGAGATCGCACGCGCGACGGGCGATGAGGTCCTCGAGGCGGCCGGGGGTGGCGACGAGCAGGTCGACGCCACGCTCCAGCGAGGCCACCTGCTTGTTGATCGGCAGGCCACCGGCGACGAGTCGCACCGAGACACCGAGCGACGAGCCCAGCGGGGCCAGCGCGTCGGTCACCTGCATGGCGAGCTCGCGCGTGGGCACGAGCACCAGGCCCCGCGGCCGGCGCGGGGCGGTGTAGCCCTCGGCGAGGCGGGCGAGCAGCGGCAGGCCGAAGCCGAGCGTCTTGCCCGAACCGGTGGCGGCCCGGCCGAGGACGTCACGCCCGGCGAGGGCGTCGGGGATGGTGGCGGCCTGGATGGGGAAGGGCGCGGCGATACCGGCGCGCTGCAGCGCCTTCACGACCGGCGCCGGCAGACCGAGCTCGGCGAAGGAGGGCAGGTTCTCGGTGGCGGCGACGCGGATGTCGAGCGCGTCCCAACCCGACGGGGCGGGGCGGGCGGCCGGCTGCTGCGGCCGGCGGTTGCGCTGCGGACGGCTCTGCTGGGGACGGTTCTGCTGGGGGCGACGGGGACGACCACCCTGCGAACGGTCGGCGGGGGAACGGCGCGCGGCAGCGCCACGGGTTTCGGGGCTGGACAAGACAAATCCTTCAAGATCGGTGGCACGTCCCGACCTGAAAGCCTGACGAGCCCGACGCTGCGCGGCACGAGTGGGCCGGGCGTCGATGGTGGAGCTTGGGTTGCGCAGGCATGGGTGCCCGCAAGCTGTGCGTCCAGTCTAGCGGCGAATCGCCGCTCCGATGACCAGGTCCCCGCCGTGGCTACCTACTGGGTGGAGTCGGTCCCGCTACAAGAACGGCAGCAGCGGCGGGAACACCGCGACGAGGCCCCCGTAGACCGTGACCAGCGCGAGGAACGCGGCGCCCACCTTGCTGGCGACGTTCTTGTCCTCGGTGCCGTGCAGCCAGCGCGCAGCCGCGACATCGCTCCGGAATCGCAGATCGGAGAGGACACGAGCTTCGTAGCTGTCGGCTCGCCGGGACCAGGCGAGCCTTCTGGCATCCTTCGCGCTCGCGATGCGCGCCTGCAGAAGACTGTCGCGCAGGTGGTAGCGAACCCGTCGCACGGAGCGAATGGAATAGCTCGATGACAGCAGCGAGAGGAAGATGATGAGCGCGAGGATCCAGTTCCACATTCCAGTGGCCGATGTGTCTCGACAGAGATAGACGATGGCGACGAATACGCTGGTGAAGACCACCATTCCGGCGTATTTGAAAGCCTCGAGGATCGTGAGCGGACGCATTCCGTGGTCGCTGCGCTCCAACACCTTCAGCCCCGTCAGGTCGAGGCTCGGCCGCACTCGCGCCGACCTCATCTCCTGCACGAGCCGCACACTCGTCGCTTGATCGATGATCGCGTGAAAGGCTCCCACCATTCCCACCAGACACCAGCCGACAGCGCTGACCGGATGGTGCCGAGCGTCCGCCCACCACGTTCCGGCGAGTACATCGACGGAGTGACGGTCGTCAGGCAGGTGCTGGGTCTGTGCTATCGACTTGAAGAGCCACTGGAATCTCACGTCGACCAGGTAGTAGAAGGCGACGCCCAGCCCCACCACCACCACCGCTACGAAGGTCCGCCTGAAATACCACGGCAGTGAGCGGATCAGCGTAGCTCGGAGATCGACCTTCGCCTTGTCGGACAGCGGGGCCGGGAAAGAGTAGAGATCGGCGTTTGCCAAGGACCTCGGGAGGCGACGCAGATATCGGACGTAGACGACGTGGATGACGAGGGAGACGGTGATGGCGACGCCGAGCAGGAGGCTCGGCAGATCGAAGAAGAGCGTGACCTCCCGGCAGGTGGCAGCACGTTTCGGGCCTTCGCCCCCGCCCGCGTTCTTGAAGAGTCGGAGGGCATCCCCCGTCGTGCAGTTGTCCGCGTAGAGAGACCCCGTCGACGCAGCACTGACCAGAACGAGAACCAGCGGAGCGAGGGCCGCCGCCATCGAGACCCACAGTGACCATGAGCGACGCGCCAGGATGCGACGGTGACGATCTTGGTCCCGTCGCCAACCGTCTCGCCAGCGTCGCACCCGAACGAGGCGTCGAAGGGTGCCGGCGCGATTCGCCCCGGTCACGAGGCGACGACCGCCGAGAATCGCACGTTAGGCAACTGCGTGGTCGCGCACACTGAGTACATGTCGCCCCCCCGACCGAAAAATGCCGCTTCGACGCCTCCGACGTGCTTATGACAACGAATCGAAGATGATGTGCGCGACCTCAAATGGTCGTTCGATCAACGCGAAGTGGCCACAATCCGCCAGGACTGAGGTCGTCATGTTAGACAGGCTTCTTTCCACGCGCAATCTGTCCGCGGCCGGTACCAGCGTGTCCGAGTCACCGAAGACGGCAGATACGGGAACGCAAATACGCCCCCACCTCGCAATAGCGTCATAACCGACACCATTTTTCGCGGCAAGCACGAACGAGCGGGGGCGCAAGCCGGAGACCAGGCCGGCGAGAAAGCGACTGGGAAGTTGATCTGCGTGCGCGGCGCCCCGCGACAGGGCCCTTGCAAGCAGTCCCGACCGCTCCAGCAGATGCATCAATGCGCCGGAGGCAGGTCCGGTACGGGCGAGCGCATTCATCGCCTGATAAGCAATGGCCGTCGCCGGCGCCTCCCGCCAGACTCGAAGGGGCGCCTGTACGGTCCGCAGGACCGACAGGTAGGTCCCTGCGAACACCGTCAGTCCGGCAAGCCGCTCAGGCTTACGACTTGCCGCATCCAGGCCCAGGAACCCACCCATCGAGTGTCCGATCAGCGAGATGCGCTTCCAGTCCCGTTCGATGGCCAGCTCGAAAAGACTCGCGGCGACGTCCTCGGCGCGCAATTGTCCGGTCACGTTCTCCGACCGCCCGAAACCCGGGAGATCAACCAGACACTTGGGTCCAAGATCAAGACCCAGAGCCGTGGCGGCTTGCAGGACGGGCGTCCATGCAGACCAGGCCCCCCCGACACCGTGCAGATACAAGGAGACAGAGTCAGACCCATCTGGCGCGTCCGTCACCAGGAATTGCCGACCGAAGCGGTTGTGAACCGTCTGCGCACGAAGCCCGAAGCGTTCCGGACAGTCGTCGATGTCGAAGGGGGCGTAGGGCTCAACCACGGCAACGTCCTCTCGGTGGCTGCGGAGCTTGACAGCCTCGACCTCCGCGCGGCTCACTCTGGCAGACGACCGACCATCGAGAAAGGTCGAGCAGGCTCGGTCGGCCCACTGCGATCGGGCTGCGCCCTCAACCGCGACGTCGTCACTCGGGAGCGCGAGCAAGCTCGCCCTCCGCTCGCTCCTAGTCGCGGTCCTGCCAGGTGCAGATGCAGATCTCGTTGCCCTCGACGTCGGCGAGGATCCAGAACGAGCGGGCCCGGTCGTCGCTGACGAGCACTCCCCCGGCGGCCAGCGCGGCGTCGAGTCGCCCCGGCGCCTCGTCGTGCGGGACGGCAATGTCGAGGTGGATGCGGTTTCGCTGCGGGCGGGGCTCGTCCATCTGCTGGAACCAGACGGCGGGGCCCTGGCCGAGCGGGTCCGTCACGGCCGCGTCGTCCTCGTCGTTGCCCGGCTCGTCGCCGTAACCGAGGACGGCGCGCCAGAACGGCCGGATCGCGGCGATGTCCATGGCGTCGATGGCGATCTCGAGCAGTTGCACGCTCCTGCCCGCCGCGCCGACCATCGGGGTCAGATCGTGGCCCTCCGGCGCGAGGGCGTCACGGATTGCCGTCGCCGTCTCGACGTCACGCCCGGTGAGTCGGCCGGGAACGCCCAGGGCCAGCTCCACCCGGTCTTGCCGCAGGTCGACGCTGAGGCAATCCTCGGCGTTCGTGCCGCAGGCTGCGACGGCGATAGCGGCGACGTCGACCGCCTCGGCAAGCGACTCCACCGCGACGGCCGCCTGGAAGCGCCCCAGGACAAGCCGCCATCCGAGGTCCGCGACGGCGGTCGAGGCGGCCGGGCGGCTCAGCGGAGTCACTTGGCCAGTTCCGGGGCGGCCTCGGCCGGGGCGAGGTCGACCGACCACTTCTCCTCGATACGGCCGTACTTCCAGACCAGCAGCGCGACCGCCCACGCCACCACGAAGAGACCGACGATCGCGTACCCGGCGTAGTCCAGCGGAATGTCGGCAATCACTCGCAGCGGCCCGGACTCGATGCCGGTCCGGTCTGCGAGGACGCCGATGAGCTCGATGGTGCCGATGACCAGCGCCACCAGCACCGACAGCGCCGTGATGGTGATGTTGTAGAAGACCTTGCGCACCGGCTTCATGAAGGCCCAGCCGTAGGCCGCGTTCATGAAGACGCCGTCGATCGCGTCGAGCAGGCTCATCCCGGCGGCGAAGAGCACCGGCAGCACGAGGATCGCGTAGAAGGGCATCCCGGTCACGGCAGCCACGCCTCCGGCGATGATCAACAACCCCACCTCGGTGGCGGTGTCGAAACCGAGGCCGAAGAGCACGCCGATCGGGTAGATGTGCCACGGCTTGCGCACCGATTTGGTAAGCCCGCCGAGCAGGCGGTTCATGAAACCGCGCTTGTTGAGGTGCTCCTCGAGTTCCAGCTCGCTGTAGTCGCCGGTGCGCATGCGCCGGAAGACCTTCACGATGCCGATCAGCACGACCAGGTTCAGCACGCCGAGGATCCAGAGGAAGGTGCCGGAGACCGAGGCGCCGATCACGCCGGTGACCGTCCGCAGACCGGACCCCCCGTTTTCAACCGAGGGGATGAGTGACTTGACGCCCAGGGCGAGCAGGAAGGCGAGCCCGAACACCACCGTCGAATGGCCGAGAGAGAACCAGAAGCCGACCGACAGCGGCTTGCGCACCGGCCGACCCATCGCCTCGCGCTCGACGTTGTCGGCCATCAGCTTGCGGGTGGTGTTGTCGATGGCGGCGATGTGGTCTGCGTCGAAGGCGTGCCGCAGCCCCAGCGTGTAGGCAAGTAGTCCGACACCGACGGAGAACACCGGGTGATCGCCGCCGAGTTGGAAGTGCCGCGGGACGACGAGCCCGAAGAGCACCCCGAAGCCGATGACGTGCAGCGACACGACGACCGCCGCCATGCCCAGCAGCGAGCGCTTGTCCGCGACGGTCAGCGAGGTGCGGAAGCGGGACAGCATCGTGTCGCGGGGTGTCACCCCTCCGACGCTAGAGGTCGGACTGTGCAGTTGCAAAGTGTTCGCAGCAGAGCCCGCCCGCCCCTGTCGCTTACTGCGAGATGTTTGCAATACTCGCCGGGCAGCATGCAGGCGGCATGCGGGCCGGGACGCCTTCAGCGAGCCGCCGCAGACACCACCGCGGCCCGCGTCGACGACGATGTCGACGCGGGCCGCGGCGTATGTCCTCGCGGACGGGTCAGACGTTCACACCGAAGTCGCGGGCGATGCCCACCAGGCCGGACGAGTAGCCCTGGCCGACGGCGCGGAACTTCCACTCGCTGTTGTTGCGGTACAGCTCACCGAAGATCATCGCCGTCTCGTTCGAGGCGTCCTCGGTGAGGTCGTAGCGGGCCACCTCGCCGTTGTTGGCCTCGTCCACGATGCGGATGAAGGCGTTGCGCACCTGGCCGAAGCCCTGCCGCCGCGCCTCGCCCTCGTAGATGGTGACCGGGAAGACGATCTTGTCCACCTCGGCCGGGACGGCGGGGAGGTTGACCTTAATGGCCTCGTCGTCGCCGTCCCCCTCGCCGGTGAGGTTGTCGCCGGTGTGCTGCACCGAGCCCTCGGGCGAGGCGAGGTTGTTGAAGAAGACGAAGTGCTTGTCGCTGACGACCTTGCCGTTGGCGTCGAGCAGGATCGCCGAGGCGTCCAAGTCGAAGTCGTCACCGGTCGTGGTGCGGGCGTCCCACCCGAGGCCGACGAGCACGTTGGTCATGCCCGGCGCCTCCTTGGTGAGAGAGACATTGCCGCCCTTGCTGAGGCTGACGCCCATGATGATCTTCCTTTCGCTTTCGGGGGTTGGGGTGGGTCAGAGATCGAACTCGGCCGGCGCGATGCCGACCGCGAAGCAGGCTTCCTTGACGACCTTGCGCTCGTCGGCGTCGAAGGTGCCGTCGGCGCCACCGATGATCAGCCCGATGGAGATGACGGCGCGGGCCTGATCGGGCTTGGACTTCAGCTTCGCGATGGCTCCGATCGCCTCGACCTTGCCGAAGTCGAAGTCGCGGGCGAGCTTGTCGCAGTAACCGTCGAACTTGGTTCGCAGGTCGTCCGGTGCGAAGACCGACAGGGTGTCGTTGCTGGCGATCAGCGACGCCGTCTTCTGACGCTCGGTGGCGTCCACCGTGCCGTCGGCCGCGGCGACGAGAGCGCAGATCGCCATGCTGGCGTCGGCGAACTCCCGGCTTTTGAACTGGTCCTTCTTGGTGGTCAGCTGCTCGCTCAGCGCCTGCGTACGGCTCTTGAGCTGGTCGAAGAACGGCATCGGATGTCCTTTCCGAAGTGGTGGGCGGGTGTGCGGAGAGCGGGTGTCAGGCCTTGCGGGTCTCGATCGAGCCCGGCTGCGCGGAGTCGACCTGCGGGCCACCCTCGGCATCCGACTCCTCCGGCGGCGGCGGGTTCTTCACCGACAGGATCATCGAGCCGGCCAGGACGGTGACGATTACGATGAGGCTCACCCAGGAGGGGATCTCCGGGATGGACGTGTCGATCACCTTGTGGCTCGCCTGCAGGATGAGCTTGACGCCGATGAAGCCCAGCACGATCGCGAGGCCCTTGCCGAGGTAGTGGAACTTGTCGAGCAGGCCCGAGAGCAGGAAGTACAGCGCCCGCAGACCCAGGATCGCGAAGGCGTTGGAGGAGTAGACGATGAAGGCGTCGTCGCTGACGGCCAGCACGGCCGGGACACTGTCGACGGCGAAGATCAGGTCGGCAGCCTCGATCGCCACGACGACCGCGAGCAGCGGGGTGGCGACGCGCTTGCCGGCTTCCTTCACGAAGAACTTCGTGCCGGCGTACTCCTCGCGCACCGGGATGAACTTGCGCATCAGCTTGATCGCGAAGCTGGAGCCCGGGTCGTAGCTGTCGTCCTCGTCCTTCATCAGCTTGTAGGCGCTGTAGAGCAGCACCGCCGCGAAGACGAAGAGGATCGCGGTGAACTTGCTGACGACGGCGACGCCGGCGGCGAGGAAGATGCCGCGGAAGACGAGCGCGCCGATGACGCCGTAGAAGAGCACGCGGTGCTGGTACTCGCGGGGGACCTTGAAGTAGCCGAAGATCAGCGCGAAGACGAAGAGATTGTCGACCGACAGGCTCTTCTCCAGTAGCCACGCCGTCGTGTACTCGACGCCGGCGTTCGAGCCGAGGCCTATGAAGACGGCGACGCCGAAGAGGATGGCCAGACCCACCCAGACCGCGCTCCACCAGGCGGCTTCCTTGAAGCCGATGATGTGCGCGCCGCGGTGGGCGAGCAGGTCGATGGCCAGTGCGACGACGACGATCGCCGCGAATGCCAGCCAGGCCCAGAGGGGGACGTCCATCGACGGACTCCTTCGATCGGGTGAGTACTTGTGCGGTTGCTGTACTGCCAGTCTGCTTGCCTGAAAGGGCTCATGCGGGGTCGACAGAAGGAGTTTTCCCCGCTTACTCGTTGCCGGATCACGGCAATGACTGTGGCGGACTCAGGAGATAACTGTGGGCCAGTTCAGCAGCCGTGCCGCCTGGACAGCCACGTGCAGCGTGAAGCGGTCACCGGCGTCGTCGGCGTCGCGGCCGGTGAGCTCGCGCACCCGGTCCAGCCGATAGGTGACGGCTCGTACGGAGAGGTGGAGCTGCCGGGCGCAGGCCGCCGCGTTGCCGGCCGCCGCGAAGTACGCCGCGAGCGTCTCGACGAGCGGCTGTGCTCCGCCGCGAGCTCGGCGCAACCCCGACAGCGTCGTCTCGACGAGCTCGGCCAGCGCGCGGCGGTCGCGCAACAGGACTTGGTAGACGAGCAGGTCCCGAGCCGCCACCACGCGCTCGGGCAGCTCCAGCCGCGCAGCCAGGTCGAGCGCGTCGAGCGAGTCCCGGTAGGAGGCCACCACGGCGTCGGCGCCGGTGCCGCTGCGGCCGAGACCGATCCGCCACACCCCGACCGACATGCGCCCGTCCCGATTCGCGTCCAAGGTCTCCCCCAGCCGCCCGGTGACGTGCTCCACCGCGGCGTGGTCGGGGGCGGCGAAGACGACCACGAGGCGGCCGTCCTTGCTGGCCAGCAGCGCCTGCGCGTCGCCCTTGATTCCCTGGATCGCGCGCTCCAGCGACCCGATGAGCGGGATGCCGTCGTCGAAGGTGCGCTCGGCGGCGACGGTGGCCACGGCGTGCGGACCGGAGAGGTCCAGGCCGAAGCCGTCGGCGCGATGCAGCAGGCTGACGACGTCGGTCGTGCCGAGCAGCAGGTCGTCGATGAACTCGCGCCGGGCGGCCTCCTGCGCGCGGACGAGGGCCCGGCGGGCCAGCTGGTAGCCCTCGGTCAGCGCGGCGACGACATCGTCGGCCGCATGCAGCATCACCTCGCCGGCGACGACCACGGCGTCGGGATCGGCGGCCGCGGCGACCACCGGCGGCAGGTGCCGCCACAGCCGCCACGCGGCGGAGAGATAGAGGTCCAGCAGCGCACGCAGTGCCACGCCCTCGCGCGCGGCGCGGTCGCCCTGCGCGCGGTAGGCGCGCACCCGCATCGGTCCGATCGGCTCGCCGGCGACGACGGCGGCGGCCAGCGCGGGCAGGAAGTCCCCGAGCAGCTCGACGGCCACCCCGCCGGCGTCCCTGGCCCCCGCCGCGGCGACGTCGGCGAGCAGCTCGGCGGGGACGGCATCGCTCACCGACCCATCATGTCGGTTTGCACCTCGCGGCGTCGCTATCGCGCGCCGGCGGCGCGCGATAGCGACCGCGCGAGGTGCAAACCGCGGTCAGGAGGCCGCCGTGGCCAACCGCGCGGACAGCGTCCGCATGGCAGCGGCCAGGTCGTCCCCGCCCGGCGCGCTCCGGTCGACCTCGAAGTCGGCGTCCAGCAGGGTGAGCCAGCTGGCCAGGTCACGTGCCGAGCGCGCCCCCATCGTGAGCCGGCAGCGGTCGTCGGGCAGCGGTTCCACCCCGCCCTCGGCCCAGCCGCCCATCCGCGCGGTCACCTGCTCGGCGCCCGCGGAGACGATCACCGAGGCCCGGAAGGGCTGCATCACCGACCTGGTCTTGCTCGCCACCCAGGCCGCGACGTCCTCGGCCGGCAGCTGCCGGAGCGTGAACCGGTGGCCGACCGAGCGCAGGTCGTCGATGCGGTCCACCCGGAAGGTGCGCCAGTCGTCGCGGTCGACGTCGAAGGCGACGAGGTACCAGCGCCTCCCCCAGTTGACGACCCGATACGGCTCGACCCGCCGCTGCGTCGCCGCGCCGGAGTGGTCGGAGTACGCGAAGCGCAGCACCTCACGATCGCGGGCGGCGGCGGTCATGACGCCGAGCGCGGCGCCGTCCAGCACCGGCTGCGGGCGTGAGGTCCGGTGCTCGACCCGCACCGTGAAGGATTGGACGGCATCGACGCGGCGCGCCAGCCGCTGCGGCAGCACCTGCTGCAGCTTCGTCAGCGCCTGCAACGCCGTCTCCTCGATCCCGCTCACCGCTCCTCCCGCCGCGGTGCGCAGGCTCAGCGCGACCGCCACGGCCTCGTCGTCGTCGAGCAGCAGCGGCGGCATCGCCGTCCCGGCCGAGAGGCGGTATCCCCCGATCGCCCCGCGGGTCGCCGCCACCGGATAGCCGAGGCTCCGCAGCCGCTCGACGTCGTTGCGCACGGTCCGCGTGCTCACCTCCAGCCGGCGCGCGAGTTCGGGGCCCGGCCATTCGCGCGGCGTCTGCAGCAGCGAGAGCAGCTTGAGGAGTCGTGCTGACGTCTGGGCCATGGTGTCGAAGGCTAGTGACGCAAGAGGAACCAAACGTGCCTGATGGCCTGACGGCGTCAGCGGATTCGCACGCCGTCGAGCCGGTCCCGAGGTGCGGGGTGGCGACGCAGCGAGGGGCAGAGCCCGTCCCGGCGCGGGTCAGCCGGCGGCGGCGTGGCGCATCATGAGCGCGACTGTCACCCGGTGCGGCAGGCCCAGCACCGACCACAGCCGTCGCGACAGTCCGGTCTCGTGGCGGACGGCGGTGCCGAACCGGACGGTGCTCCCCGTTACCTGCACCGACAGGCGCATGTCGAAGCCGAGCCGGGACGGTGCGCCCAGGACCACCTCGTCCGGGCGATCCACCAGCACGGGCCAGCCGTGGACGTGGTCCGGTGCGTGGGTAGGGGCGAGCCGCATACCGACCAGGCGCCAGCCCGGCGGGAGCCCGTACCGCAGCCACAGCGGGGAGTGCTCGATGATCGCGCGCGCCCACTCGATCGCGGGACGGTCGGTGGGCGCGGTGAGCGTCAAGGTCATCGCGTCGACATAGTCGCTGCGTCGAACCTGGTGGGTCGTGGTCACGGTCACGGGCTCCCCCTCGAGATCACCGCCATTGTGCCGACGGCCGTGCTCAGAGACGACTCCAGAGCTCCTGCCACCCCAGCTCGGCCGCGCCGATCACCGGGCCGTCCTCCCCCAGCGCGGCGGGAAGCAGCGGCGGCGGATCGTCGCGTCGCACCAGCATCAGCCCGGCGCCGACGGCAGCGGCGAGCTCGTCGGGCACAGTCTGGACCAACTCCACCGCGCTGCCGCCGAAGGTGACGACATCGGGGTCGATGGCGTTGACCAGTCCCGCGATGCCCCGGCCGAGCTCGCGGACCACCTGCGCGACGGCGGCGCGTGCCGCCGGGTCGCTCGCCGCGGCTTGGACGGCGCGGCTGGTGAAGGCGACCGGGTCACGCGGCTCACCGCGACCGAGCAGCCGGGCCAACGCCGAACCGTCCACGAGGGTGCCCCAGCAGCCGCTCGCTCCGCAGGCGCAGCGAACCGCCGGATCCCCCAGCGGCAGGTGGCCGAACTCGCCACCGAAGCCGTGCGCGCCGGTGAGGACGCGACCGCGGTCGACCACGGCGCCGCCGATACCGGCCTGGACCCGGATGTGCAGCGCCACCTCGGCACCGACCGCCGCCCCGCGCGCGGACTCGGCCGCCGCCGCGAGGGTCGCGTCGTTTCCGGCGACGAAGACGTCGGCACGGGGCCAGATCGTGCGCAGCTCGAGCTCGCGCCAGCTGCTGTTCGTCGCGTGCCGCAGGCAGGTGCCGGTCACGGTGCCCGGCGCGGCGACGGCGACGGCCCGGCACCGGCGGGGGAAGCGGCGCCGCAGCCGGGCGACGGCGGCGGCGATGTCGGCGAGCACCTCGCGCCCGTCGCGGCCGGTGTGGTCGGCGCTCGCCTCCGCGACGCAGCCGCCACCGAGGGCCACGGCGCGGAGCAGCCACTGCTCGTGGGTGATCGAAACGGCGAGCACGAGCGGGCCCTGCGCATGCGGCGTCAGCACGGTCGTCGGCCGTCCGCGACCGCCGGTCGGCGCGGCCGGCGCCTCGGCCACCAAGCACGCCGCCGTGAGTTGCGCCACCACCTCGGCCGCCGCACCGGTGCCGATACCGACCGTGCGAGCCGCCTCGGCCCGCGTGATTCCGGGGGTGTCGTGCACCACCCGCAGGACGTCGGCGGCGCGCGGTGAGATGGTCACGCGCCTCGACCTCCCTCGGGGTCTGTAATTAACTCTGATCGCGAGTATATTCGCAGCAGTGACCGCAGTCCTGCCCGACCGTACCGAGTCCCGGTTCCGCATCGCCCCGCTCGCCGCGCTCGGTTTCGGCTCCTTCGCCTACGTCACCGCCGAGACGCTGCCCGTAGGGCTCCTCCCGGAGATCGCCCACGGCCTGTCGGTCTCCGAGGCGCAGGTCGGGCTACTGCTCACGACCTACGCCGCCGTCGCCGGCCTCACCGCCATCCCCTTCACCGCGCTGAGCCTCGGGATGTCCCGGCGACGTCTCATCGCCGGCTGCCTGGCTGTCTTCACAGTCTCGCAGCTGCTCGCAGCCGTCGCCCCCACCTTCGCCATCCTCGCCGCCTCCCGCCTCGTCGCCGCCCTGGCCCACGGCGTCTTCTGGTCCGCGCTCGGGCCGGTCGCCGGCCGCCTCGCGCCGCCCGGCCAGGCCGGCAAGGCGATGTCCATCGTCTTCGTCGGCAACTCGATCGCGCTGGTCGCCGGCGTCCCGCTCGGCACGGCGCTGGGGCAGCTCGCCGGCTGGCGGACGCCCTTGGCCGTCCTCGGTCTCGCCGGCGCCGGGGCGACCATCGCGCTGCTGCGGCTGCTGCCGGCGCTGCGGTCCCTGGCCGTCGAGCGCGTCCGCCCGATGGCCCGCATCCGCAGCTCACTGGTCCTCATCGGAGAGCGTCCGGTGGCCGCCGTCTGTGCCGTCACCCTCGTCGTCGTCATCGGACACTTCGCGGCCTACACCTACATCGCGCCACTGGTCGAACGCTCCGGCGGGCTGAGCGGCTTCGGTCTCAGCGCGCTGCTGCTCGGCTTCGGCGCGTCCGGCTTCGCCGGCAACCTGCTGGCCGGGCGCCTCACCGACACCCGGCCGGGCAGTGTCCTCGTCGCGGGCATGGGCCTGGCCGCGGTGTCGCTGCTGGCGCTCGCACTGACGCCGGGGACGATCGCGACAGTCGTCGCGGTGCTGGCCTGGGGCATGGGCTTCGCGGCCGTCCCCGTGTCGCTGCAGTCGGGCATCCTGCGTGTCGCGCCCCATGCCCAGGACGCCGGGTCGGCGCTCTACGTGGTCGCGTTCCAGATCGGGATCGGCAGCGGGGCCTTCCTCGGCGAGCGCCTCGTCGGCGGCGGCCAGCTCGGCCTGCTGCCGCTGGTGGCGGCGGCGACCGCGGTGGCCGCAGCCGTCCTCGTCTGGGCCACGGCGCGCGCATTCCCGCGCCGCGTCCTCAGCTGATCTTCGCGACCGGCGATACTGTCGCAGTGACCGGCTCCCCTCTGCACGACCTGGCCGCCGCCTGCGGCGTCGACACCGAGGTGTGGGGCTGGCAGGGCGAACACGTCGCCGTCTCGGACGAGACCCTGCGCACCATCCTCGCCGCGCTGGACCTCGACGTCGCCGACGACAGCGCCTGTCGCGAGGCCCTGGCCGCGCTGCAGCGGCGCCGGGACGACCAGGAGCTGCCGACCTACACGGTCGCTCGTGAGGGCGATACCAGCAGGGTGCGGTGCGCTGCCGAGCTGGACGTCACCCTCGACCTGGAGGACGGCAGCGAGCAGGCACCCGAGCGTGACGGCAACGAGGTCGTCCTGCCGGCCGACCTGCCCGTCGGCTATCACCGGCTTCGCGCCGGGAACGCGACCTGCACCGTCATCCGGCCACCGCGCCGGGTACCGCTGCCTCCGCGGCTGCAGCGCGGGCCGGCCTGGGGCTTCGCCGCACAGCTCTACAGCACCCGATCCCGCCGGTCGTGGGGGGTCGGCGACCTCGGCGACCTCGCCACCCTGAGCAGCTGGGCCTCCGCCGAGGGCGCCGACTTCGTGCTGGTGAATCCGCTGCATGCGGCCGAGGTGGTGGCGCCGATGAACCCGTCGCCCTACTCGCCGGTGACCCGGCGCTACAGCAATCCGCTCTACCTGCGTATCGCCGACATCGCCGAGTACACGCAGCTGCCCGCCGCGGAGCGGGACGCCCTGGACGCCCTCGGCGACGAGCTGCGCAACCGCGGCAACGTCCTGCTCGACCGTGACACGGCGTGGGCGGCGAAGCGGGCCGCGCTCGCCCGGCTGCACGCGGTACCGCCCGTCCCGGCGCGGGCGGCCGCCTTCGCCGCCTACCGCGAACGGGAAGGGACGGCGTTGCGGGACTTCGCCACCTGGTGCGTCCTCACCGAGACCTACGGCGCCGACCTGGACCGCTGGCCCGAGCAGCTGCGTCATCCCGACGCCGCACGCGGCTTCGCCCAGCGCCACCACGAGCGGGTCGCCTTCCACGAGTGGACCCAGTGGCTGCTGGACGAGCAGTTGGGCCAGGCCCAGCAGGCCGCCCTCGATGCCGGCATGGGGCTCGGCGTGGTCCACGACGTCGCCGTCGGGGTCAACCCCACCGGGTCGGACGCCTGGGCCCTGCAGGGCGAGCTCGCCACCTCGGTGACCGTCGGGGCTCCCCCGGATGCGTACTCGCAGACCGGGCAGGACTGGAACCAGCCGCCGTGGCGACCGGACCGGCTCGCCGAGCTCGCCTACGCACCCTTCCGGGAGCTCTTCGCCGCCGCCCTGCGGCACAGCGGCGGGCTGCGCGTCGATCACGTGATCGGCCTCTTCCGGCTGTGGTGGATCCCACGAGGCGAGCAGGCGCTCACCGGCACCTACGTGCGCTACGACCACGACGCGATCATGGGCGTGCTGATGATCGAGGCGGCTCGCGCCGGCGCCGTGCTCATCGGCGAGGATCTCGGCAACGTCGAGCCGTGGGTGCGCGACTATCTCGCCGAGCGCGGTGTCTTCGGCACCTCGATCCTCTGGTTCGAGTACGACGAGGACGGCCAGCCGCTGCCACCCGAGCGCTGGCGGGAACTGTGCCTGGCCTCGGTGACCACCCACGATCTGCCGCCCACCCTGGGCTATCTCGCCGGGGACCACGTCCGGCTGCGTCACGAGCTGGGGCTGCTGACCCGCGACTACGACGAGGAGCTGGCCGCCGACCGCGCCGAGCAGGCGCGCTGGGTGGCGGTGCTGCGCGAGCGGGGCCTGGTGGGCGAGGACCCGGCACCGGAGGAGATCGTCGTGGCCCTGCACCGCCTGCTCGGTCGGTCGCCGTCGCTGCTGCGCTGCGCCGCGCTCACCGACGCCGTCGGCGATCGCCGCATCCAGAACCAACCCGCCACCACGCAGGAGCAGCACCCGAACTGGCGGGTGCCGCTCTCCGGGCCGGACGGGCGGCCCGTCCTGCTGGAGGAGCTGCCGACCGACGCGCGTGCCGTCGCGCTCGCCGCGGTGATGCGCGGCGAGACCTGGTGAGGGACCGCTGATGGGGTTGGCCGTCGTCGGGGTGGTCGCGGTCGTCGTCCTCACCCTCGGCACCGCGCTCTTCGTGGCCGCCGAGTTCGCGCTCGTCGCCGCCGACCGGGCGGAGCTGGAGAACGCCGTCCGGCACGGGGACAAGGCCGCCGGGCGCGCCCTGCGCGCGGTGCGGACACTGTCGTTCCAGCTCTCCGGTGCCCAGCTGGGCATCACCATCACGACGCTGGTGGTGGGCTTCCTCGCCGAGCCGTCGCTGTCGGAGCTGCTGCAGCCGGCGCTCACCGGCATCGGCCTGCCCAAGGCCGCGGGCGAGACGATCGGCGTCGTCCTCGCCCTGGTCATCGCCACCGTGCTGCAGATGGTGGTGGGCGAGCTGGTCCCGAAGAACTGGGCGATCGCCCGCCCCACCCCCGTCTCCCGCCGGGTCGCGGCGCCGATGGCGGCCTTCACGTCGCTGTTCCGACCGCTGATCGCCGCCTGCAACGGCATGGCCAACATCGTGGTCCGGCGGCTGGGGATCGAACCGCAGGAGGAGCTGCGCTCGGCGCGCTCGGCCTCCGAGCTCGGCAGCCTGGTGCGGACCTCGGCCGCCGAGGGGACGCTGCCCGGCGCCACCGCGCAGCTGCTGGCACGCTCGCTGCAGTTCGGCGAACGGGTCGCCGGCGAGGTCATGACGCCGCGCAACCGCGTCGTCGAGCTGGACGAGACGGCCACCGTCACCGACCTGCTCGCCGCCACCGCCGAGTCCGGCCACTCCCGCTTCCCGGTGGTGCGCGTCGTGGACGGCCTGCGCGACGTGGACGACATCGCCGGCGTGGTGCACGTCAAGAAGGCCATCGGGGTGCCGCCCGCCGAACGGGACACCACGCAGGTGCGCGACCTGGTGGCGCCCATCCCGCAGGTTCCCGAGCAGCTGCGGCTCGGACCACTGCTCGGACAGTTGCGCCAGCCCGGCCTGCAGATGGCCGTCGTGGTGGACGAGTACGGCGGCACCGCGGGAATCGTCACCCTGGAGGACGTCGTCGAGGAGCTGGTCGGCAACGTCCAGGACGAGCACGACGACCCGGGTGACGACGCCGTCCGTCGCCGTGCCCCCGACGTCGTCGAGCTGCCGGCGCGGCTGCGCATCGACGAGGCCGCCGAGCTGGTACCCGGCTTCGACGCCCCGGAGGGTCCCTACGACACCCTCGCCGGCCTGCTGCTGGCCCGGCTGGGACGGCTGGCGCAGCCCGGCGACGCCGTCGAGGTCGAGGGCTGGCGGCTCACCGCCGTCGAGGTGGACGACAAGCGCATCGACACGGTCACCCTCACCCTGCTGCCCGACGCCAGCTCCGATGTCGGCTCCGACCCCCGGACCGACGCCCGGACCGACCGGGACGACACCGGTGAGGGCCGATGACCGCGCTCAACCTGGCCGTCGCCGTCGTCCTGCTGCTGGGCAACGCCTTCTTCGTCGGTGCCGAGTTCGCGGCGGTGTCGGTGCGACGGGCGCAGATCGAGCCGCTCGCCGACGCCGGCAGCAAGCGGGCCGTCCGCGTGCTGGGTGCTTTGAAGCGGTTGTCGCTGCTGCTGGCCGGCGCGCAGCTCGGCATCACGCTCTGCTCGCTCGGCCTCGGCGCCGTCGCGGAGCCGGCGGTGGCCGTCCTCTTCGAAGATCTCTTCCACCTGCTGCACGTCCCCGCCGGGCTCACCCACCCCATCGCCTTCGCCCTGGCACTGGCCCTGGTGGTGCTGCTGCACATGGTGCTGGGTGAGATGGTGCCGAAGAACATCTCGCTGGCGAGCTCGGAGCGTGCCGCGCTGATCCTGGTGCCGGCGCTGGACACCTTCGTCCGCGTCACCCGGCTGCTCATCGGCAGCCTCAACGCCCTGGCCAACGGCACGCTGCGGCTGCTGGGCATCCAGCCGCAGGACGAGCTCAAAGCCGCCTACACGCCGGAGGAGCTCGCCGACATCCTCGCCGAGTCCCGCACCGAGGGCTATCTCGACGCCGGGCAGCACCAGCGGCTGACCAGTGCCCTCTCCTTCGGCGACCGGACGGCCGGCGACGTGCTGGTGCCTCGCGACGAGGTCGTCACCGTGCTGCCCGACACCACCGCCGCGCAGGTGCAGCAGGCCGCCGCGGCCACCGGCTTCTCGCGTTTCCCGGTCCGCAGCGGCGACACGCTGCTCGGCTTCGTCCACGTCAAGGACGCGCTGGTGGGCGAGCACGACGAGGGCGAGGCGATGCCGGCCCGGCACCTGCGGTCCATGCCCGACGTGGACGTCGCCATGCCGCTGCCGGATGTGCTGACGACGCTGCGCCGCGCCCGCAGTCACATGGGCAACGTCGTCTCCGAGGGGCGCAGCATCGGTGTCGTGGCGTTGGAGGACGTCGTCGAGGAGGTCGTCGGCGAGGTCACCGACACCGCCCACACCGCCTGATCCTCAGACACCGTTGCGGACCACCCGCAGCACGACGGCCAGATCCCGTTCCCGCTGCTCGGCCGAGACCGCACCCCACGGCCCGTCGATGACGAACATGGCGAAGCCGTGCACCGCCGCCATCGCGGCGACCTCGGCGTTGGCGCGACGCTGCCGGGTGATGGCGCCGACGGTGACGAGCTCGTCGAGCCGCTCGGAGAGCTGCCCGTAGGACCACGGCGTCGACTCGTCGTCCGGCGCCACGTCGCCCAACGGGAAGGCGAGCAGCGTCCGGAACAGGCCGGTCTGCTCGGTGGCGAACTCGACGTAGGCACGACCGCAGGCCTCGAACCGGTCGTAGGAGGCCTGCTTGCCGCGCCGGCCCGGAGCGGCCTCGGCGATGCGGTCGCGCATCAGCTCGCCGAAGCGGGTGTGCGCCCGGCCGGCGACGGCGCGCAGCAGCTCGTCGCGGTTGGCGAAGTGCCGGTACGCGGCGTTGTGCGAGACGCCGACGTGACGGGCCACCTCGCGCAGCACGACGGCGTCCGGCCCGTCCTTGGCGGCGAGCTCGACGGCGGCCTCGATCAGCGTGGCCCGGAGATTCCCGTGGTGGTACGGCACCCGGACATTCTCGCAGGCCGAATGTTGACAACGCCAACATCTCGGCGCAGAGTCGTGCATGTGACCACTGTCAACATGCGCCGCGCCCGGCCCGCCCTCGTGCTGCTGGTGGCCTGCCTCGCCACCTTCGCCATCAACCTGGACACGACGATCGTCAACGTCGCGCTGCCCGATCTCAGCCGCACGCTGGGCGCGGGGACGACCGACCTGCAGTGGATCGTCGACGGCTACAACCTGGCCTTCGCCGCCCTCGTCCTCGGCGCCGGAAGCTTCGGGGACCGCTTCGGCCGACGGCCGTTGCTCATCGTCGGCCTGGTGGGCTTCGCCCTCGCCAGCGCCGCCGGGGCGCTGTGGACCTCCGCCGGCCCGCTCATCGCCACCCGCTTCGTGATGGGGTGCTTCGCGGCGACGATCTTCCCGACGACGCTGTCGATCATCACCAACGCCTTCCCCGACCGCGCCCAGCGGGCCAAGGCCATCGGCCTCTGGGGCGCGGTGGTCGGGCTGGGTGTCGCCATCGGTCCCCTCACCGGCGGCCTGCTGCTCGAGCACTTCTGGTGGGGCAGCGTCTTCCTCGCCCTCACCCCGCTGGCGCTGATCACGGCCGGGCTGGCGGTGTGCTTCGTCCCCGAGTCTCGCGATCCGGCCGCCCCCGGTCTGGACGGGCCGGGCGTCCTCGCCGCCTGCGCCACCATCGGCACCCTCGTCTACACCATCATCGAGGCGCCGCACCGCGGTTGGAGCGACCCGCTCACCCTCGGCGGGTTCGTCCTCACCGCCCTGCTGGCCGTCGGTTTCGCGATGATCGAGCGGCGGGCGCCGCACCCGATGCTGGATCTCTCGCTCTTCACGACGCGTGCCTTCTCGGCGGCGAGCATGTCGGTCACGGTGGCCTTCTTCGCCCTCTTCGGTTTCATCTTCCTGGTCACCCAGTTCTTTCAGCTCGTCCGCGGTTACGGCGCCCTCGAGACCGGCGTGCGCATGCTGCCGGTGGCGGGCAGCATCGCCCTCGGCGCCGGCACCGGACCACTGCTGGTGGCCCGGTTCGGTACCCGCGGCGTGGTCATGAGCGGACTGTTCCTGCTCGGCGGATCCTTCGGCTGGATCGCCCTCTCGCCGGTGGACATGGGGTACCCGGTCATCGCCGGCCAGATGGTGTTGATGGGCCTGGGCATCGGGCTGACCCAGGTGCCGGCGACGGACTCCATCCTGTCGGTGCTGCCCGCGGCGAAGGCCGGTGTCGGGTCGGCCGTCAACGACGCGACCCGCGAGGCGGGCGGCACCCTGGGTGTCGCGGTGGTCGGCAGCGTCTACGCGTCGATCTTCAGCTCGCGGCTCGCCTCGTCCGATCTGGCCCGGCTGCCGGGCTCGGCGCTGGAGCAGGCGCAGCAGTCCGTCGGCGCGGCGCTCGCCGTCGCGCGGGAGGCCGGCGGCAACCTCGTCACCGCCGTGCAGGACGCCTTCATGAGCGCCTTCCACATCGGCTGCATCGTCGGGTTCGGCGTCTGCTGGCTCGGCGCTCTCGCCGCGATCGCGCTCCCCGGCCGGGTGCGGGCCCGGCCGGTGGCAACGCACCCGGAAGAATCGGCAGCGTGTCCGCAGCAGCCCGCCCCGGTGGGGTGACCGTCAACCCGCCGGAGTTCTACACCGCCATGGACGGCACGCGGCTGTCCTTCCGCCGCCTCGGCGAGGGACGGCCGCTGCTGCTGATCCACGGCTTCTTCTCCTCCGGGACCGCCAACTGGGTGGGCAACCGGCATGCCCACCTGCTCGCCGACCGGGGGCACCAGATGATCGTCCCGGACCTGCGCGGTCACGGACGCAGCGAGCTCCCGGCCGGCCCCGAGGGCTATCCGCCGGATGTCCTGGTGGCGGACATGCTGACGCTGCTCGACCACCTCGGCATCGACCCGGCGCGTCACGAGCTCGACGCCGCCGGCTACTCGCTCGGCGGGCGGACCGTGCTGCGCATGCTGGTGCGCGGCGTGCCGCTGCGCCGCGCCGTCATCGGCGGTCAGGGGCTGCAGGCGCTGGAGCAGGTCGCCGGCGAGGCCCGCACCAGTTTCGCCCGGCGAGTGCTCGCCGCCGACGGCCCGCCCGACGACCCCGTCCGCGCCTGGTTCACCCGACAGTGGCAGCGCAAGAGCGAGGACGAGCAGCAGGCGTTGCGCCTCCTGCTCGCCTCGTCGATCGGCACCCCGGCAGCTCGGATCGCCGAGGTCACCACCCCCACGCTGGTCCTCATGGGCGACGACGACGACCCCGCCGACGGTCGCGCGCTCGCCGCCGTCCTCGCCGCGGCCGAGTACCGCGAACTGCCGGGCGACCACGTCCGCGTGGTCGGCAACCCCGATCTCGCCGTGGCCATCGCCGACTTCCTGGCCGGCTGAACCGGCTCAGCCGGCTCGACCCGGGCTCAGCCGGCGGCGACCCGCTCGTAGTCGGCGAGGCGGACGTCGGCGGCACGGCGGGCGTAGTCGCGCATGTACCCCGGCCAGTTCGTGACGATGCGCCCGGACTCGTCGCGGTACCACGAGTCGCACTCGAGCCAGGCCGTCCCGGCGAAACCGCCCTGCACCTCACGGTCGCTGCGCGTCTCGACCTCGGGACGGATGTCCAGCGCCGCCCGCTCCCGGCCGGCGAGCTGCAGTACCCGCCGGACGTAACCCGCCTGCGCCTCGAGGAAATGGATGATCGACCCACCCGAGGTGTTGGTGTTCGGGCCGTACATCACGAACAACGAAGGGAAGCCCGGCACCGACAGCCCCAGGTGGGCGTGCGGCGCATCTCCCCAGACCTCCTCGAGCCGCCGGCCACCGCGGCCGGTGACCTGCATGGGCAGCATGAAGGCGGTGGTCCGGAACCCGGTGCCGTAGACGATGCAGTCCACCTCGTGCACGGTGCCGTCGGCGGTTCGCGGCCCGGCCGGTGTCATCTCCGTGATGGACTCGGTGACGACGCTGACGTCGGGGCGCTGCAGTGTGGGCAGCCAGTAGGAGCTGAAGAGGATGCGCTTGCAGCCGAAGCGGTAGTCCGGCCAGACCTTCCGCCGGACCTCGGGGTCCGGCAACTGCATCCGCATGAAGAGCGTCGACCAGAGCCAGCCGAGCCGACCGACGCTGCGCGGGTGCCGGATCATCAGCGTGAGCAGCTCGGTGTACTCGAACATCAGCCATCGGTAGATCGAGCGGACCAGCGGCAGCCGCCGGAACAGCGAGCTGATCGGCTCGGCGTAGCCGTGGTTCTTGCGCGGCAGGAACCAGTTGCCGGTGCGCTGGAAGACGGTGGTGTGCCCTGCCGCCTCGGCCACCGGCGGCACGAACTGCACCGCGCTCGCGCCGGTGCCGACGACGGCGACCCGCTTGCCGGCGAGGTCGTAGTCATGGTCCCAGCGGGCGGAGTGGAAGCTGTGGCCCGCGAACGACTCCAGACCCGGGATGCGGGGCAGGGCCGGCTGGTTGAGCTGCCCGACGGCGATGACGACCGCGTCGCAGCGGTACTCGGTGCCCGCCTCGGTGCGGACGGTCCAGGTGGCGGTAGCGTCGTCGAAGGCGCAGTCGGTGACAACGCTGCCGGTGACGACCCGGCGGGTGATGTCGTAGCGGTCCGCGACATCGCGCAGGTAGCCCAGGATCTCCGACTGCGGCGAGCAGAAGCGCGACCATTCGCTGCGCTGCGCGAACGAGTAGCTGTAGAGGTGGGACGGCACGTCGCAGGCCGCACCGGGATAGGTGTTGTAGTGCCACGTCCCGCCGAGCTCGTCGGCGGCCTCGAGCAGCACCACGTCGTCGGTCCCGTGGGACGTCAGTTCGATGGCGGCGGCGATCCCGCCGAAGCCGGCACCCACGATGACCACGCGCATCGAAGGGACGCTAGTGCACCCGACCTACCTTGCGGTATGCCCTTGGTTACAGCAGTACTGTCACCGTGGACGGTCGGGCCAGCGGCCGTACTCCCGCTCCTGCTGCGGCGCCCGGTCGGTGGACGTTGTCGGCCGGCGCATCACCGCGCCGGGTCAGCGCGCCGAGCCGGAACAGCGGCCCCACGATGGCGTCGTAGAGGCGCGGCAGCAGCCGGTAACCGGCGATGATCACCGGGTTGGCCGGGCCGATGCGCACGGTGACGTGCAACCGGGGGCGGTCGAGCAGGTCGGCCAGCACCCGCGCCGTCACCGCGGGCTGCAGTACCGGGACCGGCGGGCGTGCCATCCGACCGGTGCGGTTCCAGGCCTGGTAGTAGATGGGGGTGTTGATGCTGCCGGGGCTGGCCGGGCAGACATGGACCTCCGGTTCGTCGCGGAGCTCCTGCTGCAACGTCCGCACCACGGCCCGCTGTCCCCACTTCGAGACGGCGTAGGCACCCATCTGCGGCACCGTGACGGCACCGAGCAGCGAGTTGATCACGACCAAGACCCCGTGGTGCTGGCGCCGCATCACCGGCAGCACCGCCCGCGCCAGATTGGCCGTGCCGTGGATCGCGGTGTCCACCACCGCTTCGAAGACGTCGGCGGGGACCGTCTCCAGCGTCCCGTACGCCATGACCGCGGCGGTGGAGATCACCGCATCGATCCGGCCGTGGCGGGCCAGCACCTCCTCGACCAGCCGGGCCACCGCGGCGCGGTCGAGGACGTCCACCGGCACGGTGCTCACCGAGACGCCGCCGGCGGCCGTCACCGCCGCCCGCGCCGCGTCGAAGGCCGCCCCCTCCCGCGCGGCGAGGACGAGGCGGTCGCCCCGTCCGGCGAGCTCCCGCGCGGTCGCGAGACCGATGCCGCTGGTGCCGCCGACGATGAGGGTGACCCGTCCCGACGGTGACGCAGCGCCGTCCGCGGGTAGGTCGCTGTCAGGGACGTCGTCGGAGCGAGCACGGCTCATGACGACGAGGTGCCCCCGCGGCACCACCGACTGACACGAGGATGAGGCATGGTCCGGGAAACGAAGGACGCGATTGTCATCGGCGCCGGCCACAACGGGCTGGTCGCGGCGAACCTGCTCGCCGACGCCGGGTGGGACGTCGTGGTCTGCGAGGCCGCCGACCGGCCCGGCGGCGCGGTGGCCACCGCGGAGGTGACCGCCCCCGGCTACCGCACCGACCTCTTCAGCGCCTTCTACCCCCTCGCCGGCGCCTCGCCGGTGCTGGCCGATCTCGAGCTCGGCGACCACGGGCTGCGCTGGTCCCACGCGCCGGCAGTCCTGTCGCACCTGCTGCCGGACGGCCGGTCGGTGACGCTGTACCGCGACCGGGACCACACCGCGGAGTCCTTGGACCGCTTCCGCCCCGGCGACGGCGATGCCTGGCGCGCCCTGGTGGCGCAGTGGGACCGGCTCGGTCCCTCGGTCATCGACTGCCTGCTGCGCCCCTTCCCGCCCGTCCGCAACCTCGCCGGGCTGCTCCGGCGCAGCGACCTGGCCGAGCTGACCCGGCTGGCCCGCTTCGCCCTGCTGCCGGTGCGGCGCTTCGGGCAGGAGACCTTCGCCGGCGAGGGCGGACCGCTGCTCTTCGCCGGCAACGCACTGCACGCCGATCTCTCCCCCGACGGCGCCGGCAGCGCGATCTACGGCTGGCTGCTCTGCATGCTCGGCGCCAGCCACGGCTTCCCCGTCCCCGTGGGCGGCGCGGGCGCCCTGGTCGACGCCCTGGTCGCGCGGCTCGCCGCCGCCGGCGGCGAGGTACGGCTCAGCGCCCCCGTCGAGCGGGTGGACGTCGCGGGCGGCGCGGCCGTCGGGGTGACACTGGCCTCCGGCGAGCGGATCGCCGCCCGGCGGGCCGTGCTGGCCGATGTCGCGGCACCCGCGCTCTTCCGCGAGCTGGTCGGCACCGAGCACCTGCCCACCCGCTTCACCGGGGACCTCGACAACTTCGAGTGGGACGCCCCCACGCTCAAGATCGACTGGGCGGTGCGCGAACCGATCCCCTGGCAGGATCCCGACGTGCGGGGCGCCGGCACGGTGCATCTCGGCGTGGACCTCGACGGCCTCACCGACTACGCCGCCGACCTGGCCACCAAGCGCACCCCCCGCCAACCCTTCCTGCTCTTCGGACAGATGACGACGGCGGACCCGACCCGCTCCCCCGCCGGAACCGAGTCGGCGTGGGCCTACACGCACCTGCCCCGCGGCCGCGAGTACACCGCCGACCAGATCGCCGAGCACGTCGCGCTGGTGGAGCAGACCGTGGAACGGCACGCGCCTGGCTTCGGCGACCTGGTGGCCGGGCGTCACGTGCAGTCCCCGGCCGACCTGCAGCAGGCCAATGCCAACCTCGTCCGCGGCGCGGTCGGTGGCGGCACGGCGCAGCTGCACCAGCAGCTGATCTTCCGTCCGGTACCGGGCCTCTCCGGCCCGGACACCCCGATCGACCGCCTCTACCTCTCCGGCTCCTCGGCGCATCCCGGCCCCGGCGTGCACGGCGCCTGCGGCGGGAACGCGGCCTGGCTGGCGCTGCACCGTGACGGCGCGGTGGGCCGCATCCGCCACGCCGCCCGCCGGTCGCTGCTACAGCGCATCCAGGGGCGCCCACCGCAGCCGGAGCTGCACACCGTCTCGCATGCCGGACGTCGCTGAGACGCGGTGATGCAGGTCGGGGAGCACGAGGACATGTCCGTCAACACCGTGCACATCGCCCGCGCCCCCACCGAGGTCTTCGCCGTCCTGGCCGACGGCTGGACGTACAGCAACTGGGTCGTCGGGACGTCCCACATGCGCGCCGTCGAGGCGTCCTGGCCCGCGGCCGGCAGCAGGCTGCACCACGCCGCCGGGGCCTGGCCCGCGGTCCGGCGCGACGAGACGGTGGTGGAGGAGGTGCGGGTGAACGAGTGCCTGCAGCTCACCGCCCGCGGCCGTCCCTTCGGCGAGGCGAGGATCGTCATCGAGCTCTCCCCCACCGAGGACGGCACCACTGTCACGCTGCGGGAGACCCCGAGCGCGGGACCGGGCAAGTGGCTGCACAACCCCGCCACCGAGGCATTGCTGGCCCGGCGCAACACCGAGGCGCTGGCCCGGCTGAAGGTCCTCGTGGAGCGGCCCACCGAACCGCAGGACTGAGGCGGGAGCGGGGCTGCTCAACCCGCGAAGAGGGAGCCCAGCCGGGTGACCTCCAGCAGCCGCCGCACCCGGTGGTTGGCCTCGACGAGCGCCAGCCGCACGCCGGCCTCGGTCGCCTGGCTGTGCACGGCGATGAAGGCACCGAGCGCGGTGGAGTCGACGAATGGTACGGCCGACATGTCGACGACCAGCCGCTGGATGCCCGGTGTGGCGAGCGCTTCGGCCGCCGCGGAGACGATCTCGGCCGCCCGGGCCATGTCGAGCTCGCCCTGCAATGCGATACGGACCTCGGCGTCCCGTCCATCACCCACGTGTCGAGCCTAGACAGCAGCGCGGGTATGTCCGAGCCGTGCCCGAAGGTGACTCCGTCTACCGCCTCGCGCGCAGGCTTGCTCCCGTGCTCACCGAGCAGGTCGTGGACCGCAGCGAGCTGCGGGTCCCGCGCCACGCGGAGGTCGATCTGAGCGGCCAGACGGTGACCGCGGTCGACACCCACGGCAAGCACCTGCTGATGCGCTTCAGCGGCGGTGGCACCCTGCACACCCACCTGCGCATGGACGGTTCGTGGACGGTGGTCCGCCCCGGCCGCCGCCTGCCCCGTCGCCTGGAACCCGACATCCGGGTCCGGCTGCTACTCCGGGACGGGCCCAGCGTCCACGGCCTGCAGCTGCCGGTGGTGGACTACCTGCCCACCCGCGACGAGGCGTCGGTGATCGGCCACCTGGGTCCGGACCCGCTGCGCGAGGACTGGGACCCGGAAGAGGCGAGGCGCCGGCTCGCCCGGGAACCCGACCGTCCCGTCGCGGCGGCGCTGCTGGACCAGCGCAATCTCGCCGGTCTCGGCAACCTCTGGGCCAACGAGCTCTGCTTCCTGCGCGGCCACAGCCCGTGGACGCCCGTGGGCGAGGTCGACCTGGACCGCCTGATCGCGCTGGCCGCGCGGGCCCTGCGGATCTCGGCCACCGTCGACGGCGCCTACCAGGTGACGACCGGCAACACCCGGCGCGGCGAGCAGCACTGGGTGGCCGGTCGCGCGCACCGGCCCTGCCTGCGCTGCGGGACCACCGTCCGGGTGCGGGCGGAGACGAGCGAGGAGCGGCGTACCTGGTGGTGCCCGAGCTGCCAGCCCGGCCCCTTCCCGCTTCCCCCTCCGTCGGCGGGGAATACGGGACGTTCGTCCCTGTGACGGTCTCAGCTCTCGGTCGATGGGGAGAGACGATCCCTCACCCCCGCTGGACGGAGCCTCGTGAAATATCCACCTCGATCCGGGACGAGCCGTCGCCTGACGCGCGTGCTCGTCTCGACCACCGCCCTCGCGGCGACCGCGCTGGGCCTGGTGAGCGCGGCGCAGACCGCGTCAGCCGCTCTCTTCACCGACGCCCGCCTCGTCAGCGGCGACGCCTTCATGACCAACGGTGTCGTGGAGGTCGGCGCCCGTCCGAACGGGTCCTTCGGCTCGAACGGCAGCGCCCCGACCGGGTACCACCCCCGGACCAACAACGGTCAGACGCTCGGCTTCCGCTCCGACCGCGGTCGCGACGGCTGGGGCACCGGCGTCGACGACGGTGACTTCTTCACCCCCGGCAACCCCTACGAGGGCTTTGCCCTGCAGGTCGGCAGCGGGACCACCAACTTCCACCTGAACTCCAACCGCAGCGACGGCCTGGCGGGCAGCTACACCGGCACCACGAACGACTCCACGGGCCAGTCCTTCACCTGGAAGACGAGCGCGCCGGTCAACGGCCTCGACCTCACCCAGGTCGCGGCGATCGAGCCGAACGGCCAGTACCTCATGGTCACCGTCACGCTGACGAACACGACGGCCGCGGCGATCAACGACATCTACTACGTCCGCTCGGTCGACCCCGACAACTGCGTCACCAACACCGGACAGAGCTGCTACGGAAGCTACGCGACCACGAACACCGTGGTCAGCCAGCAGTCCGGCGGCGTCGGCAAGGCTGCCGTCTCGGCCACCGCGGCCGACGGCTCCTACATCGACCTGCGGTCCTCGGCCGCCGACAGCATCGCCGCGCGGGCCTTCGGCTGCAACAGCGACCTGTCGCTGCTCTGGAGCGCCAGCCCCTGCGGCGCCGTCGCCAAGGACAGCACCGACACCTCCGACTCCTGGATCGGCCTCGGCGTCCGGACCACCTCGCTCTCGGCCGGTGCCTCGCGCACCTTCCGCCTCGCGTACGTGCTGAGCGCGGCCGACGCCGGCGCCATCGACGCCGCAGCGCCGCCCACCCTGCCGGGCGCCTCGCTGCCGAGCGGTTACGCCGACGAGAGTTACTCCGGCTCCGTGGGCGCGGTCGAGGGCGGCACGCCCATCACCTACACCGTGGACAGCGGCACGCTGCCGGACGGCCTGACCCTGGACTCCGGCACCGGCGCCATCACCGGTACCCCGACGGGCAGCGGTGACTCGACCTTCACGATCAAGGCCACCAACGCCAAGGGCTCCGACACCCGGACCTACACGATCTCGCTGGCACCGGCACGGGTTGCCCCGACGCTGCCAGACGCTGCCACCGCCAAGCTCTTCCTGGAGGAGGCCTACTCCGGTTCGGTCGCCGCCACCGCGGGCACCGCTCCGGTGACGTACTCCGTCGACGCGGGACTGCTGCCGCCGGGCCTCACGCTGAACACCTCGACGGGCGCCGTCACCGGCACGCCCACCACCGAGGGCGCCTACAGCGTCAAGATCAAGGCCAGCAACGCCAAGGGCAGCACCACGCACGACTACGTCTACAACGTCGGCGCCGTCCGGGTCGTCCCGAACCTGGACCCGGCCACGCTGCCGGACGGGTACAACGACGAGTCCTACAGCGCCTCGGTCGCCGCCACCACCGGCACCGCCCCGATCACGTACTCGGTCGACTCCGGCGCCCTGCCGGCCGGCCTGGTCCTGGACCCGGCCACCGGTGCGATCTCCGGCACCCCGACCGTCGACGGCACCTTCACCTTCGTGATCAAGGCCGACAACGGCAAGGGCAACGACACGCAGTCGTACACCATCACGCTCGGCGCAGCCCGCGTCGTCCCCGTGCTGCCGACCGCGCTGCCGGACGGCGGCTGGGTCGGCGAGGCCTACACCACGTCGTTCGCGGCCACCGCGGGCACCGCACCGGTCACGTACTCGGTGACCTCCGGCGCCCTGCCGGCCGGCCTCACCCTGGACGCCGCCACCGGCGCCGTCTCGGGGACCCCGACCACCGCGGGCGAGTACACCTTCGAGGTGCGCGCCGCCAACGGTAAGGGCAGCGTCACCAAGTCGTACACGGTCAAGGTCGGCGCCCTGCGCACCGTCCCGGTCCTGCCGGCAGGCGCGCTGCCGACCGGCGTCACCGGCGCCGCGTACTCGCAGTCGGTGGCCGCGGCGGGCACCAAGCCCGTCGTCTACACCGTCTCCGGCGGTGCGCTGCCGGCCGGTCTGTCCCTGGACGCCGACACCGGCCTGATCACCGGCAAGCCCACCAAGGCCGGCACGTACTCCTTCGTCGTCACCGCGACCAACGGCCGCGGCTCGGACGAGCAGTCGTACACGATCAAGGTCAACGAGGCCTACACCGTGCCGGGCTCGTCCGCGGCCAAGGCCAAGCGCGCCGACCGCTCGCTGCACCTCACCGTGCCGGCCCCGGCGAACGACGGCGGCAGCCCCGTCACCGGGTACCGCTACTCCCTCGACGGCGGTCGCACCTGGCACGCCCTCAAGGTGGTCAAGGGCCACGCCGTCATCACCGGCCTGACCAACGGCAAGAAGTACACCGTCTCCATCCAGGCGCTGAACAAGGCCGGCGCCGGCAAGGTCCGCACCGTGACGGCCACGCCGGGCTGGTTCTCGGACCCGATCACCAAGGGCAAGCGCGCCAAGCTGGTCTCGGTGCCGTCGAACCCGCGCTCGTACACCGGCAAGGTCCGCAGCACCAAGGCGGCCAGCACCAACGCCGCCGGTGCCGCGGCGATCTCGATCGACAAGGTCCGCGGCCGTCACCTCGGCAAGGGACAGGCGGTCGTGCTCGGCGGGGCGAAGATGTTCAAGTTCGACTCCGCCACGCTCACCCCGAAGGCCCGCGCCGCGCTCCGCTCGCTGGTCAAGGCCCTCGGTGACGCCAAGGCCCTCACCTGCGAGGGCTACGCCGACTACGGGGTGAACAAGAAGCAGGAGCTGACGCTGTCCAAGCAGCGGGCGATCGCGGTCTGCAGCTACCTCGCCAAGCACGGCGTGACGATCAGCAAGAGCATCAAGGCCTACGGCAGCTCCCGGCCGGTCGTCATCGGTGGCAAGTCCTCCGACCGCGCGGCCAACCGCCGGGTGGTCATCAGCATCACCAAGTAAGCCCCACCGCGACAGGCGCCGCACACCCTCGGGTGCGCGGCGCCTCGTCGTTTCCGGCCGGACGGATCTCGCTCAGCTCGTCGGACCCGCGATGTGTGGCCCTGTTCTGCTTCTGCGCGGTCGGCTTCTCGGGTGGCGTCTCGTTGTTGCGACACTTGCAGCCATGCCGCTCGTCCTCGGGGTTGCCCACACGGGAATCACCGTCCGCTCCCTCGATGCTTCTGTGGCGTTCTGGGTTGAGGCCCTCGGCGCCGTGGTCGATCGCCGGTTTGCACTGGACGGCGCTTTCGCGGCCGACGTGACGGGCGTTGCGGGTGCCCGGATCAGCGTGGCCGTACTCCTGTTGGGCAACCATCGAATTGAACTGCTCGAATACCTGGAACCAGCTCAGCGAGACCACGTGCGACCCCGGCCCAATGATCTCGGTTCCTGGCACCTCGCGCTCGACGTGACCGATCTCGACCGCGCGGTCGCGCGCTGCGGTGAGCACGGTTGGCGTCTCGCGGGAGCGGTGAGCACGATGTCGACCGGTCCTCGGACTGGAACTCGGTTCGCGTATCTGCATGATCAGGATGGTGCGACGTTGGAACTCATCCAATCGCCGCCTTCCACAGTGTGAGACGGATTCCGACGCGAACCGGCCCAGACCTGACACGGCCGAGCTGCCCATTGGCTTCGGCCACAATCGGGATTTAGCTACTCGAACTGACGCGCAAGCCCACGGCGTCGTTGGGGAGGGACAATTCATGGAGCGCAGATTCGGAGCAGTCGACAGCACCCGCGTCTGGAACAAGATCGAGGGCGGCCCACCACACGACAAGGCCTGAATCAATCGCATCAACTACCCCCGGCAACGTCGTCACCCGTTCCGACATCTTCTGCACCAAAACCTTCTGACTGTTCGCGCTAACGCACATGCGTCATTGAGCGCGCTCGCAGAACCAGCCACTGCGCCGTGCTCTAGCTCTGCACGCCGCTCTCACCGACATTCTCCGCAGACTGAACTCGAGCACCTCGGCGCACCTCTGCCGGCAGCAGGTCCGGGGTCAGGCGCCTCGGACGACCTGCGCACCGAGCACGCACAACCGGTCGCGGACCGGAGCAGGGACGTCGTTTCCCAGCCAGACATTGCGCAGGGCGGCGCGGAACGCCACGTTCTGGCGCGCCGCGCGGTCCACCTCAGCGAGCACCCGCATGCCGTTGCCGGAGTGCGACACCAGGTACTCCAGCGGTCCGGCACCCACCCACGCCAGCTCCTGCTCATCGGCCGCGGTCGCGGCGAGAATGATCACCGCGTCGACAACGCCGACAACGGCGTCGTCGACCGCGGTCGCGATGAATGCGCAGGCCGTGCCGTACTGCTTCGCGCGCCACTCGGCGAGCCACTGCCTCGCCCACTCCGAGACCGACGGCCACGTCGTCTCGGTCTCGGTGAGCTCGTCGACCAGGCGGCAGGACCCGTCCGCCCGGAAGCTCGCCTCGGAACCGTGCACGGCACGAAGCCTAGGGACAGCCGACACCCGAGCTCGCCGGGCAGCCAACTCGGAGGATGTCGAGAGTCTCAATCGGGGAGTCGAAGGCGTCCGCCCTCATGATCGCTGCTTCCCGTCGACCATTCTGGGTTACCTCGACCCGTGGTCAGACGTTGCAGGGGAACGCGACTACGTACCGCTAAGAGTAGGCGTCACGCCGGTGCCGAACGCTGATGACCCGGACAGCGACCCTGTCTTCGTGAATCGTGTAGATGACCCGGAACTGCCCCCGACGCGCAGCGTACGACCCCGCCAGTTCGTCTCGCAGCGGCTTGCCTACCCGATGCGGTTTCTCGGCCAGCACACCGAAGATGAACTCGGCGCACGCGGCAGCCACTGCCTCTGGTAGATCGACCTCCAAGGCGCGCCGCGCTCGTGGCGACAGGAAGATCGCGTAGGTCACGAAGGCAGGCGGCCGCTTGAGCGGAGCCCGGCAGCGACGATGGTCCCGGCGATCCACTCATCGTCGGTCAGTGAATTCGCCGCCCGGATGTCGGCCATGGTCGCCGCGTCGCCCAGGATGTCGAGGGTCTCGATCAACGAGTCGTAGTCGTCGGCACTCATGATCACGGCCGCACGACGGCCGTTCTTGGTGACCTCGACCCGCTCGTGGGTGCGCATTGCCTCGTCGACCAGCTTGGAGAGCTGGGCGCGAGCCTCAGCCAGCGGCACCGTCGTCATGTACAGAATTCTAGCGCCGTGCGGCCCGGTCACACGTTGAAGCGGAACTCCACGACGTCCCCGTCGGCCATGACGTAGTCCTTGCCCTCGATCCGGACCTTGCCACGGGCCTTGGCCTCGGCCATCGAACCGGCGTCGACGAGGTCGTCGAAGGAGACGATCTCGGCCTTGATGAAACCCCGCTCGAAGTCGGTGTGGATGACGCCGGCGGCCTGCGGCGCGGTGGCGCCGCGCTTGATGGTCCAGGCGCGGGACTCCTTGGGGCCGGCGGTAAGGAAGGTCTGCAGGCCGAGCGTGGCGAAGCCGACCCGGGCCAGCTGGTCGATCCCCGACTCGCTCTGCCCCATCGACTGCAGCAGCTCCAGCGCCTCGGCGGCGTCGAGCTCCACCAGTTCGGACTCGGTCTTGGCGTCGAGGAAGATCGCCTCGGCCGGGGCGACGAGGGCACGCAGCTCGTCGGTGAAGGCGGCGTTGTCCAGCTCGTCGGGATCGAGGTTGAAGACGTAGAGGAACGGCTTGGTCGTCATCAGCGTCAGCTCGCGCAGCGGTTCCCGGTCGACACCGGCGCCGTAGAGGGTCTTACCGGTCTGCAGGATCTCGATGGCCTCCTTGGCCGCCGTGACGACGGCTGCCCGGTCCTTGTGCAGCCGCGCCTCCTTCTCCAGGCGGGGCAGGGCGTTCTCGAGGGTCTGCAGGTCGGCGAGGATCAGCTCGGTGTTGATGGTCTCGATGTCCGAGGCGGGGTCGACCTTGCCGTCCACGTGGACGACGTCCGGGTCGCTGAAGGCCCGGATGACCTGGCAGATCGCGTCGGCCTCGCGGATGTTGGCCAGGAACTTGTTGCCCAGGCCCTCCCCGGTGCTGGCACCGCGAACGATGCCGGCGATGTCGACGAAGCTCACCGTCGCCGGGATCGTCTTCGCCGAGCCGAAGACCTGCGCCAGCGCGTCCAGCCGGGCGTCGGAGACGCCGACGACCCCCACGTTGGGCTCGATGGTCGCGAACGGGTAGTTCGCGGCGAGGACGTCGTTCTTGGTCAGCGCGTTGAAGAGGGTGGACTTGCCGACGTTGGGCAGGCCGACGATGCCGATGGTGAGACTCACGTGGCGCGAGTCTACGGGCGACGCCCGATTGCACCTCGCAGCGTCGCTACCGGCGGCGGCGCGGGGGCGATAGCAGCGCTACCGGGTGCAAACCGGCCGGACGGGCGCGTCGGATCACGAAACTGTCGGACCCCGGTGTGAGCATCGAACACATGAACGTTGCTGCCCTCCTCCTCGCCGTGGTGTCGGCCGTGCTGATGTTCGGTGTCGGCCTGCTGGTCGGACGCCTGCGGGCCGAGTCCGCCGGCCGGGCCGCGGTGGTGCAGGCCGAGCTGGTCGGCCGTGACGCCGTCGCGGCCGCCGAGGCTGCCGGACGCGCCGCGGTCGCTGCCGCCGAGGCCGCGGGACGCGAGGCGGTGGCACGGGCCGACGACGTGGCCAACGACGCCCGCCACGAGGTGGCCCGGCTGCAGGCCACCCTCGACACCGAGCGCGCCGCGCACCGTCGCCGCCTGGAAGAGGACGCCGTGGTCGAGAGCCGGCTCCGCGACGCCTTCGACTCCCTGGCCGGGCAGGCGTTGCAGCGCAACAACGAGGCCTTCGCCCAGCTCGCCGAGGCTCGCCTCGGTGCCGCGAAGGTGACTGCGGCCGGCGAGCTGGCGCAGCGGCAGCAGGCGATCGAGACCCTGGTGTCGCCGCTGCGCGAGTCCTTGGATCGCGTCCAGCAGCAGCTGCACGCCGTGGAGCGCGACCGGGTCGGCAGTTACGAGAAGCTGCTGGAGCAGGTGGGCACCATGCGCGCCACCTCCGAGCAGCTGCGCACCGAGACCGCCCAGCTCGTCACGGCGCTGCGGGCCCCGCAGGTTCGCGGCCGCTGGGGTGAGATGCAGCTGCAGCGCGCGGTGGAGGCCGCCGGCATGACCGAGCACGTCGACTTCGTCACGCAGCAGACGGTCTCCTCCGCCGACGGCCAGCTGCGCCCCGACCTCGTGGTCCGACTCGCCGGCGGCAAGAACGTCGTCGTGGACTCGAAGGTCGCCTTCGCCGGCTACCTGGAGGCGATGGAGGCCAAGGACGAGGCCATCCGCGACCTGCGGCTGAAGGCCCACGCGCGGCACCTGCGCACCCACATCGACCAGCTCGGCGCCAAGTCCTACTGGGAGCACTTCTCCCCCTCGCCGGAGTTCGTCGTCTGCTTCGTGCCCGCGGACGCCTTCCTCGACGCCGCGCTGCAGCAGGACCCGACGCTGCAGGAGCGCGCCTTCGAGCAGAACGTCGTGCTGGCCACGCCCTCCACCCTGGTCGCGCTGCTGCGCACGGTCGCCTACACCTGGCGGCAGGAGGCGCTGGCCGCGAACGCTGCGGAGGTTCACCAGCTGGGCCGGGAGCTCTACACCCGGCTCTCCACGATGGGCGGACACATCGACAAGCTCGGCAGCGCGCTGACGAGCGCGGTCGGGGCCTACAACAAGACCGTCTCGTCCCTGGAGAGTCGCGTCTTCGTCACCGCCCGCAGGATGACCGACCTCAAGGTCGTGGACGTCAGCGAGCAGCTCGCCGCGCCCCGGCAGGTGACCGAGACGACCCGGGCGGTGCAGGCCGCCGAGGTCGCCGACCAGCGACTCGTCGCCTTGCCGAAGCAGCCCCGGGTCCCCGCCGGCCAGGACGAGCTGCCGGTCGGTCCGGAGGCCCGTCGGGCCAGTTCCTGACGCCATCGCCCGCGGGGACGGGCCGTCGGCGCCGCGCGGTGTCCGGCAGCGGTGTCCGGCAGCGGTGTCCGGCAGCGGTGTCCGGCAGCGGTGTCCGGCAGCGGTGTCCGGCAGCGGTGTCCGGCAGCGGTGTCCGGCAGCGGTGTCCGGCAGCGGGTGTCCAGCAGCGGGTGGAATCGGCCGTCCTGAGCGCCCTATGCGCGTGGCGCGGGGCCGTCTCAGCTTCCCCCGGTACCGTTACCGAAGGTTTATCTGAAGACCCGACCCCGACCCCTAGGCCCAGGAGTGCTCGCGTGCCCGGTACGTCCCGCTCCGGTGGCGACTGGTCGTCGGCAGCCGACGACGGCTGGGGGGCTGCCACCACGGTGCGCGGCGGCTCCACCCGGACGCCGGCGGGAGGCGGCTCGCCAGCCTCGGCCGGCACCTCCGGCAGGGGCGGCCGCTCTGCGTCACGCGACGCGCGATCGAACGGTCGCATGCCCAGCAGCCGAGCTGACGGCGACGACGGCTGGTCGGTTGGCGGCCCCGCCCCTCGGGACCAGCAGCGCTCGAACCGGGCGAACGAGAAACGGGTCGAGAAGTCGCTGCGCGACCTGGACCGTCACCGCGCGGCGCTGGCCCGGCCGCCGGAGCGGGGTCTGCGCGCGATCGTCGCGCTGATCGTGGTCGTCGTCATCGCCGTCATCGGCGGGCTCATCGACACCGTCGGCGCCATCGAGGTCCAGGGCGGCTTCAACATCGGCATCGTGGTCGCGTCGATCGTCGGCATCCTCATCGTCAAGCGCAGTCACATGTTCCCGATCGTGATCGCGCCGCCGATCGTCTACACCCTGGGTGCCGGCTTCCAGTACTACCTCAAGGCGAGCAGCGGCAACGCCACGAAGGCCAAACTCGACGCCGCCGCCAACTACCTCGTCTACGGTTTCCCGGCCATCGCCGCAGCCACCGCCGCAGTCCTCATCATCGCCGGCATCCGGCTCATCGCCCGCCGGTAGCCCTGAGCCCGCCGGTAGCCCTGAGCCCGCCGGTAGCCCTGAGCCCGCCGGTAGCCCTGAGCCCGCGGGTCACTTCGCCGCCACCGGCGAGGCCTCAACCCGCGAGGCCTCAACCCGCGAGCGACGTTCCCGCGTCAGTCCGCGGACTGCCGGGCGGCAGCGCGGGCGCGCATCTCCCGCCGCAGTTCCTGCGGCAGCGCGAAGGCCAGCCGCTCTTCGGTGTGGCTCACCTCGCGCACCTCGCCGTAACCCCGCTCGGCCAGTGCCGCCAGCACGTGCTCGACGAGGATCTCCGGCACCGACGCCCCTGAGGAGAGCCCGACCGTGGCGACCCCGTCGAGCCACGCCGGATCGATCGCGCGGGCGTTCTCGACCAGGTACGCCGCCCCGGCGCCGGCCGCGAGCGCGACCTCCACCATCCGCACCGAGTTCGACGAGTTCGCCGAACCGACGATGAGGAAGAGGTCCGCCTCCGGGGCGATGGCCTTCACCGCGGCCTGCCGGTTCTGGGTGGCGTAGCAGATGTCGTCCGACGGGGGTGACTGCAGCAGCGGGAACTTCTCGCGCAGCGCGGCCACGGTCTGCATCGTCTCGTCCACCGACAGCGTGGTCTGGGAGAGCCAGACCACCTTCGCCGGATCGCGCACCGTCACGGCGTCGACCGCGGCAGGCCCGTCCACGAGCTGAATGTGCTCGGGCGCCTCGCCGCTGGTGCCGACGACCTCCTCGTGCCCCTCGTGACCGATGAGCAAGATGTCGTAGTCGTCGCTGGCGAAGCGCTTGGCCTCCTGATGGACCTTCGTGACCAGCGGGCAGGTGGCGTCGATGGTGGTCAGCTGCCGCCGCGCCGCGGAGGCGTGGACCTCGGGCGCGACACCGTGCGCCGAGAAGACGACGATCGCGCCCTCCGGGACCTCGTCGTTCTCGTCGACGAAGACGGCGCCGCGATCCTCCAGCGCCTGCACGACGTGCAGATTGTGGACGATCTGCTTCCGCACGTACACCGGCGCGCCGTAATGGTCCAGGGCGTGCTCCACGGTCTGTACCGCCCGGTCCACCCCGGCGCAGTACCCGCGTGGCTTGGCCAGCAACACCCGTCGCGCGGTGGCCGCGACGGGGATGACGGCATTGCTGTCGGCGGCGCTCGTGGCGGTACTGCTCATACCTCGCATGGTACGGACGGACGTGATGCGGCACTGTGGAGTCATGCACCTGCCTGGCCCGCTCCGCGCCGCCGTCGGTCTCGTCGCCTCTGCCGCCGACGAGGTCAAGAACCTGCCCGACCGCGCTGTGGAGCTGCCGATGCTGGCGGTGAGCACCGCGCTGCAGCTGTCGTTGCGCGCCCAGCAGCGCTACGCACTGCTTGCGGCCAAGGGCGACGCCGTGTTGAACCGGCAACAACCGAGCGAGGAACCGCCGGCGTGGGCCACCTTCGACGACCCGGTCGCCGACCTGTCGAGCTCGGCCGTCGGCCAGCTCGACAGCTTGATCCAGGCGATGGAGCAGCAGGACGACGAGCTGAGCGCCTCGGAACGTCGCCACCCGTCCGGCGAGGGCGGCTTCGATGTCGGCCGTTCGGTGGGGCGCATGTTCGAAGAGCTGCTCGGGGTCTCCGATCCCGCTGCCGCCGCGAGTGGCGCGACCGAGGCTGACTCCGGCAGCGGCCGCCCAGGCGACGATGCGACCGCCTCAGGTGCCTCGGACGCCGCAACAGCCCCGACGCAGAGCGATGCGACCGTGGTCCCGATCAGTCAGGCCGGTCGGGGCGCTCGCAAGTCGGCCCGCAAGTCACCGCGCAAGACCGCCGCCCGCAAGGCGCCGGCCACGAAGGCCCCCGCCAAGAAGGCGCCCGTGAAGAAGGCGCCCGTGAAGAAGGCTGCCGCCAAGAAGGCTGCCCCCGATCAGACACCGGCGACGAAAGCCGACCCGGCCGACCCCGCGATCGCCGCCACATCCGCGATCGCCACCACACCCGAGCCCGCCGCCACACCCGCCCCCGCCGCCACACCCGAGCCCGCCGCCACACCCGAGCCCCCGGACCAGCCCGAGTCCTCGGCCAAGACCGTCAACAAGCCCCGTCACACCGCCCCGTCGAAATTCGACGACGCCGGCGACGACTGACAGACGAGCACAGCCTGTGGCCCGTCTGGAGACCTCCGCCGACTCCCCTGTCCCGGTGCGCGTCCTCGCGCTGCGCCTGGGCGAGTGGATCGGCCGGCTCGGTGAGATCTGGGTCGACGGCCAGGTGGCCCAGCTCAACCGACGCCCGGGGATGGCCACCCAGTTCCTCACCCTGCGCGACCCCGATGCCAACATCTCGATCTCGCTCACCTGCCCGCGTGGCGTCCTCCCCGACGCCGTGACCGAAGGGTCGCGGCTCGTGGTCCGCGGTCGCCCGGACTACTGGCTGGAGCGCGGCACGCTGAGCCTGCGGGCGCTGGAGATCCGCCAGGTGGGTCTGGGTGAGCTGCTGGCCCGGCTCGCGGCGTTGCGCAAGCTGCTCACTGCGGAGGGCCTCTTCGCCCGTGACCGCAAGCGCCCCCTGCCCTTCCTGCCCCACACCATCGGCCTCGTCACCGGCCGCGCCAGCGCCGCCGAGCGCGATGTCGTCGAGAACGCCCGGCGACGGCTGCCGGGCGCTCGTTTCCGCATCGAGAACGTCGCCATGCAGGGCAGCAACGCGGTCACCGAGGTCGTGGACGCGCTCGCCCGCCTGGATCACGACCCCGACGTCCAGGTCATCGTGGTGGCACGCGGCGGGGGCAGCGTCGAGGACCTGCTGCCGTTCAGCAACGAGACGCTGGTCCGTGCGGTCTTCGCGACCCGCACGCCGGTCGTCAGCGCCATCGGCCACGAGACCGACACTCCTCTGCTGGACCTCGTCGCCGACCTCGCGGCCTCGACCCCCACCGACGCGGCGAAGCGGATCGTCCCCGACCTCGCCGCGGAGCTGCAGGAGGTCGCGCAGCTGCGCCGCCGCGTCCGGGCCTCGGCGCAGTCCCGGCTGGATCGCGAGGCCGAGCTCATCGCCGGGCTGCCGCAACGGCTGCGGCAGACGCTGCGGCAGCGGCTCGAACGGGAGGCGGGCGAGGCCGACCTGCTGCGGGAGCGGGCCCGACGCCGGCTCACCACGCTCGTCGAGCACGGCCGCGACGACCTGGAGCACGTCCGCGCCCGGGTCCGCGCACTCTCCCCGCAGGCCACGCTGGAGCGCGGCTACGCCGTCGTCCGCACCACCGACGGCGGCGTGGTCCGCTCGGCCGAGGACGCCGTCGGACCGCTGCGCGTCACCGTCGCCGGTGGCGAGTTCACCGCCGAGCGACGCGACCCCCTACCCTCGGGCACGTCATGAGCGACGCAACCGATCGGACCTCGGCCGACATCTCCTACGAGGCGGCACGCGCCGAACTGCGCGAGATCGTAGCCAGGCTCGAAGGCGGTGGACAGTCGCTGGAGGAGTCCCTCGCGCTCTGGGAACGCGGTGAGCAGCTCGCCGACGTCTGCCAGCGCTGGCTCGACGACGCCGGCGAGCGGCTGGAACAGGCCATCGCGGCCCACGACGGGCCGGGGGCGGCGGCCGAGACCGAGGACTGAGCTCCGCTCGCCCGGTCACGGCAGCGGCCCGTTCCCGTCATCTGCCCGTTCCTGTGACCCGCGCGCGCCGGAAACACACGTCTGCCAAGATTGTCGTCGTTGCTCGTCGTCGACAGGAAGGCCCGCCGGATGTCCGATGCCGACAGCCACCACAGCGTCCCGCCGGAGCTCGAGGTCGACCCTCGCGCCCCCGATCGCAACCTGGCCCTGGAACTCGTCCGGGTCACCGAGGCGGCGGCGATGGCTGCCGGGCGCTGGGTCGGCGGCGGCGACAAGAACGGCGGTGACGGCGCGGCCGTCGACGCCATGCGGGCGCTGATCGGCACCGTCTCGATGAACGGCGTCGTCGTCATCGGCGAGGGCGAGAAGGACGAGGCGCCGATGCTCTACAACGGCGAGGAGGTCGGCGACGGCACCGGTCCGCTCTGCGACGTGGCGGTCGACCCCATCGACGGCACCACGCTCATGGCCAAGGGCATGCCGAACTCGATCGCCGTCATCGCGGTCTCCGAGCGCGGGACCATGTTCGACCCCTCCGCCGTCTTCTACATGGAGAAGATCGCCACCGGACCGGAGTGCGCGGACGTCATCGACATCACCGCGCCGGTCGCCGAGAACATCGCCCGCGTGGCCAAGGCTAAGCACGGTCACCCCGAGGACGTCACCGTCTGCATCCTGGACCGTCCCCGCCACCAGCAGCTCGTGCGCGAGGTCCGGGCCGCCGGCGCCCGCATCAAGTTCATCAGCGACGGCGACGTGGCCGGCGCCATCTCCGCGGCCCGACCCGGCACCGGCGTCGACCTGCTCTACGGGATCGGCGGCACGCCGGAGGGCATCATCGCCGCGGCGGCGCTGCGCTGCATGGGCGGCGCGATCCAGGCCAAGCTGTGGCCGCAGACCGACGACGAACGGCAGAAGGCCATCGACGCCGGCCACGACCTCGACCGCGTGCTGCGGACCGAGGACCTCGTCCGGGGCGACGACATCTTCTTCTGCGGCACCGGCATCACCGACGGCGAATTGCTGCGCGGCGTGCGCTATTACGCCGACTCGGTGCAGACGGAGTCGATCGTGATGCGCTCCAAGTCCGGGACGATCCGACTGGTGGACTCGCTGCACCAGCTGAACAAGCTGCGGGCCTACTCCGCGGTGGACTTCGACCGAAGCTGAGCGTCGTCGCGCGCGGACATCCGTGCGTGTTCGTCGTGCGGGCGGGGAAGACCACGCCCCGTGACAAGGTCTGATTCCCCGAGCACGGGGTTGCTGCGCACCAAACCCGTCGACGACGTCCTGGAGCAGGCCGAGAACGGCAGCGGGCTGCGCAAGCGGCTGCGGGTGCTGGACCTCGTCGGCTTCGGGGTCGGCATCGTCATCGGCACCGGCATCTTCACCCTCACCGGGGTCGAGGCCAAGAACAGCGCCGGCCCGGCCGTGGTCATCTCCTTCGTCATCGCGGGGGCCGTCGCCCTCATGGCCGCCCTCTGCTACGCGGAGCTGGCCAGCGCCGTCCCCACCGCGGGCAGCGCCTACAGCTACGCCTACGCCACCATCGGCGAGGTCGTGGCATGGATCATCGGCTGGGACCTGCTGCTCGAGTTCATCCTCGGCTCGTCGGTCGTCGCGCGCGGCTGGTCGGGGTATCTGCAGAACCTCTTCGACCTGCCGACGTCGATCTTCGGCGAGCAGTCGAGCGTCAACGTCGGCGCTATCGTCATCGTCGCGCTGCTGACCGTCATAGCGGTCACCGGCATCAAGCAGTCGGCCTGGCTCACCAACGCGCTGGTGCTGGTGAAGGTGGCGATCTGCCTCTTCGTCATCATTGCCGGTGCCTTCTTCCTCAAGGCCGCGAACCTCACCCCCTTCGTGCCGCCGGCGGGCCCGGCCGCCGACGAGGGCGGGCTGAAGCAGCCGGTGATCCAGGCGATCTTCGGCGCGCCGTCGTCCTTCGGCGTTGCGGGCGTCATCTCCGCCGCCGCCGTCGTCTTCTTCGCCTACACCGGCTTCGAGGCCGTCGCCAATCTGAGCGAGGAGACGCGCAAACCTGCCCGGGACATGCCTCGCGGCCTCATCGGCACGCTGGTGATCGCCACCATCCTCTATGTCGGCGTCTCCTTCGTCCTCACCGGCATGCAGAAGTACACCGAGCTGAACGCGGGGTCGCCGCTGGCCTCCGCCTTCGACGCCGTCGGGGCGAGCTGGGCCGGGACCCTGGTCTCCATCGCCGCGGTGAGCGGTCTGACCTCGGTGATCCTCGTCGAACTCGTGGGTCTGGGGCGGATCGGTTTCGCGATGGGGCGCGACCGGCTGCTCCCGGAGGCCATCGCCAAGGTGGACGAGCGCACCGGCACTCCCGCCCGCTTCACCATCGGCTGCGCCGTCGCCATCATGATCATCGGCGGTACCGTGCCGCTGGCCGATCTCGCCGACCTCGTCAGCATCGGCGCGCTCTCGGCCTTCGCGATCGTCTCGGTCGCCGTCCCGCTGCTGCGCCGCACCCGACCCGAGCTGGAGCGGCCCTTCAAGGTCCCGTTCTCGCCCGTCCTGCCCATCGTGTCGGCGCTCGCCTGCCTGTACCTGAGCCTCAACCTCTCCCTCGAGACCTGGCTGCGCTTCGCCGTCTGGTTCGCCCTCGGCATGGTCGTCTACTTCGGCTACGGCCGCCGTCACGCCCGGCTGAACTCGTCCCGCTAGCCCCGCACTAGGGTCGGATGCGTTCCATCCGATCGTGTGAGAGGCCAGCCGTGAGCGACGACACCGAGTACCGCATCGAGAAGGACTCGATGGGCGACGTCCGGGTTCCGAAGAACGCGAAGTGGCGCGCGCAGACCCAGCGGGCCGTCGAGAACTTCCCCATCTCCGGGCAGACCATCGAGCGGGAGCTCATCGCCGGGCTCGCCCTCATCAAGGGTGCGGGCGCGCGGGTGAAGGCGCGCCGAGGCACCCTGGAGCAGGCAAAGGCCGACGCCATCGCCGAGGCGGCAGCCGAGGTCGTGCGCGGCGACTGGGACGCCGAGTTCCCGATCGACGTCTTCCAGACCGGCTCGGGCACCTCGTCGAACATGAACACCAACGAGGTGCTCGCCACCCTCGCCGCCGAGAAGCTGGGTGCCTCGGTGCACCCCAACGACGACGTCAACGACCCGCTGTCGTCCAACGACCAGTTCCCGTCGGCGATCCACGTCGCCGCCACCAAGGCGACGATCAAGGACCTGCAGCCCGCCCTGGACCACCTCGCCACCGCGCTGGAGGCGAAGTCGACCGAGTTCGCCGCCGTCGTCAAGGCCGGCCGGACCCACCTCATGGACGCCACCCCGGTGACGCTCGGCCAGGAGTTCGGCGGGTACGCCGCCCAGGTGCGCTACGGCATCGAGCGCCTCGACGCCGTGCTGCCCCGGGTCGCGGAGCTGCCGCTCGGCGGCACCGCCGTCGGCTCCGGCATCAACGCCCCCAAGGGCTTCGCTGGCGAGGTGATCGCGCTCATCGCCGACGAGACCGGACTGCCGCTCACCGAGGCCCGGAACCACTTCGAGGCCAACGCCGCGCGTGACGGTCTCGTCGAGCTCTCCGGCGCGCTGCGCACCATCGCCGTCAGCCTGAACAAGATCGCCAACGACATCCGCTGGATGGGGTCGGGCCCTCGCGTGGGGCTGAGCGAGATCTACATCCCCGACCTGCAGCCGGGCAGCTCGATCATGCCGGGCAAGGTGAACCCGGTACTCGCCGAGGCGATGACGCAGGTCGTCGCCCAGGTCGTCGGCAACGACGCCGCGGTCGCCTGGGGTGGGGCCGCGGGCGCCTTCGAGCTGAACGTCTTCCTGCCGATGATGGCCCGCAACGTGCTGGAGTCGATCCGGCTGCTCACCAACGTCTCGCGGGTCTTCGCCGACCGGTGCGTCGCCGGCATCGAGGCGAACGAGGAGCAGTGCCGCATGAACGCCGAGGGCACGCCCATGATCGTCACGCCGCTGAACCACTACATCGGCTACGACGAGGCGGCCAAGGTCGCCAAGCAGGCGATCAAGGAGCGCAAGACGATCCGCGAGGTCGTCATCGAGCGCGGCCACGTCCCGGACAGGATCACCGAGGCCAAGCTGGACGAGGTGCTCGACGTGCTCTCCATGACCGGTCCGCGCGACTGACCGATCGATGACGCGCGCGGTCGTCTTCGACTTCTACGGCACCCTCACCCCCGGTCGCAGCGACGAGGCGCAGGGCCGCGCACGGCGGGCGCAGGCGGCGGCGCTCGGTGTCGACCCGGCACGCTTCGACGCCGAGCTCACCGCCACCGTGGACGAACGCTTCCGCGGGGCGGGCGGGGACGTCGTCGGCTCGCTGCGCTGGATCTGCGCCCGGCTCGGCGTGGACGTCGCGCCGCCCTACCTCGACCGCGCCGCAGCGGTCCGGCTCGAGGCGGAGCGGTCCTTCGGCGAGCCGCGTCCCGAGGCCGTCGAGGTGCTCTCGGCGCTGCGGGTACTCGGCACACGGATCGGCGTGATCAGCGACTGCAGCGCCGAGCTGCCGCGGTACTTCGACGGCCTGCCGGTGGCGCCCTACGTCGACGCCGCCGTCTTCTCCTTCGTCACCGGCCACCGCAAGCCGGAGCCCGCGAACTACCTCGCCTGCTGTGAGGCGCTGGGCGTCTCCCCCGCCGACTGCCTCTATGTCGGCGACGGCGGCAGCGACGAGCTCGCCGGCGCCCGTCGGGTGGGGATGCGTCCCGTCCACCTCGACGTCGCCGGCGAGCTCGGCAGCGTCGTCTACGGCCGCCACCTGGAGTGGGACGGCGAGCGCATCGAAGCGCTGCCGCAGGTGCTGGACCTGCTCTGACTCAGCTGGTGGGGACCAGGCCGCCGGTGAGCCACTGCGACCAGCTGAGGTTCCAGTCGCCGAAACCGTCACCGAGGCGCATCTTGGGTCCCTGCGCGTCCGGGTAGCGGACGACGTCACCGACCTCCATGTCCTTGAAGAGCGTGCGCGCGTCGGCGGTGGTGAGGTTGGTGCAGCCGTTGGAGCTGTCACCGCGGCCGATGACACCACCGTTGGCGGGGTCGTTCCACGGCGCCGCGTGCAGGTACTCGCCGCTGTAGGTGAGGCGCTGGGTCCAGTAGACGTGGGCCAGGTCGTACTCGATTCCGCCGTGCGCGCCCTTCATGCGGGTGTCCTGCGCCTGCTCCATCACGACCTTGGTGCCGTTGATGGTGCGCGAGCCGGGGCCGCCGAGCGAGACCGGGAAGCGGCCGACGCGCTTGCCGTCGACGTCCAGGGTGAGCCGGTGCTTGGCGTCGCTGACGGTGGCGATGACGCGCGCGCCCGTCTTGAAGTCGAGGGTGAGGCTGTCGTCGTAGGCCAGGTGCTTGCCTGCGGAGAGCCCGGCGACCGGCAGCGCGACGTGGATCTTGGCGTGCGCGGGCCAGTAGCTCTCGGGCCGCAGGTGCCCCTCGATCGGTCCGTTGTCGGGGGCGGTGGAGTTCTCGAAGTACCAGGCCGCCGCGAGCGGCTTGCCGTTCGCGGTGACCTTGGTGGCCTGCTGCAGCGCCCGCGCGTTGGTGATGGTGCGGGAGAAGTAGGCGATCACCGGCATCCCCACGCCGTAGGTGGCGCCGTCGGCGTTGTAGAGCGAGACGTGCACCTGCTTGGCGGGGCGGTGGGCCGCGGGGCTGGCCGAGGTTGAACCCGTCGTCGAGGCCGAGGCCGAGGCCGAGACCGGGGCCGGCGAGGTCCGGGTGGCGGTGCCAGGGGCTGAGGTGCCGGTCGAGGTGCCGGCCGAGGTGACCGACCTGTCGGCCGCCGGTGAGCTGTCGGGGCGTGAGGACGTCTGCGACGCCGAGCATGCCGTCAGGGACAGTGCCACCAGAAGGGTGACCGAACCGATCTTCGCCAATGACTTCACGACCGGTAGACGTCGGCAGGGTGGGAAAGGTTGCCGCCGTTATCGCGCCGAGATGTGCGCTTTCTCAGGTTCGTGTCGTCGACCTCGGTACCTGCGGACGAGGCGGGGTCGGCGCCGGCTTGGCTACCGTCGACAACCGGATGACGAGACGATGCCGAGATGCCGACGAGATGCCGGAGGTGACGGTGACAGAGCTCGACCACCGGGCCCACCCCGGCGTCGCCGTGCTGGTGGACGTCGTGGTCGGCCTCGCCGTCGGCACGCTCGGCTGGCTGGGACTCGGCGAGACGGCGGCCGTGCCGGTGGTCCTGGCCGCCGCCGCGGCTGCTGCGGTGGCGCGGCGGCAGCCGGCACTGGCGCTGGGGGTGATGTGGCTGACCGCCCTCGGCCAGGTAGCGGTTGACGGACCGGTCGTCGCCGTCGCCTGTGCCATCACCGTCGTGGGCTTCCGGACCGGCCGCTACGGCGCGGGCGCGACGGTGTGGGCGGCGGGCCTGTCCATCCCCGTCGGCGCCGCGGTGGCCATGATCATCGCCCGCGCCCGGCCGGCCGATGTCCGCGAGCTGGCCGCCCTTGCCGACAGCTTCACCGGTCTCGGCGCCGGCGTGGTCGGCGGCTTCCTCGTCGTGGCGGCCGTCCTCGGCGCGCCGTTCGCTGCGGGACTGCTGCTGCGGGTGAACGAGGGCTACCGGCGCAGCCGGGTGGCGCGGGAACTGGCCGAACGGCAGGCCGCCACGGATCGGCAGCTCGCCCAGGCCCGCCTGGCGCAGACCGCGCTGACACGCGATGTGCACGATGTCGTCGGCCACTCGCTGGCGGTGATCATCGCCCAGGCCGACGCCGCGCAGGCGCAACTGGACGAGGCCGACGACCCGGTGCGGGCCGCGCTCGCGCAGATCGCCGAGGTGGGCCGCAGCTCGCTGGCCGAGATCCGCGACGTCCTCGCCCGCACCCGCCTCACCCCGGCAGCCGGGCTCGCCGTCGCCGACGACCTCGGCGAGCTGGTGGCGGGCGTGCGGCGGGCCGGCAACATCGTCGAGGAGACCGTCCTCGGCGAGCCCCGCTCACTCTCCGGCGACGCGGCGAGCACGAGTTACCGCGTCCTGCAGGAACTGCTCACCAACAGCCTCAAGCACGGGACCCCCGATGGGGGCATCGGGGTCGTCCGGACGTGGACCGCGGACGGGCTGACGCTGCGGGTCGACAACCCCGTCGCCCCCGTCGCCGCGGCGACGGTCCCGGTCGACGGGATGGGGTTGCAGGGGGTCCGCAGCCGGCTGGCAGCTCTCGGCGGCACGCTGCGCGTAGGGATCACCGGCGAGCGCAGTGGCGCCACCCGCTTCGTCGCCACCGCCTTCCTGCCGGTGCCCGCCGGTGACTGACGATCCGGTACGCGTCGTCCTCGTGGACGACCAGGCGCTCTTCCGTTCCGGCCTCGCGGCCACCATCGGGCAGCAGCCCGACATGGCCGTGGTCGGCGAGGCCGGCGACGGCGCGGCCGCGCTCGAGGTCGTCCGGCGCAGCGAACCCGATGTCGTGCTGCTGGACATGCGGATGCCGGGCATGAACGGCGTCGAGACCTGCCGGCGACTCTTCGCACCCGAGGAGGCGGCGCGTCGACGACGCCCGCTGCGCGTCATCGTCCTGACGACCTTCGATCTGGACGAGGACGCCGCGGCGGCGATCCGCTACGGCGCGAGCGGCTTCCTGCTCAAGGACGTCACGCCCGACTTCCTCACCGCAGCGATCCGCGCGGTGCGCGGCGGCAACGCCGTGATCGCGCCCGACGACATCGGCGCGCTCGTCGCCGGCTCCTATCGCTCGTCGGTTCCCGTCCCCGAGGCCTTCACCACGCTGACGAGCAAGGAACGCGAGATCTTCGCCGCCGTGGCGAAGGGGCTCAGCAACGCCGAGATCGGCGGCGCCGTGCATCTGAGCGAGTCGACGATCAAGACCCACGTCGGCAGCATCCTGCGCAAGCTGGGGCTGCGCGATCGGGTGCAGCTGGTCGTCTACGCCGCCGACCACGGCCTGCGCTGACCGTCACGAGAGCCGGGGCGCGCCCTTGTCGGTACCGAGGTACCGGTCGGGCGGCACCCGACGCCGATGTGCCGGGGTTTCGGCGTTCCTAGCGTGATCGCCATGAACCCCCTCACTGCCTCCACCGCCACGCTGCGAGCGGCCGGGTTGGCCCGGCACTTCGGCGACGGAGCCGGCCAGGTCCGTGCCGTCGACGGCATCGACCTCGACGTCGATCCCGCGGCCCTCACCGCGATCATGGGACCGTCGGGCTCGGGCAAGTCGACGCTGATGCACCTGCTCGCCGGTCTGGACCGCCCCACCGCCGGCCGCGTCACGCTCGGCGCCGTCGACCTCGGCACGCTCGACGACGACGGGCTGACGGCGCTGCGCCGCAGCCGCATGGGCTTCGTCTTCCAGTCCTTCAATCTCTTCGACGAGCTGAGCATCGTCGAGAACATCGACCTGCCCTTCGCCCTCGCCCCCGAGCTCGGTCGGGCCGATCCGTCCTGGCGGGATCATCTCGTCCGCGAGCTCGGCCTCGGACCGTTCCTGGGGCGCCGCCCGACCGAGGTCTCCGGCGGTCAGCAGCAGCGCGCCGCCATCGCCCGCGCGCTGGTGCACCGTCCCGCCGTCGTCTTCGCCGACGAGCCCACCGGCAACCTCGACGCCGCCACCAGCCGCGACGTGCTCGGCCTGCTCGCCGGGCTGGCCCCCGAACAGGGCTGCACCGTGGTCATGGTGACGCACGATCCGGTGGCCGCCTCCTACGCCGATCGCGTCGTGGTGGTCGGCGACGGCCGGGTGGCGCTGGACCTGCCCGCGACCCCGGCCGCGGAGTTGGCGCGGATCACCCTCGCGGCGGCGACGTCATGAGCCACGATCCCCGCCGGTCCCGCCGGGTGGTCGGCGTCGTCTCGGCCCTGGGTGCGGCACAGAGCGTCGCGATCGTGACGCAGATCGGGGCGGTCGGTGACGCCGTCGGCGCGTCCCTCTTCGGCGCCGGTGCTACCGCCACGGTCGTGATCAGCCTGCTCTCGGCGGTCTTCCTCGCCGTCGCCATCACGGTCACCGGCGTCGTCGTCGCCGACGCGGCCGAGGTCGTGCTCCTCGGCGAGCTCCGCCCCATCGCGCTGCGACGCCTCATCGGTGCCACCGCCGCCGAGGAGCGGGCCCGGATGACGCGGCACGTGCTGCGCCGGGCGGGGGTGGGAATGGCGCTCGGTGCCGGCGCCGGCTACGCCGTCAGCATCGCCGTGCTGGCTGCCGGCCTCGCGGGGTCGCGACAGCTCGAGTTCCGCGCCGGCATGCTGCTTCCCTCGCCGCTGCTGCTGCTCGCGCTGGGGGCGCAGTACCTCGTGACCCGCGGCGCCGTCGCCCGCGGCACGGCCGGGGTGCTGCGGGTGCGGCCGCTGGACGCGCTGCGGACCGCCGCCGACGCCGACCGGGCAGTCCCGGCCACGCTCACCGTCGCGACGCGGGCCTCGGCGGCGACCCTGGTGGTCGGTCTCCTGCTGCTCGGGTCGGCGGTCGCGGCCTCGACCCGGTCGCCGCTGGCGATGCTCCCGGCCGTCGCGGGCGGAGTCATCTCGTTCGTCGGCCTCACCTCCTGCGCCCCGCGCTTCGTGCCCCGGCTGGTGGACGGGCTCGGCCGGCTGCTGCCGCAGCGGTTACCCGTCCGATTGGCCCGGCGCTCGCTGGCCTCGCACCCCGCCCGGACGAGCCGGTCCGTGATGGGGGTGGCAGCGGCCGTCACGCTCGTCACCACCTTCGCCGTCGGCATCACCAGCTTCGAGCAGGCCGTCGACGAGCACTACGACGGCAGCGCGCTGGCCGGGCTCGCCGCGGACGTCCTGGACGCGGTGGTGGCTGTCGTCGCCGTCCTCACCGTCTTCCTTGCTGTCACCGCCGGGGTCGCCCTCTGCCACGCGGTGGCCTTCGAGGCATGGCTGCGCCGACGCGACACCGCCCTGCTGCGGGTGCTGGGGCAGCCGTCCCGCGGCGTCCGCGCGACGCTGGCGATGCAGAGCCTGCTGCTGGTGCTGGCGGCGGTCGTCGTGGGCGTCGTCCTCGGGGTCGGTTACGGCTGGATCGGTGCGCAGAGCGTCTTCGGCGTCGAGGCACCCGGTGGCGTCGTGACCCCGGTGCTGCCCTGGCCCGTCCTGCTCGTCACCGTCCTCGCCGCGGGGGTGCTGACGCTGGTCGCGGCGCTGCTGCCGGCCCGGGCCACGCTGCGGACGGCACCGATCCGCGCCTACCTGGCGGCCTGAGACCCGTCAGCGTTGTCGCGCCACGAAGCCCGCGGAGTCGAAGGTGCCCCCGAAGCGGGACGCGAGCCCGGCACGAGCCAGCTGCCGGAAGTTCGGCGCGCGGCCGGCCCCGGCGGGGAGGACGCCGGCCAGCCGGCCGTCCGGACCCAACGCGGCGAGGTCCGCGGCGTTGCAGCGCGTGGCCAGATCCGGCTCGTCCGGCCAGCTCCCGATGATCACCCCGGCAAGGGGGATGCCGTCCTCGGCGAGCCGGTCGACGGTGAGCGCGGTGTGGTTCAGCGTCCCCAGCCCGGCCGCGGTGACGACGACGGCCGGTGCGCGCAGTGTCGCGGCGAGGTCCGCGAGCGTCCAACGGTCGTCGCCGGTGAAGGGCACGAGCAACCCGCCGGCGCCCTCGATCAGGACGGTGTCGTGGGTGGCCTCCAGATCCAGGATGCGGCGGACGACGTCGGCGAGCTCGAGCTCGGGCAGCCCGCTCACGGCGGCGGCGTGGTGGGGCGAGAGCGGATCGGGGTACCGCGCGTACTCGTGGACGTCGGTGACGCCGCTGAGCCGGGTGACCTCGGCCAGATCGCCGGCCTCACCGGGTGCGACCCCGGTCTGGGCCGGCTTGACGACGGCGACGCGGTGGCCCCGCTTGGCGGCGAACCGGCTGGCCAGCGCGGCCGTGGCGACGGTCTTGCCGACGTCGGTGCCGGTTCCGGTGACGACGAGGAGGCTCACTGCGGCAGCGCCCCGATGCTCCGGGAGAGGACGTCGGCGGTCCGGGCGATGTCGTCGCCGGTGAGATCGGCCCGGGCGGTGAGCCGGATGCAGGAGCGGCCCCGCGGCACCGACGGGGGCCGGAAGCACCCGACCCGGACCCCGGCGTCGCGGGTCGCCTCGGCCACCGCCACCGCGCGCCGTGCCTGGCCGAGGAAGCCGGGGACGACGGCCGCGTCCGGCTCCACGGTGTCGACACCGAGCTCGCGCAGCACCTCGGCGAGCAGCCGGGCGTTGCCACGGACGGCCGAGACCCGCTCCGGCTCGTCGTGCAGCACCTCCAGCGCGGCCAGCGCCGCCCCCACCGACGCCGGCGCCAGACCGGTGTCAAAGATGAACGGCCGCGCGGTGTTGATCAGCAGGTCGACGAGCTCGGGCGAGCCCAGGACCGCACCGCCCTGCGAGCCAAGGGACTTGGAGAGCACCGCGGTACGGACGACGCGGGGCTCGTCGGCCAGCCCGGCCGCCTCCACCCCGCCGCGGCCCTCCGGCCCGACGACACCGAGCGCGTGGGCTTCGTCCACCACGAGCAGCGCGTCGTGGGCGTAGGCCAGCTCGTGCAGCTCGGTCAACGGAGCGAGGTCGCCGTCGACGGAGAAGACCGCGTCGGTGAGGATGATCGCCTCGTCACCGGCCCGGTGGTCCAGGGCCCGCTCGACGGCCGCGACATCGCGGTGCGCGACGACCTCCACGATGGCGCCGGAGAGCCGGCAGCCGTCGATGAGCGAGGCGTGGTTGAGCCGGTCGCTGATCACCGTCACGCCGTCGTCGGCCAGCGCGGTGAGGACGGCCAGGTTGGCGAGGTAGCCGGAGGAGAAGGCGAGCGCAGCGGGTGCCCGCATGAAGTCCGCAAGCTGCTCCTCGAAGGCCGCGTGCAGCGCGGTGGTGCCGGTGACGAGCCGGGAACCGGTCGACCCCGCGCCCCACTCGATCGCGGCCCGAGCCGCCGCGGCGGTGACCCGCGGGTCACGCGCCAGGCCGAGGTAGTCGTTGGAGGCGAGGTCGAGCACGTCCTCGTCGGCCGACCGCGGTCGCAGCACCCGGCGCTGTCCGAGCTGGTCGCGCCGCTGCAACTCCTCGGCGATCCGCGCGTCGAAGGCGCGGCTCATCGACGCACCGCTCACTGCACGACCTCGCGCACGGAGTCGTCGACGATGTCCAGCAGCTCGTCGAGATCGGCGTCGGTGATCGCCAGCGGTGGCATGAGCACGACGACATCGCCGAGCGGACGGATGATCGCGCCCCTGCGGCGCGCCGCCCGGCAGACCTCGAACCCGGTGCGCTCGCCGACGGACTTCACCTCGATGCCGGTCATGGTGCCGATGCGCCGGATCTCGGCGACACCGCTGTATTGCGCAAGACCGCTCAAACGGCTGCCGATGCGCGCGCCCACCGCGTCGGCCCGGGCGACCGAGTCCCGCTCGTGCATGAGCTCGAGATTCGCCAGCGCGGCGGCGCAGCAGAGCGGGTTCGCGGTGTAGGTGTGGCCGTGGAAGAAGGTGCGGGCGCTGGCGGCGTCGCCGAGGAAGGGGGCGTACATCTCCTCGGTGGCGAGCACCGCCGACAGCGGCAGCACGCCGCCGGTGACGCGCTTGCCCAGCACGAGCAGATCCGGCGACACCCCCGCGTGCTCCACGGCGAACCAGCGACCGGTCGCGCCGATGCCGGTGGCGACCTCGTCGACGAGCATGGCCGCGCCGGAGGCGTCGCAGAGCTCGCGGACGCCCCGCAGGAACTCGGGGTCGTGGGTGAGGATCCCCCCGGCGGCCTGGACCAGCGGCTCGACGACGATCGCGCAGACCCGGTCGCCCTCGCGCTCGATGAGGGCCCGCATCTCGGCCAGCACCTCGCGGGCCCGCTCCGGACGGGTCTGGCCGGGCTGCAGCACGCCCGGCGAGGAGAGCAGCCGGGTCTCGATGAGCAGCGGCCGGTAGGTGGCGTGGAAGAGCTCGACCCCGCCCAGCGAGACGGCGCCCAGCGTGTCGCCGTGGTAGCCCTCGGCGCAGTGGACGTAGAGGGGGCGGTCCTCACCGCGCTGGGACGCCGCCTGGTAGGCGATCTTGATGGCCGCCTCCGCCGCCGAGGAGCCGTCGCCGGCGAAGAACACCTTGGACAGCCCCGCCGGGGCGATGCGCAGCAGCTCCTCGGCGGTCCGGATGCCGGGCTCGTGGGTGAGGCCCAGGAAGGTGGAGTGGTCCAGCCGCTCGGCCTGCTCGCGGATCGCCGCGTTGATCTCGGGCACCGCGTGCCCGTGGACGGTGACCCACAGCGAGGAGCAGCCGTCGAGGTAGCCGCGGCCGTCGGTGTCGTAGAGGCGCATCCCGGCCGCTCGGTCGATGACCAGCGGGTCGTCGGCGGCCCAGAGCTGGTGCTGGGTGAAGGGATGCCACACCGACTGCAGGTCACGCGCCACCAGATCCACGACCGAGAGTCTGTCATCCGGTTCCGACGGGCCCGGTGCGGTGTCAGCGCCGGCGCCGACCGTGATGCGGTCAGCTCAGCACGACGAGCTCAGCTGTCGCGCGGGTCATGGCGACGTAGCGGTCGACGCCGCCGGCGGTGCCACTGCCCAGGGCCACCGGCCGGACGAGCACGACCAGATCGAACTCCAAGCCCTTGGCCAGCTGCGGGGTGAGCGACCTGACCCGGCGCGTCGGCTCGAAGTCCGGGGCTCCGATGACGCAGCCGACGCCGTCGGCGTGCGCGGCCTGCCACTGCGCGACGACGGCGTCGAGGTCGGCGACGCTGCCGTGCCGGACCGGCCGGCCGCTGCTGCGCACCGAGGTCGGGACGTTGGCGTCGGGCAGCACCGCGCGGATCGCCGGCTCGGCCTCGCGCATCACCTCCGCCGGCGTCCGGTAGTTGACGTGCAGTTGCCGGTGACGGACCTGCCCGATCCCCACCCGGCCGAGTCGTTCCCGCCACGACTCGGCGAAACCGGCGCGCGCCTGGGCCCGGTCCCCGACGACGGTGAGGCTGCCGGTGGGGCACCGCGCGATGATCATCTGCCACTGCGCGTCGGTGAGCTCCTGGGCCTCGTCGACCACCACGTGGGCGAAGGGGCCGGCGAGCAGGTCCGGCGTCGCGGTGGTGTGGGCGTCGACGTCCTCCAACGCCTGCCGCAACCCGAACTGCTGCAGCGACCGGCCCAGCCCCTCGCCGTGGATGTCGGCCGCGACGAGCTCGGCGACGACGTCGTCCATGCGGCGGCGGTCCGCGGCAACCGCCGCCTGTGTCTCGCGCTCGCGCCGCGCCGCCCGCGGGTCGCCCACCCTGCGGTGAGCGGCGTCGAGCAGCGGCAGGTCGGCCTCCGTCCAGGCGCGCGGCTCGTCGCGCTGCAGCCGTGCCACCTCGGCCGGGCTGAGCCACGGCGCGCAGCGGGCGAGGTACGCCGGCACCGACCAGAGGTCCTCGACGATCGTGGCCGGGTCGAGCGTCGGCCAGGCCCGGTGGAAGGTCACCAGCAGGTCGCGATGTCTGGCCAGCGCGGCCCGCAGCTGCTCCCCGCCGTCGGCGAGCGTGTCGAGGAGCGCGGCCCAGACCCGCTGCCGCGCCTCGTTGTGGGGCACGTCCGGCTCTACCGCGCCGAAGGCCTCGGCCCAGTCACCGGGGCTCACGATGACCTCGCCCCAGTCGGTCTCCAGCGACAACGACACCGACGGCGGCTGCTCGTAGAGCGCCACGGCAGCCTCGACGGCACTGACCATGCGCGCGGACGCCTTGAGCTCGGCGACGCCGGGATCGGTCTCGGCGCCGGCGACAGCGCCCTCGGCGACGAGGTCGCGCAGCGTGCAGGTCCGCACCCCGTCCTCGCCGAGCCCCGGCAGGACGTCGGCGACGTAGTCGAGGTAGGGCTGGTGCGGCCCGACGACGAGCACGCCGCCGCGCCGGGCCAGACGCGGGTCGGCGTGCAGCAGGTAGGCCGCGCGGTGCAGCGCGACGACGGTCTTGCCGGTGCCGGGGCCGCCGTCCACGACCAGGGCCCCGCGTGCCTCCGCGCGGATGATCGCGTCCTGGTCGGTGGCGATGGTGCCCAGGACGTCGCGCATCCGCGGCGTGCGGCTGCTGCCCAGGCTCGCGACGAAGGCGGAGTGGTCGTCGGGCGCGGCGCCGGGCAGCGCGTCGGCGGTGAAGACCTCGTCCCAGTAGTCGGTGATCCGGCCGTCGGTCCAGCGATACCGGCGCCGGCTGGCGAGCCCTCGTGGGTCGGCGTGGGTCGCGCCGAAGAACGGCTCCGCCGCGGGGGTGCGCCAGTCGACGAGCAGCGGCTCTCCGGTGCCGTCGGCCAGCCCGAGCCGCCCCACGTACACCGGTGGCGAGCCGTCGGCGGGCACCATGCGTCCCAGGCAGAGGTCCATGCCGAAGCGGCGCAGCGTGCGCTGACGCGCGGCGAGCCGGTGGATCTCCAGATCGCGGTTGAGCGCATGCTCGCCCTCCCCGCCCGGCGCGCGGCGCGCGAGGTCCAGGCGGGTCCCGAGGTCGGCGAGCTCGCTGTCCAACCCGGCGGCCAGGCGGGCCAGGAATTGCGCGTCGGCGCCGATCAGCTCGGGGCGGCGTTTCGCGGCGAGGGTGTCGGGGAGGGCGAAGGGGTCGAGGGTCACGAACCAGCTCCTTCCGGTGGCGGGCCCGTGACCCTAGGCCGAATCGCCGCAGCTCATGAGGGCTCGCGAAACCTGCTAAAACTGGAAGTGGCGAGAGGGGGTTGCAGGCCCCAGAGGGACGTCTCCCCCGCCCCGCACGCGGGCCCGCACACGCTGCCGCTGGCTCGTCCGACGCGGTGACGCGCGCCCTGCCCGACGGCCGTCGGTTTCGGGTAGGCAGTCAGGACCGACACCCCCGAGCGAAGGGCGCGCACCATGGCCGAGAAGAAGGGCAAGGGCAGCGACACTGCCAAGAAGGCGAATGCCAAGGCGGCCAAGGAGGGGAAGAAGAACCCGCGGAAGTCCTCCGCCGCGCAGGCCGAGCTGGGCAAGAAGGGCGCGAAGAAGAACAAGAAGAAGAAGTCCTGAGCGGCGCCGGTTCACCGGCCGCGCTGGGTGGGCTGGTAACGCTGGCCGGATGCGCGGCTGCGGCGGCCCTGCCCCTGCTCACCTGACCCGTCGGACCGGCGACCTCGCTAGCATCGCGGCGTGGTCCATCCGCCGCTGGAGCCCTTCGCTCGGGGCATGCTGCCGGTCGCCGACGGCAGCGAGATCTACTGGGAGACCTCCGGCAACCCGGACGGCGAGCCCCTCGTCTACCTGCACGGCGGGCCGGGCGGCGGGCTCGGCGCGGGTGGCTATCGACGCCGGGCCGATCCGTCCCGGTTCCTGATCGTGGGCATCGACCAGCGTGGGTGCGGTCGCAGTCGCCCGCTGGTCATCGACGATCTCGACAGCCTGCGACACCACACGACCGGCCACCTCATCGATGACCTGGAGGCGGTGCGCGAGCACCTCGGCATCCAGCGGTGGGTGCTCCACGGCGTCTCGTGGGGGTCGACGCTGGCGCTCGCCTACGCGCAAGCCCACCCGCATCGGGTCCATGCCATCGTGCTCGTCGCCGTGACCACCACCAGCCGCGACGAGGTCGACTGGATCACCGGCGGCGTCGGACGGCTCTTCCCCGAAGCGTGGCAGCGGTTCGCCGAGGCCTCGGGGCGACGAGACGGCGAGCGCGTCGTCGATGCCTACGCCCGACGCCTCGCCGACCCCGACGGCGATCCGGCCGATCGGGAGGAGGCCGCCCTCGCCTGGGACGAGTGGGAGTCGCAGCACATCCGGTTGGATCCGCTCTGGACGCCGGCCGAGCGACACGGGGATCCGATCGTCCGCCGCGTCTTCGCCACCCTGGTGACGCACTACTGGTCGCACGACGGCTTCCTCGTCGGCCCCGACGCCATCGCGAATCGCATGCCGCGCATCAAGCACATCCCCGCCACCCTCATCCACGGCCGTCACGACGTCAGCGGGCCGGTCATCACCCCGTGGCGCCTCAGCCGGCAGTGGCCGGCGAGCCGCCTGGTGGTCGTGGAGGCCGACGGGCACGGCGGTACCGAATCGATGGCGGAGATGACCCGGGCGACCGACGCGCTCAGCCCCATGGCGTAGCCGTCCGCCGGAGCTGCCGTGGTGGGTCAGGTCCAGCCGAAGCGACGGCAGACCGCCTCGATCGTGCGGTCCAGCCCACGCTGCTCGGCGTCGCTGAGTGGGGCCGACTCGTTGTAGGCGGTGAGGAAACGGCGTCGGGTCTCGGGGTCCGTGGGTGTCCAGCCTTGATACCGGGTCGCCAGCAGGACGGCCGACCTCCCGAGGTCGGCGACCCTGCTGCGGACCGCCGCCTCGTCGAAGTCCAGGACGGCCGTGACCTGCGCGCCGTCGACGAGGATGTTGGCGGCGCGGAAATCGCCGTGCACGAGCTGCGTCGCCGGCCGAGGCGTCTCCTCATCGCCAAAGGGATGGGGGTAGGCAGCCAGCGCCTGGTGCAGCGTCGCCAACATCCGGCCGGCTGCCTCCACCTGTCCGGGGTCGGCGGCGTCGAGCAGGTCGCCGGCGATGACGGGAGAGAGACCGAGGGAGAACCGGCCGTGCTCGACCCGCGGTCGTCCGTCGGCTGCGGCGAGAGGTGCTGCCACAGGGGCACCACGCTCCGCCAGCCATGACACCAGGGCGTCCACTGCGGCCAGGCGGCGGAAGCGGGACGGGTCGACACAGCACTTCGCGATGACGTCCCGACCGTCGACGGTGAGCCAGGCGAGCAGGTTGCTACCGCTCATGACGAGGCGGCGGCAACCATCCAGGTGACCGGCCCAGACCTCCTGCAGTGCCTGATCGAGCCAGGCCACGGCCTGGTCCCCGTCGGCGAAGCCGAAGCGTGCGGACAGCGCGGCGTGGGGGTCACCCGCCTCCCAGAGCATGCTGACGTCGATCTCGCCGGCCATGGTCCCAGTCAATCAAGCCGGCGCGGGCTGGACGTGAATGGTCGGCGTGCGTTGTTCCCGAACCCGCCCTGTCCCACGACGCCCACCGTGCCGATCCCGGAATGAGCACCGCCCGGCCCGGAATTGTCGTACCCCTGTTCGATAATCGTGGGTATGACGACAGCGGCGGTCTGTGACGGGTTGTCGCTGTCGGCTGCGCAGGGCGAGGTCGATGTGTTGTTGGACGCGGAGTTGTCGCTGGTCTGCACTGACGAGTTGTTGGGGTCGTGGCGTGAGCTGGAGCGGTTGCGGAATCGTCTTGCGGCGGTGGAGCACCGGTTCGTGGTCGAGGCGGAGTCGCGGGGGTTGCCGTGGGAGTTCTCGGCTCGGGACATGGCGGGGTTTGTGCGTGGTCTGTTGCGGGTGGATCCGCGGGAGGCGGCGGGTCGGGTGCGGGCGGCGGAGGCTGCGGCGGGTCGGGTCTCGTTGACGGGCGACCGGGCGGCCGCGCCGTTCCCGCTGGTGGCGGCAGCACAGGCTGAGGGGAGCATGTCGCCACGCCATGCCGCGGTGATCACCCGGTGTGTGGACGGGTTGCCGGCCGAGGTGCAGGCCGTGCACGGGGCGCAGGTCGAGGCTGATCTGGTCGGATTCGCCCGAGACTTCGATCCGCACGAGCTGGGTCGGTTGGCGGCCCGGACGAGGGGATTGCTGGATCAGGACGGGGCGCTGGCCGACGTGGCGTGTCGGGAGCGGCAGCGGGACTTCACGATCCGGCAGCGTCCGGACGGGTCGGCCTCGATCAGCGGGGAAGCGACTGCGGAGCTGGCCGAGCGGCTGCTCACGGTCCTGGATTCGCTGGCGCGTCCGAGGCCTGCAGCCGACGGGGTGAAAGACCCCCGTCATGCCGGGCAACGCCACCACGACGCGCTGCTGGACGTGCTCGGGCTGGTGGCGCGGGCCGAGCTGCTCCCTGACGTCGCCGGGATCACCACCACCGTGCTGTTGACCATGCCCGCCCGGGCGTGGGCCAGCGGTGACGGTGCCGCCGTCACCGGGCACGGCGCGATCATCCCCGCGCCGCAAGCCCAGCGGATCGCCGGCGGCGACGCCCGGGTCATGACCATCACCCTCGACGAGCACGGCGCCCCGGCCGGCCGGACCGACACCCGCCGCCTCTTCACCGAGAACCAGCGCCTCGCCATCATCGCTAGAGACCAGGGCTGCAGTTTTCCCGGCTGCGACACCCCACCGGCCTGGTGCCAGGTCAACCACGTCACCCCCTGGGCACGAGGCGGCCGGACCAGCATCGACAACGGCGCCCTCCTGTGCGGCCACCACCACCGCACCTTCGAAAGCCAAGGCTGGCAAGCCGTCATGATCAACAACCGGCCCGGCTAACTCCCCCCACCCTGGATCGACCCCGAACGCAGACCCCGCTACAACCACCGGATCCGGACATAGGCCGACGTCAGTCGGCGAGCCCCGGAAGGAGCGCGATCCGGCGCTGCAACTCGTCCTCGTCGCATGCGAGCACCTCCGCCACCCGCCGGGCGTCATCGGCCGGGTCGACGCTCACGCTGCGGTCCGGACGCCGCCGCTCAGCGCGCTCCAGCGAAGAGAGGACGAGGTGCCACAGCAACTCGAGCTGGATCGACGGCCATGGCGACCGGATGAACCACTGCCTGCCGTCGGGCAGGTGCTCCGCGATCTCGACATCCGGTTCGCGGAGGGAGCGGCGGTGTTCCTCGGGCCAACCTGCCGCCAGGTGCAGTGCACCCGTGATGTTCCACAGGGGGACGAACCCCGCGTCAACCAGCTCCTGCCAGCCGGTCGGTCGCGAGTCGGCGAGACTCCGCCGCTCCCGGGCCGCCGCGACCAGCGCCTGCTGACCATGGCGGACCTGCTCGTCGAGGTCGACACCCGTCAACGCGGCCGACTCCGGGTCCCTGTCGACCAACGTCTCGACGTCGCCGTCGGCGACCGCTGTGTCGCAGACGTCGCAGAGGTCGACGGGACTGCCCCACACGTGGCCCTTGCCGTACACCCGAAACCGGGAACGATCGGGATCCAGGTCGCGAACCCACCGGGCCGGTTCGTGCTCGCAGACCGCGCACATCACGTCGCCGAAACTCACCAGCGCACACCCGCCCGCGCCGCCGTCACCCGGAGCGCCGACAGTCCACGTACAGCACGACGCGCTCGATACCGCCGCTCGGCGTTGCCACCGTGGCATCCGCCCAGTGGACGCCCCGGACCGAGGTTGTGGGCGGCAGGCAGGACGGGAACGTGCCTTCGTGCAGCGTCCCGTCGGCGCCGTACCAGGGGGTGTGACTGTCGACCGAGATGAACCTGTGACCACCCGCGGACAGCGACGCCATCCCGACGCCGACGTACCCGTCGCCGACCCGCTGCTGCACCGCGGCCGCGTCGTCGTGGCGCCACCCGAAAGCGCCGATCAAGCCACCCGCCACGAGCGCGACCACGCCGACCACCACCGTCGCCGGCCGAACATGCAGGCCGCGCTCGCTGCTCGCGGTGATCGTCATGTGCCCTCCCCGGCTCGCGGGTCATCCTGGCACGCCGATCCCCGTCCCCGCTCGCGGTGACACGCGATAGCCGCAGCCTTGCAGTTCGGGGCACCCGGTCGGCTCCGCGCCGATCTGTGGCGTCTCGTCCCGGTCACCGTCCCGTACGCGAGCGCAGGGGCTGCATCGTGACCTTCAACCCCGGATACCGCAGCTTCGACGGACACCGCCGGGCTTCCGTCGGGCCGGTCGGCCCGCCTTCGGAGGGAGCAGTCTTTCGGGTGACCCGCCGTCGACGGCCTGACCAGTAGACGGACTGACCAGTCGACGGCCTAGCCAGTCGACGGCGAGCTCAGCCGACGGCGAGGCGGTAGCCCCGCTTGACGACGGTCTGGACGATGGCGGGGTCCCCGAGCGCGGTCCGCAGCCGGGCGATCGCGACCTCGACGGCGTGCCCGTCGCAGGTACCCGGCAGGGCCGCTCCGAGTTCCTCGCGGGACAGCACCCGACCCGGCTCGCGGGCCAGCGCCCGCAGCAGCGCCGTCGCAGCCGACGAGAGGGGGACGAGCAGGTCGTCCACGACCGCGGCCTGGCCGCGGAGCTCCACCCGGCGCCCGGCGGCGGGGACGACGGTGGCACGGGGCGGCAGGTGCGACACCACCTCGCGGACGAGGGCGCCGAGCCGGAACCGCTCGGGCTGGACCACCGGCAACTCGGCCGCCAGCAGTGGCGCGGCGGTGACCGGTCCGACGGCGACACAGAGCACCGGTCCGCGCAGCGCCGACCGCACGTCCCGGCCCCGCTCGTCCGCCGTTCGCAGGAAGTTGACCGCGGCGGGGGCGCTGGTGAAGGTGAGCGCGTCGACCGCGCCGGCAGCGACGGCGTCGATGAGCCGGTGCAGCGGCGCCTCGTCCTCCGGCGGCTCCCAGCGGTAGACCGGCACTTCGATGACGTCGGCACCCTTGTCCCGCAGCGCGTCGACCAGCTCGCGCAGCGGCTCGCCGTGCAGCTGCACGGCCACCCGTCGGCCGTTCAGCTCGTGCTGCGCGAGGAGGTGTTCGAGCACCTCGCTGCTCGATTCGGACTCCGGCGACCATGCCTCGCGGAGCCCGCCGGCCCGGACGGCGCCCCGCACCTTGGGACCGCGAGCGAGGATCGTCGACGACGAGAGCGCCTCGATCAGCCGCTCACCCAGCCCCCACCCCTCGGCGGCGTCCAGCCACCCCCGGAAGCCGATGCCGGTGGTGGCGACGGTGAGATCGAGCGGACCTGCCAGGCACTGCTCGGTCGCGGCGCGCAGCAGCGTGTCGTCGGCGAGGGGGACGATCCGGATGGCCGGGCCGTAGACGATCTTCGCGCCACGACGCTCGAGCGCGCCGCCGAGTTCCTCCCGGCGGCGCGCTGCGGTGACGCCGACCGTCCAACCGGCCAGCTCGGGGATGTCGCTCACGACCGGATGCGCACCTCGACCTGGTCGCCGCTGACCCGCACGTCATGGACCTTGATGCGCACCGACGGGTCGCTGAGGCACTGCCCGGTGCGCAGGTCGAAGACCTGCTTGTGCAGGGGGGAGGCGACGGTGGGCGCGTCCCCGGCCGACCCGGTCAGGCCGCGCGACAGCACGTACTGCCCGCTGAACGGATCCTGGTTGGCGACGGCGAAGAGCATGCCGTCCACGGTACGGAAGACCGCCACCTGCTCCGCGCCGACGAGAGCCGCGACACCCCGTTCCGGTTCCAGCCACTCGTAGGAGCAGACCGGAGCCCAGTCGCTCACGACGGCCCTCCGACACTCAGCAACGGCCGCTTCATCTCGCGCTCCGGGGTGAACTTGATGGACGGATCGGGCACGCCCGGCGCGTTGACGAAGGAGACGAAGCGCTCCAGCCGCTTCGGGTCGTTGAGGACGTCGGCCCACTCGTCCCGGTAGTTCTCGACGTGTCTGGCCATGGCGGTGTCGAGGTCGGCGCAGATGCCGAGCGAGTCGTCCACGATGACGGCGCGGAGGTGATCCAGGCCGCCGTCGAGCGACTCGAGCCACGGAGCGGTGCGCTGCAGCCGGTCGGCAGTACGGATGTAGAACATGAGGAAGCGGTCGATGGTGCGGATCAGCGTCTCGGTGTCGACGTCCTGGATGAGCAGCTGCGCGTGCCGCGGCGAGAATCCGCCGTTGCCGCCGACGTAGAGATTCCAGCCGTTCTCGGTGGCGATGACGCCGAAGTCCTTGCTCTGCGCCTCGGCGCATTCGCGCGCACAGCCCGAGACCCCGGACTTGATCTTGTGCGGCGCCCGCAGACCCCGGTAGCGGAGCTCCAGCTCGATGGCGAGGGCCACCGAGTCCTGCACGCCGAAGCGGCACCAGGTCGACCCCACGCAGGACTTCACCGTCCGCAGTGACTTGCCGTAGGCGTGGCCGGACTCGAAGCCGGCGTCCACGAGGCGCTTCCAGATCTGCGGCAGCTGCTCGACCCGGGCACCGAAGAGGTCGATGCGCTGGCCACCGGTGATCTTGGTGTACAGGTCGAAGTCGCGGGCCACCTCACCGATGACGATGAGCTTCTCGGGCGTGATCTCCCCGCCGGCGATCCGCGGCACCACCGAGTAGGTCCCGTTCTTCTGCATGTTGGCCAGGAAGTGGTCGTTGGTGTCCTGCAGCGCCGCGGACTCGCCGTCCAGGATGTGACCGACCTTGGCCTGACTGGCCAGGATGGAGGCGACGACCGGCTTGCAGATGTCGCAGCCGCGACCCGTCCCGTAGCGCCCGATGAGCTCGGTGAAGCTGGTGATCCCGGTGGCGGCGATGATCTCGAAGAGATCTGCGCGAGTCTGCGCAAAGTGCTCGCAGAGCGCGGTGCTCACCTCGACACCACTCTCGGCCAGCAGGGTCTTCAACATCGGCACGCACGAGCCGCAGCCGGTGCCGGCCTTCGTGCAGGCCTTAATCGCGGGGACGTCGGTGAGCCCCTCGGTCCGGATCGCGCCGCAGACGTCACCCTTGGTCACGGCATGGCACGAGCAGACCTGTGCCGAGTCCGGCAGCGCCCCGGCGCCGATGTCGGCACCCTCGGGCGAGATGAGGGCGAGCGGGTCGCCGGGCAGCCGCTGCCCCACCAGCGGCCGCAGCAGCGTGTACTTCGAGGCGTCACCGACGAGGATGCCACCGAGCAGCATCGTCGCGTCGTCGGAGACGACGAGCTTGGCGTAGGTGCGCTCGACGGGGTTGTTCACCGTGATGGCGAGCGCGCCCTCGGTGGCGGCATGGGCGTCGCCGAAGCTGGCGACGTCGACCCCCATCAGCTTGAGCTTGGTCGAGGTGTCGGCGCCGGGGAAGGTCGCCGCGCCACCGAGCAGCCGGTCGACGACGACCTCGGCCGTCGCGTAGCCGGGCGCCACCAGGCCGTAGGCGACCCCCTCGACGGCGGCGCACTCGCCGACGGCGTAGATGTCCGGGTCGGAGGTCCGGCACCCGGCGTCCACCGCCACCCCGCCGCGCGGGCCGATCTTGAGACCGGCGTCGCGGCCGAGCTGGTCGCGCGGTCGGACCCCGGCGGAGAAGACGACGAGGTCCAGGTCCAGCTCGTGCCCGTTGGTGAGGGTGGCGAGCATCCGGCCACGGTCGGCGACGATCGACGTGACCGACGTCCCGACGTGGACGGTGACGTCCAGCGCCTCGATCATCTGCTTCAGCAGCGCGCCGCCACCCTCGTCGACCTGGATCGGCATGAGGCGGGGCGCCAGCTCCACGACGTGCGGCGACATGCCCAGCAAACGCAACGCCCGGGCCGCCTCCAGACCGAGCAGGCCACCGCCGACGACCATCGCGGCCGGGCGTCCGCCGAGCCGGGAGGCCGCCGCCTCGGTGGCGGCGCGGATGCCGTCGAGGTCGTCCAGCGTGCGGTAGACGAAACAGTTCGGCAGCTCCCGGCCCGGCACCGGCGGCACGAACGGGTACGAGCCGGTGGCGAGGACGAGCGCGTCGTAGTCGAGCCGCCGGCCGGCGTCGGTGGTGACGCTGCGAGCCTGCCGATCGATGCTCACCACCGTCTCGGCCAGGTGCAGCGTGTGCGCCGGGTGGTCGTAGCAGCCGTCCGCGACCACATCGAGCTCGGCGGCGGTGACGCCGTCGAAGTAGGCCGAGAGCGCGACCCGGTCGTAGGCGCGGCGAGGCTCCTCCCCCACCACGGTGACCTGCCACGCGCCGTCGACGTCCCGCTCGCGCAGCGCCTCGACGAGACGCTGCCCGACCATGCCGTTGCCCACCACGACGAGTCGTTGCACCATGACCCGGAACGCTAGGAAGGTCAGATGCGGACGGCGTCACGCGGCGGTGACGGGCATGTGTCACCGCCCTCACGCCCGGACGTCCACCCCGGTGAGGACGGGGACGCCCAGCCGTAACGCGGCCGACCCACGACCCTCACGCGGCCGCGACACGCTGCGATCCGTGACGAGTCCGGCGACCGCGACGCACTGCCCGTACTGCGCGCTGCAGTGCGGCATGACGGTGGCCACCACCGACGGCGCTCCGGTGATCGGTGCGCGGGACTTCCCCACCAACCGCGGCGGCATGTGCCAGAAGGGCTGGACCTCGGCCGAGCTGTTGACCAACGGCGCGCGGCTCACCACCCCGCTGGCCCGCGACGCGCGCGACGAGCCGCTGCGGCCCGTCAGCTGGGACGACGCCCTCGACCGGATCGCCGCCGCGATGCGACGGGCGGGACGGGAGTACGGTCCCGACGCGGTCGGGATCTTCGGCGGCGGCGGCCTCACCAACGAGAAGGCCTACCTGCTGGGCAAGTTCGCCCGCGTCGCCCTGCGCACCTCGGCCATCGACTACAACGGTCGTTTCTGCATGTCGTCGGCCGCCGCCGCCGGCATGCGCGCCTTCGGCCTGGACCGCGGCCTGCCCTTCCCGCTGCCCGATCTCGCTGCGGCCGACTGCATCCTGCTGGTCGGCAGCAACCCGGCCGAGACCATGCCGCCGTTCACCCGCTGGCTCGCCGAGCAGCAGGAGGCCGGCGGGACCTCGATCGTCGTCGACCCCCGCCTCACCCCGACGGCCCGGCGGGCGACGCTGCACCTGCAGCCCACGCCCGGCACCGATCTCGCGCTCGCCAACGGCCTGCTGCACCTCGTCATCGCCGGCGGACACGTCGACACCGACTACGTCCGGAAGCGGACCTTGGGCTTCGACGAGGTTGCGCGGGTCGCGGCGTCGTACTGGCCCGAACGGGTCGAGCGGATCACCGGCGTCACCGTCGCCGAACAGCGGCAGGCCGTCGAGCTGCTCGTCAGCGCGGAGCGGGCCATGATCCTCACCGCGCGGGGTGCCGAGCAGCACAGCAAGGGCGTCGACACGGTGACGTCGCTGATCAATCTCGCGCTGGCACTCGGGCTGCCCGGGACGCCCGGCAGCGGGTACGGCTGTCTCACCGGGCAGGGCAACGGCCAGGGCGGCCGCGAGCACGGCCAGAAGGCCGACCAACTGCCCGGCTACCGCAAGCTGGACGACCCGGCCGCCCGCGCCCACGTCGCCGGGGTGTGGGGTATCGATCCCGACGACCTGCCCCCGCCCGGCCGCTCGGCCTACGAGCTGCTGGCCACCCTCGGCGACGACGACGGCGCCCGCTGCCTGCTCGTGGCGGGCTCCAACGTGGTGGTGTCGGTGCCCTCGTCGGGCCGGATCAAGGACCGGCTGCGCCGGCTCGACTTCCTCGCTGTCAGTGACGTCGTGCTCTCCGAGACCGCGGCGCTGGCCGACGTCGTCCTGCCCGTGGCGCAGTGGGCCGAGGAGGGCGGGACCATGACCAACCTCGAGGGCCGGGTGCTGCTGCGGCAGCGGGCGCTCGCGGCACCCGCGGGCGTCCGCACCGACCTGGACGTGATCGCCGGACTCGCCGGCAGGCTGCAGGCTCCCGGCGAGTGGCCCACCGAGCCCCGAGCCGTCTTCGACGAGCTGCGACGCGCCTCGGCCGGCGGTCCGGCCGACTACGCCGGGATCAGCTACGAGCGCATCCTCGCCGATGACGGGGTGTTCTGGCCGTGCCCCGCCGAGGACCACCCCGGCACGCCCCGGATGTTCCTGGAGCGCTTCGCCACCCCGGACGGCCGCGCCCGCTTCGTCGGCGTGGAGCACCGCGCCCCGGCCGAGGACGTCTGCGCCGACTATCCGGTGTACCTGACCACGGGACGGCTGCTGCAGCACTACCAGTCAGGCGCCCAGACCCGTCGTATCGAGGCGCTCCGCGACGCGCAGCGCGAGGCGGCGGTCGAGATCCATCCGGACCTCGCCGAGCAGCACGACCTGGACGACGGAGACCGGGTCCGGGTCGTGAGCCGGCGTGGCATGGCCGAGGGGCCGGTACGCATCACCGACTCGATCCGCGTCGACACCGTCTTCATGCCGTTCCACTGGGGCGGGACGAACTCGGCGAACGCCGTCACGAATGCGGCGCTGGATCCCGTCTCGCGGATGCCCGAGTTCAAGGTCTGTGCAGTGCGATTGGAGCGGGTCCCGTGAGCGAAGCCTGCGGAGCGAACCCGATGACACAGCGCGGACCGTGCCTCACGGCGTCCCCGCAGCGCAGCGAGGAGACGCCGTGAGCAAGGTTGTGGTCGTAGGCAACGGGATGGCGGGGGCGCGGTTCGTCCAGGAGCTCGTCGCGCGGACCGACCAGCACGACATCACCGTGATCGGCGACGAGCCGGGCGGTGCGTACAACCGGATGCAGCTGTCCAACGTGCTGGCCGGGACGGCGCGGAGCTCCGGGCTGGAGCTCGCCTCGGCCGACTGGTACGCCTCGCAGCAGGTGAGCCTCCTCTCCGGACGGACGGTGACCGCGATCGACCGGGACGCCGGCTGCGTGCGCCTGGCCTGCGGGGACGCCGTCCCCTATGAGCAGCTCGTCCTGGCCACCGGCAGCACGGCGGTGGTCCCGCCCGCGGACGGGCTGCTCACCGATGCCGGGCTGATCCCCGGTGCAGCGCTGTTCCGCACTCTGGACGACTGCGTCCGCATCGACGCGATGGCCGAGGAGGCGACGCGCGCCGTGGTCCTGGGGGCGGGGGTCCTCGGGCTGGAGGCGGCGCGCGGGCTGGCCGGCCGCGGGCTGCAGGTCACCCTCGTCCAGCGTGGTCGTCGTCTGATGGAGCGGCAGCTCGACGCCGAGGCCGGCACCATGCTCGGCCGCTCGCTGCGACAGCTCGGCATCGCGGTGTCGACAGGCGCCGGCATCGCGGCGGTCACCGGTGACGATCGCCTCACCGGCGTGGTCCTGGCCGACGGCACCGATCTGCCCTGCGAGCTGCTGGTGATCTGCTGCGGCGTCCGGCCCCGTATCGAGCTGGCCGCCGTCGCCGGTCTCGCCGTCCGGCAGGGCGTGCTGGTCGACGACGAGCTGCGCTCGGTGACCGATCCGCGGATCTTCGCGATCGGCGAGTGCGCGGAGCACGACAGCACCACCTACGGCCTCGTCGCCCCCTGCTGGGAGCAGGCCCGGACCGCCGCCGCCGTCGTCGCCGATCCGGCCGCACGGGAGCGCTACACCGGGTCGGCGGTCATCACGCGACTGAAGGCGGTCGGGATGGAGCTCGCCACGCTCGACGTCGCCGCCGGCGGCAGCGAGGAGCGGGACGACGACGAGATCGTCCGCTTCGCCGACACCGGCCGCGGCATCTACCAGAAGCTGGTGATCCGGGACGGCCGGCTGCGCTCGGCGACCCTGCTGGGTGACACCCGCACCGTCGGCACCGTCACCCAGCTCTTCGACCGCGGCGCGCTGCTGCCGCCCGATCGCGCCGCACTGCTCATGCCACGACGCGCGGCAGCCGCTCCCGTCGTCGACAGCCCCACCGCGCTGCCCGCCACTGCGACGATCTGCCAGTGCAACGGGGTCTCCAAGGCCACCATCACCACCGCGTGGCAGGACGGCGCCCGCAGCGTCGCCGACGTGGCCGCCCGCACCCGCGCCACCACCGGCTGCGGCACCTGCCGCGACGCCGTCTGCGGCCTGGTCGACTGGCTCGCCGCGGCCGACCCGGCCTGATCGACCACTGCCCCATGACGATTGTGGCGGCCTGACTTGGGATACCAAGTCAGGCCGCCACAATCGAGGCGAGGGGGGCGGTCAGACGCCGATCAGCCGGTGCCGTGACGCCCGCAGGTAGACCGCCCAGGTGACCGCGGCGCAGAGGACGTAGTAGGCCACGAAGGCGAGGTAGGCGCCGTCGCCCGTCCCGGAGCTGAGGAACGACTGCCGGAAGGCGATGTTGACCAGCACGCCACCGAAGGCACCGATCGCCCCGGCGATGCCGATCACCGCATTGGACAGCCGCCGCGCCTCGCGGTCGGCCCCCGCGGCGTCCGCACCCTCGGCCACGTCCAGCTGCGCCTTGCTGCGGAAGATCGCCGGGATCATCTTGTAGGTCGAGCCGTTGCCGATCCCGCTGAGGACGAAGAGCAGCACGAAGCCGACGAAGAAGAGCGCCAGCGAGTCCTGCTGCGAGGCGAGGAAGACGAGCAGGCCGGCGAGCGTCATCGCCACGAAGTTCCAGAAGGTCGTCCGCGCGCCACCGAGCCGGTCGGCGAGCCAGCCGCCGACAGGCCGGATGAGCGACCCCACCAGCGGACCGAGAAAGGTGAGGCCGGCGATCTTCACCGCGTCGACCTTGCCGTCGGTCAGGAAGCTGGCGCCGAACTGGTTGCTCAGCACCTGTCCGAAGGCGAAGCCGAAGCCGATGAACGAGCCGAAGGTGCCGATGTAGAGCACCGAGATGATCCAGGTGTGCGGCTGCTTGGTGGCCGCACGCATCGCGCGCTTCTCGTTGCGGACGTCGCTGAGGTTGTTCATGAACAGCGCCGCGCCGACTGCGGCCAGCACGATCAGCGGGATGTAGACGGCGAGCATGATCCGCGGGTGCTCCTTGCCCGCGGTCGCGAGGACGAGCAGACCCACGAGCTGGATGGCCGCCACACCGATGTTGCCGCCGCCGGCGTTCAGGCCCAGCGCCATGCCCTTGAGGCGCTGCGGATAGAAGGAGTTGATGTTGGCCATCGAGGAGGCGAAGTTGCCGCCGCCGATGCCGGCGAGGCAGGCCACGACCAGCAGCGTCGCGTAGGAGACGCCGGGGACGAGCACGAACGAGGCCGCCACCGTGGGGACCAGCAGCAGCAGCGCCGAGAACACCGTCCAGTTGCGGCCGCCGAAGCGGGCCACCGCGAAGGTGTAGGGCAGCCGCACCCCGGCGCCGAGCGCGGTCGGCAGCGTCGTCAGCAGGAACTTCTGCGCCGCGGCCTCCTTCGGATCGGCGCTGAAGCCGTACTCCGGGGTGAGGAAGAGGACGAGCACCGACCAGAGGCTCCAGATCGAGAAACCGACGTGCTCGCTGAAGATGGAGAAGATCAGGTTGCGACGGGCGACCCGCTTGCCGCCTGACTCCCAGAAGTCGGGGTCCTCGGGGCGCCAGTCCTCGATCCACCTCGCCGACGTCGCCGGTGCGGCGGGACGGGTGGGCACGGGTGCGGTGGTTGTCATGGCTGGAAGCGTCGAGCCGGGGCGTTGTGCACGTGCGACGGCGGCGTTACCGCTTCGGAACGTCCCGCTCTCACCGGCGGACGGGCCACTGTGAGGCGCGGGCGTCAGTCCAGGTCGAGCATCGGGACCTCGAGGCCGTGGCCCCGTCCCAGCAGGGTCGCGCGGCGAACGGTGTCGCGGCCGAAGCGCTCGCCGATCCGGTCGAGGACGGGGTCCAGGGCTCCGACGTCGCGGGCGGCGAAGGGCAGCTCGAGCTGCCGGTCGTCGGCGTCGTCGAGGTTCGCCAGCGAGACACCGATCAGCGTGCAACCCTTCGCCTCGACCAGGGGCGCGGCGGCCGTGAGCAGCTCGCGCGCCGTGCCCAGCAGCGGCTCGGTCTGCCACGTCGCACGCAGCACCGTGTGGGATCGGGTGGCACGGGTGAAGTCGCCGAAGCGCAGCCGCAGCACCACCGTGCGGCAGACCCGTCCGGCCTTGCGCAGCCGTCGACTGGTCTTCTCGACCAGCGCCGTGAGGGCCAGGTCCAGCTCGGCGAGGGAGAGCTGCCGCCGCGAGCCGAGAGCACGCTGTGCGCCGATCGAGCGACGTCGCCGGCCCACGACGACCGGACGCGGGTCACGGTTGTGGGCCAGGGCGGCCAGGTGGTGTCCGGAGGCCGTCCCGACCATCGCGGCGAGCGCATCCGGCCCGACGGCCGCGAGGTCGCCGACGGTGAAGATGCCGCGGTCGTGCAGCTTGGCCGTCGTCACCTTGCCGACGCCCCACAGCCGCTGGATCGGGAGCGGATGCAGGAAGCCCAGCTCGTCGCCCGGTGGGACGTAGCGCAGCCCGTCGGGTTTGGCGACGGCGCTGGCGACCTTGGCCAGGAACTTCGTGCGGGAGATGCCGACGGTGATGGCCAGCCCCACCTCGTCGCGGACGCGTCCCCGCAGCCTCACCGCGATCTCGACCGGCGACCCGGAGACCTGCGCCAGGCCGCCGACGTCCAGGAATGCCTCGTCGATGGAGATACCCTCGACATGCGGCGTGGTCTCGTCGAAGATCGCGAAGACCTGCCGGCTTGCCTCGGCGTAGCGCTCGAAGTGCGGCTCGACCACGATGGCCTGCGGGCAGAGCTCGCGCGCCTGCCGACCGTTCATGGCCGAGCGGACCCCGAAGCGCTTGGCCTCGTAGCTCGCGGCCAGCACGACTCCCCCGCCGACCAGGACGGGCCGTCCGCGCAGTCGCGGGTCGTCCCGCTGCTCGACCGAGGCGTAGAACGAATCCAGGTCGGCGTGCAGGATCACTCGGCCAGTATCGAACTTTCGTTCGAATCCCGCAACACGGCGGGACTCACGCCGAGAGGGCGTCCGCCTCGAGGTGGGCAGCGAGGGTGGCGAGGTCCAGGTCCAGCACCCGGGCGAGCGCGGCGACCGTGAAGAACGCCGGGGTGGCGATGCGCCCGGTCTCGATCTTGCGCAGCGTCTCGACCGGGACCCCGGCCGCGAGCGACACCTCGGCCATGCTGCGCGCCCCGCGAGCCTCGCGCAGTGCCGACCCCAGCCGACGACCTCGTTCGCGTTCGGCCGGCGAGAGCATGGGGCGCACCATGACCGTGATACTAATCCCGGTATAACTATCCCGTGCGACGACGAGGCGAGAGCATGATCGAACTGAAGACCCCCGGCGAGATCGACGCCATGGCGGCGGCGGGCGCGGTCGTCGCGCGCGCCCTGCGGGAGGTCGAGGCCGCGGCGGCGGTGGGCGTCCGGCTCGACGAGCTGGACCAGGTCGCCCGGCAGGTCCTGGCCGAGGCGGGGGCCAGCTCGCCCTTTCTCGGCTATCACCCGTCCTTCGGCTCGATGCCCTTCCCCGGCGTCGTCTGCCTCTCCGTGAACGACGCCGTGCTGCACGGCCTGCCCAGCCGCTATCGGCTGCGCGACGGCGACCTGCTCAGCGTGGACTGCGGCGCGACGCTGGACGGCTGGACCGGCGACGCCGCCACCTCTTTTTGCGTCGGCACCGCCGCCGAGACCGATCTGCATCTCATCGAGCGCACCCGCGCCGCCCTGGACGCCGGCATCGCGGCCGCGCAGCCGGGCGGCCGACTCGGCGACGTCTCGGCGGCCATCGGGCAGGTGGCGCGCGCCGCGGGCCTGGGGCTGCACACCGACTTCGGTGGCCACGGCATCGGCCGCACCATGCACGAGGACGCGCCGCACGTGCCCAACGACGGCCGGGCCGGCCGCGGTCTGCGGCTGCGGCCGGGCCTCACCATCGCCATCGAGCCGTGGTTCCTCGCCGGCGGGCGGGACGCTTACCGGGTCGACGCCGACGGCTGGACGCTACGCAGCACCGACGGCTCGAACGGCGCGCACATCGAGCACACCATCGCCGTCACCGAGGACGGGCCGCGCATCCTCACCGTAGAGCCTCAGCCGGCCGCCGCGTAGCCCGCGACCGGGAAGCGTTGCGCCGAGGCGGCGAAGAGCTCAGCCTCGGCTCGCAGCAGTTCGAGCACGGGCCCGCCCGCGGTCGGCCCGAAACCGACGTGCGGCCGGGTGCCGTCCAGCAACGGGAAGACGGCGTCACAGAACTCGTGGAGATCCGCCCCGTGCACCTGGCCGGCACCGGCGAGGCCGGTGGCGACCGCGGGCGGCATCAGCTCCACCACCCGGCAGGCAGTGTCACGCAGGGCGAAGCGGAGATTCGTCGTGTAGCTGTGCAGCGCCGCCTTGGCCGCCGCGTAGACCGGCGCGAACGGCTGCGGGATCACCGCGCCGCCCGAGGTCACGTTGACCATGACCGACGGGCGCGCCAGCAGCCGGGGCACCAGTAGCCGGGTGAGGTGGAGCGGCCCGGCGAGCAGCACGTCGAGCTCCCGCTGCACCTCGGCGAAGTCGGCGCCGTCCTCGGCCAGTCCCACGCGGCGCTGCACGCCGGCGTTGTTGACGACGACGTCGAGGCGGGGCAGCAGGTCGGCGAGTCGCGCAGCGAGCCGTTCCCGGTCCGACGCCGACCCGATGTCACTCACCACGGTCCGCAACCCCGGCAGCCGAGCCGCCGTCGCGCGGAGCCGTCCGGCGTCCCGTCCCGTGACCACGACGCTCGCTCCCGTGGCGAGGTACCGCGCAGCCAGCCCCGCTCCGATGCCGCTGCTTCCGCCTGTGATGAGGACTTGCCGCTGTGTTGTCATGTAAACATTGGACCTCCGGTTGTGTTTCCGTGTCAACAGCGGTCAGGATGGCGCGGTGACCACCGCACCCCTCACCGGCGAGGAGCTCGCGCGGTGGAACAGCTGGAAGCACGCCAACGACGCGGTCGTCGCCGCCGTCACGGCCGAGATCGGCGCGGCGGCCGGGTTGTCATGGGCCGACTTCGCCGTCCTGAGCCGGTTGGTGGAGGTGGGCGACGGGTCGCTGCGACAGCAGGAGCTGGCCGACCTGCTCGGCTGGCAGCGCAGCCGGCTCTCCCGCCAGCTCAGCCGCATGCAGGAGCGGGAGCTCGTGGTCCGCACCGTCGCCGGTCAGGCGCGGCTGCTGGCCGCCACCGCGGACGGACGCGAGGCCCTCGGCCGGGCCCGGCCTGCCCACGCACGGGCGGTGCGACGGGCGCTGCTGGAGCGGTTACCGGGACCGGCGGAGCAGTCGTTCTGGGAGGCGGTCGCGGCGATCGGGTCGCGCGACGACCACTATGGGGTGAGCGCACCGGACGACACCGAGGAGTGAGCGTGAGCGACGACCCCGACGCCCTGGCCGAGCTGGCGACCCGGCTGGCACCGACCCTCGTCGGGCTGACCCGCGACGAGGCGGCCGACCGCGTCGCCGCGACCGATCCGGGACTGACGGTGCGGTTCGCGGCCGAGGGCACCGCGGTGACGATGGAGTACCGCTTCGGCCGGATCACCGCGACCCTCGCCGGCGACAGGGTGGTCCGGGCCAGCGCCGGATGAACCCGCTCGTCCTCACGCTCGCCCTCGGCGAGGCGGCGCAGCAGCGGTTCGAGCAGGAACGCGCGCGGTACTTCCCGGCCGGACGCACGCAGGTCGGCGCGCACGTCACGCTCTTCCACGCCGTGCCGGGTGAGCTGCGCGACGAGGTCGAGCAGGGATTGCGAGAGCAGGCGGGCGCGGCTTTCGACCTCCGCGTCGCCGAGGTGCGCTCGCTGGGCCGGGGCGTCGCCTACTTCCTCGACTCCCCCGAACTCGTCAGGCGACACCGCGCACTGCAACAGCAGTGGTGGCCACACCTCACGCGGCAGGACCAGCAGCGCCTGCGACCTCACGCCACCGTCCAGAACAAGGTCACTCCGGAGACCGCCCGGCACACCCTCGCCGAACTGCAGCGCCGGTTCGACCCCTTCGACACCGAGGCGCGGGGGTTCGTCCTCTGGCGCTACGACGGCGGTCCGTGGACGCGCCTGCTGGAGGTCCCCTTCCCCTCCCCCTGAACGGTTGTGGCGGCAGCCGCTCGGATACGAGCGGCTGCCGCCACAACCGGTACGACTAGAGGGGGAGGTCCTCGAGCATCTCGGTGACGAGCGCGGCGATGGGCGAGCGCTCGGAGCGGGTGAGGGTGATGTGCGCGAAGAGCGGGTGGCCGCGCAGCGCCTCGATGACGGCGGCGATGCCGTCGTGCCGGCCGACGCGCAGGTTGTCGCGCTGGGCGACGTCGTGGGTGAGGACCACCCGCGACCCGGCACCGATCCGCGAGAGCACGGTGAGCAGCACGTTGCGCTCCAACGACTGCGCCTCGTCCACGATGACGAACGAGTCGTGCAGCGAGCGGCCGCGGATGTGGGTCAGCGGCAGCACCTCGAGCATGCCGCGGTCCATGACCTCGTCCATGACGTCGGAGGAGACGAGCGCGCCGAGGGTGTCGAAGACGGCCTGCGCCCAGGGCGCCATCTTCTCGTTCTCCGAGCCCGGCAGGTAGCCGAGGTCCTGGCCGCCGACGGCGTAGAGCGGGCGGAAGACGACGACCCGCTTGTGCGCCCGCCGCTCCAGCACCGACTCCAGGCCGGCGCAGAGGGCGAGTGCCGACTTGCCGGTGCCGGCGCGGCCACCCATGGAGACGATCCCCACCTCGGGGTCGAGGAGCAGGTCCAGGGCGATGCGCTGCTCGGCTGAACGCCCCCGCAGCCCGAAGGCCTCCCGGTCGCCGCGCACCAGCTTCACCCGCTTGTCGGGGGTGATCCGCCCGAGCGCCGAGCCCTTCACCGAGTGCAGCACCAGCCCGCTGTGGCAGGGCTCGTCGGCGATGGCGGCGAAGTCGGGGGCGTCGGCGATCTCCACCGGACCGTCGTCGTAGAGGGCGTCCACCGTGGCGGCGGAGACCTCCATCTCGGTGATGCCGGTGTAGCCGGTCGAGTCGGCGACGGGGTGCAGCCGGTACTCGTCGGCGTCGAGGCCGACCGAGGCGGCCTTGACCCGCAGCGGCATGTCCTTGGAGACGAGGGTGACGTCCTTACCCTCGGCGGCGATGTTCAGCGCGACGGCCAGGATGCGCGAGTCGTTGCTGTCGACTCGGAAGCCGGCCGGCAGCGAGGAGAGGTCCGAGTGGTTCAGCTCGACGTGCAGCGTCCCGCCCTGATCGCCGATGGCGACGGGGGCATCGAGCCGACCGTGGGTGATCCGCAGCTCGTCCAGGACGCGCAGCGTCTGCCGGGCGAACCAGCCGAGCTCCGGGTGGTGCCGCTTGCCCTCCAACTCGCTGATGACGACGAGGGGCAGGACGACCTCGTGCTCGGCGAAACGACCGAGGGCACCGGGGTCGGAGAGCAGGACCGAGGTGTCGAGGACGAAGGTGCGCAGGCCGGTGTGGGCAGTCATCGGACGCTCCTGACAGGGATCGGCACCCGGACGCACGCGCGCCCGCGGTGCTGGGGGTGACGGTCCGTCCCGGACGCCGAGGCGAACGGGGAACCGAACCCCGTCTCGATCCAGCCGGATCTCGCCAAGGTGGGACCTCCGCCGCAGCCGGGGTGATCCCGGCCGCTGACCCGAAAACTACGTGCGGCGTCGCGGGGCGACACGAAGGCGCGCCAGCGTGTTGGTGACAAGCATGTAAACGCTAGGTTCGACGACATGCAGGGATCGGCGACAGTCCGGATGAACGCGACACCGCAGCAGGTCTGGGACCTCGTCTCGGACGTGACCCGCGTCGGCGAGTACTCGCCGGAGACCTTCGAGGCGCAGTGGCTCGACGGCGCCACGGGCCCGGCGAAGGGCGCTCGCTTCAAGGGGCACGTCAAGCGGAACGAGAAGGGTCCCGTCTACTGGACGGTGTGCCGGGTAAGCGACTGCGAGCCCGGCCGGGTCTTCGAGTTCCAGGTGCTGGGCGCCGGCAAGATCATCAACACCTGGCGCTACGAGCTCGCCGAGACCGAGGGCGGTACGGACGTCACCGAGTCCTTCCGGCTGCAGCCCTCGCTGCCGATGCGGCTCTACTGGGCGGTGGCCGGACGACTCCGGGGAAAGCGGAACGTCAACGACATCCGACGCAGCCTGGAGCGGATCAAGGCAATCGTCGAAGCCTGAACCGCAGCTTCAGCCCGCTTCGATCGGACGTGACTCGTCGTTGCCCCACTGCGACCACGAGCCGGGGTACAGCGCGAGCTCCTCGTTGCCGGCCAGCGTCATGGCGAGCAGGTCGTGGCAGGCGGTGACGCCGGAGCCGCAGTAGGCGACGGCCGGCCCGGCGACGAAGCGCTCCCGCAGCTCCGCGGGCGACCGGAACCGCCCGTCGGCGTCGAGGTTGTCCTGCCACGGCGCGCTGCGGGCGCCGGGGACATGGCCGGGCCGCGGGTCGATGGCGGGGTCGCCATGGGCGTACCGCTCGCCGGTGCGGGCGTCGTAGATCGTCGCCTCGGTGCCGAGCAGGTCGTCGGCGGTGACGAAGCGTTCGGCGGGCCACGGCTGCGGCTGCCGGACGACCGGCTCGACCTCCGGGAGCGCCGTCGTCAGCTCTTCCGGCCACGCCGCCAGCCCACCGTCCAGGACCGCAACGGCCTGACCGAGGACGTGCAGCAGCCACCACAGCCGTGCGGCCTGGCCGCCGCCGGAGTCGTCGTAGGCGACCACCGTCGTCTCGACGTCGATGCCGACACGCCCCAGCGCGGCGGCGAACGCCTCGGGCGTGGGCAGCGGATGCCGGCCGGCGGCGGAGGACGCCGGTGCGGAGAGATCGGTGTCGATGTCCAGGTGGACCGCGGCCGGGATGTGCCCGGCCTCGTACGCGGCCCGGCCACTGCCGGCGGGACGGCCGAGGTACCACCGGACGTCCACCACGCGGACCTCGTCGAGATGCGCGGCCAGCCACTGCCCGTCGACGAGGGGTCCGAAGCTCACTTGCCGAACCGCCGCTGCCGGGTGCCGTAGTCGCGCAGCGCTCGATAGAAGTCGATGCGGCGGAAGTCCGGCCAGAGCGCGTCGCAGAAGTAGAACTCCGAGTGCACCGACTGCCAGAGCAGGAAACCGCCCAGCCGCTGCTCCCCCGAGGTACGGATGACCAGATCCGGATCGGGCTGACCCTTGGTGTACAGGTGCTCGGCGATGTGGTCGACGTCGATGCGCTCGGCGAGCTCCTCCAGCGTGCCGCCCCGGGCCGCCTGCTCCTGCAGCAGCGACCGGACGGCGTCGGCGATCTCACGGCGGCCGCCGTAGCCGACGGCGATGTTGACGGTCAGGCCGTCACGCTCGGCGGTGGCCTCCTCGGCGCGCTTGAGCGTCTCGGCCATCTCGGCCGGCAGCAGGTCCAGCGCCCCGACGGCCTTGACCCGCCACGGCTTGCCCTCGGCCGAGAGCTCCTCGGCGACACCGCCGATGATGCGCAGCAGTGGTTCGAGCTCACTGGCCGGACGGCGGAGGTTGTCGGTGGAGAGCAGCCAGATCGTCACGACCCCGACGCCGGCCTCGCCGCACCACTGGAGCAGGTTGGCGATGTGCTGCGCACCGGCGAGGTGGCCGTGGCTGACGTCGTCGAAGCCGGCCGCCCGGGCCCAGCGCCGGTTGCCGTCGACCATGATCGCGACGTGCCGCGGTACCGGCAGACCGCCCAGATGGGAACGCAGCCGCTTCTCGTAGACCGCGTAGACCGCGTCCCGGAGACCCACAGCACCAACCTAGCGCCCCTGGCGTGTCAGCGAGAGGGGCTGCGCTCTTACCTACGGTTGAGTAACCTACGGACATGACGACGACCGAGACCGGACACACCGGGCCCGCCGCCGCCATCAGGTCGGCGGTCGCAGAGATCAAGCCCCGACTACGCGGCTGGCTGCATGCCTACGCAGCCGTCATCTCCCTGGCCAGTGGCGCCGCCCTGGTCGCCACCGCAGCTTCACTGCGCGGCGGGGTCGCAGCCCTGGTCACCGCCGTCTACTGCGCCACCGTGACGCTGCTCTTCGGCACGTCGGCGCTGTACCACCGGCTCTCCTGGAGCCCCCGGGCCCAGCGCCTGATGAAGCGCCTGGATCACTCGATGATCTTCGTCTTCATCGCCGGGACCTACACCCCCATCGCCGCGTTGACCCTGCCCGAGAACGCCATGATCGCGGTGCTGATCGCGGTCTGGTCCGGCGCGCTGGTCGGCGTCGGGCTGCAGACGTTCTGGCCCTCGGCGCCGCGGTGGCTCTCGGCGCCCTGCTACATCGCGCTCGGCTGGGTGGCGGCCTTCGTCTTCCCCGACCTGCTCCACAACGCCGGCGTCGCCGCCTTCGTCCTCATCGCGGCCGGCGGCGTGGTCTACACGATCGGTGGCGTCGTCTACGCGATGAAACGCCCCAACCCGTGGCCGGGCGTCTTCGGCTTCCACGAGGTCTTCCACCTCTGCACCCTCGTCGCGGCGCTGTGTCACTACGTGGCCATCTGGTTCGCCGTCTTCGCCTGAGCCGCGCTTCGAGACCTGCCAACCTCGTGCCGTTCGCCCTTGGGGAACGGCACTGGACTCCTGCCCGTTGTCAGCGTGTAATCGTGTAATCACACGCACTGAGGAGTCCGACATGACAGGTGACGAGAACCCCTTCGACAGCTTCACTGCCTTCGCGGAATTCGCCGAGCGGCGCTTCCGGCACGGTGGCCGGGGCGGCCCGCACGGTGGGCCCCGTGGCCATCGAGGTGGCGGCCGGGGCGGGCACTGGCAGCAGTCCGATCTGCCCGACGCGGCCGACGCCGCCGACTGGTTTGCCGGGCGCCTGCCCGACAGCTGGTTCACCGGGCGCCCCGAGGTGAGCGTCGATCGGGAGGAGATCGTCGTCGTCGGCGAGCTGACCTCCCCGGCCGAGGGCGGCGCCGCCGCCGCGCAGGGCCGTATCCAGCGGTGGCGCGAGGAGACCCGCGAGCTGCGCATGCAGATCGCCGACGAGGCCAAGGCCCGTTACGGCCGCAAGGTCGCCTGGGGTGCCCGCATCGGCGACGAGCGGGTCATCTTCGGCAACCTGTCGGTCCCGGTGATGACACGGCTGCGCCATGACGAGCGGCGTGTCCTCGACACCCTGGTCGAGGCCGGCGTCGCCCGATCACGCTCCGACGCGGTCGTCTGGTGCGTCCGGCTCGTCGCGCAGCACGCCGACGAGTGGCTCGACGAGCTACGCAAGGCGATGTCCGAGGTGGAGGCGCTGCGGACGCAGGGACCGGAGCTCTGAGCGGGGTCAGCGGCGCACGGTGACGCGGACCCGGCTCAGCGCCGAGGAGGCGATGCCGTCGGTGGCCCGCAGGCTGAAGGTGTCACGTCCCCGGAAGCGCTTGGCCGGGACGTAGGTGACGTTCCGTCCGACGATCGTCACCTTCCCGTGCCGCGGCCGGGAGGCAAGGACGACCGCGACGAGGTCGCGGTCCCGATCGGTCGCGACGACCCGGACGACCTTCCGCACGCGCACCGACATCGCCGACGGCGCGGCGAGCCGCGGCGCGGCATTGGTCACCCGCACCGCCACCTGCCGGGACGTGGCGGCGAGGCCGTCGCTCACCGTGGCGGTGAAGGACGCGGTGCCGACGAAGCGCCGGGCGGGCAGGAAGCGGAAGGACGAGAGGCCGACCCGGGAGACGGTGCCGCGCGTGGCTGCGGCGGCCACCACCGAGACCGGGTCGCCGTCGGCGTCCCGGCAGGTGAGCGTCACCGTTCCGGCGCGATCGTGCGCGACGGTCAGGCCCGGGACCGAGCAGGTCGGTGCGGCGTTGGTGACCGACACCGTGACGGTGACAGCCGGCGCGCTGGCCTCGCCGTCGCTGGCGTCGAAGGTGACGGTGTCCGTGCCGACGAAGCCGCGAGCCGGGGTGTAGACCAGCGCGGAGCCGGAGACCGCCAGGGTGCCGTGGGCGGGAGCCGTGGCACCGGTCCGCAGCGTGACGGTGTCGTTGTTGGCGTCGCTGCAGCTGGGCACGATCCGCAGCGCGCGGTCATGCGGGACAGCCGCCGTCACCGGCGTGGAGCAGGACGGGGCGAAGTTGGTGATGTTGAGCATCGCCACCGCCTCGTCGCTGGTGACACCGCCGCTGGTGGCGGTGAAGAAGAAGGCGTCGCTCTCGGTGACACCGGCGTCCGGCGTGTAGGTGAAGGCGCCGGTGGCCGGGTCCAGGAAGATGCCGCCGAGCGCGGGCTCGGAGGTCAGCGCGTAGGACTCGATGGGCGAGCCGTCCGAGGTCGTGCACGACACCGAGCCGGAGTAGACGCCGTCACGGGGCACGTCCACGGTGAGGGCCTCGCAGCCGACGGTGACCGGTTCGGCAGCGGCCGGACCGGCGGCGACCACCAGGCCGGAGGCAGCGACCAACGCCGCTGCTGCCATCACTGCGACGCGCAGATTTCGCACCATGTGGACTGTCTCCTCGAGCGGCGCCGTGCCTGGCCGGCCGTGACGGACGATCCGCCCTCACCGTCGTCCATCGGCTGCCATCCGATCCGGCGACAGGGACCTAGGTCCCCGCGGCGGGTGGCCGCGCGGGGATCGCCGTCGCGCCACGGGACCTCCGGGACTGTCGTCGGTGATCACTTTGCTATTGAATGGAGCGCAATTCGCCGTGCGGGGGCGCGGGGAGGTGACCGGTGACGGGGGTGGCCGTGATGCGACTGCCTGCGTTCGTCGCCGGCCTCGCCCTGGCCACGGCCTGCGCCACCACCGCCTCGCTCGCCGTCGCGGCCCCGGCGGTCGCCGAGCCGGCCCCGCCCGCCATGACCAGCGCTGCGCCGGCCGTCCCCGGCACCCCGACCGACCCGCCGACCGACACCGGCAGCGGCTCCGTGCCTGACAGCCCCGCCGGCGACGACGTCGTCATCCTGCACACCGACAGCGCCGCGGCTGCGGGGTCAGCAGCCCTGCGTGACGCCGTGACCCGCCTCGGCGCCACCGTCCGGCACACCTTCGCCGGCCAGCGGGCGGTCTCCGTCGAGCTCCCCGACACCGCAGCCGCCACGGTCGCGCTGGCCCGCGTACCCGGCGTGGCGCGCGTCGAACCCACGGTCACGCGCCGCCTCGCCGGGGTGCCCAACGATCCGCAGTACGGCGCCCAGCGCGGGTACCTCAATGCGGTGCGGGCCTCGACCGCCTGGCAGCGGCAGCGCGGCTCGGCGAGCGTCCGGATCGCGGTCGTGGACAGCGGCGTCGACGTCGGACACCCCGACCTCCAGGGCAAGGTGGTCGGTCGCTTCAACGCCCTCACCGGGTCGTCCTCGGTCAGCGACGGGCTCGGCCACGGCACCTTCGTCGCCGGCGTCGCGGCGGCGCAGACCGACAATCACCTCGGCGTCGCCGGCGCCGGATACGACAGCAGCCTGCTCGCGGTGAAGGTGACCGACGACTACGGCGACATCGCGGTGGACGACGAGATCGCCGGCATCCGGTGGGCCGCCGACCACGGCGCCGACATCATCAACCTCAGCCTGAGCGGACCGGACCCGAGCACCGCCGAACGCAACGCCGTGCGGTACGCCCAGCGCAAGGGAGCCCTCGTCGTCGCGGCGGCAGGCAACGACGGCGACTCGGTCAAGCAGTACCCCGCCGGCTACCCGGGGGTGGTGGCCGTCGGCGCCACCGACGTCGCGACGGGGCGCCGCGCCGCCTTCTCCAGCTACGGCCCGTGGGTCACGGTGGCGGCGCCGGGGGTCAACCTCCGCTCCACCACGCCGCGGGTCGGCTCGGGCGACTTCCCCGGCCGCGCGGGCTACGGAAACGGCGACGGCACGTCCTTCTCCGCGCCGATCGTCTCCGGCGCGGCGGCCCTGCTGAAGGCGGCCAACCCCGCCCTGACCGCTGACCAGCTCCGAGCGGCCCTGGTCGCCTCGGCACACGGTTACTCCGGCGAGCAGCTGGGCCGCGGCCAGATCGACTTCGACCTGGCGCTGCGGCACGTGCCGCCGACGACGGCACCGGTCGTCCTGCCCGTCTCCGGGCTCTCCGCCACCGTCACGCTGCGCGCCGCGAGCAGTGCGCCGCGGGTGGCCTTCGGTGTGGACGGCGGCCCGCTGTCGCGGTCGGTCCCGGTCCTCGGTGGCGTCGCTCAGCTCGCCTTCGACAGCTACGGACTCGCCGACGCCACGCACACCGTCCGCGCGGTCAACTGCTCAGAGTTCGGCGAATGCGGCAGTCGACAGACCTCGCTGCGGTTCCCGGTGGCCAACCCCGCCCCCAGCCTGGAGTCGCCGACCTCCGGAACGGTCAGCGGCCCGGTCGTCGTCCGCGGCAGTGGTCCCGGCGGGGCACTGCGCCTGCTCGTCGACGGCAAGGCCGCCGGCACCGACACCAGCCGGGCTGCCGACGGGTCGTACGCGATCCCGCTCAACGGCAGCCTCGTCGCCGACGGCACGCACACCCTCGCGGTGCAGACCTGCACCGCCGACGGCAGGCGTTGCGACGGGCCGCGCTCGGCCGCCGTGTCGCTGCGGTTCGCCTCGCTGCACCCGGTGATCACCGGGCTGAGCCGCAGCGCGATCAGCCCGAACGACGATCGCTCAGGCGACACCGCCACGGTGAGCTTCCGGCTGGACCGCCCCCAGGACGTCACGTTGCAGACGCGTTCGCGAGCGGGCGCGGTACTGCGCAGCGACGCGCTCGGCCCGCTCGCCACCGGTGCCCACACGACGGTGTGGCGAGGCCTCGGCTCCGACGGCCGGCCCCTGCCCGACGGCAGCTACCGGCTCGCGCTGGCCACCAGCGCCGCCGACGGGAGTGGCTCCCGTAGTGGCCTGGCCGAGCGCAGCGCGATCGTCGACACCGTCGCGCCGCGCCTGAGCCGGGTCACCGGCAACGGTGTCACCTTCTACCCGGCCCGCGACGGCTACCGGGACGCCTTCACGCCCACCGCGCTGCTCCCCGACGGCGGCCGGCTGACCCTCGCCGTCACCACCGCCAGCGGACGTCCGGTACGGAGCCTGTCGGTCACCCGGACGACCGGCGGACGGGCCGCCCTCGTCTGGAACGGTCGGACCGCCGCCGGTCGCCAGGTGCCGGCCGGCAGCTACCGCTGGAGCTTCACCGTGGCCGACGGCGCGGGCAACGTGACGCGCAGCCCGCAGTACCGCGTCTCGGTGTCGTCCCAGCGGCTGCGTACCGAGACCGTGACCCTCGTCCGCAACGCCAGGACCGCCGCCCGCAGCACCGGGCGCTGCGCCCGCGCCGAACGCTCGAGGTACCGGCACGGCATCCACCTCGTGAACCGCTGCCGGCGCAGCTCCGACGACGTCGGGTACGCCTCGTACACCTTCACCGTCCCGCGGGCCTATCAGGTGAAGCGGCTGCGCTTCGCCGCCTTCGGCCGCTCGGCGCGGACGTCCGGTCTCAGCGCTTCGCTGCAGCGCGTCGACGGCGGGCTGGAGGTGCCGCGATCGGTGAAGGTACGGCCCCGCTCGGGACGGTGGTACACCGTGGCCTCGGTGCCGGCGGCCGGGCATCTCGGACACGGGCGCAAGGCACGGGTGGCGCTGGTGCTGTCGAGCCGGTACGCCGGCGTCAACGACTTCGACGCCCGGTCGGTCCGGCTACAGGTGGTGCTCGTCCGGCTGCGGTGAGCGTCGGGGTGAGCGGGCCGCGTCCGGCGGATAGGTTCACCCACATGCCGTCCCGCACCCGCCGCCGCCACGACGTCGTCCTCATCGGGGCCACCGGCTTCGCCGGTCGTCTCACCGCCGAGTACCTCGCCCGCCATGCGCCGCCGCGGCTGCGCTGGGCCATCGCGGGACGCAACCGCGAGAAGCTGGAGAACGTGCGGGCCGGCCTCGCCGCCATCGACTCGTCGCTGGCCTCACTGCCCATCCTGGACGCCGACGTCACCGACGCGGCCTCGCTGCGGGCGCTAGCCGAGACGACCCGGGTGGTCGCGACGACCGTCGGTCCGTACGTCCTGCACGGCGAGCCGGTCGTGGCCGCCTGCGCCGCCGCCGGCACCGACTACCTCGACCTCACCGGCGAGCCCGAGTTCGTCAACTCGATGTACCTGCGGCATCACCGTGAGGCCGTCCGTACCGGTGCGCGGCTGGTCCACGCCGCCGGCTTCGACTCCATTCCCCACGACCTCGGCGTGTGGTTCACGGTCAGGCAGCTCCCAAAGGATGCCCCGCTGCGGGTCAGCGGGTACGTCCGCGCGTCGGGGATGTTCTCCGGCGGCACGTTCCACTCCGCGGTCACCGCCTTCTCGCGGCCGCGGCAGAACCTGGCCGCCGCCCGGGATCGCAAGGCCGCTGATCGCCCGACGTCCGGACGGGTCGTCCGGGGCGAGCCCGGCCGACCGCACCGGGACCCGGTCGACGGGGGTTGGGCCGTCCCGCTGCCGACGGTGGACCCGCAGATCGTGGTCCGCTCGGCGCGTCACGACGAGCGCTACGGTCCGCAGTTCAGCTACGCCCACTACGCCTCGATCTCGCGGCTGCTCACTGCCGCCGGCGGCGTCCTGGGGGTCGGCGCCCTCTTCGGACTGGCGCAGCTCCCACCGGCGCGCCGGCTGCTGCTGGACCGCTTCCGGGCGGGTGAGGGGCCCTCGGCCGAGAGGCGCGCGAAGAGCTGGTTCACCGTCACCTTCGTCGGCGAGGGCGGCGGTGAGCGGGTCGTCACGCGGGTGAGCGGCGGCGACCCGGGCTACGACGAGACCGCCGTGATGCTCGCCGAGTCCGCCATCTGCCTGGCCCTGGACGACCTCCCCGCAACCTCCGGGCAGGTCACCACCGCCAACGCGATGGGCGGCGCGCTGGTCGAGCGGCTCCGCAAGGCCGGGATCGGTTTCGAGGTGCTCCCCGACGCGCGGTGACGGTCAGTCCTCGTCGGGCTGGTGACCGAAGTCCTCGTCGTCCGGGGGCCGCGGGAACTCCCGCTGCGCCGGCAGCGCCTGCGTCGGCTGGTCGCCGTGGGGTTGGGTGTGGAGCTGCTCGCCGTGGGGCTGCTCGCCGTGGGGCTGCTCGGCAGGCGCCGCGGGCGCTGCGGACATCGCCTGCGTCGAGTCGCCCGCTGACTCGGCGGGAGGGGTGCGGTCGGCGTCGGGGACAGCGGGGAGCATCTGCGTCTCGCCACCCAGCTCGGACGGTGCCGCCTCGGACGGTGCCGCCTCGGACGGTGCCGGCTCAGACGATGCCGGCTCAGACGATGCCGGCTCAGACGGTGCCGGCTCAGACGGTGCCGGCTCAGACGGTGCCGGCTCAGACGGTGCCGGCTCAGACGGTGCCGCCTCAGACGGTGCCGGCTCAGATAGCGCGGACTCGGAGCCCGCAGGCTCGGACGGCGCAGGCTCAGACGATGCCGGCTCAGACGATGCCGGCTCAGACGATGCCGACTCGGACGGTGCCGACTCGGACGGTGCCGGCTCGGCGTCAGTCACCGGAGCGAAGGCGCGGGTCGCGTCATCCGGGGCGCCGTCCGGGCCGCTGGCCGGGTCGTCGTGTCGGGGACCGGCGGTCGGGTCGTCCCCGGAGCCGGTGACCGGGAAGTCGGAACGGGAGCGCCGGACCTCCGACCAGCCCTCGTCGCCACCGTGGCGCTCGCCATCACCAGAGCCGTGGGCGGCGGCGGCACCGGCCACGCCGGCAGCCGCCGCGCCGGCAGCGACTCCGGCGGCGGGGAAGCGGGTGGTCTGCTGGCTGTCGTCACCCCGGTCGGGGGCACCCGCCGGCTCCTGGCTCGCCTCCTTGCGGAAGGACATCGTCTCGCCGGCGTAGTCCGGGGTCTCGTCCCGTCGAGGCGCGGCGCCGTACTGCGCGGGCGCGTCGTCACCGTGCCACGGCGGCGGGGCCGCCGGTTCGACGTAGGGGGGCAGCTCCGGGCCGGCCTCGGGAAGGACGACGTCCGCCCGGCGGCGCGAGGCGACCGCGACAATGGCCAGGATCAGCGCGAGCGGCAGCCCCGCCACCACGCCCGCCGCGATCTCCAACCCGGTGCCACCGAAGAGCGCACGGGCGGCCGGACTGTCGCCGATCGGGTTGGTCCCGGCGAGCGTGTAGATCGACCGGAACGCCATGCCGTCGGCCAACGTCGCGACGATGACCGCGAGCCAGACCCCGACGAAGGCACGCCAGAACGTCACCGGCCCCCGGACCAGCGCCAGTGTCAGCAGCGCCGCGACGGCGAGGAAGACCAGCAGCCCCACCACGCTGCCCAGCCAGACGTTGTTCCGGTCACCGGAGCCGGGCGTGAACCGCCACGCGTAGACGCGAGGAAGTACGAGCAAGCCGCGAACGACGTCGACATCGGAGTCGATCGCACCCAGCTTGCGGACGACGACGGTGTTACCGACGCCGAGCACCATGGCGAGCTCGAGCAGGAAACCGACCAGGACGATCACGCCGGGGCGGGCACGGCCGGGCTGCTTCACCGGCGGGACGGGTGCCGGCACCTGTGCCACCGACTCGGTCTTGCTCCACTCGCCGTCGTCATCGCTCAGCCGGCGAGTTCCGGCGACGGGCACGCCGAACTCGGGCTGGGTGTCGACAGGGCTGGGGTCGCGGTCGCGGGACTTCCTGGCCATGCCGACGACGCTAACGACCACCGGGCGCAAACCGGCGGTGCCGCGCCCGGCCACCACCTAGACTCGGTGCAATGGGCGAACCGGTCACTCCCGAAGCACTCCCGGACGCCGCCGCGTCGCCGGAGACGTCCCACGGCATCCCCATGCCCGGTCATCTGCGCGAGGCCATCGCCAAGGACTGGTCGCCGGCTCCGCCGATGCCGCATCCGGCACCCCGCGACATCGCCGGTTGGACCGCCGCCCGGCGCGCTGCCGTCTCGGCCCGCTTCACCGGCCGGACCATCGTCGTCCCGGCAGGGAACCTCGTCGTCCGCGCCAATGACACCGAGTACGCCTTCCGCGCCGCGAGTTCGTTCACCTGGCTCACCGGCGAGACCGCGGCCGACGCCGTGCTGGTGATGACGCCGGCCGGCGACGGTCAGGCTGGTCACACGGCCAGGCTGTACGTCCGCGAGTACGCCCAGCCCGGCGAGGTCGCCTACTTCACCGACCGCGTCCACGGCGCGGTGTGGGTCGGCAACGTCCCGAACATCAGCGACACCGCCGACGTGTTGGGGATCGCGGCCGCCCCGCTGGCGCGGCTGCGCGACGACCTGCGCGCCGTCGGTGACCGGGTCGCCGTGCTGCGCGGCCACGACGCCGGCGTCGACGAGCTGCTGCCGCCCTCGGCCGACGACGCGCTGCTGGCCCGCGAGCTGGACGAGCTGCGGCTGGTCAAGGACGAGTGGGAGCTGGGCCGGCTGGCCCATGCCTGCGAGATCACGGCGCGCGGCTTCGCCGACGTCGCCCGCGAGCTGCCGCGGGTGGCCGACCGCACCGACCTGCGGGGCGAGCGCTGGCTGGAGGGGACCTTCTGGCGCCGGGCCCGGCTCGAGGGCAACGACGTCGGCTACACCTCGATCCTCGCCTCCGGCCACAACGCCACGACGCTGCACTGGTGGCGCAACCACGGCGTGGTCCCGAGCGGCGGGCTGCTGCTGGCCGACATGGGCGTCGAGACCGACGAGCTCTACACCGCCGACGTCACCCGGACCATGCCGGTGGACGGGCGCTGGACCCCGGCGCAGCTCAAGGTCTACGGCGCCGTCCTGGAGGCGCAGCAGGCCGGCATCGCCGAGGTGAAGGCGGGCGCGGACTTCCTCGCCGCGCACCGGGCGGCCATGTACGTCATCGCCGACCACCTGCACTCGTGGGGCATCCTGCCGGTCACCGCCGAGGTCTCCTGCGCCGAGGATCCGGAGACGCCCGGCGCCGGGCTGCACCGCCGCTACACGCTGCACGGGACGTCCCACATGCTCGGCCTCGACGTCCACGACTGCGCGCTGGCCCGCGACGAGGGGTACCGCTCCGGCACGCTGCGTGCCGGCCACGTGCTCACCGTCGAGCCGGGTCTCTACTTCCAGGTCAACGACGACTCCGTCCCGGCGGAGCTGCGGGGCATCGGCGTCCGCATCGAGGACGACGTCGTCGCCACCGACGGCGAGGCACGCAACCTGTCGGCGATGCTGCCGCGCGACCCGGCCGAGATCACGGCGTGGCTGCGCGAGGTCCAGGGCTCGCCCGCCACCCCGTAGCTGCTCCGATGGCCGACCTGATCGTCCCCGGCCGGCGCGGGTTCACCATCCCCGACGCCGAGCTCGTCGAACGCTTCAGCCGCTCCTCCGGACCGGGCGGGCAGTCGGTCAACACCACCGACAGCAGGGTCGAACTGCGCTGGGACGTCGCCGCCTCCGCCGTCCTGGACGACGACCTGCGCGCGCGGCTGCTGGACCGGCTCGGGCCTCGCCTGCACGACGGGGTGCTGTCGATCGTGGCCTCCGAGCAGCGCTCGCAACTGCAGAACCGGGACGCCGCGCGGGGCCGATTGCTGAACCTGCTCGCCGAGGCGCTCGCTCCCCCGCCCCCGTCGCGCCGCCCGTCCAAGCCTTCCCGCCGCGCCCGCGCCCGACGGGTGGACGCCAAGAAGCAGCGCGGTGAGCTGAAAGCGACGCGGCGACGTCCGGACGCGGACTGACCGGCGGGTCAATTCGCCTACCCGCCCGACCTGTGTCACGCTCGCCCCATCCGCCGAGTGGTCGATTTGTACCCCCAGTGGTCGCGCACCGTCCGACCACTCGACGCGAGATTCGACCACTCGACGAGGAGAGGGCAGGCGATCACGCGATGCAGCACGAGGACGACACGAGCCGGGGTTCGAGCCCGGACGAGACCGGTACGACGTCCGGCATCACCCGGCGGCGGCTGCTCGGGACGGCGGCGGCTGCGGCCGGTGCGGCAGCCGCGGCGAGCGCGCTGGGCTCCGTCGTCACCGCCGGCCCCGCCGTCGCTGCCGACCCCACCTTCCCGGTGGCGCCACAGGGAACGACGCTCGCCCGGACGCTGCAGCACGGCGCGCCTGGAGTGAAGGGGTATCGCAAGATCGTCACCGGCGCGGGTGAGCCGAGCGTCGTCCGGGGCGACCTGCTCGGCGGCGCGACACGCGGCAGTGGCACCCGGACCCCGCTGGTGAGCTTCGCCCAGTTCACCGACATGCACATCATCGACGCGCAGTCGCCGGCTCGCGTCGAGTTCCTGGACCGCTACAACGACCCCGGCAGTCCGCTCGCCTCGTCGGCGCCGTTCTCGTCGGCGTACCGCCCATGGGAGATGCTCACCGCGCACGTCGCCGAGGCCATGGTGCAGGCGGTCAACGCCCTGGCCGGCGGCCCGGTCACGGGACGTCCGATCGACTTCACGATCTGCACCGGCGACAACGCCGACAACACCCAGTTCAACGAGCTCCGCTGGCACATCGACCTGCTGGACGGCAGGACGTCGGTACGGCCCGACTCCGGCTCGACCGCGAAGTGGGAGGGCGTCGGCGGCGCCAAGGACGCCGACCTCGCCTACTACCAGCCGGCGGGCAGCGGCAAGGACAACTACCGCGCCACGTACGGCTACCCCGCTATCCCGACGCTGCACGACGCCTGCCGCCGGCCGTTCACCTCGACGGGTTTGCGGACTGACTGGTACTCCGTCTTCGGCAACCACGACGGCCTGGTGCAGGGCACGGTCCCATCCCTCGGCGTGCTCGGCCTCATCGCCACCGGCGCCCTCAAGCCGACGGGGCTGCCCGCCGGTGTGGACGTCGCCGATCTGCTCGCCAAGCTGCGCGCCGGTGACACCGCCGCGCTGCAGACCCTGCTCTCCCTCGCCCCCGCCAAGCTGGTCACGCCGGACGCCAAGCGGCGCCTGCTGACGCACAAGCAGACCGTGGCCGAGCACTTCAACACCACCGGCTCGCCGGTGGGCCACGGCTACACGCAACGCAACCTCGACGAGGGCACCGCGTACTACGCCTTCGACAGGGGCCCGGTGCGCGGCATCTCGCTCGACACCGTCACGCCCGAGGGCTACGACTCCGGATCCCTGGACACGGCGCAGCTGGCGTGGCTCGAGCAGCAGCTGCAGTCCGCGAGCTCGCGCTACCTGGACACCACCGGGACGTGGGTCCGCGGTACCGGCAACGACAGGTACATCGTGATCTTCAGCCATCACACCATCGAGACCATGGACAACCCGCTGGGCGCCGCCGCCGGGCGCGTCCTCGGCCCCGCGGTCCGTGACCTGCTGCTGCGCTACCCCAACGTCGTCGCGTGGGTGAACGGGCACACCCACGTCAACCAGATCGCCGCGCATGCCCGGCCGGCTGGCGCTGCCGTGGCTGGCGGCTTCTGGGAGATCAACACGGCGGCCCACGTCGACTGGCCGCAGCAGTCGCGCGTGATCGAGCTGGTGGACAACGGTGACCAGACGATGTCGATCTTCGGCACCATCGTCGATCACGCCGCGCCGACCTCCTACCCGTCCGCCCCGAGCACGCCTCTCGAGCTGGCCGCCGCCTCGCGCGAGCTCGCCATCAACGACCCGCAGCGCGAGGCCGAGACCGCCACCCGAGACGGCCGCCGCGGCACGCTCTCCGATCGCAATGTGGAGCTGCTCGTCCGCAAGCCCTTCTGAGCTTGTCCGCCTCCCCCGTTGAGTGGGCCGTTATCCGTCGAGTGGGCCGAGGAATCGGCCCACTCAACAGGGTGGGGGCGGGGTGACGAAGGAGAACGGCTCAGCCGAAGGTGTGCAGCGGGTTGGCGATCGGGCCGGCGAGTGCCAGGGCCGAGGCCGGGTCGGCGAGGTCGACCATCTGCCGGTTGTTGCGCAGCTGGAGCCGGTTCAGGCAGGAGAGCTCGAAGGTGGGCGCAAAGAGGTCGTGCTCGGCGAAGCGGTCGGCGAGCTCGGGGTGGGCATTCTGGTAGTCCCGGCAGACGCCGGCCGTCGTCGCCCAGAACTCGGCCGCCGGCATCACCCCCGCGTCGTCGAGCTGCGCGGAGAGGAAGCGCAGGAAGCAGTCCAGGACGTCGACGAAGACCGACAGCAGCTGCAGCTCGGCGGGGACGTTCGCGCGGATCCGCGCTATCTCCACCGGCAACGGCGCCGTGGACGAGAGGACGGCGACCTCCTCGCCGATGTCCTTCATCAGCACCCGCACCGGGACGTGGTCACGTAGCACCATGATCACGTTCTCGCCGTGTGGCATGTAGACCAGCTCGTGGGCGTAGAAGCTGTGCAGCACCGGGACCAGGTAGGCGTCGAGATAGGTCTGCAGCCAACGCGGCGCCGGCAGCCCCGAGGCCGCGATCAGCTCGGCGGCGTACGACGTCCCCTTCGCGTCGACGTGGAGCAGGGACGCCATGGTGGCGAGCCGCTCGCCCGGACCGACGCGGCCGGCCGGGCTCTCCCGCCACAGCCCGGAGAGCATCTTGCCGTGCCCGCCGGTGCCCTCGTAGACGCCGGGACGGAAACCCACCGCGGCGATCTCACGCAGCACGTCGAAGCCGTGGGCCTGCAGCGTCGCGTCCCCGGCCACCAGCTGCGCCACCCAGTCGTTCACGGCCGGGGTCACCGCCATGTAGCCGGGCGAGAGTCCCCGCAGGAAGCCCATGTTCAGCACCGACAGTGCCGTCTTGACGTAGCAGCGCTCGGGACGGGAAGCGTTGTGGAACGTCCGCACCGACTGCTGCGGCTGGTATTCGTCGCGGCTGTCGCCCAGCCGGACGATGTCCCGGCGGGCCACCTCCGGCGCCAGCGAGACCGCGATCTTGTTGTCCCATTGCCAGGGATGGCACGGCAGCAGCCGGTAGTCGGCCGGATCCAGATCCAAGTCGCGCAGCGTCTCGTCGAAGCAGGCCAGCTGGTCGGGGTCGAACTCGGTCGCCAGCAGCTGCTCGTAGCTCAGCCCGGCCACTGCGGCGAAGACCGACTGCGAGCGGCGGACGGCGAGCCAGACCAGGTGCGTCCGGGCCCCGGTCTCCGGGGCGTAGGCGGCATGATCGGCCACGCCGAAGCCCAGCCGGCCGTTGTTGGCGACGAAACCGGGGTGGCCCTCGGTCATGGCGGCCTCGATGCGCTGGAACGAGGCGTCGAGCAGCTCGGCCGAGGTCGGCGCGTCGCAGCGCTGTTTCCACATCCGCCCGGCGAGCGTCGCCGCGATCTCCTCCAGGTACACCGGCAGGTCGCCGTCGGAGAGGCCCAGCAGGGGCCGCAGGTCCAGGACGAGCTGTTGCACGTCGACCGGCATCGACTCGCCGGCCACCACGCGCCGGACGGTGGCCGGGTCGACGAGCCAGTGCTCCAACGGGAGGAGCCGCGCCGAGAAGAACCAGCGCACGTCGTGGGAGGTGACGACCCAGCCGTCGCCGTCGGGCTCCGGCGAGATCACGCGCTCGTGCGCAAACTCGGCCAGCGCCTTCGCGGCGAGGTGACGCTGCGCCACCTCCAGCCGTTCGGGGGTGAGATGCGTGCTCACGCCGTCACCTCCAGCTTCGCCGCCCACGCCGAGCGGGGACAGACGCTGAAGAGCGCCCGCTTGCCGGGGATGTCGATCTCCGCCACCGGACGGAAGCCCACCACCTCGTTGAGCACGTGCACCGCGGTGTTGCCGACGTCCGGCTCCACCACCACGCGGAGCACGGCCGGATCGGCGAAGCAGTGCTCCATCACGGCCCGGATCACGGCCCGGGTGAAGCCATGCTCCGGTGGTCCGTCCGGCGGCGCGGTGAGGAAGTGCATGCCCAGGTCGCCGGGCTCGCACCACGGCGCGAGCGGACTCTGCGCCGGGTCGTAGGTCTCGGCCAGCAGCACCGGGACGCCGTCGCGCTCGCCGATCCACGCCTGCTGGTGCGGGTCGGCGGCGACGGCGCGGTAACCGTCCCGGACCTCCGCGAGCGTCGCGGACGTCATGCCCCAGTAGCGGGCGTACGGCCGGGTGAGCCAGTCATGGACCAGCGCCGCGTCGGTCTCGGGATCCAGCGGACGCAGCGTCATCACGACCGCACTCCCGTCGTCGCGCCGGCGGGGACGCCGAACTCTTGGAAGGCCACGCGTTCCTCCACCGGGTAGGGCGCGTCGCCGAGCACCCGGCGCAGGATGACCGAGTTGCGGTACGCCCCCATGCCGAGGTCCGGCGCGACGAGGCCGTGGGTGTGCTCCTCGGCGTTCTGCACGAAGATCTCCTCGCCGGTGGTGTCGATGGCGTAGTCACGGCTCACGTCGTAGCGCCCGTTGCCGTCGCGGCGGATGCGCTCGCGCAGCGGCTCCAGGAACGGCGGCGCCGCGGGACGGTAGCCGGTGGCGAAGACCAGGCCGTCGGTGTCGAGGTCGAAGCGGCGGTCCAGCTCGTGCTGCCGCAGCCCCAGGCGATAGCGGGCACCGTCCCACTCGGCGGACTCGACGGCGGTGTTGGTGAGCAGCTGCACCTGCGCCCGCGGATCGCGCGAGGCGATGTAGAGCTGCTCGTGGATCTCGTCGACCAGATCGCCGCTGATGCCCTTGTAGAGCGAGCGCTGCGAGGCGAGCAGCTCGTCGCGCCGCTGCGGCGGCAGCGCGTGGAAGTAATCGGTGTACTCCGGCGAGGTGAGCTCGAGGGTGAGCTTGGTGTACTCCATCGGGAAGAAGCGCGGCGACCGGGTGAGCCAGCGCAGCGCATAACCCCCGTCGCCGATGCCGGCGAGCAGGTCGCGGACGATCTCCGCGGCGCTCTGCCCGCTGCCGACGACCGTGATCGTCCGGCAGCGTCGCAGCTCGTCACGCCGCGCGAGGTAGTCCGCGCTGTGCAGCGCCGGCCCGCCGCCGGTGACGACGTCCGGGACGAAGGGCCGCGTCCCGACACCGAGGACGAGCCGCCGCCCCCGGTGCACGACTGGCTCCCCCGCCGCCGACCGGCTGCGCACGACGTACACGCCGTCCTCGCGCGTCACCGTCTCGACGCGGCGGTCGAACTCCAGGCTGCGCAGCCGCCGCGTGGCCCAGCAGCAGTAGTCGGTGTACTCGGTGCGCAGCGGGTAGAAGCTCTCGCGCACGTAGAACGGGTAGAGCCGACCGGTGTCTTTCAGGTAGGCGAGGAACGAGAACGGCGAGGTCGGGTCGGCCATGGTGACGAGGTCGGCCAGGAAGGGCACCTGCAGCGTGGCATCGGGCAGCAGCATGCCGGGGTGCCAGTCGAACTCTCGCTTCTGATCCAGGAAGACGCAGTCGAGCCCGGCCAAGGGCGCAGCGAGGCAAGCCAGCCCGAGGTTGAAGGGGCCGATGCCGATTCCCACGAGGTCGTGCACGCGGCCGCCGTCGGCGGGTGCGGTCATGCCGCCACCTCCCCGTGCTCGCGGGCGAGGTCCCGGATCCGGTCGAGCACCTCACGGATGTCGGTGAGCGTCGTGGCGGGGTTGAGCAGGGTGAACTTCAAGTAGGTGCGGCCGCCGACGGTCGTCCCGGCGATCACCGCCTCGCCGGAGGCAAAGAGCGCCGCCCGCGCTGCACGGTTGGCGGCGTCCAGCACCTCGGCCGGCAGTGCGCCGCGGTACCGGAAGACCACGGTGGAGAGCTCCGGCCGCGCGGCCAGCTCGAAGTCGGGGTCCTCGGCCAACAACTCGCCCGTCGCTGCGGCGAGGTCGATGACGGCGTCGAGCATCTCGCCGATGCGATCGGGGCCGAGCTCGCGCAGCGTGCACCAGAGCTTGAGCGCGTCGAAGCGGCGGGTGGTCTGCAGGCTCTTGTCGACCTGGTTCGGCCGCTCGTCGGGGTCGGTCCCGGCGGGGTTGAGGTAGTCGGCATGCCAGGAGACGTGCCGCAGCGTCGCTGCGTCCCGGACGAGCACCACGCTGGAGGCGACGGGCTGGAAGAAGGTCTTGTGGAAGTCGACCGTCACCGAGTCGGCCGCCTCGATGCCGGCAAGGCGGTGCCGGTGTCTGGTCGAGGTGATGAGGCCGCCGCCGTAGGCCGCGTCGACGTGCAGCCAGGCGCCGTGGCGGTGCGCCAGCTGCGCCGCCTCGGCGAGCGGGTCGACCGCACCGAAGTCCGTGGTGCCGGCGGTCGCGACGACGGCCATGGGCACCAACCGGTAGCGCCGCAGGTCGTCCAGCCGGCGGGCGAGGTCGACCGGGCACATCCGGTGCCGGTCGTCGACGGCGACCTCCACGACAGCGTCGGACCCCAGCCCCAGCAGCCGGGCGGACTTCGCCACGCTGAAGTGGGCGTCGGCCGAGGCCAGCACCCGCAGCCGGGAGAGATCAGCGGTGTTTGCGCGTTCCCGCGCAATGAGCAGCGCCTGCAGGTTGGAGGCCGAGCCCCCGCTGGTGAAGATGCCGTCGGCCGCGGCGCCGAGGCCGAGTCGCTGCGCCGTCCAGTCGACGAGCCGCCGCTCCAGCCAGGTGGCGCCCGCGCTCTGGTCCCAGGTGTCGAGCGAGGAGTTGACCGCCGAGGCGAGGACGTCGGCCGCCACGGCCGGGACGGCCACCGGGCAGTTGAGGTGCGCCAGGTAGCGGGGATGGTGGAACCAGATCGCGTCGTCCAGATACAGCTCGCCGACCTCGCCGAGGACGGCCTCCGGCGAGTCCAGCGGGCGGTCGAGGTCAACGGCGGCGATCCGTTCCCGCAGCACCCGGGCAGGGACACCGGTGAAGGGCCGGTCGACGGTGAGCAGTCGGGTGACGACCTCGTCGCGCGCCGCCGTGACGGCGTCGGCGTAGGCCGTGGCCGAGGCGGCGTCGAGCAGGCCGGTGAGGGGTCGGCCGTCCGAGACGGGGAGGGTCAGGGCCGGAACGTGCGGCAGGTGGGGGCTCATCGCTCTCTTTCGCGCAGCGGTAAGTTAGGCATGCCTTACCTAACAGCATGGCAGGACTTTTGTCCCGCTTTGCGAAATCCCTCACAGTCGACGCCGAGGCAGGCGTCGCCGGACCGGAACTATCCCGCGCCGTCGCTCCACCTGAGATCGAGTCGGGAGGCTCGACGGAGGACGGCGATCCGCTCGGCCTCCTCGGTCACGGCGCGGCGCAGCGTGTCGTCCGGCGAGACGGCCGTCGTCACCGTCACCGTGAGCTTGGCGCCGGCAGCCCTGGTCCGCCAGGTGCCGGCGATCTCGCCATGCGCGAAGATCGCGCCGGGCCGGCCGAGCGCCGGCCAGAGGATCTTGTGCAACCCGGCGTCGGGGACGATGAGGTCCCGGTCGCGCGCCTGCAGGTACGGGTCGAACGGGCCGAGCAGGCGCACGAGGTCCGGCGGTGGCGCCTTCTCGAGTTCCGCGAGCCGCTCCGCGGGGAGCGAGACCGCCACACCGTCGACGTCGACCGCGACGAGTTCGTCCGCGACCTTGCGCAGCGCGTCGCGTAGGTCCGCCCGGCGCACGCCGAGGAAGCCGGCGACCTCGGCGTCGGTCGCGGGGCCGAGCAGCCGGAGGTAGGTCAGCGCGGACTGCGCCACCGCGGCCGGATCCGGTGCCGTCGGCAGCCGGGCCCGGCCGCGGCGGCGGAGCACCGGCGGTGAGGTGCCGGGGTCCAGCTCCAGCCCGGCGACGGGTGCGGCCGCCCGGAGCGCCGAGTCGCTGATGTGTGACGTCCCGCACGGCCGGCACTCGCGTCGCATCGCTGGCGGCAGCCGTCGGGTCACCTCGGTGCTCACCGTCCCCTTGGCCGTGGGCCGGGTGACGACGGCGCGGAGCTCCCGAACCGCCGTCTCGAACTGCTCCAGCGCAGCGATGCCCACCCGGCTCACCGACGGCCCGTTCTCGTTGAGCTTGGTCATCGCGTCGGCCTCCGACAGCGGCCACAGCGCCCGGCCGACCCGGTCCAGGTCGGCGCGGCGATGGATATGCGGGGCGCCCCGGTAGGTCCACGCCAGCGCCAGCGCGCTCTCCGGTCCCACCTCGGTGTCGCGGGCCGTCTCGGCCGCGGTCAGCCGGGCGGCGAAGATCACCGAGGCGGCGTGCCCCATCGCCTCCTGCACGCCGAGGTCGAGGACGGCCAGCTCGTCCACCTCGCCGGCCGTCCGGTGCAGTCCCTGCACCGCGACGCGGTAGGCGATGACCTGCTCGCGGGTGACCATCACGCCGACGCGATCGTCAGGCAGAAAGGATGCCCGGCGGGGTCCAGCAGCACCCGGAAGCGCTCCGGGTTGGCCTGATGCTCCGCGTGGGTCGCCCCGAGCTCGGTCGCGGCCCGCTCGGCGGTCTCCAGGTCGTCGACCGTGATGTCGAGGTGGAACTGCTTGCCCCGCCCGGCGCCATCGGGCCAGACCGGCGGGACGTAGTCCGGCACCGCGTAGGCGCCGATCCACACCCCGTTCGCGAGCTCCACCCCGGCGAATGCCTCGCTCTCGTAGGCGAGGACACCTCCGGTCATCGCCTCCCAGAAGCGCGCCAACGCCGGCGCGTCGACACAGTCCAGCGATACCGCCCAGAGCTTCCCCACTGCCATCCCATTCACCTCTCGCTGTCGCCTACGCCCACACTCTGGACCGGATACCTGACATCCCACGTCAGGTATCGGCATGCAGAATCGTGCGGCATGAGAGCGAGCCGGCTGTTGGCGCTGCTGCTCCTGCTCTCCTCCCAGGGTCGCGCGAGCGCGGGTGAGCTCGCCGACGAGCTCGAGGTCTCGGTCCGCACCATCTATCGCGATGTCGAGGCGCTGAGCGCGGCCGGGGTGCCGGTCTACTGCAGTCGGGGCCGGCACGGCGGGGTGCACCTGCTCCCCGGCTACCGCACCCGGCTCACCGGCCTCACCGGCGACGAGGCCGATGCGCTGTTCCTCTCCGGGGTGCCGTCGGCCGCGGCCGACCTCGGCTGGGGCGGCGTGCTGGCCGCCGGCCAGGTGAAGCTGCTCGCCGCCCTCCCCGACGAGCTGCGCGAGCGCGCCGCGCGCATCCGGGACCGCTTCCTGCTGGACTCCCCCGGCTGGCTGCGCGGCGCCGAGACGCCGCCGCAGCTGGCGACCGTCGCCGACGCCGCCTGGCGCGGCTGCCTGCTGGAGGCGCGCTACGAACGTTCCGATCGCTCCGTCCGGGACCGGGTGCTCGCTCCGCTGGGACTCGTGCTGAAGGGCGGCACCTGGTACGCCGTCGCCTGCCGGGCCGACGGCGGCACCGTGATCGAGCCGCCGCGGACCTATCGGGTCTCGCGGATGCGTACCGCCGCCGTCCGGCAGGAGACGTTCGCTCGGCCGGACGGCTTCGACCTCGAGACGTTCTGGACCGAGCATCAGGCCGACTACGCCCGGCGGGTGTACCGCGAGACCGCCACGGTCCGCCTCGATGCCACCGGGCGGGCGCTGCTGTTCCTGCTCGGCGAGATCCCGTCCCGGGAGGGTCATGCCCACCTCGGCCCGCCGGACGCCGCCGACTGGTGCGAGACGACGCTGCCTATCGAGTCGGTTCGGCACGCCGTGCACGCCCTGCTGCAGCTGGGTGAGCACGTCGAGGTGCTCGGCCCGCCGGAGCTCCGCGATGCGATCGCCCGGGCCGCGCGGGCTACCGCGGCCCGCTACGGCTGAGGCGGTTCTCGCTCAGCGCTGCGGCGAGTGGTCCGTCGGCGGCGCGACGGCGTCCGTCCCCGACGGGTCGGCCGGGAACTCCTCGCGGACCTTGCGCAGGTGCTTGCTCATCGACTTGAAGAGGAAGTACGCGGCGATGCAGAGCAGCAGGATGACGACCAGCCCGATCGGGCCGGCCTTCACCGCCTCGCCGCTCTTGGCCAGTTGCTCGGCGAGTGTCATGGCGACTCCGTCCCTCTGATGCCGGCGAAGAGATCGTCCTCGGGGATGGCCGAGTCCACCAGCGAGCGGGCCAGCTCGAAGTCCTCGGTCGGCCAGATCTCGCGCTGCAGGTCCCGCGAGATCTTGAAGAACCAGCCGTCCGGGTCGACCTGTGTCTCGTGGGCCAGCAGGGCGGCGTCGCGCCGCTCGAACCAGTCGGCCACCGGCACCTGTGTCGTGATCTTGGGGACGCGCATCTTGTCGCCCCACTGTTCGCGACGCTTGAACCACTCCTCGAACGGCGACTCCAGGCCCTTGGCGATGAGCGCGTCGTGCAGCGCGCTGCTGCGCTCCTTGGAGAAGCCGACGTCGTAGTACAGCTTCAGCGGCTGCCACGGCTCGCCGGCGTCCGGGAACTTCTCGGGGTCCCCGGCGGCCTCGAAGGCCGCGACCGAGATCTCGTGGGTGCGGATGTGGTCCGGGTGCGGGTACCCGCCGTTCTCGTCGTAGGTCGTCATCACGTGCGGCCGGAACGACCGCACCTCACGCACCAGCCGCTCGACGGCCTCCTCCAGCGGGGCGAGCGCGAAGCAGCCCTCGGGTAACGGCGGCAGCGGGTCCCCCTCGGGCAGCCCGGAGTCGACGAAGCCCAGCCAGTGCTGCCGCACCCCCAGGATCTCGCGGGCCTTGTCCATCTCGGCGCGGCGGATCTCGGAGATGTTGGCTTCGATGTCGGCCCGGCCCTTGAGGCGCGGGTTGAGGATGCTGCCGCGCTCACCACCGGTGCAGGTCACGACGAGGACGTCGGCGCCCTCGTCGACGTAGCGCGCCATGGTGGCGGCGCCCTTGCTGGACTCGTCGTCGGGGTGGGCGTGGACGCACATCAAGCGCAGGCGCCCGGCAGTCTGGTCGTTCGGCACCACCTCATTGTCCCCGAGGCGGGAAAACGTGCCAGTGGACGGGGCTCGGTGTTACGTTCGTTGCTTCGTCTCGTCCGGGACGGAGCGAATTCATCTTGGGAGAAGTGCCTTGTCCACCACCGACGACGCGAACGTCACGTTCCTCACTCAGGAGGCCTACGACCGCCTGAACCAGGAGCTCGAGGAGCTGATCGCGAACCGTCCGGCGATGGCACAGGAGATCAACGACCGCCGCGAGGAGGGCGACCTCAAGGAGAACGGCGGGTACCACGCCGCCCGCGAGGAGCAGGGCAAGCAGGAGGGGCGCATCGCCCAGCTGCAGCAGCTGCTGCGCACCGCCAAGGTCGGCGAGGCGCCGGTCAGCGAGGGCGTCGCCGGCCCGGGCATGTTCGTCACCGTCCGTTTCGAGGGCGACGACGAGACCGAGTCGTTCCTCATCGGCTCGCGTGAGGAGGCGCAGACTGCGGGTGTGGACGTCTACTCCGCCCAGTCCCCGCTCGGCCTCGCCCTCACCGGCGCCGAGGAAGGCGCCACCGTGGAGTACGAGACCCCCAACGGCAAGACCATGAAGGTCACCCTCGTCGCCGCGAAGCCTTTTACCGGCTAGCGGTCTGCGTCGGACCGCTCGCTCCGCTCGGGTCCGCCTTCGACCGCCGTTCGCTCCTGCCGTCGCTCACCCGCAGGCTCGCTTCGCTCGCGCGGGCCGGCTGCTCGGGCCGCAGCTCGCCTCGCCCCGGGGGCTCGCCGACCTCGACCCTCGGTCCAGCGCGTCAGATGAGCGGCAGAACGCGATAAGGCACGGGGTTCGACAGGGCGATGACCGAGGACGTCCGCACGATGTCGGCGTTCTCGGTGACGCGGTCCAGGACGGCCTGCAGGTCGTCGTTGGACCTGGCCACCACCCGGCAGAGCATGTCGCCCTGGCCGGTGATGGTGTGCACCTCCAGGACGTTGGGGATCGCGCGGAGGTGGGCCAGGACGTCCTGCCCCCGCCCCTGGCTGATCTCCAGCGTGGCGTAGGCGGTGACCTCGTAGCCCAGGGCGACCGGGTCGATCACGGGCGCGAAGGTCGCGATCACACCCCGCTCGACGAGGCGGTCCAGCCGCGCCTGGACGGTGCCGCGGGCCACGCCGAGGCGGCGCGACATCTCCAGGACGCCCACCCGCGGGGCAGCGGCGAGCAGCCGCAGCAGCCGGGCGTCCAGGTCGTCGATGCGCTCGGCTGTGGATGCCATGACGCACAGCGTGGCACGGCGGCCCGTCGCGCCGTACTTTCGATGTGGTGACAGCCCCGTCGATCGCCACGCTCGCCGAACTCCGCGCCTCCGGCCACGTCCATCGCTCGGTCAAGACCGAGATCCGTCAGAACTTGATCGACCGCCTCGCCGCCGGCGAGCCCAGCCTGCCCGGCATCGTCGGCTTCGACGACACCGTCGTGCCCGAGGTCGAGCGCGCCCTGCTCGCCGGCCACGACCTGGTGCTGCTGGGCGAGCGCGGCCAGGGCAAGACCCGCCTCATCCGCACCCTCATCGGCCTGCTGGACGAGTGGACCCCGGTCGTCGCCGGATCCGAGATCAACGACCACCCCTACGCCCCGATCTCGGCCACCGCCGTCCGGCTCGTCGCCGAGCTCGGCGAAGAGACCCCGATCGAGTGGCGCCACCGCAGCGAGCGCTTCGGCGAGAAGCTCGCCACCCCCGACACCAGCGTCGGCGACCTCATCGGTGACATCGACCCGATCAAGGTCGCCGAGGGGCGCACCCTCGGCGACCCGGAGACCGTCCACTACGGCCTGGTCCCCCGCACCAACCGCGGCATCTTCGCCATCAACGAGCTGCCCGACCTCGCCGAGCGCATCCAGGTCGCGCTGCTCAACGTCCTGGAGGAGCGCGACATCCAGGTCCGGGGCTACCAGCTGCGGCTGCCGCTGGACCTGCTCGTCGTGGCCAGCGCCAACCCCGAGGACTACACCAACCGCGGCCGGATCATCACGCCGCTGAAGGATCGTTTCGGCGCCGAGGTCCGCACCCACTACCCGCTGGAGCTCTCCGACGAGCTGCACCTCATCGCGCAGGAGGCGGCGGTGCTCTGGTCCGACACCGACCACGCCGCCCCGCTGGTGCCGTCCCACCTGCTCGAGGTCGTCGGCCGCTTCGCCCGCAACGTCCGCGACGCCCCGCAGGTGGATCAGCGCTCCGGCGTCTCGGCCCGCTTCGCCATCGGCGCGGTCGAGACCGTCGCGGCGGCCGCGGTGCGCCGGGCCGCCGTGGCTCACGAGGGCGCCGCCGTGGCGCGGGTCTGCGACCTGCCCGCGGTGGTCCCCGCCTCGCGCGGCAAGGTCGAGTTCGACGACGCCGACGAGGGGCGCGAGTTCGAGGTCCTGGACCATCTGCTGCGGCGGGCCGTCATCGAGACCTTCCGGTCCCGCCTCGCCGGCCTGGACCTCCGGGCCCTGCAGGACGGCTTCGAGGGCGGCAAGACCGTCACCACCGGCGACACCATCCCCGCGCAGGAGCTGCTGGACCAGGTCGGCGCCGTGCCGATGCTGTCGCAGCTGCTGGACCGCCTCGAGCCCGATGGTGTCGGCGAGGGTCCCGCCGCGGTCGGGATCGCCGCATCGGCGGTCGAGTTCGCCCTCGAGGGGCTCTACCTCAACCGCAGGCTGGCGAAGGACTCCGACGGCGCCAAGACCATCTACGGGGCCTGACCCCGTACCCGCCTTACCAGGCTTACCGGGTTTTATGTTTTCTCCATAAAGTCGCCTGAACCTGGTAAAGCGACGTCGGGCAGGCGTAGACCATTCTCCTCCCGCGACCCGGCGGCCGCCGCCGCGACAGCTGAGCGAGCATGAGACGACCTGTCCCCGCCGCGCTCCTGCGCGGCGGGGACGCAGGGCCCTGACTCAGCCGCCGATGGGCGTCGGGTCGCTCGGCAGCGGCGGGACCGGCAGCGAGCCGCGGACCTGGTTCTGCGCCTGACACTGGCTGGTGCAGTTCGTGGCCCCGGCGGAGAGCTCGATGGCGTCCTCGCCGAGCACGCCGCCGAGCCGGCCGCCGGGCTGCACCGACCAGCGGGTCGTCGTCGCGTCCTGGAAGGTCTTGCTCGCCACCTGCGGGCTGTCCTTGCCCAGCAGCATCTGGTGGGCTCCGGGTCCGCTCGCGACCGGGTCCTGCCCGTCACCGAAGTTGATCTTGCCGGTGAAGGGGTTGACGAAGTAGAACAGCGTCGGGCCGAGCACGTGGGTGAGTGCCACCGGAGCGGGGAACTCGGGCTCCATCTGGAAGATGCCGCCGGCCGGGGCGTCCTTGGCCTGGATCTTGAGCTTGCCTGCGGCGCTGCTGATGATGGCGGTGAGCGTGTCGTCGCGGACCTCCAGCTGGGCGAGCCGGGCACCGGCGCGCTGCGCGTCGGTGAGCGTGGGCGTCTTGCTCGCGAAGATCACCGTCGGCGTCGTCACCATGCGGTCCGGCGACGGCGCGCCGGTGAGCGTGTAGTCGCGGACGCCGAAGGTGGCGGCGTCGATCTCGAAGCGGACGTTGACGCCACGCACCGAGACACCGCTGCCCAGCGGCAGATCCTTGAGCTTGACGTCCTTGCCGGCGGCAGGGTTGTAGGTGACCCCGCCGGCGACGACGGCGAAGTCGCCGGTCGGAGCGGCCTTGGCGTCGGCGGCGGTGGGGACGGCCAGGGTGGCGGCCGCCGCGGTGAGGGCGACCGCGGCGGCGGTGCGGCGGGCGGAACGGAGTACGGACACGGGAGTCTCCAAGGGGAAGGGGTTCCGGCGTCGGCGCCGCCGGGCAGCCCTGAGTCAACGGCGGCCTCGGTACCAGCCGCCATGGTCCGTTGGTGCTAGTACCCGACGGGGACGGGCGCGGTGTCCGATTGGCCCGGCCACGTGCCCGGACCGAAACGCGACGGTGACGCGTCCGAAAGCGCGCCCTTCGATAGTGAGCCGGTCCCCATCCCGCTCACAGTCGAGGCAGATCCGTGTCCGTTACCCAAGCCGGCCCCACCCCGCCCCTCGACGACGACGAGGCGGCCCTCGCCGCGCTCGGCTACAAGCAGGAGCTGAGCCGGTCGTGGTCCGGCTTCTCCAACTTCGCCATCTCGTTCTCGATCATCTCGATCCTCGCGGGTTGCTTCACCAGCTTCGGCCTCGGCTGGAACGCCGGCGGACCGGCGGCCATCGCCTGGGGATGGCCGATCGTCGCCGTGCTGATCCTCGTGATCGGGTTCTGCATGTCCGAGCTGGTCTCGGCCATGCCCACCTCCGGCGGCATCTACTGGTGGGCGGCCAAGCTCGGCGGCCGCAAGGCCGGCTACTACACCGGCTGGCTGAACCTCATCGGACTGCTGGCGATCGACGCCTCCGTCGCCTACGGCTGCGCCAGCTTCTTCGACTCGGTCGTCGGGCACTACAGCGCCTCCTGGGCCGCCGACTACTCGCTGACGCGGGTCTTCATCGAGTTCGTGGTCATCCTCGTCATCGCCGCCGCGGTGAACATCTTCTCCTCGCACCTGCTCGCGATCCTGAACAACATCTCGGTCTGGTGGCACGTCGTGGGCGCCCTCGCCGTCATCGCGGTGCTGGTCCTCGTGCCGTCGGACCACGCGAGCGTCGGCACCGTCTTCGGCGAGACGGTGAACAACACCGGCTTCTTCGGCGGGCAGAGCAGCGGCGCCGCCTTCATCTTCCTGGTGCTGCCGCTCTCGGCGATCCTGACGCAGTACACGATCACCGGCTACGACGCCTCGGCCCACCTCTCGGAGGAGACGAAGTCCGCGGCGAACGCGGCGGCCAAGGGGATCTGGCAGTCGATCTTCTACTCCGGCATCGGCGGCTGGATCCTGCTGCTGTCGTTCCTCTTCGCGGTGAAGGACGTCGGCGGCGTGACGGCGGCCGGTGGGTCGTCCATCGCGATCTTCGATCAGGCCTTGAGCCCGCACTGGGCCGCCTTCGTCCTGATCATCTCGACAGCCGGCCAGTTCTTCTGCACCGTGGCCTGCATGACCTCGACCTCCCGGATGATGTTCGCCTTCAGCCGCGACCGGGCCATCCCCGGCGCGACGGCGCTGTCGAAGCTCAACGCCCACAAGGTCCCGGTCGCCGCGGTGATCACCTCGGCCATCGTCGCGGTGATCCTCACGCTGCCGGCGCTGGTGAAGGTCGACATCGGCGGCGCGCCCGTCCCGGTCGCCTTCTACGCCGTCGTCTCGATCGGCGTCGTCGGGCTCTACCTGGCCTTCGCCATCCCGATCTACTACCGCTGGAAGGCCGGTGACAGCTTCACCGTCGGACGGTGGAGCCTGGGCCGCAAGTACCGCTGGATGGCGCCGCTGGCGGTCGCGGAGATCCTGGTGACCTCGGTGGTGGCGATGTTCCCGACCTCCACCGGCGGGGCGCCGTGGTACGACAACTTCGCCTGGAAGTTCGTCAACTACACCCCGCTGGTCGTCTTCGGCCTGCTCATCGTCCTCGAGATCGCCTGGCACGTCTCGGTGAAGAAGTGGTTCACGGGGCCGAAGTCCACGCTCGACACACCCGCGGTCGTCGCCACCGCCAAAGCATGATCTACCGGCACCAGCTGCGCGGTCACGGCTACGAGTTCGACGGCCTCGTCGACCTGCTCGCCAAGGCCGGGCCCGAGCGTTCCGGGGACCAGCTGGCCGGCTGCGCCGCGACGTCGGCGGCCGAGCGGGTGGCGGCCCGGTGGGCGCTCGCCGACGTGCCGCTGGGGGCCTTCCTGGAGGAGCTGGTCGTCCCCTACGAGACGGACGAGGTGACCCGCCTCATCCTCGCCGACCACGATCGGGTGGCCTTCGCACCGCTCGCCTCGCTGACGGTCGGGGGGCTGCGGGATCACCTGCTCGCCGTGGCGACCCGGCCGGACGCCGCGGCGGTGCTGCGGTCGCACGCCCGCGGCCTGACACCGGAGATGGTGTCGGCGGTCAGCAAGCTGATGCGCAACCAGGACCTCATCACCGTGGCGCGCCGCGTCGAGGTGACGACCGCCTTCCGCGACACGATCGGGCTGCCGGGCCGGCTCGCCACCCGGTTGCAGCCCAACCACCCGACCGACGACCCGCGGGGCGTGGCGGCGGCCGTCCTCGACGGGTTGCTGCTGGGCTGCGGGGACGCGGTGATCGGCATCAACCCGGCCTCGGACTCCCCCGAGGCTGCGACCGACCTGCTGCGGCTGCTGGACGACATCCGCCGCCGCTACGAGATCCCCACGCAGACCTGCGTGCTTGCCCACGTGACGACGACGCTGGAGCTCATCGAGGCCGGTGCGCCGGTGGACCTGGTCTTCCAGTCCATCGGCGGCACGGAGGGCACCAACACCGCCTTCGGCGTGGACGTCGCCCTCCTCGAGGAGGCACGCCAGGCCGCGATCGGTCTCGGGCGCGGCACCGTCGGCGGCAACGTCATGTACTTCGAGACCGGGCAGGGATCGTCGCTCTCCGCGGGCGCCCACCTCGGCACGGATGGCCGCGCCGTGGACCAGCAGACCCTGGAGTGCCGCGCCTACGGCCTGGCCCGGCACCTCGACCCGCTGCTCGTCAACACCGTCGTCGGCTTCATCGGCCCGGAGTACCTCTACGACGGCAAGCAGATCGTCCGCGCCGGTCTGGAGGACCACTTCTGCGGCAAGCTGCTGGGCCTGCCGATGGGCGTGGACGTCTGCTATACCAACCACGCCGAGGCCGATTCCGACGACATGGACAACCTGCTCATGCTGCTCGGCGTCGCCGGCTGCAGCTACGTGATCACCGTCCCCGGCGCCGACGACGTCATGCTCGGCTACCAGAGCCTGAGCTATCACGACGCCCTCGCCGCGCGCCGCGCCCTCGGCCTGCGACCCGCGCCGGAGTTCGAGCGCTGGCTGGCCGAGCTCGACATGATCGACGACACCGGTGGCATCCGTGCCCCCGCCGGCTCGCCGCTGCTGGCGATCGGAGGCTGAGCCGTGCCAGACCTCTGGGACGAGCTGCGCCGCAGCACGCAGGCCCGCATCGGCCTGGGCCGCACCGGTGACGCGCTGCCGACCTCGGCGGTGCTCGAGCTGGCGGCGGCCCACGCCGCAGCCCGCGACGCGGTGCACGAGCCCCTGGACGTCGACACGCTCGCCGAAGCGCTGGTGACCGCGGGCTTCGGCAAGCCGCTGCGGGTGCGCAGCCGCGCCGGCTCCCGGTCGGAGTACCTGCGCCGGCCGGACCTCGGTCGCGAACCCGCCGACGAGGTGCCGGGGGCGGCACCGGACGTGTCGATCGTCCTCGCCGACGGCCTCTCGGCCCGTGCGGTCACCGCCCATGCCGTGGGCGTCCTCACCGCACTGCGCGATCTCGGGGTCGTCGCCGCCGAGGTCGTCGTCGCCACCGAGGCGCGGGTGGCGCTCGGCGACCACGTCGGCGCCGCGCGAGGGTCCCGGGCGGTGCTCGTCCTTATCGGCGAGCGACCCGGCCTCTCGACCTCCGACAGCCTCGGTGCCTACCTCACCTGGGCGCCCCGGCCGGGGCGGACCGACGCCGAACGCAACTGCGTCTCCAACATCCACCCGCCGGACGGGCTCGACTACGCCACGGCCGCCCGCGCCATCGCGGGGCTGCTGCGCGCCGCGGCCGAGCTCGGCGAGTCCGGGGTCCGGCTGAAGGACCGCTCACGCCTGGCCCTCGACAGTGGGGTGCCCGCAGCGATCATCGAGGGCTAACGTCGAGGACGTGACCACTGCCACCCGCCCCGTCCGCATCGGCGTCCAGCTGCAACCGCAGCACGCCGACTACGCCGCCCTCCGCCGCGCCGTCGCCGAGGCCGAAGACCTCGGTGTCGACATCGCCTTCAACTGGGACCACTTCTTCCCGCTGTACGGCGACGCCGACGGCAAGCACTACGAGTGCTGGACCATGCTCGGCGCCTGGGCCGAGCAGACCTCCCGCGTCGAGATCGGCGCCCTCGTCACCTGCAACAGCTACCGCAATCCCGAGCTGATCGCCGACATGGCCCGCACCGTGGACCACATCAGCGACGGCCGGCTCATCCTCGGCATCGGCTCGGGCTGGTTCCAGCGCGACTACGACGAGTACGGCTACGAGTTCGGCACCGCCGGCGGCCGGCTCAACCAGCTGCGCGACGACCTGCCCCGCATCGAGGAGCGGTGGTCCAAGCTGAACCCGGCACCCACCCGCAAGATCCCGGTCCTCATCGGCGGCGGTGGCGAGAAGAAGACGCTGCGCCTCGTCGCGCAGCACGGCGACATCTGGCACTCGTTCAGCGACATCGAGACCTTCAAGCGCAAGCAGGAGGTGCTGGCCGGGCACTGCAGCGACGTCGGCCGCGACCCGAGCGAGATCGAGCGCTCGGTCGGCGCGCCGGAGGGCGACCCGGCCGAGGTCGGCGCGGCCCTGCTCGAGGCCGGCGCCACCCTCTTCACCGTCGGGGTCGACGGTGACAAGGACTACGACCTCACCCAGTTGAAGTCCTGGCTGCGCTGGCGCGACTCGCTCTAGACCCCCTGACCGGCTGCGGATCGTGGGGTCGAGTCCGCAGAGTCCGCAGCCGGTCCGTCGTACAGCTCGTAGCGGGGCAAGGAGAACTTCTCGCCGCCGCCGGACAGCAGCGGATTCGCGCTGAGCCGGCGCACGATCGGGGACGCGGCCACCCGGTACGCCGTCCGGGTGGCGACGAGCCCCACCCGCGTCCGCGGCAGGACGGCCCGCAGCAGCGCCCGCGGCACGTTCTGGACGTCGGACACGTATCCGCGCATGACGCGCTCGTACGCGGCGAAGGCGCGGCCGTGATCGCCGTCGGCGGCGGCCAGTTCCCCGGCCAGGACGTACGCGCCGACGAGGGCCAGCGTCGTGCCCATTCCGGTCGGCCCCGCCCCCCAGGCAGCGTCGCCGACGACGGCGACCCGACCCCGCGACCAAGACGACATCCGCACGGCGTCGGCTGACTCGAGGTAGAACTCGTCCGGCGAGGCGGCGAACCCGTCGAGGATGCGCGCGGTCTCCCACCCGACATCGGCGAAGCGCTCGCGCAGCACGGTCATCTGCGCCGCGTGGTCGAGGCGGTCCAGACCCAGCGCAGGCGCGAGGAAGGTGAGATTGGCGCGGATCGTGCCGGTGTTGTCCGGCCGCAGCGAGACCATCCGATTGTCCGTGGCGGTCAGCCAACGCCACCAGTCGTCGTCCGAGGCGACCCGCGGGATGCGGCCGTAGGCCAGGTACTGCTCACGTCCGACGTAGCTGATCGCGTCGCCGAAGACGAGGTCGCGCGTGCGGGAGCGACGACCCTCGGCGATGACCACGAGGTCGTACCGCTCGCTGCTGCCGTCGGCGAAGGTGACATCGACACCGCTGCCGTCCTCGTCGAGCCCGGTCACGGACGTGCCGTACCGGTGCTCGGCCGTTGCCTCGGTCAGCCCGAGCAGCAGTCGGGACAGTTTCCCGCGCAGGATCTCCAGTTCGGCGGTCGGGCCGTCGCGGCCGGCCTCGACGGGGAACTCGGCGTAGGGCCGGCCGCGGTCGTCGTACATCCGCATGCCCAGCTCGCCCGTGCCCTCGGCGACGACGGCGTCGTGCAGGCCCATCGTCCGCAGCACGTCGCGGCCGGCCACCCGGATGTCGATGTTCTGCCCGGCGTCGCGGATCGCCGCAGCGCGCTCCAGCATCGTGACCCGGTAGCCGGCGCGCAGCAGGGACCAGGACAAGGCCGGGCCGGCGACACTGCCGCCGGTCACGAGCACGGTGGGGTTGGCTTTCACGGTCATGGGGAGCCTCTCGTCGGGGTCGGACGACGAGAGCCTCCCCGAGATAGCTAGAGAATCTAACTATCAGTTTCTCTACTGAGCGTCCCGTGGTGCAATCGCGGCATGACGTCCGAGCCGCTGACCGACCTCGACGACGCGACGCTGGCCGTGCGCGATCTCATCGGCGCATCACGGGGCCTCGTGGCCCGTATGGCGAAGGTGATGCAGATGAACGCCACGGACATGTCGGCGATAGGCGAGCTCACCCAGCACGGCCCCCTCGGGACGGCCGAGCTCGCCGACCGGCTCGGCATCCGCTCGGCCTCCGCCACCGTCCTCGTCGACCGGCTCGAACGCTCGGGCCACATTCGGCGCGTGCGCGACGACAGCGACCGGCGTCGCGTCCGGCTGACCGAGACGGCGGCGGCCCGACGGGACAGCTATGCCGCATGGGAGCCGGTGATCGAGACCATCGACGACGTGGCCCGCTCACTGTCGGCCGACGAGCGGGCCGTCGTCTGCGACTTCCTCAGCCGGGTCACCGCCGCCGTCGAACGAGGCGGCACGCAGCCGTGAGCCGGGGCGGGAAAGCGGACACCCTCACCGACATGACCGGATTCGACCCGACCGCCCCGGACCGCGACACCAGTAAGGACGCGCCGGAGGAGTTCCCCGACAACGTCGTCCCGCCCGAGGTGCTGACCGGGGACGACGGCCGCCCCGCCCCTACCGATGATCAGGACGCGCCGAGCGACCGCCAGTAGGAGTTGAGCTGGCCCTGGACCTTGACGAACCAGATCAGCTGACCCAGCAGCGGCAGGAAGAGCCAGAAGCCGGTCTTGCCACTGACCCGGCTCTCCTGTCCGCTCCGCTCCACCACATTGCGAACCTCGGCCGGCAGCACGAAGTAGGTCGCCGGCGAGAAGAGCAGGAAGAGGATCAGGCCGAGCCCACCGCCCAGGCCGGTGCCGGAGTGCGCCTTCAGCTCGCCGTGGGTCTTGAACGTCCACACGAGGCCGTAGATGCCCAGGGTCACGATCGTCAACAGGATGCAGGCGACGATCGAACGCGGCTTGCCCAGCGGTCCGTAGGCGTTGCCGATGGCATGCGTGGCGGGCTGAGCGGGCGTGTAGGTCATGGTGGTGGCTCTCTGCGCGCGGGCAGCGTCTCCGCCCGATCGAGGGAGTGTTGCATCCGTGTGAGTTTTTGTCGCAACCCTTGGCGCGGATTGGTGATTACGCTGGGGACACATGAGCTTCCGATACGGCGCATACGCGGGCGGACCGGACCCGATGGAGCCGCCGTACGACATCCGGCAGGCGCTGGACGAGATCGGTGACGACGTCCTCGCGGGCATGTCCCCGCGCAATGCGCTGAACCGGCTGCTGCGGCGAGGCGCGACCGGGCGAGACGGGCTGGACGCGCTGCGCCGGCAGGCGCGCGAGCGGGCACGGCAGCTGCGCCAGCAAGGACGTCTCGACGGCACCCTCGATCAGGTCCGGGAGCTGCTCGACACCGCACTGGAGGAGGAGAAGCGCGCCCTCTTCCCCGTCCCGGACGACTCCGCCCGCATGGCCGAGGCCGAGCTGGACGCGCTGCCGCGGGACACCAGTCGCGCGGTCCGCGAGCTCGCCGAGTACCAGTGGCGCTCGGCCGAGGCACGGCAGACCTACGAGCAGATCCAGCAGCTGCTCCGCGACGAGGTGCTCGACGCCCAGTTCGCCGGCATGAAGGACGCGATGCAGAACGCGTCGGCCGAGGACTTCGAGCGGCTGCGGCAGATGATGGGCGCGCTCAACGACATGCTCGACGCCGACGCCCGCGGGGAGCACACCCCCGAGGACTTCGCGCAGTTCATGCAGCAGTACGGCGACTTCTTCCCCGAACAGCCGCAGAATCTCGACGAGCTCGTCGACCAGCTCGCCCGCCGCGCGGCCGCGGCGCAGCAGCTGCTCAACTCCCTCACCGCCGAGCAGCGCGAGGAGCTGGCCGGGCTGATGGCGCAGGCGATGTCGCAGTCCGGCCTGGCCGACGAGATGTCGCGGTTGCAGCAGGGGTTGCGCAGCGCCCGGCCGGACCTGCAGTGGGGCGGCCGGCAGCGGATGGACGGCGACGAGGGCATGGGGCTCTCCGACGCCACCGGGGCGTTGGCAGAACTGGCGGACTTGGACCAGCTCGAGGAGCTGCTCGGCCAGGACTACCCCGGCGCCAGCCTGGAGGACGTCGACGAGGAGCTGATCGAACGGGCGCTGGGTCGGGCCGCCGTCGAGGACATGGCCCAGCTGCGTCGCATCGAACGCGAGCTGCGCGAGCAGGGCTACGTCCAGCGCGGCGGCGACGGGCTACGGCTGAGCCCGCGCGCCCTGCGACGGCTCGGCAGCACCGCCCTGCGCCGGGTCTTCAGCATGGTGGAGGCGAAGGGGCGCGGCGGTCATGACGTCCGAGACGCCGGCGCCGCCGGCGAGATCACCGGGGCCAGCCGGGAGTGGCGCTTCGGCGACGAGCAGCCCCTGGACGTCGTCCGGTCGGTGCGCAACGCCGTCCTGCGCAGCGCCGGCAGCGGTGAGCGCGAGGTCCGGATGCAGGCCGAGGACTTCGAGGTGGTCGAGACCGAGCGGCGCGCCTCGGCCGCCATCGCACTGCTGGTCGACATGTCGTACTCGATGGAGCTGCGCGGCACCTGGGGCGAGGCGAAGACGACCGCGCTGGCACTGCACTCGCTGGTCACCACCAAGTACCCGCAGGACGCCATCGAGATCATCGGCTTCAGTGACTACGCCCGGGTGATGACCCCGAACGCCCTGGTCGAGCACGACTGGGATCGGGTGCAGGGCACGAACCTGCAGCACGGACTGATGCTCGCCCGCCGCCACCTGGACAAGCACCGCGGCGCCGAGCCGCTCATCCTGGTGATCACCGACGGCGAGCCCACCGCGCATCTGGCCGTCGACGGCTTCGCCGACTTCACCTGGCCGCCGAGCCCGGAGACCGTGGCAGCCACACTGGCCGAGGTCGAGCGCTGCACCCGTCGCGGCGCGACGATCAACGTCTTCATGCTCGACGACGACCCGCGGCTGGTCTCGTTCATGCAGGACATCGGACGGCGCAACGGCGGTCGCGTCTTCTCTCCCAAGCGTGGGGCGCTCGGCGAGTACGTCGTCGCCGACTACCTCACCCAGCGCCGGGGCAAGCGGCGGGCCGGATAGTCGGCCGTCCGGCCTGGATTAGCCTGCCGGTATGTCCGCCTACCATCTGCTGCTCGCGGTGCACCTCGTCCTGGCCGTCTTCGCGATCGGACCGCTGGTCCACGGCGCCACCACCGCCGGCCGAGGTATCCGCACCGGTGACGGCGCGGCCACCGGCGCGTCGGCACGCATGCTGCGGATCTACGCCTACGTCTCGGTGCTCGTCGTGCTGGCCGGCTTCGCGCTGATGAGCCTGGACTCGCCGTACGCGAAGGGCGAGAAGGTCGGCGAGTTCGGCCAGACCTGGATCTGGCTGTCGCTGCTGCTGTGGCTCGTCGCTGCCGGCCTCACCCTCGGCCTGATCGTCCCGACGCTGGAGAAGGCGACCACGCTGATCGGCGAGGAGAAGTCGGTGGTGACGCTCACCGGCCGGGTCGCCGCCGGCGGCGGGATCGTGGCGTTGATCTTCGTGGTGATCGTCGTGCTCATGGTCTACCAGCCGGGCCGGTGAGCATCCGGGTCGACGAGGTCGGGGCGGAGGTCACCCGCGCGCTGCGGCTCGCGGTCCTGCGCGGTGCCGACCCCGGCTACACCACGGCCCCCGGCGACGCTCCCGGTGCCGTCCACCTCGCCGCCCGCGACGGGGAGGAGGTGGTCGGTGCCGTCGTGCTCCTGCGCGAACCGTGCCCGCTGTGGCCGGCACGCCCGGGTCTGCGACTGCGGGGGATGGCGGTCGCGCCGCAGCGGCAGGGCAGCGGCGTCGGCTCGCTCGTCCTCGCCGCCGCCTGCCGCCGGGTGGGGACCGACGAGATCCTCTGGTGCAACGCCCGGACCACGGCATGCCCCTTCTACGAACGGCACGGCTTCCGCGCCGAGGGCGAGGAGTTCCGCACCGGCGACACCGGCGTGCCCCATTTCCTGATGTGGTGGAACCCGGACGGCGGTCCACCTCGTCTCAGTCAGTGACCGGGACGGGAGGAGCATGCGAGACGAGGCAGGGTTCCGCGCCTTCGTGGAGACGAACGGCGCCTCGCTGCTGCATGCCGCCCGGCTGCTGACCGGAGACCATCACCGCGGCGAGGACCTCGTGCAGACAGCGCTCATCAAGCTCGCCCTGAGGTGGGGACGGGTCGACGCGCCGGTGGCCTATGCCCGCAAGGCGATGGTGAACGCGCACATCGACTCGCAGCGGCGACGGTGGTGGGGCGAGCGCCCCACCGACGAGCTCCCCGAACCCGCGGCCGAGACTGCAGAGCTCGCAGCCTCCGAGCAGCGCGACGAGCTGCGCCGGCTGCTGGCCGGGTTGCCGGCACGCGACCGCGCCGTGGTGGTGATGCGCTACTACTGCGACCTCTCCGAGCAGCAGACCGCGGCAACCCTCGGCATCCCGGTCGGCACCGTCAAGAGCAGCTGCGCCCGGGCATTGGCCCGGTTGCGCGTCGAAGTCACCAGCGGAGGTGTGACGTCATGAGCCCGTCCGAGGACGAACTGCGCCGAGCCCTGCGCGCCGGCGAGGGCGATCGGCCCGACACCGATCGCGTCGTCGCCGCGGGAGCAGCAGCGCGGGCACAGCGACGGACCCGCTGGGTCCAGGGTGCCGCCGCCGTCGTGCTCGTCGGGGCCACCGCCGCCGTCGTCGGTGTCGTGGCGGGCAATCGGGACGACGGGGGCTCCTCGCCCCGGAACGGCCCGGGGGAGAGCGCGGCCGTCGCACCGGGCGGGCGCGGCATCGCCTCGGGCGAGCCGACCCCCGGCGGGACGGACCGCCCCGAGCCGTCGGCCACCGACCACCTCCCCATCCGCAAGGCGTCGTGCCCGGACCTGTTCCCGGCACGGCTGCAGCCCGGCACCGACAGTCCGGGACGGCTCTTCGCCCGCACCGCCACGTCGATCACGGTCTGCGCCTACGGCTCGGCGGTGCGGGGCGCCGATGCCCCCGGCCCGGCCTCCCTGGTCTTCAGCGGGGACGAGGCGCAGGCGTTGCAGCGGTCGTTGGAGAACGCCGCCTCCTCCCCCCTCGGCAGCTCCTGCACGGCCGTCCGTCCCAGCGAGCAGCGGCGGCTGCTCTTCCTCGCCACCGCGGCCGACGGCACCGTGCTCCGCCCGGTCACCACGACCCTCACCCTGCCGCTCTGCGACACCCGCACCACCAACGGTGCCAGCGTCCGGTACGGCTGGGTCCCGCCGCTGGACCAGCGGCAGCGGCTCTACGCGCTCTCTCCCGGCAACCCGGCGGCGACGCTGCCGCCACGCAGCCCGAGCGGACGGGTCATCGGGTCACCTGTCCGCTGAGCGCTGGGTCAGCTGTTCGCTGAGCGCTTCGGGCAGGTCGTTCTCCCAGCTGGTGTCGGGCAGCGTCATGTCAGCGAAGTCGACGAGCCGGTTGAGCAGGATCCGGGCCAGCTCGATGTCGGCGGTGAGATCGCGGTCCGCGACGTCGCCGGAGAGGTCCGCGCAGGCCGCCAGCACGTCGCCGAGGACCCCGGTGGGCTGCGGCGCGCGCATCCGGTTGGCCCGGACCGCGGTCAGCAGCTCGGTGGCCACCAGCAGCTCGTAGCTCTCGGCGCTGGCGAGCAGCTGCCGGGCTGCCAGCGAGGCGAAGCTGGCGGTGTCCTCGGCGCCGCGCGAGACCGAGGTGGTCTGGACCGCCGCCGGTGTCGCCGCGGCACGGATGTCGCCCAGCGCAGCCGCGGCGACGTACTCGACCAGCATCACTCCCGAGGCCCCCGGCGTCCCGTCGCCGAGGAAGGCGGGCAGTGACGTATGCGCGGGTTCGCTCAAATAGGTGAGGCGGTGCTGGACGAGCTGCGCCGACTGGACCGCCGCATTGCGCACCGTGTCGGCCGCGACGGCGAGGTACGAGGCGTGAAAACCGCCGTGATGGGCGACGGCACCGTCCGGCAGGATCACCGGATTCTCCGACGGCGCGTTGACGTAGGCGTCGACCGTGTCGCGCAGCGCCGCCAGCGCGTCCAGCAGCACGCCGTGGCTCTGCGGCAGGGCGCGCAGGCCGTAGGGGTCCTGGATGCGCAGGGCCCGGCTCGCCTCGGAGCCGATGAGGCTGCGCATCGCGCTGCAGGTCGCCCGCGCCCCGAGCATCGGCGTGGCCCGCTCCACCGCCCGGGAGAAGGCCTCGAGGTTGCCGTCGAGGGCGAAGAAGCTCAGCGCGGCCACGGCGAGCCCGGCCCGGGTGGCCCGGGAGAACCGCGACAGCCCCAGCCCGGCGTCGGCCAGCGCCGCGGCATTGCTGGACAGGAACGGCAGGGCGTCGTCCGGGCCCAGCAGCAGCGGCAGACCACGGGCGGCGGCGTGATCCTGCACGGCCAGCGCGGTGGCCGCGAGCGCGGCGAGGTCCGCGGTCCCGACCCCGGTGTGCTCGTGCACCGCGGGCAGCGCATCGTCCTCGATGAGGGCGGTCAGGCCCATGACGACCTCGGGGGCCACGCCGGAGCCGCCGGCCAACAGCTGGTTGAGCCGTACCAGCAGCAGCGCGCGGACCCGCTCCGGACTGCGCAGCGGGCCAGCTGCGGTGGCGTGACTGCGCAGCAACGCCTGCGCCGCCTCGACCGTCGGCTCGACCGCAACCTCCCGGTTGGCCCCGACGCCGGTGCTGCGGCCGTAGATGGGACGCTCCCCCCGCAGCCGCACCGCCCACTCGTGCGACCGCCGCACCCGGTGCAGGGCCTCGACATCGAGCGAGACCCGCACGGGCGCGGCGGTCAGCGGAGCGAGCGCGTCGGCGGAGAGGTGTTGACCGTCCAGATGGAGCACGGGCATGACGGACAGTCTGCCGCCCGCATGTTGCCGCCGGGCGTCGTCAGGGGGTCAGCACGTACTTCACGGCACCGTCCTGCTTCTTCTGGAACGTCTCGTAGGCCTCCGGCGCCTCGGCCAGCGGCACCCGATGGGTCGCGAAGGACTCCACGCCGAGGACGTCGGTGTCGTCGAGCAGCGGCATGATGTCGTCGACCCAGCGCTTGACGTTGGCCTGCCCCATCCGCAGCTGGATCTGCTTGTCGAACATCTGCAGCATCGGCAGCGGGTCGGCCGCGCCGCCGTAGACGCCACTCAGCGAGACCGTCCCGCCCCGGCGGACGATGTCGATGGCCGAGTTCAGGGCCGCCAGCCGATCCGTCCCCGCCTTGAGCATCATCGGCTCGGCGACAGCGTCCGGGAGCAGCGCGGCGAGCTTGTGGGCGGCCTTGGCGCCGGGCGAGCCGTGGGCCTCCATGCCGACGGCGTCCACCACCGAGTCCGGGCCGCGGCCACCGGTGAGCTCCCGGATGGCATCGCCGATCTCGTCCTGCTTGTCCAGCGAGTTCAGGTCGACGGTCTCGATGCCGCGGGCCCGCAGCCGTTCCAGGCGCTCGGGCACCAGGTCGACGCCGATGACACGTGCGCCCTGGTGGGTGGCGATGCGCGACGCCATGTCGCCGATCGGTCCCAGCCCCAGCACGACGAGCGTGCCGTCCTTCGGGACGTCGGCGTACGCCACCGCCTGCCAGGCGGTGGGCAGCACGTCGGAGAGATAGACGAAGCGCTCGTCGGCCGGCCCGTCCGGGACCGTGATGTGCGTGAACGACGCCTGCGGCACCCGCAGGTACTCGGCCTGCCCGCCCGCGACCTCGCCGTAGAGCTTGCTGTAGCCGAAGAGGGCCGCGCCGCTGCCGTACTCGCGGACCTGCGTCGTCTCGCACTGGGTGTAGAGCTGCTGGTCGCACATGTAGCAGTGGCCGCAGGAGATCTGGAACGGGATGACGACACGGTCGCCGACGGACAGTCCGCGAACCTCCGGTCCGACCTCCTCGACGACGCCCATTGCCTCGTGTCCGAGGATGTCGCCCGGTTCCATGAACGCGCCCAGCACCTCGTAGAGGTGCAGGTCGGAGCCGCAGATGTTGGTCGAGGTCACCTTAACGATGGCGTCCTCGGGGTCCCGGATCTCGGGGTCCGGGACGTCCTCGACCCGGACGTCCCGCTTGCCCTGCCATGTCACTGCCTTCACGTCGGCCTCCAGCCGTGGTCCGGTCGCAATACCGGCTGGTGGCTCAACCGACGTCGAAAAGTCTTGTCTCCCCTGGCGTGCCCCGGCTTCGGGTTCTGGTCACGTTCACCCGCGTTTGGTCTACTTCCTGCGCACCTGAGAAATCACCGAGCGAAGAGGAACCCATGTCGTCACCCCGCTGGCAACGTCGCGTCGCGACCGCCGCCGCCCTGCTGACCGGCGTCGGTCTCGCCGCCGTCGCCATCCCTGGCACGGCGCAGGCCACGCCGAAGCCCCCGGCCCGCACCGTGGACGTCCGCCTGATCAGCTTCAACGACCTGCACGGCAATCTCGAGCCGCCGTCGGGCTCGTCCGGCCGGGTCACGCTGGCCAACGGCACCACCGTCAACGCCGGCGGCGCCGCCTATCTCGCCACCCACGTCAAGCAGCTGCGCAGCGAGGTGAAGAACTCGCTGCTGCTCTCGACGGGTGACAACATCGGCGCCTCGCCGGTCATCTCTGCGCTCTTCCACGACGAGCCCACCATCGACTTCCTCAACCAGCTCGGCGTGCAGGCCTCCGTCGTCGGGAACCACGAGTTCGACGAGGGCTATAAGGAGCTGCAGCGCATGCAGTTCGGTGGCTGCCACCCGACCGACGGGTGCCAGTTCCGTCCGAGCTTCGGTGGCGCGAAGTTCCCGTTCCTCGGGGCCAACGTCACCTTCACGAACGGCTTCCCGGCCCTGCTGCCCTTCACCGTGAAGTTCTCCGGCGGCGTGCCCATCGGCATCATCGGCGCGACGCTGAAGGACCTGCCCACCGTCGTCACCCCCGAGGCGATCAAGGGGCTGAAGTTCGGTGACGAGGTCCGCGCCATCGACAAGACCGCGAACCTGCTCGACCGGCTCGGCGTCAAGTCGCAGGTCGTCCTGCTGCACCAGGGCGACAACACCGAGGGTGGCGGCCCCGACGACTGCAAGCTGGTCGCCGCCGGCCCCGCCGCGAAGATTGCGGCGGCAGCCACGCCCAAGGTGGACGCCTTCTTCACCGGCCACAGCCACCAGCAGTACAACTGCTCGTTCCCCGACCCGGCCGGCAACCCGCGACCGGTGATCCAGGGAGCGTCGTTCGGCCGGCTGCTGTCGGTCGTCGACTTGGTCATCGACCGCAAGACGCGCGACGTCGTCCGCTCGGCCACCACGGCCCACAACGAGATCGTCACCCGCGACGTCACGCCGGATGCCGCCACGACGGCCCTCGTCGACGAGGCCAAGACCAAGGCGGCCCCGATCGCCAACCGCAAGGTCGGCACCATCACCGCCGACCTCAACCGCGCCGGTGCCGCGTCGGGCGAGTCGCCGCTGGGTGACGTCATCGCCGACGCCCAGCTCGAGGCGACGAGGAGCAACGGCGCCCAGATCGCCATCACCAACCCGGGCGGCATCCGCGCCGACCTCACCTACGCCTCCTCAGCCAACGGTGAGGGCGACGGCGTCGTCACCTACGGCGAGGCGTTCACGGTGCAGCCGTTCAGCAACATCATGCAGACCATCACGCTCACCGGTGCCAATCTGAAGCGGGTGCTCGAGCAGCAGTTCGACAACACCACCGGCCAGAAGATCCTGCAGATCTCCAGCACGCTGCACTACAGCTACTCGACCTCGGCGCCGCTGGGCTCCAAGATCAGCAACATCACCGTTGCCGGGGTGCCGGTCACCGACTCTGCGACCTACCGGGTCTCGGTGAACAACTTCCTCGCCTCCGGCGGGGACGGCTTCACCGAATTCACCAAGGGCACGGACCTGGCCGGCGGCCCCGTCGACCTCGACGCCTTCCTGGCCTACCTGGCGGCGCACCCGAACATCGCACCGCCGCCGGCGGACCGGGTGACCGTCACCCCGTAACCCGGCTCGGCACCTCCGCCGCGGCACTGCACCTGCAGCGGCACCACCCGCTCGTTCCCGCAAGTGATCAACAGGCGGTTTCGGTCGTCATCGCGACCGAAACCGCCTGTTGATCATCGAGGGGCTCAGAGCCCGCGCAGCCGCCGGGGACCGGTGTCGGCCCGGGCGGTGGCGGGCGCGATGTGGACCGCAGCAGCGGTGACGTGGGCACCAAACGGCGTGGCGAGCACGGACAGGCGGCACTCGGCGATCTCGGGGAGCGCATCACCCAGGACGGAGAGCCGTAGCGCCAGCTGCGCCAGCGCATCGGTGTCGCAGGGCTGCGCGCCCCGGTACCCGGTGAGCAGGGGCGCCGCCCGCGGCGCGGCGATGAGCTTCTGTGCGTCCAGGCCGGTGAGTGGCACGGCGGCGTAGGCGGTGTCACCGAGCAGCTCGGTCGCCACTCCCCCGATGCCGAAGGAGACCAGCGCGCCGAAGGACCGCTCGTCGAAGACGGCGAGCTCGACCTCCACCGTCTCCGACGGCCGCTCCTGCGAGAGCGTGATCCCGGCCGCGGCCAGCAGCCGGGCCACCTCGTCGGCACCGAGCTGACGTCCTGCCGGGGTCTCGGCGAGGGCGGCCTGCACGACCGCCCGGCCGGCGTCGAGATCGACGTCGTCGAAGACCGGCAGTGTCCCCGGCTCGGCTGTCCGCCAGCGCGCGTAGCGCACGGCGCGGGCCAGCGCACGGACCGCCCGCTCGGGCGACGGGTAGGACGGCACCGACCCCACCGGCGGCGCGTCCGAACCGGGCGCCGCAAGCGCCTCGGGGACGCCCTCGAAGCCGAGGAAGGTCGAGAGCACCGGCTTCTCGCTCGTCGCGGCGAGGTCCCGGACGGCGCGCGCCACCTCGTCCCCGGTCTCGGGCTGCAGCGGCGGGACGAAGACCACCGTCACCGCGTCCACCTCGGGATCGTCCAGCGCGGTGCGCAGCGCGGCGGCGAAGGCCTCCGGGCCCGCCTCGACACCGGTGTCGTCCAACCTGGTCAGCCGGAGCCCCTCGGCCGCGCAGGCGTTGGCGACCAGGACGCCGATGGCCGTCGAGTTGCCCACCACCGCGACCCGGTCGCCCTTCGGCAGGGGCTGGGTGGAGAGCAGCAGCGCGATGTCGAACATGCCGCTCACCGTCTCCACCCGGATGACACCGGAGGCCTCGAAGAGCGTGCGGACGCTGATCTCGGGGACGTCGACCGAGGTCTGGGCCAGACCGGCGACCGGGGCGATGGCGGTGCCGCTCTTCACCGCGACGATCGGTTTCGTCCGTCCCAGGCGCCGGGTCAGCCGGGCGAACTTGCGCGGGTTGCCGAAGCTCTCCAGGTACATCAGGACGACCGAGGTCCGGTCGTCGGTCTCCCAGTACTGCAGCAGGTCGTTGCCGGAGACGTCGGCGCGGTTGCCGGCGCTGACGAACGACGACACCCCGAGGCCCCGGCGGGCGGCCTCACCGAGGATGGTCACGCCGAGGGCGCCGGACTGGCTGAAGAAACCCACCCGTCCCGGCCGTGGCGAGAGTGGAGCCAGCGAGGCGTTGAGCCGGACGGCCGGATCGGTGTTGACGATGCCGAGGCAGTTGGGCCCGACCACCCGCATGCCGTGCGATCGCGCCGAGGCGACCAGGCGCCGCTGCTCGTCACGGCCGGCGTCGCGGGCGTCGTCGCTGCCGCTCTCGCCGAAGCCACCGGAGATGACGACCAGCCCCCGCACCCCGCGCCGGGCGCACTGCTCGACGACCCCCGGCACCGAGGCCGCCGGCACCGCGATCACCACCAGGTCGACCTCGCCGGGGATGTCGAGCACCGAGGGATAGGCCGGCACCCCGTGGACGTGACGCGCCTCGGCGTTGACGGGGTAGAGCGCGGCCTCGGGATTGGTGCGCAGCAGGTTGCGGAACACCGCGTTGCCGAGCTTGCCCTCGTCGTTGCTGGCGCCGACCACGGCCACGGAGCCGGGAGCGAGCAGCCGGCCGATGGAGCGGGCCTCCGCGCGTTGCTCGCGCTCGCGCGTCACCCGCTCGGTCACGGCGGTCTCGTCCACGGCGAACTCGAGGGTCACCTCGCCGTGCTCGATGTGACGGGTCGTCTCGTAGCCGGCCTCGCGGAAGACGCGGATCATGGCGCTGTTCTCGGCCAGCACCACGGCGATGAAGCGGCGCAGCCCGACCTCGCGGGCGGCGGCCGCCAGGTGCTCCAGCAGAACCGAGCCGATGCCGCGACCCTGGTGGGCGTCGGCGACGACGAAGGCCACCTCCGCGTCGGTGGTCTGTTCGTACCGCTCGTAGCGCCCCACCGCGATGATCTCGCCCGCCAGCTCGGCCACGAAGGCGACGCGGTCGCGATGGTCGACGGTGACAAAGCGGGCCAGATCGCGTTCGGGGATGCGGGGATAGGCGGAGAAGTAGCGCAGGTAGCGGGTCCGCTGCGACAGCCCGCCGTGGAAGCGCACCAGCGCCTCGGCGTCCTCGGGTCGGATCGGGCGGAGGTGGACGGTGCCGCCGTCGGCCGCCACCACGTCGGCTTCCCAGTGGGCGGGGGCGACGGCGCGATCAGTCCCGGGGGTCATCGGGGTCCAGTCCGAGCAGCGGGAAGACGGCCCGGCGGGTGGCGCCGATCGCGCCGTCGAGCCACCCGTCGCCGCCGGGGATCCACGGCGTCACCTCGGCGAGCGGTTTCTCCCCCATCCGGTCGGGCAACGCGCCGGTGTAGCCGCGGCCGCGCAGGTGCCGGGTCCATCCCGCCGGGACCGCGGCGTCGGGATCCACAGCGCTGCCGGTCGCCTCGGCCAGCAGGTGCGTCCAGGTACGGGGGACGCAGCGGACGAGCCCGTAGCCGCCGCCGCCGAAGGCCAGCCACCGGCCGCCCGCGACCTCGTGCGCGAGGCGGTGCATGCGCGCGATGGCGGCGCGCTGACCGTCGACGGTCAGCTGCAGGTTGGCCAGCGGGTCCTCGTGGTGGGTGTCGCAGCCGCACTGCGAGACCAGGACGTCGGGTGCGAACGCCCGGACCGCGCCGGGGACCACGGCGTCGAAGGCCCGTAGCCAGCCGGCGTCGGTGGTGCCCGGCGGCAGCGCGACGTTGACGGCCGTCCCCTCGGCGTCACCGCTGCCGGTCTCGCTCGGCATGCCCGTGCCGGGGAAGAGCGTCCGCGGGTCCTGGTGCAGGCTGATCGTCAGTACCCGCGGGTCGTCGTAGAAGGCGGCCTGGACGCCGTCGCCGTGGTGGACGTCGATGTCGACGTAGGCCACCCGTTCGGCCCCGGCTGCCAGCAGCTCGGTGATGCCCAGGACGACGTCGTTGAAGATGCAGAAGCCAGCGGCGTGGTCGCGCATGGCGTGGTGCAGGCCGCCGGCGATGTTGACGGCGTGCTCCACCTCCCCGGACCACAGCGAGCGCGCCGCCTGCGCGGACCCGCCCGCGATCAGCGCCGCGGCGTCGTACATCCCGGTGAAGACGGGGTCGTCGGTGGTCCCCAGTCCGAAGCCCGTGAAGGACGGGTCCCCGCTCGCCTCGCGCACTGCGGCCAGATAGCCGGCGTCGTGGATGGTCAGCAGCTGCGCCTCGTCGGCGGCCACCGGGGCGGTGACGGTGAGGCGCTCCAGTACGCCCAGCTCCCGCGCCATGCGGACGGTGAGATCGAGACGCACCGGATTCAGCGGGTGGTCGCCGAAGTCGTAGGCCAGGTACGTCTCGTCCCACACGGCACCGGCGCGACACTCCATCCTCCGACCGTAGCCAGGAAGCCTGAGCGCCGGTACTCAGGCCGGGTACCGGCGCCGACCACTCAGCCGTTGGCCTCGACGGCAACGTCCTGCCACTGCCGCCAGCTCGCCAACCGCGACTCGTAGTCCTTCTCCGCAATGGCCAGCGGCGCCTCGCCGAAGAAGACCCGCAGCGGCGGCTCGTCGGCGTCGACGACCTTGAGCAGCGCTGCCGCGCTCGCCTTCGGGTCGCCGGACTTGGAGGTCCGCTGCTTGCGCTGCTCCTGCGCCCTGGCGCGGAAGTCGTCGTAGTCCGGCAGCTCCTCGGAGTGCTTCGCCGAGGGCCCGGCCCAGTCGGTGGAGAAACCGCCCGGCTCGATGAGCGTCACCTTCACGCCGAAGTCGGCGACCTCCTGCGCCAGCGCCTGGCTCAAGCCCTCGAGCGCCCATTTGGAGGCGTGGTACGCGCCGACGAGCGGGAAGGCCGAGATGCCGCCGATGGACGACACCTGCAGGATGTGCCCGCTGCCCTGCTCACGCAGGATCGGCAGCGCCGCCTGCGTCACCCACAGCGCACCGAAGAAGTTGGTCTCGAGCTGGTCTCGGACGTCGGCCTCGCTGAGCTCCTCGACCATGCCGAAGTGGCCGTACCCGGCATTGTTGATCACGATGTCCAGCCGGCCGAAGCGCTCGTGCGCCTGCTTCACCGCGGCGAAGTCCGCTCCGCGATCGGTGACGTCCAGCTGCAGCGGCAGCAGCCGGTCGCCGTAGCGCTCGGCGAGGTCGTCGAGGGTCGAGGTGTCGCGGGCGGTGGCGGCGACGTTGTCGCCGCGCTCGAGGGCGGCGATGCTCCACTCGCGACCGAAACCGCGGGAGGCGCCGGTGATGAACCAGGTCCTGGTCTGTGCAGAGGTCATGCTCCCGGCTTACCCGGCGGCAGGGCTCCATCCCAGGGCCGGGCCGAGGTGCGTCGCCATGTCTCTCAGGATCTGGTCGTAATCCTCCGGCCGGAAGCTGAACGGCAGCGCGAAGGCGACCTCGTCCACCAGCCGGAACGCCGCGTGCTCCCGCAACCGCTGCGCCAGCTGCTCGGACGTGCCCACGAGATCGGGCGCGAACAGCATCCGGGCGGGGCCCTGCGGGCTCGTGGTCCGGGGCAGCCGGGACGCCGCGTAGGCCTCGTACCGCTCCCGCTGCTCCGGCGTCGCCGAGTCGGTGGGGATGACGACCAGGCCCTGCGAGACCCGTCCCGTCGGATGCAGCTCGCGATAGGCGGCGATCTGGCGAGCCTGGACTCCGGCGAAGTCGACGGGATCGCCGTCGTCGAGCTTGAGGACGCTGCTGGTGAGGAAGTTCAGACGCTGCGCCGCGGCCCACTGGGCCGAGCGCAGGCTCGCACCGCCGTACCAGACCCGCTCGGCCAATCCGGGGCTGTGCGGCTCGACGCGCTCGGACCACTCCTCGATGCCCTCGGTACCGCGGAAGCTGCCGGCCGGGCCGCCCCGCAGGAAGCCGACCAGTCGCTCCACCCGGGCATAGCTGAAGTCCTCCACCTCGGCGGTGTCGGGGTAGAGCGCGGCCCGGACGTCGTCCCAGTGCATCGGCGGACCGACGCTGACACCGGGGTTGAGACGCCCGCCGGAGAGGACGTCGACGGTGGCGAGATCCTCGGCGAGGCGCAGCGGGTTCTCCCAGCCCAGCGGCGTCACCGCTGTCCCCAGCTCGATGCGGCTGGTGCACTGCGTCGCCGCCGCGAGGACGGCCACCGGCGAGGAGATGCCGTACTGCAGGTGGCGGTGCCGCAGCCAGGCGGAGTCCAGGCCCAGCTCCTCGCCGAGCTCGATCATGCGCAGCGTCGTCTCGTGACCGCCGCGCGGGTCGTCCCGGTCGAAGAGGCCGATGGTGAGGAATCCCAGCCGTCGCAGCGGGCGGTCGGCCTCGCTCATGCCAGCGCGGCGGTGAGGTCGCCGATCAGGTCGTCGATGTCCTCGATCCCGACCGAGAGCCGGACCAGGTCGGCGGGCACCTCCAGGGCCGAGCCCGCGACACTGGCGTGGGTCATCCGGCCGGGGTGCTCGATGAGCGACTCGACACCGCCGAGCGACTCGCCGAGGGTGAAGACGTCGACCAGCCCGCAGATCTTCAGCGCGGCCTCCTCGCCGCCGCGGAGGCGGAATGAGACCATGCCGCCGAAGCCACTCATCTGCCGTGCCGCGACGTCGTGGTTCGGGTGCTCCGGCAGGCCGGGGTAGAGGACCTGCGACACCCCGGCATGGCCGGTGAGGAAGTCGACGACCCGCTCGGCGTTGGCGCAGTGGCGGTCCATCCGGACGCCCAGGGTCTTGATGCCGCGCAGCACCAGCCAGGCGTCGAAGGGACCGGCGACGGCCCCCATCGCGTTCTGGTGGAAGGCCAGCTCGTCACCGACGCCGGCCTCGGCGGCGACCAGCGCCCCGCCGACGACGTCGGAGTGGCCGCCCATGTACTTCGTGGTGGAGTGGACGACGACGTCGGCGCCGAGGGCGAGCGGCTGCTGCAGGTAGGACGAGGCGAAGGTGTTGTCCACGACGAGCTTGGCACCCGCCCCGTGCGCGATCTCGGCCAGCGCGGCGATGTCGGCGATGCCGAGCAGCGGGTTGGTCGGCGTCTCGCACCAGATGATCTTCGTGTTCGGGCGCAGCGCCTCCCGGACCGCCGCCGGATCGCCCAGCGGCACCGGCGTGAACTCCAGACCCCAGTTTGCGCAGACCCGCGCAATGAGGCGGTAGGTGCCACCGTAGGCGTCGTTCGGCAGCAGCACGTGATCGCCCGGACGGCACAGCGCCCGGAGCAGCGTGTCCTCGGCCGCCAGCCCGCTGGCGAAGGCCAGCCCGCGGGCGCCGTTCTCCAGCGAGGCCAGCGCCTGCTCCAGCGCGGTGCGGGTCGGGTTCGCGCTGCGGCTGTACTCGTAACCCTCGCGCAGGCCGCCGACCCCGTCCTGCTTGTAGGTCGAGGTCGCGTAGATCGGCACCGCCACCGCACCGGTGCGCGGGTCCGGCTCCTGCCCGTCGTGGATGGCACGCGTGTTGAAACCCGTCATGCCTGCCACGCTACCGAGCGGCAGCTCCGGATGGTTCTGCCAGAGTGGGCCGGTGCTTCGCTTCACCCAGGTCGATGTCTTCACCGACGAGCTCACGTGCGGCAACCCGGTCGCGGTGGTCCACGACGCCGACGGGCTCGACGACCGCCGGCTCGCGGACTTCGCCCGCTGGACGAACCTCAGCGAGACGACCTTCCTGCTGCAGCCGACCGACCCCAACGCCGACTACCGGGTGCGGATCCTCACCACCGCCCGCGAGCTGCCCTTCGCCGGACATCCCACCCTCGGGTCGGCCCGCGCCTGGCTCGCCGCCGGCGGCGTCCCGCGCCACGGGGATCACCTGATCCAGCAGTGCGGCGCCGGCCTCGTCGCCGTCCACCTCGACGGTGACCGGCTGGCCTTCGAGGCGCCGCCGCTGCTGCGCAGCGGTCCGGTGGCAGACGCGGACGTGACCGAGCTCGCCGTGGCGCTGCAGCTCGAGCCCGGCGAGATCGTCGCCGCGCAGTGGTGCGACAACGGACCGGGCTGGGTCGGGCTGCTGTTGCGCGATGCCGAGCGCGTGCTGTCGCTGCGACCGGACCGCACCCGCTTCGGCCGCTTCACCGACATCGGCGTGGCCGGCCCCTACCCGACGGGGGCCGAGGCGGCCTTCGAGGTGCGCGCCTTCATGGCCACCGATGCCGCGCTGGAGGACCCGGTGACCGGCAGCCTCAACGCCGCCCTCGGACAGTGGCTCATCCCGGCCGGGCTCGCCCCGGCGTCCTACGTCGCGAGCCAGGGCACCGCACTGGGGCGGCGCGGCCGGGTCCATGTCGAGCAGCGGGGCGAGACGATCCTCGTCGGCGGTGACACCGTCATCGGCATCACCGGCGACGTCGCGCTGGGCTGAGCCGGGTCAGCTCTCCCCGGCCAGGTGACCCAGCAGGTCCTGCCGGGTGATGACGCCCGCCGGTTTGCCGTCGATGTGAACGAGCAGCGCGTCCGCGGACCCGAGCGCGTGCACCGCCTGGCTCACCGACTCGCCGGAGCCGATGATCGGCAGCGACGGCGACATGTGCGGCTCGACGGCATCGGCGAGCGCCGCCGAGCCGGCGAAGAGCGCCTCCAGCAGCGCCCGCTCAGAGACCGAGCCCACGACCTCGCCCGCCGTCACCGGCGGCTCGGCCTTGACGATCGGCATCTGCGAGACGCCGTACTCGCGCAGGATGTCGATGGCGTCGCGGACGGTCTCGTTGGGGTGCCCGTGCACCAGCGAGGGCGTGTCGCCGGACTTGGCCCGCAACACGTCGCCGACGGTCTCCTCGCCGGCGGTGTCACTGAAGCCGTAGTCGGCCAGCCAGCGCTCGTTGAAGATCTTGGACATGTAGCCGCGGCCGCCGTCGGGCAGCAGCACAACGATGACGTCGTCGGGGCCGGCATCCTTGGCGACTTCGCGGGCCGCGACGGTCGCCATGCCGCAGGAGCCGCCGACGAGCAGCCCCTCCTCGCGGGCGAGGCGGCGCGTCATCGCGAAGGAGTCCGCGTCGCTGACGGCCACGATGCGGTCGCAGATACTGCGGTCGTAGGTATCAGGCCAGAAGTCCTCGCCCACGCCCTCGACGAGGTAGGGACGCCCGGTGCCCCCGCTGTAGACGGAGCCCTCCGGGTCGGCGCCGATGACCTGCACGCGACCGTTCGAGACCTCCTTGAGGTAGCGGCCGGTGCCACTGATGGTGCCGCCGGTGCCGACGCCGGCCACGAAGTGCGTGATCCGTCCCTCCGTCTGCTCCCAGAGCTCGGGTCCGGTGGTCTCGTAGTGCGAGCGCGGGTTGTTGGCGTTGGCGTACTGGTTGGGCTTCCAGCCGCCGGGCGTCTCACGCGCCAGCCGGTCGGAGACCGAGTAGTACGAGCGCGGGTCGGCGGGGTCCACAGCGGTGGGGCAGACCACCACCTCGGCGCCGAAGGCCCGCAGCGTGTCGATCTTGTCGGTGCTGACCTTGTCCGGGCAGATGAAGATGCACTTGTAGCCGCGCTGCTGCGCGACGATGGCCAGACCGATCCCGGTGTTGCCCGAGGTCGGCTCCACGATGGTGCCGCCGGGCTTGAGCTCGCCGGAGGCCTCGGCGGCGTCGATCATCCGGACGGCGATGCGGTCCTTCACCGACCCGCCGGGATTGAAGTACTCGACCTTGGCGAGCACGAGCGGACCACCGGTCGCGGGGACGGCGTCGGAGAGCACGGAGCGGAGCCTGACCAGCGGGGTGTTGCCGATCAGCTCCACGAGGGAGTCGCTGTAGCGCATGGCGCACACCGTATCGCCCGCCACGGGCCGCGCCGCCCCTATCACCGGCCGCCGGGACCACCGATAACCTGCGCAGGGTGAGCAGGGTACGGCGGGTGCGACGGATCGCGCTCTGGGGTGGCGGGGCCGCCGGCGTCGTCGTCGGCGGCGGATCGGGGCTCTTCGCCGGCATCATGTACGCCGAGACCAAGCTTGCCCGACGCCGCATCCCCCAGGCCTCCGGCCTGCCCCCGGTCACCCACGACACCACCTGGGCCGCCGCCGGGGTCAGCCGTGCCCGGACGCCGATCCGGATGGCGTGGCTCGGTGACTCGACTGCCGCCGGGTACGGCGTGCGCCAGGACCGCGACACCCCGGCCGCCCAGCTCGCCCTCGGCATCTCCGAGGCGGCCCGCCGGCCGGTCCACGTCACCAACGTCGCCGTGGTCGGCGCGGTCTCCGCGGCATTGCCCGAGCAGCTGACCCGGCTGCGGGCGCTCGGCAAGGACCGACCCGACCTCGCCGTGATCATGATCGGCGCCAACGACGTCACCGCGCGCACCTCGCCGGCCGACGCCGTCCCGCACCTGGAGGAGGTGGTCCGGACGCTGGTCTCGGCGGGGGTCGAGACGGTGGTCGGCACCTGCCCGGACTTCGGCGCCATCCGGCCACTGTCGCAGCCGCTGCGGGCCTACGCGCGGCGGCTGTCCCGGCAGATGGCGCGCGAGCAGACGGTCGCCGTGGTCCGCGCCGGCGGCCGGACGGTGTCGCTCGGCGATCTGCTCGGCCCGCTCTTCATGACCCGCCTCGACCTCTTCAGCGAGGACCGCTTCCACCCGTCGGCGGCCGGGTACGCCGAGGCCACGACGGCGATGCTGCCGTCGGCGCTGGACGCGCTCGGGCTGCGCACCCGGGCACGGTCGGCGTCGGCCTTCACCACCCGCCGGGTGAAGCCGGTGGCCCGCGCCGCCGCGCAGGCCGTGGCGCGGCCGGGGACCGAAGTCGTGGCGGCCGAACGCTTCGGCAAGGCCGAGAACCGGCACGGTCCACTGGCCCGGCTGCGACGACGGGGCTTCCGTCGCGGCGGCGAGCCGCCCGCCTCCCGAGAGGGCAGCGCAGCCGTCCGCTGAGGCCGGCACGGGCGAGTGGCACTATCGAAGGGCGTCCCTCCGTCACCCGTCAGGAGCCCCCATGCCCGAAGCCGTCATCGTCTCGACCGCCCGCTCCCCCATCGGGCGCGCGGTCAAGGGCTCGCTGGTCAGTGCCCGTCCGGACGACCTCGCCGTCCAGATGGTGCGCGCCGCGCTGGACAAGGTGCCGGCCCTCGACCCGCACGACATCGACGACCTCATGCTGGGCGTCGGCCAGCCGGCCGGCGAGTCCGGCTTCAACCTCGGGCGGGCCGTCGCCGTCGAGCTCGGTTACGACTTCCTGCCCGGCACGACGGTCAACCGCTACTGCTCGTCGTCGCTGCAGACCACCCGGATGGCCTTCCACGCCATCAAGGCCGGTGAGGGGCACGCCTTCGTCTCGGCCGGCGTCGAGACGGTGTCGCGCTACGAGCACGGCCGCTCCGACCTCCCCGACGCCCGCAACCCCCTCTTCGGCGACGCCCTCGCGCGCACGGCGAAGGTGACCGAGTCCGGTGCCGACGAGTGGCACGACCCCCGCCAGGACGGCGAGCTGCCCGACCTCTACATCGCGATGGGGCAGACCGCCGAGAACGTCGCGCTGCACAGCGGCGTCAGCCGCGAGGACATGGACCACTTCGGCGTCCGCTCGCAGAACCTCGCCGAGGCCGCGATCGCCTCCGGCTTCTGGGCCAAGGACATCACCCCGGTGACGCTCGCCGACGGCTCGGTTGTGAGCACCGACGACGGCCCCCGCGCCGGCGTCACCTACGAGGCCGTCTCGCAGCTCAAGCCGGTCTTCCGTCCGGACGGCCGCGTCACCGCCGGCAACTGCTGTCCGCTCAACGACGGCGCGGCGGCGGTCGTGGTGATGAGCGACGAGAAGGCCAAGGCGCTGGGGCTGACGCCGCTGGCGCGCATCGTCGCCACCGGCGTCTCCGGCCTGTCACCGGAGATCATGGGGCTGGGCCCGGTCGAGGCGAGCCGTCGCGCGCTGGCTCACGCCGGCATGGGCATCGGCGACATCGACCTCGTCGAGATCAACGAGGCCTTCGCCGCCCAGGTGCTCGCCTCGCAGCGCGAGCTCGGCATCGACATGGACCGCCTCAACGTCAACGGTGGCGCCATCGCCGTCGGCCACCCCTTCGGCATGACCGGCGCCCGGATCACGTCGACGCTCATCAACTCGCTGGTCGAGCACGACAAGCAGTTCGGACTGGAGACGATGTGCGTGGGCGGCGGTCAGGGCATGGCCATGATCATCGAGCGGCTCTCGTAGGAAATTTCTTCACGCTCGCGTAACCCCAGTCCGGCCTGCTCGTTGAACCATCTGAACGCGGTCGGAGCTATAGGTGGGGACCTGAGTGGGGAAATTCCGACCGCGAGCGTGACGATCCGCCGCCGCGGCACCTCGGGACAGGTGCCGCCGCGGCGGATCGACGCCGTTAACGGGGTGGTTCGGATCCGCGCACCCAGTCCCGCCCGTCTTCCCCGCCTTGGCCACCCGTCCTCCCCGTCCTTGCCGCCCGTCCTCCCCGTCCGGTCGGTGGGCCGATATCTGTCGAGTGGGCCGAAATATCGGCCCACTCACCTGTTTTCGGCCCACTCAACGGCTGGGCGGACGGGGCGGGTGCGGACGGGCGAGACGGCCGGGCGGGTGCGGACGGGCGAGACGGCCGGGCGGGTGCGGACGGGCAAGACGGCCGGGCGGGTGCCGACGACGAAGGGGCGGGCCCGGTGGGCCCGCCCCTTCGCGGTGTCGTCCGTGCGATGCGGCCGCGGTCAGTCGCGGCTGTAGCTGATCAGTCGCAGGATCTCCAGGTACAGCCACACCAGGGTCACGGTGAGGCCGAAGGCGGCGTACCACGCCATCTTCTGCGGCGCGCCCTGCCGGATACCGCGCTCGATCATGTCGAAGTCGAGCACCAGGTTGAAGGCGGCGAGGCAGATGCAGACCAGGCTGAAGACGATCGCCAGCGGTCCGCCGTCGCGCAGCCCGAGCCCGCCGTCGACGAAGAGGTAGGCGATCATATTGACCAGCATCAGTCCGACGACGCCGATGGTGGCGCCGACGACGATGCGGGTCAGCCGGGGCGTGACCCGGATCGCGCCGATCTTGTAGACGAAGAGCATGCCGCCGGCGACCATGGCCGTGCCGACCACGGCCTGGACGACGATGCCGGGATACCAGTTCTCGAACGCCTTGCTGATCGCGCCGAGGAAGACACCCTCCAGGGCGGCGTAGATCAGTGCCGTGACGGGGTTGACCCGTCCGGTGAAGGACATGAACAGGCCGAGGGCGAAAGCACCCATCGCACCGACGAGCAGCGCCGGCAGGAAGAGATCGTCGGGGACGGCCACCCAGGTGACCGCACCGACTGCGATGACGGTGGCGAGCATGGCGGCGGTGCGCTGGACCACCGAGTCCAGCGTCATGTATCCGGCGGCGCCGGGACGCGGGCCCGCGTACGCGGGCTGGTCGTACATGCCCTGCAGCTCGCCGGCGGTAGGCGGCGGGTAGCCGCCGTTGTTGCCCATGCGGCCGAAGTTGTTGATCACCGGGTTGGACACCGCGGTCGACCTCCTCGTGACGAACGACCGATGTGGCCGTTGCTCCTGTAACGAAGCGTAGACAGCCGTCGTTCCCCTCCCGAGCCGAGACCGGCAACCCACAGGGGGCATACAGCCGGGACCTGTGGCTGTGCCACGTTTCACTCCGCCATTGCGAGGTCCCGGCCAGCAGGTAGATTTACCTGGAACTAGGTGTACCACTCACTCTCTCCGACCACACGGGAGCAGCCGCATGTCAGGGCGTAACAGGAGCGGTCGCGACGCCATGGGCGTCGGGCTCGCCGCACTCAACCGGTTGGCGGGCCTGCCGGTCATCGACCGGCTGGGCCTGCGCAAGCAGACCGAGAAGGCCGTCTACGAGGCGAGCAAGGCGGGCTTCCGCACCGTCACGCAGGTGAACCGGCAGTTCGCCAAGGTGCAGGGCAAGGGCGCGGGCAAGCGCCCCAGCACCTCCGGTGGCAGCGGCCTGTTCGATCTCGAGCCCACCGACGAGCAGAAGATGATCGTCGAGGCCACCGCGGAGTTCGCCGCCGAGCAGCTGCGGCCGGTCGGCACCGAGGCCGACGACGCCCTCGCCACCCCGGAGACCGTCCTCAAGCGGTCGGTGACCGAGCTCGGCATCTCCCAGCTCGCCGTCCCCGAGTCCCTGGGCGGCATGGCCAGCGAGCGGTCGGTCACCACCGGCGTCCTCGTGGCCGAGGCCCTGGCCCACGGCGACATGGGGCAGGCCGTCGCCATCCTCGCCCCCGCGGCCGTCGCCAACGCCCTCGTCCTCTTCGGCGACGACTCCCAGCAGCAGACCTACCTGCCCTCCTTCACCGGCGAGGACGTCCCGGCGGCGGCGCTGTCGGTGCTCGAGCCACACCCGCTCTTCGACCCCTTCGCGCTCAAGACGACCGCGCGCAAGACGGCCGACGGCTACGTGCTCGACGGCGTCAAGTCCCTTGTCCCCCGCGCCACCGAGGCCGAGCTCTTCGTCGTCGCCGCTTCACTGGACGGAACGCCGGCGCTGTTCCTGGTCGAGTCCGGGACCAAGGGCATCGTCGTCGAGTCCGAGCCGGCGATGGGGTTGCGCGCCGCCTCGACGGCCCGCCTGTTGCTGGACGGCGTCACCGTGCCCTCGGGCGCGCTGCTCGGCGGGGGGTCGCGGGAGAACTACGCCGACCTCATCCGGCTCTCGCGCATCGGCTGGGCTGCCCTGGCCTGCGGCACCGGCAAGGCCGTCCTCGACTACGTCATCCCCTATGTCAACGACCGCAAGGCCTTCGGCGAGCCCATCAGCAACCGGCAGGCGGTCGCCTTCATGGTCGCCAACATCGGTATCGAGCTCGAGGGTGCCCGCCTGACGACGCTGCGGGCCGCCGCCCGCGCCGAGCAGGGCAAGTCCTTCGCCCGTGAGACGGCGCTCGCCCGTCGCCTCACCGCCGACTACGGCATGCAGATCGGCTCCAACGGCGTTCAGCTGCTGGGCGGTCACGGTTACGTCAAGGATCACCCGGTGGAGCGCTGGTACCGCGATCTTCGCTCCGCTGCCGTCATGGAAGGTGTGGTGCTGGTCTGATGGCCATCAGTCTGGAGACCCCCAAGAAGTTCGAGATGATCATCAATCAGGCGCACCAGGTCTCGACCGAGATCTTCCGCCCGATCTCGCGCAAGTACGACCAGGCCGAGCACGAGTACCCCAAGGAGCTCGACACCCTCGCCGCGCTGATCGACGGCATGAACGAGGGCGGCGAGGGCGGGACCGGTGCCCGCGGCGTGCGTCGCGACGAGAGCAAGGACAAGGCCGGCAACAAGAACGGCACCAACATGTCCTCCGTGCTGTCGATCATGGAGGCCTGCTGGGGCGACGTCGCGCTCGTGCTGTCGATGCCGCGGCAGGGCCTCGGCGACGCGGCCATCGCCTCCGTTGCCAACGAGGAGCAGCTGGAGCGCTTCGGCGGCCTCTGGGCGTCCATGGCCATCACCGAGCCCGGCTTCGGCTCGGACTCGTCCGCCGTCTCGACCACCGCCGTCCTCGACGGCGACGAGTACGTGATCAACGGCGAGAAGATCTACGTCACCTCCGGCGGCCGCTCCAACGCCGTCGTGGTCTGGGCGACGCTGGATAAGACGAAGGGCAAGCAGGCCATCAAGGCCTTCGTCGTCCCGAAGGACACGCCCGGCTGCCGCGTCGACCGGCTCGAGCACAAGCTCGGCATCCGCGCCTCGGACACCGCCACGATCATCTTCGAGGACTGCCGCATCCCCAAGGAGAACCTGCTCGGCTCGCCTGACATCGAGGACGAGAAGGGCTTCCAGGGGGCGATGCAGACCTTCGACAACACTCGTCCGCTGGTGGCCGGCATGGCCGTCGGTTGCGCCCGCGCGGCGCTGGACGAGATCGAGGACCTGCTCAAGCAGGCCGGCGTCGAGGTGGACTACGACAAGCCCGCCTACGCCCAGCCCGCCGCTGCGGCGACGCTGCTGCAGCTGGAGGCTGACTGGGAGGCCGCCTACCTGCTGACGCTCCAGTCCACCTGGATGGCCGACAACCGCAAGGCCAACTCGCTGCAGGCTTCGATGGCCAAGGCCAAGGCCGGCCGCGTCGGCGTCGAGATCACCACCAAGTGCGTCGAGCTCGCCGGCGCCCTCGGCTACAGCGAGAACTCGCTGCTGGAGAAGTGGGCCCGGGACTCGAAGATCCTCGACATCTTCGAGGGCACCCAGCAGATCCAGCAGCTCATCATCGCGCGACGGTTGCTGAACAAGAGCTCGTCCGAGCTCAAGTAGCAGGTCCGCACCACCCGGGCCGGCAGCCGGCGCACACTCCGTGTGCCGGTGGCCGGCCCGTCGCGCGCCGTGGCCCGATGCCGCCGAGGTCAGCCGACCCGGACGGTCGGTGCGGGAGCTGACGGCCTACTGACCGGCTCGCCTCGACGAGCACCGGGCCGGTCCCCGCTCACCCGCAGGTGAGGGGCGACCGGCCCGGTGGCGCGCCGTACCCGGACCTCGCCGGCTACGGCATCGCCGGTCCGGTGGTGGCGTTGACGCCTTCCCAGTCGTGCCAGGTGTTCGGACTGGTCTGCCACTTGTGGAACACCCCGGCCGCACTGGTCCCGAACACCTCCATCCGACCATCGGCGTTGTTCACCACCTGCACCGACGTGCCCGGACCACCAAATCCCTCCCACGACGAATACGGCTGGTTCGGCGCCTTCTGATACATGTGCTGCGCCGTCGCACCGTTCATCGCGAACACCTCGACCCGACCATCAGCCGTGCGCGTCGAGGACAACTGCGCATCCACCAGACCACTGGTCCCCACCCAGCCCGACCACGTCGTCGCACTCGTCTGATACTTGTGATAAACCCCCGTCGGACTGGACGCGAACACCTCCAACCGGCCATCAGAATTGTGATCGACGGTCAACTGCTCACCACCGTCACCGAAATGCTCCCACGCCCCGAAATCACCGTTCGGCTTCGTCTGGAACACATGACCGAACGTCGACTAATTCAACGCGAACAACTCCAACCGATTGTCCGGCGACCGCTCCAACTGCAACTTCGCCGACGCCGGACCACCCAGACCGGCCCACGCACTCCACCCCGTCGCCGACGTCATCCACTTATGGAACACACCATTCGGATTGGACGCGAACACCTCCAACCGGCCATCGGCATCATTACCGGCCACCACATAATCACCACCCGTGCCGAAGTCCTCCCACGAACCCCACTCCCCCGACACCGACGTCTGGAACCGGTGCTGCATCACCGACCCGTTCACCGCCCACAACTCCAACCGACCATCGATGTTCCGCGCGATCGACAACTGCGCACCACCCGGACCACCCTCGCGACGCCACGCCGACCACGCACCATTCACCGCCGTCTGCCACGCATGCCACACCCCGTCCGACGCAGCCGCGAACACCTCCAACCGACCATCACCCGACCGCGCCGACACCACCCGACCCGGCTCAGCAAAAGACGGCCACCACAGCGGGGGCGCACCTGTGCCGCGGTACAGGTCGTAGGCCTGCTGTGCCTTGGCGACCCGGGTCTCGGCGTAGCAGTTGCCGCATCCCTCGAACTTGCTCATGAACACGAGCGTCGCGTCGCGGACGGTTCCGGTCGCGCGCAGCGCGTCCAGCCCGCGGTACGGGATGCCCGTCAGCTCGTACCAGGTGAAGTCGAGCTGCGTCTGCAGCGCCCACGGGTCGGCACCACGACCACGAGCGAACTCGATGAGATTGTCACCGGGCGTGTAGTCCCACCGACCCGACGGCGGACCGGACTCCCACTGCGCGATACCGCGCCCCGGGCCCCCACCGTTCTGGTATTGACCAGGGTTCACCCCCGGCGCCTCGACCTCGAAGTTGCCGATGATGCCGGCGGCCTGGACATCGGTCAGGCCCTTGCCCACGAAGTACCGGAACGCGTACTCGGCATTGCCGACGGCGTGCGCGGCGCTCGGCAGGATGACCCAGCCGGTGACGGCCAGCACGGCACAGAGCAGGCCGAGCAGCAACCGGCGCGCGAACGGCGGACGGATGATCGTCGCGGTGCTCATGGCATCGCCGGTCCGGTGGTGGCGTTGACGCCTTCCCAGTCGTGCCAGGTGTTCGGACTGGTCTGCCACTTGTGGAACACCCCGGCCGCACTGGTCCCGAACACCTCCATCCGACCATCGGCGTTGTTCACCACCTGCACCGACGTGCCCGGACCACCAAATCCCTCCCACGACGAATACGGCTGGTTCGGCGCCTTCTGATACATGTGCTGCGCCGTCGCACCGTTCATCGCGAACACCTCGACCCGACCATCAGCCGTGCGCGTCGAGGACAACTGCGCATCCACCAGACCACTGGTCCCCACCCAGCCCGACCACGTCGTCGCACTCGTCTGATACTTGTGATAAACCCCCGTCGGACTGGACGCGAACACCTCCAACCGGCCATCAGAATTGTGATCGACGGTCAACTGCTCACCACCGTCACCGAAATGCTCCCACGCCCCGAAATCACCGTTCGGCTTCGTCTGGAACACATGACCGAACGTCGACGAATTCAACGCGAACAACTCCAACCGATTGTCCGGCGACCGCTCCAACTGCAACTTCGCCGACGCCGGACCACCCAGACCGGCCCACGCACTCCACCCCGTCGCCGACGTCATCCACTTATGGAACACACCATTCGGATTGGACGCGAACACCTCCAACCGGCCATCGGCATCATTACCGGCCACCACATAATCACCACCCGTGCCGAAGTCCTCCCACGAACCCCACTCCCCCGACACCGACGTCTGGAACCGGTGCTGCATCACCGACCCGTTCACCGCCCACAACTCCAACCGACCATCGATGTTCCGCGCGATCGACAACTGCGCACCACCCGGACCACCCTCGCGACGCCACGCCGACCACGCACCATTCACCGCCGTCTGCCACGCATGCCACACCCCGTCCGACGCAGCCGCGAACACCTCCAACCGACCATCACCCGACCGCGCCGACACCACCCGACCCGGCTCCGCAAAAGACGGCCAGCTCGGCTGCTCGCCCGCGTCCTCGACGATCTTGTTGTAGCGCAGGGCTTCGTAGTTCGCGTTGGGGTGACCGTCCAGCTCGGCGTCGTTGATGTTGGCGCGGTAATGGCCCACCGGCGTCCCGCCGAAGCTGTAATAGACGAAGTTGCCCGCGCCGTCGAGCCAGTGGTCGAACAACAGCACATGGTTCACGTGGTCGTTGAGTACGTCGCCGGCCTTGAGATCGCTGCGCCCGATCGGATGCGCGATGGACGGGATGCTCCCCGTCCAGTTGTTGTCGGTGTGCCACGCCATCGACACGAAACCGGAGCAGTCCCGGCGGTAGGCGTAGGTGTCCGGTGGCGGACCGGGCGAGTAGCTGCCCTGGTCGTAGATCCCGGGCTGATGGTCGACCCAGTACTGCGCTCGCGCCATGACCTCCGACCGGCTGATGGGTCCGTTGTGCGCGGACGCGGCGGAGGCCGGCGACGGGCGTCCGGCGACCAGCGCCACGACGGTGGTGAGCGTGAGCAGGGAGGTGAGCAGGCCGACGATCAGTCGGCCTGCCGTCCGGCGCGGGCGAGCGGTCATGACAGGTGTTCCTTCCGCCGGCCGGAGCCGGACCGCGGCGGCACCAGCGGGCACCCACCGATCGACAGAGAATGCGCACCGATGCGGGGCGGACCCGTCACATCGGGCAAACAGCACCAACCGTGCGCAGCGCCATACAAGCGCAGAAACAGGTCCTCCGTAAGAGCGGAATGAGAAACGGTAGGGGCGCGTGTGCGCCAGCGGCGGATTGGCGCGAGTGCGCCACCGCGCATCGTTCCGGCCGGCCCGGACAAGTGATGCAATCTGCACGTAAACCACTCCGGGGCACGTCCGCCCGTCGTCGCCGTGGAGGCATCGTTGTTGCGTCCTGCTCCGTCCTGCCGCGTTGCAGCCGTCCTGCTCTGCGCGGCGGCGTTGCTCGCCCCCGCTCCGCTAGTCCCGGCGGCGGCCGCGGCCCTCGACGCCGGCCCCGCACTCGCCGGACCGTCCGACTTCGTCGCGTACGAGACCGGGCGCGGCTCGATCAACGACACGGACCGCACGGGCGACATCGCCGGCACGGATCTCGGCATCGCCTGGGACGACGGCGCCGGCCACGTCCTCGTCGCGTACGGGGACACCTTCGGAGCACCGTTCACCCCTCCGGACCGGTCGGCGGGCGGTGGCCCGGAGGGCGGCGACTGGCGCAGCAACGTGCTCGCCGTCAGCTCCGACCACAGCCTGGCCGACGGGATGAGCTTCGACCGGGTCGTCACCGACCGGGACGGCCACGCGAAGGAGCTGTTGGCCAGCAGGAAGATCTCCGGCACCGAGATGACGGTCATCCCCACCTCGGGTGTCAGCGTCGGCTCCCGCCAGTACCTGACCTACATGTCGGTGCGGCAGTGGGGCCCGAACGGTGGCCAGTGGACGACGAACCACGGCGGTCTCGCCTACAGCGACGACGACGGCACGACGTGGGTGAAGTCCGGCGTCCAGTGGCCGAACACCGGCGGGGACGCCGGGTTCCAGCAGGCCGGTCTCGTCCGGCGCAACGGGTTCGTCTACCTGCTCGCCACCGGCAACGGCCGCTTCGGCCCGGCCCGCGCCGCCCGGGTGCCGGAGACCCAGCTGCTGGACAAGTCCGCGTACCGCTACTGGGACGGCAGCACCTGGCAGCCCGACCCAGCCGCCGCGGCGGTCGTGGTGCCGGGCACCGTCGCGGAGCTGTCCCTGCAGTGGAACCGCTACCTGGGGCGGTACCTGATGTCCTACATCGACCCCGACATCGATGCGCTGGTGCTGCGTCAGGCGGTGTCTCCGGAAGGCCCCTGGAGCGCGGAGACCGTCGTGCAGCGCTCGCCGGAGTACAGCTCGATGTACGGCGGATTCCTGCACCCCTGGGCCGACGGCGCCGACCTGTACTTCGGCATGTCGCAGTGGCGTTCGTACAACTCGTTCATCCTGCACGCATCACTGACCGGTGGCACCGGGACCGGCAGCAGCACAGACACCCAGAATGCGGTGCACAACGGCGGCTTCGAGTCGGCGGCCGGCGGCTGGAGCTGCAGCGGCACGTGCGGCGTCGACGCCGACCGGGGCAACCAGCACAGCGGGACGTCCAACGGCTGGGTGCGCAACAGTGCCGGCTGGAACGATATTCATCGCACCGTCCAGGTCACCCCGGGGCGGAGCTATCACCTCCGCGGCTGGCTGCGCACCTCGTCCACCAGCGACAACGGGTACTTCGGGGTTCGGACGACCGACGGACGGGTCCTCGGCGAGACTCACTTCACCCGTCTCGACGGGTACCACCGTCTCGACGTGGACATCCCCGTCGGCACGGCCGGCACCGTCGTCGTCTACGGCGGCGTGTGGACCGACCACGGCGACATCTGGCTGCAACTCGACGACGTGTCCCTGTTCCCGAGCTAGGGCGTGTCTGACAATTCTCGCTCGTCGCGAGCGGCGGTCGGGTGCGCGCGATGCAAGGCGGAGGAGGACGGTCGTAGCCTGCTACGGCCGACGACGACAACGCGGCAGCGTGCGTGCCCGGGCGTCGCGCAGCAGAGCACGGGATTGTCAGACACGCCCTAGGCCGGCCCGCTCGAGCCCGTGAAGTCACAACCAGCCGCGGCGAGCGGCCTGCACTCCCGCCTGGAAGCGACTGTTCGTGCCGAGGCGCGCGTTGAGCTCGGCGACACGGCGCACCACGGTGCGCCGGGAGATGCCCAGTCGCCGCGCAACCACGTCCTCGGTGGCGCCGACGGCCATCAGCGAGACGATGCCCCGTTCGACCCGGTCCAACGGGTCGGCCCCGTCCCCCGGTCGGACCGGTACGGCCAGCGACCACACCAGCTCCGCGAGATGCGCGAGCGCGTCGCACATCCCCGCGGAATCGGGTGCCGCGGAGTCGAGGACGAGCACCCCGGCGGCGTCGCCGGCGGTGCGCACCGACACCATCGCCGACCGGCGGTCGGCCACCGTCAGCGCCAGGGGCAGTACGGCCAGCGTGCGCAGGTCGTCGCCGTCACCCGGTGGCGGGACGTCGGCGTCGCCGGTCATGTCGACGACCGCACGGACGGTACGGAACCGCACACCCGCCGCGGCCCGCTCGGCGACCACCGTGGCCCGTGCCTCGTGCACGGATCGCGGGACGGGGGCGACGTCCGGGCGAGGTGGCCCGCCGAGCGCCGACAGCTCGTGACGGGCGTCGCGATGCAGCGCCAGCCACTCCCGGTCGATCTCGGCCGGGTCGGTGAGGACGCGGCCGGCCTGTGCCGCGGGAGCGGACACCGCGGACGGCCCGGAGTCCCGATACGCCCGCCGCAGCGAGCGGGCGGCCGCCTCGAGGTACGTGAGGGCCTGTAGCTGATCGGCGGGGTCGGCCGTCACGGGCACCTGCGCGTCTGCGTCACGGCGCAACTGCGCCGCGTCCGGATGTATCGGACTTATCGCGCTCTCTGCTCGAATCATGACAACGCCGTCGCCTGGTCGTGTTCGGCGTTTCTTGCCCCGACACGAAAGGTCCCTCCATGTCCACTGTCCTGACCCGCTGGCGTCGGCGCGCGACCGCCGCCGCATGTGCCGCAGCCGGCGTGGCCGCCCTCAGCTGCGGCGTGCTCGTCGCAACCGCACCGTCGGCAGGGGCTGCCACTGCCGACGCGGTGCCATGCACCGTTGTCCCGATCTTCGAGACCGACGGGTTCCTCGTCGGCCAGAGCCTGGCCACCTTCAACGGCGGACCGGACCCGTTCAACCGGCGCGTCCCTGCCGGCTACGCCGCGGTGCCCGTCCCCTATCAGGACGGCGTGGTCCCGATCCCCGGCGTGATGCCCGGGTTGGACGAGGCCACTGCGGCCGGGCAGCGCGCGCTCAGCGCCGCCATCCACACGTATCACGACCGCTGCCCGGGTAGTCGCATCATCGTCACCGGTTTCTCTGAAGGTGCCGTCGTGGCCGGCAACGAACTCAATGCGCTCGCGCACTCCGGCTACATCCGGCACGACCTGATCAAGGGGGCCTTGTACGGCGACCCCCGGCGGCCGTTCGGTAACGGTGGCCGCGGCGGCGTGGCGGGCGGCATCGAGACGAACCTGCCGACGCTGCTTGCGGGCGTCACCATGCAGGGACCGAACGACTTCGGCGACATCGCCGTCCGGGAGGTGTGCAACGAGAACGACGGCATCTGCAACTCGACGAATGTCATTACCAACGCGGCGGCCTTCGCCAACGGCATCGCCGGGTACGCGGTGGGGCGCGCGCACGGCTACTACATCGACCCGGTCGCGGCCGTCGCCCGGGGCAACGGGCTGGACCTCTACCCGCAGAACCCGATCATCGCCTACGGCGCTCCGCTGCCCATCCCGGGACTCGGGACGCCGTGGCAGATCCAGAACCTGCTCGGGCGGACCGCCGGGGCGAGCACCTTCCACAACGCCGTGGGGGCCGCCCGTTCGCTGTTGCCGCAGCCGGTGGTCGACGCCTTGGCAACTGATCCGTGGTTCGCGCTGATCACCAGCTGACCGCCGGCGAACCGCGCTGCGCGCCCGTCCCCGCGCGGGAGCGCAGCGCGGGCCGGTCATGGCGTGTTGGTGATCTGAAAGCCCTTGCCGACGGGGCTCGACCCGGCATCGATGTCGGCAAGGATCTTGCCCGCGCGCAGGTACCGGGTGCCGGGCGGGAACTGGACGCCAAAGTTGATGCCCACCCACGCGGTGTTGCGGGTGAAGGCCGGGCCGCCCGAGTCGCCGGAGCCGATGTAGGCCGCATTGAAGATGTAGTTGCTGTCCTGCGCCAGGACGGCGCCGCAGGTGACACCGGACTTGCGGCCGTCCTTGCACACCACGTCGCTCACGGTGCGCACGCCCTCGGTGTCGATACTGGTGATGCGGGCACCGGGGCCGTTGCTGGACAGCACGGCGTCGGGGTTGAGCTTGATGACGACCCAGTCACGCGCGCCGTCGAGCTGGCCGTACCAGCCGCGGCTGGCGATGGTGCCGATCGCGCTGCCCTTACCGCCGTTCGGCAACCAGCGGTAGAGCGTGTCGCCGTCGGCCATGTGCGAGATGCAGTGCGCGGCGCTGATCGCCACCTTGTTACCCGCGGCGTCCGTACCGACCGCGCCGATGGTGCAGTAGACGTCGCGGCCCGGGATGTCCGTGTACGGGACCCCGTTCGTGATCAGCCCGGTGCCACTCGCGACGTCGGCCTGCGCGGCGACGGCCGGTGCCGTCGTCACGATGGTGGCCAGCACCGCCCCGGTGATGAGAATGCGTCTCGCGGTGATCATTGGTTCCTCCTGGATGGGCGGGTGATGCCCCCATCCAAAGGGCCCGGGTCGGTGTCCGTCTTCGTCACAAGTGCACAAATCGGACATCTCGATTTGTGCCGGTGTCCCACCCAACCAGTGCGGCTGCTGAACAAGAGCTCGTCGGAACTGGAGTAGGCACCAGACGCCACGACGGCCGGCCCTCCGCTCAGGAGGGCCGGCCGTCGTCGTCCGGGCCTGCGGCGGAGTCCGGTCAGCGGTTGAGCATGCTCGCCGGCGCCAGGTAGCCGTTCGCGTCGCGGGCGATGTCCTTGGCCAGCGCCCCCTCGACCACCGACTCGTCCCAATCCAGATACACCCGGCCGTCGCCCTCGGTGATCGCAACCCACTGAGCCGTCTCGTCACCGACGCTGTCGAAGCGCCGCCACGCCCCCCGCGGCACCGACAGGGTGTCGTAGGGGCCGAGCTCCACCGCGACGGGCTCGTGCCGGTTCAACGTCACCCGCAGCCGTCCCTGCTTGACGATCAGGACCTCCGCCTCGGCCATGCGGTGCAGCCCGACGCCGTGGCCGGGGTCGGCGCGCAGCCACGCCAGCGCCAGGCCGTGCGGGTCGCTGAGGCGGGGCCGCTGGGTGCGGTCCTCGGTCATGCCGTAACCCACGACGCAGGCCAGCTGCGCACCTGCGCCGGGCAGCGCGGAGTCCAGGAACGGCGCGTCGCTCCAGTCCAGGTCCGCGGGCGTGGCCAGCCGCTCGCGCATCTGCTCGACCGACACCACCGGCAGCTGCGCGAGCTGATCGGGGTTCAGCGGCGCAACCAGCTCGACGCCCTCGGGGACCTCGCCGGGGGCGGTCTGCACGATGCCGCCGCCGACGGTCTGGAACATCCCCGTGGCCGCTGCCTTCTCGATCACCGACGGCGCCCAGATCAGCCCACCGCTGACGTCCCGGCCGAGCGCGGTGTAGAGCCAGGCATCGTCGGTGAGACTGGTGAAGCCACGGAAGATCCACGTCGGGATGGAGATGACGTCGCCCTCGCCGACGATCGCCTCACCGTCACGCCCGTCCACTCCCCACCGGAAGCGCCACTGGCCGGCGAAGCAGACAAAGACCTCGGCGGTGAAGTGCAGGTGCAGGTTGTTCACCACTCCCGCCGGCATCACGGCACCACCGAGGTTGAAGCCGTGCGGCTCGGTGACCGGGACGACCTGGTCGGCATTCTCCGACACCCCCGGGCCGATGAGGGGGTAGTTGACCTTGCGGTCCGAACCCGGGATGCGGGTGTCGAGGAAGGCGGCGCGGTCCTCCTTCAGGTCGCGACGCAGGATCGTGCGGTGGACGAGTTCCTCGGCGGTGACGACGACGTCGCCGGCCGTGACGGCAGTCATGGTGAGGGTTCCTTCGGGTCAGGGTCGGGACGACGCTCGCGTGGCCCCTCTGAATACGTATGTATAGTCGGGGCAGCCGAACGCGATGTCAACCACGAGCGGAGCGCCCGATGCGTCCGAACACCCTGCGGGACCGGCTGCGATCCGGCGCGCCCGCCGTCACAGGCTGGCTGTCGGTGGGAAGCCCCTATCTGGCCGAGGTGCTGTCCCACGCCGGCTACGACGCCGTCACCGTCGACCTGCAGCACGGCATGTTCGGCCTGGGCGAGGCCGTCACGCTGCTGCAGGCCGTCGGGTCGGGCCCGGCCACCCCGCTGGCGCGATGCCCGTCGTCGGACCCGGCGGTCATCGGCAAGCTTCTCGACGCCGGGGCGTACGGCATCATCTGTCCGGCGGTCGACTCCGCCGAGCAAGCGGCTGCCTTCGTCGCGGCGTGCCGCTACCCGCCCGCGGGCGGCCGCAGCTTCGGCCCGGCCCGTGGCCTGCTCTACGGCGGGCCCGACTACGCCGAGCATGCCGACGACACTGTGCTGACCTGGGCCATGATCGAATCGGCCGCCGGCCTCGAGGCACTGGAGGCGATCCTGGCCACGCCCGGACTGGACGGCGTTTACGTCGGCCCCAACGACCTGGCGCTCTCACTCGGCGAGCTCCCCGGCCAGCCGGGCCTCCGTACCACCGCCGCGATCAGCCACATCGCTGCCGCCGCCCGGTCGGCCGGGCGCTACGCCGGCATCTTCTGCGCCGACGGAGAGGTCGCGGCCGCGCGGGTAGCCGCCGGGTACCAGCTCGTCACGCCGGGCAACGACATCGGCATCATCCGCGCCGCGGTAGCTGAACGCGTTGCCCTCGCCCGCGGCGAGACGAGCGAAGCCCGCGCGGCAACCGGTTATTGAGCCTGCTGCACACGTGACCGACTGCCGGACCACGGACTGCCGGACCACGGACAGCAGGTCGAACGAACTCGGAGAGCGACCTGCCGCAGCCGGCAGCCGACCTTCGGCACCCGGCACTGAGCCTCCCGCGAACCCCGTGTTCTGCACCCGTATTCGGGTGCAGAACACGGGGTCGCTTTTCGGGTGGGTTGCCCACCGGCCGACCGGCCGATTACGGAGCAGACCGACGATTCGACCTCAGCGCCGCCGCGAGATCCCGGAGGCAGCCCGCGACCTCGTCGGGGCACTCCAGGGGAAGCATGTGCCCGCCCGGCAGCGTGACCAACTCGGCTTCCGGGGAAAGCTCCGCGATCTCGGCCTGCAGTTCCGGCGGGCAGATCTCGTCCTGCTCTCCGGAGAGCACTCTCACCGGCATGTCGAGGAACGCCAGGCTGTCGCGGCTGTCCGGACGAGTGCCCTGGGCGGCGAGCTGCCGGAGGAAGCCGGCCGGCCCGACGCGCGATGCCATCCGTTCGTTCGCCTCGACCAGCTCGGGGTCGGTACGGGCAGCGGGGCCGAGGGTGACGCGCGCTAGTTCGGCCGCCACCGCGGCGAATTCCCCGGCGACCGTGCGGCGCCGCCAGGCGGCCCAGGCCTCGTGCTGAGCCGCGACGGGTCCGCGCGCGCTGGCCGCGACGAGTGCCAGGCCGGCGACGCGGTGCGGTTGCTGCCGCACGATCTCCAGCGCCACGATGCCACCGAGCGAGTGCCCGGCGAGCAGGAAGCGCTCGGGGGCTGCGGCGAGCACCGAGGCCGCGAGTTCGGGCACCGAGTCGTCGAGGTCGATCCGCACCGGCCACGGCAGGAGCCCGTCGAGACACGCGGCGACGGCGTCCCACACCGTCTCGTCGCCGAGCATGCCGGCCAGGAGCACCACCGGGACCCGCCCCGCGACACCGACCGCGACTCCGCCACCGACACCGCCACCGACACCGACACCGACACCGACGCCGAGTCCGCGACCCAGATCGGGCACGACAGCAGCAGCGCTGGGAGCGGCGCCCCGCGAGCCATCGTCCAGAGCTTCGTCCGCAGCCTCGTCTGCAGCCTTGTCCGCCACGCCGGTGGTGTCACCCTCGACCGTGGCGCGAGCGGCCTGCGGCGGGGCCGGCAACGGCAGCATCGATGGCATCGCGCTCACGCCGTGACCCTCCCCCGCCACCGCGTCAGCGCGCAACCATGCCGGCGGAGAGATCGATGTCGGCACAGTGCAGGCCCGTCATGGCGAGCATGGCCACGACCGCCGCGCCGACCTCCTCCTCCTCGACGAGGCGACCCAGCGTGGCCCGGCCGGCGAAGGCGGCCTCCGCCTCGGCCGGCGTGATGCCCAGACGCTCGGACTCCAGCCGGAAGTTGCGCGTCATCCGCTCGCCCCGCACCGGACCGGGCGAGAGCGTGTTGACCCGCACGCCCGCGGGCCCGACCTCCGCGCCCAGGGTGGTGCTGAGCCCGATGACGGCCAGCTTGGAGGCGGTGTAGGGCGTGCGCATGGCCAGCGGTCGCTTGCCGCTCACCGAGGCCAGGTTGATCACGTCACCGGTACCGCGCTCGATCATGGCCGGCAGGAACGCCCGGCACATCAGGTACATGCCGCGGACATTGACGGCGAAGACGTCGTCCCACTCGTCCGGCTCGATCTCGATCAGCGGGCGGACCGGACCCGGCACCCCGGCGTTGTTGACGAGGACGGAGATCTCTTCGTCGGCCAGAGCGTCGGCCAGCGCGACCACCGAGGCCGCGTCGGCGACGTCCACGGTGGCGACCCGGCAGTCGGCCCCGACCAGCTCCGCGGTGCCGAGCAGTGCCTCCCGCCGACGTCCGCAGGCGATGACGCGGTGACCGGCACCGGCGAGCGCGACGGCGATGGCGCGTCCCAGACCGGAACCCGCCCCGGTGACCAGGGCGGTCCGGCGGGCGGGCCGAACGGACTCAGGCACCGGCGAAGGTGTGCTCGCTCCAGGGCAGCGGCGCGCCGCCGTACTTCGCGGCGCGGACGTCACCGGAGCGCGCGTGGCCCTCGAAGAGCTCCACCCGGGAGGCACGGCCACAGAGCTCGCCGAGCATCGCGCTCGACGCGGGGTCCGTGACCTCCTGGTAGGTGACGGTCTTGAGGTACTTGCCCACCCACAGCCCGCCGGTGAAGCGCGCACTGCCCCGCGTCGGCAGCACGTGGTTGGTGCCGATCACCTTGTCGCCGTAGGAGACGCAGGTCCCCTCGCCGAGGAAGAGCGCGCCGTACTCGCGCATCTCCGCCAGCGCGCGCCGCGGCTCCTCGGTGAGGATCTCGACGTGCTCGGAGGCAAAGCTGTCGGCGACGGCGAAGGCCTCCTCGATCGAGTCGACGACGAGCACCTGACCGTGGTCGCGCCAGGCGGGTGCGGCGTAGTCGCGCGTCGGCATGTCGACGAGGATCGTCTCGATGTGGGCCATAGCCTCCCGGGCCACCCGCTCGCTCGTGGTGACGAGGACCGCCGGCGAGTCCGGACCGTGCTCGGCCTGGCTCAGCAGGTCGACTGCCACGACGAAGGGATCGGCCTGATCGTCGGCGACGACGAGGATCTCGGTGGGGCCGGCGAAGAGATCGATGCCGACCTGTCCGAAGAGCTGACGCTTGGCCTCGGCGACGTAGGCGTTGCCCGGTCCGGCGATGAGGTCGACGCGGCCGATGGTCTCCGTGCCGAGGGCGAGCGCGGCCATGGCCTGGACACCGCCGAGCAGGTAGATCTCGTCGGCGCCGGCCATGGACATCGCGGCCACGGTCGCGGCCGGGATCTGCCCGCGGATCGGCGGGGTGCAGGCCGCGACGCGGGGGACGCCGGCGACCTTGGCGGTCACGATCGTCATGTGGGCCGAGGCGGTCAGCGGGTAACGACCGCCGGGCACGTAGGCACCGATCGCCGAGATGGGGACGTTCTTCTGACCCAGGTGGACGCCGGGCAGCGTCTCGACCTCGAAGTCGGTGAGCGAGGCCCGCTGCGCCTCGGCGAAGCGACGCACCTGCGCCTGCACGAAGGCGATGTCGTCCTTCACCTGCTGCGGGACGCCGTCGACGATCTCCTCGATCTGCTCGGCGCTGAGCCGGAACGACTCCGGGCTCCAGCCGTCGAACTTCTCGGAGTACTGCCGGACGGCGTCGTCGCCGCGCTGCCGGACGTCGTCGAGGACGTCGCGGACCGTGGCGGCGACCTCGGCCCGCCCGCCGGTGAGGGTGTCGGCCGGGACGGCGCGCTTGAGGTAGGTGACCATGCCGCGGAATTTATACGTATGCATTCTTCGCCGTCAAGCGCCGCCGCCACTCGCCGCAGCCGACGACATCGTCGCCGGGACGCGAGGCGTCAGCGAGCGCTGTGGGTCTCCCGCGCGACGAGCTCGACCGGGAACGTCCGGACCACCGGCGCCGGCTCGGCGGTCGTCGCGCCGCCGAGCAGGGTCACCAACCGCTGCGCCGCGGCGGCGGCCATCTCGGCGAGCGACACCCGCACCGTGGTGAGCCGGAAGACCGGCCAGCCCGCGATCGGCAGGTCGTCGAAGCCGACGATCGAGACGTCCTCGGGGACGCGCAGCCCCAGCCGTCGGGCCTGGTTCAGCGCCCCGACGGCCGCCGTGTCGCCGACGCAGAAGACGGCGGTGGGACGGTGCCGGCCGGTCATCACCTCGGCCATGCCACGTTCGCCGTCCTCGTGCCCGAAGCCGCCGTGGGCGACGCGCCCGGCCGGCAGGTCCACGTCCGCGGCGGCGAGGGCGGCGCGGAACCCGGCCTCGCGGTCGCGACTGGTGCTCGCCTGCGGGCTGCCCATCACCGCCGCCACCCGACGGTGCCCGAGCTCGAGGAAGAGCTCCGCGACGGCGGCGCCGCCGGCGCGGTTGTCCGCCGTCACGCCGGGGGCGCCACGCCGTCCGGAGAGGCGGTTCAGCTCGACGAACGGGACCTCGCGTTCGAGCAGTGACTTCGACAGCGTCGAGCGCAGCGACGAGGTGGTGAGCACCACGCCGTCCACGGAGCGATCCAGCAGCCGCTCGTAGGTGGCCCGGTCGTCGCCCCGTTCGGCGAGCAGCACCATTCGGTACCCGTGCGCGGCGAAGGCGTCGTGCAGCGGCTCCACCAGCGCCGGGTAGAGCGCGTTGCGCAGGTCGGCCACCATGGCGATCTGACGGGTCGAGCGGGTGGAGAGGCTGCGGCCCAGCTCGCTGGCCACGTAGCCCAGCTCCGCCGCCGCGGCCTGCACCCGCTGCGTGGTGGCCGCGGCCACCCGAGGGTCCCCGCGCAGCGCCCGCGACACCGTCGGCTGCGAGACGCCGGCCAGTCGCGCGACGTCGTGGCTGGTGACCGCCATCAAGCCTCCCGTGTCCGGTCGGGACACTACCGAGGTCCGACGCTCTTCACGCGCAGCCTCACGAGGACGGGGAGCCCTCGCCGTAGACCGACGGGCGTCGGTCGGCGAGCAGGTCGTTGCGTGGCGAGATCCGCTTGTCGCCGGCCGGCCGCAGGTCGAGGTCGGCCACCACGAAGCCCGAGGCGTCGGACGTGGCGACCGGCCAACCCTCGATGCCGATCACGGTGCTGTCCTCGTTCCAGCGGACGCCGCGCTCCTCCCCCGCCCGGTCGCAGCAGGCGATGGCCATCCGGTTGACCCTGGCCGCCGCCATGGCGATGACGACCTCGGGAGCCGGCAGTCCGGCAGGCCGCTCGACCAGCGGCCAGTTCGCCGGGACCGCCACCAGCTCGGCCCCGCGCAGCGCCACCGAGCGGGTCAGCTCGGGAAACTCCACGTCGTAGCAGATCATCACCGCCAGCCGGCCGACCCGGGTGCCGACCACCGGGGGCGCTTCGTCGCCCGGCGTGAAGAAGAGCTTCTCGGTGTTCCAGAGATGGGTCTTGCGGTAGAAGACCGGCTCCGGGCCGGCGCCCAGCAGTACGGCGGAGTTGTAGAGCTGTCCGTCGCCGCCCAGCTCGGCGAAGCCGAGCACGAGCAGGGCCTCGCCGGCGATCTCGGCCCACCGCGCGAAGAGCGGATCCTCGCGGGTCAGGGTCGCGGCCCGGGCCTCGGCCACCGACTCGAAGACGTAGCCGCTGGTCACCAGCTCGGGCAGCACGATGACGTCCGCACCCCGCTGCCGGGACGCCGCAACGGCCGCGTCGACCATCGCCACGTTGCCCGCCAGGTCCGCCACCCGCGGCGACAGCTGGCAGCAGACGACACGGGCGCTGCCGTTCTCGGTCACTGCCTCACCCCGCCCGTCTCATCCCGTCCGTCCGCCGCCGATCAGGGCAGCATTAGGGTGGGCTCGTCGGCGAGGATCTGCGCCATCACGTCGAACTCGTTGAAGCACATCCAGTCCTCGGTGATCACGCCGTTGCGGATGTAGAGCTGGTCGATGCCCCACAGCTGCACCCGGCGGCCGGTGGGGGCGCCGTAGAGGGCGTAGCCGCGGTGGGTGCCCTGCGCGCGCCAGCGGACGGAGACCCGGAAGCCCTCCGCCTCGTTGCCCATCCAGTAGACCTCGTCGACCTGCATGCCGAGGTCCGGGAAGGTCGCCATGAGCGCCCTGGCCATGGCCTTGACGTCCTGCCGGCCGTGGCCGAGACGGTTGGAGGTGGCCTTCCAGCGGACGGTCGGGTCGTAGGCGCGGTCCACCGTCGAGAGGTCGCGGCGGTTGTAGAGGTCGTGGAACAGCGCCCGCACGAAGTGCTCGACGTCGAAGTCCGTACCCGAGGGGGCCGGGTAGTACTCCGGTTGCCGGCCGCCGAGCAGCCGCTGAACCTCCGCCTGGTGCCGGTCGGCCCGGCTGGCGTTCAGCTCGTTGCCGTACCGGCGGGCGGCCCAGGCGACGTCGATGCCGAGCTGCAGGAACTTCGAGGTCATGTTGTAGAGCACCCACTCCTCGAAGATCTCGTTCTCGCGGATGACGCAGTTCGCGATGCCCCAGAGATTGACCTTGCGGCCGGTGGGGGCGCCCCACTGCCAGGCGCCGAGGTGATGCCCGGTCGTCACGTACCGGTGCGAGGTGACGAAGCCCTGCTCGTCGTCGCCGGCCCAGATGATCTCGTCGGCCCAGGACCGGGTGTCGGGGAAGGCGTGGATGCTCGCCATCGTCCCTTCGACCACCCGCTCCACGCCGTAGTTCGGGCCGCTGTCGTCGTGGACGTAGCACCCCGGCGAGTAGGTGTCGTAGATGTAGCCGACGTCCTGGTCCTCCCAGATCCGGTGGGTGATCCGGACGATGTAGTCGACGATGTCGGTGTAGGTGTCCTCGAAGCCGCGCAGCGACTGGACCCGCTCGCCACGCTCACGGTCCGAGCGCAGCGTGTGCGAGCCAGAGCCGGGACGCACGGCGATGGCGAAGTCGGTCGGCATGCGCCGCTGCGAGGCCACGCCACCGAGGGTGGCCGCCTGCAACGGGTGGCGGGCGCCGTCGCCGGAGGGGGCGGCGAGCGGGGCGGCGCCCGCCGGGGAGGCGGCGTCCGCGGACGCCGCCTCCTGCGGGGTGGAACCGTTGGTCATTGCTAAATCCCTTGCTGAACCCATCGAGGAATCGCTGTCCGCCGGACGGCTGCCCCGCGGGTGAGGTCGGACCGGATCAGCCCGAGCAGTTGACGTCGTAGATGTACTGCTTGGCCTTGCTGGAGTCCACATTCTGCGGCGTCACGAAGATGGCGTCGGCCTGCTGGTTGCGCGGGACCGACTCCCCCTTCATCGCCTTGACGGCCGACTGGACCCCGAGGACGCCCTCACCGCGGGGGTACTGGACCACGGTGCCGGTGAGCGAGCCGTCCTTCAGGGCGGCGACGATCGGGTCGGAGGTGTCGTAGCCGACGATCTTGACCTTGCCCTTCTTGTTCGACTCCCGGACACCGGTGAGCGCGCCCTGGGTGTTGTTGGTCTCGGCACCGAAGATGCCCACGAGGTCGGAGTTGTTGGTGGCCGCGGACGACGTGATGGAGGCGGCCTTGCTCACGTCGTTGTTCGAGTACTGGATGCCGAGGAACTTCATGTTCGGGTACTTCGCGATGGCCTTCTTGAAGCCGTCGGTGCGCGCCTTGGAGACGATCGAGCCGGTGGCGTTGTCGATCGCGAGGACGGAGCCCTTGTAGCCCACGGCCTTGGCCAGCGCCTCGCCGGCGAGCTCGCCGCCCTGCACGCCGTCGGACTGGATGTTCGTCGTCATCACGGACTTGTCGGTGAGGTCACCGTCGATCGCGATGATCTTGATGCCCTGCCGCTTGGCGGCCGTGAGCGGAGCGATCATGGCCTTCGGGTCGGTGATCGAGATCATGATGGCGCCGGGCTTGCTCGCCGCGACCGAGTTCACGATCTTCGTCTGTTCGGCGACGTCGAAGGTGGCCGAACCCTGGTAAGAGTAGCCGACGCCCAGCTTCTTGGCCTCGCTCGACGCCCCGCAGGAGACGGTGTTGTAGAACGGGTTGCCGGTGAGGCCCGGGATGTAGACGATCTTGCCGACCTTGCCCTTGCCGCTGGCGTTGCTGTCGCCCGATCCGGCGGAGCTGCAGCCGGCCACTGCCGTGCTGGCAACCGCCGCGACGGCAACCGCGGTGAGGGTGAGCTTGTTCTTCATGGTTGTCCTTTCCAGACAGCCGGGTGGTGAGAGTGAGCAGGCGATGGTGGGGATCGTGCGAGCGCGGCGCGTCAGGAGGTCAGCCCTTGTTGCGGGCCCGGCGCTTGAGCTGGTCGAGGTAGACAGCGGCGATGAGGATGAAGCCGATGGCCACGTTCTGCCAGAAGGGTTGGACATCGGTCGCCACCAGGCCGCTCTGTAGAACGGTGGGGATGAAGATGCCGATGACGGTGCCCAGGACGGCGCCGTAGCCGCCGTAGAGGCTGGTGCCGCCGAGGATGACACCGGTGATGACGGTCAGCGCGTCCTGGCTGTGGCCGCCGATGGTGGTGGTCGAGAACCGGACCAGCGACATCATGCCCGCCAGGCCGGCGAGCAGTCCGCTGATCGCGTAGAGCTTCATGAGGTGTCGGTTGACGTTGATACCGGCACGGCGGGCGGCCTCGTCGTTGGAGCCGATGATGTAGGTGTGCCGGCCGAAGCGGGTGTAGCGCAGGAACCAGCCGCCCACGACCACGACGACGAGCGCGACCCAGACGATCCAGGGGAAGCCGAGGAAGTAGTTGATCTGCAGGTCGATCATCGCGCTCTGCGAGACCGGGATGTCGTTGCCGTTCGTGATCAGGTTGGCCACGCCCAGGGCAGCGCCCAGCGTGCCGAGGGTGGTGATGAGGGCGGGCACCTTCAACCGCGTGACGCAGAAGCCGTTGAACAGCCCCCACACCACGCCGCCCACCAGCGCGGCGAGCAGGCCGGCGAGGACGGTCCCGTACCCCTGCCCGCCAACCCAGCTCATGGTCTTGACCGCGCAGATGCCCGAGAAGACGAGCACCGATCCGATGGAGAGATCGAAGCCGGCCGCCACCATCACGTAGGTCATGCCGGTGGCCATCACCAGGAAGATCGACGTGTCGACCACGAGGTTGCGGACGTTGCCGGTGGTGGGGAAGGTGTCCGGCTTCATGATGCTGAAGACCACGAAGAGGGCGAACAGCACCAGCATCATGTAGGCCGGCGACGAGTTGGCCCCGCGCCGCACCATGCGGCGCCACGGGGTCACCCCGCTGGCGGTGACGGCGTCCATGACGTCCGGCGAGGCCGGGAGGTCGCCGGCGAGGTCCGGTCGCGCCTGGCCGGGACGGGACGTCCGGCGACGAGTCTTGTCCAGCATGCTCACGACGCCACCTCCAGCGAGCCGGTCATCGCGCCGACGAGGTCGTCGACGGAGGCGGTGTTGTCGAACTCGGCGACGCGGCGGCCGAGACGCAGCACCTGGATCGAGTCCGACACCTCGAGGACCTCCGGCATGTTGTGACTGATGAGCACGACGGCGACTCCCTGATCGGCGACGCGGCGGATGAGCTCCAGGACGCGACGGGTCTGTCGCACCCCGAGGGCGGCGGTGGGCTCGTCCATGAAGACCAGCCCCTTGGCCCACATCACCGAGCGGCAGATGGCGACGCTCTGCCGCTGACCGCCCGAGAGCGCCGCGACGGTGGCGTCCATGTCCTTCACATCGGTGCCGAGCGAGGTGAAGGTCGCGAAGGCCTCGCGCCGCATCCGCTTCTTGTCCAGCACCCCGAGTCGCCCCAGCAGGCCGGGCTTGAGCAGCTCCCGTCCGATGTAGGCGTTCTCCGCCGGACCGAGGTCCGGCGCCAGGGCGAGGTCCTGGTAGACGGTCTCGATGCCGCAGTCGCGGGCGTGGGTGGGCGAGTCGAAGCTGATCGCCTCGCCCCGCAGCAGGATCTCGCCGCGCTGTGGCGGCATCACCCCCGAGAGGATCTTGACCAGCGTGCTCTTGCCCGCGCCGTTGTCACCGATCAGCGATGTCACCTTGCCCGGCGCCACGTGGAAGTCGGTCTCCCGCAGCACCTCGACGTGGCCGTAGCTCTTGACGATCCCTCTGGCCTCGAGGAGATAGGTCGGTTCGGGCATCTGCAGCCTTTCGTCGCTGGGTCGGTCGCTGAGTCGGTCGGTGACGGATCGGTGCTCGGCGGCGGCCCGGCCTGCCGGCCGTCGTGGGAGCCGCCGGATCCTGCGATCAGCCCCGCAGCCGCTCCAGGCGCAGGGTCGCGGTGGCGCGGTGGGCGGACATGCCCTCGGACTCGGAGATGACGTCGACGGCGTCGGCCAGCAGCGGCGTCGCCGCCTTGCTGACGCGCTGGTAGGTCAGCGGCTTGACGAAGCGCGACACCGACAGCCCCGCCGTGTGCTTGGCGCCGCCGGCCGTCGGCAGGACGTGGTTGGTGCCGGCCATGCCCTTGTCCGAGTAGGCGACGGTGCTCCACGTGCCGAGGAAGAGCGACCCGTAGTTGTGCAGGTGGTCGTGGTACCAGTCGTCGTCGCCGGTCTGGACCTCGAGGTGCTCGGGGGCGAGGTCGTCCATGAGGGCGACGGCGGTCTCGCGATCCTGCGCGACGGTGATGGACCCGTAGTTCTCCCAGGCGGGTCCGCAGATCTCACGGGTCGAGAGCCCCTCGAGCTGGCGGCGGACCTCGGTGGCCACCGCCTCGGCCAGCTCGGGGCTGGTGGTGACCAGGGCAGCCGGCGAGTCGGGGCCGTGCTCGGCCTGGCCGAGCAGGTCGGCGGCGACCAGGACCGGGTCCGCGCTCTCGTCGGCGATGACGGCGACCTCGGAGGGGCCGGCGAGCAGGTCGATGGCCGTCGTCCCGAAGAGCTGGCGCTTGGCCTCGGCGACGTAGGCGTTGCCGGCACCGACGATCATGTCGACCGGCTGCTCGCCGAGCAGGCCGAAGGCCATGGCCGCCAGGGCCTGGACCCCGCCGAGCAGGAAGACCCGGTCCACGCCGGAGACGTGGGCGGCGTAGAGGACCGCGGCATTGGGGCCGCCGTCGGGCTGCGGCGGGGTGCAGGCCAGCACGGTCGGGACGCCGGCCACCTTGGCCACGTTGACCGTCATGAAGGCACTGGCGGTGAGCGGGAAGCGGCCGGCGGGCAGGTACGCGCCGACGCGCTGGACGGGGACGTAGCGGGTGCCGGTCACCAGTCCCGGCACGAGCTCGGTCTCGAATCCGGTGAGGTGCGCACGCGAGGCCTCGGCGAAGGCCTTGGTCCGCTCGGCGCCCAGCTCGATGGCCGAGCGGAGGTCGGCCGGCAGCAGGTCGCCGCTGGCCGCGATGGTGGCCGGGTCGAGCTCCAGCTCGGTGCCGGTGAAGTTGTCGAGCGCCTCGGCGTACTTGCGCACAGCGTCCAGGCCACCGGCCTGGATGGTGCTCAGCATCTCCGAGACGGTGCTGATGACGCGCGGGTCGCGCTGCGACGGCGGGTCGGTACGGGCGGGGGCCTTGACCACGGTGAAGCGGCCGGCGAGCGAGTCGAGGACAGCGGGCGTGTATTGCATGGCGGTCACCCTAGGTACATACGTATTCAGGGGGCAACCCAGAGTGACCCGGTGACCTCCATAGGGTTGCCCTATGCTTACGACGTGACGCTGACCCAGCTGCGCGCCTTCCTCGAGACGGCGCGCCACGGCTCGTTCACCGCCGCGGCCCGGACCATGGGCATCTCGCAGGCGTCGATCTCCGAGCTCGTCCGCCGCCTCGAGGACGAGTACGACGTCCAGCTCTTCATCCGCGGCCGGCGGCTCAGCCTGACGGCCGCCGGGGAGGGGCTGCTGCCCCACGCCGAGGCAGCACTCGGCGCCGTCGACGGGGCCGCGACGGCGTTGCGCTCGGTGCAGGACCTCACCGGCGGGACGGCCACCTTCGGCGTGCTCCGCAACGCCGACTACTACCTGCTCTCCGACCTCGTGCAGCGCTTCAACGAGGAGCATCCGGCGGTACGCGTCCGCCTCATCGGCCTGAACTCCGCCGACGTGGCCGTGGCGGTCGCCGAGGGCTCGCTCGAGGCGGGGCTGGTGGTCCTGCCCGTGGAGACCGAGGGGCTGCGCGTGCTGCCGTGGGCGCGCGACGAGGTGGTGTACGTCAGCGCGGACCCGGCACGGACCGCGGCCCCCGTGGACATCACCGGGCTGGCCCGGGCGCAGCTGATCCTCTACGACGCCCACGCGGGCAGCCGGGATCCCACCCGCCGGCAGCTTGCCGACCGGGCCGACCAGGCGGGGGTCCGCCTCGACGCCTGGATCGAGGTCGAGCAGGTCGAGACGGCGCTCAATCTCGTGGCGCGGGGCGTCGGCGACACCATCGTCTCGCGCGCGGTCACCCGCAGCCCGTCGTGGCCGGACGGCCTGCACCTGGCCGCGCTGGACCCGCCGCTGTGGGACACCATCGCCTTCGTCCGTCGCGAGTCGGTGCCGCTGTCGCGGGCGACCCGCGAGCTGGCCCGGCTGGCGCGGGCGATGCTGCGCCGAGAGGCTCGACTCACCCAGCTCGACGGCTGACGGCCTCGCGGGTGAGCATTCCGGCGCTGTTGTCCTGCGCCCCGGCACGTCGGTGATGATCGAGTCTCGGAGCCGGGCGCGTCAACCCGCGGCCCGCGTCACCGGGTGATCACCCGGCCCGCACCCCGTCCAGGACGACCTGCAGGAAGGCCATCACCTCGTCGTGCAGGCCGCGGACGCCGCCCCCGCTGAAGACCGTGTCCAGGTACTGGTCCAGGACGCCGCCGACCGCCGCGATGCCGATCGCGACCATGGGATGGGACGCCGGCCGCCCGCTCCAGTGCGCGAGGGCCGCCATCCCGGCCTCCGCCGCCTCGATGACGTGCGCGCCGGAGAGCGCCCGCAGCTCCGGATTCGCCTCGTGCATGCCCTTGGCCAGGCGCGCGGTCTCGGCGTCGACACTCTCGGCCGTCGTGCGCAGCCAGTCGTCGATGACGGCGAGCAGGTCACCTCGCGAGTCGTCACGGAGCCGGTCGGTGAGCGTGCGGGCGAGATCGTCGGCGAAGGCGGTCGCGATCTCGATCTTGGTGGCGAAATAGCCCGAGACGGTGCGCGGGGCCACCTCGGCGGCCTCGGCGATCTCCACCACCGTGGTGTTCAGATAGCCCTTCTCGGCAAAGAGCCGCATGCCGGCCTTGAGGATCTCGGCGCGCCGTCGAGCCTTCGAGCGCTCGCGCAATCCCGCACTGCCTGCCTCGACATCGATGCTCACGTGACGAGAATAACCTGCGCTGCAACTTTGCCGTCAACGGCAAATTTGCCGTACGGTGAATCCCGATATCGATCTCACCCGCCGGAGTGCCTCGTGTCCTTTCCTCTCTACCGTCTCGCGCGCTGGTGCTTCCGGCGCCGCGGGCTCGTCCTCGCCCTGTGGCTCGTCGCCGTCGCCGCTGTCGTCACCGTCGCGCAGCTCTCCGGCGGCAAGACCACCGACACCTTCTCCATCCCGGGCACCGAATCCCAGCGCGTCGTCTCGCTGCTGGAGCAGAAGCTCCCCGCTGCCTCCGGCGCATCGACCCAGGTGGTCTTCGCCAGCAAGCAGGGCGTGAGCTCGACGCAGGACCGGCAGGCGATCACCGCCGCCGTCGGCCGCCTCGGCAAGCTCCCCCAGGTCACGGCTGTCAGCAATCCGTTCCAGGCCCGGTCGATCTCGCCCGACGGCAAGCTGGCGCTGGCCACGGTCAGCTACGACACCTCCGCGGGGCAGGTGAAGCAGGGCACCATCGACAAGCTCTCGCCGGCCGTGGCGGGCGCCCGCGACGCCGGCCTGCAGGTCGAGTTCAGCGGCGAGGTCTACCCCCGCGGCAGCGCCATGGAGAGCGCCGAGGCCATCGGCATCGCGGTGGCGCTGATCGTCCTGGTGATGACCTTCGGCTCGTTCGTCGCCGGTGGGCTCCCCATCGTCACGGCGCTCTTCGGGGTCGCGGTGTCGTTCATGAGCATGATGGCGATCGCCGCGGTGACCGACATCGCCTCGGCCGCGACGACGGTCGGCATCATGCTCGGCATCGCCTGCGGTATCGACTACGCGCTCTTCATCCTGTCGCGGTACCGGACGAACCGGCTCGCCGGGCTGGACGCGCTGGAGGCCGCCGGACGCGCGGCCGGGACCGCGGGCAGCTCGGTGGTCTTCGCCGGGCTGTCGGTGATCATCGGGCTCTGCGGCCTCACCGTGGCGGGCATCCCCTTCCTCACCACCATGGGGCTGGCCGGAGCCGGCGCCGTCCTCATGGCTCTGCTCATCGCCCTGACCCTGCTGCCTGCCTCCCTCGGCTTCGTCGGCGACCGGGTCATGCGCTTCTCACGGATTCCGGGCCTGCGGCGGGCCGAGGCGGCCACGCGCGCCGCCGTCGACCATCCCGAGCAGCTCGCCGGCACCCGCTGGGCCCGCTGGGTCGTCAAGCGGCGCGTTCCCGTCCTCATCGCCGGGGTGCTGGGGCTGGCGATCCTCACCGTTCCGGTCGCCAGCATGGACCTCGGCCTCCCCGGGGCCAATTCGCGTCCCGAGTCCGACACCTCGCGCCGGGCCTACGACCTCACCACCGAGCACTTCGGCGCCGGGTACAACGGCACCCTCACCGTCGTCGCCGACGGTGTCACCCGACCCGCGGCCGCGGCCGAGATCGCCGCTGCCCTCGGCCGTGAGGACGGCGTCGCCGCGGCCCGGCCGGGCGTCGTCACCAATGGGATCGCGATCATCACGGTGGTCCCTAAGACCGGTCCCAACGATCCCGCGACGACCTCGCTGGTCAACCGGATCCGGGCCGACCGGGCGGAGATCGCCGGGGACACCGGCGCCCGGCTGCTCGTCGGCGGGCAGACCGCCGCGGACATCGACGTCTCGGCCAAGCTCGGTGACGCGCTGCCGATCTTCATCATCGTGGTGGCCGGTCTGGCCTTCGTCCTGCTCACCTTCGCCTTCCGCACCATCCTCGTGCCGATCAAGTCGATCGTCGGCTTCCTGCTGTCGGCCGGTGCGGCCTTCGGCACGCAGGTCGCGGTCTTCCAGTGGGGCTGGCTCAAGGACCTCTTCGGCGTCGAGCCGAGCCAGACGCTGAGCTTCCTGCCGATCATCCTGATCGCGATCATCTTCGGGCTCTCGTCGGACTACGAGGTCTTCGTGGTGTCGCGGATCAAGGAGCACTTCACCAAGCACGGCGACGCCCGGCAGGCGGTGATCATCGGTACCGGTCAGTCCGCGCGCGTCGTCACCGCCGCCGCGCTGATCATGGCGGCCGTCTTCGCCGCCTTCATCCTCGGCGACGATCCCATCATCAAGTCGATCGGCTTCAGCTTCGCCGTCGGCGTGCTGGTGGACGCGTTCGTGGTGCGGCTGACGCTGGTGCCGGCGGTGATGGCGATCGCCGGGGCCCGCATCTGGCATCACCCTCGCTGGTACGGCCGGCTCGTGCCCGACCCGGACATCGAGGGCGAGAAGCTGGACGACCGGCTCCGCGCACACGGCATCGAGGAGCGGGTGCCGGCGACCTCGCGGTGAGCGACGCCGTGCGCCGGGTGCCGCACCCGGCGCACGGGTCGCACCCCGGCGGGGGCTGCTGGTGCCGCTGCCGAGGGCCCAGCCGCAGGTAACGTCGTCTCATGAGCAATCTCGACCGCGCCCCGGACGTCGCCCGCTGCGGTGGTCTCGCGCAGGTCGCTCCCCGGCCGGTGCTCGAGGTGCACGCCGGCAAGGAGGTGCTGCTCGGCGAGACGACCAGCGTCCGGCGGCTGCTGCCCAATCTCGGCCGGCGACTGGTCGGCGCCTGGTGCTTCGTCGACCACTACGGACCCGACGACGTCGCCGCCGCGCCCGGCATGCAGGTGCCGCCGCATCCGCACATCGGGCTGCAGACGGTGAGCTGGCTGCTCGCCGGCGAGGTCCATCACCGCGACAGCCTCGGCAACGACGTGATCATCCGGCCGGGAGATCTGGGGCTGATGACCTCCGGACGGGCCATCACCCACGCCGAGCACTCCCCCGTGCCGCACCCGGCGCTGCTCCACGGAGTCCAGCTCTGGGTCGCCCTGCCCGACGCCGATCGGGGCGTCGCCCCGGCCTGGCAGCACCTCACTGAGCTGCCCGTGCTGGACGCCCCCGGCGCCGAGATCACGGTCTTCCTCGGCTCGCTGGCCGGCACGCCGTCGGTCGGCACGACCTACACCGACCTCGTCGGCGCCTCGGTGCGGATGCCTCCGGGCGGCCGCGACGTGATCGCACTCGAGCCGGACTTCGAGTTCGGCGCGCTGGTGATGTCGGGATCCGTCGTGGTCGACGGCACCGAGCTCACCGTCGGTGCGATGGCCTATCTGGGTACCGGACGCGGCTCGCTCGACGTCTCCGCCCCCGACGGCGCCACCTTCATGCTGCTGGGCGGAACGCCCTTCGACGAGCAGCTCGTCATGTGGTGGAACTTCGTGGCCCGTGATTCCGACGAGATCGCCACCGCCCGGGCCGACTGGATGGGCGGCGCCAGCGGCTCGTTCGGCGACGTCGTCGGCTTCGACGGCTACCGGCTGCCCGCACCGGCCCTCCCGCCGGGGCGTCTCAAGCCGCGCGGCGCCACCCCCTGACGCCCTCCCCCCGTCCCCCTGACACCGCTTTTGGCGGCCGACGCTCACATGCGAGCGTCTGCCGCCAAAAACGCATGATCAGGCGGCACGCTCGGCCGACGCCGACTGCTCCAACGCCGCAGCGAGGATCTCGGCGACATCGCCGACCGGGCGCACGTCCAGGGCCTCGAGCACCTCGGCCGGGACATCGTCCAGATCGGGCTCGTTGCGCAGCGGGATGAAGACGGTCTTCAGCCCGGCGCGCTGGGCGGCGAGCAGCTTCTGCTTCACCCCGCCGATGGGCAGCACCCGGCCGTTGAGCGTGACCTCGCCGGTCATGCCGACGTCCGAGCGCACCGGCAGCCCGGTCGCCAGCGACGCCAGCGCCGTCACCATCGTGACGCCGGCTGAGGGGCCGTCCTTGGGGACGGCACCGGCCGGGACGTGCAGGTGGATCGTGCGGTCCAGCGGCTCCGCGAGATCGGGGCGGTGCGCCTTGAGGTAGCTCAGCGCGATGTGCGCTGACTCCTTCATGACGTCGCCCAGCTGTCCGGTCAGGGTCAGCCGGCCCTCCCCCGGCGAGGCGGAGGCCTCGATGAAGAGGACGTCCCCGCCGGCACCGGTGACGGCGAGACCGGTGGCCACGCCGGGGACCGCTGTCCGCTCCGCCGACTCGGGCAGGAAGCGGGGCCGGCCGAGGTAGTCGCGCAGGTTCGCGGCCTCGACCGTGACAGGCGCGTCGTCGACAGCGAGCTTTGTCGCCACCTTGCGCAAAATCTTGGCCAGTGCCCGTTCGAGCTGCCGAACGCCGGCCTCGCGGGTGTAGTCCGCGGCGACGGCACGCAGCGCGTCGTCGGCGACGGTGGCCTCGTGCGCCGCCAACGCCGCCCGGGACAGCTGCCGGGGCAGCAGGTGCGTCCGGGCGATGGCGACCTTGTCGTCCTCGGTGTAGCCGTCGAGGGTCACCACCTCCATCCGGTCGAACAACGCCTCCGGGATGGTGTCGGCGACGTTGGCGGTGGCGAGGAAGACGACATCGGAGAGATCCAGGTCCACCTCGAGGTAGTGGTCGCGGAAGGTGTGGTTCTGCGCCGGGTCCAGCACCTCCAGCAGCGCCGCAGCGGGGTCGCCCCGGTAGTCGCTGCCGACCTTGTCTATCTCGTCCAGCAGCACCACCGGGTTCATCGACCCGGCCTCGCTGATGGCGCGGACGATGCGGCCGGGCATCGCGCCGACGTAGGTGCGCCGGTGGCCACGGATCTCCGCCTCGTCCCGGACACCGCCGAGCGCGACCCGGACGAACTTCCGCCCCAGGGCGCGGGCGACGGACTCGCCGAGCGAAGTCTTGCCGACGCCGGGCGGGCCGACGAGGGCCAGCACCGCGCCGGAGCCGCGTCCGCCGACGACCTCCAGGCCACGCTGTGCCCGGCGCGACCGGACGGCCAGGTACTCGACGATGCGGTCCTTCACGTCGTCCAGGCCGTGGTGGTCGGCGTCCAGGATCTCGCGAGCGCCGGCGATGTCGGTTGTGTCGTCGGTACGCACGCCCCACGGCAGGTCCAGGACGGTGTCCAGCCAGGTGCGGATCCAACTCGTCTCGGGACTCTGGTCCGAGGCGCGCTCGAGCTTGTCGACCTCGCGCAGCGCGGCATCGCGCACCTTGTCGGGTAGCTCCACCGCCTCGACGCGGGCCCGGTAGTCGTCGGTGCCCTCGGGCTCGCCCTCGCCGAGCTCCTTGCGGATGGCGGCGAGCTGTTCGCGCAGCAGGAACTCCCGCTGCCGCTTGTCCATGCCCTCACGGACGTCGGTCTGGATCTTCTCCGACACCTCCAGCTCGGCGAGGTGGTCGCGGGCCCAGGCGAGGACGCGCAGCAGCCGGGCCTCGAGGTCCGGGGTCTCCAACAGCTCACGCTTCTGGGCGTCGGAGAGGTAGGGCGCGTAGCCGGCGAGATCAGCCAGCTCGGAGGGGTCGGTGATCCGCTGGACGGAGTCGATCACCTGCCAGGCGTTGCGGCGCTGCAGGATCGCCACCACGACGGTGCGGTACTCGGCCGCGAGCTGCCGGACCTGCTCGGTGACCTCGTCGGGATCGACGGGCTCGGCCTCCACCCAGAGGGCGGCACCGGGCCCCGGCACCCCGGACCCCAACTTGGCACGGGACCCGGCGCGCAGCACCGCCGCCCGCTCACCGCCGGGGAGCCGGCCGACCTGCTCGATGGTGGCGACGACACCGTAGGTCGGGTAGCGGTCCGCCAGCCGCGGGGCGAGCAGCAGGGTGCCGTCGCTACCGGCACGGGCGGCGTCGATGACGGCGCGGGTGTCCGCACCGTCGGCGCCGTCCAACGGCACGGGCACCACCATGCCCGGCAGCACCACGGTCTCGGGAAGGGACAGGATGGGAAGGGTCAGCACATCGCTCACGGTCAACCTCGGTTTTCTTGAGTGATACCGACTCAAGGCAGTGAGACCCCATGCTGTTCCGGCGTTCGCCGGGGGCGAAACGGTCGACGACCCCGGAGGCGTGGCCACATCCCGGCGCACTGAGCGTCCGGTGACCCGTCAGGCTGACCTGGCAGGCTGACCGGGTGCTCGAACTGCCGGTCGTGGCCCTGTCTCGCGACGACAGCTCCCCGGTCGGAATCGACCCCGACCGGTGGCCCTGGCACATCCCGGCGGTGTCGCAGCTGCTGGCAGAGGGGCTGCAGCTCGGCCGGCTCACCGTCCTCGTCGGGGAGAACGGGTCGGGGAAGTCCACGATCATCGAGGCCATCGCGCAGCGCTTCGGGCTCTCGCCGGAGGGCGGCTCGACCGGCGCACAGCACAGCACCCGACCGACCGAGTCCGAACTCGTCCGCGCGCTACGGCTCACCCGCGGCGCGGGAGCCGCCCGGTGGGGCTTCTTCCTGCGAGCCGAGACGATGCACGGCTACTACACCTATCTCGAGGAGCTCGGCGGCGAGCATTACCACGAGTTCTCCCACGGTGAATCGTTCATCGAGGTGCTGCAGACCCGCTTGCACGACCCCGGCCTCTACGTCCTGGACGAGCCGGAGTCGGCGCTGTCGTTCACCGGCTGCCTGGCGCTGGTCGACATGCTGCACAGCATCGCCGGCGACCAGACCCGGCAGGCGATCGTCGCCACCCACTCCCCCCTGATCGCCGCCACCCCCGGCGCGACGATCTACGAGGTCGGCGACTGGGGCCTGCGCGAGAGCGCCTGGGACGACCTGGAGCTCGTGCAGAACTGGCGCGACTTCCTGCTCGATCCGGAGGTGTTCCTGCGCCCACTGCTCGACGAGGAGCTCTGAGCCGCCAGCGCGCCACGGTTCACCTGAACCGTGGCGCGCCGGCCGAGAGCCGCTGCACTACCGCAGGAACTGCTTGCCACGAGTGACGGCGGCGTACGCGTCGACCGAGCCGTGACCGTAGAACGAGTTGTTCGTCGGCGTGCCGGTGCAGGTCGCCGTCCAGCTGGCGTCCCGCCCCTCGGCGGCGTAACTGCGGGTGGCCGGGACCGGGCAGGACAGCGCGAAGGCTGTCCCCTCGAGCACGCGGCGGACCGCATCCGGGGCGAGGCCGAAGTTCTTCTTCCCTCCCTTGCCGTACTGGCTGACGATCAATGCGGCGACACCCGAGGCATGGGGCGTCGCCATCGAGGTGCCCTGCAGGAACTGGTAGTAGCCGCAGACCGTCCCCTTGCAGTCACGCTGGACACCGGCAGCCACGCCGGCCGCCGTGATGGCCCCGGTGGCGGCGTCGACGGCACCATCGGCGATCGCGACGTTCTTCGGGTAGGCCGAGAGGATGAGGTTCTCGTTCGTCTTGTACTTGTCGGTGCCGACGTAGTCGCGGTACCAGCCGCCGGGCGCCGACACCGAGATGGGCGAACCCCAGTTGGAGTAGTCGGCCTTGGCCCGCGACGGACCGTAGGAGCCGACCGCGATCGCATGCGGACCCTCGGTGGGCAGGGACAGACAGGTGGCGTCGTCGATGGGGCGGGGGTGGGTCGAGTTGGCCGGGTAGTCGGGGCTGGAGGTGTCCGCCGGTGGCGCCGTGAGGTCGGAGTGCTCGTTGCCCATGGCGGCCAACTGGGTGACGCCGTGCTTGTGCGCGTAGTTCATGGCGCGGGTCATCGCCGTGATCGTCACCCGCTGCTCAGCCTGCTGCTGCGGGGTATCGGCGGGGTTGGCCGTGCAGTTATAAAGCCAGGGATCGACGTAGAAGGACATGTTCACCACGTCGATGCCGGCGTCCCCGGCGTAGGTCAGCGCGTCGACGACCGGCTGCAGGAAGAAGTAGCCGGAGTCTTGGCCGGCGCGGACGTTCACCAGCGTGACGTCCGGCGCCACCCCGGTCACGCCGACGCCGTTGGCGGCGGCGCCGATCGTCCCCGCGACGTGCGTGCCGTGACCGTTGTCGTCGTGGTCGGCCGGGTCCACGCAGCCGCGGAACTCGCACGGCCCGTCGACGACGGCACCGGTCGGGTCGGTGGGGATGTCCTGCGTGAAGTTGCGGGAGTCCTTGGCGTCGAAGTGCGGCTTGATGTCGGGGTGCGTCCCGTCGACGCCGGTGTCGATGATGCCGACCTTCACCCGACGGTCGCCGGGCTGGACGGTGCGGGCCAGGTCCGCGCGGACGGAGCGCAGCCCCCAGAGCTGGGAGTCCAGCGGGTCGGCTCCGGCGCTGCGGGTCTTGCGCGCCTTGGCGGCCCGGCCGATCGCGCCGCGGGCCACGGCGAGTTCCTTGCGCGAGATCCGGTCGGTGCGCGGGTTTCGTCCCACGACCGTGACGGGGGCGGTGGTGACGCCGCGGACACCGGCCATGCGGGCGGTGAACCCCTGCTGCGGCGCGCGCACCGTCAGCAGGCCCACGGCGCGGTTGACCGAGACGACCCGGCCGCCCTGCGCGCGGACCGCACGCTCGGCGGCGGTGACCGTGCCGGCGCCGCGGACGGCTGGGTCGGCCGCGAGGACGGAGTACTCGACCTCCGGTCCGGCGAGCGTCGGAGCTGGACCGGCGGCCGCGGCGACGGGCGCGCCGAGACCGGCCAGACCGGAGACCGCCAGGGCGGCACTGCCACCGAGGCCGAGCAGCCACCGTCGGTTAGCACGGGGAGATCGCGAGAACACGCGGGTCCTTTCGGTCGTCGATTCCTGACATTGTGCTGAGTGGAGCCATCCTGCCTGGCGCCTCCGACAGAACCGACGTGATCGGGCAAACTGGCAGGAACTGGTCACGCAGCAGCCTGCGCGAGGAAGTCTTGCCGCAGCCGCCCTCACTGGTCTATACCTGTGGCGTGCCTATTCGCGCTGACGAAGTCGAGCGGTACGTCCGGGAGCTCGCCGAGGGGCTCGGCCCTGGGGCGCTCCTCCCCGGCGAACGCGAGCTCGCGGTGAGCTGCGGGGTCTCCCGCATGACGGTCCGACGGGCCCTGGACGAACTCGAGGCGCGCCGCATCGTGGAGCGGCGCCACGGCGCGGGGACCTTCGTGCGCCGGCCCGCCGCAGCACAACCGCTCATGGCCACCTCCTTCCACGAGGACATGCGCCGGCGGGGACTGCGACCGTCCACCGAGCTCATCGGCGACAGCGTGCGCGAGGCCGACGACTCGCTGGCGGCACGTCTGGAGATCGCCCGCGAGGACCCGGTGCTCGTCGTGCGTCGCCTCCGGCTGGCCGACGAGCAGCCGATCGCGCTGGAGACCCTGCACGTCCCTGCGCACCGCGTCCCCGGCCTGACCGGTACTGACCTGGCCCACGGCTCGTACTACGCCCTGCTCAGCGAGCGGTTCGGGCGGCGCGTGGCCAACGGCCGGCAGAGCGTGGAGCCCGTCGTCCTCGACGCCGCCGAGGCCGAGCTGCTCGGCGTCGACCCCGGCACCGCCGCGTTCCGGTTCCTGCGGCTGTCCCGTGATCACCACGGCGAGGTCGTCGAGTACGTCGACGCCCTCTACCGCGCCGACCGCTACCTGATCGAGATCGACATCCTGCCGCCGCGCGAGGGGCGTCGATGAGCCGCAGCACCACCGTGCTGGTCGACGTCGGGCGCAGTCACCTGCGGGTGGTCTCCGACGGCGAGTCGACCGTCGACCGACACCTCCCCGGCGGCGCGGCCGTCCTCGGCCCCGAGGGGGCGGTCGGCACCGCCCGGACCGTCACCACCGCCGTCCGGGCCGCCGTCCCGATCACGGGTGCCTGGCGGCTGGCCGTCTGCGCACCCGGCATCGTCACCGACACCGACGCCGCCCAGCTCTTCGCCGACACCCTGGCCGCCTCGTTCCCGATCGCGCCCGACCCGGTGCTCGTCGTCAGCGACTCCGCGGCGTGGCAGGCCGGCGCCTTCGCCGGCGGGGACGGAGCCGCAGTCGCGCTCGGCACCGGCGCGGTGACGGTGGCTCGGATCAGCGGCCGCGTCCTGCGGCTCGACGGTCGCGGCCTGCTGCTGGGCGACACCGGTGGCGGTGCCTGGATCGGCTGGCAGGCGCTGCGCGAGGCCGACGCCGATCCCGCAGGCCCGCTGCACGCGGCCGCCGTGGCGCGCTTCGGACGCGCCACGGGCTGGCCACGGCTGCTCGGCGACCCTGCCCTCCCGGCCCGCCTCGCGGCCTTCGTGCCCGAGGTCGCGGCCGCCGCGGCGCAGGGCGACGACGCCGCGCGCCGGGTGCTCGACGCCGCCGCCGACGGCCTGACCGAGACCCTCACACCGCTGCCGACCGACCTGCCGATCGCGGTGGTCGGCGGACTGGCTCCGCTGCTCGCACCCCGGCTCGAAGCGCGCTCACGCCGGGCATGGACCGCGCCGGCCGGCGACGCCGTCGACGGACTCCGTGCCCTGCTCGCCGACACCGGGGCCTTCGCCGACGAGGCCTTTGTCGGCCGCCCCCGCACCGACGCCGAGCACGACACCGACCTGCTGCCGACCGAGGCGGTGGCGCCGGACACCGCGGACCTCGACCTCTGGCCGACCGAGCGCCTCGTGACCCGCCTCGCCGAGGGGCACCGCGGTGCCGCCGGTGCGGTGCTGGCAGCGGCGGCGCCGCTCAGCGCTGCTGCCGAGCTGGCCGGGGCCGCGCTCGCCGGCACCGGCCGGCTGGTCTACGTCGGTGCGGGGACCCCCGGCCGCCTCGCCGTCCAGGACGCCGCCGAGCTGACCCCGACCTTCGACCTGCCCCCGGACCGGGTGCCGGTGCTGCTCGCCGGGGGCCAGCGCGCCGGGACCACCGCCATCGAGGGCGCCGAGGACGACGGGGCGGCCGGCGCCGCGGATGTCGACGATCTCCGCGTCGGACCGGGCGATGTCGTGGTGGGCATCACCGCGTCGGGACGCACGCCTTACGTGCTGGCGGCGCTGCGGCGGGCCGCCGACCGGGGCGCGGCCACGGTGGGGATCGGCAACGCCCCGGACAGCCCGCTGTCCGCCGTCGCCGACATCGCCGTCGAGCTGCTCACCGGCCCCGAGGTCATCGCCGGCTCGACCCGCCTCGCCGCAGGCACCGCGCAGAAGATCGCGCTGAACACGCTGTCGACGGCGGCCATGGTCCGCGCCGGGACCACCTTCGGTCCCTGGATGGTGGAGATGATCGCCAGCAACGACAAGCTGCGTCGGCGCGCCCAGCGGATGGTGCGTGACGCCGCAGGGGTGAGCTACGACGAGGCCGCCCGCGCCCTCGCGGCGGCGGACGGCTCGGTCCGGGTCGCCCTGGTCATGCTGCTCGGCGACCTCGACGCGGCGACCGCACGCGAACGACTCGACGCCGCCGGTTCGGTGCGCGCGGCCCTGGCGGCGCCGGCCCCGGTGGGTCACGCATGAAGGTGATCGGGCTGCTGTCGGGGACCTCGGTCGACGGCCTGGACGTCGCCGTCGCCGACCTGGAGCACGACGGGCAGGGGCGAGCGCGCCTGCGTCCGGTCTTCGCTGAGACCGTCGCCCTGCCGGCCCCGATCCGGCAGGCCGCGCTGGCCGTGTTGCCACCGGCCGGCACCACAGCCGAGGCGCTCTGCCGGCTCGACACCGACTTCGGCCGGTTCTGCGCGACGGTGGCGGCGCAGGTACATGCTCGGCACGGCGGCGAGCTGGTCGCCTCCCTCGGGCAGACCGTCTTCCACTGGATCGAGGACGGCACGGCACGCGGCACGCTGCAGGTCGGGCAACCCGCCTGGATCGCCGAAGCCACCGGACTTCCGGTGATCAGCGACCTGCGGGCGCGCGATGTCGCCGCCGGGGGGCACGGCGCCCCGCTCGCCTCCACCCTCGACGCACTCTGGCTGCGCGGTGACGGCGTTCGCCTCGCCCTCAACCTCGGCGGCATCGCCAACGTCACGGTGGTCGCACCGGACCGGATCCTCGCCTACGACACCGGTCCCGCCAACTGCCTGCTCGACGTCGTCGCGACGCGCGCCGGTCGCGGTGAGGGATACGACGTCGACGGGGCGCTCGCGGCCGCTGGCCAGGTGGACCGGGCCCTTCTCGACGCCATGCTGGCCGAGCCCTACTTTGCGCAGGAACCACCAAAATCCACCGGGCGGGAGCTCTTCACCGCGGCCTGGCTCGACGCTCACCTCGTCGGCCGTGATCTCGACGAGGCCGACATCGCGGCCACGCTCGTCGAGCTGACGGCGCGGACCGTGGCGGCGGCGGTGCACCACCACGGTGCCGAGGACGTGATCGCCTCGGGCGGGGGGCTGCGGAACCCGACACTGGTCGCCCGGCTGTCCGCTGCGCTCGGCACGGTGCCACTGCGCCGCAGCGACGAGCTGGGCCTGCCGTCCGACGCCAAGGAGGCGTATCTCGTGGCCCTGCTCGGCTGGCTGACCTGGCACGGCGTCCCCGGCGTGGTCCCCGGCGGCACCGGCAGTCGGCACCCCCGCGTGCTGGGACGGATCACCCCCGGCATCGATCCGCTGCGACTGCCCGAACCCCTGGCGGCTGTCGACACGCTGGAAGTCGGATGAGGGCCCGGCTCGGTGTCGCCGCCGCGCTGGTCGGCGGCCGACTGCTGCCCGGCGACGTGACCGTGGCCGACGGACGCATCGAGGCGGTCGGGGTGAGCCCGGCCGGTCGGGACGGCATCGCCGTACCCGGCCTCGTGGACCTCCAGGTCAACGGCTACGGCGGCGTCGACCTCGCCGCGGCCGACGCCGCCGAGATCCACACCGTGCGCGTCGCCCTGGCTCGCGACGGTGTCACCTCCTTCCTGCCGACGGTGATCACCGGCGATGTCGAGGCGACGGCGGCGGCGACAGCGCGCCTCTGCGCCACCACTCCCGAGCCCGGCGCGGCACGCGTGCTGGGAGTACACCTGGAGGGTCCCTGGCTCTCCCCCGAACGCCTCGGCACTCATCCGGCGCGGTACCGACGTGACCCGGACGCCGCCGGGATGGAGCGACTGATCAGCTCCGGCGTGGCAGCGGTGACCCTCGCCCCGGAGCTGCCGGGAGCCCTCGAGGTCATCGGCGCCCTCGCCGCGCGCGGCGTCACCGTCCTGCTCGGACACAGCGCGGCCACCGCCGCGCAGGCAGCCGCCGCCTTCGGGCGGGGAGCCGCCGGCACCACCCATCTCTTCAACGCGATGCCGCCGATGCGCGGACGCGACGGCGGTCTGGCCGGCGAGGCGCTGACCCGGCCCGGCGTGGTCAACGGGCTCATCGCCGACGGCCACCACCTCTCGGCCGAGCTCGTCAGGCTGGCCTTCGCCGCGGCACCCGGACGCGTCGCGCTGGTCACCGACGCCACCGCGGCCGCCGCAATGCCGGACGGCGATTACCGACTCGGCGACGTCCCGGTGCGGCTGCGCGGCGGCGAGGTCCGCAATGCCGAGGGCGCATTGGCCGGCAGCGCCGCCACACTGCTCGGCTGCGTCCGTCACTGTGTCGCCCTCGGCATCGACGTCGCCGTGGCGCTCACCGCCGCCACCGCCGTCCCGGCGGGGCTGCTGCGGCGCAACGATGTCGGCGCGCTGCGGCCGGGGAACCTCGCCGACGTCGTCGTCCTGGACGACGACCTCGGTGTCCGCACCGCCCTGGTCGAGGGGCGGGCGGCGGCATGACGCGGCTGGACGACGAGCTCGCCGAGCAGCCCGACGCGATCGCGCGCCTGCTGGCCTCGCTGCCCGAGCACGTCGAGCGGCTCCGCGAGCTGGCGGTCGGCTGCACGGGGGTGACGCTGGTCGCCCGCGGCAGCTCGGACAATGCCGCCCGCTACGCGCAGTACCTCGTCCCGCTGCGCAGCGAGCTGGCCGTCACCCTCGCCACGCCCAGTCTCACCACCGTCTACGACCGCACCCCGGCGATGACCGGTCAGCTCGTCGTCGCGATCTCGCAGTCGGGGCGCTCCACCGACATCGTGGCGGTGATCCGGGCCGCCCGCGCGCAGGGACGCCCGACCGTGGCGATCACCAACGACGCGGCGTCCCCGCTGGCGGCGGCGGTCGACCACGTCGTCGACCTCGCGGCCGGGGCCGAACGCTCGGTCGCCGCCACCAAGACCTACACCACCTCGCTCGTCGCCGTCGCCGGGTTGGCCCTGGCTCTCGGCCCCGCCTCGGCCACCGCCGGTGCGTGGGACGAGCTGCGGCAGCTGCCCGAGCTGCTGCGCGGCGCGCTGGACCTCGCCGATCCCGCCGCCCGCGAGACCGCCCGCACCCTGCATCCCGCGGGCCGGGCGGTGGCCGTCGGCCGCGGCCTCAACCTCGCCACCGCCCACGAGACCGCACTGAAGATCACCGAGCTGACGGGGACGCAGGTGGTGCCCTGGTCGCCGGCCGACCTGCTCCACGGGCCGGTGGGTGCGGTGACCCCGGAGGTCCCGGTGCTGCTGGTCGCCCCCGACGAGGCGGCGAGCAGCAGCGTGCTCGAGATCGTCCCCGGCCTGCTCGGCCGCGGTGCGGCGGTCCACGTGCTCGCGGCGGCGGCGAACGACGCCTCACTGCCCGACGGCATCACCACCGTGGTGCCCGTCCCGGCCGGCGTGCCGCCATGGCTCAGCCCCGTGGTGGCCGTCGTCCCCGGACAGCTCGTGGCCCGCGCCCTCGCCACGTCCCGCGGCGTGGACGTCGACCATCCCGGCGGGCTGTCCAAGGTGACCGTCACGCACTGACTTTGTCGCAGATCCGCTCGAAGAACAGAGGAGCAGCCCGTGCACGACGCGATCAACGTCGCGGTCATCGTCGCCTACCTGGTGGTCATCGCGCTCATCGGCCTGAAGCTGTCGGGCCGGCAGAAGTCGGCCGAGGACTACTTCACCGGGGAGAAGTCGTTGCCCTGGTGGGCGGTGATGGGATCCATCGTCGCCACCGAGACCTCGACGCTCACCGTGATCTCCGTGCCGGGCGTGGCGTACCTGACGAACTTCTCCTACGTCGAGCTGGCCTTCGGCTACATCCTCGGCCGCACGCTGGTGTCGTTCGTCCTGCTGCCGCTGTACTTCAAGGGTGGCTTCGTCAGCGCGTACCAGTACCTCGGCGAGCGCTTCGGACGGCACGTGCAGGGCCTAGCCTCGCTGACCTTCCTCGTCACACGCCTGCTCGCCGAGGGAGTGCGGCTCTTCGCCTCCGCGATCCCGATCAAGCTGCTGCTCGACGAGCTCGGGGTGAGCGTCAACTACTTCGTCATCATCCTCGTGCTGTCGCTGATCACCGTCGCCTACACCTACGTCGGCGGCATCAAGGCCGTCATCTGGACCGACGTCATCCAGATGACGCTCTATCTCGGCGGCGCCGTCGTCTGCATCGTCGTCCTGCTCGGGCACACCGGCTTCAGCGCGTTCGGGAAGGCTCTCGACGGCGGCAAGTTCGAGATCTTCCAGGTGTCGAGTTCGAGTGACTGGACCTTCTTCAACATCGTCACCAACCCCTACGCCTTCGTCACGGCGATCATCGGCGGCGCCATCTTCGGCATGGCCTCCCACGGCTCCGACCAGCTCATCGCGCAGCGGGTGCTGGCCACGAAGAACCTCTCCGACGGCCGCAAGGCCATGATCGGCAGCGGCATCGCAGTCACCGTCCAGTTCGCGCTCTTCTCCCTGGTCGGGGCGCTGCTGTGGGTCTACAAGGATGCCGCGTCACTCGAGCAGCTCGGCTTCAAGAGCTCCGACCAGATCTTCCCGGACTTCGTGCTGAACGGCCTTCCGGTGGGCCTGGCAGGCCTACTCATCGCTGGCATCCTGGCCGCAACGATGGGTTCCCTCTCCTCGGCGCTGAACTCGCTCTCCAACTCGACGGTCGCCGACATCATCACGGCTTGGTTCGGACGCAAGCCCAGCCCCGAGGCAATGCTCACCATCGCCCGCTACGCGACGCTGGCATGGACGGCGGTGATGGTCGTCTTCGCGTCCCTGTTCGACGACAAGGGCAACCAGGTCGTCGTCGTCGGGTTGTCCATCACCGGTTACACGTACGGCGCGATGCTGGGCGCCTTCATCCTGGGCCTCGTCGTCAAACGCGCCGATCAGGTCGCAGCGGCGATCGCCCTCGTCACCACGGTCGCGGTGATGGCGTGGATCGTGCTGCGCGTGAAGGTGACCACCGGCGGCGACATCCTCTGGTGGGAGGCCGACAAGACCAAGGGCGTCGGACTCGCCTTCCCCTGGTTCGTGCCGGCCGGCGTGATCATCACCCTGGTCGTCGGCGGCCTGGTGTCGCTGGTCCGGCCCCGGCGCGATGCGGCCCCGCCCGATGCGCTGGAACGGGCGAAGGTGCTGTCGTGACGACCCCGCGGCGAGCCGTCCTCGGGGCCGGTGTGCTCGGGGCCGCGGCCGCCGTCGCCGGGTGCGTGGGTCCGACGCCGACCGCGACGGCGACCCCGCCGGCGCCCCGTCCGGGGCCGGGGCAGGCGACGATGCGGGTCCGCACCGGGCTGGCCCGACTCATCGCCTCCGACTACGCCGCGCTCCGCGGCCGCAGGGTAGGCGTCCTCACCAACCCCACCGGGGTCACCGACGACCTGGACTCGATCGTCGACGTCATGCACGCGTCGCCGCGGGTCGACCTCCGCGCCGTCTTCGGCCCGGAGCACGGCTTCCGCGGGACGGCGCAGGCGGGCGGTTCGGAGGGGACTTCGGTCGACCCGCGCACCGGCCTCACCGTCTACGACCTCTACGGCCTGGCGTGGACCGCCCTGCCCGCCGTCCTCGACAAGGCCGGCGTCGACACCGTCGTCTTCGACATCCAGGACGTCGGCGCTCGCTTCTACACCTACATCTGGACGCTCTACGACGTCATGACGGCCTGCGCCGCCACCGGACGCCGGGTCGTGGTGCTCGACCGCCCCAACCCGCTCGGCGGCAACCGGGTCGCCGGACACCTGCTGCGCGACGCACTGCAGACCGGTGTCGGCCGCGCCCCGATCGTGCAGCAGCACGGCCTCACCGTCGGCGAGCTGGCGCGGCTCTTCGCCGGCGAGTTCGTCCGCGACCGCGCCGGCGCCGGCGTCGACCTGCAGGTGATCGCGATGACCGGCTGGCGTCGCGACCGTCCCGGCGACACCGGTGGGCTGCGCTGGGTGGCGCCGTCACCGAACATCCCGACCGTCACCTCCGCCCTCGTCTACGTGGGCACCTGCTGGTTCGAGGGCACCAACCTCTCCCAGGGCCGCGGCACCACGGCGCCTTTCGAACTCATCGGCGCCCCCTACGTCGACGAGCGGTGGACGGCGGCACTCCGGGCAGCGAACCTTCCCGGCGCCGCCTTCCGCGAGGCGGCGTTCTCACCCACCTCCGCTGCCTACGCCGGACAGGTGTGCCGCGGGGTCCAGACCTACGTCACCGACGCGACCGCCTTCGATCCGGTGCTCACCGCCACGACGATGCTGTCGTCACTGAAGCGCCTCTACCCGGACTTCGCCTGGCGCTACGACACCGGCGACAAGGTCGACCCGTACTGGATCGACAAGCTCTCCGGCAGCGATGCGCTCCGCACCGGGGTGGACGCCGGGCGCGACCCCCGCAGCCTGGTCCGGGACATGCAGCCAGACGTCGAGCGCTTTCGCGCAGTGCGCCGCAGCTACCTCCTATACCGCGAGGGAGCCCTCCGATGAAGCGGCTGCTCTCCGCCTGCGCCGGGACGGCCGTCCTGCTCGCGAGCACCGTCGCCGTGGCTCGTCCGGCGTCGCGTCCGGAGTCGCGTCCCGCCTCCGTCGAGCAGAACTCGCCGGTCCAGATCCTGCCCGCGCCGTCGTCGGCGCTGCGGTCCATGCTCGGCCCGGTCCGCAGCCTGCACCACGGCTCGGCCCGCAGCGCCGGACTGCTGGCCGGGCCGGTGTCCAAGATCGGCCTCGACGTCGAGGCCGGTATGCAGCCCCAGGGCGCGTCGGGTCATCCCCTCATCCCCGGTGGCGTGGCGCTGGCCGCCCACGACGGCGTGATCGTCCACGAGTCGGCACACGGATACGCCTCGCTCTACGCCGACGACAAGCCGACGCTGCTGCCACCGGAGCAGCGCGTGCGCACCCGGACCGACACGATCTACGACCTCGCGTCGCTGTCCAAGCTCTTCACCGCCCTCGTCGCGATGCAGCTCGTCGACGCCGGACGCCTGGACCTCGACGCCCGGGTGGTGCGGTACCTGCCCGCCTTCGGCAGTCACGGCAAGGACGACATCACCGTCCGGCAGCTGCTCACCCACACCTCGGGACTCGCTCCCGACCCGGTGCCCGCCCTGTGGCAGCTGCCGGAGCAGGAGCGCGTACCCGCCATCCTGGACAGCGTCCCGCAGGCCGCGGCCGGCACCACCTACGTGTACTCCGACATCAACATGATGGCGATGCAGCTGGTCGAGCAGGCCATCACCGGCCGGCGTCTCGACGCCCTGGTCCGGGACGGCATCACGCGGCCGTTGCGGATGACGAGCACGATGTACAACCCCCCGGCCTCGCTGCTACCGCGCATCGCGGCGACCGAGTACGAGAAGGTGCCCGACCGCGGCATGGTCCGCGGTGTCGTCCACGACGAGAACGCCTGGGCCCTCGGGGGGATCTCCGGTCACGCGGGCGTCTTCTCCGACGCCGACGACCTCGCCGTGCTGGCGCAGACCCTGCTCAACGGCGGGATCTACCGCGGGCACCGGATCCTGTCGCGGCAGGCGGTCGAGGCGCTCTTCACCAACCTCAACCAGGCCTTCGGAACGCACAACCACGGCGTCGGCTTCGAGCAGTACCAGTACAGCTACATGGGTGCCTTGGCCACGCCGTACACGATCGGGCACACCGGCTTCACCGGCACGACCTTCGTCGTCGACCCGACGACGAGCTCGTTCCTGATCTTCCTCTCCAACCGGGTGCACCCGAGCCGGGACTGGGGCACGAACAACCCGGTGCGGCGCGCGGTCGCCGACGACCTCGCCTCGGCGCTGCCGGTCCGTCCGACGGCGGGGGCGACGTCGTGGCGAGCCGGTCCGGCCGACTCCACCACCGCGGTCCTCACCGCCCACCGAGCGGCACCGGCCACGGCGGGCGAGCGCCTCGGCTTCGACCTCTGGTTCGACACTGCACCGCAGCAGGACCTGCTCACCCTGGAGCAGAGCGCGGACGGCACGACCTGGACGCCGCTGCCCTTCGGCCTGCGCGACGGACGGTCGATCCGACCCGCCCCGGACGGCGTCCTCTCCGGCTACGGCCATCACCGCTGGTGGCATGCCGTCGCCGTCCCCGCGACCGGCACCACCCAGCTGCGCTGGACTTATCGCACGGATGCGCTTTATCACGGGCTGGGCGTCCGGCTCGACGCCCTGCGACTCGGCACGACCCCGCTCACCGACGTCCACGCCACCGGCTTCGCGCCGGCGGCCCGCTAGGAGGAACGCCATGACCACCCGACGACGACTGCTCGTGCTCGTCACGGCCCTGCTCGCGACGCTGGGTCTCGCCCTGCCCGCCACGGCTGTGCCCACCGGCGCGCGGCCCCACCATGCCGACCGCGTCGCGGACCTGCTGCGGTCGATGACGTTGGAGGAGAAGGTCGGCCAGCTCTTCGTCACCTACGCCTACGGGACGACGGCCGACACGACCGACCCGGCGGCGGTCGCGCAGAACCGGCAGCTCTACGGCGTCGACAACGGCGCCCAGCTGGTGAGCAAGTACCACCTCGGCGGCGTCATCTACTTCACCTGGGCCAACACCCTCACCGACCCCACCACGATCGCGACGCTCTCCAACGGGCTGCAGCAGGCGGCGGCGACCTCGGGGGCGAGGATCCCGCTGCTGACGACCATCGACCAGGAGGGTGGCCGCGTCGCCCGTATCGGCGCGCCGGTGGCCGTATCGCCCGGCAACATGGCGCTGGGGGCGAGCTTCGACCCGCGCCTGGCCTTCGACGCCTACCGCGCCAACGCGCAGCAGCTGCGAGCCCTCGGCATCAACGTCGACGACGCGCCTGTGGTCGACACCAACACCAACCCCGCCAACGCTGCGGACGGGTCCCGCGCCTTCGGTGACACCGCGCTGCAGACCTCGGCCTTCGGCGCGGCGGCGGTACGTGGCCTGCAGTCGCAGCGTGTCGCTGCCGTCGCCAAGCACTTTCCCGGCTTGGGCAGCACCGAGGTGAACACCGACTTCGGTGAGGCCGTCAGCGACCAGAGCAGGCGCGACTTCGAGCGCTACGACCTGCCCGCCTTCCGCGCGGCGATCGCGGCGGGCACCGACCAGATCATGGCCGCGCACATCGTGGCGCCCGCTCTCGACCCGTCCGGCGCCCCGGCGAGTCTCTCCGAGCCGATGGTCACCGGCATCCTGCGCGACAAGCTGCACTACGACGGGCTCGTCGTCACCGATGCCCTCGACGCGCAGGCGCTGCAGAACTACACGGTGCCGCAGCGCGTCCTGCTGGCGCTGAAGGCCGGGGTGGACCAGCTGCTTATGCCGCCGCAGTTCGACACCGCCTACACCGCGGTCCTGGACGCCGTCCGCTCCGGCGACATCTCCCTGGCCCGCATCGATCAGTCCGTCCGCCGGGTGCTCACGGCCAAGCAGAAGCTGGGACTCTTCGACGGCGCGCAGGTCGATGCCGCGAAGGCTGCCGGCGCGGTCGGGACCCCGGCACAGAACCGCGCCATGGACACCGCTGCCGCGCGGGGCATGACGCTGTACCGCAACGACGGCACGTTGCCGCTGGCGCCGAACTCGGGCAAGAAGGTGCTGGTCACCGGGTACGGCGTCACGACCGGCGCCACCCTCACCAAGGCGATCGCCGCCAAGGGCGTGCAGGCGACCAACGTGTACACGGGTTCCGCACCCAGCGACGCCGCCATCGCCACCGCCGTCGCCGCGGCGAAGCAGAACGACTACGCCGTGGTGATCAGCAACGACGCCTGGGGCGACCCGCAGCAGCGCAAGCTGGCAGCAGCCATCCGGGCGACGGGCACCCCCACCATCGTCCTGGCCGTGGGGGCGCCCTACGAGCTGGGCTACGACCCGTCGACTCCGGTCTTCATGGCGTCCTTCGGCTATCAGGCGACCTCGCTGCGCGCCGCCGCGGACGTCCTCTTCGGGGCGAGGCCCACCGGCCGCTCCCCGATCACGATCCGCACCCCCGACGGCTCGTCCGTCGTGGCGCGGCTCGGCTACCGCCTCCCCTCCTCCTGACCGGTTTTGGCGCCGTGACTTGGGATACCAAGTCACGGCGCCAAAACCGGCGGGGTCAGACAGGCGGGGTCAGCCCTGGGTCTCGTCCAGCTCGCCGAGGGACTCGATGAGGTCCAGGTTGGCGGTGTAGTCGACGGGGCAGGCGATGACCGAGACGGTGTCGTCGGCGAGGGCGGTCCGCAGCGTCGGCAGCAGCTCGTCGGCGGCACCGATGCGATACCCCTTCGCGCCGAAGCTCTCGGCGTAGGCGACGAAGTCCGGGTTGGTGAAGGTCGTGTCGACGTTCTTGCCGATCTCCAGGTCCATCTTCCAGCTGATGAGGCCGTAGGCGTCGTCCACCCAGATCAGGACGACCATCGGGATCCGCAGCCGCAGCGCGGTCTCGATCTCTTGGGAGTTCATGAGGAACGCGCCGTCGCCGGTGGCGACGAGGACCTTCGCCTCCGGCCGCGCGATCTTGGCGCCGATCGCTCCCGGCACGGTCCAGGCCATGGTCGACAAGCCGTTGCTGATCAGGCAGGTGTTCGGCTCGTAGGTCGGGTAGAGCCGGGCCATCCACATCTTCAGCGCACCGGTGTCGACCAGGACGATGTCGTCCCGATCGAGAGCGGCGCGAGTATCGGCCACGACGCGGGCCGGCGCGAGCGGGAAGCGGTCGTCGGCCTGCCCTCGCTCCAGCTCGGCGGTGAGCAGGCTGCGGATGCGCTCGTTGGACGACCCGTAGCTCACCTCGCCGACCTCCTCGGCCAGGGCGTCCAGGCTGCGGCTGATGTCCGACACCAACCCCACCGAGACGTCGTAGTGGGCGTCCACCTCGGCGGCGAAGCGGTGCACGTGGATGATCGACTTGTCACCGCGAGGGTTGATCCGGACCGGATCGAACTCCTGCAGCTCGTAGCCGACCGCGACGATGACGTCGGCGGAGTCGAAGCCGAAGTTGACGTAGTCGTGGCGCATGAAGCCCACGGCGCCGAGCGCCAGCGGGTGTCCGTCGTCGAAGACGCCCTTGCCGTGAAAGGTGGTCGCGACCGGGACACCGAGGGCTTCGGCGAAGCGTCGCAACGCCGGTCCGGCCTCGGCACGGGCGGCACCGTGCCCGGCGAGGACGACCGGGTTCTTGGCCGACCGCAGGATCGCCGCCGCGCGCTCGAGCTGGGCCGCCGACGGCTCCTCCGGACGCGGGACGTTCACCGGCAGCGGCACCCGTCCCGCCGGGGCCGGTGCCTCCTCGACGTCCTCGGGGACGGCGAGGTAGACCGATCCCGGACGCTCGGTCTGGGCCAGCTTGAAGGCCTTACGCACCATCTCGGGCACCGCTCCGGGCGTCGCCACGAGCTCCGACCACTTCGTCACCGGCGCAAACATCGACACCAGGTCGACGCCCTGGTGCGACTCCTTGTAGCTGCGGTTGTTGCCGACCTGCGCCGAGATCGCCAGCACCGGCGTGGAGTTGGTGGTGGCGTCCGCCACGCCGAGCAGCAGGTTGATCGCACCCGGCCCGAGCGTCGCCGAGCAGACCCCGGCCTTGCCGGTGAGGCGGCCGTAGGTCTCGGCCATGAACGAGGCACCTTGCTCGTGCCGCGTGAGCACGTACTCGATCGTCGAGCGGGACAGCGCCTCGACCAGGCGGATGTTCTCCTCGCCCGGGATGCCGAAGACGTGGGTGACGCCCTCGTTCTCCAGACATTCGACGATCAGGTCGGCGGCGCTGCGTTCAGGCGTGGTCACACCCGCAACGCTAGTGCCGCGGCCGGGGCGTGAACGGTGACCCGCACCGCACCTCCCCGAACGCCGAGTGGTCGATATCCGCACCTCCCCGAACGCCGAGTGGTCGATATCCGCACCGAGTGGTCGCCGCTGAGGCGACCACTCGGGTTCGGAATCGACCACTCGACGCGGGCGGGAGGGCTGGGACGGGACGGGACGGGATGGGACGGGAGGGACGGGACGGGACGGGACGGGATGGGACGGGATGGGACGGGACGCGCGGGCGTCGTCAGCGACCCTGCGGAACGTGAGGCATGATCGCGTCCGGCGGGATCACGCCGAGGCGTCCCTTCTGGTAGTCCTCGATCGCCTGCTGCAGCTCCTCGCGGGTGTTCATGACGAACGGCCCGTACTGGACCATCGGCTCCTTGATCGGCTCGCCGCCGAGCAGGATCACCTCCAGCGAGGAGGTGCGGCTGTCCTGGGTGGCGTCGGCGGCCAGCGTGATGCGGTCGCCCTTGCCGAAGACGACCAGGTTCCCGGCGTGCACCTCGTGACCCTCGGTGCCGGCGGTCCCGGAGCCGGCGTAGACGTAGGCGAGCCCGTTGTACGTCGGCTGCCACGGCAGGGACAGCTGCGCCCCGGCCGAGATCGACGCATGCAACAGCGTGATGGGCGTGTGGGTCGAGCCGGGCCCGACGTGACCGTCCACCTCGCCTGCAATGACGCGCAGCAGCGAACCACCGTCCTCGCTGGCGAGCAGGAGCAGGTCCGAGGCCTCGACTGGCTGGTAGGCCGGCGTCGTGAACTTCTCGGCGGCAGGAAGGTTGACCCAGAGCTGGAAGCCGTTGAAGAGCCCGCCGTCCTCAACGAGCTTCTCCGGTGGCGTCTCGATGTGCAGCAGGCCGGCGCCGGCGGTCATCCACTGCGTCGAGCCCTCGCGGATGACACCGCCCCCGCCGTGGGTGTCCTGGTGCACGAACTCGCCGTCGATGAGATAGGTGACAGTCTCGAAGCCGCGGTGCGGGTGCCAGTTGGTACCCCTGGGCTCGCCGGCGGCGTAGTCCACCTCGCCCATGTGATCCATCATGATGAACGGGTCGAGGAAGCGGTGGTTGATGCCGGCCATGGTCCGGCGGACGGGGAATCCCTCGCCCTCGTAGCCCGTGGGTCCGGTCGAGACGGCGAGCACGGGACGCTCGGTGTCGCCCAGCCCGGCCTTCTTCACCCGCGGCAGCACCAACGTGTCTGCAGTGACGGCAACCATCAGCCTCTCCTCTCGAAGTAGTTGCAACTGCAACTGCTTCGGCAACGGTATCGCCGGGCAGGCTATTCCGTGACTCCAGATCCGAGACGAGCGAGGACGGCGACGATGCTTTTCGGCAAGGAACACGTCGAGCGGTACGAGGCGACGGACGGCGAGGAGGGCTACCACTGGGAGAAGGGGACGACGATCCTGCTGCTGCACACCACCGGCCGGAAGTCCGGCAAGGACTACACCCACCCGCTCATCTACCGGGACTGGGACGACAGCTACCTCATCGTCGCCTCCAAGGGCGGCGCCCCCGAGCCGCCCGACTGGTTCAAGAACATCGAGCAGGACCCGAACGTGACGGTCCAGATCAAGGGCGAGAGGTTCGCCGCCCACGCGCGGACCGCCACACCGGAGGAGCGCCCCGCCATGTGGGATCACATGGCCGAGGTCTGGCCCGACTACAACGACTACGCGACCAAGACCGATCGGGAGATCCCGGTCGTCGTCCTCGAACGCAGCTGACGCGAGTCCGGGACGCAACCGTCGTCAGCGCTGCCGCAGGGCAGCCGTGACGATGGCGAGCGCCTCCGGCTCAGCTACGCCCAGTTCGCGCGCGCGGGCGGCGTACTCCTCGGCCGCGCGGAGCACCTCGTCGCGGCTGCGATCTCCCCGGGCACCGACGAAGCTGCCGGCTCGGCCTCGGGTCTCGATGAGGCCCGAGGCCTCCAGCTCCCGGTAGGCCCGGGCGACCGTGTTGACGGCCAAGCCCAGCTCCCCGGCCAGGCCCCGGACGGTGGGGAGCTTGACCCCGGCGGCGAGACGGCCGTCGGAGACCTGCGACGCAATGCCGGCGCGCAACTGCTCGTAGGGCGGCACGGCCGAATCCGGGTCGATGACGACGTCCATGACGTGCGAGGGTAGGGGCATGGCTGAATCCGACGGCGCAGACAAGCAGGTCAAGGACGCGTTCAGGGCGGCACTCGAGCGCAAGAAGAACCGCTCCCACCCTCACGAGGACGCGTCGCAGTCCGGCGGGAAGGCCGGCGACGCCCACGGTGCGGCCGGCGGCAAGCGCGTTCATCGGCGCAAGAGCGGCTGACCGCCCTCCTCGGCTCCTCCTGCCCGTGATCGGCGCTCCGCACCTCAACGCAGATCGTCGCCTCGGAAGACACGAGCAAGCTCGGTCCCCGCTCGGCTCCCCCTGCCCGTGATCGGCGCTCCGCACCTCAACGCAGATCGTCGCCTCGGAAGACACGAGCAAGCTCGGTCTTCGCTCGGCTCCTCCTGCGTACCCCCGGTCGGACTCGAACCGACACTTCGACCCTTTTAAGGGGTCTGCCTCTGCCATTGGGCTACGGGGGTGTGAAGGTTCATTGTGCCCGCCCGGCAGGATCACCCCATGACCACGACCGTCACCTGGAGCGCGCCGGTCCGCTACGCCGAGACCGACCAGCAGGGCGTCGCCTTCAACGCCCACTACCTGCTCTGGTGCGACGAGGCGATGGGGGCCTTCTGCGCGGGACGGGGGCTGCAGGCGTTCGTGGAGCTGATCCGGCTCAAGACCTCGACCCTCACCTGGCACGCACCCGCGACCTGGGGTGACGTGGTGGAGGTGACGGCGACGTGCGGCCGGGTCGGACGGAGCAGCTTCACCATGACCTTCGACATCCGCACCGCCGAAGGCGACTGCTGCAGCGTCGAGACCGTCTACGTCCTGGCCGACGCCGAGGGCGCGCCACAGCCCATCAGCGAGACCGACCGAGGGGTGCTACTCGGTCACTGAGTCAGCAGCTGCCGGTTCTCGCGACCGTCCCAGATCGGGGTCGCCAACGCCTCGTCGTACTGCTCGCGCAGCTGCGTCACCAGCTCGGCCACGGACAACCGGCGGTCGATCGCGCCGATCCCCTGCCCCGACCCCCAGATGTCGCGCCAGGCCTTGGCCTGACCGCCGCCCTCCTCGCCGCCAGTGCCGAAACTCATCTTGGACGGGTCCGACTGCGGCAGATCGTCAGGGTCCAGCCCGGCGGCGGTGATGCTGCCACGGAGGTAGTTGCCGTGCACGCCGGTGAAGAGGTTGCTGTAGACGATGTCCGACGCCGCCGAGTCGACGATCATCTGCTTGTACTCGTCGGTGTTGTTGGCCTCGTGCGTGGCAAGGAAGGCGCTGCCGATGTAGGCCAGATCAGCCCCCGCCACCTGCGCGGCCAGCACGGAGCGACCGTGCGCCATCGAGCCTGAGAGCAGCAGCGGCCCGTCGAACCACTGCCGGATCTCGCGGATCAGCGCAAAAGGCGAGGTGGTGCCGGCGTGGCCACCGGCGCCGGCCGCGACCGCGATGAGACCGTCGGCGCCCTTCTCGATCGCCTTGTGCGCGAAGCGGTCGTTGATGACGTCGTGCAGGACGATGCCGCCGTAGGAGTGCACGGCCTCGTTGACGTCCTCGCGCGCGCCCAATGACGTGATGACGATGGGCACCTTGTGCTCGACGCACTTGGCCAGGTCGTGCTCGAGGCGGTCGTTGGACCTGTGCACGATCTGGTTCACCGCGAATGGGGCGTGGCCCGCCGTCCGTTCGCTGATCTCGGCCAGCCAGTCCTCGAGCTTCTCGGCCGGACGGGCGTTGAGGGCCGGGAAGGCACCGACGATGCCGGCCTGGCACTGCGCCACGACGAGCTCCGGCCCGGAGACGATGAACAACGGCGCCGCGACGGCCGGCAGGGTCAAGGGGCCACGGAGGATCTCGGGCAACGACATACCTCGGACGCTAGGTAACTGACAGTAAAACTGTCAACGTGATCTGCCACCGCCGCCGGACAGCCCGGCGAGTTCGGCGGCGCGCCCGAGGACGGCGTCCAGCATCGGTTCGGTGAGACGGCCGGTGAAGGTGTTCTGCTGGCTGACGTGGTAGCAGCCGAGCACCGTCCGTCCCTCGACCTCGGCCTCAGCACCGTGCGCGAAGGCAGGCGGCCGGGACACCTCGATGCCCGCCGCACGCAGCGTGGGGAAGAGCGTGGTCCAGCCGAAGCCGCCGAGCACGACGACCACCCGCAGCCGCGGCCACAGCAGTTCGAGTTCGCGGAGCAGCCACGGCCGGCAGGTGTCGCGCTCGGAGGTCGTCGGCTTGTTCGCCGGCGGAGCGCAGCGGACCGGCGCGGCGATGCGGGTACCGACCAGCTGCAGCCCGTCGTCGGCGGCGACCGAGGTCGGCTGCGTGGCCAGCCCGACCCGGTACAGCGAGGCATAGAGCCAGTCACCGCTGCGATCGCCGGTGAACATGCGCCCGGTGCGATTGGCGCCGTGGGCCGCGGGCGCCAGTCCCACGATGAGCACGCGGGGGTCGGCGTCGCCGAAGCTCGGGACGGGCCGCCCCCAGTACGTCTCGTCGGCGAAGGCACGCCGCTTGGTGCGAGCGACGTCCTCGCGCCACTCGACCAGTCGCGGGCACGCCCGGCAGACGGAGGAGCGGGCCGAGACGACCTCAGGCGTGCGGCTCGACACGGCGAGCCGCGCGACATCGTCCGGACCGGTCGCCACGGGGGTACGGACCGTGGCCGGATCGCCCGGCCAGCCCGATCCCGGACGCACGCTCATGGCCACAGCCTGGCAGGCCCGTCCCGGGTAAGGTCCACCGGACGGGCCCGAGCGGGCGCGCGGCGAGGAGTGGATCATGGGTGTGGGCGCGAAGATCACGATGAAGCTGATCACGGTGTCGATCAGCGTGCCGACCACGATGGTCACCAAGAAGCTCATCGAGAAGGCGTGGCTCACCGCGCGCCCCGACGACCCGCCTCGCCGCGCGAAGGACGCCGATGTCTCGTGGGCCGACGCCCTCACCTGGGGTGCGATGTCCGCGGCCGGCCTCGTCCTCGCCGACCTCATCACCCGCCGCGGCTCGGAGGGCGTCTATCGCGCGCTGACCGGGAACGAGCCGCCGGCCAGCGCGTCGAAGTCGCCCAAGAAGCTCAAGGAGAACGAGACGCAGCAGCGGATCGCCAGTCGCTGATCAGACCCCGGCGGCGAGGTCGAGGGCGATGCCGTCGAGGATGTCGTGCTCGCTCACGACCACCTCGTCGGCCCCGGTCGCCTCGACCAGCGTGCGCAGCACCAGCGCGCCGGCGGCGATGACGTCCACCCGCCCCGGATGCATGACCGGAAGCGCGGCGCGGTCGGCGCGCCCCATCGACACCAGCGTGGCGGTGACGTCGAGGACCTGCTGCCGGCTCAGCCGGGAGCCGTCGATGACGGCCGAGTCGTAGGCCGGGAGGTCCAGCGCGATGGCCGCCACAGTGGTGACGGTGCCGGCGACACCGACGAGCGGTGCCCCGGCCAGCGGCACGTCTGCCGCCGCCAGCGCGGCCCGGACGTCGGCCACGACAGCCGCGACCTGGGACGCACTCGGCGGGTCCCGGTGCAGGTGACGTTCGGTGAGCCGGACGCAGCCCACCTGCATGGAGTGGGCAGCCAGCCCGACCGACGTGGCGCGGACGAGCTCGGTCGAGCCGCCGCCGATGTCGGCCACGACCGGTCCCTCGGCGGCAACCTCCGGATCGAGGACGCTCATCGCCCCGGTGTAGGAGAGCCGCGCCTCCTCCTCGCCGGTGACGACGTCCGGCGCCACTCCCAGCACGGCGCGGACCATCGCGGCGAAGTCGTCCCGGTTGGTGGCGTCGCGGGTCGCGCTCGTGGCGACCATGCGGACCGCCTCGGCACCGTGACGCCCGATCAGCTCGGCATACCGGGTCAGCGCGAGCCGGGTACGTTCGATCGCCTCCTCGGCGAGCACTCCGATCCGGTCCACGCCCTGCCCGAGCCGGACCACCTCGAGCTCGCGGACGACATCGGTGAGCCGCCCGGCCGCGACGTCGGCGACCAGGAGCCGGATCGAGTTCGTCCCGCAGTCGATCGCGGCGACGCGCGTCATGCCTCGGGATCGGGCGCCGGACGGACGCAGGGACCGGCGGCCCACCACTCGGGCAGCTGAGCCAGCGCCTCGTCGCCGAGCGGGTTCACGCCCTCCCCCGCGGCGAGGGCATGACCGACCAGCACATGCAGGCACTTCACCCGGTTCGGCATGCCGCCGGCGCTCACCCCGGCGATCTCGTCGACGTGACCGATCTCCTCGCGCCGGGCGAGGTAGGCCTCGTGCGCCCGCGCGTACGCTGCCGCGAGGTCGTCGTCGGCCCGCAGCCGCTCGGTCATCTCGCGCATGAGGCCACTGGCCTCGAGCGTCCCGATCGCCGAGGCGGCCTTGGGGCAGGTGAGGTAGTACAGCGTCGGGAACGGTGTGCCGTCGGGAAGCCGGGGCGAGGTCTCGACGACGTCGGGCTGGCCGCAGGGGCAGCGGTGCGCGACGGCGCGGATCGCGCGGGGCTCACGACCGAGCTGTCGCGCCACGACCGCCCGGTCGGCCGGATCGAGCTCGGGCTCTGGCGCGCTCATCGCCCGGCGGCGCGGACGCTGTTCATCAGACGGCTGTTCCACGAGGGTCCGTCGACCGCGTCGCCTGACGGCAGCGCCCGGGTGGTCTCGATCTCGCTGCGCGCGCCCTTGTCCACGACGACGTAGACGGTGTCGCCCGGCATCGCGTACTGCAACCGGTCGCGGGCCTGCCGCTGGATGAAGCCTGGGTCGCCGTAGCGCGCAAGCTCGTCGCGTAGCTGCGCCAGCTGACGCCGGTCGTCGGCCAGCTGCGAGGCGGCGTTGCCGACGTCGGTACGGCTGGCCAGGAAGCGATGCACCGGAGAGGCGAGGACCACGACGAGCAGGACCACCAGCGCACCGAGCCCCAGCGCCCGTCCGGTGAGGACGGGGCGGGGGCGACGCGGCGAGGGGACGGCCATGATCAGCTCGCGCCGCCGAACGCGCTCGGCTCGTAACGCGGGAAGGCCCCGGCGCCGGCATAGCGTGCGGCATCGTCCAGCTCGTCCTCGATGCGCAGCAGCTGGTTGTACTTGGCGACGCGCTCGCTGCGCGCCGGGGCGCCGGTCTTGATCTGACCGCAGTTGGTGGCGACGGCGAGGTCGGCGATGGTGGTGTCCTCGGTCTCGCCGGAGCGGTGGCTCATCATGCAGCGGTACCCGTGGCGGTGGGCCAGGTCGACGGCGTCCAGCGTCTCGGTCAGCGTGCCGATCTGGTTCACCTTCACGAGCAGCGCGTTGGCGGCACCCTCGGCGATGCCCCGACGCAGCCGCTCGGGGTTGGTGACGAAGAGGTCGTCACCGACCAGCTGCACCTTGTCGTCCAGCTGGCCGGTCAGGTCGATCCAGCCGGTCCAGTCCTGCTCGTCGAGCGGGTCCTCGATCGAGACGATCGGGTAGCTGTCGACGAGATCGACGTAGTAGGCGATCATCTCGTCCGCGCTCTTGGCCGCGCCTTCGAACTGGTAGCTGCCGTCGCTGTGGAATTCGGTGGCGGCGACATCGAGCGCGAGCGCGATGTCGACACCGGGGGTGAGGCCGGTGGCGGTGACGGCCTCGACGATGAGGTCCAGCGCGGCGCGGTTCGACTCCAGGTCCGGGGCGAAGCCGCCCTCGTCCCCGAGGCCGGTGCTCAGGCCCTTGGCCTTCAGCACGGACTTCAGCGAGTGGTACACCTCCGCGCCCTGACGCAGCGCATCGGCGAAGGTGCCGGCGCCGATGGGGGCGATCATGAACTCCTGGACGTCGACGTTGGAGTCCGCGTGGGCGCCGCCGTTGAGGATGTTCATCATCGGCACCGGCAGCAGGAAGGCGTTGGGGCCACCGACGTAGCGGAACAGCGGCAGCCCGGCCGACGCCGCGGCCGCCCGCGCCACAGCCAGCGAGACACCGAGCAGCGCGTTCGCGCCCAGCCGGCTCTTGTCCGGGGTGCCGTCGAGGTCACGCATCGCCTGGTCGAGCAGTCGCTGGTCAGCCGCGTCGAGACCGAGGATCTCGGGCGCGATGGTGTCCATGACGCCGGCCACGGCGGTGGTCACGCCCTTGCCGTTGTAGCGGTCCCCGCCGTCACGCAGCTCGACCGCCTCGAAGGCACCGGTGGAGGCCCCGCTCGGGACTGCCGCACGCGACAGCGTGCCGTCGTCGAGTGCGATCTCGACCTCGACAGTGGGGTTGCCGCGCGAGTCGAGGATCTCGCGGGCTCCGACGGCCTCGATGCTGGCCACTGGGGCACTCCTTCATGGGGTTGCAGGTCAGGGCAGACCGGGCCCGCGCAACCGCGGCACCCTTGAGGCAGACCCTAACGTCACCGCCCCCTCCGGCCGTGGTGCCCCGCCGGAGGCCGCGTCAGCCGACCAGGCTCGGGGGCCGTTCGTCACCGCGGCTGGCCAACTGCACCTGATTGCGGCCGTTGTTCTTGGCGCGGTACAGCGCTTGGTCCGCAGCGTGCAGCAGGTCTGCCAGCTCCACGACCTCGGAGCGCCGCACCACAACCCCGACCGAGACCGAGAGGCGCTCGTCCCCACTGCCGTCGACGCCCGCGACATCGGGGACGAAATCGGCGACACGCATCGCGAAGATGCGCAGTCGGATCCGCTCGGCGATGACGAGCGCCTCGTGCTCGCCGGCGTCGGGCAGGACGGCGACGAATTCCTCGCCGCCGAAGCGGCCCATGCCGTCGTACTCCCGGACGCATTCGCCGAGGACGCGAGCCACCCCGGCAAGGACCTTGTCACCGGCGAGGTGGCCGTAACGGTCGTTGACGCCCTTGAACCGGTCGATGTCGATGATGAGAACCGAGAGCGACTGCTTCTCCCGCATGGCGCGGGCGACTTCCCGTTGCGCCAGCTGCTCCCAGGCGACGGCGTTGAGCAGGCCGGTCTTGGAGTCGGTGATCGCCGCCGTCTCCAGCTGGCGCACCACCGAGCCGCGCTGCAGGGCCAGCATCGGGGCGAGCACGAAGATGGCCGACCAGGGCTCGAACGCCACGGCCGCCGCGACGAGGCCGCCGAGACACAGCGTCGCCAGCTCGACGACGTTGTCGTCCCGGCTGCCCATCAGGTCGCGCAGCCGCATGCCGAGAGCGAGGCCCCCGATGGTGACCAGCGACCGGTTGACGAGGGTGTAGCCGACCGTGGCCGCGAGGATCGCCGCGGCTCGCCCCAGCCCCACCGGTGCCTCGAGCAGCGCGTGCGACACCACGTCGAAGAGAACGCTCGCCGAGACGCAGCCAATGATGGCCGTCGCGGAGTTGAAGAGCTTGATGTGCAGGACCTCGCCGGCGGGTCGCTGCTGGCGGAACCAGACGTACCCCATGACGAGGGCGATGAGCGGAGCACCCTCGGCCGGCGGCAGAGCGACGGCCGCAGCCACGCACCAGACCGACGTCATGTCGCGCTTGATGCCTGTCGTCAGCCGCAGCTTCAGTCGCGCCGGTCGGCGCGCCGCCTCTTCGAAGACCAGCGCCAGGACGGCCAGCAGGACGAGGACCAGACACGACCGGGGGGCGCTCGTCGAGGCACCGCTGCCGTCATGCAGCATCCCCGACAGCGAGACACCTCCGGCCAGCGCCAGCAACCCGAGGACCACGCACGCGCAGCCCGCGGCACCGATGAGGACGAGGTAGACGACGGCACGCTTGGGCGCGGACGCGAGATTGCGCGTCCGCGCCGGCCCGGCCACCGGCCGGCTTCGCTGCGTCGTCAATGAAGGCCCCGTCGCTACGGCGACCTCGGGCCGCCATTTCGAAGATGATATCCACGAGAGCGCCCAGATTCGCAGGTCGCGGCAAAGATTGTGCAAATCCTCGGCACGCACAGGCGCCTCGATGATGCCAGTATGTCCGATCTGTACGGTTACCACGGGTCCGACACGGCCTGTACGGGAAGCGCATCGCCATCACTGGCGTGGACTACACCTCTGTCTCACGCCCGGTTGACATGTCACTGCGAGCGTCGGCGGCAATGCGCGATTGCCTTATGACGAGGATTTCATGGGTCGCTCCCCACACTGGTGACACGGTGCGAAGCAGCAGGCACGGATCGCCGGATCCGACGCGGCCGTCACGCAGCGCACAACACCGACTTCACCTCACGAGCGCAGACGAGGAGGTCCGACGTGACGAACAGCTGGGGCCTCTGAGCCTTCAACGACGCAGACACGCATGGCCACATCGACTCGAAGGGACCGTCCGATGACGAACAGCTGGGGCCTCTGAGCCGCACCGCTCCACCGCGGGAACCGATGCTGGTTCCAGGCAGTGGCGGACTCGCCACGAACTCATCACCACCCGATCGGCAGGTTGGCGCCACACCGGTGCCGGGCCGCCGAGAACCGACGTGAAGGGACAGTCGTCATGACGAACAGCTGGGGCCTGTAAGCAGTTGCGTCGCACGACCCGTACCGCCGCCAGAGCCGCCGCGGCGTCGCTCGCGGCCCTCACTGGCCAAGCCTGATGTGAGCGGTCACTGCCGCCCATCGGCGCCCCGGCCGCGGGGACGAGCCGCGGAACAGGGCCGAAGCCGACGCTCGGTGTGCGCACCGGGGCCGGCCGCCACCGTGCCCAGGTTGGTAGCGACGAGAACGCAACGTCGATCACCCCCACCCGGATGTGCGCGTGCGTGAGGCAAGCAGCACGGGTCAGGTGCAGCGCGTGCTCACGCGGCTACGCAGCGTGACGGCACGCTCCTTCGACAGGGCCGTCGGCCAGGTAGACGAACGTCGACCCGAAGTCGTGAAAATTCCCAGTCACGCGACGCTCCTCACGGCACACACGAAGCTTATGCTGGCTGCGTAGTCGGCTGTCACTGCCAGTGATGTGCAGCCAACGTCGTTATCGACAATTCTTGTATTCGCGTGGCGACGACATGGCGACCTTCAGCAATTCGCTGTCACGGTTCGTTGCGGCGTAGTCACACCTATTCGCGTCTATTTCATGGTGCGCAACCGGGCGCGAAGACCACGGCGATTTCGTGGCCGAGCGCACGGAGCCGTGTAGGAGAGGTCGTCAGCTGCGGGGCGCCGCGCCGCTCGGCGACGACTCGAGGGCACTCTGCGCCGTCAGGGACCTGCGAACCAGGGTCCCGAGGACCACGCCGATGGCGCCGGCGGCAGCAACGGCCGGTAACGCCCCGATCAGCTGCGCCATGGCACCGAAGAGCACGACGCCAACACCCTGTGCTCCGGTGAGGCCGGCGCCGACGACACCCACCAGCTTTGCTCGTGACGTCTCCGGCAGGCTGGCGACGAGTCCGCTCGTCACCTCGATCTGATACGCGGTGAAGAGGCCCGAGACGGCCCAGAGCGCCGCGATCGCCCACCAGACCGGTGTCAGCGCGGAGACGACCAGTGGCAGCCCGGCGACCGCGGCCATCGCCCAGGAGACCGGCCGACGACGTGCCGGCGGGATGAGTCGCGCCAGCACGATGGCGCCGACCACGCCTCCGAACGGGATGGCGGCGAGGAGCAGCCCGGTCTGCCAGGACGCTGCGCCGATCTCGTCGCCGATGGGCACCGCGAGGCCCTCAGGCACGATGAAGAACCCGGCGAGCAGCGTCATCGCGAGAGGAAAGCGCAGGTCCCGCCGGCTCCAGAGCACGCGCCGCGCGTCGCGACCGGGCGGGTCTGCGGTATCGCTGCGGCCGTCAGGAAGGGACATCGGCACTGCATCCGAGACGGAGACGGGTGCGCCCGCCGCGGTGGAGGGTCGGGCCTGCAGCGGGAGGAGGCAGCCGATGAGGACCGCCGACAGTGCGAACGTCAGCCCGTTGGCCAGCAGCGCGCCGCGGGGTGACAGCACGGCGATCAGGACACCGCCGACGGCGAATCCGACGACCTGAGCCACCTGGCTCGTGGCCAACCGCAGGGCCGCCGCGACCCGGAACGGCTCGGCGTCGAGGGCCACCGACAGCCGGCTGACCTCCGCCGCGGTGAAGAGCGGACCGACGGCCACGGCCAGCACGACCAGGACGAGCAGCACCGGCAACGGCAGGCCCGGCACCGCCATCGCACAGAAGAGGACGGCGCGGATCACGTCGGCGAGCACCATCGCGGCGCGGTGCGAGAGGCGGTCGCCGACCCCTGCGACGAGCAGACCGCCCGCGATCGCGGGCAGGAAGGTCGCCGCGTAGGTGACAGCGGTGGTGGCGATGCTCCCGGTCGCCCGGAACACGAGCACGGAGAGGGCAACCCGGCCGAGCTGGTCGCCGAGGATGGACTGCGACTCCGCCGCGTAGAGCACGGCGAACTGGCGGTGGCGGAGCACGTCCGCGAAGCCGCTCCGCGCCACCGTGGTCATGATCGACACCGTAGGGGGCTGCGTGTGAGCTGCTCGTTGCGCTGGCTCGAGATCACCGCATCGCAGACCGTCCACATCAGCCTCGACGCCCAACGCTGCGGAGCTGACCGGGGCACCCCACGTCAGTGTCCGGTCACGTATTGTGTTTCTTGATCACTTACGGTTATGCTCGAGACGCCTCGGCCGGTAGTTCCCCCCGTACTCCCGGCCGAGGCTTCGTCATCTCCGGGCTTCATCTCGGGGCGGCCGCTTCGGCGGTACGGAGATCGTCCCGCAGCCTGCGGATGCGGCGGCGCAGCGCCGTCTCCGGGTCGACGCCGGCCGCGACAGCCTCCGAGACCAGCCCCAGCAGCCGGTCGCCGAACTCGCTCTCTTGATCCGCGGCGTCGGCGCCAGCCTCGGCGGCGCGAGCCGGCGTGACGGTGACCGGCAGCCCCGCACGAGCGGCGCGGGAGAGCAGCTTCGCCGCGAGCGCCAGGGCCGGCTGCGCCACCGGCACGCCGTCGAGCACCGAGGTACGTCCCTTCTCGGCGATCTTCCGCTGCTCCCACGTCTCGTTGAGGTCGTCGGCGGTGCCGGCTTCGCCCGATTCCGGGTCGAACACATGGGGGTGGCGGCGCACCAGCTTGGACACCAGGTCGCCGGCGACCTCGTCGATGCCGAAGCCGTCGGGACGGTCCTGCGCGACGCGCGCGTGGAAGAGGACCTGCAGCAGCAGATCGCCAAGCTCCTCGCGCAGCAGGACGGGATCGTCGGTCTCGATCGCCTCGAGCACCTCGTAGCACTCCTCGACCAGGTACTTGGCCAGCGAGGCGTGCGTCTGCTCGGCGTCCCAGGCGCAGCCGCCGGGTGAGCGCAGCCGATCCATGACGCGGACAGCGTCCGCCAGCGGCGACGCACCGGGAACCGAGTCGAGGCCGGTCACCTCAGCGGGCCGGGGCACCGCTCGCCGCATCGCCGCTGCTCGACAGCGACGAGTTCAACTTCAAGAACGCCGGCGCTCCGGCGCCGACGCCGCTGTCGAAGGCACGGGTCGAGGAGTCCCATGTGCCGTACCGCGGGTTGACCGACACCGAGAAGGGGGTCTTGGCCACCGCGGACTGCACGTCCACCCCCTGCTGGGAGGCGCCCTGCAGGTACTGCGAGTAGACGACACGGCGCAGCAGCAGGTTGTCGAAGCTGGTCGAGTAGCCCTTGATGCCCGCCCCGGTGACGACGGCCTCGACCGACTTGCCACCGAGCGAGGCGGACCTGAGCCGGGCCAGCACCGCCGCGCTCGGCGCACCGCCGGGGAGGCGGTTGGCGACCTTGCGCAGCAGCGCCTCGGTGATCAGCGTCTCGACCACGAAGGACCGCGGCGGCACCGAGCTCGAGGCACCGGTCTCGTCCTGCCTGCTGATGGGCTGCGCGGCGGGGGTGAGGTAGTCGCTGATGTCGGATTCGCTGTAGCGCTTGCCCTCGACGGTGGCGGCGTATCCCACGTTGCTGCGGCACGCGGTCAGCGTGGTGGCAGCGACGACGGCAACAGCGGCGGCAGCGACGATCCGAGCTCTCACGGCGTCCAGAATGTCATGCGTCCGACCTCACGCGGGCACCGGAGTGGCCGGCGCGCCCGCCAGCGTCTCCAGCACCTGGCCGCACCACCGCAGCAACGGGACGTCACGCAGCGCCTCGCCACCGAACTTCGTCTCGGCGAAGCTGCCGTCCGGCTTGAGCACGCCCTTGGGGCGAGGGATCGAGACCGTCGAGACCGTCTGCTTGTACTGCGCGCGGTCGTAGGTGCGCTGCAGGCGCAGCTGCATCGACTCGGGCAGCTCCAACGGCGAGAACCGGACGGTGCCACCCTGGCCGCCGCCCTGCAGCGAGACCTCGGTGATCCCGTAGCGGCGGCAGAGCACCTTGAACCGGGCGACGGCGAGGAGATTCTCCACCGCGGGCGGGATCGGGCCGTATCGGTCCAGCAGCTCGGCGCGCACGGCGTCGACGGCCTCGTCGCTGGTGGCGGACGCCAGCGCCCGGTAAGCCTCCAGACGCAGCCGCTCGCCGGGCAGGTAGTCGACCGGCAGGTTGGCATCGACCGGCAGGTCGACCTTCACCTCGTGCTGCTCCTCGGCCGACTCGCCGCGGTAGTCCGCGACCGCCTCCCCCACCAGCCTGACGTAGAGGTCGAAGCCGACTCCGGCGATGTGCCCGGACTGCTCACCGCCCAGCAGGTTGCCCGACCCGCGGATCTCGAGGTCCTTCATGGCGACGGCCATGCCCGCCCCCATCTCGGTGTGCTGGGCGATGGTGGCCAGTCGGTCGTAGGCGGTCTCGGTGAGCGGCTTCTCCGGCGGATAGGTGAAGTAGGCGTAGCCACGTTCGCGCCCCCGTCCGACGCGGCCCCGCAGCTGGTGCAGCTGCGACAGTCCGAAGGCGTCGGCACGGTCGACGATGAGCGTGTTGGCGTTCGGGATGTCCAACCCCGACTCCACGATCGTCGTCGCCACCAGGACGTCGAAGCGCTTCTCCCAGAAGCCGACCATGATCTCCTCGAGCTGGCCCTCCCCCATCTGGCCGTGCGCGACGGCGATCCGCGCCTCCGGGACCAGCTCGTGCAGCGTCGAGGCGGCACGGTTGATCGACTCGACCCGGTTGTGGACGTAGAAGACCTGCCCCTCACGCAGCAGCTCGCGCCGGACGGCCGCCGCAACCTGGCGCCGGTCGTAGGCGCCGACGAAGGTGAGGATCGGGTGCCGCTCCTCGGGCGGGGTGAGGATCGTCGTCATCTCGCGGATGCCGGTGAGCGACATCTCCAGCGTGCGCGGGATCGGCGTCGCCGACATCGTCAGCACGTCGACGGCGGTGCGCAGGCCCTTGAGGTACTCCTTGTGCTCGACCCCGAAGCGCTGCTCCTCGTCGACGATGACCAGGCCGAGGTCCTTGAACCGGACGGTCTGCTGCAGCAGCCGGTGGGTGCCGATGACGATGTCGATGGAGCCGTCGACGATCCCGGCACCGACGGCCTCGACCTCTGCCGGAGGTGTGAACCGGGACAGCTCCTTGATGGTCACCGGGAACTGCGCCATCCGCTCGGCGAAGGTCTGCAGGTGCTGGTGCGCCAGCAGCGTCGTCGGGACCAGCACCGCGACCTGCTTGCCGTCCTGGACGGCCTTGAAGGCGGCGCGGACGGCGACCTCGGTCTTGCCGTAGCCGACGTCGCCGCAGATGACGCGGTCCATCGGCAGGGGCTTCTCCATGTCCGCCTTGACCTCGTCGATGGCGGCGAGCTGGTCGGGGGTCTCCACGTAGGCGAAGGCGTCCTCGAGCTCACGTTGCCAGGGCGTGTCCGGTCCGAAGGCGTGCCCCTTCGTCGCCATCCGCGCGCTGTAGAGCCGGATCAGCTCGGCGGCGATCTCCTTGACCGCCTTGCGGGCGCGGCCCTTGGTCTTGGCCCAGTCGGCGCCGCCGAGGCGGGACAGCGACGGCGACTCGCCGCCGACGTACTTCGTGACCTGGTCCAGCGCGTCGGTCGGGACGAAGAGCCGGTCGCCCGGCTGCCCCTTCTTGGACGCGGCGTACTCGATGATCAGGTATTCGCGCTCGCCGCCGTTGACGGTGCGACGGACCATCTCGACGTACCTACCGACGCCGTGCGTCTCGTGGACGACGAAGTCGCCGGCCTTGAGCTGGATGGGGTCGATGGTGTTGCGGCGCCGCGACGGCATGCGGCTGGTGTCCTTGGTCAGCGAGCCGCGCTGACCGGTGAGGTCCGCCTCGGTGAGGAAGGCGACGTGCAGCGCCGGCGAGACCAGACCACCGAGCAGGCGTCCGGTCGTCACCTCCACCACACCCGGCTCCCCGGTGGGGTCCGGGGCCAGCCGGGCCGGGACCTCGGCCGCGCCGAGACGTTCCACAGCTCGGGTGGCCGAACCGTGGCCGTCGAAGACCAGCGTCACCCGCCAGCCGTCGCGGGCCCACTGCCGCAGGTCGGCCAGCGCCGCCTCGGTGTCGCCGCGGTAGGACGGCGCGGGCTCGAAGCTGCTGGCCGTGACTGCGCCGCCGCCCCCGGTCGCCACCGCTTCGTCAGTGTCGGCGTCGGCGTCGGTGCCGGGCTCGGCGGTGAGCGCGCTAAGCCCCCACCAGGACAGTCCGAGCTCCGCAGCGGCCTCCCGCGCCTCGTCCAGGTCGCGCAGCGACGCGGCGCCGAGGTCCACCGGCGCCTTGCCCCCGCCGGCGGCCGCGGCCCAGGAGGCGTCGAGGAACTCCTGCGAGGTGCGGACGAGGTCAGCGGCGCGGGTGCGGACGCGCTCGGGGTCGCAGAGGACGACGCGGGTGTCGGCCGGGAGCTCGTCCAGGACGAGGCCGAGACGGTCGACCAGCACCGGGGCGAGGGACTCCATGCCCTCGACGGCCTCGCCCTGGCTGATCGGGTCGAGCAGCTCGCCGAGCTGCGGATGCTCGACGAGCAGCGCCTTGGCACGGTCTCGCACGTCGTCGGTGAGCAGCAGCTCCCGGCACGGCGCGGCCCACAGGCCATGGTCGGCCACCTCGAGCGATCGCTGGTCGGCGACCTTGAAGTAACGGACCTCCTCCACCTCGTCGCCCCAGAACTCCACGCGCAGCGGGTGCTCCTCGGTCGGCGGGAAGACGTCGAGGATGCCACCGCGGACGGCGAAGTCGCCGCGGCGCTCGACGAGCTCGCTGCGGGTGTAGCCGGCCTTGACCAGCGCCGTGACGACATCGGTGAGATCGAGGCCCGAGTCCCCTGCGTGCAGCTCGACCGGGACGAGCTCCCCCAGACCGGGCACCTGCGGCTGCAGCAGCGCCCGGACCGGAGCGACGACGACCGACAGCGGCCCCGCGGTCGGGTCCTCGGCCGAGGGATGCGCCAGCCGACGCAGGACGGCGAGCCGCTGCCCGACGGTGTCGGCCCGCGGCGAGAGCCGCTCGTGCGGCAGCGTCTCCCAGCCGGGGTACAGCGCGACGCGATCCGGCGGCAGCAGGCATCGCAGCGTCTCGGCCAGGTCGTGCGCCTCCCGCTCCCCCGCGGCGACGGCGAAGACCAGCGGCCCGGCAGCGGCTGCCGTGGCGAGCGCGAACGGCTGCGTGGCCGACGGCCCGGTCAACAGCAGGTCGGAACCGGTCTCGGCCGAGGCGACCTCGCGGGCGGCAGAGAGGGCAGGGTCGCCCGCCGCAGCGGCGAGCAGTCCGGAGAGGGACACGACGGGCCTTTCGACACAGACTGGGGACATCCGAGCAGCACGAGTGACCCCTTTTCCGCAGGCGGGAGGGGTCGAGATCGACTGTACGCGGACGGTCCGACACCGCCGTGCCGCCGCTGCGCGGCGCAGTCCGCCGGGGGACGGACTTCCGTCCCGGCCGTCCTCGCCGAATTGGGTCTGCGGCTTTTGTGGGCTACGGTTGTCACACGTCGGCCTCACACCTGTGACGCCGACCAGCAACGCAAATCGGGGGATTTCGCGGTGTCGTCGGGGGCGATGTCGCGGCGCCTGCCGTGGCCGATGCCCTCGGCCGCCGCAGCTGTCGTCGTGGCGCTAATGGTTGTCGTGGGTGGTGGTGCCGCCCTGCTGACGGCATGGACGACCGCTGCGCACGCCGCCCCCTACCCGCCCACCGGGCCCTGCGTCGTCGTGGCCACCGTGCGCGACCCCGCCAGCGGCACCTCGACCCCACCGACGGCCGGTCCCGCTGCCCACCCGTCCAGCACCCCGGACGCCGGCGGCTCACCCACGCCGGCCGAGACCGTCCTCTACGACGTCACCGGCAGCGGGCTCGGATCCCGGCAACCGGTCCGGGTCGTCGCGACCGACACCGGCCGCACGCTGGCCACGACCCGCACCGACGACGGCGGGGGGTTCCGCGCCGTCGTGGTGGCCGACCGCCGGGACGTGGCCCCGGCGCTGCAGGCCAGCTCGCCGACGCGGACGTGCAGTTCCCGTCCGCCACGGCCACCGTCGACGCCGGCGTCAGCGTCCGCGAGCCGCCCGGACGACGGCGGCGTGCGCCCCACCGCACCCGGCGGCGGGACGGGCAACGCCGGCACGGGCGGCCCCGGTGGCAGCTCCCCCACCGGTGCCGGCGAACGGGGCTCGATCGAGCCGGGAACGGCCACGGCCACCGACGGACCCACCGCCTCGACCCCGTCGGCCACCGGGCGTTCCCCGCAGCCCGCCCCACGCGCCGAGCCAGGGCCCATCTCGCAGCTGCCCTTCGGGATCGGGCTCGGCATCGCTGCGGCGCTGCTGGTCCTCGGCACGCTCGCCGTCCTGCTTCTTACCCGCCGGCCGGAGCGATGAACTCATGATCATCCTCTCCGGCGGCAACGACCTCACCCGATGTGAGACTCGGGTATTAAGTCCGGTCGACCGCACCACCAGTCACAGATACGATGCGAACGTCAATCTGACGCGCGCCAAGATTTCGGGGGAAAGTGCGCCGTGAACAACCGTGCCTTCAGTCGTGTCCTCACGACCTTCATCACTCTGATCGCAGCCCTCTCGCTGCTGGTCATCGGCAGCTCGGCCGCCTCGGCCGCGCCGTACCCGCCCAAGGACAACTGCTCCACCTCGCCGAGCGTGCCCGGCAGCGGCGGCGGCAGCCTCGGCGTGGGTGGCCAGTCCGACCCGTCCGGTCAGTCCGGCAGCGGCTGCGACCGCGGCACCAACGACCGTCGTGACAACCGCACGCCGAGCACCGAGCGCAACGAGACGCAGACGGCCAACACCGGCTTCGCTGCGCTCACCGCGTCGCTCATCGCCGCCGCGCTGCTGGTCGGTGGTGGCGCCCTGCTCGTCGCCGGCCGCCGTCGCCGTCACAGCTGAGCTGAAGACCCGCCGGCGGTCCGCGGACCGATCCGCCGACACCTTCAGACGACACCTTCGGACGGTGCGGCGCGCCGTCCGAAGGTGTCGAGGCAGCGTCGGTGCGGGCCCGGCGTCTCGGGCTCGCACGACCTGCCGGCAGGACCGGTCGCTGCCGCCTGCCCACAGCCGGCGGCCGATACAGTAATCGCGTCCGAGAGGGGTGGAGCCTGGTGAGCGCACGAGGCGATACCGAGATGGAGAGCGCCGCCGGCCACATCTCCCCGGCGATCTACCCGGGCGGCAAGGTTGCCGCCTTCGACGGGCTTCGCGGCGTGGCGATCGCCCTGGTGGTCACGCATCACCTGCTGCCCAACAACACCCTCGAGGGTGGCGTCGAGATCTTTCTCGTCCTCAGCGGCTACCTGATCACCACCATCCTGCTGCGCGAGCGCGCCAAGACCGGTTCTATCCGCTATGGCCGCTTCCTCTACCGGCGATTCCTGCGGCTCTACCCCGGTCTCGTCGTCGTCACCGCCGTGGTCGCCGTCGGCCTGGTCGCCACCGGCCTCGCCGGGTTCGCGCTACGGCAGACCGCGTACGCGCTGACGTACACCTTCGACCTGATGATCTCGATCTTCCACGTGAACATCGGGCCGCTCGGTCACACCTGGTCGCTGTCGCTGGAGCAGCAGTTCTATCTCACCTGGCCGTTGGTCGTGCTCTTCCTCGGCCGGTTCGGCAAGGCGACCCGCCTGGTCGTCATGAGCGTGGTGGCGCTGCTCGGCGTCCTCGGCCAGATCGTGCTCTTCGTCGACTACGACAACTTCGGTCCCGGTGCGCGCATCGGCGCGGCTCTGCTCGGCTGCCTGCTAGCCTTCGGCCTGGACTACCGCCGGGTTCGGCTCTCCCCGATCTTCCTGCTCGTCGCCGCGGCGGCCTTCGCCGCGATGAGCGTGCTGGTCGACGGCACGGAGACACTGGGACACATCTGGGTGCATCCCGTCGCCTCGATCATCGGCGTGACCGTCGTCTGGGTCCTCGCCACCGCGCACGACCGGAACGTCGGATTCCTCACCCACCGGGCCGTCATCCATCTCGGGCTGATGTCCTACGGCGTCTTTCTCTGGCACTTCCCGCTGATCTTCTTCCTCAAGCGAGAGGGCGTCACGGGATGGGCGGCGGCGGCCGTCGTCGTGCCGGCTGCGTTGATCCTCGCCGAGCTGAGCCGTCGCTACGTCGAGAATCCCTTCCTGCGCCTCAAGGACCGCGGCCCCCGCGCCGCACGGCGCGGCGCAGTCGAGCAGCCCGGCAGCGCCGCGACGCCCACCCGGACCGCCGTCGGCGTCCCCGCCGAGCCGGGACGGTGACCGACGGCGTGGCGGTAGTCCGGCCGCTTCCCGCGGCGACGACCGCGGGCAGCCGGCCCGTGACCGGCGCTGCCATGCGGCAGGTCGAGCAGATCATCTTCGCCGGGTTGATCTTCGCCCTCGGCGTCCGGGACCTGCTCCCCCGCGGCGAGATGATCGTGCTCGCGCTCTGCCTGCTGGCGGCCCCGCTCTGGCTCCCCACCCTGGTGGCCACGCGCTGGGGCAAGGTCATCACGCTGACCACCCTTGCGGCCATCGCGTCGGGCATCGTCCTCAGTTCGGTCAACTCCGTCGATCATCAGGTCGACAACCGGCTGGCACTCGCCGCGGGCGTCACCATCGGGCTGCTGCTCGCCGCGGCCGGCGTGATCGCGCACGCCACCACCGTGATGTCGGTACGGAGCCTGGGTTTGTGCCTGGGCCTCGGGCTGCTGGCCGACGGGCTCGTCAATCCCGGCACGCTCGGCGCGATGAACCCGCTCAAGTTCGCCGTGCTGGTGCCGTTGGCCGTGATCGCCTTCGCCCTGGTCTACGGCCGGCCGGCGGTGGTCCAGCTCGTGGTCCTCCTGGCCCTGGCAGCGACCGGCATCATCGCCGACGCTCGCGCCTTCTTCGGCACCGCCATCGTGGCGGCCACCATCGTGCTGTGGCAGATCGTCCGCGCCCGCCGTCCGCAGCGGGTGTGGGCCGTGACCGCGGTCTTCATCGTCGGTCTGGTGCTCGCCATCTACAACCTGGCGACGATCCTGCTGATCAACGGCTACCTCGGCTCCTACGTGCAGCAGCGCTCGTCCGAGCAGGTCGAGACCTCGGGCTCGATCCTGCTGGGCGGTCGCCCGGAGCTGAGCGCGACGGCAGCCCTGCTGCGCCACGACATCACCGGCTTCGGCTTCGGCGTCATCGCCAACGGTGAGGACGTGGCCGTCGCCAAGGCAGGCATGGCGAGCATCAACTACGACCCGGACAACGGCTACGTCAACCGCTTCATGTTCGGGTCGGCCGTCGAGCTGCACTCCGTCCTCGGTGACCTGTGGGCCTCCTGCGGTATCGCCGGGCTCGTGCTGGTGGGGGTGCTGCTCGTCTTCGCCTTCACCCACGTCGCCCGTCTCGCCGCGGCGCGACGACATGACGTGCTGCTGGTCTTCTTCAGCGTCTGGGCGCTGTGGAACCTGCTCTTCAGCCCCTTCCCCTCGGCCGTCACCGTCCTCTTCCTCACCATCGGGCTGCTGCTGTCGCCCACCGTGGGGCTCTCCGTCCCGGCGACCGCCAGGCCCCGACGATGAGCGACGAGTCGGCCGCCGGGACCGCCGGGGAGGCGCCGGAGTCAGCCGGGAAGCAGCCGGGTGGCCATCGCGTCCTGACCCTGGCCGGGCTGGGGCTGTTCGGCCTGGTCCTGCTCGGCCTCGCGTGGGTCGTCGTCACCGGACTGCTGGCCCGCTCGCACCTGAACGAGGCCCGCGGCGAGATCGGCGCGCTCCGCAAGGCCGTCACCAGCGGCGATCTCGCCCGGGTCGACCGCCTGGTGCGCGAGATCGGCGACAACGCCGACTCCGCCCACAGCCTCACCAGCGGACCGGCATGGTGGGTCGCCGCCAACATCCCGGTCGCCGGCACGCCGCTGCGGACCGGACGCACCCTCGCGCTGCAGGCCTCCCGCCTCGGCAACGACGTCCTGCCCGCGATCGTCAAGCTCGGCCGGGCGGCGCCCGAGGGCGCGGCCCGCGGGCTCGGCGGTATCGATCTGCGCGCGGTCCAGCGGCTGGCGCCCGAGCTCGACCGCGCCGTCGCCACCGCCGACGACGCCTCGGACGCCGTCGCCGCATCGCAGGACTCCTGGCTGCCCCTGGTCGCCGACGGACGCCGGTCGGTGCTGCACGAGTTGCAGCGGCTCTCCGGCGAGCTCGACGGCGCCGACCGGGCCGCGACGATCCTGCCCACGATGCTCGGCTCGGACGCACCCCAGCGCTACTTCGTCGGCTTCCTCAACGAGGCGGAGGCTCGCGGCGGCGGCGGCATCCCCGGCGCCTTCGCCATCGTCACCGCCGACCGTGGTCGCATCAGCTTCGAACGCTTCGGCACCGACACCGATCTGACCAAGGTCCGCGCCAAGGTCCAGCTGGGACGCGAGCTCGAGGCGCTCTACGGCGACGACGACCCGACGGGCGTCCTGCCCAACTCCAACCTCAGCCCGGACTTCAGCGTCGCCGCGCGGATCTGGGCAGGAATGTGGCAGGCGAAGACCGGGGAGCGGATCGACGGCGCCCTCGCCGTCGATCCCACCGCGCTCGGCTACCTGCTCGACGTCACCGGGCCGGCCCGCCTCCCCGACGGCAGTCCGGTCAGCGGCGGCGACATCGTCGGCATCACCCAGAAGCGCCAGTACGCCCTCTTCACCGGTACCTCGGCGCGCGAGACCGCCGAGCGCAAGGCGTACCTGATCTCGATCGCGAAGGCCGTCTCGTCACGGCTGCTCAGCAGCACGGCATCGCCGGCCAAGCTCATCCGCGCGCTGTCGCGAGCAGCCGGTGAACGACGCCTGACGGTCTGGAGCGCCGACACCCGGATCGAACGTCAGCTGCAGGACGCCCGGTGGGCCGGCGCGATCGGCAACGACGTCCCTGCGCCCTACAGCGGCTTCGTCGTCAACAACGCCGCCGGCAGCAAGCTGGACTACTACCTGCGCCGGACGATGACCTATCGACGGACCGACTGTGCCGCCGGCGGGCGCGCCACCGCCAGCTTCGCCCTCACCAACACCGCGCCCCGCTCCGGGCTACCCCCCTACGTCACGATCCGGGCCGACGACGCCGCCGCCGGCACCCGTCCCGGCGACAACCGCCTGCTGGTGACCTACTACGCCGACCGCAGCGCCGACATCATCTCGATGACGGTGGACGGCGCGAAGGTGCCGCTGGTGGTGCTCCCCGAGGGCACCACCAACACCGCCACCACCACCGTCGAGCTGCCCGTGGGACGGACCGTCACCGTGTCGGTGACGGTCTCGGAGCCGAAGGCTCGCGGCACCGTGACGGTGCTGCGACAGCCCGGCGTGACGCCGCTCCGGGTCGATCTCGACGGGGACAGGTGCCGATGAGCCCCAGCCGTGAATCCCGGGCCGACGTGGTGGCTCGCCTCGCGCAAGCGCAGAAGAGCAACCGCGGTGCGGCCGGCTACTCGCGATGGGTCAATCGGCCGCTGGGACGGCAGTTCGCCGCCCTCGCCTATCTGGCCGGGCTCAGCCCGAACCAGGTGAGCATGCTCAGCGCTGCCTGCACCTATGCCGCCATCGTCCTGGTGGCGACGGTGACCCCGAGCTGGACCGTGAGCATTGTCGTGGCCCTGCTCCTCGTCATCGGCTACGCCCTGGACTCGGCCGACGGGCAGGTGGCGCGGCTGCAGCGCTCCGGCTCGCCGGCCGGCGAGTGGCTCGACCACGTGCTGGACGCCGTCAAGCTGGCGACCTTCCACCTCGCGGTGGCGATCTGCTGGTTCCGGTTCTTCGACCTCGACCGGCCCGCCTGGCTCCTGGTGCCCCTCGGCTTCTCGGCGGTGGCCACCGTCTTCTTCTTCGCTCTGCTGCTGGCGGACATGCTGCGCCGTATCGAGCGGCAGCGAGGGGGCGGATCGGACGTCACCACGGCGAGCGTGGACCCGAACGAGGCCGCGCCGGTGCTGCGGTCGCTGATCGTGCTGCCGAACGACTACGGCGTGCTCTGCCTGGTCATGGTGCTGCTGGCCGCGCAGAGCGCCTTCATCGCCGTCTACACGCTGCTCTTCGCCGCCAACGTCCTCTTCCTGGTGGCCGGTCTGGTCCGCTGGTTCCGGGAGATGCGCGGGTTGGCCGCGGCGCGCGGCTGATCCCCACCGACCGTCAGGACGTCACCGCGCGGCGCCACTGCTCGCCGTAGCGAGCGACGGTGAAGCGCTCGAGATAGGTGCGTCGCGCGGCGGCGCCGGCACGCGTCACCGCGGCACGGTCCAGCTCGGCGAGGATCGCGGCGAGGGCGTCAGTGTCCTGCGGCGGGAAGGTCCAGCCGTCGCTGCCGTGGGTCACGATCTCGGCCAGTCCACCGGCGGCCGAGGCGATCACCGGACGTGCCCGGGCGAAGGCCTCGATGGCCACGAGGCCGAAGGGCTCGGGCGCGTCCGAGGGCATCACCACCACGTCGGCCCGTTGCAGCCAGGACGAGGGGTCCGCGACCTCCCCGACGATCTCGACGGAGGCGGGATCGTCCAGCCCCGCCCGCAGCCCGATCACGTCCACCGACTCGCCGCTGGCCGGGGCCGCCCCGAGGACGAGCAGCCGGCCGGGACAGCCGGCGCGCTGCCAGGCGGCGAAGAGGGTGCGGTGCCCCTTCCAGCCGTTCCACCGGCTCGCGATCAGATACGTCAAGGGTCCGCTGCGGCCCTCGAGCGGCTCGATCTCCGCCGGCTCGGCGGTGGCGTTGACGACCGTGACGCAGCGCGGCTGCAGCCGTGGCGGCAGCGCGGCCGCCACGGCGTCGGAGATGGCGACGAGCCGATCGCAGCGTGCCGCGAAGGGGGTGAGCACCAGGGAGTCCGAGCGGGACCACAGCTCCTGCACGTGTCCCACGACGCGCCGCACCCGGGCACGGCGGGCCGAGACCACGGCGAGGTAGGTGGCGCTGGTGGTGCAGTAGACGACGTCCGGATGCAGCGAGCGGAGCACGCGGGTCAGCGTGCGCACCCGACCCAGCAGTCGGGCGAGTTCGCGCGGGGTGCGGTAGGCCCGACGCAGCACGGGGAGATCCACGTGCCGAGCCTCGTGACCGCGGCGTTCGAGCTCCTCGCAGAGTGGGGCGGCGCCGTGGGCCAGATCGGTGGGGAGCAGGACGGTGGCGCGCCACCCCGCCGGCAGCATCGTCACCAGCTCCAGCACGATCCGGTCGGCGCCGTAGAGCTCGTCCGAGGAGTGGACGAAGACGACGTGCGTCACCGACCACAGCCTCCGTCGGCGGGGCGACGCCCGAACATCAGGAGGATGCGGCGAGCCGGTTGCTCAGCACCTGCCGCAGCATCGTGCTCGAGGTGTGCACCGTGTACGGCAGGTAGACCACCTCGACGCCGACCGTGGCGAAGTCGGCCTCGAGCTTGTCGCCCTTGGCCGTGCCACGCCAGTCGTCGCCCTTGACGATGACGTCGAAACGCAGCCGCTCCCACATCTCGAGCTTCTCGGCGACATCCTCGAGGACGGCCTCGTCGACGTAGCGGATGCCGCCGACGATCTCGAGGCGCTCCGCCTCCGGCACGATCGGCACTCGACCCTTGGCCAGCGAGGCGCGCTCGTCGCTGACGACGCCGGCGATCAGCCGGTCGCAGGCCAGCCGCGCATTGCGCAGGATGTTGAGATGCCCGACATGGAACATGTCGTAGACGCCGGGTACGTACCCGACGCGCATGCGTGATTCAGCTGCAGCCACTGTTGTCCCCCGACTGACCCGATCATGACGACCGGGCCACAGCGTGCTCGAAATTCCCCCGATTACCGGGGTGACGATACCAGCTTCACGGCGGCTAAACCGAACCCTGCCACAACACGACCGGCGCGGTGGGGGCGTAGCCGAACTCGATCCGCACCGTGCTGCGCTGGCTGGTGCCGAGCGTGAAGGTGTACGACCCGCTGGCGCTCCGGCCGGCGGCCAGGCGCGTGCCGAAGGGTTTGGACGGCGAGCCGCTGATGGTGCCGGCCGGCGTCCGGGCCGCGCCGTAGTAGAGGTTGACCACCGGTTCCAACGCCACTGCCCGACGGGAGTCGTTGCGCAGGCTGATCGTGACCAGCACCGCCGGCCCGCCGATCTCGCCCGGCAGGTCGGCCTTGGCGTCGACCGCGCGCACGCTGCTGATGCGCGCCGTGACACCCCGTCCCACGGCGACCGGGGAGGAGATCGGCACCGGCGCCTTCGTCGTCGCCGTCCCGGAGGGGACGGTGGCCGTCGGTGCGGGGGTCGGCTTGCCGGAGCCCGACGACGGGCTCGCCGAGGAGGTGTCGCCCGAGGATGTCGCCGAACTCGGCGCGGGGCCGGAGCTGCCGGTCCCCGACCCCGAGCTCGTGCAGGCGGCCATCGACACCACGGTCACGGCGGTGAGGGCGAGGGCGGCGAGGCCCCGACGGCCGGCGATGGTCATCGGCCGATCCTAGAGCGCGCTGTCGGAGCGGCTGCACGTCGTCACGCCACGGCGTGGGACGGGACGGGGGTTCAGTACCCTTCGGTCACCGCCGCAGACCCGCGGCCGCAGCCGAAGGGACCCAGCGGTGGAGAAGACGGGCGGGCGCCGGCTGCGCGTGCTGGTCAGCGCCTACGCCTGCGGCCCGGGCGACGAGTCCGAGGCCAATGCGGGGTGGGCCTTCGCCAGCGCCGCCGCGCGCGACCACGACGTCCGGCTGGTCACCCGGCAGCGGTTCCGTCCGGCGGTCGAGGCGGCCCTGGCCGCCGATCCCGCGCTGGCGCGGCACCTGCGCGTCCACTACCTCGAGCTGTCGCCGCGGTTGCAGCGATGGAAGAAGCGGCCACGCGACGTCTACTGGTACTACGCGCTCTGGCAGCGCGAGCTGGGCCGCTGGGCGCGTGAACAGCACCGTGCCGAGCCCTTCGACGTGCTCCATCACGTCACCTTCGCCTCCGACTGGCTTCCCAGCGGCCTGCGCGGGCTGGCCGGTGAGGTCCCGCTGGTCTGGGGCCCGGTCGGCGGGACCACGTACCTGCCCTGGTCGATGTCGTCGTGGTTCGATCGCCGCGACCTGCTCAAGGAAGTCCTGCGCGGCGTCGCCACCCGCCTGGTGCGCCGTGTCTGCGCCGACCCCGTCGCGCGGCGTGCCGCCCTCGTGGTGGCGCAGAACGCCGACGTCGCGCGGCGCTTCGCCGGTGCGCGACGCGTCGTCGTCGAGGCCAATGCCGCGCTGGCGGAGGCGGAGCCGAGGTCCGCGACGGCTGGCCGTCTGCCCCGCCGCGCCGTCTTCGTCGGCCGTCTCATCGGCTGGAAGGGACCTCGCATCGCGGTCGAGGTGCTGGCCCGTCCGGCTGCGGCGCAGTGGTCCCTGGACATCTACGGCTCGGGTCCCGAGCGCGCCGCCGTCGAGGCTCTCGTCGCCGAGCGGGGACTGGGTGACCGGGTCCGCCTCATGGGGCAGCGGCCGCGCGAGGAGATCCTCGCCGCCTATCGGGACGCCGACGCGCTGCTCTTCCCCTCGCTGCACGACTCCGCGGGCTGGGCGGTGGCCGAGGCCAGCGCAGCCGGCTGCCCCGTGGTCTGCCTGGACCTCGGCGGTCCGCCGCTGCTCGCCGCCGAGAACGGGATCGTCGTGGCGCCCGGACGCGAGGCCGTCGCCGACCTCGCCGACGCGCTGTCCCGCGTCCCCGCCGACGGCGGCCGGCCCAGCACCCGCTGGCTCGCCACCCGGCTCCCGGACCTCGTCGCCGCCTGGTACGCCGAGGCCGCCGGGCGCTGACCTGCCGGGGCCGGCGCTGCTCGGCCTTCAGCGGCGGTACTCGCGGTGGACATGTCCCGCAACGCCGGAGACCATGCCGGTGCCGCGGGCGACGCGCTGAGCGCCGTGCGCCTGCCGCCGCACGTCGCGCCGGATCAAGCCGGCGAGGAGCAGGACGAGCCCGGTCACCAGGCGCGCGAGCCCGCCGAGCAGCGCCCGGCCCCGGATGGCCACCCGCTCCGCGCGGCCGGGATCGAGCGCGAGCGCCACCCGGACGTCGGTGACACCGTGGCTGAAGACGCGTCGCAGCATCCACCGACGGGTCATCCGGTCGCGGGCGGGGTGGTCGTCGACGACGGCCTCGTCGCACCACACCAGGCGCGCGCCGCCGGCCGCGAGGCTCTGGGTGAAGAGCGTGTCCTCCCCGCCACTCTCGGCGAAGCGCTCGTCGAAGCGGAGCCCGAGCCGGCGGACGGTGGTCATGTCGAGCAGGACGTTGTTGGTGGCGGCGGTGTCGATGGGATCGCCCGTGGCCAGCCCGTCGCGGTGCCGCCGATCGAGGAAGCCACCGTCGACGATCCAGCTGTCGGTGCCTTCGGGGAAGACCGTGATGGTGCGACCGGCGACGGCGTCGGCGGCGAAGGTGTCGGCGGCGTCGACGAGAGCGGCGAGCCACCCCGGACGAGGCCGCTCGTCGTCGTCGAGGAAGGCGATGCGATCGCGGTCCTGGCCCTCGTCGAGCACCCGGTTGCGCGCCGCGGCGATGCCCGGCCGCGCCTCGACGACGTAGCGCAGCGTGACCGCTGGCCCGTGCTGCTGCCGCCACCGCGCCACGGCCGCGGCGACGACATCGCGGGCCGACGCGGCCGGATCGTTGTCGACGACGAGAACCTCGGCATCTCCGCCGCGGGCCAGGATCGAGGCCGCTTCGTCCAGGAGCAGCGGCACCAGCGCGGCGATGTCGTCCGGCCGGCGATACGTCAGGACCGCGGCGGTGACACTCCCGCCATGGAGTCGCTGTGCGGGGTCAGCCACGGCCGGAACCGGCCGTAAAATGAGCAGGCGCAAGGCTACGGGGGCAGAGGTAACAGTGGCGTCGATTCTCTTCGTGTGTACGGCAAATCAGTGCCGGTCGGTCATGGCCGAGCATCTGCTGCGGCAACGTCTCGAGACCGCCGGCGTGGCGTGGGAGGTCTCGTCGGCCGGCACCCGCGCCGTCCCCGGCACCGTGCCGCAGCCGCTCGCGGTCGAGACGCTCGCCTCCCACGGCATCAGCGTCGAGCCCACCTGGCGTTCGCGACGGGTCACCGCCGACCTGGTGGACGACGCCGACCTGGTGCTGACAGCGACCCACCACCATGTCGCGGACGTGCTCCGCCAGAACCCGCGAGCCTCCAAGCGGACCTTTGCCCTGCTGCAGTTCGCCCGCCTGCTGCAGGTGATGGGCGACGACGACGGTGCCCGTCACCCGAGTGAACTGGTCGTGATGGCCGCCCGCGGACGGCTCGGCGTGCAGCCCCGGGCGCGGTCGCTCGACGACATCGGCGACCCCATCGGGGCGCCGGCCAGCGAGTACCGCCGCTGCTCCGAGGTGATCGACGAGGCCCTCGCCGCCATGTCTCGCCGCATCAGCGTCGTCGACCGGACCCGCTCTTCGAGCGTCTACTAGCCTGCTGCCGCCGGGCCCCCGGCGGCGGCTTGGAGTAGCTCCCGCCCCGGCTGGACGACGCCGTCGACGTCTCCTCGGCGGAGGCGTTGACGGAGGCGTCGGCGACGGCCTCGCCGGACGTCTCCTCGCCCGCGTCGAGGGCGGGCAGCGCGGAATCCTCGGAAGGGGCGGTCGGCTCGGCTGCCGCTGTCGAATCGTCGGTCGCGCCGACGGCCTCGGCCTCACCCACCTCGCTGGCTCCGTCGGGGTGCGCGACCGCATCGGGCTCCGTCACAACCTGCAACTCCGGTTCCGCAGCATCCTCGGACTCGACGACCGGGAGCGCACCGTCGGCAGAATCGGCGGCCGAATCCTCGGCCGGGGAGTCCGCGGTGGTCGGCGTGACGTCATCGCCAGCGCCGATCTCGTCGGCGGCGGCGTGCATCCCGGGGCCGTCGCCGGGCACCCGGCGGACCCGCTTGCGCCGCACCCGTCCCGACTGCGTAGCGGTCCCGGCGAGGCCGTCGACACCGGCAGCGCCGTCGAGCACCTCGGGCTCGTCGTCCACCGCGGGAACGCCGGTCGGGTCGTCCGCGATCGGGCCCGAGGCGACGGCCGGTACGGCGTCGTCCTCGGCGGCGGGCTCGTCCTCGGTGGCGGCGTGGCGCCCCCCGCCGGGCTGGCGTTCGGGCCCGCGCCGTCCGCGACTGCGCCGTTCCCGGACCGCCACCGCTCCCGCCGCGTCCGGCTCCGTGGCCGACGGCGACCACTCCGGCTCCGAGACGGCGGCCGTCGCCGGCACCGCCTCGTCGTCGGTGACGAGGCCCGCGGTGTCGTCGCGGTAGTACTCGTCGTAGCTGCCGCCGTACTGGCGGGCCTGACGCTTGGGGATCATGTTGAGCGCGAACCCGACGATGGGCGCATTGACCGCCTCCAGGCTCCGGCAGGTGGTCGTGAGCTGGACCCGGCTCACCTTGCCGTGCCGGACGACGATGAGCACCGCGTCGGAGAGTCGAGCGAGCAGGGCGGCGTCGGTGACCGGCAGCATCGGCGGCGTGTCGATGACGACGATGTCGAACCGGCTCCGCAGCTCGGCGACGAGGGCTGCCATCCGCGCGCTCCCCACCATGGCGGCGGCGTTGGGCGGGGTGGGCCCGCTGGGGAGCACCTCGAGGCTCTCCCCGAACGGCTGCAGGACGTCGTCGAGCTCGACCTGGCCGGCGAGCACGTTGCTGAGCCCGACCGTCTGACCGATGCCGGTGTAGTCGGTGACCTTGGGTCGTCGCAGGTCGCCCTCGACGAGGACGACGCGGGTGTCGGTCTCGGCGAAGGCCAGGGCCAGGTTCGTCGCGGTGGTGGATTTGCCCTCGACGGCCGTCGAGGAGGTGACGACGATGACCCGCGGTGGCATGTCGACATCGACGAACTGCAGATTGGTCCGGATCTGCCGCATCGCCTCGGCTCGGGACGTCGCCGACTGTGCGCCGATGATGAGCGGGGAGTCCGACGTGCTCGGGTCGAAGGGGATGGTGCCGAGGATGGGCTTGCCGATGATGGCTTCGGCGTCGGAGACGGTGCGGACGTTGGTGTCGAAGAGCTCGCGCAGGGCGGCGATGATGATCCCGAGCACCAGGCCGGCGACGAAGCCCAGGCCGATGTTCAGCGACACCCGCGGCGAGATCTGGCCCGGCGCGTCCGGCCCTGAGAGCACGTCGATGACGACGGTCCGCGGGCTCTGGCCGCGATTGTCGAGCGTGTCCACCAGAGCCGGGAACTCGACGGCGACGGCCTTCGCGATGCGCAGCGCCCGTGGCTTGGAGGTGTCCTGGACCGTGGCGGTGACGGTGATGGTGTTCAGCGCCACCGAGCCGCTGATACGTCCGGTGAGATCCTGCGGGGAGAGGTCGAGGCCGGCCCGGGCGATCACCAGGCGCGCGAGACGGTCGCTCGACAGCACCTGGGGATACGAGTTTGCGCGCGCCTCCGCGAATTGCTGATCGGCGAACTGGCTCTGCGAGCTGTTGTTGCCCGGCGTGCTGACGTAGAAGGTGATCGTGGTCGCGTAGACGGGCGTGGCCTCGACGTTGCGGAGCACACCGGCACCCGAACCGAGCACCGCCAGCAGCAGAATGATCCACCAGCTCTTGCGCAGTGCGCGTAGGTAGGTCGTCAGCTGCACGTCGAGGGGACTCCTTGCCTTTGGCGACCGCTTCCGCTCGGGGTGACACCGGCTACGGACCTGACAGTGAAGTGTCGCACAGGACCGTAGGTGACGTGGTAGCGAAGCGGTGCTGCGTAGGCAACACTGACGGCCAACTCGCGGGGGTCGCGTCGGCCGCTGGCGACGACGAGGGGACGAGCATGACAGGCACCGCGCACCCGGCGGGCGAGACGCGCTCGCAGCCCTCGCCGCAATCTCCGGCCCACCCCGCACCACGCGGCCCGGCCCTCGGGCTCGGCCTGCTCTCGACCCTCGTCTGCCTGCTCGGCTCGTGGCACGTCTCCTTCTGGAAGGACGAGACCGACTCGTTGTCGGCCGTCTCCCGCGGGCCGGACGGGCTGTGGCGGCTGCTGCACCACATCGACGCCGTCCACGGCATCTACTACGCGACGCTCGAGGCGTGGACGGCGATCGCCGGACGCTCGGAGTTCGCGGCCCGACTGCCCAGCGCGGTCGCCTCCGGGGTGGCCACCGCCGGCGTCTTCGTCCTGGCCACCCGGCTGACGAGTCGCCGCGCGGCATGGTTCGCCGCGGTGGTCTTCCTCGTCCTGCCGCGCGTCACCTGGATGGGCATCGAGGCACGGCCGTTCGCCTACACCGCGGCACTCGGCGTCTGGTCGACCGTGCTCTTCGTCGACGCCTGCCGTGCGGAGCCGGCGGGCCGGCGCCGCTGGGTCGGCTACGGCCTGCTCAGCGCGCTGGGCGTCGCCGTGAACGTCTACGTCGCGCTGCTCGTGGTCTGCCATGGCGTTACCCTCCTCGTCGGACGACGACGCGGCCACGAGCTCCGAGGCTGGCTCGTCGCCGCCGTGGGCTCGGCGGTGCTCTCGTCGCCGATCGTCCTCGCCGCCCTCGGCCAGCGGGGTCAGCTCGGCGAGACCCGGCTCGGCCTCGGGCAGACCGTCCGCTCGGTCGTCATCAACCAGTGGTTCCTCGGCAACACCCCGAACCCCAGTGGCCAGCCCGGCGGTTCGCTGTCGGTCGACGGCCCCGGTGACCTGTGGCGCGTCGCCGGTCCGCTGCTCGCGCTGCTCGCCTGGCTGCTCGTCCTCGTCGCGGCGGTGCACCAGTGGCGGGAGCGGCGCCGGGACGTCACGGACCCGCTGCCGGTGCTGCTGCCGGCTCTGATCCTGCCGACGGTCGCGGTCGCCGGCTACTCGCTGGCGGTCAGCCCCATGTACAGCGCCCGCTACTTCTGCTTCACCGCCTTCGCCGTCGCGATCGGCGTCGGCATCGGCATCGACCAGCTCGGCCGGGCCTGGCTGCGTGCGGCGGCCCTGGCCGGCATCGTCGTGCTCGCCTTCCCGGTGTACGCCTCGCAGCGCACCGCCACCGGCAAGGGCTCGGACTGGGCGGCGGCGGCCGCCTACGTGGCCGGGCACAAGCGAGCCGGCCAGGGTGTCTACTTCGCACCCCGGTTCGCGCCCGCCGCCGGCGTCTCCACCGTCGGCAGCACCAGCCGCTACATCGCCACCGCCTACCCGAAGGCCTTCGACGGCCTCGTCGACATCACCCTGCTGCGCAGCGGCAAGCAGGACGACTCGCTGACGGGCACCTCCCGGCTGCTCTCTGCGTCGCAGTCCCGGCTGCGCCAGGTGGACGCGGTCTGGGTGCTGCGACGCCTCGACTATCCCGCCGCAGCAGCGCGCTCGGATGACGCGGTGCTGCGGCGGGCCGGCTTTCACGCCACCCGGTCGTGGTCGGGCTCGGTGGACCGGGTGGTCGAGTTCGTCCGGTGAGCTCAGCGCGGGAAGGCTCCCACCCAGCGGGTGCCGGTCGGCTGTCCCACCGCGGCGGCGACGTCGGCGGGCAGTGGCTCGCCTGACCCTCCCGTGGAGGCCGAGAAGGTCGTCCCGGCGGTGACCTGCGTGTTGCTCCAGTCCTTGCCGAGCGCGGCGTTCAGGGCTGCCGGCGTCTCGTACCGCTTGATCTTGCCGTCGGTGCCACCCCAGCCGACCATCGAGTCCGAGGACGCCGAGCCGCGGAAGTGGAAACGGTTGCCCATGATCGTGATGTTCATGTCATCGGCCGGGATGCCGGTCGTCCCGTCGAGGGCGTAGACCTGCAGGCCGTAGGGACCGCCGTTCCAGCCGAAGTCGTTGTTGTAGACCATGATGTTGCTGATGACCCACGGGCACTCGGGATCGGTGTAACCCGAGCTCGCGGCGCGCCGGCCGTCCTGCAGCATGAAGACCGAGCCGGTGCTGTTGCCACTCAACGAGTTGTTGAAGACCTTCACGTCGTTGCTGTCGAAGATGTAGACGCCGTGCGTCCCGCCTCGGACGATGTTGTCGGCGACCACGGCGAAGGCGGAGAGCTCGATCTCGATGCTGGGCGCGTTGCCACTGTTGAGCACCGTGTTGCCGACGATGGTCAGGTACTTGCTGGAGATGTCGAACCAGATGCCGTGAGCGTTGTTGGAGTCGCGGACGGTGTTGTTGCGAACGACCACGTTCTTGGACTGGACGATCTTCATCCCGGCCGCGGACGGTTCCTTGTTGAAGCGCTCGGTGTTGCTGTTGGTCACCAGCGAGTTCTGCACGACCGCGCCGTCGGCGAGGTAGCCGGTGATGCCGAGCATGCCGGCGCTGTCGACGGTGACGTGGTTGATGAAGACGTTCGCCTTGTAGAGCGACACCCCCTGGGTGGCCATGTCGCTGACGACGACGTTCTCGAGCTTGTCGCCGGCGCGGGCGAAGTAGATGGCCCCACCCTTGGGGAGCGCGTTGGCGTACCGCCGGAAGCCGATGCCGCGGATGGTGAAGTTGGTGGCGCCCACCGTGAAGGCGGTGGCGAGGTCGCTGCCGCGGACCTCGTGGCCTGTCGGGTCGGTGCCGATACGCAGCGTCCGGGCGTTGTAGTCGACGAAGAACGTCCCGGCGGTGACTTCGGCGGCCGAGCCGACCTGCCGCAGCTGCGCGCCGTCGACGAAGACCATGTCGGGCCACGCCGCCATGGGGTAGGCGGGGTTGACGAAGTTGCCCTTGTCGGATCCCGTGGTGAAGCTCGCAGAGTGGTCGAACTGGGCGTTCCACCCGTTCGCGACCCAGGTCGAGCCGTCCTGCACCCAGTTCGTGACCTGGCTGGAGCCGTCGAACCAGGCGGCCTCACCGGGGTAGTTCTGGAGGGTCACGCCGTTGGCGGCCGCACCCGCGCTCAACGACTCGTGGTACGTGCCGGCGCGCAGGACGATCGTCTGGGCGCTCGTCGCGCTCTTGAGCGCCGCCGCGACGGTCCGCTTCGGCGCCGAGAGAGTGCCGGGGTTGGCGTCGTTGCCGGAGCTGGACGAGACGTAGATGGCCGAGGCGGGCACCGGGTAGCTCGCCGATCCGACCGGCAGCGAACCCGCCGCCTGGTCGGCGGGCGCCGACGGTGTCGGGCTGGGCGCCGAAGTGGTCGGCGTGGGGGTCGGCGTCGGGGTCGGAGTGGGCGTGGGGGTCGGCGTCGGAGTGGGCGTAGGGGTCGGCGTGGGGGTCGGCGTGGGGGTCGGCGTGGGGGTCGGCGTGGGCGTCGGGGTCGGGGTCGGCGTCGGCGTCGGGGTCGGCGCCGGGGTGGTGACCTCCGGCGAGGTGGGCGTCGGGCTCGGTGCCGGCGTCGTCGGCTCCGGGGTCGGTGCCGACGTCGTCGGCTCGGGCGTCGGCGTGGGCTCGACCGTGGGGGTGGGAGCTGGCGTGGTCGGCTCCGGCGTCGGGGTCGGGGTGGTCGGGGCCGGCGTGGTGGGCTCCGGGGTAGGCGTCGGAGTCGGGGTGGGCGTCGGCGCGGGAGCGGTCGGCGTGGGAGTCGGGACCGGCTTGGTGGGAGAGGGCTTGGGGGTCGGCTTGCCCGGGACCGGCTTGCGGGGCGGGCGGACCGACGCCGGGGCGCGGTCGATGGTGCGCGTCCAGAGTCCGATGAGCCGAGCGATGGTGCCGGCGGAGCCACGCCAGAGCTGCTGCGCGACCGCGACCTTGCCCGCCGAGGCGATGCGACGGGAGCTCGCGTCGCTGGCCTTGATCTGCCAGCCGGGCGTCTTGGACATCGACGGCCAGGCCCGCGCTGCGACACGGACCGGGTTCGCGCCGATCACCGACAGCGAGATCCGCATGGAGCGGCCGACGATGAAGCGGCCGGGGATGTCCCGTCGCGCCAGGGTGACCGACTTGCCGCCGGCGGAGCGGCGCAGGGCGAGGTTGAGGCGACCGTTCCGGTCGATGCCCAGGACGGCGCGGTAACCGGCGCCGTCGGCCTGCCCGCGGGCGATCACGCTGTTGGAGATGCCCCAGCGGCCCTTGGGTCGCTGGGCGATCGCCAGACCGGCGTCGACCTGGACGTCGCGGGCCCGGACCGACGGCAGCGTGGCGACGGATCGACTCTGCCGCACCGTCACCGAGGCGCGGGCGTCCCGGCTGACCCGGTAGGGGTTGGCGCCGCGGTAGCTGACGACGTAGGCGCCTCCGCGCTCGGCGGTGCCGAGGCCGGAGCGCACGTTGCGGTCGAAGGAGTCCGAGACGATCATGCGGCCGGCGGCGGCCGCGTCGGCCGGGTCGGCGGCCACCAGCGTGAGGAGCGTCAGCATGGACGCCACGAGGGACAGCACGATGGCGGCGACGGCACCGAGGGTGAGGCGGGAGCGAACCGTCTCGGACTGCGGAGAGACAGCGGTGGTGGCCATGTCGGTCCTCGGAAATCTCGGACGATTCCCCAGATCGCGGTGGCGGCCCCCCGACCGCTGACGACGTTGCCACGGGACCTAGGTCCCCGTCAAGTCCGTGTTAGGTCCCGATGTCACGGGACGTCTTGCACTCATCGGCGACCCACCTGCTGCCGCCGCTAGGATTCCGCCATGCCGGCCGCGCGCGTGCGGGTCTACGACGCGATTCGTAGCGCTCACCTGGAACGCTTCCGCACGATGGCACCGGCGACCGTGGTCTTCGCCGACCGTCGCTACGACTTCGACCCGGCCCTGGCGACCGGGCTGGACCTCCGCCCGCTGGGGCGCTGGCGGACCTGCTGGCACCTGTTGCGAACCCGGTACGACGTGGTCGAGCTGAACGAGCCGCTGATGACCTATCGCTGGCTCGACCTGGCACTGCAGCTCGTCGCCACGCGCGTCGGCGCTCGACTGCGCCGACGCCCCGTGACGATCGGCGCCTACTGCATCAGCCTCACCGATCCGGTGGCCAAGCTGCTCTCCCGCCGCCGGTTGCCGCTGCCGGGCCGCGTCCTGCGCGTGTGGACGCGGCTGATGCTGCGCACCCTCGTCGCGGGCTACGACCGCCTCGCCTTCGGTACCGAGGCGACCCGGGAGATGCTGGCCCGCTACGTCCCGGAGCGATCGCTGGCGGCCAGGGCGGAGGTCTTCCCGGCCGTCGGCGCGGCCTGCGCCTGCCCGAGCGACGTGGAGCGGGACCCGGCCGTCGTCCTCTTCGTCGGCTCCTTCGACGAGCGCAAGGGCATCCGGCAGCTGCTGGCGGCCTGGGACGTCGTCCACGCCACCGATCCGGAGCTGCGCTTGGAGCTCATCGGGCAGGGCCCGCTGCGGGCCGAGGTCGAGGCCTTCGCCGCGGGTCGCGCCGATGTCGGGCTCACCCTCGATCCACCGCGACCGGAGATCCACCGTGCCTACCGCGCCGCGCACGTCGTGGTGCTGCTCTCGCAGCGCATCGGGTACTGGCGCGAGCAGGTGGGGCTGCCCATCGTCGAGGCCCTCTCCCACGGCTGCGAGGTCGTGGCCACCGACGAGACCGGACTCGCCGGCTGGCTGGTCGAGCACGGCCACCATGTCGTCGCCGGGACCGCGGCGACGGCGTCGGTCGCGGCCGCCATCCTCGCCGCGGCCACCGACGAACGCCCGGCAGCCCGGATCCTGGCCGACCTGCCGGCGACCGACGGTCGCTGGGCCGCCGACCAGTGGCTGATGTCGACCGGCTGAGCTTCCCGGACTACCAGAGCTAGCCGGTGCGGCGGGCGAGATCGCGCTTCACGTAGGCCCAGTTGGCGGCGACCTGGCAGATGAGGACGCTCACCACCGATCCGATCACCGGCCCGGCCGGCCCGTAACGGATCGCGAGCGGGATCGACAGGCCCACGTTGAGGGGCAGCAGCAGCAGGATCCACCAGGCCTGGTGGCGCAGGCCCCGGGCGTCGGTCATGTACATCCCCAGCGGGTACTTCGCCGCCTGCACGATCATGAGCGCCACGAAGGCGATGACGAGCAGCAGCGGCAGCCGGACCTTCCCGCCGGAGGCGAGCTCGGCGAGCAACGGCGACGCCAACGCGATCAGCACGCAGACACCGCCCGCCGTCGCCCCGAAGCCCAGCGCCAGCCGGGTGGGTGACGCCTCGGCGTCCTCGCCTTTAGCGCGGGCGCGCGCAAAGATGGGCCAGAGGGCCACGCCGGCCGCGTTGACCACGCCCCACACCGGGAAGAACATCTGCGCCGCGAGGTTGTACTGCGCCAGCTCCCCGACCGTGCCGACGTGGCTGAGCACGATCCGGTCCGTCTGCATGGCGATCGGCAGCGCGATCATCTGGATCAGCATCGGCCACGCCAGCGCGAAGACCCCGGCACCGCGAACCCGCTGCGGCCGGACGGCATCCCGGAGACTGCGCCGGACAGCGGGGGCGATACGGCGTGCGGCAAGCCAGCACACCCAGACGGTGAGCAGCAGGGTCGCCGCGTACGGGACCACCGCGATCCACGAGCCGGAGCCGAAACCACCGGAGACGAGCAGCAGCAGCACCACCAGCACCACCGGGGTCTGCAGCCCCTGGATCAGCACCGTCACGTGGTTGCGGCCCACACCGGCAAGGACTCGCTGCCCGAAGCCGAAGGGGATTCCGACCGCGATGAGCACGAGGCAGACGGTGGCGACCGCGGGGCCGCTGCCCGGCAGCAACCCCTCCCCCAGCACGGACGGCCAGGCGCCGGTGAAGAGCAGGACGACGGCCACCGCGCTCAGCACCAGCATGGAGCCGGCGAGCACCCGGAACGTCGTGGTCAGCACCCGCCGCACGTGGGAGTCGGTCGCCGGATCGTCGGCGCCGGCAACCGCGTTCATGACCGCGGCCGAGACGCCAAGGTCGGCGAACGGCAGCAGCGCCACGATGCCGATCAGCAGGCCGTACTGCGCGTAGGCGGACTGGCCGAAGTGCTCGATGACGATGCGGGTGTTGACGATGCCGAGCAGCGCCGACACCGGCACGACCATGATCCTGGCCCCACCGCTGCGGAAGACGTCACGAAGCGGGCTCCGGCGCGGGGCCTGCTGCTCCGGAGGCGCCTGCGGGGCGAGCACCGGATCGGCGCCGCTGCCGTCGGGGGCAGGGAGGGGCTGTTGCGTGACCACCGATGACCGGCCTTCCTTGTCCTGCCCGCGCGGCCCGCCGCCGGCTTGCCGCGCGCTGCCGGCCGAGCGGCTTCAGGATAACGGTTATCCTCAGAGCCGCAGTGTCCGAGACGAGCACCCGCCGCCGGCCTGCTCGCACCGGGAGGGCCAGCGGTTGGGCAGCAGCGAGGACGCCGACGCGCGGCGACCGATCGTGGTGCTGCAGTCCTTTCCGGAGCCCACCACTCGCAGCAACCCCTATGTGACGCTGCTGCTGCGCAGCCTGCGACGCCAGCCGGGCGTGACGGCAATGCCGTTCTCCTACCGGCGGGCGCTGGCGGGACGCTACGACGCCTTCCACGCCCACTGGCCGGAGAACCTGGTCACCGGCAAGCGCCCCGCGACCACCGCCATCCGCCAGCTGCTCTTCCTCGCCATCCTGCTGCGACTGCGGCTGACCCGGACGCCGCTGATCCGCACGCTGCACAACGTGGAGCTGCCCTCGGGCCTCAACCGGCGGCAGCGGGGTCTGCTGCGGCTGGCGCAGCGCTGGACCTCGCTGTTCCTCACCCTCAACGACGCCACCCCGGTCCCGGCCGGACGGCCGAGCCGCACCGTCCCTCACGGTCACTACCGGGACTGGTTCACCGACTACCCCCGCTCGGCCCGCCACGAGCGCCGCCTCGTCTTCGTCGGCCTGGTGCGGCGGTACAAGGGCGTGGACACACTGCTGCGCGCCTTCCGTGACATGGCGGACGGCGACAGTCCGACGGCCGTCCCCACCCTGCGTGTCGCGGGCCGGCCGAGCAGCGACGAGATCGTCGCGCAGCTGCGGGAGATTGCCGGGGACGATCCGCGGATCTCGCTGCGCCTGGAGTACCTCACCGATGCCGACCTCGTCGCCGAGATCACCTCCTCGGCGCTGGTCGTCCTCCCCTACCCGCAGATGCACAACTCCGGGACAGTGCTCGCCGCCCTCTCGCTGGACCGCCCCGTGCTGGTCCCGGACAACGACGTGAATCGCGCCCTGGCCGCCGAGGTCGGCGAGCGCTGGGTGCTGCGTTTCGCCGGCGAGCTCACCGCAGCGGACCTCGCCGACGCGCTGGCAGGCATCGCCCGCTCCGACGGTGACACCGAATCGGGGCCGGATCTGTCACGGCGCGGCTGGGACGAGTCCGGTGCCGCGCACGCCGAGGCCTACCGGCAGGCGCGAGCCCGGCGCTGACCGCTCCGGTGCCCGGTGGCGATCATCGCGCGGCGGTCGACGCGTCCCGCCCCGGCCGTCGTGAACTGCGGGCCAGCTCGGCCACGCCGGCGGCGCTACCGCGCAGCGCCGCCCAGAGCAGCTGCGGCGAGTGCAGCAGCTGACGCCGGCCGCCCCGCATGAGGATCTCCCAGCTGACGCGCGGCGTGGTCCAGAGCCATCGCAGTCGCGCGACCCCGTGCACGTGGCGCGAGGCGAAGAGCAGTCGGTTGCGGGTGTTGTAGCGGTAGTACGTGGCGGACTTGGCCCGCGCCGGCCCGACCGACTCCCGCTGCGTCCCACCCTCGTCGTGCACGACGACGAGGTCCTCGCTGACCCGGAGCGTCGCCCCGTCGCGAAGCGCTCGGTAGCTCAGGTCCACGTCCTCCCAGTAGAGGAAGTACCGCGACCCGAAGCCACCGAGGCGGAGGAAGCGCGCAAGGTCCATGGCCAGGCAGGCGCCGGTGAGCCAGGGGACCCACTCCGCGTCGCGGGCGTCGGCCGGACGCCGGCTGCGGATGCGCCCGTCGCGCAGCCAGAGCCACGAGCCGCGGAAGTAGTCCCCACCGGCGGAGTCGACCAGCCGCGGTGCGGTGAGCAGCCGGTCGTCCACCGTCACCCGGCGGCCCAGCTCGAGCAGCGTCTCCGCCGTGATGACGGCATCGGGGTTGAGCATGAGCAGCGCCCCGCAGCCCTCGTCGCGAGCCGCGGCCGCCGCCTGGTTCACCGCCTCGCCGAAACCGGGGTTGCCGTCACCGGCCAGCAGCCGCCAGCCGCGCTCGGCGGCCAGCGCCGTCACGGCCTCCCGCTCGGCGGGACCGGAGTCGTTGTCGACGACGTACACGCGCCAGCGCGGATCCGGTGCCAGCGTGAGATTCCTCGCCAGCAAACGATGCGAGCCGTAGTTCACGACGACGACGGCGACCGGCGCGGGGTGCGGGTGGCGAGACGACACGGCGAGAGTGTGGCAGCGACGAGCCCCCGCCGGACCGGGAGGTCCGACGGGGGCCCGTCGTGTCAGCGGTTGGTGACGACGAAGTTGTCGAAGCGTCCGACCACCGGGGCGTTGGTGGCCGAGCCGGCGACGTTGTTCGACAGCCCGACTGCGCCGGGTCCCTGCAGCGACGCGGTGTCGTCGCTGGCGGTGCGCTGCGGCGTGGGCTCGGTCGTCCCCGCCTTCCACACCGTGCCGGCCAGGGAGGTGCTCGAACCGGACTGCGCCACGACGAGCCGCAGCGTCAGCACGTCACCCGGCGAGTAGGTCAGCCCGCTGACCGTCTTCTCGCCGAAGCTCGTCGACACGCCCGAGATCACCTTGCTCAGAGCGAGCGTCACCGTGCCGGTCGAGGTGAGCCGGGCGGTGACCCGGTAGTCCGACGTGCCGACCCGGTGCGCGATGAGCGTGGTCTGGTAGCCGCCGCCGGTCGCCGCCTTGTCCACGGAGAAGTCGACCGACATGTTGGTGTCCGCCTGCGAGACCCCGTTGAGCAGCGCGGTGTTGGTCGTCCCCGCCGTCGGCAGGGTCGACGTCGCCGCCGTGCCGTTCACCGCGAACCGGCTCGCACCACCGGTGACCGTCCAGGCGCCACCGGTGTCGGCGCTGCCCCAGCCGCTGGTCACGCTGCGGGTGAAGGCGTCCTTGGCGACGCTCACCGGGGTGTTGTCGGCGGCCGTGAAGGACGTGGTCGCCGTGTCCTTCCCGCCGCGGTCGTCGGTGACGGTGAGCGTGATCGTGTACGTCCCCGCCGCCGAGTAGGTGTGGGCGGCGGTGGCCCCGCTGGCCGTGCTGCCGTCGCCGAAGTCCCAGGCGTAACCGGCGATCGTGCCGTCGGGGTCGCTGGAACCGTTGCCGTTGACCGCGACGCCCAGACCGTTGCCCGCGGCGGCGGAGGTGAAGGTGGCCTTCGGCAGCTGGTTCGGTGCCACCACGCTCACCTGCCGGGTGGTCGTGCCCTTGCCGCCGCGGTCGTCGGTCACGGTCAAGGTCACCGTGTACGTGCCGGCCGTGGTGTAGGTGTGGCTGGCCGTCGCCCCGGTGGCGCTCGAACCGTCACCGAAGTCCCAGGCGTAGGCCGCCACCGTCCCGTCGGGATCGCTCGAGCCGGAGCCGTCCACGTCGACCCGCAGATTGCTCGGTGTCGCCGTGAACGAAGCGGTGGGCAGCTGGTTGGCCGGGCTGACCGAGACGCTCTGGCTGACACTGCCTGTCGCCCCGCGGTCATCGGTGACCGTGAGCTTCACGGTGTAGGTACCGGCGGCGGCGTAGGCGTGCTGCGGCTGCGCCACCGTGTCACTCGAGCCGTCACCGAAGTCCCAGGCGTAGCTGACGATCGAGCCGTCGGGGTCGGCCGAGGCGCTGCCGTCGAAGCTCACGGCGAGGTTGTTCACCGTGCTCGTGAAGGCGGCGGTCGGCTTCTGGTTCGGCGGCAGCACCGCCACGGTGCGGCTGACGGTGTTGGTCAGTCCGTTGCCGTCGGTCACCGTGAGCGTGATCGGGTACGAGCCGGCTGCGCCGTAGGTGTGCGACGCCGTGGCTCCGGTGGCGGTGGACCCGTCGCCGAAATCCCAGCTGTAGGCCGCGATCGGCGACGAACCGGTCGTGCTGCTCGCGTCGACGTTGACGGTCAGATCGCTCGTCGTGGCGGTGAAGGCCGCCACCGGCGGCTTCGGCGCCAGCGGCGAGGCACCGTAGTGCGCCGCGATCTGCGAGGCCGAGAGCTGCTGCGAGTACACCGCGACCTCGTCAATGGTGCCGGCGAAGTACCCCGTGCCGTTCCAGGTGTTGTCGCCGCCCACTCGCCAGTAACCGTCGTAGGTCTGGGCGGAGCGCTGCGGGTTGGAGCCCACCAGGGCGCCGTCGAGGTAGAGCTGCATGCCGGCCGCGCCCTGCGACGCCGCCAGGTAGTGCCATGCGCCGTCGTTGTAGGACTTCGGCGTGGTGGTGGTGTTCGCCTGGCCGGTCCAGGTGCCGAAGGTCAACCGGCCGTCGGGCTCCATGTACACGTGCCGGTCGTAGTTGTTGCTCCGCCCACTCTGCCCGTCACCGAAGCCGATGAGCTTGCCGCCACGAGTGGTGGTCGTCTTGAACCAGAGCTCTTCGGTGTAGGCGGTCGGGTTGCTGACGAGCTGACTGCTCACCAGCTGGCTGCCCTCGTTGCCGTCGAAGGCGACCGCCGTGCCGGAACTGCCCGTCACGCCGCTGGCCTGGCCGAAGGACTCCCTGCCGTAGTACGTGCCAGGGTTGCGGGCACCGGAGGCGTCGGTGGCCGTCGGGCCACCGGCGTCGTCCATGCGGTAGTAGAGGTCGGGCGTGTCGGCGAAGACCGCCTTGCCGTAGGTGTCGGTGGGCGACGTACCGCCGCTGTTGGTACCCGAGCCGTCGCTGTAGTGCTGACGCACCTGGGCGTAGCTCAGCGGCTGCGGGTAGATGGCGACGTCGTCGATGTCGCCGGCGAAGTAGGCGTTGCCGCTCCACGGCGAGTCACCGCCGACCCGCCAGTACCCCGCGAAGTTCTGGCCGACGGTGGTGTTCGGGTTGTTGCCGACCCGGACGCCGTCGACATAGAGCGTCACGCCGTTCGGGCCGAGCGATCCGGTGGCCTGGTGCCACTGGCCGTCGTTGTAGGACTTGGCCGTGTTCACGGTGTAGGTCGCGTTGTTGTAGACGCCGAACCACACCCGGCCGTTGGCGTCCATGTAGATGTGGCGGTCGTAGTTCCCGCTCAGGCCAGTCTTCTGGTCGCCAAAGCTGACGATCTTGCCGCCGGAGGTGCTCGTGGTCTTGAACCACGCCTCGATGGTGAAGCGGTTGGGGCCCGGCTGCAGCGCCTGCGTCGCGCCGTAGGAGTTGCTGCCCGTGAAGCCGTCGGCGAGATCCTGGTCGCCGCTGATCGCACCGGGCCGACCCTGCGTCACGTTGGTGAGCGACAGGTCGTCGAAGCCGGCGTAGTCGTAGGCGGTGGTGCCGGTGGTCTCGCCGAGGCGCCAGTAGTTCTTCGCACCGTCGGCGAGGACGTCCTTGGCGTAGGTGCCGAGGACACCACCGTTGACGGTGACCGAGACCCAGTCGCTGGAGGCCTGGTTGCCGTCGCCGTCACGGGCGAAGACCTTGTAACGGTAGGTCTGGCCGGGGGTAAGCCCGCTGTCGGTGAAGCCGAGATTGGGCTGGCTCCACGGCGTCGAATTCCCCGTCGTCGTGTACACCGGCGTCCCGCCGGCGCTGTCGCGGTACACGCTGTAGTTCAGCGACAGGTCGTCCGGGTCCCAGTTCGATGGGAAGGCGACGCGGACGGAGTTCGAGGTCAGCGAGACCGCGGAGAGGTTCCACGCCGACGAGCTGACCTGCGGACCGCGCTTGTTCGGCGACGGCGAGCCGACCGCGAAGCGGACCAGACCCTGCTGCCCCACGTTGTTGACCTTGGGGAACTCGCCACCCTCTACGACGTACTTGTCGTTGGCGGTCACCGTCCAGGCGGCCTGAGTCTTGCCGGTGACCGTGCCGGTCGCCAGATCCGGCCACCAGTTGATGATCGACGGGCTGGGGTTGCCGAACCAGTCGTGGTAGCCGAGCGGATCGTGCTGGACGGTGCCGGTGGCGTTCTTGGTGAAGGCCATCGAGCGGTGGAAGGTCCACGGCTGGGTCTGCGGGTGCCCGCCGATGTTGCCGCAGTAGTGCGCGTGGCTGACGACGAAGACAGCGTTGGAGTTGGCGGCCACACCGTAGGTGTCGCCGTGGCAGTCCTCGATCCAGTTGACGTCGCCATTGGTCTGGTTGGCCGAGAAGGCGCCCTCGAGGTTGCCACTGGAGCCGAAGACGTACCCGCCGCCGTAGACGTTGCCGTCGGCATCGGAGCTCAGCGTGAGGATCGCGGCGTTCGGCGCGGTGTCCTGGACCTGGTTGGAGACGTTCCACGTCACCGGGGCGCCGGTGGCCGGGTCAACGGCCCCCATCCCGAGGAAGCGAGCCCCGCCGAGGGTGGCGAAGTTGCCGCCCACGACGATCTTCTGGCCGTCCGGGGTCGCCGTCATGGCGTTGACGTCGCCGTCCGAGCCCGGGTTCCACGTCGTCAGCGCGCCGTTGGAGGTGCTGAAGGCGGCCAGGTGGGCCCGCGGCTGGTTGTTCGCCTTGGTGAAGAAGCCACCGACGTAGACGGTGGTGTCGGTGACCGCGATGGCGTTGACGGTCGAGTCGAGGCTCGGCGCGAAGGAGGTGATGAGCGCACCGGTCTGGGCGTTGAACGCCGCCAGCCGGTAGCGGCTGATCCCGTTCGTCGACGTGAACTGGCCGCCGACGTAGACCCGCGAGCCGTCCGGCGAGACGACGATGCTCTTGACCTGCGCATTGAAGTTGGGGTCGATGGAGGTGTCGAGCACGCCGGTGTTGATGTCGTAGACCAGCGCGTTGTTGCGGGTGGTGAGGTTCGTCCCCGGCGCTGCGCCGGCGGGACGGGCGTTGGCGAACTTGCCGCCGACCCAGACCTTGTCGCCCGCGATGGCCTGGGTCCAGGCGACGCCGTCCATCTGGACCGTCGGCAACGCGTCGGCCGACGGCGTCGTGCTGGTGCGCGCGACGACCGGGCTGACCGTGGCCGGCACGTCCGCCGCGGCCGGCATGGCCACCGCGACGCTCAGCCCGGCCAGGACGCCGCCCACGGCGACGGTGGCGGTGAACCGTCGCGCGCGACGGCCCCTCGGAGCTGCCGACGGTGCGGCCGACGCCTCACCCGAGCGCATGCGGGAAAAACCCCACATCTGTCATTCCCCCTGAAAAAATCCCCCGTGGCGAATCCCCACATCCGCCTACGAGGACTTTACATCTACGAGACGCCCTCGGCCAAATCGTGAGGCAGTTGACGCGACACGTCGCGGGGCCGGCAAAAAGGACTTTCCCGGCCCGGAATCGGGACGGATGCCGGCCGTGGTAACCGCCAGAGGTCCCGATCCACCGGGGCTTCACCCTGCTGGCGAGGTCAATGTCGAGTATGTCCATTTCGGGCCGAGCGGGCAGACCTTGGTCCCTCAGCGACCACTTATCGAATTCGTTCGCAGAATGCGAAACGCAGCGTCCGGAAATGGCAACGACGAAATGGATCTTGCCAATGCTGACGTCGCCGCAGCGAGCGGCTCAGCCTGCCTTGCGCAGTTCGACGACCTCGTCGCGACGGTTGCCGGCGGGCAGCGTCTCGACCCGTGCCGCCGTCGCGGCGGCCTCCACCCGCAGGAAGGCGTCGACGTCGATCCCGTTGCGCCGTCCGCTCGGGCGGCCCGTCTTGCGGCGAGAGGTGACGCCGTCGCGGACCAGCCGCAGGCAGAGCAGCTCGTAACGCGAGGCGACGTCGTCCCAGTCGTAGGCCGCGGCCCGCACCCGACCGTCCAGGCCGAGCTCGCGGGTGGCCGCCGGGTCGGCCTCGGCCGCCTCGACGAGCTGCCGGACACCGTCGACATCGCCGAAGTAGCGACCCGCCGCGCCGAGGACCTCGCGGTTGAAGCTCACGTCGTAGGCCAGCGTCGGCGCCGCGGCCCCGATCGCGCGGAGCAGCGACGGGTTGGTGCCGCCGACCGAGTGTCCGTGCAGGTAGGTGAAGGCGTTCGCGTAGAGCTGGTCGAGCAGGTCCTGGTCCCAGACACCGCCGAGGAAACGGACCCGGTCGTCAGCCAGGGCGTGGATGCGCTCGATGTGTTCGGTGGCGTACGGCGCGGAACCGACGACGACCAGCGGACGGGTCGCGTTGCTGCGGACGTAGCCCTCGACGACCTTGTCCACGTTGTTCTCCGGCTCGAAGCGCGCCACCGCCAGGTGGTAGCCGCGGGCCTCCAGTCCGAGCGGACGCAGGATGTGCGCCTGCCGGGCCGCCACGACGGGCGCGCCGTAGGCGATCATCGTGGTCTCGGCACCGAACTCGGCGCGGTAGTAGTCGGCGATGCCCTCGGCGTCGGCGATGAGAGCGTCGGACCACCGCACCGCCATCGACTCGGCGACGCGGTAGTAGGCGCGACCGGCGCCCTGCCACTTCGAACGCTTCCACTCCAGGCCGTCGACGTGCGTCGCCACCGGGATGCCTCGCGAGCGCAGCAGCGGGACGAACGGCGCGTTGGCCGAGTTGAAGACGATGGCGGCGTCGACGGGGTGGGCGAGCAGGTGCGCCGTGGAGAGCGCGGTGTGGCTGAGGGTCTCGAGCGCCTTCTTGCGCATAGCCGGCAGGTGCACCAGCTCCATGCCCTCGAACTCGCGCGGCAGCGGCGCGTCGGCTCCCTCACCGGGCGCGCGGCGGCAGTACACGACAACCTCGTGGCCCGCCTTCACCAGGCGACGGCCCACCTCGTCCACCGCCGTCTCGAAACCGCCGTACCGAGCCGGCACGCCACGAGTTCCCACCAGTGCGATCCGCATTGCAAACTCCCCCGAGTCCCCCGAAAAACAGCCGTTGTCGCGTAGGTCAGTACGCGCCCTCGGCCTTGAGCACGGCTCTCGCCGTCTTCCACAGCACGATCAGATCCAGCGACAGCGACCAGTCCTCGACATAGCGCAGGTCGAGCCGGATCGACTCCTCCCAGCTGAGGTTGCTGCGGCCGCTGACCTGCCACAGCCCCGTGAGACCGGGCTTCACCAGCAACCGGCGGTGCGCCTCGTCGTGGTACTGCGCCACCTCGCTGGGCAGCGGCGGCCGCGGCCCCACCAGCGACATCGATCCGGTGAGGACGTTGATCAACTGCGGCAGCTCGTCCAGCGAGAGCCGGCGCAGGACCCGCCCGACCGGGGTGACGCGCGGATCGGCGTGCATCTTGAAGAGCACCCCGTTGCCGTCGTCACCTCCGCTGAGCTCGGCGAGACGCTGCTCGGCGTCCACGCACATCGAGCGGAACTTGATCATGGTGAACTGCCGGCCGTTGCGCCCCACCCGCGTCTGGCGGAACAGCGCCGGTCCCCGGCTAGTGGTGCGGATGAGCAGCCCCATCAGCAGCAGCACCGGCAGCAGCAGGATCAGGGCGAGGCCGGCCGCGGTGATGTCGAAGGCGCGCTTCACGATCCGCCGGGAGCCGGTAAAGCTGGGCTCATCGACGTGCAGCAGCGGCAGGCCCGCCACCGGTCGCACGTGCATGCGTCGTCCACCGAGCTCGGCCAGTCCGGGCGAGACGACGAGGCCGGCGCGGCTGCCCTCGAGCTCCCAGGCGATGCGCTTGAGTCGCTCCGAGCCCACCGCGCCGTCGAGAACGGCCACGGTCGGCGCTTCGAAGCGTCGCGCTGCGGCGCCGATGTCGGCGACGGCGCCGAGATCGCGGACGCCGAGATCGCGCAGCTCGGCCGCCGTTGCGGTCCCCCGTGCCGCCGGGGCGGTGAGGCACGCGCCGACGACGTCCAGACCGACGAACCGGTCACGACGCAGCAGCTGAGCGAACTCGACGACGGCGTCGGCATCCCCCACCGCGATGACCGGAGTCAACGAGCGACCGTGGCGGCGTCGCGAGTGCAGCACCTTGCGGGCGGCGAAGCGGCCGAGGCAGGTGAGCAGCAGCGTCAGCCCGAGCGCCGGCACCACCACGACGCGGGTCGGATGCTGGCCGAGGGCGAAGATCGCGAAGACCGAGAGTGCCGTGACGTGCAGGAAGGCGCGGAAGACGCGGGAGAACTCCGCGTTACCGGCGCCGACCGAGCCGCGCTCGTACCCGCCGTTCGCCGCGACGATCGGCGCCCAGAGCATGACGATGGCCAGGCAGACCAGGAAGTCCACGGCACGGACGTGACCGGGGCCGAGCGCGATTGCGCCGGCGAGGAACGCCGCGGCGGTGTCCAGGCCCATGACGACGAGGCGGTACGCCGTGATGCCCGAGTGCGCGTTGCCGCGCGCCTCGCGACGGGGCGTGGACGACGCCGGCGACGCCGGCGATGTCGCCGCGGGCGCCCGACGCACCGAGGTCGTCGCAGCAGTCGTCGCAGCGGTCGTCGCGGTCATGCGCGTCGCGACCGCAACCGAGCTCCCGGACCGCGGCGGGTCCGTCACGTCAGCTGCGGACGCAAGATCAACGTGGCGCCCCGAAAGCGGGCGCAACACGGCAATTCCCCCGTCGGCAGCCTCACGGCTACCACACTTCATGAATCCCCCGATTCACGACACCAGCCCGCAAACCCCCCAGTTCGCGTAAGCCCCAGGTGTCCTCTCTGTTATATCCGGGTGGGCCGGGGACTTCAAACCGGTTCCGACGCATCACCGCGTGTCGCGAGCAACCAGGGACGTTCGTCCTGCCGATGACGACACGCAACACACCGTTTTGACTCGCTTTGAGGCCCACGCCGGCCGACATGTCACGGCGGTCACATCTGCATCGGTGACGCCGGGGCGGTCGCGCCCGGCCGCGTCCTGGGCACGACGTGAAGTAACTGCTAAGTTCAGCTGACGGCGCGAGGCCGGTTCACCCCGGGGGGAACGGTGTGACAGCCAGCCCCGCGCCGCCATTCGGGACACCCACAGGGTGTTGCCGGGAGCGTGCGCCTGGTGCGACGCCACTCCCCCGTGCGGGCTTGCGTGCATAAGCGACGCCCGAAACGCCACACGCAAGCCAAGCTGTCGCCGCTGGACGCCCGGACACGTCCCGGCGCGCAGCAGCCACGTTCCTGCTGAAAGCAAATCCCCCGATGTGCAGCTCTGTGCCCGGTCATTCAATCAAGCCCGGCGCGGTCGTGCCACGCGCGGGGGTGGGCCGTCGACCGGGCCGTCCCGGTGAACCGGCGTGACGGCATCGCAGCCGCGGGGACGAGGTTCTCAGGCCCCGCCGTCGGCGGCCGATCCGTGACGCTCCTGCCGGAAGCTCCAGGCATCGGCGACCATGGTCTCGAGGCCGCGGGACGGCCGCCAGCCCAGCAGCTCTCGCGCCTTGTCGTTCGCAGCGACCAGGACGGGGGGATCCCCGGCCCGGCGCGCGCTCTCCTCGACGGGGACCGCACGTCCGGTCACCCGGCCGACGGTGTCCAGCACCTGCCTCACCGAGCTTCCGGACCCGCTGCCGAGGTTGAAGACGTGGTGCTCGCCGGGCGCGCCGTGCGACAGCGCCGCGACATGGGCATCGGCGAGGTCGACGACGTGAATGTAGTCCCGCACGCAGGTGCCGTCCTCGGTGGGGTAGTCGGTGCCGAAGAGCCGCATCGCGGGTCCGTCCCCGGCCGCCGCCGACAGCGCGTTGGGGATCAGGTGCGTCTCGATGTCGTGGCGCTCGCCGAACCAGCCCACGCCCGCCGCGGCCGTACCGGTCTCCAGGGCGCCGGCGACGTTGAAGTACCGCAGGCTGGTCGTGGCCATGCCGTAGGCGCTCGCGTAGTCGCGCAGCAGCAGGTCCACGGCGAGCTTCGTGGACCCGTAGGGGTTGGTCGGGCGGGCGGGGGCGTCCTCCCGGATGGGCTGCTCCGCCGCGGCGCCGTAGGTGGCCGCGGAGGAGGAGAAGACGAGCCGGTCGATGCCGTGGGCTCGCAGCGAGTCCAGCAGCGCCAGCGTGCCCATCACGTTGTTGCGCCAGTACCGGGCCGGCTGCTCGGTGGACTCGCCCACCAGTGATCGGGCCGCGAGGTGGATGACACCCTCGACGCCCCAGTCACCGAGGACTGGGTCGAGCTCGGCGATGGAGAGCTGGTGGAACACCGCTCCCGGCGGCACCGCGTCGGCGTGTCCGGTGGAGAGATCGTCGACGACGACGACCTCGTGCCCCGCGGCGAGCAATCGCGCCGCGACGACGCTGCCGATGTAACCGGCACCGCCGGTGACCAGGACCTTCACGCTTCCTCCTGCAGGCTCCGAGCTGCGTGCCGCGCCGACGCTACCTGCACCGGGCTCGGCGATACGGAAGGATGAGCCGGGTGCAGGCTGATAACGCTTCCGGACCGGACGCTCCCGACACCGACGCCCAGCTGCGGGCCGACGTTCGACGGGTGGGACAACTGCTCGGCGAGTCGCTGGTCCGCCAGCAGGGGCAGGACGCCCTCGACCTCGTCGAGCGGGTCCGCGCCCTGACCAAGCGGGGCAAGGAGCTCGACACCCCGGCCGACGCCGCGGCAGCCGATCCCGCCGGGGCCCGGGCGCTGCTGGCCGAGCAGCCGCTGGACACCGCCATCGTCCTGGTCCGCGCCTTCTCGGCGTACTTCCACCTCGCCAACATCAGCGAGCAGGTGCAGCGGGTGCGCGGCCTGCGGACTCGCGCCGAGGACGATGGCTGGCTCGCCCGGGCCGTCGGCGACATCGCTGCCGAGGTGGGCACGACTGCGCTGCGGGAGGCCCTCGACGGACTGGCCGTCCGTCCCGTCTTCACCGCCCACCCCACCGAGGCGAGCCGGCGCTCCATCCTCACCAAGCTCCGCCGCATCGCTGACGTCCTGGGCAGCGAGACCGCACCGGGCTCGTCGGCCCGAGCGCGCCAGGACCGTGACCTGGCCGAGCTGGTGGACCTGATGTGGCAGACCGACGAGCTGCGGCAGAACCGCCCCACGCCGCTGGACGAGGCGCGCAACGTCATCTACTACCTGCAGGATCTCGCACAGGAGACGCTGCCGGTCCTCACCGACGACCTGGCCGAGGAGACCCGGCGGCACGGCGTCGACCTCCCCGTCGACGCGCACCCGCTGACCTTCGGCACCTGGATCGGCGGCGACCGCGACGGCAACCCGAACGTCACCGCGGCCGTCACCCGCGACGTGCTGCGGCTGCAGCACCACGTCGCCGCGCGCGTCGTCGACCGCGCGCTGGACTCGCTCATCGCGGAGCTGTCGTCCTCGACCGCGGTGGTCGCGGCGACCCCGGAGCTGCTCGCCTCCGTCGAGGCCGACCTCGCCGTCGTCGAGGTGGACCCGCGGCTGGTGACGCTCAACGCCACCGAGCCCTACCGGCTCAAGCTGACCTGCATCAAGGCCAAGATCGCCAACACTCGGCAGCGCGTGGACGGCGGCACGCAGCACGTCCCCGGCCGGGATTACCTCGGAACTGCGCAATTGCAGGCGGAGCTGCGGTTGCTCGGCGACTCGCTGCGTGCCAACCACGGCGAGCTCATCGCCGACGGGCTGCTCGCCCGGGTCGAGCGGACCGTCGCCGTCTTCGGCCTGCACCTGGCGACCATGGACGTCCGCGAGCACGCCGACGCACACCACCACGTCGTCGGGCAGCTCGTCGACCGCCTCGTCGAGGAGACCTGGCTCTACGCCGACGTACCGCGGGACTACCGACTGCGGCTGCTGTCGCGTGAGCTGCGGTCCCGCCGACCGCTGGCCGGCTCGCCGCCGCCGTTGGACGAGGCCGGCGCCAAGACCTTCGCCGTCTTCACCGAGATCCGCGAGGCGCTGGACACCTACGGCGACGAGGTGATCGAGAGCTACATCGTCTCGATGACCCGCGGGGCCGACGACGTGCTGGCACCGGTCGTCCTGGCCCGCGAGGCCGGGCTCGTCGACGTCCACGGCTCCGGCCCCGACGGGGCCCGCAAGCCCTTCGCCCGCATCGGCTTCGTCCCGCTGCTGGAGACCGTGGACGAGCTGCGCAAGGCCGGCGACGTCCTGGACGACCTCCTCTCCGACCCGACCTACCGACTGATCGTCTCGCTGCGCGGTGACGTCCAGGAGGTCATGCTCGGCTACTCGGACTCCAACAAGCAGGCCGGCATCGCGACCTCGCAGTGGGAGATCCACCGTGCCCAGCGGACGCTGCGCGACGTCGCCGCGCGCCACGGGGTGCGGCTGCGGCTCTTCCACGGCCGCGGCGGCACCGTGGGCCGTGGCGGCGGCCCCACCTACGAGTCGATCCTGGCCCAGCCGTACGGGGTGCTGGACGGCGAGATCAAGTTCACCGAGCAGGGCGAGGTGATCAGCGACAAATACACCCTGCCCGAGCTGGCGCGGGAGAACCTGCAGCTGACGGTGGCGGCGACGCTGCGAGCCTCCGTGCTGCACCGCAAGCCGCGGCAGCCCGCCGCGCAGCTGGAGCGCTGGGACGAGTGCATGACCGTCGTCAGCGACGCCGCCTACGCGGCCTACCGCGCCTTCGTCGACGACGCCGACCTGCCCGACTACTTCCTCGCCTCCACCCCGGTGGAGCAGCTCGGCATGCTCAACATCGGCTCGCGACCGGCGAAGCGACCTTCCTCCGGTGGCGGCATCGAGGGGCTGCGTGCCATCCCGTGGGTCTTCGGCTGGACGCAGTCACGCCAGATCGTGCCGGGATGGTTCGGCGTCGGCACCGGCCTGGCCGCCGCCCGCGACGCCGGACTCGGTGACGTCCTGACCGAGATGCACGAGCAGTGGCACTTCTTCGGCACCTTCGTCTCCAACGTCGAGATGACGCTGGCCAAGACCGACCTGGAGATCGCCTCCCACTACGTCGACACGCTGGTGCCGCAGCGGCTGCGTCACGTCTTCGACGTCGTCCGCGACGAGCACGCCCGGACCGTGGCCGAGGTCCTGGCCGTCACCGGCGAGCAGCAGCTGCTGGACGACTCCCCGGTGCTGCAGCGCACCTTCGCCGTCCGGGACGCCTACCTGGACCCGATCTCCTACCTGCAGGTCGATCTGCTGTCGCGGGTACGGCACACCGGCGAGGCGGGCGACGAGGTGTCGCCGGAGCTGCGGCGGGCCCTGCTGTTGACGATCAACGGCGTCGCGGCGGGACTGCGCAACACCGGCTGAGAGCCGGCCTCAGCCTCGCCTGCCTCAGTCGCCGCCGGCAAGGTGGTCGGCGAGGGCGTCGCGCCACGGCCGGGGGGCGGTGAGCCCGGCGTCGCGCCACGCCCGGGTGGAGAGCACCGACCACGCCGGCCGCGGCGCCGGCCGCGGGAAGGACGCGGTGTCGGTGGGGCGGACACGCTCGGGGTCGGCGCCGACGAGCCGGAAGACCTCGCGGGCGAGGTCGAACCAGGAGGCCTGACCCTCGTTGACGTAGTGCAGCGTCGCGCCGGGGACATCGCTGCGGCCGAGCTCGATCAGGCCGGCGGCGAGATCCCGGGCCCAAGTGGGGCTGCCGAGCTGGTCGGCCACGACGTCGACCGTCTCCCGTTCCCGCTCGAGGCGACGCATGGTGTCGACGAAGTTGCTCGTCGGGCCGCCGTAGACCCAGGCGGTGCGGACCACGTAACCGGTGTCGGGCAGGGCGTCGCGGACAGCCCGCTCGCCGGCCAGCTTCGTGCGGCCGTAGGCCGTCCTCGGGTCGGGCTCGTCGTCGACGTCGTACGGCTGGCTCGCGTCACCGCCGAAGACGTAGTCGGTGGAGACGTGCAGCAGCTTGCCGCCGTCACGCAGGGCTGCGGCGAGGGCGGCGGGGCCGGCCTGGTTGACCGCGGCGGCGGTGCTCTCGTCAGTCTCGGCGGCGTCCACGGCGGTGTACGCGGCGGCATTGACGACGACCTCGGGCCGGGCGTCAGCCACCGCGGCAGCCACTGCTGCGGCGTCGGTGATGTCGAGGTCGTCGATGCCGAGGACGACGAGATCCTCACCCGCCGCGCGGAGCTGCAGCTCCAGCTGGGTGGCGAGCTGCCCGCCGGCGCCGGTGACGAGCCAGCGCATCAGATCTCCGCGAACGCAGGAGCGGCCGCGTCCTTGGCCGAGATGATGGCCTCGTCCCCGGTGACGGGCCAGGCGATCCCGAGCGCGGGATCCAGCGGATTGCAGGCGACGCCGGCCATGCCCGGCACCCACTCGCTGCCGAAGCAGTACAGGTACTCGCAGTCGGTGACGGCCTGGAAGCCGTTGCAGACCCCGGCCGGGACGAACAGCTGCACGCCGGCGCGCAGCGTGGCGGTGACGACGCGGCCGTGGGTGGCCGAGCCCAGCCGGGCGTCCACCCAGGCACCGAAGGCCTCGCCGGCCGCCAGGCCGATGAGCTTGTCCGCGTTCTCGCCGTGCATGCCGCGCAGACCACCGCGCGCGGTCCGGGTGAGATTGATCTGGGCCCACTGTCCGGGCACCGGGACGCCGTGCTCGGCGTAGGCGCTCGCGCGGAAGAACTCCCGCACCGTGCCCCGCTCCTCGGTCACCGACTTCGGGGTGATCTTGAGCAGACCCTCGATGGCGGTGGTCTCGACCGTCATCTCGTCGATGGCGACCATCAGGTGTTGTCCTCGATGAACTGGGCGGCGGTGCGCCGCAGGTACTGCGCGTACCCGGACTTGCCCATCGCCTCGCCCTGGCGCAGCGCCTCCTGCGGCGTGATGAAACCGCGACGCATGGCGACCTCCTCCAGGCACGCGATGGTGATGCCCTGCCGGTGCTGCAGCACCTGGACGAACTGCGCCGCCTCCAGCAACGCGTCCTGCGTGCCGGTGTCCAGCCAGGCGGTGCCCCGGCCCAGGTCGACGAGGCGGGCCTGCCCGCGCTGCAGGTAGGCCCGGTTGAGGTCGGTGATCTCCAGCTCGCCTCGGGGGGAGGGCCGCAGCGAACGGGCCAGGTCGACGACCTGGCCGTCGTAGAAGTAGAGGCCGGTGACGGCGAGGTTCGAGCGGGGCCGTTCCGGCTTCTCCTCGATGTCGATGACCGTGCCCTGCCGGTCCAGGACGGCGACGCCGTAGCGCTCCGGATCGCTCACCCGGTAGCCGAAGAGCGTGCAGCCGCCCTCGGCGGTGACCTGCGCGGCCGCCTCGGCGAGTTTCCCGCCGATGCCGTGACCGAAGAAGATGTTGTCACCGAGGACGAGCGCTGCTCCGTCGCCGTCGGCGAGGAACCCGGTGTCGGCGCCGATGAGGAAGGCCTGCGCCAGGCCGTCCGGCGAGGGCTGGACGGCGAAGCTGAGCGTCACGCCCCACTGCGACCCGTCGCCCAGCAGCCGGGTGAACTGCTCCTGGTCGTGCGGCGTCGTGATGATCAGGATGTCGCGGATCCCGGCGAGCATCAGCACCGAGATCGGGTAGTAGATCATCGGCTTGTCGTAGACGGGCAGCAGCTGCTTGCTCACCGAACGGGTCAGCGGGTGGAGCCGGGTGCCGGAGCCGCCGGCGAGGACGATGCCCTTCATCGGCGCGGTCACTGTCCGGCCTCCGCGTACTTGCGCTCGACGGCGTCCTTCTGGGCCTGCCACCATGCGGTGTTGTCCCGGTACCAGGCGATGGTCCGTGCCAGTCCGGCCCGCAGGTCGGCGTACTGGGGCGTCCAGCCCAGCTCGTCGCGCAGCTTGCCGGCGTCGATGGCGTAGCGCAGATCGTGGCCGGCGCGGTCGGTGACGTGGTCGAAGGCGTCGGCGGGCTGGTCGAGCAGCTCCAGGATGGTCCGCAGCACGGTGAGGTTGTCCGACTCGCCGTCCGCGCCGATCAGGTAGGTCTCGCCGACCCGGCCCTTCTCGATGATCGTCCAGACCGCGTCGTTGTGATCGTCGACGTGGATCCAGTCCCGGACATTCTCCCCGCTGCCGTACAGCTTGGGACGCAGGCCGGAGAGGACGTTGGTGATCTGCCGCGGAATGAACTTCTCGATGTGCTGGTAGGGACCGTAGTTGTTGGAGCAGTTGGAGATGGTGGCCGCGACCCCGAACGACCTGACCCACGCCCGGACGAGCAGATCGGATCCCGCCTTGGTCGAGGAGTAGGGGCTCGACGGGTTGTAGGGCGTCTCCGGGGTGAACTTCGCCGGGTCGTCCAGCTCGAGGTCGCCATAGACCTCGTCGGTGGAGATGTGATGGAAGCGGGTGCCGTGGCGGCGGACCGCCTCGAGCAGGGTGAAGGTGCCCACGAGATTCGTCCGCACGAAGGGCGACGGGTCCCGCAGCGAGTTGTCGTTGTGCGACTCGGCGGCGAAGTGGACGACGAGATCGGCCTCGGCGACGAGCGGGTCGACGACGTCGGCGTCGGCGATGTCGCCGACCTCGAGCCGGACGCGGTCGGCGCCGGCGGCGCCGTCGAGACTGCCGGGGTTGGCCGCGTAGGTCATCGCATCGAGGACGGTGACCCGGGCGTCGGGGCGGGCGGCGAGAGTCGAGCGCACGAAGTTCACGCCGATGAAGCCCATACCCCCGGTTACCAGAATGCGCACGGGGCCGAGCCTACTGATGTGGCCGCGGCAGCCATCGCCAGCCGCCACGGCGATGTCCGATTCCCGCCAGCCACTGTCGGAGGGGCGAGGCAGACTCGACGACGTGCTCCTCCCCGACCACGACACCTGCTACCGGGCGGTGCAGTCGCGCGACCCCCGCTTCGACGGCTGGTTCTTCACCGCCGTCCGGACGACCGGGATCTACTGCCGGCCGTCCTGCCCGGCGATCACGCCCAAACCCGGCAACGTCACCTTCCATCCCAGCGCCGCGGCGGCGCAGCATGCGGGCTTCCGGGCCTGCAAGCGGTGCCGGCCGGACGCATCGCCCGGTTCACCGGAGTGGCGGCTGCGCGGCGACGTCGCCGGCCGGGCCATGCGGTTGATCAACGACGGCGTCGTGGACCGCGACGGGGTGCCGGGGCTGGCGCAGCGGTTGGGGTACTCCGAGCGTCAGGTGCACCGGACCCTGGTGGCCGAGCTCGGCGCCGGTCCGCTCGCGCTGGCCAGGGCCCAGCGGGCACAGACCGCACGCGTCCTGCTGGAGACGACCGGTCTGCCCGTCGGCGACATCGCCTTCGCCGCCGGCTTCGCGAGCATCCGGCAGTTCAACGACACCATCCGGGAGGTCTTCGACGTCACGCCCACGGCGCTGCGGGAGCGGGCCCGGCCGTCCGCGGTCGGCGCCCCCGGCACGGTGTCGCTACGGCTGCCGTACCGGGAGCCGATGGCGGTCTCGCTGGTGCTGGACTTCCTGGGCGCGCACGCCATTCCCGGTGTCGAGAGCTATCGCGACGGCGTCTTCCGACGCGTCTTCCCGGCGCCGCACGGTCCCGCTTCGGTGTCGCTGTCCGCGAGCGACGGCGTGGTCCGGTGCGAGGTCCGGCTCGACGATCTGCGCGATCTCGTCACCGTCGTGGCGCGGGTGCGCGGCCTGCTCGACCTCGACGCCGATCCCGAGGCCGTGGACGCCGCGCTCGCCACCGATCCGCACCTGGCACCGCTGGTCGCCAAGCGGCCGGGGCTACGGGCGCCGGGCACCGTCGATCCGTTCGAGACGGCGGTGCGGACGGTGGTGGGCCAGCAGATCTCGGTCACCGGATCGCGCACGGTGCTCGGGCGCATCGTCGCTGAGCACGGGCGGCAGCTCGACGAGCAGTGGCGGCTCTTCCCGACAGCCGAGGCCCTGGCGGCGGCGGACCCCACCACCCTGCCGATGCCGCGCGCTCGCGGGCGCGCCGTCGTCGCCCTCGCGACGGCCGTCGCCACCGGTCAGGTCGATCTCGGACCCGGCGGTGATCGCGACGAGGTCCGTGCGGCGCTGCTCGCCCTCCCCGGGATCGGGCCCTGGACTGCGGACTACCTGCTCATGCGCATCTTGGGCCATCCGGACGTCCTGCTCACCAGCGACCTGGTTGTCCGTCGCGCGGCCGAGGACCTCGGCGTCGGCCTCGACGGCGGCCGACCGGACTGGGCGCCTTGGCGTTCGTACGCCACCTACCACCTCTGGGCCCATCTCTACGCCGATCTCTGGAGCGTGACCGCATGACCGTCTACTGCCGTATCCCCTCCCCCCTCGGTGACCTGCTCGCCCTGGGCGGGGCCGCCGGAGTGACGCACCTGTACCTGCCCGGCGGCCGGCACCCGACCGATCCGCCGGCCGGCGCCGAGCGCGACGACGACGCCTTCGCCGAGCTGCAGGGGCAGCTGGCGGAGTACTTCGCCGGTGACCGGACGAGCTTCGACCTGCCGCTGCGCGCCGCCGGGACGCCCTTCCAGCACCGGGTGTGGCAGGCGCTCACCGAGATCCCGCACGGCGAGACCCGCAGCTACGGCGAGCTGGCCGCCGCCCTGGGTTCGCCCGGCGCCTCGCGGGCCGTCGGGCTGGCCAACGGGCAGAACCCGATCTCGATCGTGGTGCCCTGCCACCGCGTCGTCGGGGCCAACGGCTCGCTCACCGGGTACGCCGGCGGTCTCGAGGCCAAGAAGTGGCTGCTCGGTCACGAGGCTTCGGTCTCCGGGCTGCGGACCGGGCTCTTCGCCTGACCGGCCTCGTCGCGACCCGGTCACGCGTCGATCACGCCCCGTCCGCGACGACCTCGGCCTTGAACCCGGCGGAGTTCTCCAGCCACCCCGCGTAGTGATCCGGACCGCCGGCATGCGGGTAGCGGTCCTGGTACAGCGGGCGCCACCCGTGCTGCTCGGCAGCGGCCGCGGGGGTTGGCCCCACGTGAGCGCGCCCACGGGCGCCGCCCGACCGCGCCGGCATGGGGCCAACCGCGCGGGCATGGGGCCAAGCCCGGCGGAGCCGGGTCAGCGGCGCAGGAGCGGGCGCGGGTCCACCGGCAGCAGCAGTCGCCGGTGCGGCGGGAGGGTGGCGCGTGCCCGGCGGCGAAGCACCCGGAGATGACCCCAGACCGGCGCCGAGATTTCGGCTCCCGGCGCGAAGGCCTCCCGGTCGGCGGCGGCGGCGATGGCGGCAGCGGGCTCGCCGAAGAGCTCGGCGGCGTCGGCGGCGATCTGCGGCGCCGGCCGGTGCGGCGGTGGCCGACGCCCGACGAGGACGAGCAGGTCGACGAGCTCGGCCCACGCACCGCGCGCGCCGCGAGCCCGGTGGCGCCGGGTCCGCGACAGCCGCAGTCCGAACAGCAGCAGCACCCCCGCAACCAGGAGCGCTCCGAGGGCCGACAGCGCGATCAGCCACCCCGGCACGCCGCCGTCGGAGGGCTGGGACGCGGCCCGCGCAGCCGGCGAGGGCGCGGTGGTGGCGGGCGCCGCGGACGGCATCGGGGCCGGGGTCGGCGCTTGCTCCGCGCGCTTGGAGAGCCGCTGCAGCACGTCGTCGCGCAGCGCTGAACCGCCCCCGCCGCCATCGGCACCCGGCGTCGGGGAGAACGGTACCCAGCCCGCCCCGCCGAGGTAGACCTCGGGCCAGACCGTGGCGTCCCGACCGCGGACGGTGACGGTGCCACCGGACGATCGGCTGGCGCCCGTCAGGTCGAAGCCGACGACCAGCCGGCTCGGCAGCCCGACCTCGCGGGCCAGCACGGCGTAGGCGGCGGCGAACTGCTCTGCGGTGCCGACCCCCGCGCCGGCGGTGCCGTTGCGGCCGAAGAGGAAGGTCTGCAGCCGACCGTAGGACGACCCGCTCGCGGCCTTCGGGTCGACGCGACGACCGCTCGACACCGCGTTCTCCAGCGCGATTGCCTCCTCCAGCGGCGTCGAGGCACCGCGGACGGCGGAGCGGGCGTACTGCGAGAAGCCCACCGGCGCATTCGGCAGGGCGAGATAGCGTGCCGGCACGGACCGGGGCACCGCGGCCACCGAGAGCTGGCGGGTGGTCGGCGCGTCGCGCCGGGCGTCCAGGTCGTAGACGAGTCCCGGCCCCACCTGCCCCGGCCGGGCCAGCGTCCCGTCCTCGGGGTCGACCAGGACGTCGTCCAGCGAGGAGGCGGTCGCATAGCCGGCCGTCGGCAGCCAGACACCCCCCAGCCGTTCCAGGCTGACGGTCGCCCGGACCCGCTGCTGTCGCTGCGCCGGGGGCAGCGCGCCGCGCCGGACGAGGCCCAGCTGCTGGTATCGGGCGTCGAGCTGCCAGGCGGCGCCGGTGAAGGTGTCCAGCGTGGCCAGCTGCAGCCGGTCGGCGCCGGAGACCTTCGCCCGCAGGATGCGCACGGACGGGTTGGCCTGCCAACTGCGGAGCTGGACCAGCGGACTCGTGCGTTCCAGCTGGACGGTCGGCGGGGTGACGTGCTCGCGGGGGTCGAAGGCACCCGCCGGAACCAGCAGCCCGACCGCGAGCGCGACAGCGGCGACGAGCACGACGGGGACCACCGCGACCGGCCGCCACGCCACGGCGACACCGGCCCCGGTGCCGTCTCCGGTGTCGTCTCCGGTGCCGCGCAGGTAGGGCTGCGACCAGCCGCCGGCGGCGATGACGAGCAGTGCCACCGCGGCCAGCCCGTGCTGATCGGAGCTCCCGGCAGAGAGCAGCTGCGCGGCGCCGTACAGCACGACGGCCCCGACGACGGGGGCGAGCAGCGCGGAGCCGGCCCGTGCCACGCCGACGACCGCCGAGGCGACCAGCGCAGCGACGAGGAGCACTGCGAGCACCGCGGGCGCCAGCAGCGCACCGGTCGCCGGCGCCGGTCGGGCGACGGTGAGCAGCCGCGGCAGCGCGTCGGCCACGGCCACACCGTCCGAGCGCAGCACCCACCAGGCCAGTGCAGCCGCGAGGACGACGAGCCCGAGCAGGGCCGTCGTGGCACCGACCCGCAGCCGATGTCCCAGGGTCGCGACGGCGAAGGGGACGACGACGGCAGCCGTGATGAGCAGCGGCGCGAGGGCCCCGCGATAGGACGTCGCGAGGCCGAGAGCGGCGACGAGCAGCAGCGTGGCGGCCCACCCCGCCCGGACCCGGGTCACGCGACCACCGCGTCCCAGGCTCGCACCAGCTCCTCGGCCCGCGGCCCGCGCAGGACGAGCACGGCGCCGCGGGCCTCCACCTCGGCGGAGTGGGTGTCGAGGACGAGCACGACGCCGAGCGTGGCCCGGCCGGCCTCCGCGACGAGTCCCTCGACCGGACCGCCGGCGCCGGTCACCGCGACCACGACGTCCAGCTCGCGCAGCGCGAGCGGCACGGCGTCCGCCGCGGGCCGGGACCGCAGTTCGGAGAGCTCGCGCAGCAGCTGGTCGGCCCCCGGTGCCAGCATGCCGGGCGGCGCCGCCGGCAGCTCCAGGTCCAGACCGCCGGTCGTGCTGAGCAGTCGCATCGGGTGACCGGCGGCGGCGACGGAGGCAGCCAGCGAAGCGGCGACCTCGACGGCGTCCTCGAACTGCTCACCGGCATAGCGGCCGGCGCGGTCGTCCACGAGCAGTGTCAGGTGCGGGCGGGCGGGATCGGCGTCCTCCCGCACCATCAGCGTGCCGCTGCGGGCACTCGTGGCCCAGTGGACGCGCCGCAGGTCGTCGCCGGGGAGGTACTCGCGCAGCGCGACGAGGTCGGTACCACCCCGCTCGACCCTCTCGTCGGCTCCGACGTGACCACGGCGGACGCCACCCGGCAGCCCGCCGACCGGGAGCACCCGCGGCAGCACATGCACGGCCACCGTCCCGCCGACGGTCCCCGCGGCGACTGCGAGACCGGCCACGCCGACCCGGCGCAGCCGCAGCGGACCGACGCGGACGAGGCCCCGGACGGCGGTGGGGATGCGGTACGTGGCGGAGACCTCGCGGCCGGGCGCGAGGCGCGGCACCACGATCGGCACCCGCCGCTCGCCGATCCGTTCGTCGGCGTCCAGCGCGACGGCAAAACGCGAGCCACCGCTGCGGACCCGCAGGGTCGCCGTGCAGTCACCGTTGCGGGCCACCCGCAGTGGCGCGACGCGGCGCTCCGGGATCACCGGCGCCGGCAGCAGCACCGCGGCGAAGGCGGCGGCGACCAGCAGCAGCAGCCCCGATCCCAGGACCACCAGCCCGGCGTACTGCCAGCCGATCCCGGCGACCAGCGCCACCGCACCCAGGACGGCCGCCGCGACGCCCCGGCCGGTGGGACGCACCCGCAACTGCAGGCCGGGGCCGGCGGGCTCGGAGTTCGCCACTGCCGGACTAGTCGGCGTCGGGGCGGGGCACCGGGACGGCGGCGAGCACGTCGGCCAGCACCTCGGCGGTCGTCGTCCCGCCGATGGCGGCAGCCCGGGTGAGCTGGACGCGGTGACCGAGCACCGGCTCGGCCAGGTGCTGGACGTCGCTGGGGACGACGTAGTGCCGGCCGGAGGCCGCCGCCTGGACCTGCGCGCAGCGCACCAGGGTGCGCAGTCCCCGGGTGCTCACGCCGAGGCGGAGCCGCTCGTCGTCGCGGGTCCCGGCGCCGATCGCCCGGATGTAGCGCAGCAGGGGTTCGGCGACGTGGATGCCGGCGAGCACGCTCGTGTGCTCGGCGATCTCCGACGGCGTGGCGACGGCCGGGACGTCCGAGACCCGACCGGCGTGCCCACCCGGCCGCAACACCGAGATCTCGTCCTCGACGTCGGGGTAGCCGAGGGCGGTACGGACGGCGAAACGGTCCAGTTGTGCCTCAGGCAGTCTGTAGGTGCCGTCGAGGTCCACCGGGTTCTGCGTGGCCACGACCAGGAACGGATCAGGGACGGCGTGCGCGACGCCGTCCACGGTGACGGTCCGCTCCTCCATCACCTCGAGCAGCGCCGACTGTGTCTTGGCCGCGGCGCGGTTGATCTCGTCGGCGAGCACCACGTTGGCGAAGACCGGCCCGGCGCGGAAGGTGATGTCACTGCTGCGGGGGTCGTAGACCGAGGTGCCGGTGACGTCCGAGGGGAGCAGGTCGGGGGTGAACTGCACCCGGCGCGACTCGCCACCGAGCGCGGCGGCCAGCGAGCGGGCCAGGGTCGTCTTGCCGGTGCCCGGCACGTCCTCGAGCAGCACGTGACCGCCAGCGAAGAGCGAGGTCAGCACGAGCTCGACGGTGAGTCGCTTGCCCTGGACCGCGACCTCCACGGCCTCGGCCAGCCGGGTGTGGAGCTCGCGGAAGCGGGCCACCGCGGCCTCGCTGACGCCGACGTCACCCCGCGGGCCGGTGGTGGCCCGGGGTTCGGTCATCGTCATCGCAGCCACCGTCCCACACCGACGGCCGCCGGGCGGCTCGGTCGGGCAGCGGGACGGTCGGGGTCGAGATCCAGGCGGGGCGAGAGGAACGGGATCTGGCAGTTGCGGTCCGGGCAGGAAGGCTGCGGATCGCAGATCGGCCGCTGCTGCGGGGACGCACCCGGGCCGGCGAGGCGCCGCTCCCCCGCCGAGTTGAGGCACACCTGCCGGTACACCACTCGCTGCGTGGCGTGCGCCGACTCGACCGTCCGCCCGGAATCCGACGCCACGATCCAGAACTCGTGGGAGCCGGACTCGTAGTACTCGTAGCTGCGGCTCCACCCGCTGGCGTTGCAGGGCACGCTCTCGGCTCGCGAACCGTCGACGTAGAGGTCGCAGGTGCCGATGAAACCGGCCCAGTCCGCAGGGGCGGTGACGGTGACGGTCGCGGTGGCCGGCGTGCCGGCGCTGTCGCTGCCGGCGGTGGCCGAGGTGGTGATGAGCTGCTCGCCGGCGCCGGGCATCGCCGGCGGCGCGGGTGCCTGCGTCGTCGACGGGGCGGGTGCCTGGGTCGTCGGCGCGGGTGCCTGCGTCGTCGGCGGCGCCTGTGTCGGCGTGCCGGGGTTGGTCGGCGCGCTCACGTCGTAGCGGCCGGTGGCCGAGGCGCCGGCCCCGGCGGAGTTGCGGGCGGTCACCGTGACGGTGCCCGAGCAGCCGTTGTCGCAGGGGACGGTCACCGTCGCGTTGAGATTGCCGGTCGTCTTGGTGGCCGAGCCGCCCGCGCTCACCGCGTAGCTCACCCGGGCGCCGTTGGCGGCGGCGGCCTGCCACGTGACGACGAGCGTCGCCTTCCCGCCCGAGACCTGCTGCGGGGTCACGGCGACCCCCGTCACCGCGCCCGGCGTGGTGGCGGTGGTGACCGAGTTCGTGGTGGCGTCCAGCTTGGCGTTGCGGACGTGGAAGGAGGTGGTGGTGCCGGGGTCCAGCACCGTGACGGTCGCGGAGGTGGCACCTGCGGGGACGCTGGCGACCTCGCCGCCGGTGCTGGTGGCCGTCACCACCGTCGCCCCGGCGCCGGAGACCGCGCCCCAGCTGACGAGGACGGAGCCGTCCGGCCGTGCCTGGGCGGTCGCGTCGGCCGGTGCGCTCGGCGTCCCCGAAGGGCCGCCGGAGGGGGCCCCGGACGGGTCGCCGGTGCCCGGCCCACCCTGACCCGGACGGTCGCCGCCCTCACCGCGGCTGCCGTTTCCGTGGCGCGGGTTGTTGTTGTCGTTGCGGCCGTGGTCGCCCCTCGGTTTGGTGGGCTCGATCTTCGGCGGCTGCGGCGGGGCGGGCGGCGGGGTGTTCGGGTTCTGCACGCCCACGCCCGGCGCGACGGTCGGGAAGTCACGGGTGTGTCCGGAGCCGTCGACGACGGTGGCACGCCCTGAGCCGGGGACGTCGATGACGAGCCGGCCACCGCTGACGGTGAGCTGCGGGTCGCCGTCGCCCGGCGTGGGGATGGCCGAGCCGACCTGCCCGCCGCTGGCGTCGAGCACCAGCACCTTGTGCGCCCCGGAGCAGGGGACGTAGACCTTGCCGTCGAAGGCGGTCGGCGCGCCGGGCCGGTCACAGCCATAACCGGAGACGTCGTCGACGACCGCGTCCTTGGGGCCGACGATGACGACCGAGCTCGTGCCCGGCGCCGACACCGGCACCAGTCCGTCGGGGCTGCGCTGCGGCCCGCGCAGCGGCCCGGTGACGCGCGGCGCGTCCAGGCGGGTGTCCCGGCCCGTGCCGACCCGGACGATCGCCCCCCGCGAGCCGATGAGCGTCACGCCGCGGTCGTGGCCGACGATGACCGAGCCGGGGCCCGCGCCCTGGACGGTGCGGGTGCTGATGGGCGCGAGGGCGGCGCCGGTCCAGTGCAGGCGCACCAGGTGCTGTCCGCTGTCGAGAGCCCAGACGTCGTGATTGCCGTCGACACCGACGTCCACCAGCGAGCCGCCGGCCGACCACGGCCGGCCGACGTCGGCCTGGGTGGCGGGGTCCACGGCGCGGACCGTGCCCCGGGTGAGGTCGGCGACGAAGAGCCGGGGGCCGGCGAGCATCACCTTGACACCCTCGCCGGGGCGCTCGGCACGGGTGCCGCCGACGAGCAGCGTCCCCAGATCGATGCTGGTGATCTTGCCGGTCTTGCGGTCCACCACGACGAGCTGACCGTCACCCTGCTGGATCGACAGCGTGCTGCCGGGGTCGGCGACCTGCAGCCGCACGTTGGCGCGCCCCACGACGGGGTCTATCTGCACCAGCTGGCCGCGCGCGCTGTCGGGGAGCCAGGCGAGGTCGTAACCGCTGCGCACCTGCTTGGTGGCCACGCCGCTGCCGAGGGTCATCCCCCCGAGCACGGCTGCCGCCGCCAGGACGAGTCCCAGCCGCGCGGTACCGCCACGGCCACCGAAGGCCGCCCGCGCTACCGTACGAACCCGGTGCTTCACCCCTGTCGGTGCCCCGCCGTCAGTCATCGCTCGCTCTTTCCCCACCCGCGCTGGACATTCCGGGGCAGATTACTTGAACCACACGGTTTCGTCCTGCCTCGCAGAGCAACCCCCGGCCGGGACCGGTCAACGGCTCGACCGTCTGGGTCGGCACGGAGACGCCGAGGACGGAGCCGTCGGGCAGGTCGGGCGAGAGCAGGACGCCCACCCGACCGCGCCGCGCCACCTGGGTCGGACCCGCGACGTGCTGCCGCGTCCGGGCGTCGTCGGTGTCGGTGACGACGACGATCGCGGTGTGCGAGCTGACCGCTGCGACGCTCGTCAGCTGCGCCAGGGCGACGCAGGCCTCGCGCTCGGCGCCGTTCTTCTCCCACTCGCGCTCCCAGGCGTGGGCGTCGTCGACGAGGACGAGCTGCCAGCCCCCGGCCGGCGGCGGCTCGGCGCAGAAGGCGACGACCGCGGCGGGGTCGGTGAGCACCAGGTCGGCGTCGACATCGACGTCACCCGCCCGCGGCCCGACGAGGACGATGCGCGTCGGCGGCTCGGACGAGCGGCGGGCCTGCGCGGCCAGCGCGACCAGGGCGCTGGTCCGACCGCTGCCGCCGCGACCGGCGATCAGCAGCGGGCTGCGCAGCAGCGGCAGGCTCACCGCGGCCACGAAGTCGGCGTCGACGGCGAGGGGCATCGTGTCGCGCTGCGGCGCGGGCAGCGCGTGGTGCGGCAGCCGCGCCGGCATCGGCGGGACGCCGACCGCCGGTCCCCCGCCGAGCAGGAGGGCCAGCTGCGCGATGCGGTCGGCCTGCGCGGGGGTGCCGGCGCCGCCGACGGTGGCGACCTGCAGCTCGTCACGCCCCAGCAGCGCACGTCCCGGTTCGGCGTCCGGGCCCAGGACGCCGTGGGGCACCCCGAGCATCTGGTAGTCGTCGTCGGTGGGCATCCGGAGCACGATGCGCTGCCCGAACGACGACTGCAGGCCGCTGCTGATACCGGTGCGCCGCGGCGAGGTGGCCGTGACGTGAACGCCGACGCGGCGGCCGTCCTGCAGGATCCCGGCGAGCATGTCGGCGTGGACCCGGCGCGCGGCACCGCCGGACTCCAGCGTCTCCAGCAGGCTGGGGAGGTTGTCGATAAGCACGTGGATGCGCGGCAGGGTCGCACCCAGCGCGGCGAGAGCCCCCACGTCGGCGGCGCCGCGCGAGGCGAGCAGCCGGTTGCGGTCGGCGACGGCGGCCCGCAGCATCCGCAGCAGCCGCATCACCCGCTCCGGCTCGGATTCGCCGATGACGGCCCCGACGACGGGCAGCCGGTCCAGGGTGCCGAGGGCACCGCCGCCGAAGTCGATGGCGTAGATGGCCGGTGCCACCGCCTCGGTGGTGGCGACCGACATCGCCACCGTCCGCAGCAGCTCGGTCTTGCCGCTGCCGGAGGCCCCGAAGACCAGGACGTTGCCGACGTGCGGGTAGTCGATCACCGCCGGGCCCTGCGCCTGGGAGGCCGGCTGGTCACGCAGGCCCAGCACCACCTGTCCGGCAGGTGGGGCCACCTCGTGGCCGGCGACGCTCACCCGGCCGCGGCTTGTGCACTCCAGCAGCGCCTCGGCGCCGAGCGCGGGGAGCCAGGGCTTGGCCGGCAGCTTCGCGCCAGTCTGCGCAAAAGCCTCCCGGACCGCCGTGACGAGTCGTTCCAGGTCGGTGCGCGGGTCGAGCGCGCCGGTGGCGGCGGCCGTCGCGGCGTGTGCGGCGGAGAAGGCCCGGACCTCGACCGGTGCCTGCGCCTCGGCCCGGGGTGCCCGGGCGCCGACCCAGGCGGCCTGGACGAGTTCGGCCGTGCCGTGGCCGGTACGTCGGATCCACGCGCGTCCCGGTGTCCGCCGCGAGATGCGGGCGGCCTCGGGGGTGTCGATGACGTCCGACGAGTCGTCCACCGACGAGACGCGCAGCGCGATGCGCAGGTCGGTGTTCGCCCGGACGTTCGCGGTGACGACGCCGGCGGGGCGCTGCGTCGCCAGCAGCAGGTGCATGCCCAGGGAGCGACCGCGCTGCGCGATGTTGACGACGCCGTCCACGAACTCGGGGACCTCGGCGGTGAGGGCGGCGAACTCGTCGACGCAGATGAGCAGGCTGGGTGGCGCGACCTCGGGATAGGCGGCCTCCAGGGCCCGCAGGTCCTTGGCGCCGTAGCGCTCCAGCAGCTGCTCCCGCGCGGTGATCTCGGCACCCAGCGAGGTGAGCGCCCGCTGCACGAGGGCCGGTGAGAGGTCGGTGATGTAGCCGACGGTGTGCGGCAGGTCGGCGCACTCGCGGAACGCCGCCCCACCCTTGTAGTCGACGAGCAGGAAGGTCATCCGCTCCGGCGGGTTGTTCAGCGCCAGCGAGCAGATCAGCGTCTGCAGCAGCTCGCTCTTGCCCGAACCGGTGGTCCCGGCCACGAGGCCGTGCGGGCCGTCCTCGCGCAGATCCAGGGAGACCACGCCGCCGGCGCCGACCCCGATCTGGGCCCGCAGTCCGCGGCGTGAGGCCCAGCGGTGCCGGATGCCGGCCGCGTCGTCGGGGTCGCCGAGGTCGGCGACGAGCTCGGGCAGCCGCGCGACGTCCGGCAGCGCGGTGTCGGCGGGGATGACGGCGACCTCGTCGGTGCACTCGACCATCGCCCGGGCCAGCCGCCAGACATCGTCGAGGCCGAGCTCGTCCACCTGCGTCAGCAGCTGCACGCCGGCGCGGTCGCGGTGCGCCAGCACGGCCACCGGTTCCGGGGCCGGCCGGTCGGGTCGGCGGGCCGCCTCGCGGGCGTCCGGCGCGGCGATCGAGGCGGCGAGGTCCAGCAGCACCGAGGTCCCGGCCGGCACCCGATCGGGATGACTGCCCAGCCAGACCAGGCGCAGCAGCCCGTTGGTCGCCAGCTCACCGGCCAGGGCGGCCTCGACGAGACGGCGCGGCACGCCGGCGTCCTCGTCGAGCAGGCAGATCGTCACGCCGCGCTCGCGGTCCTCGCCGGCGAGCGCGTCGAGCAGCACGGCACCGTCCGCGGCGCCGACGGCCACCGGCGCGAGGCCGCCGGCGCGCCGCGCGGTGTGCGGCAGCCAGCGCAGCCAGGCCTCGTGATGGGAGCGGGCCCGTCCCAGGACGGCCGCGACCGTGACCTCGGCCGGTGAGTGGTCGACGGCGAGGCGGGCGACGATCGCCCGGACCGCCGCGTCGACCTGCTCCGGGGCGCCGGTGACGGCGAGCGCCGCGGCCTCGGCGAGGCCGACGGGGACGGCCAGCTCGTCGAGGAAGCTCCGCAGCCGGATGTCGTCGCGGGCGGTCGTGGCCGCGGCCCGGTCACCGCCGTCGCGCAGCGAGGCGGTGAGCAGGGCCGGGACCGGCCCGGTGCCGACGCGGCAGGCCAGGAAGTCGGGGTCGCCGGGACGTCGGGTCCACAGCGCCCGACCGCGCAGCTGGGCACGGGTGGCCAGCGTGCGGAACTCGGGGTGGTCGTCCTGGGTGCGCAGTCGCTGCGCGGCGGCGGCCCGGTCGAGGCCGGAGAGCACCTCGTCGACCTCCTCTCGCCACAACCGGAGCGCCTCGGCGTGCTCCTTGCGGGCGCGGCGGCGCTGCTGCCACCAGGTGGCGAGCATGATCACCGGGTAACCGCAGACGTAGGCGAGGCTGAAGGTACTGCGCGACTGCGCGAGCAGCGCACCGCCGAAGATGAGCGGCATCGCGAACATCGCCCACTGCAGCGGCTGCGGCCGAGGCGGCGTCGGTGGCGCCGGGATGTCGAGGCTGCCCTCGGCGAGCGGTTCGCCGAAGCGCGGCGGGCGCAGCACGGCGCTCGATCGCGCGCCGGGCTCGCCGTCGGCCCGCTCGACGACGACGGCGCTGTCGCCGAGTCGGACGGGGCGTCCCCACTCCAGCGCGGTGGGGCCGGTGATGGCGGTGCCGTCCACCACGGTGCCGTGGGCCGAGCCCTCGTCGGTGATGGTGGGGCGGCTGCCCAGCACGAGGGTGGCGTGGCGGCGCGAGACCATCGGATCGCGCAGGGTGACAGCGCAGTCGCCGTCCCGGCCGATGGTGACGCCGTCGGAGGTGAGCACGTGGCTGGCGCCGGCATCGGGGCCGGCCACCACGCGGAGCAGTCCGCGACGGCGGGACGGCCGGGCCGGTTGCTCGCACCATGCGGCCGGGACGGTGACGACGTCGAGCACGTCACCGCTGGTCAGGCCGCACTCGGTGAGCAGCCGCTTGGCCGGCCAGGGCCGGCCGTCCTCGACCGGGGCGACGAGCACCGCGCGCCGGCCACGGGTGAGGTGCTCACCCAGCGCCGCGGCCAGATCGCCGACGGTGGCGCCGGGGCGGGGTTCGACGGTGACGTCGGCCGGCTGCAACCCGCTCTCGGGAGACGGCCGGACCGTCACCGTCCAACCCCGCACCGCGCTCATGACGGGCTGCTCACGACGCGGTGCTGCCGATGAGCGGGGTGGCCCCGACGACGACCGAGGGTGTCACGGCCGGGCTCGGGGTGAGGCTGGTGACGGGTGCGATGGCGGTGGTGGCCGGGGCGACCGTGGGCGACGGCGAGTGGTAGCTCGGCAGCGAGGTGCTCGCCGAGCTGGCGTCCCGCTGGGCGTTCGCGTGCTTGGTGAGGACGCTGCTCATCGTGCGCAGCGCCTCGCCGATCCGCGTCAGCCAGGGGATGACGGTGCCCTTGAGGTAGGCGATGAAGGCCGCGCCGAAGGGACCGAAGAAGGACGCCGCCGCCACGATCGCCTCGCAGGCCATCTTGACGCCGTCCACGATCTGGGCGGCCTGCGAGAACTCCTGCGAGAGGTGGTCCAGGCCGTCGACGTCCGCGCCGCGGAAGGTGCCGGTGGTCCCGGCGGTGGGCGCCGTGACGACCGGGGCCGCAGTCGCCGCTCCCGCTGCCGCCCCGGCGACCGGAGCGGTGGTGCCGCCGGTGCCCCTGGCGGGTGTGGTCGACGGCGCGGGGGTGGTGGGGGTGGCACCGACGGGGTGGGCCTGCAGGTACTTGCCCGCCTGGCCGAGCGCGCCCTTGGTGGAGGCGCCGCCGTGCCAGGTGCCCCACGGGCTCGCCTTGATGTCGGCGGTGGTGGTGGCGGGGTCGGCGCTGGCCTGCAGGTCGGCGCGGATCTTGTCGTAGTAGTGCAGCTTGATCGTCTTGATCGTCTGCGTCATCCCGGTCTCGTAGTCCGGGTAGGTCGCCACGCCGACGGAGTTCATGGAGCCGTAGGTCTTGTGTCCGAGCGTGCTGTTGAGCGGGTTGTAGGTGGCGGCGTTGTTGAAGTGGCCGCCCTCCTGGATCTGCCAGGCCATCACCGAGGTCATGTTCTCGGTGGTCACCGGGTAGCCCATGCGGGTCAGCAGGTCCCGGGCCCAGGACTCCCTGGTGAACTCGGTCATCGTCGTGCCTCTCGTGTGGTGGGTTTGCACCCGGCGGCGTCGCTATCCCGGCGCATACGCGCGAGATAGCGACGCCCGCGGGTGCAAACGGGTGGGTCAGCTGCCGGACGCCTGCGCCTGCTGGTCGGCCTCGGCGCGCAGGTGGGTGTAGCGCTCCTGCAGCTGCTCGACGACGTTGCGCAGCTGGACGGAGTAGATGGAGTCCCAGTCGCTGCGGAACTTCATCTGGTCCTGACCGGTCCACTGCGTGGCGTCGATCTGGCTGGTGAGGGCCGCGGTCGCGTGCGCGATCGCGTCGGAGTTGGTCTGCATCGAGGTGGCCAGGGACTGCACCTGCTCGATGTCCATACCGAGAACGCCGGTCATGTCTTCCTCCTGTGGGTGTGCGGATACTTGCTGCCGGCGCGCGGGTGCGTTCCGGACGGATATGGATCGGCTCAGCCGATGGCGCCCTGGTAGATCTCGGTGCGGGCCGCACCGTCTGCGTCGGCCTCGAAAGGCAGCGGGGTGGCGCCGAGGACGGTGCCGTCGCCGTGCTGCTTGGCCTCGCTCAGCACCGCGCGGGCGAGTGCTGCCGCGCCGGCGCCGATGCCGGTGGCCTGGCCCAGTCCGGTGACGAGTCCGTCGTGAGAGCCGATGGTCTGCGTCCGCAGCTCCGGCTCGGCCTGCGCGGCCGGGTGGGCCGCGGCCGTGGTGGCGTGCGTGGTGGGGGTCGTGGCCGGCGACGGGGCCGACGACGGGGCCGACGAGGTGTCAGGGTTCGCGCCGCCGCCACCGCCGAAGTCACCGCCACCACCGGAGCCACCGCCGGAACCGCCGCCGGCGGGGGCATGACCGGCGGGCAGGGCGGGACTCGTCGTCCCGCTGTGCGCCGGCGCGACATCGACGGTCGGGGTGTGCGTGTTGCCGGCGGCCGGATCCGAGACGGGGTCGAGCGGGGTGTGGATCAGCGGCGTGACCTTGCCGTCGGGCGAGATGTCGACCGGGATGCTGAGCACGCCAACGCTGTCACCGGGGTGCAGCGGGTGCAGCGTGCTGAGATCGATGCCGCCGGTCCCGAGCACCGGCGTGGTGGGGGTTGTCGGGGTCGTCGGGTCCGACGGCGTGGTCGGCGTCGTCGGGTCCGACGGCGTGGTCGGGGTCGTGGGGTCGGTCGGCGTGGTCGGCGTCGTCGGGTCCGACGGGGTCGTCGGCGTCGTCGGGTCCGACGGCGTGGTCGGGGTCGTGGGGTCGGTCGGCGTGGTCGGCGTCGTCGGGTCCGACGGCGTCGTCGGGGTATCCCCGCCGGAGCTGCTGCCCGGGTGGATGAGGTGATCGACGGCGGTGACGAGCCCCGTGAGCGCGGTGACGGCCTGGACGAACGGCGTCTCGCCGCTGGCCTTGGTCTCCCCCGTCGCGGCCCCGCCTGCGGCAGAACCGGACGCGGCGTCCGTCCCGCCGATGGTGGGCGGGGTGGCGACGGTCGAGCCACCGCCGGCCGCGGGGGCGGCGCCGGTGGCCGGTGACGTCGCCGTGACGGCCGGCGGCAGCGCCGGCGCCTGGCGGGTGTCACCGCTGGGCAGCTGCCCGACACCCTGGTAGCTCGGCAGCACCGTGATCGTCGCGCTGCTCGAGGACGTGCTGCTCGACGAGGCCTCACGCTGGGCGTTCGAGTGCTGCGAGAGCACCTTGGACATCGCCTTCAGCGCCATGGACACCTTGCTCAGCCACGGGATCACCGTCGCCTTGAGGTAGCCGACGAAGGCGGCGCCGAACGGACCGAAGATCGAGGCGGCGGCGACGATAATCTCGCAGGCCGTCTTGACCATGTCGACGATCTCGGCGGCGCCGGCGAAGTCCTTCGCCAGCCCGTCGAGGCCGTCGACGTCGGCGCCGAGGAAACCGGCCGAGAGTCCTGCGCCGGTCGTCGTGGCGAGCTCGCCGCTCATGACGAGGACGCCTCGTCCTGCATGTCGGCGCGCTGCCGGAGCAGGGCGGCGTGGTTGGTGAGGGCGTCGGTCGCGCCACCCAGCTGCTGGGCGAACGCGCCGTGCCACTCCTCGAGGAACTGCTGGGCGTAGACGCCGAACCACGGCGTGCTCTCCAGCAGCGAGCCGATGTTGCCGACGACACCGCGGATGGCGCTGACGCCGCCGTCCATGCTGTGGGCCGCCGACCGGGCGTAGTCGGTGTCCATGCCTTCGAAGCCGTGGTAGGTCATGCCGGGAACGCTAGGAGTGCCCGCCTTGTGGCGACTAGAGCCCGAGGGGCGGAAGGTTCCGTTTGCTTTTCGCCCGTCGATCGGGCGGGTCAGGCCCCGCGATCACGGGACGCCGCGGCGGCCTCGACCTCGTCCAGCTCCTCGGCCGTCACTAGCCGGACCTCGGCGGCGCGACGTCCCACCGCGAAGCGGACGTTCTGCACCCGCCCCTCGCCGCTGCGGCGGAACGGGTCGTCCTTGGGGCCGAAGGCGACCCCGGCGATGGAGCGGATCGCGTCGTCGACCCGCTGCGGCCGCTCCAGGTTCCAGGTGTAGCCGTGCCAGTGCCGGATCCGCTCGAAGATCTCCCGGTTGGACGGCGGCCGCGGGTAGTCATCCGCCCCGGAGAGCCACGGCTCGGCCAGTGCGAGCGCGACGAACCACTCCCGGGTGCCGCGGACCAACCCCGGCGCGGTAGCGGTCGGGCTGGCGTCGTCACCCGCCGGCGGCGACCACGACGCGTCGTCGGCGGCGCTGAGCGCGACGTCGATGGCGAGCGTCAGGTCGGCGAAGGAGCCGTCCTCGTGCTCGCGGCCACGCAGGACGACGAGCCGGTTCTCGCCCTCGTCCAGCAGCGCCGACATCGTGTCCACCAGCGTGACCCGACGCGCCCCGCCGGGGGCGTCGAAGAGCGAGGAGAGCTGCGCCTCCACACCACCGCGCCACCGCAGCCGGACCATCTCGTCACCGACCGAGAGCTCCCCCAGCAGTCGCGAGACGTGCGGGGCGCAACGCGGCAGCTCCAGTGCGGTGTAGCGCAGTTGGGCGGCGGGGTCCCCCTCGGGCAGCGCGGAGGCCGGCGAGCGACCGAAGAGCAGCGTCTCCCCCGAGCCCAGGACGGCCGTGGGCACGCCGTGGCCGCGCAGCGTGACCCGCAGCATGGCTCAGGTCGTCTGCTGGCCGGCGATCGCGCCGGTGCGCTCGTACTCGGCGAGCTCGGCGATCCGTCGGCTGTGGCGTTCGGCACCCGAGAACGGCGTGGCGAGGAAGATCTCGACGAAGCGGAAGGCGTCGGCCTCGGGGTGCTCGCGGGCGCCGATCGCCACCACGTTGGCGTCGTTGTGCTCGCGCGCCAGCCGGGCGGTGTCGTCACTCCAGGCCAGCGCGGCGCGGACGCCGGTGACCTTGTTCGCCGCGATCTGCTCGCCGTTGCCGGAGCCGCCGATGACGATGCCGAGGCTGCCGGGGTCGGCGACGACGCGGTGGCCCGCGGTGATGCAGGGCGCCGGGTAGTCGTCCTCGGGATCGAAGGTCTCGGCGCCGCAGTCGATGGCTTCGTGGCCGAGTCCGGCGACGTGCTCGAGCAGCCGGGCCTTCAGCTCGAAGCCGGCGTGGTCACTACCGAGGTAGACGCGCATGGACCGATCATTGCAGGGTGCCACCATGGGGTGGTGACCGCTGCGCTCGACAAGCCCGTCCCGTCGTCACTGCTGACGGCGTGGACGCTGCAGCCGGTGGCGCTCCTGCTCGTCGCCGGTCTCGCCCTGGGCTATGTCGCCGCCGTGCGCCGGCTGGCCGGACCGTGGCCGCGCTCCCGGTCGCTCATCTTCGGCCTCGGCCTCGCCCTGCTGCTCTGGACCACCTGCGGTCCGGCCGGGGTGTACGCCGGCTCGCTGTTCTGGGTCTGGACCTCGCAGGCGCTCGTGCTCTGGCTCGTGGTGCCGGTGATCCTCGTCTTCGGACACCCCGTGCAGCTGGCTCGTGCCGTCGCCCCGGCCCCGACCGCGCGGGTGCTGGCCTGGCGACCGGTCCGCGTCGTCGCCAACCCGTTCGTCTCACCGGCGCTGGTGCCGGTGCTGTCGTTCGCGATCTTCTTCGGGCCGGTGCCGGGTCTGGCGATCCGCGTCCCGGCCGCCGGCTGGCTGCTGCAGCTGCTGCTCGTCGCTGTCGGGGCCGGGATGGCGCTGTGGCTGGTCGGGCTGGACGACGAGTCGGTCTCGACCAACCTCGCCGGCATGGCGCTCGCCATCGGCATGATCGAGCTGGTCATCGACGCGATCCCCGGCATCGTCATGCGGCTGAACGACAACCTGCTGACGAGCTACTTCGACTACCGTGCCGCCCACGGCTGGGCACCCGGCGCCCTGGATGACCAGCGCCGGGCCGGCGCCATCATGTGGTTCATCGCCGAGATCATCGACCTGCCGTTCCTCGTCCTGGCCTATCGCCGCTGGCGGGCGATCGACGAGAAGGACGCGGCCCGCGTCGACGCCGTCCTCGAGGCCGAACGCAGCGCTCGCGGTGCCGAGACCGACGAGCCGTGGTGGCTCAGTGACCCGACGATGCAGGCGCGGCTCAAGCGTCGGGACTGAAGCTCCAGTCGCCGTTCGCGTCCCGGCGGATCGGATGCACGGCGGCCACGGCCGAGGTCGGGACCGGGCCGTAGAGGTGCGGGAACTCGGTGCCGCTGCCGTAGCTGTCCTCCACCCGCAGCTCGACGTCGACGCCGGCCGGGTCGATCTCGATCACGACCAGCTCGGGGACGTCGCGGTAATGCCGGTTGGCCGTCCCGGTGACCTGTTCGGCGAAGGAGAAGTGGATGAAGCCCTCCGCCGCCAGCGAGGGTGGCGCGTAGCTCCCGGCGGCGACGGCAGCGTCCCAGACAGCGGGGTCGACGAGGTGGAACAGGCGCATCAGGAGATCCCGAGGTAGTCCAGCGAGAGCCGGATCTGGTGGTCGAAGTAGTCGTCCGGGTGGGCGATGGCGTCACCGTAGCGGCCGAAGAGCTCGAAGCTGACGGCACCGAAGAGCAGTGCCCACATCGTCATGCCGCGGGCCAGCAGCGCAGGCGGGACCCCGTCGAGGCCGGGGTACTGCGCGATGCCGGCCAGATCGGCCCGCACCGGCCGGGACACCCGCTCGCGAGGGACGGCCAGGCCGGCCTCGACCGCCTCACGGAGCAGCCCCACCGCGAGCACCACCGGCCGCTGCGCCACCTCGATGGTGTCCTGCGGGGCGGCGTAACCGGGGACCGGACTGCCGTAGAGCAGCGCGTACTCGCTGGGGCGCGCGCGGGCCCAGTCCCGCACGGCGTGCCAGATCGCCGCCCACCGTCCTGCCAGGTCACGGCGGGGCACGGCGGCCTCGGCCTGCTCGACAGCCTCGGCAAGCGAGCCGTAGCCCTCGACGATGAGCTCGGTCAGCAGTGCGTCCCGGCTCTCGAAGTACCGGTACACCGCCGACGACACCACGCCGAGCTCGCGCGCGACGGCGCGCAGCGACAGGTCCGGTCCGTCGGTGGCGAGGTGGCGGCGGGCGATGGCCTTGATCTGCTCGATGGTCTCGGCGCGGGCCTGCTCCCGCGGTGTCGGTGCCATGACCCGAGTCTGCCACAACAGAGAGCACTGCTCTTGACATACACAGATACCGAGAGCGATGCTCTCTCTTGTCAACAGAGAGCACTGCTCACACAAGGAGAAATGATCATGTCCCTGCACGTCGTGGTGGGCGCCGGCCCCATCGGTACCGCCGTCAGCAACGAACTCCTGCGACGCGGCGAGCAGGTCCGCGTCGTCACCCGCAGCGGCACCGGCCCGGAGGGCACCGAGCGGGTCCGTGGCGACGCCTCGGACGCCACGCGGTTGACCGAGCTGGCCCGGGGCGCCGCGGCGATCTACAACTGCGTCAACCCGCCCTACCACCGCTGGGCGCAGGACTGGCCCGCTGTCTCCGATGCGCTCATCGCGGCGGCCGGCGCATCCGGGGCCGTCCTCGCGGTCACCGGAAACCTCTACGGTTACGGTGAGGTCGACGCCCCGATGACCGAGCAGACCCCGCTCGCCGCCACCGGCACCAAGGGCCGGGTCCGCAACCGGATGTGGGCAGACGCCCTCGCCGCGCACGAGGCCGGGCGGATCCGGATGTTCGAGGTCCGCGGCAGCGACTACCTGGGCGGCAACTCCTACCTCTCGACCGTGGTCACCCCGGCCTGGCGCAAGGGCCGGACGGCGATGGTCCCGGCCGACCTCGACGTGCCGCACACCTTCACCGATGTCCGCGACGTCGGCGTCCTGCTCGTCACCGGCGCCACGGACGAGCGCGCGTGGGGACGGGCGTGGCACGTGCCGAGCAACGACCCCGTCACCATGCGGCAGCTCGCCGGCATGGCGGCCGAGCAGCTGGGCGTAGCACCCAAGCTACGGTCGCTGCCCTACGCCGCCGTCTGGCTGGCCGGGGTGACCAACCCGTTCCTGCGAGAGTTGCGCGAGACGCAGCACCAGTTCCGCAAGCCCTACGTCCTGGACAGCACGCGGGCGCAGGAAACCTTCGGCCTCACCCCGCACCCGCTCCCGGACTCGGTCGCCTTCGACCTCGCGAACGACAAGCCCGCGGTCGGCTCCTCGGTCTGACCCCGGCCCCGGACGATCAGTCGAAGTGGAGGTCGTCCGTCCGGCTGCGCTTGAGCTCGAAGAAGTACGGGTACGAGGCGACGAGTCGCGAACCGTCCCACAGCTTCACGGCGTCGTCGCCGCGCGGGATGCGGGTGAGCACCGGACCGAAGAAGGCGACCCCGTCGATGTGGAGGGTCGGGGTGCCGACCTCGTCGCCGACCGGGTCCATGCCGCGATGGTGCGAGGCCTTCAGCTCCTCGTCGTACTCGGTCGAGTCGGCGGCGTCGGCCAGGCTCTCGGGCAGGCCGACCTCGCGCAGCGCCTCGAGGTAGAGCTCCCGGTCGAAGTCGCGCTTCTCGTTGTGCCGCTTGGTGCCGAGCGCGGTGTAGAGGTCGCGCAGGACCGCGGTGCCGTGCTGCTGCTCGGCGGCGATGCAGATCCGGACCGGGCCCCAGCCCGCGTCCAACATCGTTCGGTAGCTCTCGGGCAGGTCGCGGCCCTCGTTCAGCACCGACAACGACATCACCCGGAAGGTGAGGTCGATGTCGCGGTGCTTCTCGACCTCGAGAATCCACCGCGAGGTGATCCAGGCGAACGGACAGAGCGGATCGAAGTAGAAGTCGACGACAGGGCGCTCGGAGGTGTCGGCAGCAGTCACGTCGGGATAACTACCCGCCGGAGGAGACCTATTCCCACCCGGCGATCGTGGACCGGCACGCCGAACAATCCGGCACGTGGGTCCACGATCGGCCGCGGGTCAGGCGCCCTTGGCCGCGACCAGAGCCTCGTCGGCGTGGAACTCGAACTTCGTCTCGGAGGCGATGATCTTCTTGATCCGCCGGTCCTGGCCGATGACGAAGGTGTGGCGCTTGACCGGGCCGAGCTTGCCCAGCAGCCCGCCCCGCTTGACGCCGAAGCTCTCGGCGACGGTCCGGTCGGCGTCGGCCAGCAGCGGGTAGTCGAAGGTGTGCAGATCGGAGAATTGCTTCTGCTTGTCCACCGAATCGCCGCTGATGCCCACCCGCTGTACGCCGGCGGCGGCGAACTCGGCGGCCAGATCGCGGAAATGGCACGCCTCCTTCGTGCACCCACCGGTCATCGCGGCGGGATAGAAGAAGAGCACCACGGGACCTTCGGCCAGCAGCGTGGAGAGCCGCCGAGGGGTACCGGTCTGATCGGGCAGTTCGAAGTCGGGAACCTCGTCACCTTCGCGCATGTCCTCACCATAAAGCCACGCCAGGCGAGAAAGCCCGCCGTGACAGACTTGTCGCAGTCTGCCCCGGCGCGGATCCGCCGAGCACGCGACGCACGAATCGAAGGAGCGCCTCAACCCCATGGCCGTACCGAATCTCACGCGCGACGACGCGCGGGCCCGCGCCGACCTGCTGCACGTCGAGTCCTACGACCTCGACCTCGACCTCACTGACGGCGGCGGCAAGCCGTCGGAACGGACGTTCCGATCGACCGTCACGGTCAGCTTCGCCGCCCGCGAAGGCGCGGAGACCTTCATCGACGTGATCGCCGACCGCTTCCACGCCGTCACCCTCAACGGGTCGGACGTCGATGTGAGCGACTACCGGCCCGAGGACGGCATCCGGCTCACCGGACTGGCCGCGCAGAACACCCTCGTCGTCGACGCCGACCTGCTCTACACGAACACCGGCGAGGGCCTGCACCGCTTCGTCGACCCGCTGGACGGCGAGACCTACCTCTACTCGCAGTTCGAGACCGCCGACGCCAAGCGGATGTACGCCTGCTTCGACCAGCCGGACCTCAAGGCCAGCTTCACGGTCCGCGTCGTCGCACCGGAACACTGGCAGGTCGCCGCCAACGGCCGGCTCGAGCGCACCGAGGAGCTCGCCGCCGGCAAGCGGCTGCACTTCGCCACCACCGCGCGGATGAGCCCGTACATCACCGCCCTCGTGGCCGGGCCATACCACGTGGTCACCGATCACCACGACGGCATCGACCTCGGCCTCTGGTGCCGCAAGACGCTGGCCGAGCACCTGGACGCCGACGAGCTCTTCCTCATCACCAAGCAGGGCTTCGACTGGTACCACGCCAACTTCGGGGTCCGGTACGCCTTCGACAAGTACGACCAGCTCTTCGTCCCCGAGTTCAACGCCGGGGCGATGGAGAACGCCGGCTGCGTGACGTTCCGCGAGGACTACGTCTTCCGCAGCAAGGTCACCGACGCCCGCTACGAGCGCCGCGCCGAGACACTGCTGCACGAGATGGCCCACATGTGGTTCGGCGACCTGGTGACCATGCAGTGGTGGGACGACCTCTGGCTCAACGAGTCCTTCGCGACCTACGCCTCCGTGCTCTGCCAGACCAACGCCACCCGCTGGACCGGCGCCTGGGCCACCTTCGCCAACGCCGAGAAGACCTGGGCCTACCGGCAGGACCAGCTGCCGTCCACCCACCCCATCGCCACCGATGCCCCGGACGTGCAGACCGCTGAGGTCAACTTCGACGGCATCACCTACGCCAAGGGCGCCAGCGTCCTGAAGCAGCTGGGAGCCTATGTCGGGGTCGAGGCCTTCCTGGCCGGCCTGCGGGACTACTTCGCCGAGCACGCCTACGGCAACACCACCCTGGCCGACCTGCTGCGAGCGCTGGAGAAGTCCTCGGGCCGCGACCTCTCCGAGTGGTCCAAGCTCTGGCTGGAGACCTCGGGTATCAGCACGCTGCGGCCGGAGTTCACGCTCGACGACGAGGGTCGCTACGCCACCTTCGACATCGTGCAGTCCGCGCCGACGGAGGTGGCGACGTCCAACACGCTGCGGCCGCATCGCCTGGCTGTCGGCTGCTACGAGGAGCAGGGCGATCGCCTCGTCCGCTCCGCCCGCATCGAGATGGACGTCGCCGGCGAGCGGACCCCGGTGCCGGAGCTGATCGGCCAGCGCCCGCCGCAGGGTGGGTTGCTGCTGGTGAACGACGACGACCTGACCTACTGCAAGCAGCGCCTCGGCGCCGAGAGCCTGCAGACCCTGCTCGGCGGTGGCATCGCCAAGCTGGAGTCCCCGCTGACGCGGGCACTGTGCTGGTCGGCCGCCTGGGACATGACCCGCGACGGGGAGCTCCCCACCCGCGACTACGTGGCGCTCGTGGTCGCCGGCGCCGACCAGGAGACGGACATCGGCGTCATGCAGTCGCTGACCCGGCAGGCGCAGCGCGCCCTGGAGGTCTACGCGGACCCCGAGTGGGCGCCGCAGGGTTACACCGCGCTCGCCGACGCCGCGCTGACCGCGCTGCGCGGGGCCGAGCCCGGCTCGGACCATCAGCTGGCCTGGGCCCACACCCTGCTGGGAACGGCGCGCTCGGAGGCACACTTCGCCGCTGTCCGCGCGCTGCTGGACGGCACGGACGTGCCGGCCGGGCTCGCGGTCGACGACGAGCTGCGCTGGTCCATCGTCATCACCCTCGTCGCCCACGGGCAGCTCGGCGAGGAGGCCATCGACGCCGAGCTCGCCCGGGATCCTTCGGCGGCCGGACGGCGTCACGCGGCGACAGCCCGGGCGGCGCTGCCGAGCGCGGCGGCGAAGGAGGCTGCCTGGCAGCTCGCCGTCCACGACGACACGCTGCCCAACGCGATGCAAGAGGCGGTCATCGGCGGTTTCTCCCCAGCGGTCCAAGGCAGCCTCGTCATGCCGTACGTGGAGCGCTACTTCGCCGACATCCGCGATGTCTGGGCGCGACGGACGAGTGAGCTCGCGCAGAACGTCGTGGTCGGGCTCTTCCCCACCTGGAGTGCCACGATCAGCGAGGAGACGGTGCGCCGCGCCGACGACTTCCTCGCCGCCGACGACCTCCCCACCGCCCTGCGTCGACTGGTGGCCGAGGGACGGGCTGACGTGGTGCGGGCGCTCACGGCGCGGCGGGCCGACAGCGCCGCCGGAGCCACCGACTGACGAAGCGATACCGGCTCGACCTTGACTTACGCGAAGCTCACGCGTTACCAAGGTCGAGCCGGCCTCGTTGAGCAGCGCAGTGGCCAGCACCACAGCAACGCTTGGAGACATCGCCGTCATGCCTGCCCCCTCCCCTTCGCCGCGCCCGCGACCGGCGGCGCACGTCCGCCCGAAGCCGGGGCCCGGCAACGCTGGAGCCTTCGGTGCCGGTGGGCCGGGGCCGGACACCGAGCCGCGACTGCCCGGCATGCACCGCCCCAGCGGGGCGCAGCCCATCCGGGTACCGAGCCTGCTCGCCTCGCTGCGCCGCCACGTCCCGGAGCCCTCCGGCAGCGGTGTGGCCAAGGGCGCCTCGGTCGCGGCCATCGCCGTCGGGGCAGCGCTGTTCCTCGGCGCCAGCCTGACCACCCCGCTCGTCAGCGCCAACGTCGCGGACGACAAGCCCGCTGGCGCCGCCCCGGCCCCGGTCAGCTCTGCCCCGGTGCCGGCCACGCCGGCGCTCGCCAGCACGTCGAGCGCCGCGCCGGTGGTGGCCGTGGACGCCAAGCCGGCCGCGAAGCCGAAGGCCCCGGTGGACGCCGCGGCGATCAGCTCGCTGGCCGCCAACGGCATCCCCAAGGTGGCGCTCAACGCCTATCGGGTCGCCGCCGCCCGCGTGGACAACGCCGACCCCGGCTGTGGCATCGACTGGTCGCTGCTCGCCGGGATCGGCCGCGCGGAGTCCGATCACGGCCGCTTCGCCGGGTCGACGCTGCGCACCGACGGCACCTCGACCCCGCCCATCGTCGGGCCGGCCCTCACCGGGACGACCTGGGAGTACTTCGCCGCCGCTCCGGAATACATCAAGGTCACCGGCGACACGAAGTACGCGCACGCACTCGGCCCGATGCAGTTCATCCCCTCCACCTGGCAGGGCTACGGGGTGGACGCCGACGGGGACGGCAAGGCTGACATCTTCGACATCAACGACGCCGCCCTCGCCGCCGCGCGCTACCTCTGCGTGGCCGGCGGCGACCTGCGCACGCAGGCCGGCAAGGTCAAGGCCGTCCTCGCCTACAACCACAACGACCAGTACCTGGCACAGGTCCTCGCGCTGGCCGATGCCTACAAGCGTGGCGTGCCCGTCTCGGGCATTCCGGTCGGCAACATCACCGGCACGCTGCCGAAGATCGGCCGGACGGGCTCGCTGCCGCCGGTGAACCCCGGCGCGCCGACGGCGGTCGACAAGACCGGGACGAAGACCAAGACCAAGACGAAGACCAAGGGCGGCTCGGGCACCAAGGGCAGCAGCACGGGCGGATCCGGTCGCGGGTCCGGCGGCGGCTCGGGGTCCGGCGGCAGCACCGGTGGCTCGGGCTCGTCCGGTGGCTCGGTCTCGTCCGGTGGCAGTACCGGTGGCTCGGGCGGCAGCTCGGCGCCGAGTTCGGGAGGGTCCGGCGGCTCGAGCGGTGGGTCGACCCCGCCCGCGTCGAGTCCGGCGCCGACGAGCGCGGCGCCGTCGCCGACGGAGTCCTCCGACCCGCCGAAGAAGTGCTACCTGCTCGGCATACCGGTGCCCTGCCCCTAGGGCGTGTCTGACAATTCTCGCTCGTCGCGAGCGGCGGTCGGGTGCGCGCGATGCAAGGCGGAGGAGGACGGTCGTAGCCTGCTACGGCCGACGACGACAACGCGGCAGCGTGCGTGCCCGGGCGTCGCGCAGCAGAGCACGGGATTGTCAGACACGCCCTAGCAGCGGACGACACCACGACGACGAAGGGCCGCCGGATCACTCCGGCGGCCCTTCGTCGTTGCTGCGAGGCCTGGTTGCAGACGTCGCTCTGGTGGTCGGTGCGGCGTCAGCCGTTCGCGCTGTCGGCGAGCATGCGCAGCCCGGTGACGATCCCGCCGGTGAGGTCACCGTTGGCGAAGGCGGCCCGCATGGCGAGCGCGGCGAGCGCGCAGGAGCGGTTCGGCAGCCGCTTGGCCGACTCCGGGCCGGTGACGATGTGCAGCGAGCGCTGCCCGGGCGACACCGCGACCAGCACCGAGTCGTCACTGAGACGCTCGAAGAGCGCTTCGGCGTGGGCCCGGGTCGGCGTCTCGAACTGGCCGACGTAGACCGAGAAGACGAGCCCGGTCTCGTGCGTGGCCAGCGTGAGCGCCTCGTCCAGGCGGGTCAGCTGCGTCGTGGTGAAGGGGCCGTCGCCGGCCAGGTCACCCTGCGGGCCGTGCTGCAGTTCGGTGTGCTTGACGGGGGCGATCTCACCACTCACCGCTGGCACCCCCCGTCGCGGTCGTCGAGCCGGTCGTGGCGGAGCTGCCGGTCACGGCGTCGGGATGCGGCACGTACCAGGACGGCGGGAAGTCCCACGCCTTGCCGGGCCGGTAGCGATTCGGCTGGCTCACCAGCGAACGGCCGTAGACCAGCAGGAAGAGCAGGCCGATGATGCCGATCGGGATGGCGACGAAGACCAGCAAGGTTTCGACGACGGTCACGCCCTTAAGGTATCGCCCGGACTCCGCGCTTCGGCACCCGGCCGGACGCATCTCTCAGTCCGCTGCAGCCACGCCACCCGGCACGGCAGCGACCGGGGCACCGCTCAGGACGCCTCCTGCCTCGGAGCCCAGGCCGCCAGGTACGGCTCCCACGCCGCCTGATGCTGTGCCACCCCGCCCATCACGGCGGCCGCCAGCGGCTGCGTCGGCCGGAACGGCAGGGTCCAGCCCAGCTCCGCGAGCAACCGGTCGGCCTTGCGGTGGTTGCAGGAGGCGCAGGCGGCGACGACGTTCTCCCAGGTGTGCTCGCCGCCCCGGCTCCGCGGCAGGACGTGATCCACGGTGTCGGCGCGCCGGCCGCAGTAGGCGCAGCGTCCGCCGTCACGGACCAGGACGCCGCGTCGGGACAGCGGGACCCGGGCGCGGTAGGGCACGCGCACGAAGCGGCTGAGCCGGACCACGCTGGGCACCACCACGACGAGATGCTCCGAATGCATGTCTGCACCGGCGGCCTCGACCAGCACCGCCTTCTCGGCGAGGAGCAGGACGACGGCCCGACGGTTCGGCACGACACAGAGCGGCTCGTACGTGGCGTTCAGCACGAGCGTCCGGCTCATGCCGCCGCCCTCCGGCAGGGTCGAGCGGCGAAGCGGACCGGAGCGGCGGGGCCGGCCACGACGGCACGCCACAGTGGCACGACGCACAGCGGCGCGTACGACGCGGAGAGAACCAGGGCTGCGCCCATGTGGACAGTCAACCTGACGCAGCTGTGTTCCGCACCCTCATTGCCGGCCGTGGCAGGCTTGCACGCGATGAGCTTCACCGACCTGACCCCTGCACTGATCGCTGCCGCCGACAAGTCCAGTTTCTGGGAGCGGCATTCCGAGGTCCTGATCGAGACCCCGATCCGGATCGTCGTCATCATCGTCGTGGGTCTCTTCGCCCGAGCCCTCGCGCGCCGGGTGATCGACCGGGCGGTCGCGCCCGTCCACGGTCAGACACCGCGGCTGCTGCGGCCGTTCCGGGAGCGGATCAGCGCCAGCGGCTTCCTGGAGTCCTCGGGCCTGTTGTCGGAACGCCGGCAGCAGCGGGCGGCAACGCTGGGCTCGGTGCTGAAGTCCGCGGCGTCGGCCACGATCTTCGTCATCTGCTTTCTGCTCGTGCTCAGCGAGCTGCGGATCAACCTGGCGCCGTTCATCGCCGGCACCTCCATCGTCGGCGTGGCGCTGGGTTTCGGCGCGCAGAACATCGTCAAGGACTTCCTCACCGGCATGTTCATGCTGCTCGAGGACCAGTACGGCGTGGGCGACGTTATCGACTTCGAGAAGGCCAGCGGCACCGTCGAGGCGGTCGGTCTGCGCTCGACCCGGCTGCGGGACGTCAACGGCACCGTCTGGTACGTCCGCAACGGCGAGGTCGTCCGCGTGGGTAACAAGAGCCAGGGCTTCGCCACCGTCGTCCTGGACGTACCGATCGGCGTCACCGCCGACACCGACGTCGCCTCGAAGGCGATGCTCGACGTCGCCAACGCCATGGCGGCCGAGGACGAGTGGAAACCGGTCTTCATGAAGGAGCCGGAGCTGCTGGGCGTCGAGGACATCAACCGCGAGGAGACGGTCATCCGCCTCACCGCGCGCGTCCGACCGCTGGAGCAGTGGCGGACGGCCCGCGAGCTGCGTCGACGCATCCGCGACGAGTTCGACCGCCTCGACATCAACACCGAGCACCCCGCCTGAATCCGGGTCGTACCCGGCGGCGCCGCTCAGGGCTGCGAGACGAGCCCGGCCGGGTGCGCACCCGGCGCCATAGGTCTCAGGCGAGGGCCTTGATCGCCTCCAGCACGGCGCGGTGCAGCGTCGGGAAGACGTAGTGCATGGTCCGCAGCGTCGCGACCGGCACCTGCGCGTGGACCGCTGTGGTGAGCATGCCGATGATCTCGCCGCCGTAGGGGCCGACGACCGTCGCGCCGACGAGTACACCTCGACCGGCGTCCTCGACGACCTTGACGAAGCCGTCGTTGCCGGGGCCGTGGATCCAGCCGCGCGAGTTGGACGACAGCTGCTGCGTGCCGACCCGGACGTCGAGCCCGGCGTCACGCGCCTGCTGCTCGGTCATCCCGACGCGCCCGACCTCGGGGTCGGTGAAGGTCGCCCACGCCATCGCGTCGTAGCCGCCGAACTCCTCGTGCCGGCCGAGCAGGTGCTGGGTCAGCACGCCCGCCTGCCACACCGAGACGTGGGTGAAGGGGCCCTTGCCGGTGACGTCGCCGATGGCGAAGAGGCCGGGGACGCCGGTCACCGCCATGTGCTCGTCGACCTCGAGGACCTTGGCCTTCGGGTCGAGCCCGACCGTCTCCAGCCCGATGCCGTCCAGGTTTGGCGTGCGGCCGGCGGCGACGAGCAGCTTGGCGCCCGTGGCCGTGGTGCCGTCGTCCAGAGTCACCACGACCCCGTCGCCACCCGCGGCCACCGACGAGACGTGGTGCCCCAGCCGGACGTCGATGCCCTCGCGGCCGAAGACGTCGGCGATGACCTCCCCGGCTTCGGGCTCCTCGCGCCCGAGCAACCGCTCGGAGCCCTCCAGCAAGGTGACGGACGAACCGAAGCGAGCCACCCCCTGGGCCAGCTCGCAGCTGATGACGCCGCCACCGAGCACCACCAGTGACGGCGGCGCCGTCCGTGCCTGCAGGATTTCCCGGTTCGTCCAGACCAGCTCGTCGACGCCGACGGCGAGGTCGGCGAGCCCGTCGATCGGCGGCAGCGACGGTCGGGTGCCGGTGGCGACGACGACCTGCGCGGCCGTATGGGCCTGGTCGCCCACCTCGACCCGGAAGCGATCGCCGTCCCGTCCGGCGAGGCGACCGTGGCTGCGGGCGAAGGTGGCCCCCTGTCCTTCGAATCGTTCGACGGCGACGGTGTCGTCCCAGTCGTCGGTGGCCTCGTCCCGGATCCGCTGGGCCACGACGCCGAAGTCGGGGGTGTCCTGCGCCGAGCCAGCGAGCTGGTTCACCCGCCGCGACTCGCCCAGCACCTCGGCACCGCGCAGGATCATCTTGGACGGGATGCAGCCGAAGTAGGGGCATTCACCGCCCACCAGCCGTTCGTCCACGCCGAGGACGGACCTGCCGGCCTCGGCGACCGAGCCTGCCACTGCTTCTCCACCGGGCCCGAGGCCCAGGACGATGAGGTCGTAGTCCACCTCTGGTTCGTGCCCGGGGCAGCACCGAACTATGCATCGGCACAATAGGGGGGTGACCGGACTTCCCGAGGGCGACGGACGCGCGGACTCCTTCTACGCCGCGGTCGGCGGCGAGGAGACCTTCCGCCGCCTGGTCGAACGCTTCTACTCCGGCGTCGCCGCGGACCCGGTGCTGCGCCCGCTGTACCCGGAGGAGGATCTCGGCCCCGCCGCCGACCGCCTGCGCCTCTTCCTGATCCAGTACTGGGGCGGCCCGGCCACGTACTCCGAGCAGCGCGGCCACCCGCGGCTGCGAATGCGTCACGCCCCCTTCCCGGTCGACACCGCGGCCCGCGACGCCTGGCTGACCCACATGCGCGACGCCCTAGACTCGCTGGACCTCGCCCCCGCGCACGAGCGGGTGCTCTGGGAGTACCTCTCCACCGCGGCGAACTCGCTGCGCAACACGCCGGGCTGACCCCTCCCCCGATCGTGGACCGAAACGCCGACCTGTTCGGCGTTTCGGTCCACGATCGCGGCGGTTAGGCTCCGACCCATGGCTAAAAGCGCTTTCGGTGAGCAGCCCTGGTGGGCCTCGGCAGTCTTCTACCAGATCTATCCGCGCAGCTTCGCCGACGGCAACGCAGATGGCACCGGCGATCTCATCGGCGTCCGGGAGCGGCTGGACCACCTGGTGGAGCTGGGGGTGGACGCCGTCTGGCTCTCGCCCTTCTACCGCTCCCCGATGGCCGACGGCGGTTACGACGTCGCCGACCCCTGCGACGTGGACCCGCGCTTCGGCACGCTGGCCGACTTCGACGACATGCTGGCCGCCGCCCACGAGCGGGGTATCAAGGTCACCGTCGACATGGTCCCCAACCACTTCAGCGATCAGCATCCGTGGTTCCAGTCGGTGCTCGCCGGCGAGGAGGAGTTCCGCTCGCGCTTCGTGATCAAGCCCGGCCGGGGGCCGGACGGCTCGGAGCCGCCGAACAACTGGCCGTCCGTCTTCGGCGGACCGGCGTGGCACCGGCTGCCGGACGGGGAGTGGTACCTGCACCTCTTCGCCCCCGAGCAGCCCGACCTCAACTGGCTCGACCCGGCCGTCCCCGCCGAGTTCGAGCGAGTCATGCGCTTCTGGCTCGACCGCGGTGTGGACGGTTTCCGGATCGATGTGGCGCACTCGATGGCCAAACCCGAGGGACTCCCCGACCTGGATCCGGAGATCCTGCTGCAGGTGGGCGCCGGCATGCCGCTGGGCGAGGACGTCCGGTGGGACCGCGACGCGGTGCACGACGTCCACCGGATGTTCCGCCGCGTGCTCGACTCCTATCCCGGCGACCGGATGGCCGTCGGCGAGGCCTGGGTCGCCGACGCACGGCGGCTCGCGCACTACGTCCGCCCCGACGAGCTGAACCTCACCTTCAACTTCGAGCTCGTCGAGGCACCCTGGGGCGGCGCCAGCTTCCGCACGGCCATCGAGCGGTCGTTGGAGGCCATGTCCGAGGTCGGCGCGCCCTGCACCTGGGTGCTCTCGAACCACGACGTGGACCGGGCGGCGACCCGCTACGGCGGCGGTGAGACCGGGGTGGCGCGGGCCCGCGCCGCCGCGCTCGTGCAGCTCTCGCTGCCGGGCGCGGTCTACCTCTACAACGGCGACGAGCTCGGCCTGCAGAACGTCGACCTGCCCGACGAGGCGCTGCAGGACCCCACCTGGGAGCGCAGCGGCCACACCGACCGCGGCCGCGACGGCGAGCGCGTCCCGCTGCCGTGGTCCGGCGACGCCCCGCCGTACGGCTTCACCAGCGGCGAGACGACGTGGCTGCCGATGCCGGCAGGCTGGGGTCCGGTCACCGTCGCCGCCCAGCAGGACGACCCGGCCTCGACCCTGCGACTCTTCCGCACCGCCACCCGGCTGCGGCGCGAACTGCCGGAGCTGGCCGGTCGCGACCTGGTCTGGCTCGACGCACCGGAGGGCTGCCTCGCCTACCGACGCGACGGGCTGACCGTGCTGCTGAACGCCGGCGACGTCGCGGTCGAGCTGCCGCCGGGCGAGGTGGTGCTCTCGTCCGGTCCCGTCGACGGCACTGTCCCGGCGGACACGGCGGTCTGGGTGCGCTGATCGATCGGGGCGACGCCGTCAGCCGAGCGCGGTGTCCCAGAAGGCGATCTCGCAGCGCAGGACCGCCGCCACCGTCTCCGGGTGGGCGGCGGGGTCGGCCAGCGCACGCAGCTCGGCGACGTAGGCGGCGAAGGCCGGTGCGGTCCAGTGCGCGACGAACTCGGCGTACGGGCCGGCCCCATCGCCCGCCGCGAACGTCCAGGCGTCGAGGTACACCTGCTCGATCGCCCACAGCGCAGTGAGGGCGACGGGCACCGGGTCGGCGTCGAGGCGGTCGAGCAGGCCCGCATAGTCGTCGGTCGCCGCGGTCCGCGGCGCGCCGAGGTCGAGGCCGCGCCGCGCGGCATGCCCGTCGAACCACGCCAGCTCGTCGACGAGACCGACGCACCCGGCGGCGAGCGCGGCCTGCGCCGGACGGGGGCTGCGGGACAGCAGCAACGCCTGGAAATTGAGCAGATCTGCTACGAAATAAGCGTCCTGCACGAGCCAGCGGTCGAAGGCCGCCGGTGCCACGGTGCCGTCACGCACGCCGGCCAGGAACGCGTGCTCGGTCGCCGCGCCCCACAGTGCGCCGGTCACAGGACCCCCAGGCCGCCGGGGAGTTCGCGGAAGACGCTGCCGAACTCGCCGGCCACCCGCACCCACCGGCCGGCGACATCGACGTGGGCGACGCCGTCCTTGGGCAGGAAGCCCATCCGGGTGAGCGCGCTGAGGACGCGCAGCGTGACCTCGGCTTGCAGCGGGCCCTCGGTGGCGGTGAGGACGACGGAGTCGAGCAGCGCGTCGGCGACCTCGGCTCGCGGCTGCGCGCCCGGGACGCCCTCGCGCTCGGCAGCGTCGCGCAGTGCGGTCGCCCCCTGCCGGACGAGGGGCCGGATCACCGTGTCGGGCACGGTGTCGACCCGCTGCCACCCCTGCGCCGGCGGCAGGCCACCGCGCCACTCGTGGTCACGTGACGACGGCTCCGCGCCGCCGTCCAGCCAGGCGAGCGCGTCGGCGGCGGCGACGGTGGCGTCCAGCGGTACCGCCCGCCCGCCGGAGACGGTGCGAGAGACCAGCACGGCGAACGGCAGTCGCACCAGCGCGGACGCTGTCCGCTCCCCCAGCCGCAGCCGGACGAGGCTCGCCGGATCCAGCCGGGTCGCCCGCTCCAGCACCGGCGCCAGGTCGCGGACGGTGTCGCGGTCGTGGGCCGCGAGCGTGACGTCAGCGGGCATCGCTGGCCGAGGAGGTGGCGTCGTCGGCGAAGCCGCGCAGGATGGCACGCTCCTCGTCGGTGAGCCGACGGGGATGGTCGCCGTCGAAGTCGACGGTGACGCAGGTGGTCTTGGCGCGGGCGGCGAGGACGTCGCCGTCGAAGACCTCGTAGTGCACATCGAAGGAGGCCCCGCGCACCCGGTCGATCCAGAGTTCGAGCCGCAGCGGCTCCGGGTGGTAGACGATCGGACGCCGGTACTCGATCTCGTGCTTGCTGATCACCGTGCCGCCGGAGAACCCCGCGTGCCGATGGAAGAACATGGCGACGCGGGCGTCCTCCAGGTAGGCGAGATACGCGGTGTTGTTGATGTGCCGGTAGGCGTCCATGTCCGACCAGCGCATGCTGACCTCGTGGACGAACCGCGCCATGTCCTCTGCTCCCCGCTCGTCAGTCCCGCGTGATCCTCGCTGCGCTCGTCAACGCACTCCCTCGGCTCGGAAACTCGAGCAAGCTCGGCTTCGCTCGCCTCAGTCGCGCGTGAGCTTGCGGTGGGTCACCGCGTGCGGTCGCGCGGCCTCGGGGCCGAGACGCTCGATCTTGTTCTTCTCGTAGGACTCGAAGTTGCCCTCGAACCAGAACCAGTTGCCCGGCTTCTCCGCCGTCCCCTCCCACGCCAGGATGTGCGTGGCGATGCGGTCGAGGAACCAGCGGTCGTGGGACGTGATCACGGCACAGCCGGGGAAGTTCAGCAGCGCGTTCTCCAGCGAGCCGAGGGTCTCGACGTCCAGATCGTTGGTCGGCTCGTCCAGCATGAGGACGTTGCCGCCCTCCTTGAGCGTCAGGGCCAGGTTCAGCCGGTTGCGCTCACCGCCGGAGAGGACCTTGGACGGCTTCTGCTGGTCTGGGCCCTTGAAGCCGAAGGCCGAGACATAGGCGCGCGAGGGCATCTCGACCTGGCCGACGTGGATGTAGTCGAGCTCGTCGGAGACGATCTGCCAGACGTTCTTCTCCGGATCCAGTCCGCCGCGGTTCTGGTCGACGTAGCTGATCTTGACCGTCTCGCCGATCTGCAGCTCGCCGGAGTCCGGCTTCTCCTGGCCGACCATCATCTTGAAGAGCGTCGTCTTACCGACGCCGTTGGGACCGATGACGCCGACGATGCCGCCGCGCGGGAGTGAGAAGGAGATGTCGTCCCAGAGCAGCTGGTCGCCGAAGCCCTTGGTGAGACCCTTCGCCTCCATGACCACGTTGCCCAGGCGCGGGCCCGGCGGGATCTGGATCTCCTCGAAGTCGAGTTTGCGGGTCTTCTCGGCCTCGGCCGCCATCTCCTCGTAGCGCTGCAGCCGGGACTTGCTCTTGGTCTGGCGTCCCTTGGCGTTCTGGCGAACCCACTCGAGCTCCTCGCGGAGGCGCTTCTCGAGCTTCTGGTCCTTCTTGCCCTGGACGGTGAGGCGCTCGGCCTTCTTCTCCAGGTAGGTCGAGTAGTTCCCCTCGTAGGGGTAGGCGCGACCGCGGTCGAGCTCGAGGATCCACTCCGCGACGTTGTCGAGGAAGTACCGGTCGTGAGTGACGGCGAGGACGGCACCGGGGTACTTCGCCAGGTGCTGCTCGAGCCAGTTCACGCTCTCGGCGTCGAGGTGGTTGGTGGGCTCGTCGAGCAGCAGCAGGTCGGGCTGCTCCAGCAGCAGCTTGCAGAGCGCGACACGGCGACGCTCACCACCGGACAGATGCGTGACGTTCTCGTCGCCCGGCGGGCAGCGCAGCGCGTCCATGGCCTGCTCGATGCGGCTGTCGAGCTCCCAGCCCTCGGCGTGGTCGATCTTCTCCTGCAGCTCGCCCATCTCGGCCATGAGCTTGTCGAAGTCGGCGTCGGGCTCACCCATCTCCGCGCCAATGGCCTCGAAGCGGGCCATGGTGGCGCGCAGGTCGGCCACGGCGTCCTCGACGTTCTCGCGGACCGTCTTGTTCTCGTCCAGCGGCGGCTCCTGCTGCAGCAGCCCGACGCTGGCGCCCTCGCTGAGGCGCGCGTCGCCGTTGGAGGCCTGGTCGAGCCCGGCCATGATCTTCAGGACGCTGGACTTGCCCGCGCCGTTCGGGCCGACGACGCCGATCTTCGCGCCGGGCAGGAAGGCGAGGGTGACGTCGTCGAGGATGACCTTGTCACCGTGCGCCTTGCGCACCTTCTGCATCGTGTAGATGAACTGCGCCACGAGGAACTCCCGTTCGTGCCGATCTGCGTGCGAGCCGCCGTCGAGCCTAACCGTCGCGGCGCCGGGGTCTGCACGCACGACCGGCCCGGACCGTGACGGTCCGGGCCGGTGCGAGGTGAGGTGCTGCGGCGATGCCGCCGTCGTGCCTAGCGGGGCAGGCGGAGCTTCTGGCCGACGTGGATCTCGTCGGCGCTGCGCAGCTTGCCCTTGTTGGCCTTGTACAACGCCTTCCAGCCACCGTCGACGTGCTTCTTGCGGGCGATCTTGGCCAGCGTGTCACCCGAGCGCACGGTGTAGCTGTGGGCCTTACCGTGCTTGGCCTTGTGGTGCTCGTTCTTGGAGTGCGACTCCGAGGCGTGGCGGTGCTTGGCCTTGTGCGACTTTGCCTTCTTCACCGACGCCGTGGAGCGCGACGACTCGTCGCCGGCGACCGCCGGGAGCTTGGCCGAGGTGGCGTGACCGTTCTTCCGGGTCAGGCCGGCACGCTCGCCGCAGACGGGCCAGGCGCCGGGGCCCTGGCTCTTGAGGACGCGGCGGGCGACCTCGATCTGCTCCACGCGGGTCGCGTTGTCCGCGCGGCCGGCGTATTTCTCGCCGCCGTGGGCATCCCACGTGCTGTCGCTGAACTGCAGGCCGCCGTAGAAGCCGTTGCCCGTGTTGATGTCCCAGTTGTTTCCGCTCTCGCACTTGGCGACGCGGTCCCAGACCCGGTACTTCGAGGCGGCGTCGGCCGGCGCGGCGAGAGCCGTGAGCGCGGCCGTGGCCCCGACGGTGGCGGCAACAGCGGCCGCGGTGCGACGCGCGCCTGCGGAGGCGGAGCGCGTGGACTCTGCGGTGGTGTCGTTCGTCGCCGTTTCGGGCGCGATGGAACGTGACTTCATGTAGTGCCTCTCCACGGGCGCGCGACATCGCGCGCCCGCACATCGGTCGGTCCCCGTGCACCACGTCTATGGGCGCCGGCGGCAACTGCTCCCTGCAGCCACTCCACCTCGGGGATCGCGGGCCGCCCCCTGCCTCACCGCCGTCGGTGGGGCCGGTCGCACCTTCCCTGCTCGGTGCGGCAACGGCTCGACTCGAGCTCGCTGCGGCTGGACCGAAGGTAGGTGGCGATTCCGAGCGGGTTCAAACGGCTGTGCCATCGGTCTCATGCACTGAGCCACAGGGACGGCGAGGGCATGACCCGGCCGCGTCCGGCCCGCCCGGAAGCGCTAGCCCCCGTCTTTGCTGGCCTGTCGGTGGTCAGCCCCGGCAACGCTTTCGGTGGCACGAGCGGAGGCAGCGGAGCGGGCGTATGACAATGGTCACCAGTTCGCCGCGCTCCGGACCTGCGCTTCGCGGCCACTCCCGGGGCGTGCGGGCCCCTCGAACGGTCTCGAGGTCTGACGCTCGAGGACGGCCGAACCGCAGCAGAAGGGGACGAAGCTCACACCGCCACCGGCTCCCGCACCTCGCCGGTCACGAGGTCGACGTCGTCGGTCTCCGTCGGCTCGGCCAGCCCCAGGAAGTCGTCCGACGCATCCTCGGGAGCACCGGTCTCGTCGGTGTCGAACTCGACCACGCCGGGGCGCACCGTACGGCTGAAATCCGACGTACCGCGGCTGAGGTCGTGACCCACGACGACGGCCTCCAGCTCGTAGGCCGTTTTGGGGACCTCGTCTTTGATGTAGTCGCGCTGGCAGTAGCGGCCGTGGACCACCACGGGCTGCCCCTTCTCCAGCGAGGCATGCACGTTCTCCCCCAGCGCCCGCCACGCCGTCACGGCGACGAAGAGGGTGCCGGCGTCGACCCAGTCGTTCTGCTCCCGGTCGAAGCGCCGCTGAGTCGAGGCCACGCGGAAGTTGGCCACCACGTGTCCGCTCTTGGTCCGGCGCAGCTTGGGGCGGTCCACCACGTTGCCCCGCACCGTCATCATCGTCTCGTTCATCTTGTCCCCCGTCGTCTCGAGCCGGCCATCCCGGCACACCCGGTTGGGTGTGACCCCAGCCAAGCGGCTCAGCCGCCTCGGCGGCGGTACGACGGGCCCGCTGTGGACGACGCGCCGAGTTGTGGACGAGGCACCACCGAACGTCGGCGCCGCGTGCTACCCGCGCACCCACGGGTAATCTGCGCAGGCGTCCCGCCCTCGTAGCTCAGCGGATAGAGCAGCCGCCTTCTAAGCGGTTGGTCGCAGGTTCGATCCCTGCCGGGGGCACCTGTTCGACGGGCGTCTGTCCGTCCCGCAGCACCTCAGCGGCCAGGCGCGACGAGCAGCGCCAGCTCGTCGCCGTCACTGTGACCCTGCCGTCCGAGCAGGAGGGGCCGAAGCGCTCGCACCAGCTCGTGCGCCGCGCGTTTGTCCTCGCTGGTGAAGGTCGACTGGTCGTGATCACGCAGCAGCGTGAGGGCGAGGCTGGTGCCGTCGCCGGGGACGCCGGCCACCAGCGGCATGATCAGTGCCGACCCGTCCGAGAGCGCCATCAGTTTCGAGCCGGTCGCCGAGGCGGTGGCCACATGGGTGAAGACCAGACACTGGTCGGTGGCCAGGGACCGCGCCACGAGCGAGGAGTCGCGGCCGTAGCTCAGCCCCCGCGAGCCGTCGGGGAAATCCTCGCAGTAGCTCACGGCGAGCAGATCGCGGTCGTCGACCACCTCGGTGACGATCGCCAGGCGATCGGCGGCGAAGGTGGCGCGCACGAGGCGGGCCAGGTGCACGAGCCGCTGCGGCACCGGGCGGATCGACCCGGACACCATGTCCCCGGCGTCGGAGCCGCCGCCGCCCTCGTCGTCCGCGATGTCGTCCGAACCGTCCCCCGACATCGTGGTGTTGCTGGCAGGCAGCGCCCAGCGGCTCCAGTCCGTCGATGGAGCATCGGCCAGAGCCAGCCGCATCGTCGCGGTGTCGACGACGCGGATCTCGTCCGGCGCCGCGGCGACATGACCGTCGGTCATCCGGTCCGACGGAATCGACCCCGCACCGTGAAGCAGCGGCGCGACCCAGGTGACCCGGATTCCCGCCGGGACGTTCGCGGCCCAGGTCGCGTGTCCACCCACGTCGGCCGCCCGCGCACGGATATTGCGCAGGCCGCTGGGAGCCTCGACCTCGGGGTCCAGGCCGCGACCGTCGTCCACGATGAGCAGTGTCACGTCCTCGCGACTCACGACCACCTTGATCGTCAACCAGGTTCCCCCGGAGTGCCGCGCTGCGTTGGAGACGGCCTCGCGGATCACCGCGGTGAGGTGCACGGTGACGGCCGGCGGCAGGCTCTGCATGCTGCCGGTGATCTCCAACCGGGTGACGAGGCCGGCCGCCTCGGCCACGTCGACCGCCTCGGCCAGCGCCTTCTTCAGGCCGCTGACGGGCGTGTCGGATCGGAGGTTGAAGATGGCTCCGCGCAGCTCGGCGATGGCACCGTCGATCGCTGCGATCGCCAGCTCGGCGTCCTCACGGGTCATGACCTCACGCGCGCTGCTGCGCACCTGCAGGCTCAGTGCGGCTCCGTAGAGCCGCTGGATGACGAGATCGTGCAGGTCGGCCGAGATGCGCTCCCGATCCTGCGCCAGGTCGGCGCGGTGGCGCGCCACGCTCAGCTCCTCGACCCGACGCTGCACCTCGCGATCGAGCTCGTCGTTGCCGAGTTGCAGCGCGCGCATGGCGGCGGCGCGTTCGAGATCCGTCCGCCGCAGCTGTCGCGCAACGATCAGGCAGGAGATCGCGACGATGATCATGGCCCCGACGGTCATGATGGAGGTCCCGACGTCCAGCCCGAACCAGCCGAGTCGCTGCCCGCCCAGGCGAGCGAACGCCAGCAGCGGCAGCAGCAGGAACGTCGCCGGCAGCAGCCGGCGGAGCAGCAGTGCGCCGGGGTCGCGGCCCCGCCGGATCCACCCCAGCGTGCCGTCCGGTTCCCGGGCCAGGACGGCCGTCACGAGCAGCGTGATCGTCACGGCGCCGTAGAACGACAGCGGGCTCGACCCCAGCGAGGTCAGCTCCGGACGGGCGAAGAGCAGGCTCAACAAGGCCACCGTCGCCGGGACCACGGCCAGCACCCCGATCGTGTCGACGACGACGTGCCGCACCGCAGAGCGACCCCGCGTACGGCTGGCCTGCACCAGGATCGCCGCGCCGAGCAGCCAGAGGGAGATCGTCCCGAACGGCGAGACGTGCAGGTAGTCGACTGTGCTGAACCCCAGGATGGGGATCACCGCCGAGACGATCACCAGGACCCCCGCGAGCGCGGGAGGCGAGACCAGCGCGGCGCAGAGCGACAGCGCGGCCAAGCCGAACCCGGCGAGGACGGGCGGCCAGGACGGCAGCCCGCGGGTGGCCCAGCTCAGGTGGTAGGCATCCCCGACGAGGATCAGCATCGCGACCAGCGCCGCAGCCGACGCCGGGCGCCGCGCCTCACCGAGACGAGCCGCAGCACGAGCCAATCGCGCCGGGGCCGCAGGGAGTGCAGGAGTCACGGCAGCTCCTTCAGCGCAGCGTCGCGAGGCCCGATGCCTCGTTCACACTGTCGGCGCCCGGCACCGTGCGGTGACCGCCAAAGGTCCCGGATCGACAATCTAGTTGTGCACCATGAATGTTCCACGCCAACACAGCACGACGCCGCGGGCCCGTGCCGAAACACGCGAAGCCCGCGGCGTCGCGGTGATGACGTCGGATCAGACCTTCTCGGCCTCGTCCCCCGGCGTGGTCGGTCCGGCGGAGGTGGTCGGGGCGCTGTCGGCCTGCTGCGAGCGCACCGACTCCTCGATCTTCTTGCCGAGGTCGGCGTCGATGTTCGTCCAGTACTCGAAGGCGCGAACGAGCACCGGCTCGGTCACCCCGTTGAGCAGGTGGCCGGTGACATTCGAGACGAGACGCTCGCGCGCGGCGTCGTCCATAACCTCACGGACGAGCGTCCCCGCCTGACCCCAGTCGTCGTCCTCGGCGTGCTGCACGTACGCAGCTCGCACCATGGGTCCGCCGGCCTCCCAGCCCTTGCCGTCCTGCTGCGAGGTGTCGGCGTGCGGGCCACCGTAGGAATTCGGTGCGTAGACCGGCGTCGCCGCCGGGTTGAAGTGATAGTTCATGGCGCCCTCCTTGCTGTAGGAGTTCACCTGCCGCGCCGCCTTCGGGTAGTTGACCGGCAGCTGCGCGTAGTTGGTACCGATGCGGTAGCGGTGCGCGTCGGCGTAGCTGAAGATGCGGCCGAGCAGCATCTTGTCCGGCGAGGTGTCGATGCCCGGCACGAAGTTGGACGGCTCGAAGGAGCTCTGCTCGATCTCGGCGAAGAAGTTCTCCGGGTTCCGGTTCAGCGTCATCGTCCCGACCTCGATCAGGGGGTAGTCGCGCTGCGACCACACCTTGGTCAGGTCGAAGGGGTTGAAGCGGTAGGACTCTGCGTCGTCGAAGGGCATGATCTGCACCTTGAGCGTCCAGGACGGGAAGTCGCCGTTCTCGATCGAGCCGTAGAGGTCCTGCCGGTGGTTGTCCGGCGAGGTCCCGGCGAGCTCATCGCCCAAGGCCTGAGTGAGGAAGTCGATGCCCTGATCGGTCTTGAAGTGGTACTTCACCCAGTACCGCTCGCCCGCGGCGTTGATCCACTGGAAGGTGTGGCTGCCGAAGCCGTCCATGTGCCGCCAGGACCGCGGCAGTCCGCGGTCCCCCATGAGCCAGGTGACCTGGTGGGCCGACTCGGGCGAGAGCGTCCAGAAGTCCCACTGCATGTTGTTGTCCCGCAGCCCGGAGGCGGGCAGGCGCTTCTGCGAGCGGATGAAGTCCTGGAACTTCATCGGGTCCTTGACGAAGAAGACCGGGGTGTTGTTGCCGACGAGGTCGTAGTTGCCCTCTTCGGTGTAGAACTTCAGCGCGAAGCCGCGGGGATCGCGCCAGGTGTCCGGGGAGCCCTGCTCGCCGGCGACGGTCGAGAAGCGCGCCAGCATCTCGGTCTTCTTGCCCGGCTGCAGGAAGGCGGCCTTGGTGTAGCGCGCGATCTCGGGGTTGGTCACCACGAACTCACCGAAGGCGCCACCACCCTTGGCGTGCACGACCCGCTCGGGGACGCGCTCGCGGTTGAACTGGGCCATCTTCTCGATCAGGTAGTGGTCGTGCAGCAGGATGCCGCCGGCGTCGCCCTGGGTCAGGGAATGCTCATCGGATTCGACGGGCACGCCGGCGTTGGTCGTCGTGTGCCTCTCGGGTGCGGTCGTCATGACTAGCACCTACCCCGGATGAGAGGTCACCTGTCGCGGCGTACCCGGTGAAAACGGACGAGCCCGTCCGGCACGGCTCTCCCCCGAGAAGCCGTGACGGACGGGCTTTGCCGTCGGTGCGCGTTCCGTCAGACCGCGTGCGTCTGCTCCGCCTGCGCACGCGCCTCGTCGACGCGATGAGCCTCCGCCGCCTTGCCGGCGGCCTCACGCATCTCGAAGACGTCCGAGGCCCAGTCACCGAACTCGCGCGTGACGTCGCGGACCGCGCCGCTGATGATCGCCGCGATGCGTCCGACGTGCGTCGCGGCCGACTCGACGATCACCTGCGCAGTGTCCTTGCCGATCTCCATTCTTCCCACCATGGGGCCGTGCCTCCGATTGCCGGTCAGACGGAGACCGGCTCCTTCGTCGTGGTCACCCGCGCCGTCTCGGTGGCGTCACTGTCGCCGTTCGTGCCGCGGGTGGGCAGGGCCAGCTTGAAGATCTTGGCCCAGGTCGAGCCGAGCTGCTTGTGCAGCGGCCCGGTGTTGTACTGCAGTCCGTACTTCTCGAAGAGCGCCTGCACCTCGTCGGCGATCTGCGGGTAGCGCCGCGCCGGCAGGTCCGGGAAGAGGTGGTGCTCGATCTGGTGGCTGAGGTTGCCGGAGAGGATGTGGAAGAGCTTGCCGCCGGTGATGTTGGCCGAGCCCATCATCTGGCGGACGTACCACTCACCGCGGGTCTCGTTCTCCGTCTCCTCCTCGCTGAAGGTTGCCACGCCACTGGGGAAGTGGCCGCAGAAGATGATGGAGTAGGCCCAGAGGTTGCGCATCAGGTTCGCGGTGGCGTTCGCAGTCAGCGTGAACGGCAGCTGCGGTCCGGTGAGCAGCGGGAAGAGCACGTAGTCCTTGAGCGACTGCTTGCCGACCTTGCGCCAGATGCCCTTCCAGAGCTTCTTGTTCTCGCTGAGCTTGCGCTTGCCGGTGATGAGGTTCTCGGTCTCGAGGTCGTGCAAGGCGACGCCGTACTGGAAGAACGTCATGAGCAGGAACGCCCACAGCGGGTTGCCGAGGTAGTACGGGTTCCACTTCTGCGACTCGTCCATGCGCAGGATGCCGTAACCGATGTCGCGGTCCTTGTCCACGATGTTGGTGTACGTGTGGTGCATGTAGTTGTGCGAGTGGCGCCACTGGTCCGACGGGCAGGCGGTGTCCCACTCGAACATCTTGGAATTCAGCGCCGGGTCCCGCATCCAGTCGTACTGGCCGTGCATGACGTTGTGGCCGATCTCCATGTTGTCCAGGATCTTGGAGAACGACAGCGCGGCCGTACCGAGCAGCCAGAACGGCGGCAGGGCACTGAGCATCAGCGACGCGCGACCGCCGACCTCCAGCGCGCGCTGCGCCTTGACGATCTTGTAGATGTACTCGCGGTCCTCGGCGCCGAGGTCGTCGATGACGCGCTTGCGCAGCGCGTCGAGCTCGCGACCGAGCTCCTCGACCTGCTCGTCGCTCAGCTTGATGGTCTTCTCACTCATGGTTTCGCTCCCTCGTTCGCGGAGGTGGGGGATCAGATGTCGAGTTCGACGTCGCCGACCGGGACGTTGATGCACAGCTGGACCTCGCAGTCCGGGTCGCTGTTCACCTCGCCGGTGTTGACGTTGCGCACGGTGCCGGAGAGCTTCGGGGACGTGCAGCTGAAGCAGATGCCCATGCGGCAGCCGTACTCCGGCGTGAGGCCGGCGTCCTCGGCCTGCTCCAGCAGGGTCTTGCCGCTGTTGGCCGCGGTGGTGTCGCTGCGGGCGAAGGAGATGTCCCCCGTCGCCTCCGCGGTGTCGACGGGGGCGGCGGTGAGGACGAACTCCTCGCTGTGCAGCCGCTCGTCGGCGCGGTGGGCGGCGAAGTGCGAGCGGATCGTCTTCATCAGGCCGGGCGGGCCACAGAGGTACGTCTGCGCCTGCGGGTCGGCGTACCAGGGCGCCGCCTCGGCGAGGTGGGACTTGTGGAAGAGGCCGTGCAGGTCGCCGCCGGTCTCCTGCTCGGTGAAGGCCAGCACGACGCGGACGTTGTCGTGCGCGGCGTCGATGCGGCGGAGCTCGTCGAGGTAGGAGACGTGCTTCTCGGTGAAGGCGTAGTGCAGGAAGACGATCTCGCCCTCGTGCCCCTCGTCCACCAGCGTGCGCAGCATGGACATGACCGGGGTGATGCCGCTGCCACCCGAGAGCAGCAGGATCTTCTCGGGCCGCTGCTCGGGGAGCGTGAAGACCCCGGCGGCCTGGCTGAGGCCCAGCACCATGCCCGGACGGGCGTGCGCGTACAGGTAATTGGAGACCAGCCCGTGCGGGTGGGTCTTCACCGTGATCTCGAACCGGCCGTCCGGACCGTGCTGGGACGAGGCCGGCGAGTAGCAGCGGGTGCGCCGAACGCCGTCGATGTCGATCGAGACCTGGACGAACTGACCGGCGGTGAAGCCCTGCCACTGGCGCGTCGGACGCAGCGTCAGCGTGGTGCTGTCCTTGGAGCCGTGGCGTACCTCCAGCACCTCGGCGCGCAGCTCGCGCACCGTGAGCATGGGGTTCACGAGCTCGAGGTAGCGGTCGACCCCGTGCGGGGTGGCGAGCGCCTCGAACAGCGACAGGGCGCGCGAGGACAGTGCGCGCGAGCGCAGGCCGATCGACGCCGGGCGTCGCGGGCTGAGCAGGGACATCGTCTCTCCCTCGTGGCTGGCGGACGTGGTTTTCAGTGCACGTTCGTACACCCACAAGTGTGGGGTGAGCCGGGAGGGCAGTCAACGCCTGGGCGCGTGACGGCGCTTACTGGTGGACAGCCGTGCCGGTTACAGGGCCGGGAATCCCTGCGACGCAGGGGTGAGCGTTAGCCTCACCACGTGGCCGACACGCGATCCCGCGCCGAGCGCAAGGAGCTGACCCGACGCCGGCTCCTCGACGTCACGCTCCGGCTGGTCACCGAACGCAGCCTCGCCGGCATCAGCCTGCGGGAGGTGGCGCGCGAGGCGGGCATCGTCCCCACGGCCTTCTACCGCCACTACGCCTCGGTGGACGAGTTGGGCATCGACCTCGTCGACGAGTGCATGCGACCGCTGCGGCAGCTCATCCGCGATGCTCGTCGCGGCCGTGCCACCTCCGGCGACATCATCGCCGAGACCGTGGCCATCCTGGCCAAGCAGGTCCGCGACCACCCCGAGCAGTTCCAGTTCCTCACGCGGGAGCGCTACGGCGGGGTCGCGGGGGTCCGGCGGGCGATCGCCACCGAACTCCGGCTTTTCACCAGTGACCTCACCATCGACCTCGCCCGGCTCACCACCGGGGACGACTGGTCGACCGAGGACCTGGAGATGGCTGCGGATCTCATGGTGGCGGCGATGCTCAACGCGGTGATGCGGCTGCTCGAGGCCGACCTGCGCCACCCCGAGGACGCCGAGTCGATGCTGGACCACTCCGAACGGCAGCTGCGACTGATCGTCCTCGGCATGGGGGCCTGGCGCAGCAAGCCCTGACTCAGCCAGCCCTGACTCAGCGGGCCCGAGGCAGACCGGCGGCGACCTCCTCGACGACGCGGGCCAGCTCGACGTCCTTGCCGGTCACGCCACCGGCACTGTGCGTCACCAGCGAGATGTCGATCCGGCGCCACCGCAGGTCCAGGTCGGGGTGGTGGTCCAGCTCCTCGCACCGCGGCGCGAGCCGACTCACGAAGTCGACCGCGGTGAGGAAGTCGGCGAACTCGATCGAGCGCGTCAGCCCGGTCGGCGACCCGGACCAATCGGGAAGGTCGCCGAGGGCAGCCTCGATCTCGGCCCGGTCCAGCAGCGGCGGGGACGGCATCGGTGACCTCCTAGGGTCGACGAAGCGGACGGACGGTGACGTATAGCCTTCCCGCGTGACGGAACGCGCGGACTTCCTGGTGTGGATCGACTGCGAGATGACCGGTCTCGACCTGACGCGGGACGCGCTGATCGAGGTGGCGGTCGTCGTCACCGACGGCGAGCTCAACCCTGTGGACGGCGGGCTGGACGTCATCGTCCACGCCGGCGACGAGCTGCTGGACGGGATGATCCCGCTGGTGCGCGACATGCACGAGTCCTCGGGACTGACCGAGGAGGTGCGGGCCTCGACGGTGTCGCTGGCCGACGCCGAGCAGCTCGTCCTCGACTACGTCCGCAGTCACGTGCGCGAGGCACGCACCGCGCCGCTCTGCGGGAACTCCATCGCCACCGACCGTGGCTTCCTCGCCCGCGACATGCCTGCCCTGAACGAGTTCCTGCACTACCGGATGATCGACGTCTCGTCGCTGAAGGAGCTGGCCAAGCGGTGGTACCCGAGGGTGTACCAGTCGCAGCCGAAGAAGGCGCTCTCCCACCGCGCGCTGGGCGACATCCTCGAGAGCATCAACGAGCTGCGGTTCTACCGCCGCACGCTCTTCGTCCCCCAACCGGGCCCCACCCTCGACGAGGCCCGCGCCGCGGCCGAGGCCGTGATGTCGGTGGACGACGGCCGGGTAGACTGATCTGGCTCCGGCGTTCGCGCCGGGCATGGCGGGCGTAGCTCAGCTGGTAGAGCGCCGCGTTGTGGTCGCGGATGTCGCGGGTTCGAGTCCCGTCGCTCGCCCCGCCTTCTGGCCCCGGTTCGCCGGGGCCAGACGTCGTTAACTCTGGTACCGCGACCGCCGCCACGGTGCGCGTGGTGCCTGAGCAGGGACGACCCGCCGCCGTCCCTTGCTCAAGTCGCCACACGCGAACGGGAGCGTCGAGAGGCTCAGGAGAACGGGTTAAGACGGGCGACGGTCGGCGTCCGCGGGTCGAGCAGCCGGTGCAGCGCCCAGCTGGTGACGACGCCGTAAGCCAGGTGGGACACCAGGTCGCGGACGAGGTTGGTGCTCGTCCGCGGCTTGCTCGCCCCGGTCGCCAGCGCCAGGCCGTCCCCCACCGCCATGGCCGCGACACCGGTGACCGTGGCGGCCACGATCGGGTTGGGGGTGGCGTTCCCCCCGCGGATCGCGCCGGCGACAGCACCGACGCCCAGTCCGATGCCGAGGCCGCCGAGCGCGCCGAGCGCCGTGGCCCTGGTTCCGCCGACGTCCTGCTTCGTGGCGGTGCCGGCGGCGGTGCCTGCGGTCTCGGCGACGGTGGAGCTGTTCGGCGAGCTCGGCGGCGCGTCGTCGGTCGCGATCTGGTCCAGATAGCTGACGGCGTTCTTGGCGGTGGCTCCGGCGGCGCCGGCGAGGAGGCCGGCGGTGATGCCGGTACGGAACTTGCTCATGATGTGGTCCTGTCTGCCGTGATCGCGGCCGTCGACTCGACCGGTCCCCAGTCACGTCCCCCGCCGACCCGGCGGACAAACGTCCGGCGTGAGCGGCGTCCTCACACGGGGCAGAGTGCGCATGTGAAACCGATGCGCGGCTCCGTGGACTTCAGCTGGAACGACGGCCTGCTGCGTGTCGCCATGTCGGGCGAGATCGACTACACCGTGACCGACCTCGTCGGCGACGACATGCTGGCCGAGTACGAGACCAGCGGCGACGTCGCGGTGGACATGACACGCGTGACCTTCATGGACTCGCTGGGGCTGAGCCTGCTGCTGCGGCTGCGCAACCAATCCGGCGGCGCGGTGACCCTGCACGGCCTCACCCCGCAGGTCCGCCGGCTCTTCGACCTCACCGGGCTCACGACGGCCTTCGCCTTCACCGAGGCGTAGCGCCCGCCTTCACCGAGGCGGAGCGGCGCGCGGCCAGGCCTTCAGGCCTCGGCTGCCGCCGAGCGCAGCTCGTCCAGCACGGTCCGGACTGCGGCGGTGGGCTCATTGCGCGACCGTCGGTACAGCACTCCGATGCGCCGGGAGCCCAGACCGGGGAGGGCGACCTCGCGGTAGCGGTCGGTGGGGGCGCCGATGAGGGCGAGGACGGGCACCAGGGCGGCGCCGAAGCCCGCCGCCACCAAGACCAGCGCGGCGGTGAAGTCCTGGCAGAGGTGCTCGGCCGGCAGCCGCAGCGCGCTGGTGTGACGCACGCGGCGCATCGCCTGACCCACGGCGCTGCTCGGCGACCCGTCGATCCAGGGTCGCTCCGAGATGGCGTCGAGCTCGTCGAACTCGGGCCAGTCGAAGGGGACGACCACCCGGAACGGGTCGTCGTAGAGGGCCTCGTAATGCAGTCCCTTCGGGACGGGTCGGCGCCGGACGGCGTCGTCCTCGACGAGGGCCAGGTCGGTGCGGCCGGCGAGCAACTCGTCGGCCGCCGTCGACTCGTCGAGCTGGTGCACCGACAGGTCGATGGCGGGGTGGTGCTCGGCGACGGAGACGATGGCCGTCCCGGCGAAGGAGCGCAGCGCCGTGACGAAGGCGGCGAAGGTGACCCGGCCGCTCACCGTGGCCGCCAGCGATCCGAGATCGGTCTCGGCGTCGGCCAGCACCTGGACCAGCGCGTCGGCGTGCGCGACCAGCCGACGACCGGCGGTCGTGAACTCGACGGACCGCTGCCCCCCGCGACGGGACCGGTCCACGAGGACGAAACCCGTCTCCCGCTCCAGCATGGCGAGCTGCTGCGAGACCGCCGACGGCGAGACGCGCAGCGCGGCCGCCGCCCCGACGACACCGCCGTACCGGTCCACGGCGCGGAGCACCACCAGCCGCCGAGGGTCGATCTCCATGAAGTAAAGCTTCATCTGCGATTGATCAGAATGCAATTTTCTTTCAGTCGCAGTTGCGTCACGATGAGCGGCGTCACCCCACTACTCACTCGGGAAATCGCCATGTACAGCTCGGCACCGCAGCCGTTCTCCGCCTCCACCAGCAAGCTCGCCTACGCCCAGGCCTTCAGCGGTGGCAGCCGTCGCCGCACCAGCGATCGTCGGTCGCTGCTCGCCCGCCTCGCGCTGCGGCGGGGTCGCACGCGCGCTGCCTGAGGGCGTCGTCAAGCGGTGCCGGAGGCCGTGCTAGTGTCCATATTCGGCTCACCGCGGTGAGCCGGACGCATGATCGCGAGTCAGTCGCGAGCGGTCGGCGCCGTTAGCTCAATTGGCAGAGCAGCTGGCTCTTAACCAGCGGGTTCGGGGTTCGAGTCCCTGACGGCGCACCACTCCCCCTCCGGCCGGCTCTCACCTCGGTCGGCACTCGACGTCCGACAGGTCGTGACAGCCGTGCAGCGCCATGTGGAATCCACCCTGCTCATCGACGTCCGGAGCGACGCCCAGCTGGCCCTGGCCATCGCCGTGGCAGCGCTGCCGGGGCTGACCGTCGACGAGACGCTGCGTATCAATCAGGACGGCGAGCCGGTGGAGCCGCAGGTCCTCACCGGCGCCGCCGGGGGGCGCACCCACGACCTGCGACTGTCTCCCGGCCGGGTCGAGATCAGCTATCGCGCCGACGTCACCGGCCACGCCGAGCCGCAGCGCGTCACGCCGGCGGAGCGGCTGGAGTTCCTGCGGCCGAGCCGTTACGTGGAGTCCGACCGCCTCGTCGCGCAGGCGCGGGCCGACTTCGACGGGCTGACGGGCGGCAAGGCACTGCTCGACGCCGTCACCTCGCGGGTCAGCGAGCGGCTCGACTACGTCCCCGGCAGCAGCGGTCCCACCGACGGCGCAGTCGACACGCTGCTGGCCGGCCAGGGCGTCTGCCGCGACTACGCCCACCTCACCACCGCCCTGCTGCGAGCCCGCGACGTCCCCGCGCGGGTCGTGGCCGTCTACGCCCCCGGCCTCTCGCCGATGGACTTCCACGCCGTCGTCGAGGCGGAGGTCGACGGCTACTGGCAGGTGGTGGACGCGACCCGGTTGGCGCCACGGCAGAGCCTGCTGCGCATCAGCACCGGACGGGACGCCGCCGACACCGCGTTCCTCTCGAACTACGGCGGCGAGGTCGAGCTACTCGAGGTGAGCGTCTCGGCGTGGACCGTCGGCGACCTGCCGCGCGACGACCTCAGCGACCTGGTGTCGCTGGGCTAGAGAGCGTGGCTCAGCCGGCCAGCTGCGCGACGAGCGCCCGCAGCGCCCGGCCACGGTGGCTGATGGCGTCCTTGACGTCGCTGTCCAGCTCCGAGCTCGTCTGCTCGTGGCCGTCCGGGACGAAGATCGGGTCGTAGCCGAACCCGTTGGCGCCCCGCGGCTGCCGGATGAGGCGGCCGGGCATCGTCCCCTCGGTGACAATCTCGCCGTCGGCGCTGACATAGGCGACCGCGCAGTGGAAGGCGGCGCCGAGCCGCTCGTCCGGGACGTCGCGCACCTGGTCCAGCACGAGCCGCAGATTGGCCTCGTCGTCGCCGTGACCGCCGGCCCAGCGCGCCGACAGCACGCCGGGCATCCCGTTGAGGGCGTCGACCGACAGCCCCGAGTCGTCGGCGACGGTGGGCAGGCCGGTCTGCCGGAAACCTTCCCGAGCCTTGATGAGCGCGTTGGCCTCGAAGGTGGCCCCGGACTCGGGGACCTCCTCGTAGGGCGCGACGTCGTCGAGCCCCACCACCTCGACGCCCGGTAGCGACGCCGCGACGATGCGGCGCAGCTCGCGGAGCTTCTTGGCGTTGCGGCTGGCCAGCAGCATGCGCTCGGCCACGGCGCTCAAGCCCCGATGGCGGCGCTCTGCAGCTGTGCCAGCTCGGCACAGCCCTTCACCGCGAGGTCGAGCAGGGCGTCCAACTCATCGCGCCGGAACGGCACGCCCTCCGCGGTGCCCTGCACCTCGACGAACTCCCCGCCGCCGGTGAGGACGACGTTCATGTCGGTCTCGGCGCGGACGTCCTCGGCGTACATCAGATCCAGCCGCGGCTCGCCGTCGATGACGCCCACCGACACCGCCGAGATGGTGTTGACCAGCGGACGGGAGCTGGCCAGCGCGCCCTTGGCATCCAGCCAGGAGACGGCGTCGGCCAAGGCGACGTAGGCGCCGGTGATGGCCGCGGTGCGGGTGCCGCCGTCGGCCTGCAGCACGTCACAGTCGATCGAGATCGAGTTCTCGCCGAGCGCCGAGAGGTCGATGGCCGCGCGCAGCGAGCGTCCGATCAGCCGGGAGATCTCGTGGGTGCGACCACCGATCTTGCCCTTGACCGACTCGCGGTCGTTGCGGGTCAGGGTGGCGCGCGGCAGCATCGCGTACTCGGCGGTCACCCAGCCCAGACCGCTGCCCTTGCGCCACCGCGGCACGCCCTGCTGCACCGAGGCCGAGCAGAGCACCTTGGTGTCGCCGAACTCCACCAGCGCCGAGCCCTCGGCGTACTTCTGCCACTCGCGGGTGATGGTGACGGGACGGAGCTGGTCGTTCGCACGCGCATCGGGACGAGGCATGGTCCGAGCCTAACGAGGGTGCTGACAGCCGCTGACAGCCGTGCCAGCGAGGTGACGGCGAGATGCCAGCGCCGCCGGGCACGGTGCTGCCATGACCACTTACGCAATCGAGGCCGAAGGGCTGCAGAAGCGCTTCGGTGACACGCACGCCCTCGCCGGTGTCGACCTCGCCGCCCGTGAGGGCTCGGTGCTCGGCGTCCTCGGGCCGAACGGTGCCGGCAAGACGACGGCGGTCCGGATCCTGGCCACCCTGCTGCGGGCCGACGGCGGCACGGCTCGCGTCGCCGGCCACGACGTGGCCAAGAACCCGCAGGCCGTCCGCGAGTCGGTGGGACTCACCGGCCAGTTCGCCTCCGTCGACGACGACCTCACCGGCCTGCAGAACCTGCGGATGATCGGCCAGCTGCTCGACCTGTCGAGCCGCGACGCCACCGTCCGCGCCCGCGAGCTGCTGGACTGGTTCGAGCTCGGCGAGGCCGCCGACCGCGTCGCCAAGACCTACTCCGGCGGCATGCGTCGCCGCCTGGACCTCGCCGCCTCCCTCGTCGGACGGCCCGCCGTGATCTTCCTCGACGAGCCCACAACCGGGCTGGACCCCTCCAAGCGCGAGGCGATGTGGGACGTCGTCCGCAACCTCGTGGGGGACGGGTCGACGGTCCTGCTCACGACGCAGTACCTGGACGAGGCCGACGCCCTCGCCGACGAGATCACTGTCATCGACCACGGCCGCGTCATCGCCCATGACACCCCGCTGGGGTTGAAGCGGGTGGTCGGCGGCCAGCGACTCACGGTACGCCCGGCCGAGCCGCAGCGACTCGCCGAGGTCGCGGGCCTGCTCGGCGAGCTCACCGGCGCCGAGGCCGAACGCGAGGGCAAGGGGACGCTCAGCGTCCCCGTCACCGGTGACGAGGCCCTGCCGCCGGTCGTCGCCCGACTGCACGAGGCCGGCATCACCGTCACCGAGCTCTCCCTGCACCTGCCGAGCCTGGACGAGGTCTTCTTCACCCTCACCGGGTCACGGACCGACGACAAGGCCGAGGAGGCCGCAGCATGACCACCACCCTGGACAAGCCGCCGGCGCCCCCCGCCGTCCCGACCCGGGCGCGGGCGGCGAACTCGCCGGCACGGGCGGCACGGCACGCGCTGGTGCTGGCCAAGCGCAACCTGATCAAGACCATGCGCACGCCGGAGCAGCTGATCGACGTGACCATCCAGCCGCTGATCTTCATCCTGCTCTTCACCTACGTCTTCGGCGGCGCGCTCGGCGGCGGCGACCGGCACGCCTACCTGCAGTACCTGCTGCCGGGCCTGCTCGGCCAGGGCATCGCGCTGGGCAGCATCGCCCTCGGCCAGAACATGAACGCCGACATCGAGAAGGGCGTCTTCGACCGGTTCCGCGCCCTGCCGATCGCCCGCTCCGCGCCGCTGGTCGGAGCCGTCCTCGCCGACTTCGTCCGCTACCTGATCCTCTGCGTGGTGACGCTCGGCTTCGGCTTCGCCATCGGCTTCCGGATCGACACCAACCCCGCCGGGCTGCTCGCGGCCGTCGTCGTGGCGATCTCGTTCGCACTCTGCTTCTGCTGGGTGTCGCTCTGGGTCGGCCTCAAGGCGCGGACCTCCGGCGCGGTGCAGGGGGTGATGTTCCTGCTGATCTTCCCGCTGTCGTTCGGCAGCAGCGTCTTCGCCAACCCGTCGACGATGCCGGGCTGGCTGCAGGCGTGGAACCACGTCAACCCGATCACGCGCCTCGTCGACTCGATGCGCGGGCTGATGATCGGAGGCCCGGTGGCGACCAACCTGCTCATCACCCTGGCCTGGATGGCCGGCCTGCTGGCGGTCTTCGTGCCGCTCACCATGCGGGCCTACCGCAAGCGGTCCTGAAGTCCGGCGACGGTTCGTTCGACGAGGGCGAGCGCTTCCTGAGGGGGAAGCGCTCGCCCTTCGTCGTACGCGGCGGTCGCCGCAGCCTCGCCCACACCCGCGACGGCGGCCCGCCAGACGGTGGAGATGACCTGCTCGGACCAGTCCGGCGTTCCCCGCAGCCGCGCCGCGGCCCCGAGCAGCAGCGCGGCGGTCCGCGGGTCGTGGGGCTGGGTCAGCTCGGCGGCGAGGACGCCCGTCACGGCCACGATCTGGAAGTCACGGGTCACCTGCGCGGCGGCGAAGGCGTCCTTGGCATGGGCCACGGACGCCACCGGCTCGCCCGCCTCGTGCAGGACGCGGGCCGCGAGGGTGAGGACCCAGGCGCTGGCGTGACTCCACCCGGGATGCACCGACGGTGTCTCCCGCACCCGGGCCAGCGCCTGCTCGACCAGCTCGCGGCCCAGCTCGTGGTGGCCGAGTCGCCATTCGATGTCGGCCCGCATCACCGCGGCGAGGGCCGACTCCATCGACGTCTGGCCGCTGACGACCGCGCTCCGGGCCCGGTCGTTCCAGCGGACGGCGGTCGCCATGTCACCCCGGCGCAGCGCCAGGTCGGTGAGCCGTTGATACAGGAAGATCTCGTCCTCGGTCGAGTCCATCTCCCGCATGAGCGACAGCGCCTCTTCGTAGGCGGCGGCGGCCCCGTCGAGGTCGCCGTCGTACGTCAGCAATTGCGCAAGGTTGCGCAGAGTGCTGGCCAGGCCCCAGCGTTCCCCGAGCCGCCGGAACTCCTCGAGGGCGATGGCGGTGTGCTCCCGCATGGTGTCGAGATCGCCGCTGTTCTCGGCGAAGCTGGCGATGAACATCCGGGTGGCGGCCCGGCTCCACTCGCTGCCCTGCTCCAGGTTCTGCCGGGCCCAGACCTCGCCCAGCTCGGCGTTGCCACCGAAGTACGCCATGGCCGGCCGCAGCATCGCCGCCAGCGTGTCGGTCGGGAAGGGCACGTCCCGCAGCTCCTCGACCATGGCGGGGAGGCTCTCGGTGCCGACGTGCAATCCGGTGGCCGCGGCGTTGATCGCATGCAGGCAGCGCACCAGCAGCCTGGTGGGCTCGTCGGTGGCACCGGGGACGGCCAACGCCTCCGCCGTCCAGCCCGCGATGTCGGGGTGCTCGCCCAGCATCATCGCCGAGACCCCCAGCGCCGCGGCGATGCGCAGGGCGCCGTCGGCGTCACCGGTCTCGGCGCGGAAACGCAGCGCGGCGACGATGTTCTCGCGTTCGGCACGCAGCAGCGCGAACCACGGCAGCTGACCTGAGGTGGTCAGGTGCGGCTCGGCCTCGGCGAGCACCGCTGCGAAGTGATCGGCGTGACGTCGCCGCGCCGCCTCCAGCTCCCCGCGCTCACCGAGCTGCTCGGCGCCGTACTCGCGGATCGTCTCGAGCATCCGCAACCGGGCGCCGCCGGCGACGGTCTGCAGCAGCGACTTGTCGACCAGCGAGGCGAGGACGTCCGGCACGTCGCGCGGGTCCAGCAGGTCGCCGCAGACGGCGCCGGCGCTGTCGGTCGTGACGCCGGAGGGGAAGACCGCGAGCCGCTCGGCGACGGCCCGCTCGGTGTCGGTGAGCAGACCCCAGCTCCACTCGACGACGGCGCGCAGCGTCCGGTGGCGGGGCAGCGCCGTCCGGCTGCCACCGGTGAGCAGCCGGAAGCGATCGCCGAGCCTGGCCGCGATGTCGGCCAGCGGCATGGTCCGCAGTCGCGCCGCGGCGAGCTCGATGGCCAGCGGCAGGCCGTCGAGCCGGGTGACGATCTCGACGACCGCCGGGACGTCGGCCTCGGTGAGCCGCCAGTCCGGCAGCGCCGCGCCGACGCGGTCGGCGAAGAGCCGCACCGCGGGATAGGCCAGCGCCTCGGTGACGCCGGCGGTGGCAGCAGGCGTGCCGAGAGGCGGCACGGCGAGCAGGGTCTCGCCGAGGATGCCGAGCGGTTCCCGGCTGGTGGCGACCATGCGCAGCGCGGGGCAGTCGCCGAGCAGCAGCTCGGCGCAGCGGGCGGCCGCCTCGACGACGTGCTCGCAGTTGTCCAGCAGGATGACCAGATTGCGGTCGGCGAGATTGGCGCGCAGTCGCTCCATCGCGTCACGGGTGTCGACGTTGCGCCGGTCGAGCAGGTGCACCTCGCGCACTCCGAGCGAGGCGAGGACGGCGGCGGGGACGTCGGTCCCCGCCGTCACCGTGGCGAGCTCGACCAGCCACACCCCGTCCGGGGCCAGGTCGGCGATCCCGGCCGCGGCCTCGGCCGCCAGTCGCGTCTTGCCCGCGCCGCCCGGCCCGACCAGCGTCACCAGCCGGCTCGTCTCCAGCAGCTTGCCGATCCGCGAGACCTCGTCCTCACGGCCGACGAAGCTGGTGAGCGGGGCCTTGAGATTCGTCCGGCGCGCCCTGCGTGCCGCCGTGGGCTGCTCGTCTCGGAGCAGCTCCAGATGCAGCTCACGAAGCTCAGCCGACGGGTCGACCCCGAGCTCGTCGGCCAGGGTGCTCCGCAGCGTCTCGTAGGCCCGCAGCGCCTCGGCGATCCGGCCGGCTGCCGCGAGCGCGCGCAGGTGCAGGGCGGCGGCGCGCTCGTCCAGCGGATGCTCGCGAGCGAGCCGACCCACCTCGTCGGCGTCCACGGCGGCGACGCCGGCGCCGAGCGACAGTGCGGCCTCGGCACGATCGAGCAGAGCGGTCGTCCGCAGCGCGTCCCACCGCTCGGCGTCGGCGGCGAGCTCCGGCGAGGCTGCGCGCACGTCCGCCAGTGCCTCGCCGCGCCAGAGCGCGAGAGCGTCGTCGAGCAGCGCGACGGCGTCGGCCGCGCGATGCCCTCGGCGAGCCTCGGCTGCGGCGGTGGTGAGCTCGGTGAAGCTGAGGGCGTCGACCTCGGCGGCGCCGAGGTCCAGGCGGTACCCCGCGGGGGACTGCACCACCCGATCGCTGCCGAGCGTGCGCCGCAGCCGGGAGACCAGCGTCTGCAGCGCGTTGGCCTCGTCGGCCGGCTGGGTGTCGCCCCAGACGGCGGCGACGAGGGCGGCGGTGGTCACCGGCCGACCGGCGTCGACGGCGAGCCTGGACAGCAGCGTGCGCAGCCGGGCACCGGCCACGGCGACGGGATTGCCGGCATCGTCCCGGACCGTCAACGGCCCCAGGATCGAGATCTGCACGGTGTCCACTCTCCCACGCGACGCCACCGGTTCAGGTCCGTGAGACACGCTCGGCATGGGAGACCACGTGCCTGCGGAAGTTCGTCGCGGCCGGCAGCAGCCGCCGCTCGCGGGACCAGGCGACACCGATCTGACGCCGGGCCTCGGTGTCGGCGATCGGCCGGTAGGCGATGGCGCCGGCGGTCTCCGCCCGGCTGGGCCGGCCGAGCGGGACCGGGACGATCGCCACCCCGAGCCCGGCGCCGACCAGGCCGGTGAGGGAGGAGAGGTCGTCGGCTTCGAAGGCCACCGTGGGACGGAACCCGGCTCGCTGGCAGAGCAGCTCGTTGGTCCGCCGCAGCACCAGGTTGCGCCGCAGCATGACGAAGGGCTCGTCCCGCGCCGTGGCCAGATCGACGGGACCGCCCGTGGCCAGCCGATGGCCGGTGGCGGCGGCGAGCCGCAGCGGCTGGGTCAGCAGCGGCCGCCACTGCAGGCTGTCGTGCTCGGTCCGCTCGGTGGTGATCTCCAGATCGACCTCCCCCTCCAGCAGCAGCGACTCCGACACCTCGTCGCGGATCTGCTGCAGGTCGAAACCGACCCGCGGATGGTCGGCCCGGAAACTCGCCACCAGCTCGGGGACCAGCCATGTCCCCAGCGACGGCTGGAAGGCCACCGAGACGGTGCCGGTGTCGGGCGAGGCGAGCTCGGAGAGAGCGGCAAGGCCGTCGTCCAGGTCGTGCAGCAGCTTGTCGACGTGCCGTTTGAAGGTGGCACCGGCACGTGTCATCCGCAGCACCCGTCCGGAGCGGCGCAGCAGCGGGACCCCGGCCTCGGTCTCCAGCCGGGCCAGGGCGCGGGAGACACCGCTCTGGCTCACCTGTTCCAGGTCGGCGACCTCGGTGACGGTGACGCCGTCGGCGACCTGCTGGAACCAGCGGAGCACGTCGGTGTCCATCCCATGACGATAGGACATGACTTGGACATCGAACCGTCATTGGACGCATGCAAACGCTTTCGGAACACTGGGATCAACGACAGACAAGGAGCTACGCCATGAGCCACCAGCACCGTTTCACCGGCCTCCGGAACACGCTCGCCCCGCAGCGTCGTGAGAACCGCCTCGCCCGCGAGCTGGGCGAGTTCCGTTCGCAGGCCGACCTCACCGAGCTCGCCGCCCTGCTCGACCGTCACCCCGACGCCGAGACCGAGCAGCTGCGCGAGCTCGTCGACTGGACCGCCGCAGCCTGACAGCCCTCAGCCCGTCGCGGGCGGGCAGGATGACGTCATGCGCAGTCACACCTTCGAGATCCGCACCGGGGGCGCGGCCACCGTCCACGACCTGACCGACGAGTGCGACCGGTTCGTCCACGGCGAGACCGACGGATTGCTGTCGGTCTTCGTCCCGCACGCCACGGCCGGGGTCGCCATCGTGGAGACGGGCGCGGGCAGCGACGACGACCTCCTCGCCGCCCTCGACGAGCTGCTCCCCCGCGACGGCCGGTGGCGGCACCGTCACGGCACCCCCGGCCACGGTCGGGACCACGTGCTGCCCGCCTTCGTCGCGCCCTCGATCACCGTGCCGGTGCTCGGCGGGCGGATGCAGCTCGGCACCTGGCAGTCGGTCTGCCTCGTCGACACGAATGTCGACAACGCGCGCCGCGAGGTGCGCCTCAGCTTCCTCGCCGGCTGAACCCCCGCGGCCGGCGAGGAACCGGCACGCGACCTAGATCCAGTACTCCCCGCCGGGCTCGGCAATCTCGACCGGGCCGTGGAAGGCCTCGGCCGCCTCGTCGGCGGCGTCCTGCTTGGAGTTCCACGGCGGGACGTGCGTGACGAGCAGGCGCTCCACCCCGGCCTTCTCGGCGTGCTCACCGGCCATCCGCCCGGTGAGGTGGAGATCCGGGACGAGCACCTCGTCCGGCCCCACCGACGCCTCGCAGAGGAAGACGTCGGCCGCTTCGGCGAGCTCGATCAGCTCCGGGGACTCGCCGGTGTCGGCGGAGTAGACCAGCGACCGGTCCTGCCATTCGATGCGGACGCCATTGGTGGGCGTGGGGTGGTTCATCGGCGCGTACTGCAGCCGGAACGGTCCCAGCTCGCCGGCCATCGGGGTCTGGAACGAGAAGAGCTCGTGCAGCCCCAGCTTGCGTGCCAGCGGGTCGTAGGCGGCCTCGAGGCGGTCACGGGTGCCGGGGACGCCGACGAGCGGGATGCGCTTGTCCGGCCCGCGCAGGGCGAACCCCTCGCCGCCGTAGCGCAGCGCCACGACGTAGGCGGTGAGATCGATGCAGTGGTCGGCGTGCAGGTGCGAGATGACGATGGCGTCGACGTCAGCCGGGGAGACGTAGTGCTGCAGGGCGCCGAAGGCGCCGTGGCCGAGGTCCAGCACGAGGCGATACCCCTCGGCCTCGATCAGGTAGCCGGACGCGGGAGAGTCCGGTCCGGGCATGCTGCCCGAGCAGCCGAGCACCGTCAGCTTCATCTGGTCACCCCTTACCGCCGTTCGCTGCGCCGACCCTACTCAGCCCGACGAGCCCGGTGGCAGTGACGAGGCCGGGGCCGAGGAAGCGACGGCTCGACCGGGCGAAGGCCTCGGCCGGACCGGTGGCGCGGAAGCTGTGCACGGGCGGATCCGCGTCGTCGCCTCGCAGCAGGTTCGCGGCCAGGAGCACGCGATAGACGTCCTTGGCCGTCTCCTCCGCGCTGGAGACGAGCGTGACCTGCTCACCCATCACCACCGAGAGCAGGCCGGTGAGCATCGGGTAGTGCGTGCAGCCGAGGACGAGCGTGTCGACGCCGGCGGCGCCGAGCGGCGCGAGGTAGGACTCCGCCAGCCCGAGCAGCTGCCGGCCGCTGGTGACACCGCGCTCGACGAACTCGGCGAAGCGCGGGCAGGCCGCTGCCACCACCTCGACGTCCGGTGCGGCACCGAAGGCGTCCTGGTAGGCCCCGCTGGTCACGGTGGCCACCGTGCCGATCACCCCGACCCGGCCGTTGCGGGTGGCCGCGACCGCGCGGCGGACCGCGGGCCGGATCACCTCCACCACCGGCACGTCGTAGCGCTCCCGGGCATCGGCCAGGCAGGCCGAGCTCGCGCTGTTGCAGGCGATGACGAGGGCCTTCACCCCGTCAGCCACCAGCTCGTCCATGACCCGGAGTGCATGGGCGCGGACATCGGCGATCGGCTGCGGTCCGTACGGGGAGTGGGCGGTGTCGCCGACGTAGCGCAGCGACTCGTGGGGCAGCTGGTCCAGGACGGCGCGGGCGACGGTGAGGCCGCCGACCCCGGAATCCATCATGCCGATGGGGGCGTCGACATCGGGCACGGTCGTCAGCGTACGGATCGTCCCGCCAGCGGGCCCGGCCCGCCGCGCGGGTCGTGCAGCAGCGCCGCCGCCACCACTCCGGCCACGAAGCCGCAGAGGTGGGCCTGCCACGAGATGCCGGCGCTCACCGTCGGCAGCAGTCCCAGCAGCAGGCTGCCGAAGATCACCAGCATGACCACCGCGACGGTCACGGACCGGCCGTCGCGGCTGAAGGCACCGCGGGCGAGGAGGTAGCCCAGCCAACCGAAGACCACGCCGGAGGCCCCCACGATGACCTGGTCGCCGGGGGCGACGCTCCAGGTGAGCAGCCCGCCGCCCAGCACCACGACAGCCGTCACGACCCACCACGTGCGGATCCCGATGAGCAGCACGGCCCAGCCGATGACCACCAGCGGCAGCGTGTTGCTGAGCAGGTGGTTGCCGTCGGCGTGCAGGAACGGCTGGAAGACGATCCCCCGCAACCCCTCGACGCTGCGCGGCACCAGGCCGTAGGCGGTGAGCCGGTGGAACGAGTTCACCAGCTGCACCAGCCACAGCACCGCCGCCAGCGCCAGCATCCACACCAGGGCGCCGAGCGCCGTCCGCGGATCGACGATCGTCGAGCGCCGCAGCACCGGACGTCGCGGGGCGGTCACCGCGTCAGGGTAGGCGCCGAAACTGTCCGCAGCCTGTCCGTCAGGCCCAGAGCTGGCCCTCGAGGAGCTCGGCGGCCTGCTGCAGCGTGCCGGTGTAGGCACCGGTGGAGAGGTACTTCCACCCGCCGTCGCAGACGACGAAGGCGATGTCGGCGCGCTGGTCCGGCCCGATGCGCTCACCGATGGAGAGCGCGGCGTGCAGGATCGCACCGGTGGAGATGCCGGCGAAGACGCCCTCGCTGTCGATGAGGTCGCGGGTGCGGCGCAGCGCGTCGTAGGAGGTCACCGAGAAGCGCCGGGTCAGGACGGTGTCGTCGTAGAGCTCGGGGACGAAGCCCTCGTCGATGTTGCGCAGCCCGTAGACGAGCTCCCCGTAGCGGGGCTCGGCAGCGATGATCTGGACGTCCGGCACCTTCTCGCGCAGGTACCGCCCGGTCCCCATGAGCGTGCCGGTGGTGCCCAGTCCGGCGACGAAGTGGGTGATGGTGGGCAGGTCACGCAAGAGCTCCGGCCCGGTGCCCTCGTAGTGCGCCTGCGCGTTCGCCGCGTTGCCGTACTGGTAGAGCATCACCCAGTCCGGATACTGCTTGGCGAGCTCCTTGGCCGTGGCCACCGCCTGGTTCGAGCCGCCCGCGGCCGGGGAGGAGATGATGCGCGCGCCGAACATCTCCAGCAGCTGCCGCCGCTCGATCGAGGTGTTCTCGGGCATGACGCAGACCAGGCCGTAGCCGGCCAGCTTCGCCGCCATGGCCAGCGAGATGCCGGTGTTGCCCGAGGTCGGTTCCAGGATGGTGCAGCCGGGGCTGAGCCGTCCTTCGGCCTCCGCCGCGCGGATCATCGACAGCGCCGCGCGGTCCTTGATGGAGCCCGTCGGATTGCGGTCCTCCAGCTTGGCCCAGAGCCGGACGGGGTGATCGCCGTCCCAGCGAGGCGAGAGCCGGGGCAGCCCGATCAGCGGGGTGTCCCCCACCGCTTCCAGCAACGAGTCGTAGCGCATGGCGTCCTCGGGTGAGTCGTCGGTCGAGCCCGAGGGCTCAGCCCCCGGCGACCGCGGGAAGGATGGTGACCGAGTCGCCGTCCTTCAGCTCGGTCTCCAGCGAGCCGGTGAAGCGGACGTCCTCGTCGTTGACGTAGATGTTGACGAACTTGTGCAGGGCACCCTGGTCGGTGATGAGCCGGCCCTTGATCCCCTCGTGGTTCGCGTCGAGGTCGTCGATGAGCGCCGAGAGCGTGTCGCCCTTGCCCTCGACGGACTTCGAGCCGCCGGTGTAGGTGCGCAGGATGGTCGGGATCTTGACCTCGATGGCCATGGTGTGTGGGCTCCTGGGATTGGGGTACTTGTCGGGGTACAACGCGGTGCGGTCCGGATTTCGTCCCGGATCAGCCGATGATCTCGACCTGCTCCTCGGTCACCTGACCGTCGACGATCCGGAACGACCGGAACTCGGTCTCGTCCTCGTCGCGGGTGGAGACCAGGACGTAGTGCGCGTTCGGCTCCGAGGCGTAGCTGATGTCCGTGCGCGAGGGATAGGCCTCGGTGGCGGTGTGGGAGTGGTAGACCACGACGGGTTCCTCGTCGTTGCCGTCCATCTCCTTGTACAGCTGCAGCAGGTCGGTGGAGTCGAACTCATAGAAGGTCGGCGACCGGGCGGCGTTGAGCATGGGCACGAAGCGCTGCGGGGTGTCGCTGCCCTCGGGCCCGGCCACCACGCCGCACGCCTCGTCGGGGTGGTCGCGGCGTGCGTGGGCGACGATCTCGTCGTGGATCGCCCGGTCGATGCGCAGCACGGACCACAGCCTACCGGCGGCAGCGGGGGTGCCCGCTCGGGTCGGCGAGCCGGGTGACTCACCCCATCGGACGGATCAGCGCATCAGGCACTGCACGACGGCGTCCTGCAGCGCGGTGAGCCAGTCGTAGATGAGCCACGACTCGACCTGCGGATCGTCGGGCTCCAGCTCCGGCGGCTCCTCGGTGACGCCGAGCCGGGTTCCCAGAGCCAGCCGCAGGTCGTTCAGGACCTGCAGCCAGCGCCGGGCGGCATCGTCGTCGGAGAGCGTGACGGTCCTGTCGGCGGCCAGCTCGCCATCGCAGGCGCTGATGCGCTCGGCGCGCTCGGCGCGCAGCGTCGCCTCGGTGAGATCGCGGTACTCGGCCTCGGCGTCGGCATCGTCGGGATAGGCCGACGGGAAGAGCCGCTGCCGGACGGCGTCGTCGGCCCCCACCGGCACCTCGTCGGCGACGACGGTCTGCAGCTCGGTGAGCAGCGCCTGCAGCAGGGTGGCCTCCTGCGACGCGAACTCCAGCCGCAGCGGCTCGGCGTGGATCCTCACGTCTGCTGTTCGAGCGTGGCCCACAGGCCGTAGCCGTGGAGGGTGTGGACGTCGAGCTCCATCCGCTCCCGGGGGCCGGAGGAGACGACGGCCCGGCCCTTCTGGTGGACGTCGAGCATGAGCTGGTGCGCCTTCGCCTTGGGGTAGCCGAAGACCTCCATGAAGACGTGGGTGACATAGGACATGAGGTTGACCGGGTCGTTCCACACGATCGTGATCCACGGCTTGTCCGGATCGACGGCGGTGGCCCCGGACGCGACCTCCTCGCGCTGCGGCGTGAGCGTGCCTGCCATAGGGCCATGGTGGCACGACGGTTACCGTCCATGCTGTGACCGCACCTCACCTGCCCACGTCGCCGGGCGCGGCGCTGGTCACGCGCCGGGTAGGCGACCGCAACCTCGTCCTGGTGCTGGTCGGGGTCGTCCTGATCGTGGCGGCGCTGCAGGGTCTGCAGTGGTATTCGGTCGAGTCAGGGCAGCTGAACGTCGCCGGCAGCGGCTTCACCGCCGCCGACCTGCACGCCAACGCCGACTCCCTCGGCGCGCCGGTCGCGGCGGCCTACTTCGACTGGCTGGCCTGGACGCTGCTGGTGCTGGGCGGTATCGCCGGCGTCGGGGCCACCATCCCCTCGCCGCTCACCGACGCGATGCGGGTGGCTGCCTTCGCCTCGGGTCTGCTGGGCGGTTTCGGCGGCTTCTACGCCGTGGCGCAGCTCTTCGACGCGCAGCGGGCCGCGGGCGGGTCGTCCCATGCGGTCTTCCACAGCGCGTCGTTCGGGCTGTGGGCGTGCCTGATCGGCTTCGCACTCATCCTGATCGGCGGCACGCTGGGACCCCGCCGCGGCTGAACCCGGCCACGCCGGCTCTGACACGATCGGCGCATGACGAGCACGGCCCTGCTGACCGACCGCTACGAGCTGACCATGCTCGGATCGGCGCTGCGCGACGGCACCGCGCAGCGGCACTGCACCTTCGAGGTCTTCACCCGGCGCCTGCCGGAGGGACGCCGCTACGGCGTCGTCGCCGGCACCGGCCGACTGCTGGAGGCGCTCGCGGACTTCACCTTCGACGCCGAGACGGTGACGCTGCTGCGCGAGCTCGACGCCGTGGACGACGCCACCGCCGAGTACCTCGCCGGGTACCGCTTCTCCGGCGACATCGACGGCTACCCCGAGGGCGAGCTCTACTTCCCCCACTCGCCGGTGCTGACGGTCACCGGCAGCTTCGCCGACGCCGTGCTGCTGGAGACCCTCGCGCTCTCCATCCTGAACCACGACTGCGCCATCGCCGCCGCGGCCGCCCGCATGGTGACCGCAGCAGCGGGTCGGCCCATCATCGAGATGGGGTCGCGCCGCACCCACGAACAGGCGGCGGTCGCCTCGGCCCGGGCGGCGTACCTCGCCGGCTTCGCCTCGACCTCCAACCTGGAGGCCGCCCGCCGCTACGGCGTCCCCACCGCCGGCACCGCCGCGCACGCCTTCACCCTGCTGCACGACGACGAGGTCGCGGCCTTCGCCGCGCAGATCGAGTCGCTCGGCGTCGGGACGACGCTGCTCGTCGACACCTACGACATCGCCCGCGGCATCGCCCGCGCCGTCGAGGTCGCAGGTCCGGGGCTCGGGGCGATCCGCATCGACTCCGGCGAGCTTGGCGTGATGGCCCGCCATGCCCGCGAGCAGCTCGATTCCCTCGGCGCCACCGGCACCCGCATCGTGGTCAGCGGTGACCTCGACGAGTTCGCGATCGCGGCGCTGGGGGCGACCCCGGTCGACTCGTACGGCGCCGGCACCGCAGTGGTGACGGGCTCCGGGGCACCGACGGCCGGCATGGTCTACAAGCTCGTCGAGGTGGACGGCCGGCCGGTCGAGAAGCGCTCGGAGCAGAAGCAGAGCCACGGCGGACGCAAGACGGCGCTGCGCGCCTACAAGCCGTCCGGCACCGCCGTCGAGGAGATCGTGACCACGGCCCGCGACGTCACGCCGGGCGACGGCGAACGGCTGCTGCAGCTGCCCCTGGTCCGCGGCGGCGAGCGTGTCGCCGACCTGCCGACACTGGAGCAGTCGCGGCGTCACCTGCGCGAGGCCACCGTCACGCTGCCCTGGGACGGGCTGAAGCTGGCCAAGGGCGAGCCCGCCATCCCGACCCGGTTCGCTTCCTAGACTCGTCTCATGACGACAGCGGTGATCGTGGTCGATGTCCAGAACGACTTCTGCGAGGGCGGCTCGCTGGCCGTGACCGGCGGCAGCCGGGTCGCGCAGCTCATCAGCGCCCGCCTCGCCGAGGGCGGCTTCGACCACGCCGTCGCCACCCGCGACCACCACATCGACCCCGGTGCGCACTTCTCCGAGACGCCGGACTTCGTCGACTCGTGGCCACGGCACTGCGTGGTGGGGACTCCGGGCGTCGAGCTGCACCCGGATCTCGACACCACCGGCATCGAGGCCGTCTTCGACAAGGGCGAGTACACCGCGGCCTACTCCGGCTTCGAGGGTTCGGCCGACGGTGTCGGCCTCGTCGACTGGCTCCGAGAGCGCGCTGTCGACCGCGTCGAGGTCACCGGCATCGCGACGGACCACTGCGTCCGGGCCACCGCCCTGGACGCCGCGCGCGCCGGCTTCGCCACCACGGTCCGCCTGGATCTCACCGCCGGCGTCGCTGCCGACACCGTCGAGCGGGCGCTGGCCGAGCTGCGGGACGCGGGCGTGGAGCTCGTGGGGACACCGGCCACCTACTAGGGTCGGCGCCATGAGCTACGACCCGCAGGGTGACCCGACGCGGCAGTACCGCCGCGACCCGTCGGCCAATCCCTACGCGCAGTCTCCGCCGCCGGCCGTGCCGCAGCACCAGAACCCCTTCGGCACCGAGGGCAACGAGCAGTTCGGCATCGCCAGCATGGTCTTCTCGCTGCTCGGGGCGATCCTGCTCATCGTCTGCCTCACCACGCTGGACTGGTTCAGCGTCGACCTGAACCGGGGCAACCTGTCGCTCTCGTTCGGCGACATCAAGGACAACGTCGACGCCGACTCGCTCTCGGGCTTCGCCTCGGCGTACTACGGCTGGTTCGCCTGGACCTTCCTCATCATCTCCGTCGCCGCCGCCATCGGCGCCAGCTTCCCGTCCCCGGCGCTGCGGGCGCTGCGGGTCATCGGCGTGGTCGCCGCCTTCGCCACCGCCGGGCTGAGCTTCCTGGCCGTCCAGGTGACCACGACGCGCAGCTACACCGACTGGTTCGCCGACGCCCGGGTCGGCTTCTACCTCGCCGTCGTCGGCTACGTCCTCATCGGTGTCGGGGCCGCGATCGGCCCGCGCAAGGTCTGACCCGCGCTCACACCGACGCGGCAGCTTCGGCGACCTCGTCGTCGCTGATGCCCAGTACGAAGAGGATCGTGTCCAGGTAGGGCAGGTTCACCGACGTGTCGGCGGCGCGGCGCAGCGCGGCCTTGGCGTTGAAGGCGACGCCGAGACCGGCGGCCTCCAGCATGTCGATGTCGTTCGCCCCGTCCCCCACCGCGACGGTCTGCGAGGCGGGGACGCCGAACTGCTCGGCGAAGCGCCGCAGCGCGGCCGCCTTGCCCGCCCGGTCGACGATCTCGCCGACGACCTTCCCGGTCAGCCGGCCGTCGATGATCTCGAGCTCGTTGGCGGCGGCGAAGTCGAGGTCGAGCTCGGCGGTGAAGTGGTCGGTGACGAAGGTGAAGCCCCCGCTGACGACGCCGACGTGGAAGCCGAGGCGACGCAGCGTCCGGACGAGGGTGCGGGCACCGGGCGTGAGCCGCAGCGACGACCGCACGGCGTCGAGGTCGGCGACACTCAGGCCAGCCAGCAGCGACACCCGTTCTCGCAGCGACTCGGCGAAGTCCAGCTCGCCGGCCATGGCCCGCTCGGTGATGGCCGCAACTTCGGCGCCGACGCCGGCCCGCGCGGCGAGGACGTCGATCGCCTCGTCCCGGATGAGCGTCGAGTCGACGTCCATCACCACCAGGCGCTTGGCGCGGCGGCGCAACCCGGCCGGTTCGACCGCGATGTCCAGGCCGGTGTCCTCGGCGGCTCGGACCAGCGCGGCGCGCAGCCGGGTGGGGTCGGCCGACCGGACGATCATCTCCACGCTCGAGGCCGGCTCCACCGACAGTTGCGTCACCGAGTCGATGTTGCCCTCGACGTCGGCGATGCACTGGGCCACGTGACTGAGCGCGCCGGGGCGCAGCGGCCGTCCGATCACGATGACGTGACTGCGGCGGCCGCGCTCGGCTCGGCGCGGCCGGTCGGTCACGGGGTCGTCGGCGAGGGCGACCTCGCACTCCATGCCGAGCGCGGTGGCGGTCTTGGTCACCGAACCGCGCAGGGCCGACGGGTCTCCCCGCAGCTCCAGCAGAACAGCGAGTACCAGCCGATCCCGGATCACGACCTGCTCGACGTCCTTGACGTCGACGTCGTGCGCCGCAAGCGAGGCGAAGAAGGACGCCGTCACTCCTGGCCGGTCACGTCCGGTCAGGGTGGCCAGCACCGTGGTCGGTTGCATGGGTGTCGCGGCCTCAGCCGCCGGGCGTCGGGTCCTTCTGTCCGGCGCGACCGCCGGCCAGCGCGGGCTGCGGGTTCTTGTGCTTACGGCCACCGGCGTGCGCCTCGGCCTCGAGGCGATCCAGCAGGTGCGGGTAGTGCGCCTCGAAGGCCGGCCGCTCGGAACGGATCCGCGGGATGGAGGTGAAGTTGTGCCGCGGCGGCGGGCTGGAGGTGGCCCACTCCAGCGAGTTGCCGTGGCCCCACGGGTCGTCGGCGGTGACGATCTCGCCGTACTTGTAGGACTTGTACATGTTGTAGACGAACGGCAGCAGCGAGGCGCCGAGCACGAAGGAACCGATCGTCGAGAATGTGTTCAGGCCGGTGAAGCCATCCGTCGGCAGGTAGTCGACGTAGCGGCGCGGCATCCCCTCGGCGCCGAGCCAGTGCTGCACCAGGAACGTCATGTGGAAGCCGACGAAGGTCAGCCAGAAGTGGAAGCGGCCCAGCCGCTCGTCCAGGTACCGGCCGACGAACTTCGGGAACCAGAAGTAGATGCCCGCGTAGACGGCGAAGACGATCGTCCCGAAGAGCACGTAGTGGAAGTGCGCGATGACGAAGTAGCTGTCGGCCACGTGGAAGTCGATGGGCGGGCTGGCCAGCAGCACGCCGGTGAGGCCGCCGAAGAGGAAGGTGACCATGAAGCCGATGGTGAAGAGCATCGGCGACTCGAAGGTCACCGCGCCGCGCCACATCGAGCCGATCCAGTTGAAGAACTTGATGCCGGTCGGGACGGCAATGAGGAAGGTCATCACCGAGAAGAACGGCAGCAGCACCGCCCCGGTGGTGAACATGTGGTGCGCCCAGACGGTGAGCGACAGCGCGGCGATGGAGAGCGTCGCCAGCACCATGCCCTTGTAGCCGAAGAGCGGCTTGCGGCTGAAGACGGGGATGATCTCGGTGACGATGCCGAAGAACGGCAGCGCCACGATGTACACCTCGGGGTGGCCGAAGAACCAGAAGAGGTGCTGCCAGAGGATCGAGCCGCCGTTGTTGGCCTCGAAGACGAGCGATCCCATGTGCCGGTCGGCGTAGAGGACGAGCAGCGCCGCGGTGAGGATCGGGAAGGCCAGCAGGATGAGCAGGCTGGTGACGAAGATGTTCCAGGTGAAGATCGGCATCCGGAACATCGTCATGCCGGGCGCGCGCAGCGTGATGACGGTGGTGACCATGTTGACGCCACCGAGGATGGTGCCGAGGCCGGAGATGGCCAGGCCGAGGATCCAGAGGTCGGCGCCGGCGCCGGGCGAGTTCACGGCGTTCGTGAGCGGCGAGTAGGCGTACCAGCCGAAGTCCGCGGCGCCGTTCGGGGTGAAGAAGCCCGACGTCGAGGTGATGGCGCCGAAGAGGTACAGCCAGTACGAGAAGGCGTTGAGCCGCGGGAAGGCGACGTCCGGCGCCCCGATCTGCAGCGGCAGCACCAAGTTGGCGAAGGCGAAGAGGATGGGCGTCGCGAAGAACAGCAGCATGATCGTGCCGTGCATCGTGAAGAGCTGGTTGTACTGCTCCTGCGAGAGCAGCTGCCGGCCGGGGCGGGCGAGCTCGATGCGCATGAGCAGCGCCATCACGCCACCGAGGGCGAAGAACGACAGCGACGTGACCAGGTACATCTTGCCGATGACCTTGGGGTCGGTCGTGCGCAGGTAGTAGCTGAGCGCCGAGCCCTTCGAGGTCGCCGTAGGCGGGAAGGGCCGCGACACGATCGGCGTAGGGCCGTCGGGAACGGCTCCGGCGGCCGGGGTCGGCTCGGCAGTCGTGGTCACACTGTCCCCTTGCTGTGCTGCGGGTGCTGCGGACGTCCAGCGCTTCGAGGATATCCCCGTACCTCACTTTCCCGGGCGCGGGGTCGGTCTCGATCCGGCAGCGGCCCGCTCCCCCGCCGAGGCGGCCCCGAGGGCGCCGGGCTCGACCTGCCTGCCGCCAGCGAACCGGACACCGTGTGACATGTGAAATTCACGTTTCGTCAGATATCGTGACGCGGACGTCCACGCGGCCGTGCCGGCGGCCGGCGAGCCGTCCCGCGAGCCGCACCCCGCCCGACGCCTCCCACGAGCGCCGACGGGAGCGGACCGCGGCGCACGGACAGGAGGCTGGGTGGCAGGTGGTGGGCGCGATTCCGCGGCGTTTCGGACCGATCCGACCGCCGTGGCCTCGACGCGCCCCAGCCACCGCCAGTCGTCGGCCCTGCTGGCCGTCCTCCTGCTCGTCGCCGGTGTCGTGACGGCTGTCTCCTACCTCGTCGAGCCCGACGAGGCTCGCAGCTTCGATCTCTTCGGTGGCTCGATCTTTCTCGCCGACTCGGTCGCGCCGGTAGCCGTCGACCTGGCCTCCGGACAGCCCACCGTCCGGCTCGTCGACGCCAGTGCGCAGGTCGGGGCCAGCCGGGCCGGCGAGGTCGGCGTGGTGCCGCTGCCGGGCCCCACCGGCGGCACGCTGCTCATCGATCGGGCCACCGGCGAGTTCAACATGGCTGACGCCACCGGCTTCGTGCTGAAGAAGGACGGCGGCGTGCCGCTGCCGCAGCGGGCCCGGGCCACGGGCGCCCGGGCACTGGCCGCCGACGACTTCGCCTACATCGAGCAGTCGGGCCCGACGGGGACCTCGGTCTACCTGGTCGGGGCGGCGACGGTCCAGAGCGCCACCACGGGGACCGCAGTGAAGCCGCGCGGCTTCCGCTCGCTGCCCGAACCCGTCAGCTCCGCCAGCGGTGCCGCCGCCACCGCCGGCCGGGACCTCTGGCTGCTGGCCGGCGCGGGGAGCCGTCGTAGCGTCCGGCACCTGTCGCTGCCCGCCGACAGCGAACCCGGTGCCACCCTGCGGGTCCGTTCGGCGGGGAGCGTCGCCGGCCCGGCCGCCCTCACCGCCACCGGCGACGGCGTGGCCGTGGCCAGCGACGGACGGGTCGCGATCCTCGGCAACGACGGCTCCGCTCGCAGTGTCCGCGTGCCGACCGTCACCGGCCTGGACACCGTGCTCCCCGTCACCGAGGCGACCTCGCGCCCCGCCTTCCTGCTGCACGGCGCCTCGGGCTGGTCGATCCTGTCCGTCGCCACCGACGGCAGCGACTCGACCGGGCCGACCGCCCTCACCGGCGTCGGTGCCTCGGCGAGGCTGGTGACGCCCGCCTTCAGCCAGGGCGCGCTCTGGACCGTCGACGCGGCCACCGGCGCCCTCTGGCGAATCGGGACGGACGGCCGGGCGACACCGGTTGCCGGCGCCCGCGACTACCCCACCGTGGTCCGCGACGGCCGCACCATCGAGGCCTCCGGCTACGACGACACCGCCGTGGTGGCCCGGGGTCCCCGCGTGATCGTCAACTCGCCGAACCACCTCAGGGCGGTCGTCATCTTCACCGACGGCAGCCGTCCGCCGGTGGCCTTCACCAAGAGCGACGCCGTGACGATCAACTCCGGGGGTGGCGCCGAGGCCCTCACCCGCAGCCGCAACGACTCCGTCCCGGACCAGAGCACGAACCCGGGGCGCACGAACAATCCGGCGCCGAAACCGGTGAGCCCCATCAACAACCTCATCGACTGCTCGACGACGTCGCAGACCCCCCACATCCCGGCTCTGGGTCAGCCGGTGCCGGGGTCCCGCTCGGTGCAGCTGAGCTGGACCTACCCCGTCGTGGACCGCACCGACTGCATCCCGCGGACGTACGTCGTCGACGTCCGCCTGCTCAGCGGCGGGGCGCCGCAGCCACCGGCCTCGGTCACCGTCGACGGGCAGCTGGGCGTCAACCTCGGCGGGCTCTACCCCGCCACCCGCTACGAGATCGCGGTGACGGCCTTCCTCAACGGCAAGGGCACGCGCTCGGCGCCGGTCCAGATCACCACCGGGCCCGAGGGTCCGACCACGCCGACCGGCGTCACCGCCACCACCGACGCGACCGGCACCTGGTCGATCGACTGGTCGTCCTGCGGTGCCGTCGCCACCGGGTGCGTCCCGGCGGCCTCGTGGCGGGTGGTGCCGCAGCTCTGCGACGCCGGCGGTCTCGGCGGCGCGCCGGCCACCCTCGAGGTCCCGGCGGATCCGACGAGCCGCAGCCAACCCGGCGCCACCCTCGCCGGGGGCACCGCGCTGCTGGGACGGGGCCTGCGCTTCCAGGTGGAGGGCATCGGCCCCAACGGGGAGGTCGGCAGCCCGTCGGCGGCCAGCGCCTGCGTGCGCAGCTGGGCTCCGCCGCTGGACTCGGCAATGCGGCTCAGCGCGAGCCGGCCGGGCGACCTCGCCCCCGGCCAGACGAGCTCGACGACGCTGTCGCTGGATCTCGGCGCCACCCCGATCCGCTCGGTCGGCGGCGTCGGCGCCAGCGTGACCTTCACGCTCAGCGGTCCCGGCGGGACGCAGCAGCGCACCGCCACCGTCAGCGGCGCCACCTCGCAGCTGACCGCGACCTTCGCCGGTGTCACCGCCGGGGCCACCTATCGCGCCAGTGCCAGGATCAGCCCACCCGGCCATCCCGAGGCGGCGGTGACGGTGCCTGCCGACGACATCACCACCCGCGCCTCGTGGCCGACGGTGGGCCTGCGCAACGTCGGCTGCAGCTCCACCGGCCTGGTGACCTGCACCCTCTCGGCGCAGGTCACCGGTGTCGACACCGCGCAGACCGGCAACGAGACCTTCGCCCTCACCGGCAGCTCGCTGCGCTGCGGCGAGGCCTCGGTCTCCCTGGACGGAGCCGATCTGGACCAGTCGTCCTGGACCATCACCAAGCCGGGCCTCTCACAGCTGAACAAGCTCTTCGGCAGCTGCACCCTCACCGTGGGACTGGTGGAGACCTCGGGCAACGCCGCGCCGCTCTACTTCGGCGGGGTGCCGTCGCCGACGGTCCGCGCCGACGTCGATCTCGGCGCCGCGGCCTCGGCAGATCTGACCTCGGCGGACTTCACCGCGGCGTGGTCGCCGCAGAACGGTTCCAGCGTCCGCGTCGACCACACCGGCAAGCAGGATCTGGAGACGCTGACCACGGGCTGGAAGTCCACCCTCTACGCCCCGGACGGCACCGTCTGCGGCAGCGACGGCAGCACCCCGGACCCGGTCTTCGTCCCGGCCAACGACTGCGTGCAGCCCTACGGCGACCAGACCACCGGTTGGAAGGTCACCCTCACCTACACCGACGCCACCGACGGCGATGCCCATTCCGTGGACGTCACCGTCGCCGACGGCGCGCCGCCGAGCTACCAGGCCTGCACCCCGGCCGGCTTCACCGCGCAGTGGGGCGCCGACCTCGCGGCCGGGGTGACGGTGGACTCGACGGGCGGCACCCTCGACGGCTGCCGCTCGTGGTCGTACCAGCTCCGCGCGAGCGACGGCACGGACTGCGGCACCGCGACGGGCTCGCCGCCGCAGACCGTCGCACTCAGCTGCGGTACCCCTGCCGACGACCAGTGGACGGTCGTCGTCAGCTGGACGAACACCAAGGGCGCGTCGGTCACGAGCGACCCCGTGTCGATCACCGGGGATCCCCCCACCTCATGACGCCGGACCCCACACTGTCCCGAATCGCACCCCCACCGAGGAGCCCGCAGTGAGCACCCCCACCGGCGCCGTCGAGCGCGTGGCCCACGAGGTGACCCGGCTCTGCGCCAACATGGGTCACGTCATCCAGGGCAAGGACGAGGTCGTCCGCAACGCGGTCGCCTGCCTGCTCGCCGAGGGGCATCTCCTCCTCGAGGACGTCCCCGGTACCGGCAAGACCTCGCTGGCGCGGGCGCTGGCCTCCTCCATCTCGCTGACCTGGCACCGGGTCCAGTTCACGCCGGACCTCCTCCCCTCCGACGTCACCGGGGTCTCGATCTTCAACCAGGCCACCCGGGAGTTCGAGTTCAAGCGCGGGCCGGTCTTCGCCAACGTCGTCATCGCCGACGAGATCAACCGGGCCTCACCGAAGACGCAGTCGGCGCTGCTGGAGGTCATGGAAGAGGGGACGCTCACCGCCGACGGAGTGGGCTACGAGATGCCGCGGCCGTTCATGGTCGTCGCCACCCAGAACCCCATCGACATGGAGGGCACCTACGTCCTGCCGGAGGCGCAGCTCGACCGGTTCCTGATGAAGCTCACCGTCGGCTACCCCAGCCCGGAGGCCGAGGCCGACGTGCTGCGCACCCAGAAGCTGGGCGCCACGGTTACCCAGCTCGGTGCTGTCCTCGGCGCCGGCGACGTCGTCGGCATGATCGACGTCGTCCGTCAGATCGAGGTCGCCCCCGCCCTGGAGCAGTACATCGTGGCCATCGCCTCGGCCACCCGGACCATGTCGGAGCTGCGCCTGGGCGTCTCGCCGCGCGGCAGCCTCGCCCTGCTGCGCGCCGCCCGGGCCAATGCCGCCATCGCCGGCCGGCCCTACGTCCTGCCCGACGACGTCAAGGCGATGGCCGGCGTCGTCCTCGCCCACCGCGTGATCCTGCAGCCCGACGCGGAGCTGCAGGGGCGTACCGGGGCCGAGCTGGTGGCCCGCGCCGTCCACTCGGTGCCGGTGCCACGCGCCGTGGCCACCGCCTAGGCAGCCGCCGTGACGCCGTTCGGGATTGCCGCGCTGCTCACCGGCGGCGCCGCGCTCGTCGTCGGCGTCACGCTGGACTGGCTGGCCTTCGACCTCATCGGGCTGGGGCTGCTGGCCGTCGTGGTGCTCGGCTTCGCCACCGTGGCGCGGCCGTCCCGGCTCAGCGTGGAGCGGGAGATCCAGCCTCCCCGCGTCCCCAAGGGCTCGCCGGCCATCGCGCTGCTGAGCTTCGTCAACCGGGGCCGGCGCAGTCACCCCGTCGCCATCGCGACCCAGCCCTTCGGCAGCCAGCGGGTCCGGGCGGTCATCCCGCGACTGCGCGGCGGCGAGCGGGGTTCGCGTGCCTACCGGCTGCCCACGACCCGGCGCGGCATCTTCGACGTCCCCCCGCTCGAGATCGACCGTCGGGACGCCTTCGAGATCTTCCGGCTCTCCCGGCAGCACGCCGGGACCGAACGGATCTGGGTCTACCCGCGCATCCTCGAATTCCGGCCGCTGCCGCTCGGTCGCACCCGCCATCTGGAGGGCCCGTCCTCGGACTCCTCACCCCGCGGCAACGTCACCTTCCACCGGCTGCGGGAGTACTCCGACGGCGACGACCTGCGCCTGGTCCACTGGCGCTCCTCGGCCCGCGCCGGGCGGCTGCTGGTGCGTCACAACGTCGACACCTCCCAGCCCTACACCGTGGTGCTGGTCGACCTGCGCCCCGGCCGCTACACCGAGGAGTCCTTCGAGGCGGCGATCGACGTCGCGGCCTCGGTGGTTGTCGCCGCCGCCACCGACCGCGCCCCCGTCGAGCTGCGGCTCACCGACGGCGCAGTGCTCGGCGGGCCGCGACAGCGTGAGACCAGTGCCCTCGTCGATCATCTGACCGGGGTCACGCCCGATCCCGGCGGCTCGCTGCGGCAGTCGCTGCTGGCGCTGCGGCAGGCCCGCAGCGGCACGTCCCTGGTGGTCGTCACCGGGGAGCTCGACGGCGACGAGCTGCCGGCGCTGGCGGGGCTTCGGCGGCGCTACGAGCGTCTCGTCCTGATCTCGCTGGATCCGCACCGCCGGGGTGACGCGCCCCGCGTCGCCGGGGTGAGGGTCGTGGTGGCGAACGACGCGGACGACGCCTGCCACGCCTGGAACCTGCAGGCGATGACATGACCCTGCTGCGCCCGCCGACGACCTCGACGGCTCCGGCCGCACCGCTGGTCCGCCGGCTCGTCCCGCTGCTCATCCTGCCGCTGTCGCTGCTGGCCTGCGTCCTGTCGGGCACGCCGTGGCTGCGCGCGTTCCCGGCGGACGTGATCGCCGTCCCGTTGGTCGGCACCGCCCTGCTGAGCGTGCTGCTGCCGGTGGTCGTGGTGGCGATCGGGATCAGGCCGCTCTGGTTGACCGCGCTCGTGGACCTCGCCGGCTTCGTCTTCTTCACGACGCTGATCACGCTGCAGCAGCCGCTGGCCATCTCGTCGCTCTGGGACGGCCTGGTGCACGGGCCGTCACAGATCCTCACCTTCGCGCTGCCGCTGGTGAGCCCGCGGACTCTGCTGGTCGCCCCCGTCGCCCTCGTCTGGCTCACCGGCGCAGTGATCGGCGAGTGCATCGGCCGGGGTTGGCACTCGGTGCTCCCCGCCGCGGCGACGCTGGGTACCTTCGCGCTGGCCTACGGCGCCACCACCCGGGCCGTCACCGACGCCGACGACGGTCGACGCTACGACGTCCTCATCGCCGGAGCGCTGCTGCTCACGCTGCTGCTGCTGCGGTCGGCGCAGGCCTGGCTCGACCAGGACGAGAGCGCCGAGGCGGCCCAGACCGAGGGTATGTTGCCGCTGCGCGGCCTCGGGTGGGGCGTGCTGACCTCCGTGGCCGTCGCGCTCGTCGCCGGCCTCGTCGTCCAGGGCGGCGCCTTTACCGGTACACCCACCACGACCCGCCGGGTGCCGCCGGTGGACACGACCGACCCGGTCCGGCCGCTGTCGTTCGTGGCCGGCCTGCGACCGCAGGATCCGACGGCGCCCGGCAGACGCCTCTTCGGCATCTCCGTCGACCGCACCGCGTCGCGCTACGTCGCGCTCGCCGACGTCGACACCTACAACGGCGACGGCTGGGACTTCGAACGGGAGTTCCGGCCCTCCGGCGGTGTCGTGCCGACCGATCCGGACCCCGCCCTGCGTCCGAACACCGCGACGGTGACGCAGCGGTACACGATCGCCGACGGGCCGCTGGCGCGGTCGCCCTGGCTGCCGTTCCAGTACCGCCCGGTGGACATCACCGGCGTGGCCATCAACAGCGACAGCGCGAGCGGCATGATCGTCCCCCGCTCCGGTCTGCGGCCGGGAACGACCTACGAGGTGACCTCGGCGGCACCGCGGGGCGGCTTCGCGCAGCTGCCCGCCGACGCCGCCTTCGCCACCTCCGCGCCGCCCTCGGCGACCTCGCTACCGCTCCCGGTCCAGCGGGCCATCGGCACCGTCGTGACCTCGCTGGAGAACGAGACCGGCACCCGCGATGCGCCGGCCCTGCAGTTCCTGCAGGCGCTGCTGCGTGACTTCCGCGCGAACTACGCCCTCTCCGGCGGTCCGGCGGTCTCCCGGTCGGCGTCGGCGACGCCGTCGCGGGCACCCTCGACACCGGCGACGACGGCGCGGCCCTCCCCCACCACCGGGGCCAGCGGCTCGACGGTGCCGCGGACGGGCGGCACCGGCTTCGCCGCAGTCCTCGCCTCGATCCTCGGTGCCACCCGGTCGGCCACGCCGGAGCAGTACGCGACGCTGGTGGCCCTGCTGGCGCGGGCTCGCGGGGTGCCGTCGCGCGTGGTCACCGGCTTCAAGATCGGTGACGGCGACGGCGGCACGGTCCCGGCCGGGACCTACGACGTCCGCGCCGGACAGGCGTGGACCTGGGTCGAGATTCCGGTCCGCGGCCGCGGCTGGATGGTGCTCGACGCGGCTCCCGCCCGGTACGGCGACCAGAGTCCACAGCCCACCGTCAGCGCGCGGCCGACACCGTCGCCGAGCCCCTCGTCGACGAACGTGCTCATCACGCAGGCGCCGGCGGACAGCGGCAACGCCGTCGCACCGCCGAGCGATGTCCCGGCACGGCAGGCGCCGGACGCCGCGGTGTGGCTGCTGCTGGCCGGCGCCGTGGTGCTCATCGCACTCGCCGTCCTCGGTTTCCTGCTCTGGCGCAAGCGCTGGCGGGTCCGGCAGCGGGGGCGCGGCGATCCGCGACACCGGCTCATCGGGGCCTGGCACGAGACGCTCGACGTGCTCGCCGAGTCGGGCCTGGACGGGCTGACGACGCTCACCGGCTCGGAGGTCGCCGCCGAGACGTCCCGTCGTTTCGGCGCCGAGACCGAGGCGCCCGCGCGCGAGCTGGCCGTCCTGGCCGAGGCCGCGATCTTCCGGCCCTCCGCGCCGGTCGACCCGGCCGACGCGGACCGGGCATGGGAGGGACATCGCGAGCTGCGCCGCGGGATCAGCCGCAGCCAGACCAGCCGGCAGCGGCTGCGCGCCGGGCTGGCCTATCACCGACGCGGCGGCGTCGAGCGCGCTGCCCGAGGTCAGTACCGCGGCGCGGTGAGGGCCCGACGCCGATAGGCGGTGAGCAGCGCGGCGGTGTAGCGCAGATCGGCGGTGGACCGCCTCGTGGCGGGAAGGTCGATCAGGCCGTCACTCGTGATCGCCGCGAGGCGTCCGCCCGCGCCGGGAACGGCCGGGTCGTCGTAGCGCGGCTCGAAGCCGGTGATGCGATCCCATCCGATGACGTTTTTGCGCAGAAACGCGCGAAGAGTGAGACCGGTGCTGTCCACGAGCATCGACGACCGCCCGCTGCGCAGCGTCACCCGCGGCGCGAGCACCTGCGGATCGAGGACGACCTCGGCACCGAAACCGGCGCTCGCCGGCGGCGCGCCGTACTCCGGTGGCGGGGTGGGCGAGAGCTGCGAGCGGGCGGTGGTCGCGCCAGCGTCGTCCGGCGGCGGCGCACCGTAACCCGGCGGTGGGACGGGCGAGAGCTGCGAGCGGGCAGTGGTCGCGCCGGCGTCGTCCGGCGGGGCGGGCAGCCGCGGCGGACGGTGACGGCGGACCGTGCGGTCGACGTCGAGGGGGTCGTCGCGATGCCATGGCGCCTCGGAGCCACCGGCGAGCGCGCTCCGCGCGACGGTGGCCGCTGCGGGCTCGGGCGTCCCGGGCTCGGGAGCACCGGGCTCGGGGGCCGCGGGCTCGGGGGCCGCGGGCTCGGGGGCCGCGGGCTCGGGGGCGGCGGGCTCGGGAGCGGCGGGCTCGGGGGCGGCGGGGACACCGGGCTCGGACTCGGGAACGGGCAGCGACGACCGCCGGACCGTGACCTCTGCCGGGGGTGGTGACGCGGGCTGCGGCGGGGCGAGCGGGACGTCCGGCAACGACGAGCGACGGACAGTGGCTTCGACTACCGGCTCGGGGTCGGGCGCAGGGTCGGGGTCCGGGTCGGGCGCAGGGTCGGGGTCGGGCGTCGAGATCGGACCCGCCATGTCTGCGAAGGCGGCCGCGGCGAGGGCGTCCAGGTCAGCTGAGGCCTCGATCTCGCCCCGCGTCGGCTCGGGCTCGGCCACCACCTCGGGCTCGGCCACCACCTCGGGCTCGGCCACCACCTCGGGCTCGGCCACCACCTCGGGCTCGGCCACCACCTCGGGCTCGGACACCACCTCGGGCTCGGACACCACCTCGGGCTCGGACCGGGATCCGGCCTCTGCTCCACCCGACTGTGCGGCGCTGATGGTCGGCGTCGACCAGTCCGAGGTCGCACTCGGGGTTGTACTCGGCAGCTCGGAGACCGTCTCGACGGGCAGGCCCCGGAGCAGGGCGGCGAGGGCCTGCGGGGAGGGTGGTCGCGCAGCCGGATCGGCGGCCATGCCCCGCTCCAGGGCGGCGGCCAACGACGGGGGCGGCGTGGCGAAGCCGTCGCCGGGAGGAGCCCCGGTCGCCAGGTACCAGAGGGTCGCGGCCAGCCCGAAGACGTCCGTCGCCGGGGAGGCGTCCCGACCCGCGCGCATCTCCGGGGCCAGATAGGGATCCGGCTCGTCCGGTGTCCAACCCGGCGGCTGCGCCGCGCGCACCAGCGCGTGCAGCGTGAAGTCGGTCAGCCGCGGTGCGCCGCCGGCGTCCACGACGACCCGGTGCGGCGAGACGTCACGATGCAGCACGCCGGCACGGTGCGCGGCGTCCAGCGCCGATGCCAGCGCGATCCCGACAGCGACCACGTCGTCTCGTCCCGGCGTCTCGGACAACGGCTGCCCGAGCGCGTCGGTGACCACCACCGGACGCCCGTCCGCGAGCCGCAGCGTGGCCCGGACGGGGACGAGATGCGGATGGACAAGGCTCACCGGGGCAAGCAGTGCAAGCTCCCGCTCGAACCACTCCAGCAGGGGTGGTGGCGCGGTGTCGAGGTCGACGACCTGCAGCATCTGCTCACGCCCGGAGGCGTGGTCACGGCCGCGGAAGAAGGTCGCGATCTCACCGACGCCGGCCGCGATCACCTCGGCGTAGCCAGCTGACAGCTCGGCAGGTGGGTGCTCGGAACGACGCGTTCGCGCCACAGCCGCACCTCCCGCAGAACCGGTGTCGCGAGCGTAGCAACGCACGCGGTCCCGCCGACGTGTTCGGACGACGTCGCAGCGGTGCGCTCAGCAGGCGCCCCGGAGCGGAAGCGCGGTGGACACCGAGGTCGCCCGCGGCGGGACTTCGATCCGCCACAGCCGCAGCGCGACCCCGCCCGGACGTGAGAGGGTGACGCCGTGACTGCGACCGATGCCCGTGCCGCTGCCCTGGCGGCGCTGCTCGCCGGAGCCGGACTGTCGCACTTCGCCGTCCCGGGCCTCTACGACGCGATGATCCCCGAGGCGCTGCCCGGCCCCAAGCGCACCTGGACCCTGGGCTCGGGAGGCGTGGAGCTGGCCGTGGCCGCGGCCGTCGCCGTCCCGCGGACTCGCCGCCTCGGCGCGCTCGGCGCCGCCGCGCTCTTCGTCGGCGTGCTGCCCGGCAACGTCACCATGGCGATCAAGGCACGCCACAGCGACTCTGCCGCCTACCGGGCCGGGACGCTGCTGCGGCTGCCGCTGCAGGCTCCGCTCATCGCCTGGGCCCTACGGGTCCGCCGCGACGCCTGAGCGCCACCGCCCGACGCGGCCTCAGTCGGCGTTGCCTATCCCCGCGGCGACCCGGGCCGCCTCCTTGCGCTCCACCTCGTCCAGCTCGTCGAGCTCCGGCTGCGCCACCTCGCCACGGTCGGCAGCGGTCAGCTCGCGATGCACCGTCGCCAGCACCAGCGCGGCGAGGAAGACCGTCCCGGCGCCGAGCAGGAAGGGCACGTGCGTGTCGAAAGCCGTGACCAGCTTCGCCGCGACGAAGGGCGCGAGCCCGCCACCGATGAAGCGGACGAAGCCGTAGGTCGCCGAGGCGACGGGGCGCTCGACCGGGGCGATGCTCATCACGGCGGTGGTGACGAGGGTGTTGTTGATGCCGATGAAGATGCCGGCGACGATCACCGCGACGATGATCACGTCCGGGTGGTCGGACCAGATGCCGATCACCGCGAGGTCCAGCGCCATCAGCACGAAGTTGCCGTAGAGCGTCCGGGCCGTGCCGAAGCGGGCCTTGAGGCGGGGCGCACCCCAGACCGCGAAGAGCGCGACCAGCAGTCCCCAGCCGCAGAAGACGAGACCGAGCTGCTGCGAGGAGAGATCGCCCATAAGGAAGGGTGAGTAGCCCAGCAGGGTGAAGAAACCCCAGTTGTAGAGCAGGCCGACGAGGCTGGTGGTGGCCAGGCTGCGGTGCCGCAGCGCCTTGAGTGGCTCGCTGAGACGCTCCTTGCGTACGGGTCGGGGCGTCGACGGCAGCAGGACCACCGTCGCGACCAGCGCGATCGCCATGAGTACCGAGACGCCGAAGAACGGGCCGCGCCAACTGATCGATCCCAGCTCGCCGCCGAGCAGCGGGCCCATCGCGATGCCGATACCCAGTGCGGACTCGTAGAGGATGATCGCGCCGCCGAAGCCGCCGGAGGCGGAGCCGACGATGACCGCCAGCGAGGTCGCGATGAAGAGGGCGTTGCCGAGTCCCCAGCCGGCGCGGAAACCGACGATGCCGTCGATGGAACCCGACGAACCGGCCGCGGCGGCGAAAGCCACGATCAGCACCAGGCCGGCGATGAGGGTGCGCTTCGCGCCGATCCGGCTCGACACCCAGCCCGTCACCAGCATGGCGACGGCCGTGACGACGAGGTAGCTGGTGAAGAGCAGCGAGATCTGATCCGGCGTCGCGCCGAGGTCCTTGCGCAGCGACGGCAGGATCGGGTCGACCAGCCCGATCCCCATGAAGGAGATGACGCAGGCGAAGGCCACCGCCCAGACCGCCTTGGGTTGGCGGAAGGGGCTCCCGACCTCGGCCTGCGGGGGAAGGTGCGTCGTCGCGTGCGTGCTCACAGTGTCTCCGTCCGGTCGCGTGCAGCCCTGCTATCGACCACGATACGACGATTTAGTTAGCTAAGCTAACTACATCGCGACGGCGTGACGCACATCGTCGGCGTGGCCTGACAGACTCGCGGACACCCCGTTCGCCGCGCCACGACCTCCCGGGACCGAATCCGTGACCTCCCCCGCCCGCACGCCCCACGACGACCTGGACCGTCGCGTCCGGGCCCGCCTCGACGCGATCACCGCCGAGGTCGGTGTCGACTCCGTGGCCGCTCCGGTCCTGGATCTCTTCGACGCGATGGCGGCGAGCCGGCTGCTGGACATCCACGCCCGCCGGATGCGGGAGCGGGGACGCGGCTTCTACACGATCGGATCGGCCGGACACGAGTCCAATGCGCTCGTCGCGGCCGCACTGCGACCCACGGATCCGGCGTTGCTGCACTACCGTTCCGGCGGCTTCTTCCTGGCTCGGGGGCTGCGCGCAGGGCGGAGCCTGGACGACGGCATCCGGGCCGTGCTGCTGTCCATGCTCGCCGGCACCGCGGACGTCGCCTCCGGCGGCCGGCACAAGGTCTGGGGTGACCCCTCCCTGGCGGTGATCCCGCAGACTTCCACCATCGCCTCCCACCTGCCGCGGGCTCTCGGGGTCGCCCTGGCGATCAGCCGTGCCAAGCGGCTCGGCGTCGACTGCCGGTGGCCGGCCGACGCCGTCACCGTCTGCTCCTTCGGCGACGCGAGCCTCAACCACTCCACGGCGGCCGGGGCGCTGAACGCCGCCGGATACTGCGTGGCACAGGGACTGCCGCTGCCGCTGCTGTTCGTCTGCGAGGACAACGGCCTGGGCATCTCGGTGCCCTCCCCGCAGGGATGGGTGGCGCGCGCCGCGCAGCGACCGGGACTGCGCTACCTCCACGCCGAGGGCGAATCCCCCGACGACGCCCTCGCGATCGCCTGCGACGCCGTCGACACCGTCCGCCGGACCCGCCGACCGGCCATCCTGCACCTGCGCACCGTCCGCTACCTCGGCCATGCAGGCACGGACGTCGAGTCCGGCTATCGCAGCGCGACCTCGATGTCAGCCGAGTACGACCGCGACCCGCTGGTCGCCTTCGCCCGCACGCTGGATGTTGCCGGCCTGGGCGAGCGGTACGCCGCGATCGGCGCTCGTATCGAGCAGCTCGCCGACGAGCTCACCGGGTCCCCGACCCTCACCTCGGCCGAGGCGGTGATGGCGCCGCTCGCGCCGCGTCCCCGGAGCGCGGTCGTCCCGCTGGCGCGGTTGGAGAGCCGCACCCGGACCTTCGGCGGCCGGCTGCCCGAGGACACCGGCCCCATGACGTTGGCACAGAACATCAATGCCGCGCTCACCGACCTGCTCGCGGCGCGCGAGGACGTCCTCGTCTTCGGCGAGGACGTCGGCCGCAAGGGTGGGGTCTACGGCCTGACGCGTGGCCTCGCGCAGCGTTTCGGCGTCGCCCGCGTCTTCGACACCCTGCTCGACGAGCAGTCCATCCTCGGCTTCGCGTTGGGGCTGGGGCTCAGCGGCATGCTGCCGATCCCGGAGATCCAGTACTTGGCCTACCTGCACAACGCCGAGGATCAGCTGCGTGGCGAGGCGGCCTCGCTGCGGTTCTTCTCCGATGGCGGTTTCCGCAACCCCCTGGTCGTGCGCATTGCCGGCCTGGCCTACCAGAAGGGCTTCGGCGGCCACTTCCACAACGACAACGCCGTGGGCGTCCTGCGCGACATCCCGGGCCTCGTCATCGCCGTGCCGTCGCGACCCGAGGACGCGGCGCCGATGCTGCGCTCCTGCGTCGCGGCCGCCGCCGAGACCGGGCAGGTCTCGGCCTTCCTGGAGCCCATCGCGCTCTATCACGAGAAGGACCTGCACGAGACCGGGGATCGTGGCTGGCTCGGCTCCTACTCCTTGGACGCCGTGGTCCCGATCGGCGCGCCGCGGATTCACGGGAGCGGTGAGGACCTGACGGTGGTCACCTTCGGCAACGGCGTCCGGATGTCGCTGCGGGTCGCCGCCCGGCTGGCCCGCGACGGCTACGGCGTCCGTGTCCTGGACCTGCGCTGGCTGGCGCCGCTACCGATCCGCGACATCGTCCTGGCCGCCGCCGAGACACGGCGGGTGCTGGTGGTGGACGAGACCCGCGCGACCGGGGGCGTGAGCGAGGGTGTCATCGCCGGTCTGGTGGACGCGGGCTTCCCGGGCAGGCTCGCTCGCGTCACCAGCAAGGACTCCTTCATCCCGCTGGGCGACGCCGCCCGGCTCGTCCTGCTGAGCGAGGACGAGATCGAGCGGGCAGCGCGGACGCTGCTCGACCGCGGTTAGCGGCGGCAGGCAGGTCGGCGCCGACGCCCCGACATCTGCAGGGCGGTGCCCACCAGCAGTAGCGCCAAAGCCACGGCCAGCCACTGCTCGGTGCGCGCACCGGTCGCCGCGATGGGATCGGCCCGCCCACTGTGCGGTGCCGGCGCCGCGATGGCGCGGAGCGTCAGCGAGTCGGTGTTGGGGCAGTCCTCGTCGAGGCATTTGTCGAGTGACGACATGGAGATCGCGAAGGCAGAGACGGTGGCCCGTCCCACGTGGCGGGCCTCGAGGGTCAGCACGGCGCGACGACTGGCACCCGGCGCTATCGAGCCGACGTCCCAGGCCTGCAACGCGAGCAGCGGCGCACCTGCGGCGCGACGAGAGGTGTAGTACCGCTCGGCGGCGCTGACGACGCCACCGGTACGCCCCGTCCGCGCGACTCGGGTGGCGACGACGACGCGTCCGGTGGTGGCCAGGCCGTCCAGCCCCGGCAGCGAGAGCGGGCGACCGGTGAACCCGGTGACGGCGAAGGCGGCCTTCGCCTTGCGGCCGAGTCGGTGGTTGATCGAGAGCACGATGGCGGCCACGTCGGCAGCCGGACCTGCCCCCTCGTTGGCGACGGTCACCGTGACCCGGCTGGACTCTCCGACGGGGACGGCGCTCCGCCCGGCTCGCAGCGTCACCCGAAGCTTCGACGCCGCCACGAACCGGACCTTGCCGGACGCCGCGTTGTTCGCCGGGGTCGCGTCCAGGCCGTTCGCGGCGAGGGCCGAGACCGTCACCGAGCCGGTGGTCCCGACCGGGGCGGTGCCGGTGGCCTCGACCGGCACCACCACGAAGACGGGCTGATCGACGGCAGGCAACGGGCAGCGGCGGATGGTGGCGTCGCCGGTGCAGGTCAGCTCCCGCACCCGCCGCCGGGAGAGCGCCGACGAGGGAACGAGGAGCACGCCGGCGTCGCTGTCGAGGCGGAGCCCGGAGGTGACCGCGACGGTGAGCTCGCCGGCGCGGACCACGCCGCTGCGTGCGGAGAGCTCGACGACGTAGAGGCCGACGCTGCCGGGGGCCAGGGAGAGTTCGCCGTCCTCGTCGAGGCCCGGTGGCGGGGAGAGGACGAGATCCGGCAGCGGGATCGTGGTCGAGGTGGTCGCCGCGGCGACACCGGTGCCGCTGAAGCTGGCATCGGCGGGGGCGATGGCGGTGGGGTCCAGGTCGGCGAGATCTGTCGCCACGGCCACCGGATGACTGCCGAGTGCCAGCAGCCCTCCGGTCGTCGCGTCGGCCCCGGAACCCATGCGGATCGTCAGCGTGGTGCGCCCCGCCGTCGCGGTGGTGGTGACCGTCCCGGTCGGCGCCGCAGCGCCGTCGACGGTGACCTTGGCCGGGTCGGCCGTCCCCGGCACGGCGACGGTGAGGACGGCATCCGCCGCCGGGGCGCCGGTGACGTCCACCGTCACCGTGACCGCCGCGGCCGTCTCCGTCGCCGCTCCGCTCACCGGGCCGGTGGCGCTCGCCCGCAGCGTCACGACCGGGGCAGGGTCCGCCGCGGCGGGGACAGCGGTCGCCCCCGCGACAGCGGCGAGAGCGAGCAGCGCGGCACCCAGCGTGCGGATCATCATGTCGTCGCCACTGATGCGGCGCTGTCACGTGTGAATCTCATGTGTTCCCTCCCGGAGCGAGAGGATCATGACACGACCCTGCGACAGCGGGGAGGGTCGACCGTCCCGAAACGCGCGCCGTCACCAAGCGAGCTCGACGACGTAGGCGTCGTGATCGGAGAGCCCCGAGGCATCGAGCCGCACCGCCGAGGTCACCATTGCCTCGCCGGGTACCGCGATATGGTCGATGGTGGCGTGGTGGGCATATCTGGACGGCAAGGCAGCCGTCGGGACCCGGAGACCTCGACCTGCCAGCACGACAGCGATGGCAGCTTTGCCGACCAGGCTGCCCGCCCGGTCGACGCCGGTGAGCGCCGTGTTCCAGTCCCCGCCCCAGACGAGTGCACCGCTGGGCAGCGCGCCGTCCAGTTCGGTCACCGCAGCCCGCGTCTTCTCCCCGTGCCGGGCACCCCGCCATGGCGGCCCCTCGCCACAGGTCCGCCACGGCAGGACGGATGAGCAGAAGGTGACGTTGCCGAACCTGACCGCAGCGCTGGCGGGATGGGGATCGGGCAGCGGCGTTGCCTCGCCGCGCGTCAGCACCGCCGCCCAGCGCCGCCCAGCGGCCATGACCGCATCGGTGGGGTACACCGAGTAACCGGACAAGCCGGGCAGGGGCGGCACCTCGGTCAGCAGCCAGACCTCACAGTCCGGGCCGGCGAGGAACCTCACGTGTTCGGGACCGCCGCGGCCCGCGAGGTTCCATGTGCCCACCCGCATCCGCCCGATCGTGCCAGGGCGTCGCAAACGGGACCTTGGTCGCGTGTTGGACCGACGGCGCGGCGTTAGCGTCACCGGGGCTGGGTGACTGCCCGACCTCGAAGCTGCGGAGATGACTGATGACCAAGCCCAAGGAAGCCTATGACCCGGTCGCGACGGCGAAGGCCGTGGCGAAGGCGATGAACATCCCGCTGCCGCACGTCGCGCAGGTGATGCAGAAGTATCCGGTGTCGCCGGCGAGCAAGCCGAAGATCATTGCGGATCTGCAGAAATTGCAGGCTCAGCTGCTCGAGAAGACCCTGAAGAGTTGCGGATTCCTGTAAGCGGAAGCAAACGTTCCTGATGGTGCGGTGGACTGGTCATCACCAACCACACGAGGAGTGACCGATGACCAGCACCACCCGCGAGTTCGGACCCGGCAAGCACAGCGAGAGCGACGTCCTCGTCGGGTATCTCGAGCTGCAGCTGGCCTCGATCCGAGCCGCTGCCTACGGACTCACCGACGCCCTGGCGCGGCAGACGCCGTGTCGGAGCGCGCTGTCGGTCGGCGGCCTGGTGAAGCACGCGACGTATGTCATCAGCGGCCGCGCCTACGGTCGCGAGGCGTCGCTCGACGAGGCCGGCTTCGCCGAGTTCATGGGCAGCTTCGCCCTCACCGAGGACGAGACTCTGGACGGCGTGCTCGCCGCCTTCGACGCCGCCCGTGACGCGTACCTGGCCGCGGTCCGCGGCGTGGATCCGGCCGGCGACATGGTCGAGCCGCCCGCACCGTGGGACGGCCGGTTCGCGCCGACGCCGTCGATCGAGCGTTTCGCCCTCGTCCACCACATCGAGGAGCTGGCGCGCCACGCCGGGCACGCGGACATCCTCCGCGAGGAGCTCGACGGCGCGGACGCGGCGTCCCTGCTGATGGCCGTCGAGGGACGTCCGGGCAACGACTTCGTACAGCCCTGGACGCCGCCGGCCGGCTGAGCCGACCTCACTGAGCCGACCTCACTGAGCCGACCTCACTGAGCCGACCTCACCGAACCGACCGCGCCGGCTCAGTCGACGTCGTCGCCGGGGCGTACCAGGATGCGGATCGGATTGCCCTCGTGCTCGTGCAGGCGCCGCACGCCCTCGGCGACGTCCTCGAGCGCGACGACATCGCTGACCGAGCGGGACAGGTCCAGCCGGCCGAGCGAGACGAGCCGGGCGAGGGTGGCGATGTCCTCGTTGCGGTAGCCGAGGTGCCCCATGATCGCCACGCGGGCCAGTCCCAGCGTCATCGTGTCGCCCAGGTCGATGTTCTGGTTGCTCATGCCGACGACGACCAGGCGGCCGCCGACCCGCACCGTCCAGCGCGCCTGGTCGAAGGTGACCGGGATGCCGACCGCGTCGAAAGCAGCGTCGAGACCGCGACCCCCGGTGATCTCCTTGATCCGGTCCGGCGTCGCGGGATCGGTGGGGTCGAGGACGTAGTCCGCGCCGAGTTCCAGCGCCCGCTTGCGAACCTCGGGGATGAGATCCAGCGCGACGATGGGGGCAGCGCCGACGAGCTTGGCGATCTGCACGATGTGGGTGCCGATGCCGCCCAGGCCCCACACCCCGACCGACTCGCCCACCCGGACCTGCGCGGTATTGACGACCGCGCCGTAGGGCGTGGCCACGGCGTCGGCGAGGATCGCCGCCTGCTGCATCGACACGTTGTCCGGCACCCGGGTCAGCGAGAGCGCGAGCGCGGTCGTGTACTCGGCCCAGCCGCCGTCGTAGTCGAAGGCCATGAGCTGCAGCCCCAGGCAGCCGCTGAAATTGCCCGCCTTGCACTCGACGCAGGTGAAGTCCGGTCGCCCCGCCGCGGGGATGACCCGGTCGCCGACCTGCCAGTCGGTGACGCCCTCGCCGAGGGCCGCGATCACCCCCGAGGCTTCGTGGCCCTGCGTGATCTCGGGCAGCCGGCTGCCGAAGACGCCGTCGATGAGGCTGAGGTCGGAGTGGCAGATGCCGCAGTAGGCGACCTTGATCAACACTTCACCCGGGCCCGGCGTGGGGATCGGGACATCCTTGACGCTGATCGTCTTGGCGGCGCTGACGAAGCGCTCGGCCCGCATGGTCGTCATGATCGGTCCCCTCGTCAGACGGTGGCGGGCGCGCGGTCGGCGACCCGATCGAAGCGGACGTCGTCGGTGAGCGAGCCGTGCCGCATCAGTCCCACGTCGCGCAGGTAGTTCTGGTGCAGGCGCCATGGCTTGACCGGGCCCTGCTGCGGCAGCTGACCGGCGCTGCGCAGCACGTAGCCCGCCTCGAGGTCGATGAGCGGGCGCAGCTCGCCGTCGCGGACGTCGCCGGGCGGTTCGGGGGTCACGCTGTCGTAGCCGTGCTTGTCCATGTGCTTGAGCAGCCGGCAGACGTAGCGGGCGACCAGGTCGGCCTTCAGCGTCCAGGAGGCATTCGTGTAGCCGACGGTGAGCGCGAAGTTGGGGACACCGGAAAGCATCATCCCCTTGTAGGCCAGGGTGTCACTGACCTCGATGGTCGCGCCGTCCACGACGACCTCCATGCCGCCGATGACGAGCAGGTTCAGTCCCGTTGCGGTGACGATGATGTCGGCCGGCAGCTCCCGGCCCGAGGCGAGCAGGATGCCGTCGGTGGTGAAGCGCTCGATCCGGTCGGTGACGATGTCGCAGGCACCGGAGCGGATCGCGCGCCACAGCTCGCCGCCGGGGGTTGCGCAGAGGCGCTGGTCCCACGGGTCGTAGCTGGGCGAGAGGTGGGTGTCGACGTCGAAACCGGTGGGCAGCTTCTCGGCCGCCTTCTTCTTCAGGAAGCCCTTGACGAACTCCGGACGCCGGCGGCTGAGCTGGTAGATGCCGACACCGGTGAGGACGTTCTTCCACCGCACCACGTCGTAGGCGAGCTGCTCGGGCAGCACCCTGCGCAGCCGGTCGGCGAGCTTGTCACGCGACGGCACCGCGGAGATGTAGGTGGGCGAGCGCTGCAGCATCGTGACCTTGGCCGCCGCCTGATCGCCCGTCACCATGGCCGGCAGCAGGGTCACCGCGGTGGCGCCGCTGCCGATGACGACGACGTCCTTGCCCGCGTAGTCGAGGTCCTCGGGCCAGTGCTGCGGGTGGACGACCTGGCCGCGGAAGTCCTCGCGCCCGACGAACTCGGGGGTGAAGCCCTCGTCGTAGCGGTAGTAGCCGGAGCAGACGGAGACGAAGGAGGCGGTCATCGTCACGGTCTGCTCGTCGACCGTGGCGGTGACGGTCCAGAGCGCGGTCTGCGACGACCACTCGATGCGCTGCACGCGGTGGCCGAAGCGGATGTGCCGCTCGACGTCGTTCTCGCGGGCCGCCTCCTTCACGTAGGCGAGGATCGACGGTCCGTCGGCGATGGACTTGCCGTCGGTCCACGGCTTGAAGGCGTAGCCGAGGGTGAACATGTCGGAGTCCGACCGGATGCCGGGGTAGCGGAACAGATCCCAGGTGCCGCCGATGGCGTCGCGCGCCTCGAGGATCGCCATGGTCTTGTCCGGGCACTCGCGGCGCAGGTGGCATGCGGCCCCGATGCCGGAGAGGCCGGCACCGACGATGAGCACGTCGACGTGGTCGGTCGTCATCACAACTCCTGTCGTTGGTGTGGACGACGTTATCAACACCCTGTCGATTGCCTCAACATTTAGTTGACGACGTCTGCGGCGGTGGGTGACGACACTGGCTCACCTTGCCCATCGCGCCCGCGTGCCGCATCGTTCTCGCCATGAAGGAGCTCCGACCGGGCGTCGGCGACCCGGCATGAGCTGGGTGCGCCTGCGGCTCGATGTGGCCGGCTTCGACGCCGACTCCGTGCGCGGCGCCCTGGACCGCTGCCGGGACGACGGCTTGCGCTTGGTCACTTTCGCCGCGCTCGGAGACACCGACGACCATCGCCGACAGCTGTACGAGCTGAACCGGGTGTGCTCGGCCGACATCCCCGGCCGCGGCCCCTTCTACAGCTACGAGGCCTACCTCGCCGAACGGATCGACGTGCCCTGGTTCGACCCGGACGGCGTCGTCATCGCCGTGGATTCCGGTGGCCGATGGGTGGGGATGACCGCACTGTCGGACCGGGGCGACCACGCGTTCGTCGAGATGACCGGTGTCGTCCGCGGCTACCGCAGCCGCGGCCTCTCGCTCGCCCTCAAATCCCACGCCATCGCCCACGTCCGCCGCCGGGGCATCACGCAGATCCGGACGATGCATCACGCGGCCAACATCGCCGCCATCAGCGCGAACCGACGCCTGGGATTCCGCGACGATGACTCCCCCGCCCCGGCGACGTGACAGCGCCGCGCCACCGTCACGAGACCTGCGGCCCCCGAGGCACTCCTGCCCGACCCGCCCGCATCGGCCCGCTCTCCGGCATGCGGTTGCATTGCGTGTCGACCGGCTCGACACCGTGTCGAGAACGTCGACGTCGCGGTACCGTGACCGCATGCCCGCCGCCACGCCCTCGCGCGGTCGCCGCGCGCCGCGCGTCACCGGCGAGGACCGGGAGCGTTCCATCCTCGAGACGGCGGAGCGACTGCTGGCCGAGCGAGACCTGGACGCGATCTCGGTCGACGATCTCGCACGCGGGGCCGGCCTGTCCCGACCGACCTTCTACTTCTACTTCGCCTCCAAGGAGGCGGTGGTCCTGACCCTGCTCGACCGGGTCGTGGCCGAGGCGAACCGGGCTGACCTGCCGCTGGACTTCGAGGCCGACACCGTCGGGTCGTGGCGCGCCATCATCGCCAACATCGTGGACGTCTTCGCCCGGCACCGTGCGGTCGTGGCCGCGGCCGTCCGGGCGCACGCCGCGAACCCGGAGCTGCGCGCGCAGTGGACGGTCGCGATGGAGCACTGGATCAAGGTCTGCGCCGACGTCATCCGGGCCGAGCGGCGCCGAGGCGCCGCTCCCGAGGGGCAGCCGGCCCGGGATCTGGCCGTGGCATTGAACCTCATGAACGAGCGGGTGCTGTCGGCGACCTTCACCGGCGAGCGGCACGCGATCACGCAGCGGGCAGTCGTCGACGTCCTGCTCGCCGTCTGGTTGCCGGCGATCTACGGCACGGCGAATCCGCCGGCATGATCGGCGACCGCTGGGGGGTCACCGCGGCCGAGATCGCGCGGCGGTATCCCTGCGACGAGGTCGTGCCGCAACCCGTCCTGCAGGCGTGGCGCGGGGTGACGGTCGCCGTCCCGACCGACCGGGTGTGGCCGTGGCTGGTGCAGCTGCGCCTCGCGCCCTACAGCTACGACTGGATCGACAACCTCGGTCGACGGTCGCCGGCCGAGCTGCGGAACCTCCCCGAGCCGGTGGCCGGTGATCCCTTCACCGCCACGGCCGGGCGCCCGGTGGGCACGGTGGTCTCTGTCCGGCCGGGGGTGGCGCTGACCGGTCGCATCGCCGGCGCCGTGATGTCCTATGTCCTCGTGCCGGACGGCGAGCAGACCCGGCTGCTGCTCAAGATCGTCATGGGCAGGTACCGGCTGCTCGCGCCCGTGGTCAGCGTCGGCGATCTGGTGATGGCGCGCCGGCAGCTGCTGAATCTTCGCTCACTGGCCGAGGGTCCGCGCACCTCGGACGGGTAAGCACCCTGCGTGACGGACGTCGACGTGGTGATCGTGGGTGCCGGCGTGGCCGGCCTCAACGCGGCGCGCCTGCTGCACCGGGCGGGACGCTCGGTCCGGGTGCTGGAGGCCGCCGACGACATCGGCGGCCGGGTCCGGACGGACCATGTCGACGGCATGCAGCTCGACCGTGGCTTCCAGCTGCTCAACCCCGCCTACCCCCGAGCCAGGACCGATCTGGACCTGGCAGCGCTGCGGCTGGGCGCCTTCGAGGCCGGCGCGGTGGTGGCACGAGGTGACGGACACTTCGTGGTCGCCGACCCGCGCCGCTCACCGCGCGACCTCCCCGCCGACCTGACGCTGCCGGGCAGCCTGCGCGAGAAGGCAGCGCTGCTGGCGTGGGCGGGCCCCGTCGGCTTCGGACCGGTGAGCCGGATCAAGCGGCGGCCGGACGTCAGCCTGGCCGCGCACCTGCGGCGCCGACGGGTCTCCGGGACGCTCACCGAATCCGTGCTGCGTCCGTTCCTGGCCGGCGTCTTCGGCGAGGACGAGCTCGCCACGTCGCGGCGCTTCGCCGAGCTGGTGGTCCGGTCGTTCGTCCGGGGCACTCCCGGCGTCCCGGCCGGCGGGATGCAGGCCATCCCCCGCCAGCTCGCCGCCGCGCTGCCGTCCGGGGCGATCCGGCTGGCGACGCCGGCCCGGCGCATCCGCGGGACCAGCGTCACCACGGACGACGGCACCGTGGCCGCCAGGGCCGTCCTGGTGGCGACCGACGGCGACGCTGCGGCCCGGCTCGCCGGGACAGCGGTGCCCTCCTGGAACGGGCTCACGACCTTCTACTGGCGGATGCCCACCTCACCGGCGCGACGCCGCATGCTGCACCTGGACGGTGATCGTCGGGGTCCACTCGTCAACACCGCGGTGATGACCGACGCCGCCCCGAGCTACGCGCCCGGACACGCGCTCGTCGCGGGCAGCGCGCTCGGCGCCGACGGCTCGGCGGCCGCCGAGGCGATGGCCCGTCAACACGCCGGCATCGTCTACGGCGTCGACACGACCTCGTGGGAGCACGTCGCCACCTATCCGATCCCGCGGGCGCTGCCGCGGGTCGAGCCCGGCGCGCCGCTGCGGCGACGGGTCTGCGAGCGTGACGGCGTCTATCTCGCCGGCGACCACCGCGACACCTCCTCGCTGCAGGGTGCGCTGGCCTCGGGTGCCCGCGTCGCCGCCGCCCTGCTGCGGGACCTGCGATGACCCAGCTGTACGCCGGCGTCCCCCGTGAGGCGGAGGAGCTGCGCGGGCCGACGATGTTCGCCCAGGACTGGCTGGACCTGGTCTTCCTCCACTGGCCGGTCGATCCCACCTCGGTGTCGGACCTGTTTCCGCCCGGCACCCGTCCGGACGTCTGGCACGACGGGCTGACCTACGTGGGGCTGGTGCCGTTCCGGATGCGGCGGGCCGGCTTCGGACCTCGCCTCCCGGTCCCGTTCTTCGGGTCGTTCCTGGAGTGGAACGTGCGGCTCTACTCGGTGGACGAGCAGGGACGCCATGGCGTCGTCTTCCGCAGCCTGGACTGCACCCGGCTGGCGGTGGTGGCCTTCGCGCGCACCTTCGCCATCCCGTATCGCTACGCATCGATCGACACCGACCGCCGGGGCGATGAGGTCAGCTGGACGATGCGGCGGCGCGAAGGCGCCCGACCGGCCAGCTCGATGCGGCTACGCGTCGGCGCACGCACCGAGCTGACCGAGCTGGAGGTATTCCTGACCAGCCGCTGGGGCATGCACAACCGGCTGGGCCCGCGCACGATGTGGGTGCAGAACCACCACGGTCCGTGGCCGGTCCACGAGGCAGAGCTGCTGGAGCTCAGCGACGACCTGGTCCCGGCCGCGGGTGTCAGGCCGGCCGGGCCCATGCTGCGGCCGCTCTGGACGCCCGGCGTCCACAGCCGCTTCGCGCTGCCCCGCCTCGTCTGAATCGTGGACCGACACGCCGAACTGTTCGGCGTGTCGGTCCACGATCGGTGGGGTCAGCCGACCGCGGCGGAGGTGAGGCCGGCGACGGCGACGTCCTCGAGCAGTGCCGCGATCCAGTCGTGACCGAGACGTGAGGCCGCCCAGCCACGGAAGCGGTGACCCACTACCGAACCGAGCCACGCCGAGCCGGCGCCGACCACGGCGCACGCGGCCACCTGAGCGGGGGCGGGAGAACCCGGCCGTCCCGGAGCGACGGCAGCGCCCGGTTCGGTGTCGGCCGGGACGTAGCGCGCGCTCCGCCGCGCGATGATCACGCCGCAGGCTGCACCGAAGAGCACCCGGCCGTGAATGCCGGGGAATTCGAGACGACTCGGCGCGAAGGGCAGCTTGTCGGCAATGACTTCACCGCTGGCCAGCAGCGCCAGGACTGCCTGGGTCTGCGTCTTGGCCAGCGTGGCATCGGGCTCGGCGGTGGTGCCGGGCGGGACGGTCGCGGTGAGTGCCGCCAGCGCGCTGAAGGTCCGGCCGCCGGTGGCAAGCCCGGCCAGCGCCGACCGCGTGATGCTCACGCGGCGTGGCCGGGGGTGAGGTGGGTGCAGCACATGGCCTAGCCCTACCCCTTCGGCCGTGCCGCGGAAACCAACCCCACCTCCCTCGCCGAGTGGTCGAATTCGACGTCCAGTGGTCGCTGGTCCAGCGACCACTGGGGGTGATTTTCGACCACTCGGCGCAGCAGCGGCGCTACCCGAGCGCAAGACACCCGGGGTTCAGCCGGGGAGGTCGACGGTCTCGTTCTCGCCGCCGGAGTAGCGCTTGCCGGTGAGCTTCGCCTTGACGAAGCTGGCGATGGAGGCGACCTTGCCGCCCGGGGTGTCCCAGTACTCGGCGGACTCGGCGCTGAACTTGATCAGCGCCACGTTCTCGTCTTCGGGACCCTGCGGCAGCCACGCCTCGACCCACGGGTTCCACAGCTCCTTGGCCTTGGCGACGTCGCGGACGACCTCGGCGGTGCCCGAGAGCGAGATCCAGGTGCTGTCGGAGCTCAGCGTCACGCCCGCGGTGTCGTTCGCCTTCAGATTCGCCGCGGTGCGCGAGTCCGCCTCCACGAAGAACCACAGATCGCCGTCGAACTCGACCCGCTGCTGGGCCATCGGTCGCGCGGTGAGGTGACCCTCGCTGCCGACGGTCGTGAGCATGGCGATGCGGATGTCCTTGGCCAGCTCGGCCACCTTGGTCACGTTCGGGTCGGTCATGGGATTCCCTTCGTCGTCGGAAGACTCTCTCTGCTCGAAGGCGTGCCCCGGATGCAGCAGCGGGGAAGGGTCTTGCGGAGAGATGTTCACGACAGAGGGGACGAACCGGTGGCAGACAAGGACGACGTGCGCGGCCAGCTGGACGAGCTGAACCGCGAAATCGCGGCCCTCGGCGGTGAGGCGGACGCGGCCTACGAGCAGGTCGGCGGTGAGGACGTGGGCGCCCAGGACAACGAGGACGTCGCCGCCGCCCTCACCAACGCGCAGGAGAACGAGGCGCTGCTGCAGCCCCTCTACGAGAAGCGGCAGCGGTTGCGCGACCAGCTGGCCGACTGAAGTTGCCGACTGAAGTTCAGGCCAGCGCGGTCAGCACCCGATCCAGCGCGGCAAGGCCCCGGTCGATCTCCGCCACGCCGACGGTGAGTGACGGCCGCACGCGCAGGGCGGCGGTGCCGCACCCAAGGACGAGCACGTGCTCGTCCTCGCGCAGCCGCGTCACGACCTCGTCGCGGAGCTCGGGCGAGGGCAGCGTGATCGCACACATCAGGCCACGGCCCCGGACCTCGGTCACCATGTCGTGCTTCTCGGCGAGCGCGGTGAGCTCGTGGAGCAGGTGCTGCCCCAGCGCGGCGGCACGCTCGACGAGGCCGTCCTGCTCGATGACCTCGAGGATGCGACGGGCCCGCACCATGTCGGTGAGGTTGCCACCCCAGGTGGAGTTGATCCGCGACGACACCGCGAAGACGTTGTCTGCGACCTCGTCGACCCGGCCGCCGGCCATCACGCCGCAGACCTGGGCCTTCTTGCCGAAGGCGACGACGTCCGGCTGTACGCCAAGCTGCTGATAGGCCCACGCCGTGCCGGTGAGGCCCACGCCGGTCTGCACCTCGTCCATGACGAAGAGCGCGTCGAACTCGCGGCACAGCGCCTGCATGGCCTGCAGGAACTCCGGACGGAAGTGGTTGTCGCCGCCCTCGCCCTGGATCGGCTCGGCGATGAAGCAGGCGATGTCGTGCGGGTTCGCCTCGAAGGCGGCGCGGGCGGCGGCGAGCGCGGTCCGCTCGGCGGCCTCGACGCCTGCGACACCCCCGGAGGTGCCGTTGATCGACGGCGACGGGATCCGCGGCCAGTCGAATTTCGGGAAGCGGGCAACCTTGTTGGGGTCGGTGTTGGTCAGCGACATGGTGTAGCCGCTGCGGCCGTGGAAGGCCTTCTCCAGGTGCAGCACCTTCGTGCCGAGGGCGGCGTCGATGCCGTGAGCCTCGTTCCAGCGCGACTTCCAGTCGAAGGCGACCTTCAACGCGTTCTCGACGGCGAGCGCGCCGCCGTCGACGAAGAAGAGGTGCGGCAGCGCCGGGTCGCCGAGGACGCGGGCGAAGGTCTCGACGAAGCGCGCCATCGGCACGGTGTAGACGTCGGAGTTGGAGGGCTTGTTCACGGCGACGGCGCCGAGCTCGGCGCGGGCCTCGTCGCTGCTCAGCGCGGGGTGGTTCATCCCCAGCGCAGAGGAGGCGAAGAAGGTGAAGAGGTCCAGGTACTCGCTGCCGTCGCGCGCATCGATCAGCGTGGCACCGCGGGAACGGTCGAGGTCCAGGACCATGTCGAAGCCGTCGGCGAGCATGTGGTTGGCGATCGTCTCGTGGACGCGGGCCGGGGTGAGGTCGGAGGTGTCGACCGATCGCAGCATCGTCATGCCGTCACCGTACCGTGAGAATTCCGTGAACGGTCCCCCGGTACAGGAATTATTTCGGCGTAGCGGGTCTGTCGAAGAAAGTCTGCAGCACAACGGTGGTGCGGGTGGTGACATGGGCACGACGGCGGATCTCGCGGATCAGCTCCTCCAGCGCGGTGGGCGAAGCCACCCGGACGAGCAGCACGTAGGCGTCGTCGCCGGCCACGGAGTGGCACGCCTCGATCTCGGCCATGTCGGCCAGCCGCTCCGGGGCGTCGTCCGGCTGGCCCGGGTCCAGCGGGGTGATGGAGATGAGGGCGGCCAGCGGCAGCCCGAGCGTCTCCGGGGCGACGAGGGCGCTGTAGCCACGGATGACGCCGGAGGTCTCCAGTCGCCGCACCCTGGCCTGGACCGCCGACACCGACAACCCGGTGCGTTCGGCCAGCGTCTTGAGCGTGGCCCGGCCGTCCGCGCGGAGCGCCAGCACCAGGGCGCGGTCCACCTCGTCGGTGACCGGCTGCGGCGTGGAGATGGACGGGACGTCGGCGCCGGTCACGCCGCCACCCTAACCGCCGTCGTCACGACTCGTCCGGCCCAGCAGGACGTCGCCGACGACCTCGGCCATGGCGGCGTACCCGGCTCCGTTGGGGTGGAAGTAGTCGGCCGCGAGCCGTCCCCGCCAGGACCGGAGTCGGCGGTCGCGCATCTCGATGATGCGGATGCGGCCGGCCGCGTTTCGCTCGGCGAGCAGGCGGTTCGCGGCGCCGGCCGCACGGGACGGGTTCGGCAGCGTCGCCACGTAGGACCCCGTCGGCAGTCCGTCGAGCAGGGCGGCGAAGCTGTCGGCCAGGACGCGGCGATGCCCCGGCGACATGAGGTCGTTCGAGCCGATCATGAGCGTGACGAGGTCAGGCGCGGGGAGCGACTCGAGGGCAGGCAGCTGCCGCTCGAGCACGTCGTCGGTGCGCGCGCCGCTGGTGGCCAGATTCACCAGGCGGTACGGCCTGCCGGCCGCCGCCAGCCGTTCCCGGACGAGGTTCACCCAGCCAGCGTCGTGGGACGGCGCCCCGATCCCCTGCGTCAGCGAGTCACCGAGGGCGATCCACAGTGGTCCGGAGCCGGCGAGGGCGGCGAGGTTGTCCCGACGCCACGCCTCGGCGTAAGGACGGCCCTGCTCGTGGACCTCGGCGATGCCGCGCACGACGCGTCCGGCCAGGCGCAGCAGCGGACCGCGTTCGCGGGTGCTGACATTGGAGTAGGTGAAGTCGGGCGGCTCGGTCACGGGCGCGCCGTCCGGGCCGGACGCAGCGAGCGGATGTTGAGGGCGACGAGGAGCCGACCGAGGCGGCCGGCGTCGCGGGCCATCGCCCGGCGGGCGGCATCCACCTCGCGCCAGTAGGCGGCGGCCGCCTCGGCAGGCGGGTCACCGGGACCGAAGACACCGGCGTCGGCGCGGTCGGCGAGCAGGGTCGCCTGCCGTCCCAACGGTCGCTCGGCCAGGACCTCGGCCTGCTCGTGACGGGTCCGTCCACCGGGCACCCCGGCCCCCAGGTCGCGGGCGGCGTCGACGTACTCACGCCACCCTGCGTCGAAGCGGTTGGCGGGGTGACCGCGGGTGCGGCGCAGCGTGCGGCGTCGCCACTTGATGCCCAGGATCACGCCGCAAAGCAGCGCGATCACCAGCAGCGGCAACACGACCCACCGGACCACGACGCCGAACCAGCCGGACAGCGCTCCCGGCTTGTCCTGCGGGACCTTGCCCAGCTTCTGCGTGTTCTGGTCGGGCCGGTCGGGCTCGTCCAGGGTGCTGGGCGGTTGCACCGGATTCGGCGGCGGCACGATGGCGGCCTCGGCGTCCTGGATGGTCTGCGGCGGCTGCTTGTTCGGCTTCTTGTTCTCGTCGGGCATGAAGCGGGTGCGCGGGATCAGGGCCCACTCGGTCCGCGATCCGCTGCGCACGTGGACCTCGACGGCTGCATGGACGTTGCGGCCCCGCACCACCCCGCCGGCATCGGGTTCGGCGAGCAGGACGACCCGCGCCGGCATGCCCAGGAAGTTACAGATCAGGGCGTACGCGGCGGCGTACTGCTCGTCGTCGCCCACCAGCTGCGGCGCGTTGAGGAAGGCGGTGAGCCGGCCGGTGCTGTGGCCCGGCAGGTACTGCGTCTCGCCGGGACCACCATCGCTGTAGGCACCGTTCTGCCGCATGTACCGGCCGACCGCGACGATCTGGTCGCGCAGGTTCTCGGCCCGCGCCGACCACTGGGTGGCCCGCGCACCGACGAAGGACAGCACCGACGAGTCCAGGGTCGGCTCGCCGGCGGCGACGGCGTCGGCGGGGAGCGCGTCGGGGCTGACCACCCCGGTCAGCGCGTAGCGGTCACCGGACTGCAGTCGCGCCGAGGTCACGCCGGCTGCCGTGGCGAGGTTGTAGCGGAACTGGTCGGCGTGCTCGGCCCCGCGGGCTCCCCGGAAGCTGATGGAGCGCAGCGTCCCGACGCCCGGCACCCAGGCGTTGACGTCACTGGCCGCGGCGTAGGGCGCGGCGATCCGGAGCGTCGCGCGGACGGTCCTGCCGCCACCGGCACCGTCGATGCGCGACCCGACGCGCTGGAAGGCGTCGATGGGCTCACCGGGCGCGGTCGGGACGGTGGCGTTGGTGGCGCCCCAGACCGAGCCGTCGTAGTCGTCGAGGGTGGCGATACGCACCGGCGTCCGCGCGGGGAGGCCGGAGGCGGTGAAGAGCGTCTGGTTGTAGAGCAGCTTCGCGCTCTTGGTGTACTTGCGGAATCCGACGAGTGGGCTGGCGTACGCGGCGATGTCGAAGGGCGGCTTGACGTAGTCGCGCAGCACCACCCGGTGCCGGTCGCTGCCGGCGACGTGCGGCTGCACGAGCGCGGCCGCCACCCCGGCGAGGGCGAGCACCAGCGCTCCTACCACCAGTCGCTGCGGACCGCCCGGCGTCACCCGCACCGTGATCGGCTTGGACCCCGGCCGCCGGACCGCCGCCCAGACGATGAGGACGGCGCCGAAGACGATGCCCTGCCACACCCGGGCCGCGGGCGCCGCCGTGCCGAGCAGGATGACCGCGAACAGGACGAGGCTGGGCGGGACCACGGGCAGCAGCCGGTTGCGCGTGCGCTGGGCGCAGGTGGTGGCCAGACAGGTCGAGAGCAGCCCGAGCAGGTAGGGGATGGCCAGCAGCCGGCCGTCCCCGGCCACCGGGGGCAAGGTCGTCAGCAGCTGCTTCCAGCCTGAGGCCAGCACGGTGCTCGCCTCGCGCAGCACCTCGCCGGTGGGGAGCACGCCGGCAAGCGCGTTGTCACGGAAGACCGCCACGCCGGCGAAGAGGTAGTACCCGACGACCGCGAGCGGGGCCGCGAGCCAGGCGGGGCGGCGCAGCAGGGTGAGCACCGTCGGGATCGCCGCCCCCAGCAGCGCGGCCACCAAGCCGACGACGAGGTACTGCCGGCCGCTGAAGGTGCTGCGGAAGCCGTAGAGCGCGACCGCGGTGAGGACGAGGGCGAAGCCCAGATCGACCAGCCCCCGGACGCCGAGGGCGGGACGGGCGTCGGGATCCACCCGCGGGTCGGCGGCGAGCTCGCGGGGGCTGCGCCGACCTCCGGTGGCGTGCCGGGCCGAGGCACGGGTCTCCTCGGGCGGGGTCAGCGACACGGTGGCGTCACCGTCCCGGTCCGGAGAGGAGCGCCCGCAGCCCGGAGAGCTGCGGCAGGCTCAGCACGAGCAGGTTCGGGAACTCGGTGAGGCCGGCCGGCTCGGTGGGGTCGACCCGGACCGCGACCACCTTGACCTCGGCCGGGAAGTACATCGCCGCGCGCTGCAGCTGCGCGAAGTCGGTGCGGGCACCGGTGGCGATCACGGCGACGGTGGTGTCGGGAGCGAGCTGGACGGCATGCCGCGCCATCGTCGACAGCGAGGTGGACTGCCCGAGTTCGGCGCGCGAGAAGGCGTCCATGGCCAGCGCGGCACCGCTGTCGGCGTTGCGAAAGACGCTCTGCGCGGCGAGGACGGTCGTGTCGACGTCTTCCTCGTACGCCCGCCGGACGACCGACGCGGCGACCGAGATCGCGGTCTCGAAGTCGATCTCGTCGAGGTAGGCGTCCCGGCGCCCGTCCACCACCGTGCAGAGATGCGAGCGGCGGGTGTCCAGGAACTGCCGGACGAGCAGGGTGCTCTCGCCGCTCAGCGCCGACGCCCGCGCCGAGGACCGCCAGTGGATGTAGCGGCGGTCGTCGCCGGGCGCGTATTCGCGCAACGTGTGGAAGGCGAGGTCGGAGGTCGACACCTCGTTGGTCGTCTGCCCCTCCAGGTCGCGCAGCACCCCCGCACCGAGCGAGTCGATCGCGACCGTCCGGGGATGGACCATGAGCTCGATCACCGGGCTCCACGGCAGCGTGCGACGCAGCAGGCCGAAGGGGTCGCCGCGGACGGTGGTCGCCGGTCCGACGGGGACGACACCGCGCCGGGTGGTCGCGAGCGAGAAGAGCTCCTCCTGCACCTCCCCCATCCGCAGCCGGCGCAGCGGGAACTGCGTGCGCGACACCCCGATGGGGAGCTCCAGCACCACCGGCAGCAACCGGGCCCGGGAGCTGTTGCTCACCAGCATCCGGCCGGCGGCGGGACTCCCGGCGACGACGCGGCGCGGGTTCAGCTCCAGGCGGACGGTCAGCCTGGTGCGGCCGAGGGTCAGCAGGACGCAGATGACGACCGTGAAGAGGCAGGCCAGCGCGACGACGATCAGCTCGGCCCAGCCGAGCCACCAGCCGACGGCCCAGCCCGCGACGCCGAGACCGAGCACCGACCAGCCCAGCGGGCTGACCGTCTTGAGCAGCGGCGTCGCGCGTGGCACCACCACCGACGCCGCCCGGCGCACCGTCTCGGTGGCGGTGCTGCCGGCACGGGCGACCCTGCCGGTGATGCCGCCGCTGGGGCTGTCGCTCACGTCCCGGTCACGCCACCCGCTGCGACGGCGGGGCGACCGCGTCGAGGATCTGGCCGATGACGTCGTCGACGGTGGTCCCGCCGAACTGCGCCTCGGCGTCGAGCAGCACACGGTGGCACATCACCGGGACGGCGAGCGCCTTGATGTCGTCGGGGACGACGTAGTTGCGCCCGGAGGCCAGCGCCCACGTCTTGGCGCAGCGCACCAGCGCCAGGCAGCCGCGGACGGAGAGGCCGAGCTTGACGCTGCCGTGGGCGCGGGACTCCTCGGCGAGCCGGCTGACGTAGCCGAGGATGGCCGGGTCGACGTGGACGTGGTCGGCCAATCCCGCCATCTGGGCCACCACGTCGGCGGTGATCACCGGTTCGATGGTGGCGCTGCGGTCGCGGGTCGCCGACTCGGCGAGCACGGCGACGGTGGCGTCGTGGTCGGGGTAGCCGAGCGAGGTCTTCATGAGGAAGCGGTCCAGCTGCGCCTCCGGCAGCCGGTAGGTGCCCGCCTGCTCGATCGGGTTCTGCGTCGCGATGACCATGAACGGCCGCCCCACCGGGTGGCCGACGCCGTCGATGGTGACGCGCCCCTCCTCCATCACCTCCAGCAGCGCGGACTGCGTCTTGGGCGAGGCGCGGTTGATCTCGTCGGCCAGGACGATGGTGGCGAAGATCGGCCCCTCGTGGAACTGGAAGCGCTGCTGCTGCTGATCGAAGATCGTCACGCCGGTGACGTCGGAGGGGAGCAGGTCCGGGGTGAACTGCACGCGGCTGTGGCTGCCCTTCACCGTCGCCGCGAGTGCCTTGGCCAGCATGGTCTTGCCGGTGCCGGGGTAGTCCTCGAGCAGCAGGTGTCCCTCGGTGAGCAGGCAGGTCAGCGCGTAGTGGATCGTGCGCTCCTTGCCCTTCACCGCCTGGCCGATGTTGTCGGCCATCAGCCGGAAGGTCTGCGAGAACCAGCTCGCCGGGTCAGGGGTGCTCACTGGCAGCCTCCGGTGTTCTTCCAGTCGCCAGTACATCTGGCCGTGTCGGTCACGGTGTTGCCGTTCTGGGCGTAGGCGCTCACGGTGCCGCGGCCGCCGCTGTCCGGGGCGCCCCAGTACCCGGTGAACTGCGGGCTGCCGCTGCCGTCCCCGGTGTTGAAGGAGTAGTTGCGGGAGAAGCCGTCATCCGCGGTGAAGTAGACGCGCCAGGTCTGATTGGCGGGGAACCCGGAGAAGCGGATCGCCAGGAAGCTGCAGCCCGAGCTGCAGCCGGCACCGGTGGTGTGATCACCCATCCGCACGTCGAAGGTCCGCGGGTCCGGTGGCGGCGGGGGTGGCGCCGCGTTGCAGGTGTCCGAGCCCGTTCCGCCGGCCTCGTTCCGGTCGTCGATGGACTGGACCGTGAGCCGGTGGGAGTTGCCGTTGGCCGCGAAGGACTCCGAGTAGCTGGTGCCGGTGACCTTCTGGTTCGAGGTGTCACCGAGCTGGAAGCTGGTGACCCGGTGGCCGTTGATCGCATTCGGCCGGTTCCAGTTCCAGGTGATGGTGTTGCCGTTGCGGGTGCAGCTCACGTTCGGGGCGTAGGGCGGGCCGTTGGTGTGTGTGGTGCTGGACGCCGGACCGCCGCAGATGTTCTGCGCGTTGCAGGCGCGCAGGGTCACCGTGATGTCGGCGTCGTTGGCGAGGCCGGAGATGGTCCGGGTGTCGGTGGCGCCGGCGGCGGGCAGATCGCTCCAGGTCCCGCTCTGGCCACCTGCGCTCCACTCAACGCGCGGCGACTTCCCGCGGGCGTTGGGGACGGTGTACCGGACCGTCACCTCCCCGTCCCGCTGCGTCGGCGCGGCCTGCACGTCACCCGGCGTGTCCGGGGTGCCGGCGACGTCGAAGGTCTTGGTGCCGGCGGCGGATTGCTTGTTCGCGCCGTTGCTGGCGACGACGCGGTAGGTGTAGCTCCGTCCCGTTGCCGGGGTGTCGGTGCAGGAGGTACCGGTCGTGTTCCGGCAGATCGGCTGGCCGTCGCGGGTGACGGTGTAGGTGGCCGGCGTCGGACCGTTGGCGTCGCTGGCGTTCCAGCTCACCCGGGTCGCGCGGGTGTCGGTGCCGGCACTGTCGGCGTAGCTGACGTCGACCTCGCTCGGCGTACCCGGAGTGCCGGCGGATTGTCCCCGGGTGCTGACGGCCGGGCCGGGACCGAGCTGGTTCACCGCCACCACGGTGAAGGTGTAGACGTTGTGGTTGTTCAGGCCGGTGGCCACGACGGAGCGCGCCGATCCGTCGACCGTCGCCGAGCCGCCCCCGGACCAGCTCACCCGGTACTTGGTCGGCGCGCTGCCGCCGTTGTTCACCGGCGTCCACGAGACGGTGACGCGGCCGTCCTGCGGGTTGGCGGTGCGCAGGCTCGTCACCGCGGCGGGGAGCTTGTCGGGCGTCGCCACCGGGCTGCGCGGACTGGCTCGCGAGAAGCCGACGGCGTTGTGGGCCCGCACGGTGAAGGTGTAGTCCCGGCCGTTGGTCAGCCCCGTCACGCGGCACGGGGAGGCGGCGCAGGTCTGCGAGCCGCCGGCGTAGTCGACCTGGTAGCGGTCGATCTGCGCGCCGTTGTCGGCGGGGGTGGACCACGACAGCACGACGCTCTCGCTCAGCACCGTCCGTCCCACCTGCGGGGTGCCGGGGGCATCGGGGACGTTGAGCACCTCGAGGGTGATGCGGCCGGAGAACTGCCGGTCGGTGCGGCCGCGGTCCGGGACGTCGGTGGCCACCACGTCAAAGGTCATGATGCCGCTGCTGCGAGCACCGGGCGTGATGCGGGCGACCGAGCCGGACGACGTGACGCTCGCACGCTCACCGCTGGCCTGGGTAATCCGGACGATGGAGATGCGGGGGTCGCGCAGCGGCGAGTCGACCGAGCCCCGGATGTCGCGCGTAGCGGTCGAGCCGGCCTTGAAGCCGTCGATGCGAATCGGGCTCATGCTGGCGCGGCCGAGCTTGCCGATGACGACGTTCAGCGTGGACGGCGCCGCCCGGCTGCCGTCGACGGCGATGCGCAGCGACCCGGTCTCGCCCGGCTTGGCCGACGTCCCCGCGCGGAGCCCGATCACCGAGGACTTCTGACCGAGGATGTCGACGTCCTGCGGCTGCTTGGACCACGACGCGGTGAAGTCCAGCGAGCGCAGCTGCGAGCGATCAGCGAGCCAGACGTGGCAGAGCGACGCGATGTCCAGGCGGCGGTCCGGGCCGCCCTCGACGACGGTCAGCGGCGCGGAGGGGCAGCGGATCACCGGGGTGTTCGGCCCCACCTGGACCTGGACGGTGATGAGGGCGATGCGTCCGGCCGGATCGTTGAGCGAGGTGCCGTCGGTGACCTCGAAGGTGATGGCGCCGGGACCGTTGTAACCGTCCCGGCCGGTGACGGTGAGCCGGGTCGGCGACGGGCTGGTGAGCTGCAGCCCGCTGCCGGGGGCGGTGGTCAGCTTGTCGGCCGTGGTCAGCCGCAGCGGCTTGCCGGCGGGGTCGATTACGTAGTCGGCGATGTCGATGGTCTTGCTCTGGTCGACGCCGAGGGTGATCAGCTTGTTCGCGCGCAGGTAGGGGATGCCGGTGCCCTGCGCCGGCACGTGGATCACGCCCGCCGCGGTGGCGCCCTGGCTGTTGGCGACGCTGAAGACGATGTTCTGCACCTGGTTGGTGACCGGGACGGTGACCTTCCCGCCCTGAACCACCGCCCCCGCGCGGTACACCTTCGCCACCCGCAGCGGCAGGCGCTGCGGATCGGTGGCGGTGGCGAGGACGTCGACGGTGGTCGTCGGCTGGCCCGGTTTGAGCTCGGCCGAGGCGTCCTGCACGGTCGGCGGCGGCACGTAGCCGGCCTGGCTGCGCAGCGTCACGGTCGCGATCGACGGGTCCCCGGCGCCGTCGGTGACGGAGTAGAGGACGTTGACGGACTGCCCGTCGCGCGGCGGGGCGGTGATCTGGATGGGACCGTCCTCGGCGATGCGCTTCACCGAGGTCGGCAAGTCGGGATTGAGCTCACCGAGATCGCCCAGCGCGACGCTGTCGTCGGGCGCGATCACGTCGTTGGCCAGCACGTCCACGCGCACCTTGGCGTTCGGCGGCGCGAGGACGGTGTCGTCCACGGCAGTGGGCGGCTGCGGGTCGGAGACCTGGGCGACGCCCACGGCGATGGTGCTGCTGGAGGTGCGACCGAAGCGGTCGCTGATGATGTAGCCGAAGCGGTCGGTGCCCGAGGCCGTCGGGAACGCCTCGTAGGTGATCGTCGACGCGCCGATGGCGATCACCCGGCCGAGGGTGGGCGCCGCCGCGAGGCCGATGACGTTGGCGGTGTCCCCGTCGGGATCGACGTTGGTCGTCGGGATCTTGATCCGTAGCGTCTGCCCGCTGACCACGCGCGAGTTGATCGGCGCGGCAGCGGGGGCCTGGTCCGGATTGGCGGCCGACGGCGGCGGCGTGATGGTGACGTGGAGCGTTCCCGTCGCGCGCCGTCCCTCCGGGTTGCGGGCGACGTAGGTGACGGTGACGTCGGTCGGGCGCGTCACCACGGGCGCCGCGTAGCGGACGAGCTTGTCCGATACCCACGCGGCGCCGAGGTTGCCGCGGGCGCCGTCGGTCCCGGTGACGGTGAGCGCGCCGCTGGCGGGGGCACCGGGGACGTCGTCGAGCAGGTCGAGGCTGGCGCCGGCCGGGTCGATGTCGTTGTCCAGCACGGGGACCAGGGTCGAATCCCCCGAGCGCACCGTGGCGTAGTCGTCGAGGGCGAGCGGGGTGGTGTCCCGCGGCGGCGCGACCTGCGTCAGGGTCAGCTCGCCGGTCACCGGCGCGGCGACCCCGTTGGTCACGGTGTAGCGGACGGTCTGCGGGTTGGTCGCCAGCTCCGGAGTCTTGGCGCCGACGCGCAGGAAGCGGCCGGCGATGATCGACACCTGCAGCTGGTCGGGATCCTCGGCCACCGCCCGCTGCACCACGAGGACGCCGCCGGCCGGGTCGTAGTCGTTGGCCAGGACGTCGGTGGTGGTGGCGGTCTGCCCGTAGAGCACCCCGGTGTCGGGTACGGCCACCGGCGGCAGCGCGCTGCGCGGAGCGGGTGCGGCGTCGATGCGGATGGGCGCGCGGGAGAACTTCGCATTGCCGTAGGCCGCGGTATAGCTCAGCGCGAAGGTGCCGGGCCGCGTGGCCACGACGGTGACGGTGCCGCTCTTGAGGTCGGTCGTGACCTTCGCCCCGGCGGGGTTCGGGATGGTGCCGGCGATGGCCAGCGCCGCGTTCGGGTTCGTGGGATCCGCGCCGGGGAGGTCGTTGGCCAGCGGTTCCAGCGTGATGGGCTTGCCTACCTGACCGCGCGCGATGTCGGGCTGGGCGACCGGCGCCGCGGTCTGGTCCGAGGTCGCCTTGAGGACGGTGATCGGCACCCGCTGCGCCACCGGCGCCGCCTGCCCGTCCGAGACCGAGTAGGAGATCGCCGCGGAGCCGCCTGCCGCGGAAGCGACGAAATTCAACCGTCCCGACGGCGCGACCGTCACCGCGCCGCTGCTGCCGCCCTGGCCCTCCACGCTGGCCTGCGTGATGACCAGCGGGTCGCCGTCGAAGTCGCGCCAGTCGTCCAGCACCGGCAGGTCGAGGGTGCCGCCGGCGCTGGTCGTGAAGGACTTCTGCACGAAGCCGACGCGCTTCTTCGGCGCCTCGTTCTGGCCGGGCTGGCGCACCTGGACGTTGACGGTCGCCTGGGCCGTCAGCCCCTTGCCGTTGTCGATCGTGTACTTGAACGACACGTCCCGCGCGCCCGTGCCGGGCAGGGTCACCGCCACCGACTGGCCGTCCGGCGAGATCGCTGCGGTGACGGCCGAGTCGTCGACGGGGCCGAGCCGGGCGATGGAGAGGATCGAGCCCTGCGGGTCGCTGTCGTTGTCCAGGACGTGCAGGACGGTGGTCCGGCCGGGCCGCGCACCCCAGGTGTCGTCCACGGCCTTCGGCGGCTGGTCGCGGGCGGCGACGCTGTTGCGGTTGTTGCGGTCGTTCTTGCTGGGCTTCACCAGCGGCGGCGGCTTCACCGCGGACCAGTTGTCGACCTCCTGCAACGAGTCGAGGTCGTAGACGTTGCCCAGCGACAGGTCGTTGAGCAGGATCGAGCCGCGGTTGACGCGGAACACCGGGTCCTCGAGCGCGCGGGCGTTGGGCAGTCCGATGCGACGAGCGGCCTCGCCGCCGCAGCCCCGCGCGTAGACGCCTGGCGTCCCGGCCCAGGCGGCGTGCACGCAGTCGCCCAGCCAGGTCGGCGCGGCGGGACGCCCGGCCGCGCCTGAGAAGAGCGTGGTCGGTGTGCCGCCGGCCAGCGGCACCGACAGCAGCGAGCTGCGAGTGGCGACGACCACCGCGTTCCCCTCGGCGGAGGGTTCCTGCAGCCGGGAATCGACATCGGTCGCGACCTTCACCCTGCGGCCGCCGGGGAGGTAGAGCGTCCCCTGCTGCGCGTCCAGCACCACCGGCGTCGAGCCGACCGCGGTGACCTGCACCGAGGTCAGCGAGCCGGCGACACGCTCGAAGTCCGGCTTGGCGAACTTGCCGTCCGCGGGCGCCGCGACGGCGAGGTCCCCGGCGCTGTTCGCGGCGTAGAGGGTGCCGTCGTCACCGACCGCGAGCGCGCCTCGCTTGGCATCGGCCACGTCCCGCTTCGGGAAGACGAACGCCGGCTTGGCCGACGGGTCGACCGGCGCGAGGCTGCCGAGCGAGCGGGTCTCGTCCACGCGGGTGGCCCAGACCTTGTTGACGGCGGGGTCCAGAACGGCGACGGTGCCGCCGCCGAGCGCGACGTCCTCGTCGGCCGAGACCGGGACGGCCTGGTCGTCGTCGGCCTTGCCCGCGGCGACGTCGACCGGCAGCAGCTTGCCGCTGCCCTGGTCCCAGGCGGCCACCGCCGCACCGGACTGCCGGACGTCGAGCCGGTAGCTGCCCTGCGCGCCACCGGGTGGGTTCAGCGCCAGGTCCAGGGAGCCGGCGGGCTTGTTCAGCCGGCCGAAGAGCCCGTCGGCGTTGCTGGTGACCCAGATGCCGCCGTCGTTGAGGTCCACCCGGCGGGACTCGTATCCCCGCGAGCGCAGCGCCAGCGCGACGACCAGGCCCGCCACCAGGGCCGCGACGACCGCGATGACCGTCGCGGACCGATGGCGACGCAGCCAGCTGGCAGGCGTCATCGCCGCGCACCTCCGTCTCCGGTCACCACACGTCAGCCGTACATGGCAGACATACCGTAACCCGGCCGATCCGGACGATCGACCGCCGAGTACGGGTGGATGCCTGCGTCTTACGGAGCGTCTTACAATCGCACCATGACCGTCGTCAACTTCCGGACCGACGCCTCGTCGGATCGTGCCCTCGCCGAACTCACCGCCGACGGCTCGACGGTCTCCGAGGCCATTCGTCAGGCCCTCGTCGATGCCGTGCGGCTTCGCCGGCGCGAGCAGATGCGTCGCGAGGCGCTGTCCCTCGCCCAAGATCCGGCCGACCTCGCCGAGACTCGCCGCGTGCTGGACGACATGGACCACCTGCGTGCGTGGTGACGTCCACCGGCTCCGCGCACCGCGCCATGCCCGCGGGCACGAGCAGCAGGGGTCGCGCTACGCCGTCGTCGTGCAGTCCGACGATCTACCGCTCTCCACGCTGCTGGTCGTCCCGACGTCCCGGTCGGCCGCCACGAGCATCTTTCGCCCCTCGATCAGCATCGGCGACGAGACAACCCGGGTGTTGACCGAACAACTCGCGGCAGTCGCCCCGGAGCGTCTCGGTGACTTCGCGGGACGCGTGACCCTCGCCGAGTTGCAGGCTATCGACGCGGCACTCCGGCTCGTCCTCGAACTGGACTGATCCGCCTGCCCTGCGTCGTGATCGACAGGCGCTTTCGGTCGCTGGAGCGGCCGGAACCGCCTGTTGATCACCGGATCGGACGGGGTGCGCCGCCGACCGCCCTTGCTTCGGTCCCCGCCCGCCCTGCGTCGTGATCAACAGGCGCTTTTGGTCGCTGGAGCGGCCGAAACCGCCTGTTGATCACCGGCGTGGACGGGGCGCGCGGGCCGGCGTGGACGGGGTGCGCGGGCCGGCGTGGACGGGGCGCGCAGGCCGACGTGGACGGGTGCGCAGGGGCCGTCGGGCAACGGCCGGGACGGCGTCAGTCGCCGCCGGACTCGGCCAGTCCGTCGAGCAGGTCGAGCTCGTCACGGTTCACCAGGCGCGCGGCGAGGGCGTACTCGACGAGGCGGGCCCGCCGGTTGACGGCGAGCTTCTCCGGACCGCCGTGCAGGCCGCGGATGCCGGCCTTGGTCAGCTTCTCGCAGACGTTGTCGAGCTTGCGGTTGAACTTGGTGATCTTCCAGCCCAGCCGCTGGGCGGCATCGGCCGAGCTCGGGATGCTCCCGGCGCCGCGGGCACCGTCGCGCAGCATCGACTCGCAGAGCGCCAGGATCAGCAGGTGCTGATCCGGGGTGAAGGTCATCGGTCCGATCGTCTCGGTGCCGTTGACGTCGCTGGTCGGCTCCGGCACCGAGGTGAAGGGCGACTCGCGCACCTGGATGCTGAACTCGTAGGTGGTGGGGCCGGCGGTGAACCAGACGACGGTCTTGTCGAAGACGATGGGCAGCTGCGCACCGGGGGCCAGCCACGCCTGCATCGAGCCCTGCTCGTCGGCCACCGTGGCGGTGATGGCGCCTCCGATGTTGTTCAGCCACCACAGCGAGTTGTTGTCGTGGATCTGCAGGAACCGGCGGTGCAGGTAGGGGTTGTCGTCGATCTCGAGCTCGCCCTCGCGGCCGATGACGAACGGCTCGCCGGGCGTCACCGCGAACTCCTCGCCGCAGAACTCGACGGTCAGCTCGGGCATGCGGACGCCGTCGTCCGGCGCGCTGGCAGACGAGGTCGGATTGCTGCCGGTCGGAGCTCCGGTCGAATCGGTCATGAGACACATCCCTCCGGGGAGAAGGTAGCGGACGCATTCGTGCCATCGGCCCGGACGACGCGCACCTGCAGGCAGGCACGGCCGGTCGCGGGGACCGTCACCGTCGGCGCCGTGGCCGTCCCCGTCCGCCGGGAGCCGGTCGTCTCACGCCACTGGAAGGTGTCGTCGGCGCGGCGGGCGTCGTAGCTCCAGCGAAAGACGACGCTGTCCCCGCGCCGCACGCCCGACACCGCCGGCACGCCGGGCGGGACGTTCTCGCCCGGGAGTCCGGCGTCCTGGGTGCCGGGGTCGTTGCTGAGCGTGTTCGTCGGCCGCGGATCCTCCCGTCCGCCGGCGAGGGCGAAGGCGAGGACCCCGACGCCCACCACGACGACGGCGGCGATCACCGCCGCGACGAGCGCACCGACACGCCGGCGCGGCGGCTCGGTCTCCCCCGAGGACGACGCCGACGCCGGTGACGACGACCGCACCGACGGCGCGTGCGGCCCCGAGGTCGCCGTGCCCGGCGAGTAGCGGACCGGTCCCTGCGCCGCGATCGCATCCGGCCGGACCCGGGTGGGCAGCTGCGCGGCCGCAGGGACGGGCCCGCCGGCCAGCGGCGCCTGCGGCGTCACCGACAGCGGCCGCGCCACGGTGGGCGGTGCCGTCGTGTAGTTCTCCGGCGGCGGCTCCCCGGTGTCGCCGCCACCGTCGTCGACGGTGACGACGATCTGCGTCCGCGGCAGGTGGAGCTCCTGCTCGACGGCCTGCAGCCGCCGGGCGAACTCGATAGCGGTCGCCGGCCGCCGCACCGGGTCCTTGCTCATCGCCTGCCGGAGCAGCCGGTCCAGCGAATCCGGGACGTCGGGCCGACCGGTCGGCGGTGCCGGCGTGTCCCGTACCCGGCGCATGATCGCGAACGCGGAGTTGTCCCCGCCCCGGTCCTCGAAGGGCGAGCGGCCGACCAGCAGGTGCCACAGCGTCGCGGCGAGCGAGTAGACGTCGGACTGCACGCTGGTCGGGCCGGTGGCGTACAGCACCTCGGGCGCGGCCCACGGCACCGAGACACCGGTGTCCTCGTCGTCGTCCAGATCGGCCAGCTGTCCGGCGATGCCGAAGTCGGCGAGGCCCGGCGCGCCGTACTGGTTGATGAGCAGGTTCGCGGGCTTGATGTCGCGGTGCAGGATGCCGGCCCGGTGCGCGGTCTCCACGGCGCTCGCGATCTGGATGCCGACCCGCAGCACCTCGGGGATACCCAACCGCTCGCTCGCCGCCCGCACCGACAGGTTGGGCTGCGAGTAGTACTGCATGACGAGGTAGGGGCGGCCGTCACCGCTGAGGGCGGCCGAGAAGACGGGGACGATGTTGGGGTGGTCAGCCAGTCCCGCCATGGCGTTCGCCTCGGCGGTGAAGCGGCGACGCTCCGCCTCCCCCAGGCTCGAGTTCTTCAGCACCTTGACGGCGACGAGCCGACTCGGCAGCGCCTGCCGGTAGAGGAAGACGTCGGACTGCCCGCCGGAGCCCAGCACCCGTTCGAACCGGTAGCCGGGGAGCTCCGGGGCCGGCTGCGTCACGTGACCTCGTAACGCAGCGTGACCTCGTCGGCGATGGTGACCGTGGTGCCCGGCAGGATGGTGAAGGGATCGTGCGGCCGCAGTCGCACCGGCGCCTGGCCGGGCAGCGTGACGACCGTGCCGTTCGTCGACCCCAGGTCGGTGACCTGGACGAACCAGTTCTCCAGGTTCACGCGCACGTGGCTGCGCGAGATGTCGTTGCCCGGGCTGCTCAGCTGCACCAGGTGCGGCCGGGAGGCGGCGTTCTCGTCGGCGTGGAACGGCGCGCGGCCGAGGACGACGTCACGGTCCAGGGTGACGGTGTCACCGGTCGAGAGCCGTAGCACCCCCAGGGACGGCCGGGGCGCGGCGAAGCCCTCCTGCGGCGGCAGCGGCTCGTGGCAGATGCGACAGGTCCCCGCGTACGGCGGGTTCAGGTGACCGCGCGAGCAGGCGAAGGCGTGGACGACGGTGCCGACGCCCTCCTCCGGCCCGGTCACCGCGGCGGCGGCCGGCTCCTGCTCCGCCGACGGGGCGCCGGACGGACCGGCAGACGGACCGGTGGGCGGGCCGCCGAACGGACTGGTGGGCGGGCCAGCAGGCGGCCCGGCGGGGACGCCGCCGGGGGCCCACGGGCTCGGTGGCACCGCGGCGGCCGGATGCCCGACCGGCGGTCCGGGCCGGCCGGTGACAGGGGGGCCGGGCTGGCCGGCGACGGGCGGGGACGGTGGGGGTCCGGGATCGGCCCACGCCGGTGGGGCGGCGGGCACCGGCGCCCAGGGGTTCTGCGGGTGGGCCCGGGCCGCCCCGAACGGGTCGGCGTCGTGCCCGGCCCGCGGCGCGGCGGGCTCGGGAGCGGCCGGTGGCACCGGCGGGGCAGGCGGCGACGCGGGCTGCTCCGCGGTGCCGCGCCACGGCAGTGACTCGATGATCCCGGAGTCGTAGACCGACCGCGGCGGCATGGTGTCGGTGCTCGTCCGCGGCACCGGCGCCGGCGCCTCGGCGGGCCGGGACGGCTGCTGCTCAGGCGACGCCGCGCTCGTCCCGAGACCCACCGCGCCGGCCGCGGCGATGCCGCGGAGCAGGGGCAGAACGGCGACACCGCTCACCCCGTCGCCGGCGAGCAGACGCACCGCTGCGGCACCGGCGAAGCGCTGCTCCGCCGGGGAGGAGTCGGTGCTGCGGACCACGGTCCCGTCAACCTCAGCCCGGCCGCTGCCGGCGACGACGACCCGGGTGCCCTCGACGCGACGCTGGGCCACCACGAAGCCGGCCGCGCCCTGCGGCTGCGCTCCGGCGAGGACCTGGACGACGGCGTCGAGACCCTGCCCGCTCAGCGCGGCTGTCCAGCACGAGGTGAGCAGCCGGCTCTCCGGGGCCAGCTCGGCGAGCACGGCGAGGTCGTCGACGACCAGCGCCAGCCACTTCCCCGGCAGGTAGGTGGGCGGGGTCGCGCCCGCCGGCGCATGAGGGGAGACCGTCATGGGTTCCTCGCTGCTCGTCAGGCGTCGCCGGCGCGGGCGCGGGGCACCGTGTCGACATCGATCGACTGACCGTCCACGCTCGCGAGATCCACGACGATGACCGCGATGTTGTCCCGACCGCCGGCCTCCAACGCCTGCTCCAGCAGTGCGGCGGCGGCAGCCTCGGGCTCGGCGTGACGGCGCAGCACCACCGCGATGTCGTCGTCGCCGACCTCGTTGGTCAGGCCGTCGGAGCAGATGACGTACCGCTCGGCCGCCGCCGGCGGATAGACCCAGAGGTCCGGCGTCGGCGCCGGGTAACTGCCCAGGCATCGGGTGACGACGTTGCGCCGCGGATGGACTGCGGCGTCGCTGGCCGAGATGACCCCGGCCGCGCGCAGCTCCTCGACCTCACTGTGGTCGACGGTCACCTGCTCCAGCGCGTCACCGACGAAGCGGTACACCCGGGAGTCGCCGACGTTGAAGACGACGCAGTGCGGCGCGCCGCCGAGCTCGACGATGCCGAGCCCGGTGACGGTCGTGCCCATCCCCTCGTTCTCGGGATGGGCGAGCACCGCGGCGATGATGCGCTGGTTGGCGTCGGCGATGGCGGCGGCGACGTCATCGGGATGCACCGGCCCGCCACCGGCCAGCTCGGAGAGCCGATCGACCGCGATCCGGCTCGCGACCTCGCCGGCGGCGTGCCCGCCGAGCCCGTCGGCGACGGCGACGAAGCTGTCGGTCACCAGCATGCTGTCCTCGTTGGAGGAGCGGACCCGGCCGACGTCCGTGCGCGCGGCAGCCGTCAGCGTGAGCATGGGCACGAGATTAACCGTCGCCCCGGTGAGGGCGCCAGACGGCCGGCATCCGAGACCGTCGGCCACCGTCGGCGTCCGGCTGTCGCGGCGCCGCCCGGAACGTCGGGTCAGCCCCGGCGGGCGCGCAGCGCCTTCGCTGCCCCGCGACCCAGACCGCCGGCCAGTCCCTTGACGACCGCGCCGAGCACGGGCCGGGGCAGCGGGAGCCGGGCCTCGACGTCGAGGGTGTACTCCACCCGCGTGCCGGCGGGGTCGTCGTGGAAGACGACGGTGCCGATCCAGTGCCGGACCGGCAGTGGGGTGACGGCCTGATAGGTGAAGCTGCGACCGGGGTCCAGCGCGGTGATCTTCTCCCGCAGGCCGACCGGTCCGATACCGACCCGGTGGATCGCCCCGGTGCCCTGGCGCTCCTCGGCGCCGGGGGTGACGAGGGTCGCGCCGACGGGGGCCACCAGCTTGCGGTAGTTCTCGCGGTCGGCGAAGAGCTGGAAGACCTCCTCGCGGGGGCCGGGGACGACGACGGTGGCGGTGGCGGTGCTCATCAGCTGCTCCTCGTGGCTCGCGGGACGGAGGTACGGCCGGGGTCGGCCATCCGGGCGAGCAGTTCGGTGATCTCGGCCGCGCGCTCGTAGGGCAGCATGTGCCCGGCGCGCGGGTAGACGACGAGATCGGCGTGCGGCATGGCCTTGGCCATGGCCCGGGAGTGGGCGATCGGGCAGAGCCCGTCCTTGGTGCCGGCGAGGACGGCGACGGGGACCCGGTCCAGCACCGCGAGCGCGGCGGTGCGGTCCAACGTGATCATCTCGTCGACCAGCTGCGCCACGGTGGCGGGGTGGCTGCGCGCGGTCTGCGCCGCCGTCCGGTCCCGGTTGTGCGCGGTGTCCGCGCCGGGGCCGTAGAAGCCGCGGCGGATCGCCCAGGAGATGAGCGCCGGGTGGCGCAGGTTCACCCGAGCCCGGGACCACGACCGGACCTTGGTCACCAGCGGCGCCACCCGGATCGCCGGGGCGGTGAAGCGGTTGGGCAGCCCGAAGAGGTCCTTGCCGAGGCCGGCGGCGCTGGTGGCGACCAGCGCGACCCCCCGCACCCGGTCGAGCAGCAGGTCCTCGTGCCGCTGCGCGAAGGCCATGAGGACGGGCCCGCCCAGCGAGTGCCCCGCCAGCACGAGGTCTCCGCTCGGGACGAGGCCGGCGATGACGTCGGCGAGGTCGTCGGCGAGCTGGTCGATGGTGGCGGTGCGACGGGGACCGGCGTCCGAGCGGCCGTGGCCCCGCGCGTCGTAACAGAGCACCCGCAGCTCGGGGTGGTCGGTGTCGAGCAGCTCGACGACGTCGTCCCAGCTGGTGTGGTCCTGGGACCAGCCGTGCACGAGCACCACCGTGACCGGCGCGTCACGCGGACCGGAGTCCGCGACGGCGATGACGGTCCCGTCGGCGAGCCGGTAGGTGGACATGCCGATCGCCGGGCCGGCCCGTCCGCGAAGCGCGGGGGCACCGTTCAGATCGCTGACGGTGGCGCGGTCGGGCACCGGCACACGGTACTGGTGACACCGTGTCCACGCATCTCCGCCCGGTTCGCACCGCCTGGCCGAGCGGTCCGGGCCCGCGGGTGGAGACCCGCGGGTAGAGAATCGAAGCATGACGACCGGCGCGACGGAATTCGAGCTCGGCACCGACGGCCCCACCCGCATCCTGGTGGGTATCGACGGCACGGACACCTCGCTGCGAGCCGGCGCCTACGCCGCCGGGCTGGCCCGCCGGCAGGGCGCCGCCATCGTGATCGTGCATGTCCGCACCACCACGGTGGCCTCCGGGATGGCGGCGACTGCCGGCGCGGCCCTGGAGACGCAGGATCAGATCGCGGCCGAGATTCGCGAGATGGTGCGGTCGGGCATCGAGCACACCGGGATCGCGGCAGAGTACGTCGAGCGGCAGGGCAACCCGTACAAGGAGCTGCTGGCGGTGGCCGCCGAGCTGCGCGTCGACGCCATCGTCGTCGGGGCGTCCACCCAGGCCGGGCACCGGATCGTCGGCTCGCTCGCGACCCGGCTCGTCCGTGATGCCGCCTGGCCCGTCACCGTCGTCCCCTGACCCCCCTTGTGAAGAGGACGTAAGCTGAGGCCCATGACGGCGTCGATCCGAGACGTGCCGGTGGAGCGTGCGCTCGCCGCGCGTTTCGCGCACGCCCGCGCGGTGCACGTCGGGTCCCGCTTCACCGTCTACGAGGCGCTGCTGACCGAAGGGCAGACCGGGGCGGCGCCGGAGTCGGTGATCGTCAAGGTCCCCTCGCCGCACCAACCCGGATGGGTCCACGACCTGCTCCGCAGCCAGGCGCAGCTGCTGGTCGGCCTCGCCGGGCATCCGCACGTCGTCCGGCTGCGGGAGGTCGTCACTGTGGCGGACGGCCGGCCGGCCCTGGTCATGGAGCACTGCCCGGTCTCCCTGGCCGATCTGGTGACCTCACGGCTGCCGCTGCCGCAGCTGCTCGCCACCGGGATCCAGCTCGCCGCCGGGCTCGATGCCGTCCACACCGCCGGCTACCTGCACTGTGACGTCCGCCCCGCAAACGTCCTCTTCACCGCTCAGGGGGCCCCGGTGCTGGCGGGCTTCGACGAGGCGGTGCCGACGCGACCCGGCGCGGCGCGCTTCCCACAACACGTGGTCACGGCACACACCGCGCCCGAGCTGCTGGAGGGCAACGACCCGACGCCCGCCTCGGACGTCTACGGCCTGGCCGCCACCCTCTACGAGGCGGTGGCCGGTCAGCCCGCCTTCCGCCAGTACGACGGCGAGTCGGCGGCCACCATGATCGTCCGGGTGCTGAGCGGACAGGTCCAGCCCATCGTCGACCCCGAGGTCCCCCTCGAGGTCTCCGACCTGCTGACCTGGGCGATGGCGGCCGACCCGGCGCTGCGCCCGCCGACGCCGGCCTGGTTCGCCGAGGAGCTCGGGCGGCTGGAGTCGCAGCTCGGCTTCGATCGGACCCGACCGCCGCTCGCCTGAGCGATCGAGCCGCCTACGGTGGTCCGGTGCTGCCCGCCGACATCGCCCGCCTCGTCACCCTCGGTCCACCCTCGCTCGCCCCGGACGGCCGGCACGCCGTCGTGGCAGCGACCCGTCCCGATCTCGACGCCGACGAGTACCGCAGCGCGCTGTGGCTCGTCCCGACCGACGGCTCCGGTCCGCCGCGGCAGCTGACCCACGGCGAGCACGACACCGCGCCCCGCTTCTCCCCCGACGGCGCCTGGATCGCCTTCCTGCGGACCACCCCGAAGGCTGAGGCGGGCGACGAGCGGCCCGGTGCCGGCAAGCCGCAGCTGCACCTGCTCCCCACCGCCGGCGGCGACGCCCGCCCCGTCACCGAGCTGCGCGGTGGTGCCGGCGCGCCGGTCTGGTCGCCGGACTCGACCCGCATCGCCTTCAGCAGCCGGGTGCCCGAGGCCGGCCGCTACGGCGACGACGGCGTCACCACGGAGAAGGAGCCACCGCGCCGCATCACCGGCCTGCAGTACCGCCTCGACAACGTCGGCTTCACCCTGGACCGGCGTCACCACCTCTTCGTCGTCGACGTCACCGCCGAGACGCCCGCGGTGGTCCAGCTGACCGACGGCGACGCCGACGACACCGCGCCGGCCTGGCATCCCGACGGCGAGCTGCTCGCCTTCGTCTCGAACCGGCACGAGCGCCGCGAGCACGATCGCAACAGCGACGTCTACGTCGTCGCGGCCACCGGCGGCTCGCCGCGGCCGATCAGCGACAGCAGCCTCGGCCTCTCGTCGCCGGCCTGGACCCCGGACGGCACGGCGGTGGTCGCGGTCGGCGGGCCGGGCGGCGAGGACTGGATCTGCCGCAACACCGGCCTGTTCCGCATCCCCGCCGACGGCGGAACGCCGCTGCGGCTCACCGACGAGGAATCGGTGCACCTGGCCGAGGTGACGCCGGTGGTGGTCGGCGACGAAGCCCTCGTCGCCGTCGAGCACCGCGCCGCAACCGAGCTCCGGGCGGTCCCGCTCGGCGGGGGCGAGACCCGGACGCTCGCGGGCGGGCGCCGGGTCGTCGGCGGCGTCGATGTCGCGGCCGGGACCACCGTCGTCAGCTACAGCGATCCCGGCAGCACCGGCGAGCTCGGCCGGGTCACCGCCGACGGCGAGATCCAGCCGCTGACATCGTTCGCCACGCCGGGCCTCACCGTCGCGGTCGAGGCCATCACCGGGACGGCGCCCGACGGGTACCAGGTCCCCGGCTTCCTCGCGGTCCCGGCCGGTCCCGGACCGCACCCGGTGCTGCTGATGATCCACGGCGGCCCGTTCGCCCAGTACGGCTGGGGACTGCTTGACGAGGCGCACGTCTACGCCAGCGCCGGCTACGCGGTCGTCTTCGGCAATCCGCGCGGGTCGTCCGGCCACGGTCAGTCGCACGGTCGCTACATCGTCGGCGACGTCGGCGCGAGGTCCGCGCCGGACCTGCTCGCTCTGCTGGACGCCGCGCTCGAGCGTCCCGATCTCGACGAGAGCCGGGTCGGCGTGCTCGGCGGCTCGCACGGCGGCTTCATGACGACGTGGCTGGTCGGTCACACCGACCGCTTCCGCGCCGCCCTGAGCGAGCGGGCGGTAAATGCCATCGACAGCTTCGAGGGCTCCAGCGACATCGGCTGGGACTTCGCCGACAACCTCTACGGCACCGACCCGGAGGCGCGCCGCCGGCAGAGTCCACTCACCTACGCCGACCAGATCTCGACCCCACTGCTCATCGTCCACTCCGAACACGACTGGCGCTGCCCGCTGGAGCAGGCGACCCGGCTCTATGTCGCGCTGCGCAAGCGGGAGGCCGAGGTCGAGCTGCTGCTCTTCCCTGCCGAGGGTCACGAGCTGTCGCGCAGCGGACTGCCGTCGCATCGAATGACACGCTTCGAGGCCGTCCTGGAGTGGTTCGGCCGATACCTGAGTTTGCCTAGTCACTGACTAGACAAGAGGGCGGCGACGGGGCAGCATGGCCCTGTGGTTCCCACCCAGCACGGCGCCCCCGCCCCCGGCGGGCTGCTCGACACGCTGTGGGACGACCGGCGTGAGGACGCGTTCGACGAGGGCTGTCGCGGCCGCTGACCGCCGCCCTGTCCGTCCGACCGAAAGCCCCTCGCCATGCCCCGCACCGCATCCCGCCCCACGTCCGGCAACCGCAGCCTGTACCTCTCCCCGCTGGAGCTCATCGAGTTCGCCCGCTTCTGGGGTGACGAGGTCGTCAGCGGCAAGTATCCCTACATCGAGTACGACCCGGACGAGCGCTGGCATCAGCGCATCTACCGCGACCGCCGTGTCGACGTCTGGCTCATCAGCTGGCTGCCGACGCAGGGGACCCAGCTGCACGATCACGGCGGCTCGTCCGGAGCCTTCACCGTGCTGGACGGTCAGCTCGCCGAGGCCGTGGTGGGCGGCGACCGGCTTCGTGAGAACGTCCGCCGTGCCGGGGAGTCGGTGGGCTTCGGCGCCCACTACGTCCACGACGTGCGCAACCTCTCCGACGCCCCCGCCGTCAGCGTGCACGCCTACTCCGCACCGCTCACCACGATGAACTTCTACGACCTCGCCGACGGTCGGCTCGAGCGGCTGGCGACGCTGGCCACCGACGACCCCGAGCCCGAGGTCTCGTTCGACGATCATGCGGACGTGGTACGACAGGCGTCGTGACCGCACGCTTCGCCTCCGTCGCCGAACTCCTCGCCGACGCCCGCTCCCGACTCGACCGGCTCGAGCCCGAGGCTGCGGCCGACGCCGTCGCCGCCGGGGCGGGGCTGGTCGACATCCGGCCGATCTGGCAGCGCGAGCGCGACGGCGAGGTGCCGGGCGCAGTCATCGTCGAGCGCAACCACCTCGAGTGGCGGCTGGACCCCGGCTCGGACGCGCGCGTGCCCGAGGCCGAGCCCGGACGCCGCTGGGTGGTGCTCTGCGAGGAGGGTTACACCTCCTCGCTGGCCGCCGATGCGCTGAACTCCCTCGGCGTGCCGGCCACCGACGTCGTCGGCGGCTTCCGCGCCTGGGCCGCGGCGGGGCTGCCCACCCGTCCCGGCGGGACGCCGCCGGTCGTGTTCCGGCACTGATCCGAACGCCCGCGTTCCCCGTCCGGTGGTGGAGTGGAAGGGTGGGACCATGGCTCTCTTCTCCGCCGGCAAGGTCGGCCTGCTGCTCGCCGCGACCGGGGTCGCGCACTTCGTCGTCCCGGATGCCTTCACCGGCATCACCAAGGCCGCCTTCCCCGAGGACACCGCGACCTGGGTCCAGCGCAACGGCGCGACCGAGACCGCCCTCGGCCTGGCCCTCATGACGCCCGGACTCAAGAAGGCCGGCAAGCTCGGCGTCCTGGGCTACCTGGGCTGGCTCGGCTACAACGCCGCCAACGCCGCCAAGTAAGCCGTTCACCCGTCCCCCATCGGCCCACTCAACGGGTTGGGGGGATGGGTGCGGGGACGGCGACCGGACGCGTCAGCCGAGGTCGCTGCGGGGCAGCAGCGAGTCGGCGATGATCTTCTGCTGGATCTGGCTGGTGCCCTCGAAGATGGTGGTGAGCCGGGCGTCGCGCCAGTACCGCTCCACCTGGCGCTCGGTGGTGTAGCCGTTGCCCCCGTGCAGCTGCATGGCGTCCCCGGTGACGTCCACCGCCATCTCGGTGGCGACGAGCTTCACCATCGCCGACTCCCGCAGGCAGGGCTCGCCGCGGTCGAGCTGGTCGGCGACCTGCTGGTAGAAGGCGCGGGCCTGATCGACCCGCGCCGCCATGGACGCCAGCATGAAGCGCAGCGCCTGGAAGTCGGCGATCGGACGGCCGAACTGTTCGCGCTCCTGCAGGTAGAGCGTGCAGTCCTCGACGGCGGCTCGAGCCAGGCCGACGGCGCGGGCAGCGGTGTGGACCCGCGCGATGTTCAGCCAACGCTGGGTGTCCCGGAAGGCGGCGGTGGCCTCGCCGTCCCCTGTCCCCACCGCCGTGTTCGCCACGGGGACGCGGACCCCGTCGAAGACGAGGTTCCACGTGGTGAAGCCGTGGTAGCCGATCTTGTCGATGGTGCTGCCGGTCAGCCCCGCCGGGAACTCGCCGCGCGGCTTCTCGACGATGACGGTGGTGAGCCCGGCGGCCCGCTTCTCCCCCGGCTTGGGATCCTCCGTGCGGCAGAGCAGCTGGATGAAGTCGGCTGCCTTGGCGTTGCCGATCCACCGCTTCTCGCCCGTGATGACGTACTCGTCGCCCTCGACCTCGGCGCGGGTGGCGATGTTGGCGAGGTCCGAGCCCGCCTCTGGCTCGCTGAACCCCGCCGCACCGATCCAGTCGCCGCGGGCGCTGCGGGTGAGCAGCTCACGCCGGCGGGTCTCGTCGGCGAGGTCCGTCCCCAGCCCCTGGGCGCGGGCGATGATGCTGGCCACGCTCATCCATGAGCGGGCCAGTTCCTCGCTGATCATGCAGTACTCGAAGACGCCGAGGCCGAGGCCGCCGTGCTCGCGGTCGACCATGACCCCGAAGTAGCCCTCGCGTCCCATCGCCTCGATGAGCGAGCGCGGCATCTCCCGCTTCTGCGGGTCGTACTCGTCGGCGATCGGCTTGACCTCGGTCAGCGCGAACTCTCGAGCCCGGCGCTGCAGCTCGTCCCGTGCCTCGGTGCGGTGGACGCCGGGGAGCTCGGGCGGCGGGGCGGGGATGGGCTCGTCGCCGTCGTCGGCGGGGCGCGTCGTCACAGCAGGCAGCCTTCCCCCGGGGAAACACCTGCGGAACACACCGCTTGCATGATGCAGGCGTGACGGGGACCTCAGCCGCCGGCGACCTCCCGGCCCCGCACGGTCACGTCATCGTCTGCGGCCTGCACGACGTCGGACTGCGGGTGGTCGAGCAGCTCTGCGCGGCGGGCGAGTCCGTGGTCGTCCTGGACGACTCCGACGACGTGCGCCGGCAGCGTGAGTGCGAACGCTTCGGCGCCAGGTTCGTCAACGGCAGCGGACGGCGCTCGGCGGCGCTGGAGGCGGTCGGCGTCGACACCGCCGCGGCCCTGGTCTGCGCCGACGAGTCGGAGCTCGTGAGCCTGGAGATCGCCCTGCTGGCGCAGCGCCTGCAGCCCGGCCTGCGGGTCATCACCCAGCTCGGCAACGAGGCGGTGGCCCGCGCCGTCGAGCGGGTCACCGGCCCCGGCACCGTCCTGGACGTTGCCTCGATCGCCGCGCCGAGCCTGGCCGAGAGCTGCCTGAAACTGCGCAGCCGCGAGGTGGACCTCGACGGCGCCGCCTTCGAACTGCGTGAGCTGGACATCCGCCGGGCCGGGACGCTGCGCGCGCTCTTCGGCAGCATCGCGCCCATCGCCGTCGTGCCGGCCGACGGCAGCGAGATCGTCATGTGTCCCGGTCGCGACGTGGCCGTCATGGCCGGCGATCGCGCCGTGGTGATGGCGCCGCCGGAGGAGCTCTCCGAACTGATGGACGAGCCCCTCACCCGGACGCCCGGCCCCGAGCGGCTCCGCCGGAGCCCGGCGCTGCAGCGCTACCTGCGCGGCTTCTTCGCCTCGACCGACGCCTCGTTGCGTCTCACCCTGCGCCTGCTGCTGGGGGTCGCCGTCGTCTCGGTCGTCGTCCTGCGCCTGGGCTACCGCACCGCCGACGGCGGGCACATGAGCGTGCTGGACGCGACCTACTTCACCACCGAGACCCTGACGACGGTGGGCTTCGGCGACTTCAACTTCGCCAGCCAGCACACCTGGCTGCGGGTCTGGGCGATCGCACTCATGATCCTCGGCGCCACCCTGGTCACCGTCCTCTACGCGCGGCTCACCAATCTGCTCATCAGCCGCAGGATCGGCCAGTCGTTCGGCCGGCAGCTCGCCGCCCGGATGAACGACCACGTCATCGTCGTCGGCCTCGGCTCGGTCGGCCTCCGGGTCGTCGAGGTGCTCGTCGCCGCCGGCCAACCGGTGGTCGTCATGGAACGCGACGAGGACAACCGCTATCTGGCGCGGGCCCGCGCCCTCGGCGTCCCCATCGTCTTCGGCGACTGCACCGTGCCGGCCAATCTCGAGAGCGTCAACCTCGGCCGGGCCCGGGCGGTGGCCGTCCTCACCAGCAGCGACCTGGCCAACATCGAGGTCGGCCTCGCGGTGGACGACCTGCTCGGCGAGCGGCGCGTCAGCGTCCCCGTCGTCCTCAGAGTCTTCGACCGCTACCTCGCCGAGACGATCGACAGCGGCTTCGGGTTCCGGCACGTCCGCTCGACCGCAGCGCTGGCCGCGCCCCGTTTCGTCGGTGCTGCCCTCGGCCTGGACGTCCTCACCACGTTCTACATCGACCACCAGCCGATGCTGATCGGGCGGCTCACCGTCGCCGACAGCGGTGGCCTGGCCGGTCAGACGATGGCCGAGCTCTCGGCGCGCATCAGGGTCCTCGCCATCCGTCGCCGCGACGCCGGGACCCTGGAGTACCCACCGCGCCGCGACACCCGTTTCGCCGGCGGCGACCAGGCCTACCTCGCCGGCCCCTACGAGGAGCTGCTCAAGGTGCTGCGGCGCGATCGCGTCTTCGCCGAGCACTGACCGGAGCAGTAGAGCGCCGTCCCGTCGGGGAACGCTCCCGTCATGCCGAAGACAGCGTTGGTGACCGGGGCGTCCGGATTTGTCGGATCGCACCTCGCCCGGGCCCTGGTCGAGGCGGGCCACGAGGTCCGCGCCATGACCCGCCACCCGGACGACTACGACGGGGCCGGCACCGCCGTCTTCGGCGACGTGGAGGACCCCGAGAGCCTGGCCCGGGCGATGTCCGGGGTGGACGCCGCCTACTACCTCGTCCACGCGCTGGAGTCCGACGACTTCGAGCAGAAGGACGCCGCGAACGCGAGAAACTTCGGCACGGCGGCCGCGGACGCCGGCCTGGACCGCATCGTCTACCTCGGCGGGCTCGGCGACGAGAGCGAGGACCTCTCGGCGCACCTGCGGTCCCGTCGGCAGGTGGAGTCCCTGCTCGGTGAAGCCGGTACCCCGGTCACGGTGCTGCGGGCCGCGGTCGTGGTCGGGCACGGCGGCATCTCCTGGGAGATGACACGCCAACTGGTGCACCACCTGCCGATCATGATCACCCCGAAGTGGGTCAACACCCGGACGCAGCCGATCGCGCTGGACGATGTCGTCCGCTATCTCGTCGGCGTGCTCGAGCCCGAACAGGCGCGAGGGCGGGTCTTCGAGATCGGCGGGGCCGACGTCCTGCGTTACATCGACATGCTGACGCGGGTCGCCAAGCAGGTGCACCGACCGATGCTCACCGTCCCGGTGCCACTGCTCTCCCCCAGCCTCTCCAGTCGCTGGTTGGCGCTCGTCACAGACGTGGACCACAAGACCGCACGTAATCTGGTCGACAGCATGACCAACGAGGTCGTCGTGCGTGACGACTCCATCAAGCAGGTCGTGCCCGGCGAGCCGCTGGGCTACGACGAGGCGGTGCGCCGTGCCCTCGCCGCGCGTGAGGAGGCGACAGGCAAGAGCACACGCGGCGGCGCCAAGACCACGGGGGCGAGGAACAGGTGAGCGGGACCGGACCGGCACGGACGGCGCCGTGGCACGACCGTGCTCGCCGGCTGGTGGCGCCCGCACTGATCGACCAGGTGCCACGCGACCACCAGCAGCCCGACCGCGAGTTCCGCAAGCGGCGCATCGTGGTGGCGGTCGCGCTGGTCGTCGGCGCCGTCCTGCTCGGCCTCTCGCTGGCGACGGACCCGGGCGACCCGGCCTTCTACCCGCTGACGATCGCGGTCGCGGTGGTGTGGCTCGTCGGCGGCTTCCTCTCCGGGCCGCTGCACCTGGGTTACATCCCGTTCCGCGCGAAACTGCGCCGGCCCATCCTGACGCCGATCGCCCTGGGCCTGGTCGCCGCGGCGGTCTTCGTCGTCGGCGCCTTCGTCATCCGCTACATCGAGCCGCTGCGTGACTTCGTGGCCGGCGTCCTGGAGCACGCCAACCAGGGCAACCTGGCCCTCGTCGCCTTCGTCGCGCTGCTCAACGGCGCAGCCGAGGAGGTCTTCTTCCGCGGCGCGCTCTACTCGGCCATCGGCCGGAACCGCCCCATCCTGCTGTCGGTCGTCATCTACGCCGTCGTCACCGTCGCGACGGGCAACCCGATGCTCGTCTTCGCCGCGGTCCTGATGGGGACGCTCTTCGGGTTCCAGCGGCGAGCCTCGGGCGGCATCCTCGCGCCGATGCTGACCCACCTGACCTGGTCGGCGATCATGCTCTTCGCCCTGCCGCCGATCATCGGTCACCCGTCCTGAGGCGGCCTGTCGAATTCGACGGTGATCTGCTCGAACTCCTTGGCGCGCTGCGCCTGGGCCTGCTGGGTGTAGCTCACCCGGTCGGCCCGGGTCAGGTCCACGTCGTCGGTGAAGGGCGTGAGCAGCGCCCGCGGCCAGAGTCGCAGCGCCTTGACGCTGTTGTACTCGACGGCCAGCACGACGACGAGCGCCTCGAGGTAGATCCAGGCGATCAGCCCCAGCACCACGGCGAAGACGCTGTTGACGTCGCTGGCGTTCTTGACCACCGAGCCCACGTAGAGGGCGCCGACGTACTGCAGCGCCTGCCAGATCGCCGCCGCGCCGATGGCACCCGGCAGCGTCTGCCGTAGCGAGATCGCCCGCGCGGTGGCGAGCCGGAAGCCGACCGTGAAGACCGCCGCGTTGACCGCGAAGGTGGCCACGCCCACCCCCACCTTGCTCAGCGGCCCGAGCAGGTCGACGGTGCTGCCGATCGCCGCCAGCGTCGTGGTGACGATGATGGACAGCCCGACGACGCTGAGCAGGCCGAGGCTGCGCAGCCGCCCGGTGAAGGGGTTCGGGCGCCGGTTGCGTGGCACCCGCCAGATCGTGTTCATGGCGTTCTGGATCGCCTGCGCGACCCCCAGGCCGCCGTAGAGCGTGCCCAGGATGCCGACGACGAGGCCGATGCCGCTGCCCGAGACCCCGCGCGGGTCGGCGAGGGTCGACCCCACGACGGGGAACTGTCCCAGCGCGCTGTCGAAGAGTGACTGCTGCAGTTGCGGATCACCCTGCAGCACGAAATTGAGGATCGTCGAGGCCAGCAGCAGCAGCGGGATGATCGAGACGAAGCCGTAGTACGCGATGAGCGCGGCGAGGTAGGTGCCCTGGTCGTCGGCGAACTTGTAGATCACCGCGATGGGGACGCCGGCGCGGGGGTGCGCCCGCTGGAAGCGATCGAGGCGCTCGATCACCGACATGGCTCACCTGCTCGACGGGTCCGGGCACGACGCTCGGCAGAAATGCCGGTGCTGGCGACCCTACCGGGCGGCGGCCGTGACCGGTGGCGTCGCCGCGTCGCCCGAGATCGTGGTCGGCCCCGTCAGCCACAGCACGGCACCGAGCAGCGGCAGCACGGTGGCGTAGGCGGCGACACCGCCCCAGCCGACGGTGTCGTGCAGCAGCCCGGCCGCGGCCGAGGAGATCGCACCGCCGACGAAGACCGTGCTCATGTAGACGGTGTTGATGCGCGACCGGGCGTCGGCCCGCAGCGCGTAGATCACGCTCTGGCTCATCACCTGGTGGCACTGGACGCCGAGGTCCAGCAGGACGCCCGCGAGCGCGAGCAGGATGACGCTGCCGTCGCCGAGACCGGCCAGGGCCATGGACGCGGCCGCCAGCAGCAGCGCGATCAGGCGTCCGATCCGGCCGTACCCGTGGTCGGCGAGCCAGCCGCCGACCGGCGCCGCCGCGGCACCCGCCGCGCCGACGAGGGCGAAGAGCCCGATCGCACCCTGCCCGAAGCCGTGGTCGTCGATGAGCTCGTAGGCGATGGCGGTCCAGAACGCGCTGAAGGCGCCGAACATGCAGGCCTGGCTGAGCGCGAGACGACGCAGCACCGGCTCTTCGCGGACCAGGGTCAGCACCGAGCGCAGCAGCGAGCCGTAGCCGGCGGTGTGCTCGGGCGTGCGCTGCGGCAGCATCCGGTGCAGCACGATCCCCAGGACGACGGTGAGGCCGGCGGAGACGGCGAAGACCACTCGCCAGTTGCTGACCTCGGCGAGCAGGCTCGCAGCGGTGCGGGCGAGCAGGATGCCGAGCAACAGCCCGCTCATGACCTGGCCGACAAAGCGACCGCGCTCGGCCTCCGGTGCCAGGTGGGCGGCGAGCGGGACGAGGATCTGCGCCACGACCGACGTCAGCCCGACCAGCACCGCGGCGGCGAGGAAGACCCCGAAGACCGGGGAAACGGCGGCGAGCACCAGGGAGACGGCGGTGCCGATCAGCGTCCGGGTGATGAGCCTGCGGTTCTCGACCAGGTCGCCCACGGGCAGGACGAAGAGCAGACCCACCACGTAGCCGACCTGCGTCAACGTGACGACGGCGGTGGCTGCCCCCTGCCCGATGCCGAAACTGCGCGCGATCAGGTCCAGCAGCGGCTGCGCGTAGTAGAGGTTGGCCACCGTGATGCCGCAGGCCGCAGCCAGGACGATCCCCAGCGTGCGCAGATTGGTCGGAGCCTGCTGTTCCGGTGCTGCCGTCGCTGTTCCCACGACAGGACGAACTACCCGAACCCCCTTGTTCTTCCCTGCCAGAGTGGGGACATGCACAGCGTGGACGTCATCGGGGACGGCGGCACCCGTCTGACGGTCACGCGCCGCGGGACCGGGCCGTCGCTGGTCTTCGTCCACGGCTCCTTCGGCGGCCTCGGCTCGTGGGATCCGGTGATCGACTCCCTCGGCGACGACTGGTGCTGCCGTACCTACGCCCGGCGCAACCATCCGCCGAGCGATCGCGCCGAGGGACCGAACAGCTTCGCCCGCGAGGCGGGCGACCTCGCCGCGGTCTGCGCGGCCGCGGGTGGCCGTCCCCACGTCGTCGGCGGCTCGCACGGCGCGACGATCGCGCTGCACGCGGCGCTCGCCGGCGTCCCGATGGCGAGCCTCATCGTCTTCGAGCCGCCGCTCTTCGCGGCCGGGTCGGGGCTGGCCGGGACGCTGGCGCGGCTCCGGGACCACGTGGCGGCGGGTCGATTCGCCTCGGCCTGCCGGATCTTCCTGCGCGAGGTGGCCCGGATGCCTCCGGAGCTGGCCGGTACCCCCGCCGCGGAGGACGACCCCGCTCTCGCCGCCGCCTCCGCCGGCATGATCGGCGACCTCGAGGCGATGGCCGCCGACACTGACGATCTCGCCCGGTGGCGCGACCTCACCCTGCCGGTACACCTGCTCCATGGCGAGCTGACCTGGGCCCCGATGCCCACGACGATGCAGGGCTTGCTCGACGTCCTGCCGAACGCGACCGCGGACGTCCTCACCGGGCAGTCGCACTTCGCCAGCCACACCGCTCCCGACGAGGTCGCGACAGCCATCCGGGCGGCGATCCGGGCGGCGGGATGATCCCGTTCTGCATCTCGCAGCATCGCTATCGACCTCCGGGACGGGGCGCCGAAGCCCGTCGGGTTCCACGCCGATCGGCACCGTGGAGCCAGCGGGAGCTCTCGCGCATCAGAACGTCTTGTGCAGGACCAGCGGGTAGACCGGACCGGCGCCCCCCTCACGCAACAGCACCGCGGCGACGGTGAGCGTGAAGCCGCTGCGGCTGGTGTCGTCGAGCAGCAGCACAGGCCCGGTCGGGACCTCCACCGGCAGCGAGAGCCGCTGCAGCGCCCGGGTGGCCGACTCCACCGACGTGCCGGCGTCGCGTTGGAACCCGGGGCCGTCCGCGGCCAGCGACTCGACCAGCTGCATCCGACCGAGCTCGGCGAGCCGCCGCGCGGTGTCGGCGAGCAGCAGCGGTCGGGACCGCGACGGCACCCAGGTGACCCAGGTCGGTCGCCCGGCGGGCCACCCCCAGCGCCCGAGCGTCCGGACCAGACCCTCGAAGAGCTCGTCACCGATGGGCAAGTCGGCCGCGAAGGCGGCCTCGATCTCGCCCGCCCAGGCCGGATCCTCGGCCACGGCCAGCGCCCGGCCCGGCTCGGCGCGGCGGGACTCGGCGATCTTGCCCCGCCGCGGCGCGCCACTGGGCCACATCTTGCGCGGCTCGATCACGGTGGTCTGCGATCGCAGGTGGGTGACGGCGGCCCTGACAGTCTCCGGGGCGGGCGACCGGCCCGGCGCCGGCAACCGCCCGGTGCAGACCGCGCAGCGGCCGCAGTCGCCGCCAGTGGTGTCGTCCAGCTCGTGCCGCAGCTGCTGCATCAGGCACGACTCGGCCCGCTCGTAGGCCAGCATCGCTTGTTGCTCGCGCCGGCGGGCGGCCGCGATGCCCTCGTACCGGGCGGCGTCGTAGGTCCAGTCCCGGCCGGTCGCCACCCAGCCCCCGTCGACCCGCTCCACGGCGCCCTCGACGTCGAGGACCTTGAGCAGCGTCTCCAGCCGGCCGCGCCGGAGGCCGGAGTCGGCCTCGATCCGCGGCAGCGAGAGCGGGCCGTCGGCCAACACATCCAGCACCGTGCGGACCCGCTGCTCCGACGGGAAGGCCGTGGAGTCGAAGTAGGCCCAGATCTTGGTGTCGGCGGCCGTCGGCAGCAGCACCGCCTGCGCCTCGTCGAGGGCGCGGCCGGCCCGTCCCACCTGCTGGTAGTAGGAGATCGGAGAGGCGGGCGCACCGAGATTCACGACGAAGCCCAGGGTGGGGTGGTCGAGCCCCATCCCCAGGCTGGAGGTCGCCACCACGGCGCGGAGCTCGTGGGCGAGCAGCCGCCGCTCGATCTCGGCCCGCTCCTCCGGCGGGGTGGCCGACGAGTAGGGCGCCACCGCGTGACCGCGGGCAGTGAGGAAGTCGGCGAGCTGGGACGTCCCGGCGACGGTGAGGGTGTAGATCAGCCCGCAGCCGGGCAGGCCGTCGCCGGCGAGCGCGTCGGCGATCCAGGCGTAGGCGGTGGCGACGTCCGGGGTGTCGATCACCGACAGCGCGAGGCTTTCGCGGTCCAGGGAGCCGCGCAGGGTGAGCGTGTCGGTGCCCAGCTGCGCAGCGATGTCGGCGGTGACGCGATCGTTGGCGGTGGCGGTGGTCGCGAGGACCGGCGTGCCTGCCGGCAGGCCGGCGAGGACGTCCTTGATCCGGCGGTAGTCGGCGCGGAAGTCCGACCCCCAGTCCGAGACACAGTGGGCCTCGTCCACCACCAGCATCCCGATCCGCGGCGCAAGGTGCGGCAGCACCCGCTGCCGGAAACCGAAGGAGTTCAGCCGCTCCGGCGAGATCAGCAGGACGTCGACGTCGTCGGCCGCGAGCTCCGCCTCGATGGCCGGCCAGTCGTCGATGTTGGCGCTGTTGAGCGTGACGGCCCGCAGCCCCGACCGCTCCGCGGCGGCGACCTGATCGCGCATCAGGGCCAGCAGCGGGGAGATCACCAGCGTCGGCCCCGAGCCCTGCGCGCGCCGCAACCCGGCCGCGATCCAGTAGACGGCCGACTTGCCCCAGCCGGTGCGCTGGATGACCACGGCCTTGCGGCGCTCGACGACCAGGGCCTCGATCGCATGCCACTGGTCCTCACGCAGGCGCGCAGCCGGCCCTGCCAGCCGAGCGAGGTGCGCCTCGGCGTCGGCACGGACAGCAGCGATGTCGGCGGTCACGGCAGGTGGGGTCACGCCTGCCATGGTGCCTTCCGGGTCCGACAATTCCTGCCGCGAGTCTGGTTTCCGGGGGCCTACCTGCTGTTATGCTCGCCGCGGTCTCCACGCACCACTCTCACGTCTTCGCGCGCGGGAAAGTGCAGCGCGCATCGTGTCTTCCACCACGGCAGGCAAGTTGAGCGGACCGGGACAGTACGAGGTGTGCTGTCTCTCCGTATTGGTGAAAGGCAACAACGCATGACGCAGGGCACTGTCAAGTGGTTCAACTCGGAGAAGGGCTACGGCTTCATCGCCCCCGACGACGGCGGCGCTGACGTCTTCGTCCACTTCTCCGGCATCACCGGCGACGGCTACAAGAGCCTCGAGGACAACCAGCGCGTGGAGTTCGAGGTCACGCAGGGCCAGAAGGGCCCGCAGGCCCAGAACGTTCGCGCTGTCTGAGTCGCAGCCGCTCGGGAACGCCCCGCACCGATCACGGTGCGGGGCGTTTCTCGTCGGTGGACGAATCAGGCGCGGCTGAAGAGCTCCGCCGGACGTCCCCGGCCGCCTACCGTGATCTGCCCGGTGGTCACCAGGGACGGCTCCATGGTGCGGCGGAAGGTGTCGCGTTGCAGCTCGTAGCCGGCCACGGCCTCGTGCACCAACCGCAGTTCGCGCAGCGTGAAGGACTCCGGCAGGAAATGGTCCGGGTCGGGCGCGTAGGCGTACCGGGCGCGGACGTCCTCCAGCGCCGCGGCCACCACCTCACCGAGCCCGTGCGGCAGCCGCCCCGGCGACTCGGCCGCGACCACGCGCGTCCCGGCCGCGGTGCCGCCCAACGTCTCGGCCGAGACCCCGGCCACGTGGGCCACGGAGACCACCCAGTCGCGGTCGTCCCGGTCGACGGGGTCCATGGTCCGCAGCTGGCGGGGAGCGACTCCGTCCAGGCCGGCCCGGTCACGGAGCACCCGCGCCGCGGCGTCGGCGAGTCGCTCGCCGGGTTCGAGATAGCCGCCGGGCAGGCTCCAGCCGGGGCCCCCCTCACGCTTGACCTCCAGGATTCCCAGGTCCGCCCCGTCCGCACCGTCCCGCAGGACCAGGACCGCGACGTCCACCGCCACGGCCGGGGTGCGGACCGAACTCCGGCGTGCCGTCTTCGCTGCTGCCTTCACCGCTGCCATTAGCGCAGTATCACGCAAATATTCGCGCGGCGAAAGTCGTCGGCACGTCGTGTCCCCGCCCGTGAGGTGATCATCGGTTTGGGTCAAGATGACCGCGTGCACGAGTACTTCCCCCGCGCCTCGGGCGACTGCCCGACCTTCGACGGCGACAGCGAGTGGCATCCCTTCGTGGACGGCGAGAGCTACTTCGCCGAGCTGGACACGCTGCTCGACGGGCTCGACTCGGGCGACGAGGTGCTCGTCGCCGGGCTGACCCTGGACGACGAGCTGGATCTCGCCGGGGCGGAGCCGGGGACACCGCAACGCCGTCCCCTGGTCGACCGGCTCATCGCGCTGGGGGCGGCCGGCGTCGACGTCCGGGTGCTGCTGGCCGGCAAGGCCTCGGCCTTCCTCATCCCCCCGCTGTCGGACTTCCGCACCAACGTGGCGACCTGTCACCGCATCAATGCCGCCCCCGGCATGGCCGGGCATGCGCTGGTCGATTACTCCGGCCCGCTACTGGGCTCCAACCACCAGAAGTCGGTCGTCGTCACGCGGCAGGGCGTGGTCACGGCCTTCGTCGGCGGCATCGACCTGGAGAGCTCCCGCTTGGACGCCACGCCGCATCGCCGCCTGGAGCTCGAGGGCGACCGCTGGGGCTGGCACGACATGGCCGTCCGGCTGCGCGGGCCGGCCGCCGCCCGCACCCACGATGTCTTCCTGCGGCGCTGGCACGAGGCCGCCACGCTGCCGCCGCGGCTCTGGTCCGGCGGCAAGGGACCGGTCAACCCGACCCCGGCCCCCACCCCCGCCGTCGCGGCGGAGCAGAAGCCGATCGAGGCCGACGGCGTCGCGGTGCGGGTGCTGCGCTCCATCGGCGACCGCAAGCTGGACTCGGTCCTGCCCTGGCGCCGGGTGCGCTGGGACGCGCTGCCGCAGACCGGCGTCCAGGAGATCTTCGAGACCCTCACCGCCGCGATCTCCGCGGCCCGTCGCTACGTGTACATCGAGGACCAGTACCTGTACGACTACACGGCGGGGCGCCGGCGTCGCTACGAGCTGTATCCCTACCTGCGTGACGCCGCCGCTCGCGGGGTCAAGGTCATCCTGCTGGGGTCCGGCACGCGCGACCCTGACGACCCCGGCCTCAACCTGCGACCCATCAACTCCCGGGTCAACAGTGACATCCGCGGCAAGATCTTCCGGCAGCTCGACCCGGCGAAGCGCGAGAACGTCGCGGTGTACCGCGTGGAGCACCTCACCGTTCACAGCAAGCTCACCCTCGTCGACGACGTCTTCGCCAACGTCGGCTCGGCCAACCTCTTCAGCCGCTCGATGGCCGGGGTGGACTGCGAGATCAGCAGCGCCGTGACGACGACGACGCCGCTGGTGCGCGATCTGCGGGTGCGGGTCTGGGCCGAGCACCTGCGGGCACCGCTGACCCCCGAGCTGGCTTCCGAACTGGGCGACCTGGACCTCGCCCTCGGAATCTGGGACCCCGCCTGGCTGCCGGCCGATCGTCCCGCCACCACCTGGCGGACGGCCGGCGAGCCCCGCGGCTTCACCCCGGACGAGACGGTCCTGGCCCGAGTCGACGGCTGACCGGCCCGGCTCGTCACGGCCAGCTCACCGGCGGGCGCGGCAGCCTCAGCTCCCCTGCGCGCGCACCGGCGCGGCCGGCTGATCGACGGCCTCCCGCGCCAGCAGCGCCAGGTGCAGGCCGAGCAGGACGTCCGGGTCGCCGAGATCCACGCCGAGGAGGCGCTCCAGCTTGGCGAGCTGGTCGTAGAGCGAGGCCCGGGAGACGAACAGCTGCGCCGCAGCCGCCGACTTGTTGCCGCCGGCACGGCAGTAGACAGCGAGGATCTCGAGCAGCCGGTCGGCGGAGCGATGGTCGAGCAGGACGCCCAGCTCCCGGTCGACGTACTCGCGGAGCCGGGGATCGTCGCGCAGCTCGTACACCAGACCGCGCAGGCGCAGGTCGGCCGAGCGGTACCAGCCACCCCGCGGGGCCAGGCTCGAGGCGGTCGCACTGACCCGGACCGCCTCCCGGATGGACGCCGCGGCCGTCGGGACCCCCGTCGCGCTCGCGCCGACGCCGACCACGAAGGCGACACCGTCGCGCCGACCCAGGGCGTGCACCCCGTCGCTGAGTCGCTGCAGGATCGCCTCGACCCGGTCCGGCACGGACTGGGAGAGCAGCACGGCGACGTGACGGTCGTCGAGCAGGCCCACCAGCGCCGGGACCTGCACCGACCGCAGCGTCTCGCTGAGGCGGGTGGCGAGGTCGCGCAGCAGCGACGGCGGGGCGGGGGCGCCGGTCGCGCGGATCGCCACCCCGGTGACGGTCCGCCCCCGCAGCGGGACCCCGAGCGCCTCGGCGCGGTCGACGAGATCGGCCGGTACCTCGGCGGCGAGGGCGAGCGCGGTGAGCAGTGTGCGGTGCCGTTCCCGGTCGTCGGAGGCAGCCAGCTCCCGCATCCGGGCATCCAGGATGGCCGTGTGGACCGCCTGCGTCACCGCCACGAAGGGCGTCTCCCGGTGCAGCTCGACCAGCGGCAGGCCCACGGCGCTCGCCGCCGCCACGAGCGCGTCGGGGAGCGCGTTCCGGTACCGGCGGCCCAGCTCGACGATCAGCCCGCACACAGAGACCGACGCGAGCTCCTCGACGTAGCGACGGAGCGCCTCGGCCGAGCGCGGCAGGGCGATACCCGTCGTGAGGATCAGCTCCCCGCCCTCTAGGAGGCCGGCGATGTCGCTGATCTCCGCCACGTGCACCCAGCGCACCGTGGCCTCCAGCCCGCCGTCGCCGGCACGCACGACGGGCCGGCCGGCACGGACCGCGGGCAGGTCGAGGACGTCTCGGAGGGTGGGGAGCACCAGGACAGGCTACAAAGTGTCGAGAATTCGGCAAGGAATCCGACGAAGTGCAGGTGTCGCCTCCGGTGCTCGCGGCCTACCGTGGCGCCATGGACCGCATCTCGCACTGGATCGACGGCCGTCTCGTCGACGGCACCTCGGGCCGTACCGGCCCCGTCTACAACCCGGCCACCGGCCTGCAGAGTGGCGAGGTCGACCTCGCCTCGGTCGCCGAGCTGGATCGCGCCGTCGCCAGCGCGAAGGCCGCCGCACAGCAGTGGCGTTCGGCGTCGCTCTCCACCCGCGCAGCGGTGCTCTTCGCCTTCCGCGAGCAGCTGCACAACCGGGCCGACGAGCTGGCCAAGATCATCACCGCCGAGCACGGCAAGGTGCTCTCCGACGCCCACGGCGAGATCGCCCGCGCGCTGGAGAACGTCGAGTTCGCCTGCGGCGTCCCCGAGCTGCTCAAGGGTGGCTACAGCGAGCAGGCGGCCTCCGGGGTCGATGTCTACTCGATCCGCCAGCCGCTGGGCGTGGTCGCCGGCATCACGCCCTTCAACTTCCCCGCCATGGTCCCGCTCTGGATGGCCGCCAACGCCATCGCCTGCGGCAACGCTTTCGTCCTCAAGCCGTCGGAGAAGGACCCGTCGTCCTCGCTGTGGCTGGCCGAGACGTGGAAGCGCGCGGGACTGCCGGACGGCGTCTTCACCGTCCTGCAGGGTGACAAGGAGGCCGTGGACGGCCTGCTCGCCCACCCGGACGTCGCCGCGGTGAGCTTCGTCGGCTCCACTCCGATCGCGCGCTACATCTACGAGACCGGCACCGCGCACGGCAAGCGGGTGCAGGCCCTGGGCGGGGCGAAGAACCACATGGTGGTGCTGCCCGACGCCGACATCGACCTCGCCGCCGACGCCGCCGTCTCCGCCGCCTACGGCGCGGCCGGTGAGCGCTGCATGTCGATCTCGGTCGCGGTGGCCGTCGGCGAGGCGGGCGACAAGCTCGTCGACGCCATCGCCGCCCGGCTGCCGAAGCTGCGCATCGGTGACGGCGCCGACGCCGACACCGACATGGGTCCGCTCATCACCGCCGAGCACCGTGACAAGGTGGCCGGCTACATCGCCGCCGGCGAGTCCTCCGGCGCCACGGTGGTCGTCGACGGCCGCCCCGAGCAGGGCGCCGAGGTCCCATCCGACGGCTTCTTCCTCGGCACCACCCTGCTCGACCACGTCACGCGCGACATGAGCGTCTACACCGACGAGATCTTCGGCCCGGTGCTCTCGGTGGTCCGCGCCGAGACCTACGACGAGGCGCTGGCGCTGGTCAACTCGCACCAGTTCGCCAACGGCACCGCGATCTTCACCCGTGACGGCGGCGCTGCCCGGCGCTTCCAGTTCGACGTCGAGGTCGGCATGGTCGGCATCAACGTGCCGATCCCCGTCCCGGTGGCGTACTACAGCTTCGGCGGCTGGAAGGGCTCGCTCTTCGGCGACACCCACATGTACGGGCCCGAGGGCATCAACTTCTACACCCGTGGCAAGGTCGTCACGTCCCGCTGGCCGGACCCGGCCACCTCCACCGTCGACCTCGGCTTCCCCCGCACCCGCTAACCCCCCACCCCCCACACGGTTTTGGCGGCAGACGCTCGTATGCGAGCGTCTGCCGCCAAAACCGGAGGTAGGAGAGACATGAGCAATCCCCTGGCCGGACTTCCCACCACCGACGCGCGCATCCGCGAGCTGGACAAGGCGCACGTCTTCCATTCCTGGTCGGCGCAGAAGCTCATCGATCCGCTGCCGATCGCGAGCGCGGAGGGGTCGTACTTCACCGATTACGACGGCACGCGCTACCTGGACTTCAGCAGCCAGCTGATCAACGCCAACATCGGCTACAACCACCCGCGCCTGGTCGAGGCGATCCGCGAGTACGCCGGGAAGCTGACCACGATCGCGCCGACGTTCGCCAACGACGCACGCAGCGAGGCGGCCCGGCTCATCGCCGAGATCGCCCCCGGTGACCTGAACCGCGTCTTCTTCACCAACGGCGGTGCCGAAGCGGTGGAGAACGCGATCCGGATGGCCAAGCTGCACACCGGCCGCGGCAAGGTGCTCGCCGCCTACCGCAGCTATCACGGCGCCACCGCCGCCGCGATCAGCGCCACCGGCGACCCGCGCCGCTGGGGTGCCGAGCCGGCCTTCCCGGGCGTCGTCCACTTCTGGGGCCCCTACCCGTACCGGTCGGCGTTCCACAGCGAGACGCCCGAGCAGGAGTGCGAGCGCGCGCTGCAGCACCTGCGCGACACGCTGATGGTCGAGGGCGCCCACACCATCGCGGCGATCATCCTCGAGACCGTCGTGGGGACCAACGGCATCCTGGTGCCGCCGGAGGGGTATCTCGCCGGCGTCCGCGCCATCTGCGACGAGTTCGGCATCCTCTACATCGCCGACGAGGTCATGGCCGGCTTCGGCCGCTGCGGCGAGTGGTTCGCCGTCAACCACTGGGACGTCGCGCCTGACCTCATCACCTTCGCCAAGGGCGTCAACTCCGGTTACGTGCCGCTCGGCGGTGTCGTGATCAGTGAGCGCGTGGCGCAGACCTTCGACGAGCGTCCGTTCCCCGGTGGCCTCACCTACTCCGGCCACCCGCTGGCCTGCGCGTCGGCGGTGGCCTCCATCGAGATCTTTAAGGACGAGGGCATCGTCGAGCACGCGCGCGCCCTCGGCGCCGACGTCATCGGGCCGGAGCTGGCCAAGATCGCCGAGCGGCACCCGTCCGTCGGCGAGGTGCGCGGGCTGGGCGTCTTCTGGGCCGTCGAGCTCGTCAAGGACGCCGCGACGCACGAGCCGCTGGTGCCGTACAACGCCTCCGGTGCGGCTGCCAAGCCGATGAACGACTTCGCCGCCGCCTGCAAGAAGCTCGGACTCTGGCCGATGGTCCACTTCAACCGCACCCACGTGGTGCCGCCGTGCACCATCACCGAGGCCGAGGTCCGTGAGGGCCTCTCGCTGCTCGACGAGGCCCTCGAGGTCGCCGACGGCTACTACGAGGGCGGCTGACTACCCCTCGGAACAACCCGCAGCGGGGCGGACGACCGGAGACGGTCGTCCGCCCCGACGCATTTCTGTCGCTCGAACATGATCGTGCCGAGGGTCCTCACGACGACCTGACACCGCACCTTCCGGACGTCTCGCCGAGGGTCGTCACAGCCGCGAGTCGACGCGTTTCCGCCGCATTTCCGATGTGCAGGGTGCCCTGTCGGGCCCGGCAGGTCGGTGCACCCGCGGCGTTGTGAACCCCCGTCCGGCGGACCGATGCTCGGGACCTGCAGGCGCCGATCACGGCGCGGGTCACGAGGAGGTCCGTCATGAGCTCGACGAGCATCGTTCCGGTCATCGACATCAGCGCGCTGGCCGGCGACGACGCCGACCGCGCCCGCGTCGTCGCCGAGATCGATCACGCCTGCCGCGAGATCGGGTTCTTCCAGATCACCGGCCACGGCGTCCCGGACGAGCTCATCGAGCGCATGTACCGCGTCTCGCGTGCCTTCTTCGACGGCCCGATGAGCGCCAAGCGCGCGGTGGCGCAGCCCAACCCCGAGACGATCCGCGGTTACTGCGCGGTGGGCGAGCAGTCCTTCGCCTACTCCGAGGACGTGGAGACCCCGCCCGACCTGCACGAGAAGTACGACGTGGGCCCGGTCGACTTCCCCGCCGACGACCCGTACTACGCCCCCGAGAACGCCGGCGCGCACTTCCTGCCCAACCAGTGGCCGGCGACACCGGCCGAGATGGAGCAGATCTGGACCGAGTACTTCCGCGCCCTGAACGATCTCTGCCGCCGGCTGATGTCGGCCTTCGCCTCCGCCCTCGACCTGCCGGCCGACTTCTTCGCCGACAAGATCGACAAGGACATCAGCATGCTGCGGGCCATCAACTACCCGCACACCGGTATCGCCCCGCTGCCGGGCCAGATGCGGGCCGGCGCGCACACCGACTACGGCAGCCTCACCATCGTCCGGCAGGAGGCGGCGCCGGGCGGGCTGCAGGTCTTCACCAAGGACGGCGACTGGGTGCCGGTCCCCGTCGTGCCGGGTGCGCTCGTCGTCAACCTCGGCGACCTCATGGCGCAGTGGACCAACGACGCCTGGACCTCCACCCGGCACCGCGTCGCGAACCCGCCGGCCGGCAGTGGCGACACCCGCCGCATGTCGCTGGTGTTCTTCCACCAGCCCAACTACGACGCCGTCATCGAGTGCCTGCCCAGCTGCGTGGCCGAGGGCGAGCAGCCGAAGTACGCGCCGACGACCTCCGGCGAGCACCTGATCAGCAAGTTCGTGAAGACGATCAGCGGCACGCCCGCCACCGGGCTGGCGGCGGCGGTCCAGGGTGCCTGACCCCGCACCGGCACCCCCGGCCACCTTCGACGTGACCCTCGTGCAGAGCCGCCGCCGGATCCGGGTCGGCGCCGACCAGACGATCCTGGAGGCCATCGAGGAGCTCGGCACCGTGACGGTCGACTTCTTCTGCCGGCGCGGCGACTGCGGCACCTGCGTGCAGCACGTCGTCGCCGGCGAGCCGGACCACCGCGACACCGTGCTCAGCGACCGGGCTAAGCGGGCCGGCAAGCGCATCGCCATCTGCGTCAGCCGCTCGCGGACACCCGTGCTGGAGCTGGACCTGTGAGCGGTGAGACGGCCCCGACCCTGGACGCGGCAGGAGTCGGCATGGCCTTTCCCGGCGTGCGGGCCCTCACCGGTGTCGACCTCCGGATCGCCCCCGGTGAGGTCCACGCGCTGCTGGGTGAGAACGGTGCCGGCAAGTCCACCCTCATCAAGATCGTCACCGGCGCCCTCAAGCCGCACACCGGCACCGTCCACATCGCCGGTCAGGAGCTCAAGACCTTCACCCCCGCGGCCGCCCAGCGGCTCGGGGTGCGGGTGGTCCACCAGGAGCGGCAGATCGCGGCGGATCTCTCCGTGGCGCAGAACGTGCTGCTGGCCGACCTCCCCGGCCGCGGTGGCCTGGTGACCGCCCGACAGCTCCGCGACCGTGCCCAGCAGGAGCTCGATCGCCTCGGCATCGCCATCGACGCCCGCAGCCGCGCCGGGGACCTCAGCCCTGCCGAACAGCAGCTGGTCGAGCTGGCCCGCGCCGTCCACCGCCGCTCCAAGCTCGTCGTCATGGACGAGCCCACGGCGTCGCTGCGTCCGGCGGAGGTGGCGACCCTCTTCCGCGTCGTCGCCGGCCTGCGCGCGGCCGGGACGTCGCTGCTCTACATCTCCCACCACCTGCAGGAGGTCTTCGAGATCGCCGACTCGGCCACGGTCCTGCGCAACGGCCAGCGGGTCGGCCGCTTCACCGTGGCCGAGACGACCACCGAGGAGCTGGTCACCGCCATGTTCGACCGGGACGTCGCGCACGCCCGGCTGCCCCGCGCCGCGGCCGGCACGACCACCGTCGCGCTCAGCGCGCGCGGCGTCACCTGCCCGCCCGTCCTCGGGCCGACTGACCTCGACGTCCGCCGCGGCGAAGTGCTGATGCTCTGCGGTGCGGCCGGTTCGGGTGCCCCCGAGCTCGCCGCGGCCCTCGCCGGGGCGAGTCCGGCCGCCCGCGGGACGGTGACCGTCACCGACCCCGCGGGAGCGCAGCGGCGCGTCCGCCACCGAGCCCCCGCGGCGGCTGCCGGCATCGGGTACGTCCCGGCCGACCGCAAGGCCGACGGCCTGCTGCTGGAACGACCCATCTCGGAGAACCTGCTCCTCTCGCGTCGCGGTCCCCGCACCTGGTGGCACCGTCCCGGCACGGCGCGGCGGACCAGCCGCGAGGCGCTGGCCGCCGGCGCGGTCAAGGCCGAGGACCCGCGACGCGCCGTCACCACCCTCAGCGGCGGCAACCAGCAGCGGGTGATCCTGTCGCGCTGGCTGCTCGCCGGCAGCCACGTCCTCGTCCTCGACCAGCCCACCGCCGGCGTGGACGTCGCCGCCAAGTTCGAGATCTACCGGCAGCTGCTCGCCCTGGCCGCCGACGGTCTCGCCGTCGTCGCCGTCTCCAGCGACTACGAGGAGATCTCCTGCCTGGCCGACCGCGTCCTGGTGATGCGGGAGGGCCGGATCGTTGCCGAGCTGGCCGGTGACGACGCGAGCCCCGAGCGGCTCTGGACGCTCGAGACCACCGCCGACCCGACGGGAACCCTGGTATGACCGACGCCCTGACCTCGAAGTCCACCCCGACGGCGGAGCCGTTGCCGTCGACCGCGACCCGGCCGGCGCCGCCAGCCACCACCGTCCGGCGTCACTCCCCGACGCAGACCTTCGTCCGGACGGCGCTGCCGCTCGTCCTGGCGGTCGTCGTGCTGAGCCTGTACTCCAACTCGCGCAACGACGCCTTCCTCACTTTCGACAACTTCGGCAACATCCTGGCCCAGGTCTCGGTGCTGGGGATCCTCGCCGCGGGGCAGACGTTCCTCATCATCGGCGGGCAGCTGGATCTCTCCGTCGGCAGCGTGGTGTCCTTCGTCGCCGTCGTCGCCGCCAAGCTCTTCGGCGCCGGATGGAGCACGCCGGCCGTCATCGTCGTCGGCCTGGCGATCGGGACCGGCGTCGGCCTGGTCTGGGGACTGGTGACGGCGTTCCTGCGCGTCCCGCCCTTCATCCTGACCCTCGGCGGGCTGAGCGTCTTCTCCTCGCTGGCGCTCGCCCTGGCCGACAACCGCCCGGTGAGCGTGGAGAGCGGGCTAGAGACGCTGGGTTTCGGCGAGTGGCTCGGGCTGCGGGCACCAGCCGTCACGCTGCTCGCCGTCCTGCTCGTCACCGGTCTGCTGTTGCACTTCAGCCGCTTCGGCCGCAATGTCTTCGCCCTCGGCGCGTCGTCGCAGGCCTCCTACCTGGCGGGCCTGCCGACACGGCGGATCACCGTCGAGGTGTTCATGCTCAACGGCCTGCTGGCGGGTCTGGCCGGACTGGTGATGATGGCCCGGCTCGCCTCCGGCGATCCGAACTCCGGCGACGGGCTCGAGCTCAACACCATCGCCGTCACCGTCCTCGGCGGTGCCGCGCTGATCGGCGGTCGCGGCACCATGATCGGCACCTTCCTCGGGACCCTGGTCTACGGCACGGTGAGTGCCTCGCTGACCTTCCTGCAGGTACCCGGCGCCTACCAGAGCCTCGTCTCCGGCGGGATCCTGATCTTCGCCGTCGTCGCCACCTCGGTGGCCGATCTGCGGTCGGGGCGGGTGCGCACCGGCTACGGCGCCGCCCTCGCCGCCCGGTTGACGCAGGTCGTCACGCGCCGGACCCCGGCCCCACCGCCTGCCCGCTGAGCCGTTCCCGCTCGTCGCCGTGGCAGCGTCGCCCGGTTCACCGTCCGTCCCGCTGCCCTGTCGCCGCACCCACCCGAGGAGCTGTCCATGACCCCTGTATCCCGCCCGCTGCCCTATCCCCGCCGCGGCGTCGACCGCCGCGCCTTCCTGCGCGGCTCCGCCGCCACCGCCGGCTTCCTCAGCCTCGGCTCGCTGCTGGCCGCCTGTGGCAGTGACAGCTCCGGCGCCGGCAGCAGCGGTGGCTCCGGCGGCCCCGGCGCCGGCAAGACGATCGGCATCTCGCTCAACGGCATCAACGCCTACTCCGGCTACGTGGCCGAGGGCGTGCAGAAGGCGCTGGCCGGCACCAGCTACAAGGTGCTCGGTGTCCAGAACGACTTCGACACCAAGAACGAGCTCTCCAACATCCAGAACCTGCTGACGCAGGGCATCGAGGGCTTGATCGTCCTGCCCGCCGACGCCACCACCATCGGCAAGGCGGCCAAGCTCTGCAAGCAGCAGGGCGTCGCCGTCGGCAACGCGCTGTGGCCGGGCAAGTCCAGCGCGGACGACAACTACACCGGTGTCGCCGACCTGGACTCGGTCGAGGGCGGGAAGCTGATCGGCGAGTTCCTCAAGAAGAACGCCAAGCCCGGCAAGGTGATCGTCGTCCAGGGCATCGTCGGTCAGGGCTTCTCCGAGAAGATCGACGAGGGCCTGAATTCCGCGCTGGCCTCCAGCGGCTTCGAGGTCGTCGTCCGCGAGCAGGGCTTCTTCGACCGCAACAAGGCGACCACCATCGTCGAGACCGGCCTGCAGGCGCACCCGGACACCACGGCGGTCGTCGCGTACTCCGCGTCGATGAGCGACGGCATCGCCTCGTACCTGAAATCGCGCAAGATCAGCAGCCTCACCCACGTCTCCAGCGACGCCGACGACGAGCTGATCAACACCTGGCTGGGGACTCCGTACCTCGCCGCCGACCGCTACTACTCCGCGGCGCAGACCGGCCTGGTCGTGGCGCAGGCGGTGCGCGCGAAGCTGGAGGGCGGCAAGCCGATCTTCGACAACCCCATCTCGCAGGCCATGATCACCAAGTCCAACGCCGCCGCGGTCATCGCCAAGGACCCGTACCGCTACAAGCAGTACGCCGGCAAGGTGAAGTTCTGATCATGACCGCGCCGACCCTCTCCTTCGCCAGCGTGCTGGCGACCGACATGATCTCGCTGTCGGGCTTCTACCGGGATGTCTTCGGGCTGCCGGAGGTCGAGTCGCTGACCTCCGAGCACTTCCGGGGGCTGCAGGTGGGTGACACGGTGCTCGGCTTCAGCGCCGCGAGCACCGCCTACGATCTGCTCGAGCTCCCCCGCCCCCGCAGCAGCGGGGACCGGCGTCCCGTCTACGGCTTCCTCACCTTCGAAGTCGCCGACGAGGCCGCGGTGGCGACGCATCTGGAGCGCGCCGTGCAGGCGGGGGCGGCGGTGGTCCAGGCACCACACCGCACCTACTACGGGGCGTGGCAGGCCGTCGCCCTCGACCCCGAGGAGAACGCCTTCCGGATCAACCACCTGCCCGAGCTCCACCCGGCGGCCTGATCCCACCATGCCCGCCTCACCGGAGCCGTTCGTCGCGCCAGCGTCCGAAGGTCGTCTGCCGGACGTACTTCTGCCGCAGGTGATCCCCTGCGGTGAGGACGGGTTCCTGCGCGACCCAGTCACGGCCCCGGAACGGCGGCAGAATGTCGACGTGGACGTCGTAATCGGGCTCCTGGTAGAAGGCGAAGGCCAGGCGAGTGCTGTCGGCCGCGACGCTGCGCTGCGGATTGATCACGCGGTGCAGCGTCGCGGGCCACTCATCGGCGGTCCACTCGGCGATGAGGTCGCCGCACCACGCCACCAGCCGTCCCGGTGTGGTGGCCACCGGCGTCCACTCGCCGCTGCGGTCCAGGATCTGCAGGCCGCCCGGCGCGTCCTCGGCGGTGGCGATGGTGAAGGCGCCGTAGTCGCTGTGCGCACCGGCCCGCAGCTGCCCGCCCAGCGGCGCCTCCCACTGCCGCGGGTAGTAGAGCGCCCGCAGCATGCTGATCGGCCGTGCGAAACTCAGCTCGGGGGCGTCCGGAGCGAGGCCCCACGCCTGCGCGGCGAGCCGGACGAGCAGCTGTCCCAGCCGGTCCATGTGGTCGTAGTAGGCCTCCCACACCGCCCGGAAACCTGCGGGGGCCGCCGGCCAGCGGTTCGCGGCAAGATGGGGTCCGCTGCGCGCGGGGTCGCGGTAGTCCGCGTCGCCGACGTCCGCTGCCGGCCCGATGTCGAACTTCTCCTTCAGGTCGGCCGCCGACTCCTCGTCCAGGGAGTACGCGAGCCCCTCGCTGCCGTAGGCCGACCAGCCCCGCACCTGATCGGGGGCGGGTTGGGCCACGAGCCCCTTCTCGCTGTCGGGAAGGGCGAAGAACTCTCGCGTGGCGGCGAAGAGCTCGCTCACCAGCGCCTCCGGGACGCCGTGGCCGGTCAGCTCCACGACGCCGTGCCGCCGGCACGCCGAGTCCAGGCGCGCGGCCTCGGCCTGCGCGCGGTCGGCATCGTCGGCGACACCGGCAAGATCGATGACGGGGAGGTGGGGCACGCGCTCCATTCTCAACGACCCGGGCAGCCGGTGGCGGCGTGAACCATGACATCGCCGAGGTCGCCGAACGGGTCGGGCTGCAGATGCTCACGACCCCTCCCCCGCTGACGGTCACCGGCGCCTTCCTGGTGGCCGCGACCGGACAGTCGACCACCGGCCCGGTCGGGACCGGCGCGCTGCCGGTGCTGACCTGGCCCGGCGCGGACGTCTCGCAGCCGCTGGATCTCGTGCTGGCGCGGCTGCGACACCTGCACCGATCCAGCGCCGTGGCGGTGGCGGCCTCCCCGTCCGGGGCGCTGCCACCGCGGGCCACGCTGGCCGCGGTGGCCGACTCCGGCGTGGGCCTGCTCTGGACCTCGCAGAGCACGGCCGACGAGATCGTCACCGCGGTCCAGGCCGTCGTCGCCGAGACGCCGCCGCCGCGGCCGGCCGCCTCGGACGATCCCGCGGCCCTCGTGGCCACCGTCCTGCGCAGCGCGGCCGGGACCGCCGTCCCCGACGAGCAGGCCGGGGAGCAGACCGACGAGCCCCGCGACACCCACGATCTGCATTCGCTGGCCCGCCGGCTGGCCGAGGTCCTGGACGCTGCCGTCACGGTCCGCGGCATGGCCGGTGAGGTGCTGGCCGTGGGGCTGCGGCCGGGGACCGACGCGCTCCCGTCCGAGGACGAGCCGGCGACCGCGCAGCGACCGCTGCGCCACGGGGACACCACCATCGGCACGGTCGAGCTGCGCGCCCCCGGTCCGCTGCCCGCTGCCGCCGCCACGGCGCTGGAGCTGCTGCTGCCCGTCCTCGTCCTCGCCGCCCGGGTCCGGACGGCCGAGCGCTCCCAGGCCGAGCCCGCGCAGGCGCAGCTCGCCATGATCCTGGGCGACGACCTGCAGGCGCGCGAGACGGCGCTGCGCCGGAGCCGGCGACTGCGGCTCTTCCCGAACCGCCGGATGGTCGTGCTGGTCGTCGAGCCCTTCGCGCAGCCGCTCGGCCGTCGCGGCCTGGTCCGCCTCGGCGAGCAGCTCGGCACACCGCTCAACGCCGCTGATCCCGCCGCGACGCTCATCGCCTTCGAGGGCGGCCTGGTCCTGCTGGTGAGCGCGCACCTCGACGTCGATGCCCTCATCCGCACGTTCCGCCGCAGCGCCGCCCTCCCGCTCTCGGTCGGCGCCAGCCGCGCTCTCGCCGAGATCCGCAGCCTGCCGGGGGCCTATCGCGAGGCCGCCCGCGCCGCCACCATCGGACGCCGCCTCGGCGCGGCCAACCAGGTGACCCGCTACGACGAGCTGGGCCTGCTGAGCCTGCTCTACCAGCTGCCCGAGCACGAGCGTCGCGCGTACGTCGGCGAGGTGCTGGGCCCGGTGGGTGGACCCGGCCCGGAGGCCGCCGAGCAGCGCCGGATCGTGCGCACGCTGCACGCCACCAACGGCAACCTCGCCGAGGCGGCCCGGTTGCTCTTCGTCCACCGCAACACCCTGCGCAGCCGGGTGGCGCGGCTGGAGACGGTGCTCGGGCCGTTCGTCGACGATCCGGACCGTCGCGCCGCCGTCTTCGTGGCGATGGAGCTGCACCGCCTCGACGACGACGGCGACGACACGACCAACGTCCCTCTGTCGGGACGACACGGTGTTTGACAGAGTCAGGGCGTGGCGGACTCGGGTCCGCCCCGCATCACAGAGCAGGAGGAGCGCATGACGACCATCAGAGCTGCGATCTCGCAGACGACCTGGACCGGCGACAAGGAGTCCATGCTCGACCGGCACGAGCAGTTCGCGCGGGAGGCGGCGGAGCAGGGCGCGCAGGTCATGTGCTTCCAGGAGCTCTTCTACGGCCCGTACTTCGGCATCACCCAGGACCAGAAGTACTACCGCTACGCCGAGCCCGCCGACGGTCCGATCGTGCAGCGCTTCGCCGCGCTGGCCAAGGAACTCGGCCAGGTCATGATCCTGCCGATCTACGAGGAGGACCAGACCGGCGTCTACTACAACACCACCGTCACGGTCGACGCCGACGGCACCATCCTCGGCAAGTACCGCAAGCACCACCTGCCGCACCTGGACCGGTTCTGGGAGAAGTTCTACTTCCGTCCCGGCAACCTCGGCTACCCCGTCTTCGACACCGCGGTCGGCAAGGTCGGCACCTACATCTGCTACGACCGGCACTTCCCCGAAGGCTGGCGCGAGCTCGGCCTGGCCGGCGCGCACATCGTCTTCAACCCCAACGCCACCAAGCCCGGACTGTCGAACCGGCTGTGGGAGGTGGAGGGCCCGTGCGCGGCCGTGGCGAACGGCTACTTCGTGCTGCAGCCCAACCGGGTCGGCCGCGAGGACAACGAGTACGGCGAGCTGGCCGTGGACTTCTACGGCACCAGCCAGGTGATCGACCCGCGCGGCAACTTCGTCGGCGAGCGGGGATCGGCGGAGAAGGAGGAGCTGCTCGTGCGTGACCTCGACATGGATCTCGTCCAGCAGATGCGCGACGACTGGCAGTTCTACCGGGACCGCCGTCCGGACTCCTACACGCAGATTGCACGCCCGTGATGAGCGCTCGCGCGAAGAACAACGTCACAGCCGGCGCAGCCGGATCGTCGACGATCCGTCCCGAGCGAAGCGAGCGGCCGGTGAGGAGTCGATGAGCCGGACCCTGGTAACCGGCGGGACGGTCGTCAGCGCGACCGGGTCGTCCCGCGCCGACGTGCTGATCGACGGCGAGACGATCGCGGCCGTGGTGTCGCCGGAGTTCGCGGCGACGATCACGGCCGAGAAGACGATCGACGCGACGGGCAAGTACGTCATCCCCGGCGGCATCGACGCACACACCCACATGGAGATGCCGTTCGGCGGCACCAACGCCTCGGACACCTTCGAGACCGGGTCTCGGGCTGCGGCGTGGGGCGGGACGACCACGATCGTCGACTTCGTGGTGCAGGCGCACGGCCAGCGAGTGCAGGACCAGGTCGCGCTCTGGCACGAGAAGGCCGGCGGCAACTGCGCCATCGACTACGGCTTCCACCAGATCATCGGGGAGGTGAACGACGAGTCGCTCAAGGCGATGGACGAGCTGATCGGCGAGGGCATCACCAGCTTCAAGCTCTTCATGGCCTACCCCGGCGTCTTCCTGTCCAGCGACGGCCAGATCGTGCAGGCGATGCAGGCCGCCGCCGGCAACGGCAGCCTGATCATGATGCACGCCGAGAACGGCTCGGCCATCGACGTCCTCGTGCAGCAGGCCCTCGAGCGCGGGGACGTGAACCCCTACTTCCACGGCGTGACCCGACCGTGGCAGGCCGAGCAGGAGGCGACCCACCGGGCGATCATGCTCGCCGACATCACCGGCGCGCCGCTCTACGTCGTCCACGTCAGCGCCAAGCAGGCCCTCGCCCGCATCGCCGAGGCCCGCAACGACGGCCGCAACGTCTTCGCCGAGACCTGCCCGCAGTACCTCTACCTGTCGCTGGAGGAGCAGCTGGGAGCCCGCGGCGAGCAGTGGGGCGACTTCGAGGGGGCGAAGTGGGTCTGCTCCACGCCGCTGCGCTCCCGGGCCGAGGGGCACCAGGACGAGCTGTGGAAGTACCTGCGCACCGGTGACGTCACCACCGTCAGCACCGACCACTGTCCGTTCTGCATGAAGGACCAGAAGGAGATGGGGATCGGCAACTTCGCCAAGATTCCCAACGGCATCGGCTCGGTCGAGCACCGCATGGACCTGCTCTTCCAGGGTGTCGTGGACGGCCGTATCAGCAAGGAGCGGTGGGTCGAGGCCTGCTGCACCACGCCGGCACGCATGTTCGGCCTCTACGGCAAGAAGGGCGTCATCGCCCCCGGCGCCGACGCCGACGTCGTGGTCTACGACCCGAACGGGCACACCTCCATCTCGGTCGACACGCACCACATGAACATGGACTACTCGGCGTGGGAGGGCTACGAGATCGACGGTCACGTCGACGTCGTCATCTCCCGCGGCACCGTCATCGTCGACGAGACCGGGTACGTGGGCCACAAGGGCCACGGCCAGTTCGTCAAGCGCGACCTGTCGCAGAACCTGATCTAAGGCGGATTCATCCATGGACTTCGGTGTCGTTCTGCAGAACGATCCCCCGGCCGCACGAGTGGTCGAGCTTGCCCGCCAGGCCGAGACGTACGGCTTCAGCCACGTCTGGACCTTCGACTCGCACCTGCTGTGGCAGGAGCCCTACGTCGTCTACAGCCGAATTCTCGCAGAGACGCGCAAAGTCACGGTCGGACCGATGGTCACCAACCCGGCCACCCGCGACTGGACCGTGACCGCCTCCCTCTTCGCCACGCTGAACGAGATGTACGGCAACCGGACGATCTGCGGCATCGGCCGGGGTGACTCCGCCGTGCGCGTGATCAACGGCGCGCCGGTGACCCTGAAGAACCTGCGCGAGTCGATCGAGGTGATCCGCGGGCTCGCGAACGGCGGGCAGGTCGACTACAAGGGCAACAAGCTGCAGTTCCCGTGGTCGGAGGGGTCCGAGCTGCCGGTCTGGGTCGCGGCCTACGGCCCCAAGGCGCTGGCCCTCACCGGCGAGGTGGCCGACGGCTTCATCCTGCAGCTGGCCGATCCGGCCATCATCGAGTGGTCGATCGCGGCAGTTCGGAAGGCGGCGGCCGACGCCGGGCGGGACCCCGACTCGGTCACCATCTGCGTCGCCGCACCCGCCTATGTCACCGACGGCACCCCGGAGCACCTGCAGCACGGCCGCGACCAGTGCCGCTGGTTCGGCGGCATGGTCGGCAACCACGTCGCCGACATCGTGGCGCGCTACGGCGCCGACGGTGCCGCCGTGCCGCCGGCGCTGAGCGAGTACATCGCCAACCGCAGCGGCTACGACTACAACTCGCACGGCAAGGCCGGCAACGCGCACACCGACTTCGTCCCGGACGAGGTCATCGATCGCTTCTGCCTCATCGGCCCCGTCGAGGCCCAGGTGGCCCGGCTCGAGGAGCTGCGTGCCCTCGGCGTGGACCAGTTCGCGCTGTACCTGCAGCACGACGCGAAGTCCGAGACGCTCGCCGCCTACGGCGACAAGGTCATGCCGGCGGTCAACGTCCGCAAGGCCGCCCGCACCTGACCGCTGCGGGTTGGGCATGCTGTGCGGCATGAGTGACACCGCCGCACGGTTGCTGGACGCCCAGGTCGACTGGGCCGTCGCCGAACTGACCGGGGACGGCCTGGTCGACCTGCTCGCCGACGACGTGGACGACCTGCTGCGGATCGGCGGCTCGGTGACGCTGGCCGACGTCGCCCATCCCGACGCGCTGAAGGGAATCGTCCGGCGGGGCGTCGCCAACGGTGTCGACAGCCCGCTGGTCGAGGCGCTGGTGGATCAGATGGCCGACGCCGTGTACACGCTGCCGGCCGCCGCCGACCACGAGCTCGGGGCCGTCGTCGCCCGCGAGCACGTCGACGCGCTGATCACCAAGCTGCTCTCCATGCGGCGGCTGCAGGACCGCGCCATGGACCGGTTGCTGGAGAGCCCCGCCGTCAGCGACATCGCGAACCGCTTCGTGGGGCGGCTAGTGGGCGACTTCGTCAACCAGAACCGCGAGCGGGTGGAGAAGCTGCCCGGCGCCAAGTCGATGATGAACATCGGTTTCGGCGCCGCCAAGAAGGCCAGGGGCATCGCGCAGAACACCTTCATCGGCGACGCCGCCGGCAAGGGCGCCCAGTTCGCCATGAAGCAGACCAACGCCGCCACCCGCGACCTGCTCCGCGACGCCCCGCTGCGCGAGGCCGCGCTGGAGCTGTGGGACCTGCAGGCTCGTGAGACCGTCGCCGCGCTGCGCGATTACGCCACCGCCAAGGACCTCCGTGAGCTCGCGCAGATCATCCGGGCGATCGTCGCCGACGCCCGCGAGACCGAGTACGTCGGCACGTTGATCGACGCCTGCGTCGACACGCTCTTCGACGAGCACGGCGCCACCCCGGTCACCACCCTGCTCGCCGACGTCGGTGTCGGCCGTGAGGAGCTGCTGGTGGCCCTGCGCGAGACCGCCCCGCACCTGCTCGCGACCCTGCGCGACAACGGCGAGCTGGCGCGCATCGTCCGCACCCGGCTCGCGCCCTTCTACGAGACCGCCGCCGTCCGCGAGATCTTGGGCGAGGACGCACCCGCCTCCCCCGCCCCCGCGAAGAAGACCCCTGCGAAGAAGTCGCCCGCCACCAAGGCTGCGGCGAAGAAGGCACCGGCCAAGAAGGCGCCGGGCGCCACGACCTCGGATTGATCCCTGACGGACGTCCGGGACCTTCGTCGCCGTGTCGTCCGCGCGAAGGTCGTCCCTTGCCGGACCATTCGTCCCCCGTGTCCGGCAGGTGCTGGCGGTCCGTCGATCGGCAGCACATGATCGCCGTCATGCGCCGCTCCCTCGCCGTCGTAGCCAGCACCGTCCTCATCGCCGCCGGGATGCAAGTCCTCGCGTCGACCACCGCGGGCGCCGCTGCGACCTGTACCTACCGGCCTGTCCTGCCCTCACGAGTAGTGGTGAACCAGAGCGTCGTGGGACTCCGGGTACCGCTGACGATCACGGGGCCGACCGCCTGCCACAGCACCGACAACATGAGCGTCTCGACGCACCTGGTCCACAGCACCGACGACCACCTGTTGTACTGGAGCACCAGTCAGCCGGCGTCCGAGAGCATCTATGCCTACAGCGTGTCGCCGGGCGTGTATCGCACGACGGCCAGCGACTGCTTGTCCTACGACGCCAACTTCAACCAGCTCAGCTGCAGCGTGACCGCCGCCGCGACGACGATCAAGTTTGCCGGCCGCGCCAGCCTCGTCGCGAAGCGGGCGGGCAAGAAAGTCACCCTGACCGCCAAGACCGCACGCTTCGAGTCGTTCAGCGGCAGCGCCGCCACCGCCACCCGCGTCTCGATCCAGCGGCTGTCGGGCAGCACGTGGAAGACGGTCAAGCGCGCCACGACGCGGGGCAAGCGGGGTTACTCCTGGACCTTCACCACGAAGGCCAAGGCACGCTATCGCGTCGTCGCCGCCGAGAACGCCCTCGCTTTCGGCGCCACCTCGCGTTCGGTCAAGCGCTAGCTCCGGGCGGTCGCCAGCCGGGAGTTCACCGGAACCACGCCGGCACCCGGCCGCGGGACCGCGTTGACGGCGATATCGGCGAGGACGCCGGGTCGGAAGACCAGGCAGTAGGTCGAGCCACCGAACTGGAAGTGGCCGAGTTCGTCACCCTTGGCCAGGTGCCGGCCGGGCTCGACACCGGGCGCGATGACGCATGACGACACGTCCGCCATGCCGATCTGGACGACCGCCATCCGTCCGATCGCGGGATCGTCGGCGTCGATGACGATCACTGCGCGGGTGGCGACGTGCGCGAGGTACCCCTGCGAGTTCTGTGGCTCGAAGGCGGCGGCGCCCTCGGCGTCGGCCTCGGAGTAGTAGGTGCCGGGAACGTTCCAGGCTCGGACCACCGTCCCCGCCACCGGGCTGTGCCAGCGGTGATAGTTGAGCGCGCTGAGGTACGCCTGGTAGACGGTGCCGCCGACGAAGTCGTCGACCGCCTCGTCACCGTCCAGCATGTCTCGTAGCGAATACGGCTGTCCCTTGATCCAGAACCGGTCGGTCGCGGCGACGTCGGTGGCCAGCCCGTAAGGCGTCGCCTCGCAGCTGGCCACGATCACCGCGTCGTCCGCCGGCTCGGCCACCGGCCGCTCGCCCGGCCGGAAGTGGCGGGTGAAGAAGTCGTTCCAGGACGCGAAGCCCCAGTGCTCGTCGTCCGGGTCGTGGACGAACTGCTCCATGCCGACGGCCTTGCGGGCCGACGACGACTTCCACCCGTGCTCGTCGTCGGTGAGGACGTAGCGCGACTCGGGGCTGTCGAGGAAGGCGCACCAGGCGGTGAGGATCTCGCGCAACGCGTCGTTGATGCGGCGGTCCCGGTACGCGGCGAACCCCGCCCGCGTGCCCATCGTCCAGTCCAGGACGGCCGCCAGCGGTGTCATCACCAGCGACTCGCTGTCGAACTCGGGCGCGCGGTGCAGCACCTCGTTCATCAGCGCCAGCAGCTGCGGCACATCGTCCACGTGGCGCTGGCTGTACGCCCGTGACCCGCCCGGCTCCTGCTCGATCATCTGGTGCACGTACATGCGCACGATCGGATCGGTGTCGATGAGATCGCGGAAGCGAGCGAGGGCCGGGTGCAACGGACGGTCGGTGTGGGCGTCGGCCCGCTCCCGTAGCTCGGCGAGCCACTGCTCCAGATCGTCCTGGCCGGGGAGCCAGCCCGCCTGCTGCCGCAACGTCGTCTTCTCGCTCACGCCTTCGACGTCCCCGGGATGCAGCGGTGGTGAACCCGACGACGGCCACGGTGCGAGACAATGAACCGGTGACGTCCGGTGGCATCGTGCGGGATTTCTGGTCTCATCCTCGGCACGGCCCACTGCCTGCCGTACTCCTGCTCCTGACGGTCGGGACCGGCGTGGTGGACGCCGTCAGCATCCTCGGTCTGGGCCGCGTCTTCGTCGCGAACATGACCGGCAACGTCGTCTTCATCGGCTTCGCCCTGGTCGGCGCGCCCGGCTTCTCCCTCTCCGGCTCGGTCGTCGCCCTGGTGGCGTTCCTGGTCGGCGCGGCGGCCGGTGGCGTCGTGGTGAGCCGGACGCCTCACCGCGGGCAGCTACTCCGCAACGTGATGGCCGCCCAGCTCGGGTTCGGCGTCGTCGCGCTCGTCGCGTCGTCGGTCTCGACGAGGCTCGCCGGCCAGCTGGTGACCCTGGGCGCGCTCGCCCTGGCCCTCGGCATGCAGAACGCCGCCGTCCGCCGGCTCGCCGTCCCCGACCTCACCACCACGGTGCTCACCATGACCCTCACCGGCATCGGTGCCGACCTGCGCCGAGGCGACCACGCCACCGCGGCCCGCCGGCTCCTCGCCGTCGCGGCCATGCTCGGCGGAGCCTGTGCGGGCGCCGCACTCGTCATCGCCCACGGCGTCGTCGCCGGGCTCGTCGTCATCGTCGGGCTGTACCTGGTCGTGCTGATCCTGACCGTGCTCGTCAGCAGCTCCACCGAGGCGTGGACGACGGCCGCGCTACCGTCGAAGGCGTGAGCGAACCCGTCCGCTGGGGCATCCTCGGCACCGCCAACATCGCCCGCAAGTCGCTGCTCCCGGCCGTCGCGGCCGCCGGCGGCGTCGCCCACGTCGTCGGCAGCCGATCAGCCGAGCGGGCCCGAGCCTGGGCAGCCGAGCACGGCGTCGGCCGGGGCACGGACTACCAGGGCGTCCTCGACGACCCCGACGTGGACGTCGTCTACGTCGCGCTGCCCAACGAGCAGCACGTCGAGTGGGCCCGCCGGGCGGTGGCGGCGGGCAAGGCCGTCCTCTGCGAGAAACCGTTCGGACTCACCGCGGCGGAGGTGGCAACGCTGACCGACGGTCTGTCGGCCGACGCGCTGGTCTGGGAGTCGTTCGTCTTCCCGTTCCACCCGCAGACGGAGCTGATGGCGTCGCTGCTCCCCGAGCTCGGCACCCCGCTGCAGTTCGACTCGCGGTTCCGCTTCACGGTGGCCTCCGAGAGCAACATCCGGCTCAACGCCGTCGGCGGCGGCGCGCTCTACGACGTCGGCTGCTACCCGATCCGGCTGGCCCGGCTGCTGCTGGACGGCGAGCCGACGGCCGCGCACGGCAGCGCCGTCTTCCGCGAACCCGGCGTCGACGCATCGGTCACCGCGGTGTTGGACTTCCCGGCCGAGGCGCGGCTGGTGCTCTCGGCCAGCCTGCAGCAGCCCTTCAGCGCCGAGACCCGCATCGTCGGGACCGCCGCCGAGCTGCGCATCACGCATCCGTTCCATCCCCGGCCCACCGACACCGTCGAGCTGATCCGCGATGGCGAGGTGGTCCGGTCGTGGTCACCCGACGAGCGCACCGCCTTCACCTTCGGGGTGATGCACGTGCAGGCCGCCGTCCGTGGCCTCGAGCCGCCGCGTCACACCGCCGGCGCGGATGCCCGCGCCCAGGCCGCGGCCATGGACCTCGTCCGGGCGGCGATCGGCGCCGCGTGACCGGGTTCGGCATCGACGGCGTGCGGGTCGGTCACTGGAGCGATCCGGTCGCACTCACCGGCTGCACCCTCGTCGAGCTGCCCGCCGGGACCGTCGCCTCCTCCGAGTGCCGCGGCGGAGCGCCGGCAACCCGGGAGCTGCTCGCGCTGGAGCCGGACAAGGCGGTGCAGGTCGTGGACGGCGTCCTGCTGACCGGTGGCTCGGCCTTCGGGCTCGCCGCGGCGGACGGCGTGATGCGGGCCTTCGAGGCCGCCGGTAGGGGCGTGGCGACACCGGCCGGGCCGGTGCCGATCGTCCCCACCCTGGCGCTCTACGACCTCGCCGCGGGTGACGCGACCGTCCGGCCCGGCCCGGCCGAGGGGGCGGCAGCCTTCGCCGACCTGCGCGCCGACGCCATCGTCACGGGACGGCTGGGCGCCGGCACCGGCGCGTACGTCGGGCAGTGGCGCGGACCTGCGGGACGGCAACCGGGCGGCCTCGGCCACGCCGTCCGCGACCACGGCCCGCTGCGGGTCGCGGCGCTGTGCGCGGTGAACGCCTTCGGTGACATCGACGACGGTTCACGTGAACCGTCACCGGAGGTCCTGGCCGCCCCACCCTTCGGCTTCGGCACGCACACCACCATCGGCGTCGTCGTCACGAACGCCCGGCTGGACAAGACCGCGTGCCGCATCGTCGCGCAGGGCGCGCACGACGGCCTGGCCCGCGCGCTGACGCCGCCGCACACCCGCTTCGACGGGGACGCCTTCGTCGCGGCGGCCACCGGCGAGGTCGACGCCCACGTCGACGTCGTCCGGCTGCTGGCGCTCTCCGCCGTCAGCGCGGCCATCCGCGCAATAGCCCCACAACGCCCGAATCGGTCGTAGTCTGCGAGCACGTCTCACGAGCCGCAGGGGGGTCTGCCGATGCGCATGTCCGCAACGATCGGGGCAACACTGGTCGCCGTCGTCACCGCCGGAGTCGTCACTGCCTCGACGACCACTGCCGCACCGACCGGCGATCCGGCCGACGCCGGACTGCGCGACCGGCTCACCACCCTGCTCGGCGACGCGCGGCTCACCGGGGCCTCGGCGGCGCTCACCGTCCGGAACCTCGACACCGGCAGCACGCTCTACGAGTCGAACGGCGCCACCAGGCTGCTGCCGGCGTCCAACACCAAGCTGCTGACCTCCGCGGCGGCACTCGACGTCCTGGGCCCGGACCACCGCTTCGTCACCGACGTCCGGCTGGCTCGCGGCACGCTCTACCTGCGCGGCACCGGCGACCCGACGATCATGGCGGCAGACTACGACCACCTCGCCACCGCCGTCGCCCGCTCGGGCCTGCACTCGGTGCGGCTGGCCACGGACGACAGCTGGTTCGACTCGACTCCGCTCGCGCCGTTCTGGGCCTGGGACGACGAGCCCTACTACTACTCGGCGCAGACCTCGGCCCTCACCGTCGCGCCGAACACCGACGGTGACGCCGGCACGGTGCTCGTGGGCATCGCGCCGGGGCAGCGAGCCGGTGACCGACCGCGCATCACCACCACCCCCGCGGCCCCCTACCTGCGGATCCACAGCACCGCCGTCACCGGCGCCGCGGGCTCGGCGAGCACCGTGGCGACGGTCCGCGAGCGAGGCCGCAACGTCCTCGACGTCACCGGCTCGATCCCCGCCGGCGGCGATCCGGCCGAGGATCAGCCGACGGTCGAGCGTCCCACCGGCCTCGCCGCCGCGGTCTTCGTCCGCGCACTCGCGGCCCACGGTGTGCGGGTCCGTGGTGCGGTCCGTGACGCCGACACGCCCTCCGACGCGCGACTCGTCGCCGAGCACCGTTCGGTGACGCTCGCGGCGATGCTCACGCCCTTCCTCAAGCTCTCGAACAACATGATGGCCGAGGCGCTGGTGAAGACCATGGGACGGGTCGTCTCCGGGGCGGGCACCTGGGCCGCCGGGACCGCGGCGGTGCTGGCCGACCTCGAGCGCCTCGGCCTCGACACGTCGACGCTGCAGCTCTTCGACGGGTCGGGGCTGGGCCGTGCGGACTACGCCACCACCGACCAGCTGACCACCCTGCTGGCCGCCGCCCGCGCGAAGCCCTGGTTCCCGGCCTGGTACGCCGCCCTGCCGATCGCCGGCGAGCCGGACCGCCTCGTCGGCGGCACGCTACGCAAGCGCATGGTCGGCACCGCCGCGGCCGGGAACGTGCACGCCAAGACGGGGTCCATGACCGGTGTCAGCGGGCTGTCCGGGTACGTGACGACCGCCGCCGGGGAGCACCTGGCCTTCTCGATGATCAGCAACAACTTCGTCTCCGGCGCGATGACGCCGATCGAGGACGCGGTCGCCGAGACGCTGGCCGACGACGGCGGTCCCGCCGCCCGGCTGGTCCCGCGGCCGGCGCACCGACCGGTGCCGTCGCCGCGGCAGCAGCTGGAGTGCAGTTGGACGGGTGCCTGCTGAAGCCGGCCGATATTGCTTCTCCCGCAGGCCTTCGACGATGCGTCAGTCGCCGACGAGGACGGCGTGCCACCGGCGGCGGGCGGCGAAGACCTCGGACCGGCCCCGCCCGAGGTGGACCTGGTTGGTGAGCAGCGCGGCCCAGCGCCCGGAGTCCGGGTCCAGCGCCAGGGACGTCCCGGTGAACCCGGTGTGGCTCACCGCGCGTGGACCCCAGCCGGGCGACAGGATGTCGTAACCGTCGCCCCGACAGGTCCAGCCGAGGCCACGGTGACCGCCGAGTCCGGCGGTGCGGTCACGGAGGGCGTCGGCGTGCAGGTCGTCCGGCGAGAGCCATGGCCGCAGTGTGCCGACGACGTCGGCGAGCGTTCCGAAGAGGCCGGCGTGCCCGGCGACGCCGCCCGCGGTCTGCGCGTTCTCGTCGTGGACGACCCCGAGGGTCGCCACGCCGTCGTAGATCTCGGTGGCGGCGATGCGGTCGCGCCATGACGCAGGCGGGCGGAAGCGACAGGCGAGGCCGAGCGGGGCGAAGACCTCCCGGCCGGCGACGGCGTCCAGGTCCTGGCCGGTCACTGCCCGCACCACACCACCGAGCAGGACGAACCCGAGATCGGAGTAGGTGACCCGGCTGCCCGGCTCGACCTCCACCGGGACTGCGGCGGCGGCCTCGATCAACCCCGCCGTCGTGGTGGCGGTGAAGCGGACGTGCGCGGGGAGCCCGGTGGTGTGGGTCAGCGCCTGCGCGACCGTGATGCGTTCGTCGACGCCGGGGACGAAGTCGCGCAGTCGCGCGTCAAGTCGCACCTCGTCCCGGCGGAGCAGGGACAGCAGGACCGGGAGCGTGGCCATCACCTTCGTCAACGACGCCAGGTCGAAGACGGTGTCGTTCGTCATCACGCGTCCGTTCAGGGTGTCAGCCGAGCCGAGCACCCACGTCCGGTCCGTCCTCTCGCCCGTCCCCACGGCGGCGACCGCGCCCGGCCAGAGCCCGTCGCGGACGCCCGCCTCGAGGATCTCCGAGGCCGCGGTCAGCCTCACCCGTAGGAATCCTCGACGCTGCCAGCGGCGAGGGCGGTCACCGCGCGGAAGCACCGGATGGCCTGCTTCATCGTCGGTAGCTCCCAGGCGACGCGTCGCGTCCCGACCTGCTCGACATCGGGAATGCCGGTGGTCATCACCACGGCGTTCGCTGCATCGAACTCCACCTCGTAGCGATACGGCCCGGCCAGCGGCCGTACCGGCGGCAGCGGGTCGAGCGCACGTGCAGCACCCTCCCTGATGGCGGCGTAGGTCTGCTGCGGCGGGTAGCAGATCGCCGCGTACCGGTCGACGCACTCCTTCACCGGCACCAGCGAGGCCGCCGGGGCGTAACCGCGGGCGTCCTCGCAGGCCTTGTCGTCGCCGGTCACGAGGACGACCGGCACGCCGTACTCGGCGGCGAGGGCGGCGTTCATGTAACCCTCGCTGCAGACCGTCCCGTTGAGCCAGACCCCGGTGATGGTGTTGGGCAGGTAGGTGTGGGCGAGCACGCCCTGCTCGCCGGCGGCGGCGTGGTAGCCGACGAAGGCGACGGCGTCGTAGCCGCGGTCGATGCCCTCCATCATGGCAAGCGGCTTGTGCCGTCCGGTGAGCAGTGCCGCCCGCGGGTCGAGCCGGTCACGCAGCAGATTGCGCTGCGTCGCGTGCGCCTCGTTGACGAGGATCTCGGTGGCCCCGGCGGCCGCGAAGCCGTCGATGGCGGCATTGACGTCGTCGGTGAAGAAGGTGCGATGGTATTCCCACCGCGGGTTGCCGGGCTCGACGTCGTCGGGCCAGGTGACGCCGGTGACCCCCTCCATGTCAGCCGAGATCAGCACCCGCATCGGCGGCCTCCTCCACGACGGCATCGGCGAAATGGCAGGCGTTGCCGAGACCGGAGGCCGGCAGCACCGCCGGATCGACGGTCTCACACGCACTGACGTCAGTGCCGGCCGCGGCGAGGTCACGCCGCCGCGGGCACCGCGGGTGGAACCGGCAGCCGGCGGGGATGGCGGTCGGGTCGGGCGGCTCGCCGGGGATGAGCGCGGGCAGCCGGTCGCGCCGCGCGTCCGGAACGACCGAGAGCAGCGCCTGCGTGTACGGATGCTTCGGGTGCAGCAGGACCTCCTCGACGGGGCCCTGCTCGACGATGCGGCCCAGGTACATCACCGCGACGCGGTCGGCGATGTTCCAGGCCAGCCCGAGGTCGTGGCTGACCACCAGCGCGGAGAGTCCGAGCTCGTCGCGCAGTCGCAGCAGCAGGGCCAGCACTTCGCCGCGCACCGAGGCGTCCAGCGAGGCCACCGGCTCGTCCGCGACGATCACCTTCGGTTCCAGGGCCAGTGCGCCGGCGATGACGACGCGCTGCTGCTGGCCACCGGAGAGCTCGTGCGGGAAGCGGTCCAGGAACGCCTCGGGTGGCCGCAGCCCCGCCCGCGACAGCGCGTCGCGCACCCGCTCGTCGAGCCCGTCGGTGAGCCCGTGCAGCCGCGGCCCCTCGGCCACCGCGTCCCGGACGGTCTGCCGGGGGTTGAGCGCGCCGCCGGGATCCTGCAGCACCAGCTGCGCCGAGCGGCGATAGCTGCGCAGCTCGCGTCCGCGGCGTGGCAGCGCGGTCCCGGCGGCGGCGATGGTGCCGCGGGTCGGCCGCACCAGACCCACGATGGCGCGGGCCAGCGTGGACTTGCCGCAGCCGGATTCCCCGATGAGGGCCACGATCTCGCCGTCGCCCACCTCGAGGTCGATGCCGTCGACCGCGCGTGCCGGCGGCCGGCCCCGCCGGCCGGGATACACGACCGACAGCGACTCGACCTCGATCGCGGTCACGACGACACCGCCGAACCGGCGCCGTCGCGCGCGAGCAGGCAGGCCGAGGAGCGGTCGACGCCCGCGGACCACAGCTCGACCTCGGTGGTGGTGCACTCCGGCATGACCTCCGGGCACCGCGGCGCGAACGGACAGCCCGCACCCACGGTGGCGGGGTCGGGCGGATCCCCCGGCAGCCCCGCGGGCGCGAGCCGGGAGGCGGGATCGCCGATGGTCGGGAAGGCGGCGGCGAGCGCCCGGGTGTACGGGTGCCGCGGCGCGGTGACGAGCTCGCGCGACGGTCCGGTCTCCACGATGCGGCCGGCGTACATGACGGCCATCCGGTCGCAGGTCTCGGCCAGCACCGACAGGTCGTGGCTGATCATGAGCAGCCCGATCCCGGCCTCGCGGACGAGTCCGGTGATGAGGTCGAGGATCTGCGCCTGCACGATGACGTCCAGCGCGGTCGTCGGTTCGTCGGCGATGATCAGTTTCGGCCGGCACGCCAGCGCCATGGCGATCATCACCCGCTGCCGCTGACCGCCCGAGAGCTCGTGCGGGTACGCGCCGCGGCGGCGCGCGGGGACACCCACGCTGTCGAGCAGCTCATCCACCCGCCGGCCGACCACCCGACCGCGCAGCTTCTCGTGCAGCTCGATCGGCTCGGCGATCTGCTCGCCGATGCTGCGGACGGGGTTGAGCGCACTCATCGCCCCCTGGAAGACGACGGAGGCCTGCGCCCACCGCACCGCCCGCAGATCCCCCCAGCGCGCGGTGGTGAGCTCCGCGCCGTCGAAGCGGACCGAACCGCTGATACGCGCGGTGTCGGGCAGCAGCCGCAGCAGCGACAGCGCCATCGTCGACTTGCCCGAGCCGGACTCCCCCGCGACGCCCAGCGTCTGTCCGGCGTCGAGGTCGAGGTCCACCCCGCGGACCGCCGGGACGTCGGTACCGCCGCTGCGGTAGGTGACGGCGAGGTCACGCACCTGGAGCAGCATCAGCCCCGCCCCCTCGGGTTGAGGACCGTCTCGACCGCGCGGCCGACGAGGGTGAAGCCGAGGACGACCACGAGGATGGCGAGCCCCGGCGGCAGGACGTACCACCACGCGCCGCTGCTGACGGCGCCGAGAGCGAAGGCGTCGTGCAGCATCCCGCCCCAGGAGACCTGGCTGGGGTCGCCGAGGCCGAGGAAGGTCAGCGTCGTCTCGGCGAGGATCGCGCTCGCGACCGTCAGCGTGGCCGAGACGAGGATCAGCGGGGCCACGTTGGGCACCACGTGCCGACGGACGATCTGCAGGTCCGAGGCGCCGAGCGCGCGGGCCCGCTCGATGTACGGCCGCGCCTCCACCGCCAGCGTCTGCGCCCGCACCAGGCGGGCGGTGCCCGTCCAGGACGTCACCGCGATGGCCAGCGTGATCGACCCCTCCCCCGGCCCCACCGCAGCGGCCAACGAGATCGCCAGCGGCAGGGCGGGCAGGGCGATGAACCAGTCGGTGACCGTCATCAGCACCCGACCGACCCAGCCCTGCAGGTGACCCGCGGCCAGCCCCACCACGCTGCCCAGCACGATGGTGAGGACGGTGGCGATGACCCCGACCGTGAGCGACGACCGGGATCCCCAGACCAGCAGCACCAGGACAGAGCGGCCGGCCTGGTCGGTGCCGAACCAGTAGTCCGCACTCGGCGGCGCGAGAGTCGGACCGGTGGCGTCGGTGACGTCCAGGTCCGAGGCGCTGATCCACAGCGGCGCGGTGAGGGCGAGGACGACGAAGACCGTCAGCACCGCGGCGCCGGCCAACGCGGTGGGCATGCGCAGCAGCCGCCCCGTCACGCCGCGGCGGCGGGTGGCGGCCAGCGCCGAGACGGTGTCGAGGGCGGTCACTGCGCACGCACCCGCGGGTCGAGGGCGCGGTAGAGCAGGTCGGCGACCAGGTTCATGGCGATCACCGCGGTGCTGAAGAACAGGAACGTCCCCTCGAGCACCTGGACGTCCGGCCCCTGCAGCGCCTGGTAGGTCAGGTATCCCAGGCCGGGCCAGGAGAAGACGGTCTCGACGGTGATCGCGCCACCGATGATGCCACCGAGGTGCAGGAAGATCACCGTCACCGACGGCAGCAGCGCGTTGGGCACCGCATGACGGCGGCGGACGACATCGTCCCGCAGGCCTTTTGCGCGCGCAGTCAGCAAATACGGATTGCCGAGTTCGTCGATGATCGAGGAGCGCATGATCGTCAGGTACTGGGCGAAGACGACGAGTACCAGCGTCAGCACCGGCAGCACGAGATGCTTGGCGGTGTCGAGGATCGTCGCGACGAGGCCACCGGAGAGATCCGGCGAGGTCATGCCGCTGGACGGCAGGATCCCCGACAGCGGGCCGAGGCCGATGGCGAAGACGACGAGCAGGATGAGGCCGAGCCAGAACGTCGGCACGGACCACAGCGTGATCGCCGCCCCGGAGACCAGCCGGTCGAACCGGCTGCCGCGCCGCCAGCCCGCCCGCGCCCCCAGCCAGAGCCCGAGCACGACCGAGAGCAGCGTCGACACCCCGAGCAATAGCAGGGTCGGACCGAGCCGGTCCATGATCAGCGACGAGACCGACTCCTGGAACTGGAACGAGTACCCCAGCCGCAGGTGCACCAGGTTGTCGAGATAGTTCAGGTACTTCTCGTGCAGCGGCAGGTTCGTGCCGAGCTGGTCGGCGAGCTGCTGCCGCTGCGCCGCCGAGACCGTGCGGCCGCGGGTGATGGTGGCGGCCGGGTCGGACGGGATGATGTTGAAGAGCAGGAAGCCGATGTTGAGGGTGACGAAGAGGCTGACGAGGGCCGCCAGCAGCTTCCCGCCGAGGTAGCGCCAGAAGGCGCCCCGCCCGGTCGTGGTGGGTTCGCGCTCGGCGACCGCCATCGCCGTGGACGGCGGGGTCGCGCCGGTCACGCGCTACTCCCGGTCGGCCGCGGTGCTGCGACGGCGCAGCACCACCACGGCCCCGAGGCCGAGGACGACGACGGCGGCCACCACGATCCAGATCACCGCGGCCGAGCCGGAGTCGTCCGACGACGACGCCGACGGCGGCTGCGCGTAGCGCCACGCGCGGGTGTAGTTCTGGTACGGGTAGAAGCCCTGGCTGTCGGGCGAGCCGGTAACGAAACCCTTCTTGGCATCGCTGCGGACGGCCGAGAGGTTGTTCTGGTAATAGAGGATCAGGTCGACGTTGGCGTCGTAGAGGATCTGCTGCATCTGCCCGACCACCGCCGAACGCTGCGACTGGTCGAAGGTCTGCAGCTGCTTGGCGTAGAGCTGGTCGTAGGTCTTGTTGCAGAAGAAGGCGTCGGTGTTGCCGTTCTCGCCGTCGGCGTTGTCCGGCAGCGTGCTGCAGGTCTGGATGCCCAGCAGGTAGGTCGGGTCAGGGCCCGTGCCCCAGCCGTCCATGAACATGTCGAAGTCGCCCTTGGCGAGCCGGTCGTTCAGCGCGGTCGAGCTCAGCGGCTCGATGGTGACGCCGATGCCGATCTTCTTCAGCCAGCCGACCACGTACTGGGCGATCTGGCTGTCGGTCGTGGTGTCGGAGTGGATGCCGAGCCGCAGCTGCAGCGCGCGGCCGGTCTTCGGGTCCTTGCGGATACCGCCGGAGCCCCTGGTGTAACCGGCCGCGTCGAGCAGCTGCGCCGCCGCCGTCGGGTCGTAACCGGTGACCTGCTCGGGCTTCCAGAAGTAGGCGGGGAAGGCCGGGGGCAGGTACCCCTCACCGACCTGGCCGAGGCCGTCGAGCACCTTGGCCACCAGCGTCTTCTTGTCGATGCCGAGGGCGATGGCCTTGCGCACGCGCGGATCGGTGAGGGCCGGGTTCCCGGTGCCGATCCGCTTGCCCGACTTGGTCCGGGCGCCGGGGTTGATCTCGATGCCGGTCCAGCGGGCCCCGACCTGCGGGTAGGTGAAGACGCCGTCCACGTTCTTCAGCGCCTGGTACTCGGTGGGCGTGATGCGGTCGACCTGGTCGACCTCACCGCTGCGCAGCGCCGAGACGGCCGCGTCGTTGTTCTTGAAGTACTGCAGGACGAGCGTCTTGTACTTGGGCGCGCCGAGGAAGAAGTCCTTGTTCGCGGTCAGCACGGTGGACTGCTCGGTCTTGTAGGACTTGAGCGTGAAAGGTCCGTAGCCGACCAGAGGTGTCGAGGTGTTGGTCTGGTCGCCGAGGTTGCTGACCCGTGACTGCCAGATGTGACGCGGCACGATCGGGACCTGGCCGACCGAGTCCAGCAGGTTCACCTGCGGCGCCTTGGTGGTGACGACGACCTTGTCCGTCCCGTCGGCCTTGATCGACGAGACATTGGACAGCAGCTGGCCGTTGGCGGTACCGGCCGTGGCGTTGGTGCGGACGAGGTTCATGGTCCATGCCGCGTCGTCGGCGGTGATGGGCTTGCCGTCGCTCCAGCGCAGCCCCGGGTGCAGCGAGAAGGTCCAGGTGCGCTTGTCCGCCGACGTGGTCCACGAGTCGGCCAGGTAGTGCTCGGGCAGCCGCTTGGCATTGCCCCACACCAGGGTCGGGTAGGTCTGGCTGATGACGTCCAGCTCGCCCTGCTTGAAGGCGAGGAACGGGTTGAAGGTCACCACCTGCGCCAGCGAACCGACGGTGAAGGTGTCGTCGGCGGCGGCGCCCGAGGGCGTCGCGGGGAAGACCGTGGCGCTCAGCGCGACGCCGGTGGCGATACCGGCCGCCGCCAGTCGTCGCACGGTTCTCGGGGTCGGCGTCATGAGATCTCCTCTGCCATCGGGTCTGCGTTGAGATAGGTGGACAGCACACGCACCCCGAACTCGAGGCTGTCGACGAGCACCTGCTCGTCGACTCCGTGCACGTAGCGTTCGGCGGGGAAGTCGCTCGGCGCCCGGCCGGGCATGAAGCCGTAGCAGTCGATGCCCAGGCGTGCGAAGGCCTTGGCGTCGGTGCCGCCGCCCAGGACGAAGGGCAGCACGAGCGCTCGGGCGTCGTGGCGGCGGATGGCGGCCGCCATGGCGGCGAAGGCCGGGGCCTCGTGACTGGAGCCCACCGGCCTGGTGAAGCTGTCGAATTCCCGGACGACACCGGCGGGCAGCAGCGCGTCGACCGTCGCGAAGAACTCCTCCTCGAGGCCGGGCAGGATGCGGCCGTCGACGTGGGCAACCGCCTCGGACGGGATGACGTTGACCTTGTAGCCGGCGCTGAGCATGGTCGGGTTCAGCGAGTTGGCCAGGGTCCGCTCGATGAGCGGGTAGGCGTCGCCGAGGTTGGCCAGGCTCGTCGCATCGGTGGGGTCGACGTCGATGCCGAGCTGTGCGCCGACGCCGTCGAGGAAGGCGCGGACGGTGGGGATGAGCCGGATCGGCCACTTGATGTCGGCGAGGTCGGCGACGGCGCGAGCCAGCGCCGCCACGGCGTTGTCCGGATTCGGACGCGAGCCGTGGCCGGCCGTACCCCGGGCGCGCAGCGTCATCCAGGCCGTGCCGCGCTCCCCGGTGCCGACGGCGTAGAGCGGACTGCCGTCGGGCAGGACGGTGAGCCCACCGCCGGACTCGCCGATCGCGGTGGTGACGCCCTCGAAGAGGTCGGCATGCTCGGAGACGAGGAAGCCGGCGCCGTACGCCCCGGTGTCCTCCTCGTCGGCGACGAAGGCGAAGACCAGGTCCCGGGCGGGACGCTCACCGGTCCGGGCGAGCTGCCGGGCGTACGCGAGCATCATCGCGTCCATGTTCTTCATGTCCAGGGTTCCTCGCCCCAGGACAGCAGCGCCGAGCGGCCCCTCCTCGACCTCACCGCAGAAGGGGTCGAAGCTCCAGTCGGACGCCTCGGCGGGGACGACGTCCAGGTGACCGTGGACCACCAGACCGGGGGCGGTGCGGTCCCGACCCGGGATCCGCACGACCGTGCTCGCCCGGCGGGGAGCGGACTCCAGGACGACGGGGTCCAGGCCGCAGTCGGTCAGCTGCTCGGCGACCCACTCGGCCGCCTCGCGCTCGCCGCGGGAGTCACCGCCGCCGAAGTTGGAGGTGTCGAAGCGGACCAGCGTCGCGCAGTCGCGCACGACATCGGCGAGCAGCGCTGCTTCGTCTGTTGCGGCCGAGATGACGTCGATCCCCCTTGACCGGACACTGGTACGGACCAGCGCATATTGTCACCGTATGTCTGGCCCCGACAACCCCCGATCGCTCGACAGGCCGCCCGCGTTGCGTCCGGGCGACCGGGTCGCCGTGCTCACTGCCAGCAGCCCCGTCCCCCCGGATTCGCTGGAGCGCGGGCTGCTCCGGCTACGGGCTGCCGGCCTGGAGCCTGTGGTCTACGACTCGGCTCGCGCCATCGGCGCACCGCGGCCCTACCTCGCCGGTGACGACGCCCTGCGGGCCGCCGACCTGCACGCCGCGCTGCGTGATCCCGGCATCGCCGGTGTCCTCTTCGCGCGGGGTGGCAGCGGCGCCGGGCGCACCATCGCAGCCCTCGACTGGGAGTCGCTACGCGACGTCCCGGCCAAGGCGCTGGCCGGCTACTCCGACGTCACCGCAGTGCTGGAGGCGGTCGCGGCGCGGCTCAACTGGGCCTCCGTGCACGGCGCCGTCGTCGCCTCGGACGCCCCGGACACCGAGTTCTCCTTCGGCTCGCTGCTCACCACGCTGCTGGAGCCGGAGCGGGCCCGCAGCTGCGCCTTCGCCACCGGCGCGGTCGTCACCGCCGGCCGCGCCGACGGGGTCACCCTCGGCGGCAATCTCACCGTGCTCACGGCGTCGCTGGGGACGCCCACCTCGCGGCCCGCTCGCGGCGGCATCCTCATGCTGGAGGAGCTCGAGGAGGATCCCTACCGCCTCGACCGGATGCTGACGCAGCTGCTCCGCGCGGGGTACCTCGACGGGGTCGCCGGGATCGTCTGCGGGCGCTTCCACGAGTGCGGTCCCCCGGAGCTGGTCGAGGCCATCCTGCAGGAGCGCCTCGGCGGGCTCGGGGTCCCGATGATCACGGGTGTCGACATCGGCCACGCCGGCGCCAACCGGGCCTTCCCCCTCGGCATCGCCGCGACGCTGGACGCCGCGGACCTCACTGTCACCTTCGCCGACGCGCCGCTGCGGTCCTAGTCGTTCGCCTCCCGGCCATTGTCCGGCGAACCGGGACGAAGGGTCCCTGATCCAGGGCTCAACTACCTCTCAGCCGAGGCGCCGGCTCTGCGCATACTTCGCGCACTTCGCCCTCTCTCGGACAGGATCCGTCATGACCCTCCGGCGCCCGACGACACTCGTCGTCCTGCTGCTCGCCACCACGCTGGCCCTGCTGGGCTGGTCCACGACCGCCGACGCGGCGCGCGTCAAGCCCACTGTCGGGGTGGCGATCAACCACTCGACCGTCACGCTCGGCAAGTCCGCCGTGATCCGCGGCAAGGTCTCGCCCAGCCAGGCCGGACATCAGGTGAGCCTGCAGCTGCGCAAGGGATCGTCCTGGAAGACGGTCAAGCGCAGCACGCTGAACGGCACGTCGCGGTACAAGTTCACCGTCCGCCCGAAGACCACGGGCACCAAGCGCTACCGCGTGAAGTTCAGCGCCACCAAGGCTGCGCGGAGCTCGGTGTCGCGCACGGTGAAGCTGCGAGTGAAGGCCCGCTCGGGCGGCTCGGGTTCGGGTTCGGGCGGCTCGTCCGGCTCACAGTGCACGCCCGGTTACTCGCCCTGCATCCCGCTCGTCTCCGACGCCGACTGCGCCGGTGGCTCCGGCGACGGCCCGTACTACGTCGACGGTCCGGTCTACGTCACCGGCAGTGACCCGTACGACCTGGACCGCGACGGCGACGGCGTCGGCTGCGACAGCTGACGTCGGGGTTTGTCGTCATGCGGCCCGCGAAGGGGCCGCATGACGGCGGACCGAAACTGTCAGACCCCTCCGCCAGGCTCGTGACGAGCTGACGGAAGGGGTCGGGATGTCGGAACTGGTGTGGCTGCACTCGCACATCGAGCAGTTGCTGCAGCGTGAATGGGGCGTCTGCCGGGTCGAGGTCGACCGGGACGGGGACTTCCCGTTCCGCTCGGGGACGGCGGCGGGATGGGTGTCCGTGCTCGAAGGGCCACCACACCTCGTCCGGGTGATGGCCCACGCGGTCTACGGCGTGCGGCCGACGGTGGGACTGCTGCGGGAGCTCAACGAGCTCAACGTCCGGTCGCTGACGGCCTCGGCGCTGCTCATCGACGACATCGTGGTGGTGCAGCAGACGCTCTCGCCCTACGGGCTGGGCGAGCAGACGCTACAGCAGGCCATCGCCTCGGTGGGGTGGATGGCCGACGACGTCGGGGCGCTGCTCGCGGCGATGTTCGACGGCTCGACACCCCACCCGGTCGGCGGGTCAGGGCCGGGCGTCGAACTGCACACGTGAGATCTGCGCGCAGGCCGCCGCGACGACGGCCCGGTGCTCGTTGTGCTCCGGGTCCAGGTCGTAGTTGCGGTAGGCGTCGGCATCCACCCAGTCGCTGACGATGGCGAAGTCCCAACCGCCGTCGCGCAGGCCGAGGTCCGGACCGTGGGTGGCCGAGAGCCGTCCCGGCAGCGACAGGTTCGTGATGCCGTCGAGGGCTCGTGCGACGGCATCACGCTCGGCGGGGGTCACGTCCTCGCGCAGCCTGCCCGTCACCACGTTGCGGATCATGGCTCATGCCTACCACCCTGGGAACGGTGCTCACCGTCCTGACCGGCGCCGGGATCTCCACCGACTCCGGCATCCCCGACTACCGCGGACCGCAAGGCTTGTGGCGGCAGGACCCGGACCACGAGAAGCTCGTGACCTGGGACTACTACGTCGCCGACCCCGAGATCCGTCGGCGGTCCTGGTGGGCACGGCAGGCCAATCCGGCGTGGGGCGCGGAGCCGAACGCGGCCCACCGGGCGCTCGCCGCCCGGCCGGAGGCGTGGGTCATCACCCAGAACGTCGACCGGCTGCACCAGCGAGCCGGCTCGCCGGCCGACCGCGTGCTGGAGCTGCACGGGAACATGGTGGAGGCGCTGTGCATCGACTGTGGCGCCCGGTCGACGACGCAGGAGGCACTTGACCGCCTCGCCGCCGGTGAGGACGACCCGCGGTGTCTGGTCTGCGGCGGCATCCTGAAGACGGCGACGGTGATGTTCGGCCAGCTGCTGGACGAGCAGCTCCTGCGCCGGGCCGCCACCGCTGCCGAGCGGGCCGACGTCTTCGTCGCGATCGGAACGTCACTGCAGGTCCACCCCGCCGCGGGGCTGGTCGACATCGCGGCACGGGCCGGCGCCCGCGTGATCATCGTCAATGCCGAGCCGACGCCGTACGACGACATCGCTGACGAGATCATCCGGGAACCGATCGGCACGGCGGTGCCGGCGCTGCTACGGCGCCTGTAGCGCCCTACACGCCGACGTGCGCGAGGGCGTGCAGCAGCAGCGTGCTCTGCCCGCCGACCATCTCCCGCAGCACACGGTCCTCCCGGGCTTCGTTCGGCGTCATCCAGGTCAGCTCCAGCGCATCCTGACGGGGCTGGCAGTCGCCCTCTACCGGGATGACGAAGGCCAGCGAGACCGCGTGCTGCCGCAGGTCGTGGAACGGTGTGATGCCGGGGACCGGGAAGTACTCGGCCACCGTGAACGGCTGCGGCGAGGCCGGGATCCGGGGCAGCGCGAGCGGGCCGAGGTCCTTCTCCAAGTGGCGGACCAGCGCCTGCCGCACCCGCTCGCCGTAGAGCACGCGCCCCGAGACCAGCGCCCGGCTCATGGTGCCTTCCTCGTCGGCACGCAGCAACAGACCGACCTCCGTGACCTCACCGGTCTCGTCCACCCGCACCGGCACGGCGTCGACGTACAGGATCGGCAGTCGCTGCCGTGCCAGCTGCATGTCCTCGTCGGTGAGCCAGGCTCCGGCCACGTCGCTGTCGAGCGTCATAACCGTAAATCCTGCCAGCCCTGCTCGCCGCGGCAGCGGCGCCGTGCGGATTCCCACGTGCCTTGGGCATGATGGCTGCATGGTCGCCTCGCTACGGACACGTCTCGGGCAGGCGGTCTTCTCCCGTGTCGCCGGTGAGGACGGCCCCCGGCACCGCGAGCGCATCCATCTGGCCGAGGGCGAGCGCTGGTTCGCCCCCGACGCCGCGATCCGCCAGGTGCACATGGACTCGTCGATGTTCATCGGTGGACTTCGCGCGCTGCTGCTGCAGTCGCTGCACCCGCTGGCGATGGCGGGGGTCGCGCAGCACTCGGACTACCGGACCGACCCGTGGGGACGGCTCCAGCGCACCAGCCTGTACCTCGCCGTCACCACCTTCGGGGTGGCCGAGGACGCCGAGCGCGCCGTCGCGAAGGTGCGCGGCATCCACCGCCGCGTCCACGGCGTCGCTGCCGACGGCCGGCCCTACCGGGCGGACGACCCACACCTGCTGAAGTGGGTCCACCTCGCCGAGATCGACAGCTTCCTGCGCACCTACCAGCTCTACGGCACCGACCCGCTGGATGCCGCGGGACGGGACCGGTACGTCGCCGACACCGCGGTCGTCGCCGCGAAGCTGGGCGTGATCGACCCGCCCCGCACCGAGCGGGAGCTGGAGCAGCAGCTGGCGGCCTACCGTCCCGAGCTGCGTTCCACCGCCGAGGCGCGGGCGGCGGCGCGGTTCCTGCTCGTGAAACCGCCGCTGCCGATGGCGGCGCGGCCGCCCTACGCCGTGCTGGCGTCGGCGTCGATCGCCTCGCTGCCGGCCTGGACCCGCTGGCCGCTGCGGCTGCCGTACCTGCCCGTCGCCGAGGCCACCGTCGTCCGCGCCGCGGCCAAGGGCCTGGTGGCCGGCATCCGCTGGGTGAGCACCCCGCCACCCACCCGCACCGAGAAGAGGGAGGCCTCGTGAGCGTCACCTTGGCGAAGGGCGGCAACGTCTCGCTGAGCAAGGAGGCCCCCGGCCTCACCGCCGTGATCGTCGGGCTGGGGTGGCAGGCCCGCGCCTCCAGCGGCGCCGAGTTCGACCTGGACGCGTCGGCGCTGCTGCTGGGACCGGACGACAAGGTTCCCTCCGACGCCCACTTCGTCTTCTACAACAACCTGGTCTCGCCCGACGGCTCGGTCGAGCACAAGGGCGACAACCTCACCGGTGGCTCCGGTTTCGACGACGACGAGCAGGTGGCGATCGACCTGGCAGCCGTCCCGAAGGAGATCGAGCGCATCGTGATGGCCGTGTCCATCTACGACGCCGAGTCACGGCGGCAGAACTTCGGCCAGGTGCGACGCGCGTTCATCCGTGTCGTGAACCAGGCCGATGGGGAAGAGATCACCCGGTACGACCTCTCCGAGGACGCCTCGACCGAGACGGCGATGATCTTCGGCGAGGTCTACCGCAACCGCGGCGAGTGGAAGTTCCGCGCGGTCGGACAGGGTTACGACGCCGGGCTCGCCGGCATCGCCCGTGACTTCGGAGTTGATGTGGCATGACCGAGCTTCCCGACGACCTCCGCGCGCAGTTGGCCAAGCCGAACCCGGCCGTCATGGCGACGCTGGGCAAGGACGGCCGTCCCGTGACGGTGGCGACCTGGTACCTGCTCGAGGACGACGGCACCATCCTGCTGGGCCTCGACGCGGGACGTGCGCGGCTGAAGCACCTGCAGCGCGACCCCCGCGTCTCGCTCACCGCGCTGGCCGAGGAGAACTGGTACACCGCCGTCAGCGTGCAGGGACGGGTGGGTGAGATCCACGACGACGAGGGGCTGGCGCAGATCGACCGGCTCTCGCAGCACTACAGCGGTAAGCCCTACCCGAACCGGGAGAGCCCCCGCGTCTACACCCACCTGACCATCGAGCGGTGGCACGGCTGGAACGCCTGATCACCACTCGTCGGGCGAGACGTACTGCGAGACGTTCTCCATCCGCTTCTGCACCGACGAGATCTCGCGGACGGCCTGGCTGATCACGCTGCGGTCCAGCGGGGAGAGGCGGTGCATCGTCACGATGTCGGTCGGGGTGCTGCCCCGTTCGCGCTGCGAGAGCTGGTGACGCAGCCGGATCCGCTGCAGCACCTCGAAGACCTCGGCGAGCACGTCGGCGGTGTCGTCCGGCAGCATCGGCGACCCGCCGGCGGCCCGCAGCCGCTCGGTGGTCTGCAGCTCCGACGATCCGACGGCGAGCGCGGCCCAACGGGCGATGTTGACGATCGGCACCTCGGCGTGGGCCTTGATGTCGAAGGTCCCGGCCCGGCCGGCGAGCACGTCGCGCACCGACCGCAGCCGCGCCTTGCGCGCCAGCGACTCGGCCAGCAGCAGCCGCATGGTGCCGGGGTGGGAGCGCAGGTCGGCGAAGACGCGCAGGACGGCCGGCAGCCCGACGTCACCGTGGATGGGGCGGGCGTCGACGAGCAGGGACGTCATGATCGCGCCCTTGTCCCGCACCGGATCCTGCAGCCACGCCGAGGCAGCCGCACGCCATTGCGCGTTGTCGCGCGAAAACAGCGCCCGGCTGGCGGTGGCACCGTTGGCGTCGATACTCAGCCCGGTCTCGGCGATCAGGTCCGTCACCTCGCCCAGGGCCGTCCGGTAGGCCGGCCGTAGCTCGCCGGGTACCTCGTCGGCGAAGGCGACGGCGGAGTCCAGGTCGGAGCTGAGCACCGCCTCGCGGCGGCCGTTGCTGCCGAGCGAGAGCCAGGTGAAGGCGTCGACGTCCAGGTCGGGATGGCGGTCGAAGGTCAGCACCAGGGCGCGGCGCACGATCGCGTCCACGGTGGCGGTGTAGACCGCGGTCACCTTGCTCGTCGGCAGGCCGCGGGCGAGCAGGTCCGCGACCATCGCGGGCACCGACCCGGCGCGCTCGACGAGCTCCTCGGCTGTGGCGGCGCGGCCGAGCTGCTGGCGCAGGGCGACGCCGGCCGTCGTGGTCGAGACAGCGAAGTCGGCCGGGGTGGCGGCGCCGCGAAGCCGTCCTTCGCGGTCGAGGACGAGGATGAAGTCGGCCTGCTCGTCCAGCAGCGTGATGAGGGCCCCGGCCGCCGAATCACCGCTCTGCGTGGTGAGCGCGGGGTGGTCCATGACCGTGCGCACCGGGGTCGTGGCGGGGAGGCCGGGGACGATCACCCGCTCCCGCAGCAGCCGATCGGTGACGATGCCGTAGCCGTCGTCCGTGGCCACCGCGACGTAGTGCGTGTCCTGCTCGGTCATCAGCCGGGCGGCTTCCCGGACGCTGGTCTCCGCGTCGACGACGATGGGCGTCCGGGTGATCAACTCGTCGACCACGCCGTACGAGGGATCGCGGGTCGCGCCCCGGCGCGAGAGGTTCTCGGCCAGGAAGCGGGCCCCACCGACCGAGTGGAAGGCCGGTTCGACGACGTGGGACGGCAAGACCGCGACCGTCGCCGGACCGTCCGCGACCGCCCGCGGTCCGACCGAGCGCCGGGTGAGCAGGGCGGAGAAGCCGAAGACGCCACCCGGGCCCAGGTGCTCGTCGGCCTCGGTGGTGTCGCGTGAGTTGCAGACCGCGACCCGGCCGTCGAGGACGACGTACATCTCTTCGCGCGGCCGCTCGAAGGCGTCCACGATCTCGGCTCCGGCACCGAACGAGACGACGTGCGCGGCAGCCGCGATGGTGCTCAGGGTGTCGGCGGGCAGCGTGTCGAAGGGCGCGTGGTCGCCGAGGAAACCCGCCAGCTCACCGGTTGCGGGTGCCGTGTCGTCGTCCACGACGGACATGCTGCCAGCGCACCCAAGATCCGTAAAAGTTGCGTTTCACGTGTGATTCGCAGCTCGTTCCCGGGAAGTCCCTACCCCATGACTCAAACCGAGGCGCGGAGTTCCCTGGACGACGAGCAGGTCGGCTACAAGCAGTCGCTCGGACGCCGGCAGGTGCAGATGATCGCCATCGGCGGCGCTATCGGTACAGGCTTGTTCCTGGGGTCGGCGTCCAAACTCGCCGCGACCGGCCCCGCCCTGGTGATCAGCTACGCGATCGTCGGCGTGATCGCCTACCTGCTGATGCGCGCCCTGGGCGAACTGGTCCTGCACCGTGCCACCTCCGGCGCCTTCGTCTCCTACATGCGCGAGTTCTTCGGCGAACGGGGCGCCTACGTTACGGGCTGGATGTACTGGCTCAACTGGGCCCTCACCGGCATCACCGAACTGTCGGCGGTGGCGCTCTACGTCCAGTCCAAGTACGAGGACGTGCCCCGCGCGGTCACCGTCCTCATCGCGCTGACCGTCGTTCTGATCATCAACCTGCTCTCGGCCAAAGCCTTCGGCGAGTTCGAGTTCTGGGCCTCGATCGTTAAGGTCGCGGCCATCGTCGTCTTCCTCGTCGTCGGCCTCGTCTACGTCATCGGCGGGATCCACCTCGGCACGCACAAGGCGGGCTTCGACAACCTCTGGAACAACACCGGCGGCTTCTGGCCGTCCGACGGCGGGTTCACCTGGTACGGGCCGCTGCTGGTGATGTCCAGCGTGATCTTCGCCTTCGCCGCCATCGAGATGGTGGGCGTCGCCGCGGGCGAGATGAAGGACTCCCGCACCGAGGTGCCCAAGGCCGTCAAGGCCGTCGTCTTCCGTATCGGTGTCTTCTACGTCGGCTCGATCCTGCTGCTGGTGAGCATGCTGCCGACCAAGGACTACGCGCCGAAGAACCCAGACGACCCCGCCAGCAGCCCGTTCGTCAAGGTGTTCAACGAGATGGGCCTCGGCTGGGTCGGCGACGTCATCCTCGCCGTGCTGATCGTCGCGGCGCTGTCGTCGCTCAACTCCGGTCTCTACTCGACCGGGCGCGTCCTGCGCAGCTTGGGCGTCTCCAAGCAGGCGCCGCAGTTCACGCTCAAGATGAGCAGTCACGGCGTGCCGTGGGCCGGAATCGTCATGACGTCGGTCGTCTACGTCTTCGGCGCCGTGCTCAATGCCATCGACCCGGACGCCTTCACCACCGCACTCGAGGCATCGTCCATCTGCGTGGCGTTCACGTGGGCGACGATCTTCGCCTGCCAACTGCGGCTGCGCCGGCTGGTGAACCGCGGGGTGATCGAGAAGAGCCCGTTCCAGATGCCCGGTTCGCCGATCACCAGTTACATCGGCCTGGCGTTCCTGGCGTACGTGATCATCGCGCTGGCGATCTCGGGTTGGCAGTCGGCGCCCGGCTTCTGGGACAAGACCGACTTCCTCATCGTCATCCTCGGCATCCCGATCATCGCGGTGCTGCTCGCCATCGGGTGGCTCGTCGTGCGCAAGAACGTGATCGCCAACACCGGTGGCCATCTCGAGGCGGCGTGGAACGACGACGGACCCACCGCCCGGAACCAGGGTGGCGGCACCCCGGCGACGGACAAGAAGTCGATCGAGGAGAACGCCTGACCGTCACTCGGCGATCTCGGCATCGTCGAGGACGAACGAACGCCACGGCCGATGCGGCTTCTTCCCGTGCCCGGGGTCGACGCCCACGATGCGGCCGCCGGGCAGCGTGACGGTCTCGTGCGCGGCCTGCTCGTCGACGGTGAGGAGCTCGGCGATCTCGGCGTCGCAGCGCAGCTGTCGCCGGCGCCAGTCCACGATCATGGAGTGGCCGTGGACCTGGCTGAACGGCAGCTCGACACCCAGCCAGCTCGGCACCAGCTCCGTCGCCGCGGCGGCCCACACCGGCCCCGCGGTCGCGTCCGGCTTGCCACCGCCGAGCATCTGGCCGGCGGCGAAGACGACCCCGTCATGGAGCCCGGCGAAGGAGTTGAGCGCCCGCACCGCGAGCCGAGCGTCGGTGGGGCGGTCCAGCGCGCGCTCCCAGAAGCCGGCGGTAATGCCGGCGTGGGTGACGACGAGGTCCTCGGGCCGCTCGCCGTTCACATGAACCGCGACGGCCGGGGTCATGACCCGGGCCTGCCACCAGTCGCTGAGCAGCTCGGCGGAGTCGTCGCTCAGGTGCTCGGGCCATTCGAAGGCCGGTTCGTGCAGGTACTGCGCCTCGTGGTTGCCGACGAGCTGGCGCCACTGTCCGGGCTGGGTCCGCAGGTAGTGGTCGACGAGCGCCACGACGCCCTCGCTGTCGGGGCCGCGGTGCACCAGATCGCCGACCTGCACCACGGTGAGGTCGTCGGGCAGGCGACCGCCGTCGGCACCCAGCCGCGCGAGCTCGCCGGCGAGCTCGGCCAGGTGGCCGCCGAGGTCACCGATGACCGCGACCCGTCCCATGCCCCGAGCCTCGCACATCCCGGACGCCAGCCGGGTCAGGCGATGGTGAGACCGCCGTCGACGACCAGCGTCTGGCCAGTGACGTAGCCACCGGCCGGGCTGGCGAGGAAGAGCAGCGCCGCGGTGAGTTCGACGGGATCGCCGGTGCGGCCGGCAGCGACGCGCCGCATCATGGCGTCCAGATAGCCGGGGTCGTACTGCTCGGTCATCTCGGAAGCAAAGAAGCCCGGCGCGATGGCGTTGACGCGGATGCCCTTGCGCCCGGTCCACTGCTGGGCGAGATCACGGGTCAACCCGATCAGCCCGGCCTTGCTGGCGGCGTAGGCTGCCTGCGGCAGCCCGGCGGTGGTGAGGCCGAGGACGCTGCTGATGTTAATGATGCTGCTGCCGGCCGCCATCACCCGTCCACATGCCTGCGCCATCCAGTAGCAGCCGTTGAGGTTGACGTCGATGACGCTGCGGAACTGCTCCGGCGTCTCCTTCGTCGCCGGGACGGCGGTCCCGATGCCGGCGTTGTTGACGAGGACGTCGACCCGGCCGAACTCGGCCATCGCGGCGTCGACGCTGGCCCGGCAGGCCTCCGGGTCGGCGACATCGGTGGCCACCGCGAGGGCGCGGCGACCCAGCGACTCGACCATCGCCCGGGTCTCGGCGAGCCGCTCGGCGCGGCGGGCGGTGAGGACCACGTCTGCCCCGGCCTGCGCCAGCCCGCGCGCGAACGCCACCCCGAGGCCGGACGAGGCCCCGGTGACGAGCGCGACGCGCCCGTCCAGGCGGAACAGCTCGAGCACGGTCGAGGCGTCGCCCGGCGCGAGGTCGGTCGAGGCAGAGTCGGACGGCGCGGAGTCAGTCGGCGCGGAGTCAGTCGGCATCCGGCGACCCTAACGGTGGAGGTCTTCACTCCCCGCAGCTCGCCTCACCCGAGCGACTCACCGACCCAAGCGAATCACCGACCCACTCACCCACGTAACTCACCCGCGCAGCCGACGCACCCACCTACCGCGACTCACCCACACGACTTATCTACGCAACCGACGCACCCACCTACCGAGACTCACCCACACGACTCATCTACGCGACCCACCCACCCGACTCACCCACCCACAGGGACGAGCGGCGCGGCGAGGCGGTCCCGCAGGCCGGTGGCGCGGGCGATGGGGCGCTCGACGCAGGCGGTGATCGACTCCGCCGAACCGACGATCCGGACTTCACGGACCGCGCGGGTCACCGCCGTGTAAAGGGTCTGTCGCGTCGCCAGCGGTGAGGCCGGCAGCGGCAGCACCACGGTGACGACGTCGAACTGGCTGCCCTGCGCCTTGTGCACCGTCATGGCATGGACCGGACGCACATCACCGAGCCGCACCAGCGGGATCCGTCGGGGCGCGCTCTGTCCCCGGAACGCGGCGACGAGGCCGTCGTCGTCGCCACCGCCGGCCGCGGCGACGACCACGCCTGTGTCGCCGTTGTAGAGATCGATCTCGTAGTCGTTCGCGGTCACCAGCAGCGGACGTCCGGCGTAGTGCCCATCGGGCCGGCGGGCGTGGTCCAGCGCCGGGGCGAACCAGCGCTGCGCGAGGTCACTCCAGTGGTCGACGCCGCGTGGCCCCGCTCGGTGCGCGCAGAGCAGTCGGTGGGTGTCGAGCGCGTCCAGGGCGGCACGATCGTCACCGGCTCGGGCGGCGCTGGCCATGGCCCGCTCGTGACTCACCACCTGATCCCGGACCGCGGCGAGCACCTCGGCCGGCGCCGGCTCGTCGTCGGCGAGCTCGTGCCAGTGCACGCCCTCTGGCGCCGACCGGAGGAAGTCCAGGGTCGCTGTGGCGTCACCGCTGCGCACTCGCCGCGCCAGCTCGACACGGGCACCTGCCGTCCGCCGCACGGTGGTGAGCATGGCGACCGACGAGCGCAGCTCCGCGCCTTGCCCGGCCGGTCGGAGCGTCACGGGGACGCCGTCGGTGGCGGCCGCCAGCGTGGTGCGGAACGAGGCGGTCACCGGACCGACGTCGTCCGGATCGACGAGGTCACCCAGGACCGCACCTGCCTCGACCGAGGCCAGCTGGTCGGGATCTCCGACGAGTACCAGCCGGGTCTGCGGCGACAGAGCTTCCACCAGCCGCGCCATCATCGTCAGCGGCACCATGGAACTCTCGTCGACGATCACCACGTCGAAGGGCAGGTGGTGCTCCCGGTCGTGCTTGAACCGGCTGGAGGTACCGGCCTTGCGGCCGAGCAACCGGTGCAGTGTGCGGGCGCTGACCTCGTGCAAGCGGGCCCGGTCGGTCTCGGTCAACTCGCCGCGGGCGAGGCGGACCGCGTCTTCCAGTCGCGCGGCGGCCTTGCCGGTCGGGGCGGCGAGAGCGATGCGCAGGTCGGCGCCGAGCAGCCGATGCAGCACGGCGATGAGCTGCGCCAGCGTGGTGGTCTTGCCCGTTCCCGGACCGCCGGCGATCACGCTGACCCGAGACAGCGCCGCGATCGCGACCGCCCGCCGCTGATCGGCCACCTCCGCCGAGGTGAAGAGGCTGTCGAGTTCCCGCCGCAGGCTGGTGGGGTCGATGTCGTCCGGCCGGTTGCCGCTGCGCCGCAGCAGGTCGTTGGCCACCTGCACCTCTTGGCGCCAGTACCGGTCCAGCCACAGCCGGGACCCGACCTGGCGCAGCGGCGGACCGCCGGCGCTGCCCGCGATGGCGCCGGTGATCAGTGGGCTGACCCGGCACGCCTCGACCCAGGCCGCCGGCTGCGGCCAGGGCAGCGGCAGGCTCTCCGTCTCCGCCACAGCGGGGACGGCGGAGTCGGCCATCGGATCGTCGGCCTCGGCGGTGATGGTCTCGGCTGCGTCGGCGAGGTCCAGCACGACCGATCCCTGCCGCGTCCCGCGGACCGTGAGCGCCACCGCCAGCAGCACGCGTTCGTCCCGCTCGCCGGTCAACGCCCCGAGACGCTGCGCGACGTGGACGTCGGCCGGGGCGAGCACGCCGGCGGCGTCGAAGTCCGCGAGCAGGCCGCTGGCCCGGCTGGTCAGGAGCTGTCTCATGCCGGCACCCCGGTTGCGAGGGCGTCGGAGGTCGCGATGACCAGCTCCGAGGTCGGGCGCCAGGCGAAGACGCCGGGAACGCTGCCGTCGTCGGCGGTCACGCCGGGTCCGCACATGCCACGCAGGAAGAGGTAGAGGGTGCCGCCGAGGTGCAGGTCGGGTTCGTAGTCCGGCAACCGCCATCGCAGGAAGCGGTGCAGGGCAACCGCGTAGAGCAGCGCCTGCAGCGGATAGTGCGCATGCAGCATCGCCTCGGCCATGGCTTCGGTGCGGTAGTCCCAGGCAGTCAGCGGTGTGGCGATGTCGCCGAGGCGGTTGGTCTTGTAGTCCACGACCACGAAGCGCTCGGGCCGGTCCGGTTCGCGGATGCGCAGCACCGCGTCGATGCTGCCGTTCAGGTACCCGCGCAGGATCCCGCTCCCCACCACGGGGTCGGCGAGCAGCGCGGGATAGCCGGCGAGCGGGTCGTCCGCGGCGAGGTGGTCGCGCAGGATGCTGGCGAGATCGCGCAGTAGGCGCGTCCCGCGGGGCATGTCACCGCCGCAGAGCGGCAGCTCGAACTCCAGCTCGCTGAGCCGATCGGCCGGGGCGATGTCGGCGAGGCTGCGGCCGGCGGCGAGGGGGCCCAGCGGCGTTCGCAACGAGGGCAGCAGGGCCTCGGTGAGGGTGTCGGCGTCCAGCTCGTCGCCACCGGCTCGACCGAGCTGGACCGCCACGTGTTCCCGGACCTCCGCGGCCAGGTCGGGGGCAGTGGTGTCGGCATCTTCGAGGACGGCGTGGACGAGGGTGCCGAAGCCGGTACCGCCGGGCAGGTCGGCCATGGGCGAAGGGATGTCACGGAGCCGGTCCGGTTCGGCCGGCGGCGCGAGCGGAGTCTCGGGTTCGTCGTCCTTCTCCGCCACGTCGGGCTCGCTGGCGACGGCGAGGTCGTGGGCGTCGCGAGTCAGGGCGCTGTAGGACGTCCGCCGCCAGGCGGCGTCGACGTCCCGACGCAGCTGTGCGGCGCTGAGTTCGGTGCGGGTGACGGGCGCACCGACCCAGCGACCGGGCTCGGTGGGCGTCACCAGCACGACCTCGAGCCGGCCGGGTGCAGCGCGGGAGGTCAGCGTCGCGGCGGACCGGTCCCGGGGCAGGACCAGTGCGCGTTCCTTGATGCCGCTCGCGGGGTCGTCGGCGAAGAGCAGCCGGTGCAGCGGCGCGCCGGGGGAGGTCTTCTTGCTCGGCGCCCACCAGGCGATCACCTGCGAACGCGCGCGGGTCATGGCCACGTAGAGCAGTCGCAGCTGTTCGCCGAGGGTCTCCGAGAGCGCCTGCTGCGCGCTGTCGAGAAAGCCCGGACTGGCCGGTCCGCCGACGTCACGGATGCGCCGGCCGGTGTTGTCGTGCAGCAGCGGGACCTCGTCGCGTCTGGGCTCGTCCCCGACCCGCTGCCAGCGGTCCCATTCGAAGGGGACGAGCACGACGGGGAACTCCAGCCCCTTGCTGGACCAGACGGTCACCAGCTGGACCGCGGCAGCGTCGGAGTCCAGCCGCCGGCTGCGTTCGGCGGTGGTGTCGCGATGCGACTCCCGCACCCGGCGTCGCAGCCAGTCGAGCAGTGCGGCGAGACCGAGCTGACCGGAGGACGCTGCCGTGTGCAGCGCCTCGCCGACGTGTCGGATGTCGGTGAGGCGCCGTTCGCCGTCGACCTCGGCCAGCAGCCGGGACGGCAGCCGCTCGTCCCGGCTGATCGTCTCCAGCAGGGCGGCGATGCCCCGTTCCTCGTAGGTCCGCAGCCATCGCCGCAGCCGGACGCCCAGCGCGTCCAGGTCGCCGGTCTCGAGCCGGGCGGCGTTCCAGCCGACGAATGGTGTCAACGCCAACCGGCGCAGTCGGGTCGTGCGCTGCGGCTGCTCCAGCGCGTCGAGCAGCACGATCCAGTCCGTCCCCGCCTCGGTCTTGAAGACGCTGGAGGTGGTCCGCCGCACCGAGGGCACTCCGACCGCGAGCAGCGCATCGTGGACCAGGTCCAGCTGCCGGTTGGTGTCGACGACGATCGCGATGTCGCCCGGCTCGACGCGCCGCGGTGGGGCCCCGTCGGCCGGCACGATCGTGTCGTCGCTGTCGAGCAGCGAGACGACGCGGCCGGCGACGTCCCGCAGCACGGCGTCTCGCAACTCCCCGACGTAGGCAGGGTCGCTGTGGATGGCGCGTATCTCGACGGGTGCGTGGTCTCCGGTGAGGGTGCGCCCGTCCCTGCCGGCCGCGACCGGGGTGACGACGATGCGTTCGTGTCCGAGGGCGGCACCGCGGAAGAGGGCGTCGAGTCCGGCGAGCAGGTCGGGGTCGCTGCGCCAGTTGTGGGCGAGGGTGGCGTAGTGGTCGGCGATCTCGGCGGCGGCGAGGTAGGCGTGGACGTCGGCGCCCCGGAAGGCGTAGATCGCTTGTTTCGGGTCGCCGATGAGGACGAGCGTCGTGTGGCCGCGGAAGGCCGCGCGCAGGATCTCCCACTGGACCGGGTCGGTGTCCTGGAACTCGTCCACCAGGACGACGCGGTACCGGGCCCGTAGCCGCTCGGCAGCCGTCGCGCCGCTGCCCTGAGCGCTCAGCGTCGCGTGCAACCGGGTGAGCAGATCGTCGTAGGTCTGCAGGTGCCGGTCCCGCTTGCGCCGCTCGACCTCGTCGCGGACCTTGGCCGCGAAGCGGTAGCGGACGTCGGCCTCGGTATCGGGCGGCGCGTCGGCCGGGACCAGGCGCGCCTGGCTGTCGCGGACCACCTCGTGGGCGACGGTGATCGCCTCGTCGACGGTGAGCGGCGGGACACCCGCGGTGGGGCGTGCCCACATCCGCAGGTACAGGTCCTGGACGACCTCTACGGTGAGGTCGTCGAGGTTCTCGACGAAGGTGGCGTTCTCGTCGACATCGGCGGCGGTTCCCAGCCCGGCGAGGACGCGGCCACAGAACTCGTGCGTCGTGGCCACGGTCGCCGAGTCGAAGGATCCCAGCGCCGCCACCAGGCGACGGTGCCGGGCCGGGACGTCGGTCGCGACGAGATGGGAGATCAGCGGGTCAGCCGACTGCGCGGCCCGCCGGACATCGGCGAGGGCGTCGCGAGCCTCGACGAGGCGGGCGCGCACCCGGTCGCGCAGTTCGAGGGTGGCGAAGCGGCCGAAGGTGACGACGAGCATCTCGTCCAACCGGGCGACGCCTTCGGCGACGTAACGCGTGACGAGACCGGCGATGGTGTAGGTCTTGCCGGTGCCGGCGCTGGCCTCCAGCACGGTGGTGCCGGTGGGCAACGGTCCGAGCAGGTCGAACTCCGCCGGGGTCATCGCTGCTCCGCCGAGAGCAGTGGACGCCAGACCCGCGATGCCAGTGCGGGGAAGCGCAGAGTCTCGTCCTTCATCGGATCGAGGGCGAGCAGCTGCTCCAGCGGCGCGGCCTCACCGAGGACGAGCACATGCGCCGCCTCGGCGTTCTCGCCGCTGTACTTGTCCCCGGACCATCTGCGCGACGCCCAGGATGTCGCCTGTTCCTCGGTGCGGTTCTTGTAGAGGGCCTCGGCGTAGGCGCAGGAGGACTTCACGGCCAGCGGCAGTGCCGCTCGCAGCCCGATGTCCCGCAGCGCCACCAGGTCGGCCAGGGTCCCCCGGGCCTCGAGCGGATCGATGCCGCGGAATCTGGACCGGCCCGCCTCCGTGCCGGAGCGACCCACTGAATGCGCCTCGACCTCGATGTCGTTGCGGTGAGCCACGAGAGCCAGATATCGGATCCAGGTCTGCAACCGCTGTTTCGCACCCAGCGAGGAGTAGGTGATGTCGAGCAGGTCGCGGCCGTGCACGCCGCCGATCGTGCCTTGCAGCGACCGACCGCCGCCCAGGTCGATCGCGACGTCCAGGGTCTGTGGCGGTGTCGCGCGGAGCTCGGCCGAGGCCGCCAACAGCGCCTCGACGGTGCGTCCGACCTTGGCCAGCACTCGCTCACCGAGCAGGCCCGGGGGCAGCTCACCGCGCCGGAGCTCCAGCTCGCGGCAGACCTCGACCGGGGTACCCGCAAGCCGCCGCCGCAGCAGCCGATCCCCCACCGCCCATTCCGGCAGGCCGGTGACGTCGAGCGGGAGCGCGTCCGCGGGGTCGTCGTCGTCCTGCCAGGTGCTGATGCGCAGCCGCTGCTCCAGGAATTTGCGCATCGGTGCGACAATGAAGGCGACGAGATCGTCCAGCGCGACCGGCTGGGTCTCGTCGTCCGGCGGCAGGACGCCGTCCAACAGACGCTCGGAACGGCGTCGCGGCGCCGCCGCGGCCCGGGCGCCGGCCAGACCCAGCGGATCGAACGAGAAGGGTTGTGCGGTGCCCAGGGCACCGGGAGCGAAATTGCGGGCGTCGAAGGTCTGCAGCGGATGACGCACGAGCACCCTGGTGCGGCCGGGACCGCCGTCCGGACCCACGGCAGTCTGGTCGACGGCGTCGAGCAGCTCCCCGAGCGGCACGCACGGCGGGACCTCGACACCGCTGCGAGGATCGGCGCCGGTGTAGGTGATCACGAGGTGTTCCTGCGCCGCGCAGATCGCGTCGAGGAACAGCTGCCGATCCTCACTGCGGACGTCCCGTTCGCCGGTCATCGGATGGCGGGCGAGGACGTCGTCGCCGTCGATGACGCCGGCGCGCGGGAAGGCGCCGTCGTCCATGCCCACGAGACAGACGACGCGGTGCGGCACCGAGCGCATGGGGACGAGGGTGCAGACGGTGAGCGTGCCGGTGCGGAAGCTCGCGCGAGTGGGTCGTCCGGTGAACCGGGCGGTGACGAGGGCGGCGAAGTCGGCCCGGGTCACCAGGAGGTCGGTGTCGCTCGCGGCCTCGGCGATCTCCTCGAGCTCGCCACGCAACTGGGCGCCCTGCCAGGACCGGGCAGGCTGGCCGAGGCCGAGGGTGGCCTCGGTGAGCAGGGTCGTCCAGTCGCTCACCGGATGTGGCTCGGCCATGGCGCGGACGAGGGCGGCGATGCGATCGACGAACTCTGCGAATCGCCCGATGAGGTCGATGGCGCCGCTGTCGACATCGTCGAGCGGCACCACGGACCCGATCCAGCTGTCGTCGTCCTCCATGGCGACGCCCAGGAGCATGCGATCGACTGCCGCGCGCCAGGTGCCCTGGTCGAGGTTGTCCAACCCGTACGGGCGCCGGTGCTCGGCATCGAGACCCCATCGCGCGTTGGCGGCGGTGATCCGGGCGCGCAGGTCGTCGATGTCGTCGTCGGTGAATCCGAAGCGGGCACGAACCGGAGGCGACTGGGCCAGGTCGAGCAGCTGCGAGCTGGTGATGCGGTGTCCACCGAGCTCGAGCAGGTGTCCGAGCAATCCCAGCATCGGGTTGGTCTGCTGCAGCGACCGGTCGGCGAGGCGGACGCGCAGCTGCGCTGCGGGGTGCCCGCCGGGCTCGTCCACCATGCCGAAGCTCGCGGCGACGAGCGGTGCGAAGTCCTCGACGTTGGGACACATGACGAGAATGTCGCGGGGTTCGAGCGTCGGATCGTCGCGGAGCAGGCCCAGGATGACCTCGCGGACGACCTCGACCTGCCGGGCGGGTCCGTGGCAGGCGTGGACGACGAGGCTGCGGTCGTCGTGCGCGACAGGCGTGGGGTGCAGCGGGGCGTCGTCGGCGGCGAGCTCTCGCTGCAGCCGGCCGAGCAGGTTGGTGGGACGTTCGGGGACCGGGTGGTGCACGTCGACGCCGCCGAGCGGACCAAGCGAGAGCTGCAGCTCCCGGATGTCACGGCTGAGCGAGCCCAGGAGCGGGTGGCGCACGTGGTGCGCAGTCCGATCGTGATCCCGAGGTCCCGGTCCACTGCCGTGGGCGGCGACGTTCCGCCAGAGCTCGGGGGACGGATGGTTCAGCCAGAGATGGGTCTCGCGGTCTGCAGCCAGCGCGTCGAGTGCGGCGACCCGGAGCGGGGAGAGGCGCGTGATCCCGAAGATCGACAACCGGTCGGGGAGGTCGACGCGTTCGGGGTGGTTGCGCAGCCGGGCGCACGCGTCATGAAGCAGCTCCGCCGGCGACGGACCGAGCGTCTCCCGTACCCGCCGCCACAACCGGGCCTGCCAGCCGAGGTCGGTGGGGAGCGCGCCGCCGACGCCGTCCTCCTCGCGCCCGTTCGACCAGGCGATGATCATGTCGGGACGGGAGCGGGCGTAGCGCTCGAAGAGTCGCGCGAGCTTGCTGGCAGTGAGGAAACGGCGGCTGCGACCGGCGGCGAGGTGACCTGCCAGGACGGCCGCCCAGCTCTCGCCGAGGACGCTGTCGATGGCGGCCATCAACGGCCACACCGCGCGGGACGAGGTCCAGCTACGGACCGAGTCTGCGTAGCCGTCGTCAGCTGCGGCGAGGGCGTCGTCGAGCAGCGCGTCGGACGACGGGAACCGGACGTTGGCGCAGACGCCGTCCCGATCGACGGCACCCAGCGTGTGACTCAGCTGCTGCGACAGCCATCGTTCGATGCCCCGACTCGGGACGGCGACGACCTCAGGCGTGAACGGATCGGCACCCGGCGCACGCAACACCTCGCCCAGCGCGGCGACCAGCGGGTCGGCGCGCTCGGAGCGGTGGATGTGCAGCCGGGTCACGGTCGTCAGCATAGGAACGGGGTCTGACGGTTTCGGGCCCGCTCGTCGAGCGGCCTATTCCGCCGTCCGCGCGGCGGCACGGCGAGGCGCTACGGCTGGTCGCCGGGGTTGGGGACGAGGACGCCACGGGCCTGCTTGACCGTCAGGTCCGCCCGACTGGTCGGACCGGTCACGGTGCCGGGAATGTCGACCGGCGCCCCGCCTGCGACGGTGAAGGAGGCGTGCCACGTCGCCGTGGCGCTGATCTGCACCGTGCCGGTGGTCCGGTAGGTGTGTCCGAAGTAGTGAGCGCACGTCTTCGAACGGCACGGATCGTGCTTCGCGTCGTAAGCCTTGCCCGCGGGGCCGGACGACTCCGAGGTGCCGTCACCGAAGGTCCAGGAGACGTGATCGAGGGTGAGACTCACCAGGACTCGCTGCCCCAGGATCGTGACGGGGGCAAGGTCGCGGTGCCGCGACGCGTCTGCCCACAACACCGTCTCGATGTTCACCAACGTCGTCCCGCGCGGCGCGATCCCCACTTTCGCCGTCGGGATCAGCCGGACGGCCGATTGCCGCACCATGGCCGCGGTGACCTTGGCTGGCCCGTTCGCCACACAGTCATTGCCGGAGTACCACCACGACCCGTCAGCCTGCTTCTCGACAGTCACCACTGGGTCGAGATCTTTCTTTGTGTCCTGCGATTCCTCGCGGCAGTTCGACGACTGCGCCGCGCAGGTCCGCTCGCTGATCGCCGGGTTGAGGTCGCCGAGACGGTAGAGCTGTGTTTGAGCATTGGTCCCGCACGTGACAGAAACTACGTCAGGAACCGACCGACGTGATCTTCCGGCATTGCTTTCGCTTACAGTGCGTCCGGCCCCCGAGCAGACAACAAAACCAGATGGGTTGCTAGAGCAACCGGGCAGCGCGGCGGCATCTTGGTGCCCCAGAAGAAGAGGAAAAGATAGACCCGCCAGCAGCGGGAAGCCCGATGCCAGGAGCCTTCTCATCCGCTCAACACTCTCTTGAAGTCGCGCACCCGCCATCCGCCAGGAGCCCAGACGAGCCAAGTTCGCCACCGAATGCCAGAGACCGCTGGTCCCGATCTGACGACCGTTCCATTCCGCGAGATGACCTTGGCCGCCCCAACATTGAAAGTCACATCGACCGCCACCGTTCCAGGATGAGTTCTATCATCCACCACTAAGTGAGTTCCCGTAAGAGTTACTCGCCCACCTTTGAAAACTTGCCCTTTCACCTTTACCTCTTCAATAGGCTTCAGGAAATTTTCAATACAGGAGTCGCACGACTCCAATGAAACCCGCTTCGCCAACGTTGTATCTGCGGTCGCGTAACTCCAGTCCAAGACAGACACCCAATATGATGCAAAGGTCGCAGCACCGGGTCGGGTATTCGTTCTTCCCGCATCCGGGAGCGCTGGGGGCTTCTCCCCCGGCCTGACATTCGGACCAGTGGTGGCGACAGCCGGGCTGGTCGGCGAGGAGGTTGGGGGCGAGGCGGAGCTCGACGGCCTAGCCGTGGACGATGACGCCGAGGTCATGGACGCAGGCAATGAGGAGGGCGTCGGACCGCCGCTCTCCGACGTGCACCCCGCCAGCAACCCCACCAGCAGCACATAAGCCGCAAATCGCCGCGTACGCATAGCCCCAGATTTTGGCACGACTGGCCAAGATCTGCGCCTGGTTGTCCACAGGCTCACGCGAGCGTGGGCGTTGCCGTCGCCCCAGCGCCGCTACTTCCGTCAGGGCCGGGGTCGCACAGCCTCCTCGACCTGGAGTTATCCACAGGTTGGTCTCGACCACGAGCGAGCAGCGGACATTTCGGCCTAGCCTCTCGGCCCATGACACGGCTGGAGGTCGAGCTCGAGGACTTCATCGACGCTGCGCGCACCATGCACTTCGACATCGGCGAGCCGGTCCGACATGCGACGACCGAGCTGGCCAGCGTCCTGTCCGGGTGCGGCGAGATGGCAGGCGACGACGAGGGCGGACGGCAATGGGCCGCGGCCTACGACACCGCAGCACGCGCATTGCTGACGGCGACCAGCCGGTTCGCCGCCGGCGCATTCGCCACAGCCAACTTGTTCGGGCGATCAGCGAGGAACTACGCCGAGGCCGAAGGCGCCTCTTCCGCTGCGCCGCACGCGCGGGATCACGCCTTCGTGACACGACTTCCGCCGCATGTCGATGTCACTCCGCCTCAGGACCCGCCATCGGCCGCGGGTGGCGGCGGAGACGAACCGTGGGGTTGGGCGCAGATCAAACATGTCATCAACGCCGTGTGGCCGAACGGTCAGCAGGACCGACTGCGGCAGGCCGCTCGCGCGTACCGCCACTGCGCATCAGTAATAGACCAGGCGGCAGAGCAGCCGACGATGGCCAGCATCCTTTTCGCCCGCGATCGGCTCCCTGAGTGTGACGACGTCATCGCCGTGTGCCGAGGCATGACCGAGCGCGGCCGAAGCCTGGCCGACACCCACCGCACTCTGGCGAATTCCGCGACAGCCTCGCCGACCACATCGACACCTGCCATTCCGAGGTCGAAGCCGAACTACGCCAGTTCGGTGTCGAGACCGCGACTCTGCAAGTCGCCGGCGGGGTGCTGTCAGCGGTCACCTTCGGTGTCGCCGAGATTCCGACCCAGATTACCCAGACTGCGCTGGTCGCCAGGATCGCTGCACGCGTCGGCGACCTGCTCGAGCGCTTCACGGCCGCCGTCCGGGCTGTCCACGCTGCGATCCCGGTTGCAACGGAACGGGTGCAGTCGATGCTGCAGGCGCTCAACAAGCTCGCGAGAGCACGGCTGGTTCCTGCTGACGTGACCGACGTGGATCGCTTGGGTCGGTTGATCAGCTCGGAGAACCGCACACAGCGCGCCCTTCAAATGGACGTCGGCGCGGCCGAGACTGGGTCAACCGCCCGGCTTGAGGCGCAGGCGGCGGGAGTCGCTCGCGACGTCAAGCGTGGCCGCGATCTCATCCAGCCCAAGGATCAGAGACACATCCTCCACGGAGATGACGGCGAGGGGGGCCACCTGTGGCGCGAGAACCACCCTGACGCCTCCAAGACCCTCTTCCCTAGGGATTGGGACGCAGACAAGGTGTTGGACAACGTCGCCGACATAGTCCGGTCGAAGGCCACGCAGTGGCGCATACAGTCGGGTGACGGTGGCCTGTACCAGGCGAACGGCAGCCCGGCCGTGTGGCGCGCCTGGGAGGTTCGGGATGGCGTTCGCATCAGGGTTGTGTGGCAGCCCGCAACTGGCAAGGTCATCACTGCATTTCCGGACAACGCTCTGCCGAAGGGGACAGTGCTTCCATGACAACGCGAGCATCGGCCAAGCCCATCGTCGAGTTCATCGAGTCTGTACGCCCGTTGCTGCCAGACGAGCGCTATGACGATCTGCAGGACTACGTCCGCGAGGGCGAGTGGAGCTTGGTTGTGGACCTGCTGATCGATGCCCTCTTCGAAGCAGATGATCAACTTTCCCGAGAGGAACGGCGAACGCTCCGCGGTTTCTTGCCCTTAGTAGGGGAACCAGCCGACAAGTACCCCTATCTGCTTGTCGACCGTTAGGTCCGAAGCGAAGCAAGAGACTCTGGTGACAGTATCGATCAGTTCATTGACCACCCGCCTCCGTGCCGCCGGATGCGTCTTCGCCGAGGACGAGGCCGCCCTCCTACTCGAAGCGGCTCGTGGGGCCGACGACCTCGACCAACTGATCACCCGCCGCGAACAGGGCGAGCCTTTGGAGTACATCGTCGGCTTCGCCGAGTTCCTCGGTATGCGGATCCGGCTCAGCCCCGGCGTCTTCATCCCGCGGCGGCGTACCGAGGCCCTTGCGATCGAGACGCTGGAACGCCTTCGCGAGAGAGGCGAGAGATCCGTCGTGGTGGACCTCTGCTGCGGGTCCGGGGCACTCGGCACGGTCGTCGCACGTCGGAAACCCGGCGCCGAGGTCTATGCAGCCGACATCGACCCGGTGGCGGTGGCCTGTGCCCGCAGCAATCTCGACGACGTCTACGTCGCCGACCTCTTCGACGGCCTGCCCGACCGGCTGCGAGGGCGCATCGACGCCGTCATGGCCAACGTCCCGTACGTGCCGACCCGCGAACTGGACGCCATGCCCGTCGAGGCCCGTGAGCACGAACCCCGCGCCTCGCATGACGGCGGCAACGACGGTCACCACATCCTCCGGCGGGTGCTCGCCGACGCTCCCGACTGGATCCGTCCCGGCGGGGTCGTCCTCACTGAAATCGCCGCGGAGCAGATCGAGACGGCACGACGGGTCTTCCGCGACGCCGGCCTCGACCTTGAGATCGTCACGTCCGAGGAGCACGACGCGACGGTCGCGGTCGGCACGGTCAGCTAGATCGCTCCTCCCGCTTGCGCCGCAACCCCGCGTGCATCGCCTGGACCCGCGCGACCGGAATGCTCCGCCCGTGCTCGACGAGCTCGTCGGGAAGCCGCTGCGGACCGGGCATGGATTCCGCCCAGGGGTCGCCCCCGCCGAGCAGCGAGGGCGCGCTGTCGATCGTGTAGCGCTGCGGATCGGCGTCGGCGAGGTCGTCCCAGCTGAGGGGGAACGACACCGGCAGGCCGGGGCGCAGGCGCGGACTGTAGGCAGCCGCCACCGTCGCCCCGCCGGCACGGGTCGAGTCGAGGAACACCTTGCCCTGGCGCTCCTCGACGACGAAGGCGGTCGTGGCGAGCTCCGGGTCGAGCCGTTCGGCCCGGGCGGCGAGCGCCCGCGTCGCCGCAGCGGCGACATCACCGGGTACCGGCGAGATCGGCACGAAGATGTGCACACCCTTCGAGCCGCTCGTCTTCAGCGCTCCCCGCAGACCGTCGTCAGCCAGCGCCTGCTCGACGAGGCGAGCGGCGGCCACGACGGCACCGAAGTCCGCGTCGCCGGGCGGATCGATGTCCAGCACCAGGTGGGTCGCATGCTGTTCGTCAGCCGTCGTGAACAGCGCCGGATGGAACTCGACCGCCCGCTGATTGGCCAGCCACAGCAGCGTCCGGCGGTCGTCGCAGAGCGGATAGCGCACCGTGCGCTGGGAGCGCTCGGCCCAGTAGGAAGCACTGCGAATCCAGTCCGGTGCGTACTTCGGCAGATTCTTCTGCATGAACCCCGGTTGTCCCGGCCGCACCCTGATCACCGACAGCGGGCGGTAAGAGAGCACCGGCAACAGCCGTGACGACATCGCGTCCAGGTAGTCGACCAGCTGGCGCTTGGTGAACGCCTGACCGTCGACCAACGGCTGGTCGAGATGGGTCAGCCCGACGCCGTCACGCGTCTCGTCGGCGGCCACCTCCCCATCGTCGCAAGTTGTCGCACCCCGCGCCTAGGGTTGATCACATGGAACAGCGCACCGCATCGCGACTCGGCCGGGACGTGTCGGTCATCGGCCTCGGCACCTGGCAGCTCGGCGCCGACTGGGGCGAGGTGAGCGAAGCCGACGCGACAGCCGTCCTGCAGGCCGCCACCGATTCCGGCGTTACCGTCTTCGACACCGCCGACGTCTATGGCGACGGCCGCAGCGAGAAGCTGATCGGCGCCTTCACTCGCGACCGCGAGGACATCACCGTCTTCACCAAGATGGGCCGTCAGCAGGATCAGACGCTGGCCAACTACTCAGCTGACAACTTCCGCGCCTGGAACGACCGGTCCCGCGACTACCTCGGCGTCGACACGCTGGATCTCGTGCAGCTGCACTGTCCGCCGGACGAGGTCTTCGCCAGCGACGAGGTCTTCGACGTCCTCGACGGCTTCGTCACCGAGGGACGCATCGCGCGCTACGGCGTCAGTGTCGAGACCTGCGCCCAAGCCCTCACCGCGATCGCCCGCCCCAACGTGGCGAGCGTGCAGATCATCCTCAATGCCTTCCGGATGAAGCCCCTGGACGAGGTGCTTCCCGCCGCCGCCAACGCCGGCGTTGCCATCATCGCGCGAGTCCCGCTCGCCTCCGGTCTGCTGTCGGGCCGGTTCAGCCGCGAGACCACCTTCGGCGAGAACGACCACCGCAGCTACAACCGCAACGGCGAGGCCTTCGATGTCGGCGAAACCTTCGCGGGCGTGCCTTTCGAGGTCGGCGTCGATGCGGCACAGCGATTCGCCGGCATCGCCGAGGGCGTGGGTATCACCCCGGCGCAACTGGCCCTCCGATGGATCATCGACCAGCCCGGCGTCACCACGGTGATCCCCGGCGCCAGCTCCGTGGCGCAGGCTCGGTCCAACGCAGCCGCAGCGGAGGTCGCTCCCCTCGACGGCGACACCCTCGGCGCGATCAGGTCGCTCTACGACGAGTCGATCCGACCGCTGGTGCACCACCGCTGGTGATGCGCGCCCCTCTCCTCCCGCCGCGATCGGCGGGAGGAGCCGGCTGCGACGGCGCGAGCGTCAGTCGACGCGTACCGGGTGCACGTTGAACTGATGGCACTGCGGCCACCCGATCGTGAACGGCACCGGGGTGTCGGTGTTCGGCGGGGTGACCAGGATGCGCGGGTACTTCGGAGCGTCGCAGCCCGCCTGCGCCGCTCCGACCTCGCGGGTGCTCTTCCCTTCAAGGTAGGCGTAGGCCGAACCGCCTGGACGCAGCGTCACGGTCCGGACCCGCTCGATAGTGCCGCCGACCGGACCACCGACCGTCCGCTTGGCCTGCTGGATCTGGTGGTTGGAGCTGTCCTCGATCGCAGCCCCCGGATATCCGGTGAGGGTGCAGGTCGAGCTGGAGATGTTGGCGAAGGTCACACGCACGACGCGGTACTTGTCGAGGCCGACGTTCACCCCCTTCACGCTCGCGCGCAGCTGCGATTCCGCGCAGGGTCCACCGCTGCGCGGCGCGCTCGCCGTCTCCCCGCCCTGCGAGGACGAGCCGGACGTCGTCGGGGTCACCGTCGAGGTGATGGTCTTGGGCGAACTCGCCGCGGTCGTACCCGACGAGCTGGCCGAGGACGCGGACGACGAGGTCGGATCGGTCGAGCTGGAGCAGGCAGCGAGGCTGCCGACAGCGGCCAGCGTGGCGAAGCCCAGGGCGATGGTGTGGCTGCGGTTCATGATCGAAGTCCTCTCGTCGTGCGTCAGCCGACGTAGGCGGCCGGAGCGCCGATGTCGCGCTCACGAGAGGTTGACGTCAGTCCCGCCGAGTCCTGTTGCATTCACCCTGCCGGGTGCCAGGGTCGTCTCAGCTCGACCATCGCGGAACGTCAGAATGCGTCGCGCCGGACACGCTTGGGCTGCCACGTCGACAGGTGCCGGGCTACCTCGTACAGACCAGAGATTGCCGCCTCGTCGAGCAGGACGGGACGGGCACCGAGGTGCGCTGCGATCGCCTTGCGCGCCACGACGGAGACGGCTCCGTCGCGCGGTTGCTCCTTGATCGTGAGGCCCCCGTGCGCGCCGACGATCGCGACAACACCGTGGACCGGGACATCGAACCCCGCTGCCGCGCTGAGCAACGCCGCCGCCCGCCTGGCCTCGTGTCGGCTGTTGCGAACGTAGGGCTGGTGAAAACCGTTGACCGTGACGGTGTCGCCGGCGACCCACACCTTCGCCTGCGGGTGGTTCTTGGCGTTCACCGTGAAGACGCCGCCGGGGCCGATCACCACGTGGTCGATGTCGCTGCCCCGATCACCCACCGGGACCGCGTGGAGGATGCGCCATGCCGGCCCCAGCGCGCGAAGCCTTCGTGCGACCTCGGCCTCGCCGTCGGCTCCGATACGCCAGGCACGCTCATCGGTCTTCAGGCCGGCGATGCGGGAGAAGAAGGTCCGCACCGGCGCGGCATATCGCAGCTCGGTCGCCTGCTCCCTCGCTGCCTGGCCCGGCCGGTTGCCGGCCAGATCGACGTCGGCCAACCTGACGTCAGCCGCGGCGGGCCGCGGCGACGACCTCATGACAGCCGCGGCAGGCTGCGGCGACAACCTGACGTCAGCCGGGGAAGGCTGCGGTGCCGGCCTCACGTCAGCCGCGCAGGGCTGCGGCGACGACCTCACGTCAGCCGCGCAGGGCTTCGGCGACGACCTCACGTCAGCCGCGGCGGGCTGCGGCGACGACCGATCGGCCTCCGGCGCGCTGTGCTTCGGGACGTAGGCCGCCGCCCGCGCCTGCTCGAGCAGCTCTGCCGTGGCCTCGGTGACGATCGGCCGGTGCGACGGATCGTCGCAGTGGACGGCGCCGGTCTTGAGGTCGCAGTAGCCCAGCGCGCGGTCGCCCTGCCGCACGTACGCGCGGTCATGTCCGTACCGCCGCCACCGGGCCACGACGACAACGGCGGCGGCGAGCTCGCTCTGCTCAACGGACACGGGGCACCTCTTCGTTCGACGATCCCCCGCGGACCGGACTGTCCACAACAACCTAACACGGACCTTACCCATGGATCGGGGATGAATGCGGCTGATTCGGGCAAGACTCTGGCCAAGCACGACGGACAGGGGTGAGGTTGTTGCGCGTGATGCGACGGTGGGCGGCCGCCTGCGGCACCGGACTGATGGTGATCTCCGTTGCGGCCTCGCCCGCGGTCGCGGCGCCACCGCCGGAGGCGAAGCAGGCCGTGGCCGTCGGCTCCGGAGGCGCGGTGGCATCAGCCGATCTGGACGCCAGCCGCGCCGGCATCGCCGTCCTGCGCAGCGGCGGCAATGCCATCGACGCCGCCGTGGCCACCGCCAGTGCGCTCGGCGTCACGGAACCCTTCGTCGCCGGGCCAGGTGGGGGCGGCTACATGGTCATCTACCTGGCCAAGCAGCACCGCGTGGTGACCCTGGACGGCCGCGAGACCTGCCCGGCCGGCTGCACGTCCACCCGCTTCGTCGACCCCGCCACCGGGACCCCGCTCCCCTTCGAGCAGGCGCGCCGGTCCGGGTTGTCCGTCGGCGTCCCCGGCATGGTCGCCACCTGGGCGAAGGCCACCGCGCTCTACGGACGGCACTCGTTCGCCGCCAACCTCCGACCCGCCGCGCGACTCGCGCGGGACGGCTTCGTCGTCGACAACCAGTTCCGGCAGCAGACCGAGGCGTCGTTGCCCGCGCTGCGGTCGTTCACCAGCACCCGCAAGCTGTTCCTCACCGCGACGGGCGATCCGCTGCCGGACGGCAGCCGGCTGCGCAACCCCGACCTCGCGCGGACCTACGAGCGGCTGGCCGAGTACGGCCCGTCCTACCTCTACGACGGTCCGCTGGGACGCGACATCGCCCGCACCGTGAGGAACCCGCCCGTCGCCGCCGGGCAGAGCGAGTTCCCCATCCGCGCCGGCGACATGACGCTTCGCGACCTCGCGAAGTACCGCGTTCCGGTGCAGCGGCCAACGCACGTGAACTACCGCGGCCGCGACATCTACGGCATGGCCCCGTCGTCGTCCGGCGGTATCACGGTCGGCGAGGCGCTCAACATTCTCTCGCGCTTCCCGCTTGCCCGGCGCGACACCGCCGACGTCCTCTTCCGCTACCTGGAGGCGTCCCGCCTCGCCTTTGCCGACCGCAACGCCTACATCGGTGACTCCCGCTACGTGCGGGTGCCACAGCAGGCCCTGCTCGACCCGAAGTACGCGGCCACCCGGTCCTGCCTCATCAAGGACGCGGCCCTGGCTTCACCGGCTGCGCCGGGCAACCCGTACCGCCCCTACGGCGGTTGCGGAGCGACGGCCGCCGCGCCCGCCCCGGACAACGAGGGTCGAGAGACCAACCATCTCGTCACCGCCGACCGGTGGGGCAACGTCGTCAGCTACACCAACACGATCGAGCAGCTCGGCGGCAGCGGGATGGTCGTCCCCGGCCGCGGCTTCTTCCTCAACAACGAGCTGACCGACTTGACCTTCGCGCCGTCGACACCGGGTGCGTACGACCCGAACCTGCCGGCCGCCGGCAAGCGGCCGCGCTCGTCGATGTCGCCGACCATCGTGCTGCGCCACGGCAGGCTCGACTTCGCGCTCGGCTCCCCTGGTGGCGCCACGATCATCACCACGGTGCTGCAGATCCTGGTGAACCACCTGGACCTCGGCATGTCCCTGCCCGATGCGATCGCCGCGCCGCGCGCCTCGCAGCGCAATGCCGCCGCCACGGAGGCGGAGCCGGCGTTCTACGACAGCTCCGTCCGCGCCACCCTGCAGACGAGGTACGGCGAGAAGTTCACCGAACTCACCGGCACACCGCTGCCGCTGAAGTCCTGGATCGGTAACGCCACCGCGCTGCAGGCTCTCGGCCACGGCCGGTACCTCGCCGCTGCCGAACCCGTCCGGCAGGGCGGCGGCAGTGCCCTGGTCGTCGACCCACGCTGAGCACCGAGACGTTAGAGCTCGCGGCTCGCAATGATCCCCGCGTAGACCTCCGCCGAATGCTTCAGCCGGCGCTGCTGGGTGGCGTAGTCGACGTGGATCAAACCGAACCGCTGGCTGTATCCCCACGCCCACTCGAAGTTGTCCAGCAACGACCAGGCGAAGTAGCCGCGGACGTCAACCCCGGCGTCGACGGCGTCGAGGACGGCAGCCAGATGTGAGCGCAGGTAGTGAGCCCGGTCCACGTCGTGGACACCGTCCGGCCCGACCACGTCGGGGTAGGCCGCGCCGTTCTCGGTGACGACGAAGACGGTGCCCGGGTAGTCGGCGTCCAGGGTGCGCAGCAACTCGGTGAAGGTCTCGGGACGGACCGGCCACCCCATCCCCGTCACCGGAGCCGGTTCGGGCAGAACCCAGGCCCCCGGAACGCCGGGCCAGGCGTCAGCACCCGGACGCGGCGCGGCAGCCACGAGGTGGGGGTTGTAGTAGTTCACGCCGAGGAAGTCGATCGGAGCCCCGATCGCGCGCAGGTCACCGTCCCGGACGAAGCCCCAGTCGGTGATCGACTTCGTCCGCTCGACGAGCTCGGGGTTGAGCTCGGCCAGCAGCACCGGGTCGAGGAAGATCTGGTTCTGCGCCAGCTCTGCATCCCGCGCCGCCCTGCGGTCGGCCTCGGAGCCACTGGCCGGCCGGGTGTTGACGGTGTTCAGCGTGATCGAGACCTGGCGCTGTGCCGGCAGTGCCGCGCGCAGCGCGGGGACGGCCCGGCCGTGGGCCAGCAGCAGGTGGTGCGCGGTGAGGTAGGCGAGAACGTCGTCGCGCAGGCCCGGCGCGTGGACCCCGCTGGCATGGCCGAGGAAGGCCGCGCACCAGGGCTCGTTGAGGGTCGTGAAGACCTCGACCCGGTCGCCGAGCGCGTCGGCGACGATCGCGGCGTAGTCGGCGAAGCGCTCGCTCGTGTCCCGATTCGCCCAGCCGCCCCCGTCCTGCAACGCCTGCGGCAGGTCCCAGTGGTACAGCGTCACCACCGGACGGATGCCGCGCTCGACGATGGCGTCGACCAGTCGGGAGTAGAAGTCCACCCCTGGCTGGTTGACGGCACCGGCCCCGGTCGGCTGCACCCGCGACCAGGCGATCGAGAAGCGGTAGTCCTGCAACCCGAGCGACGCGGCCAGCTCGAGGTCCCCGGCGTAGCGGTGATAGTGATCGCAGGCCGTCGCGCCGGTGTCACCACCGAGGACGGCGCCCGGCGTCGCGCTGAAGGTGTCCCAGATGGACGGGCCGCGGCCGTCCTCGGCCACTGCCCCCTCGATCTGGTAGGCCGCGGTGGCGGCGCCGAGCCGGAACCCGTCGGGCAGCCGCCTCATCCCTTCACGCTGCCGGCGAGCAGGCCGCGGACGAAGAACCGCTGCAGCGAGAGGAAGACGATCAGGGGAATGACGATGGCGAGGAAGCCTGCGGGCGCGAGCAGCTCCTGGTGCGACCCGAAGTTCCCGGCGAGGTTCTGGATGCGTGCGGTCACCGGCTGCGACGACGCGTCCGAGCCGCCGAAGGTCTTGGCGACGAGCAGGTCGTTCCAGACCCAGAGGAACTGGAAGATGCCGAAGGAGGCGATGGCCGGCAGCGAGAGCGGCAGGACTATCGAGCGGAAGATGCGCAGATGGCTGGCGCCGTCGACGCGAGCCGCCTCCACCAGCTCCCCCGGCAGCTGCGCGATGAAGTTGTGCAGCAGGAAGACGGCGAGCGGCATCGAGAACATGGTGTGGGTCAGCCAGATCTCGGCCAGCGTCCCCTGCAGCCCGAAGCTGGGCAGGACGGTGACGCCGCCGATCTCGACGCCGGAGTTGAAGTACTTCTGCAGCGGCACCAGGGCCATCTGCAGCGGCACGACCTGCAGCGCGAAGATCGTGAAGAAGACGACGTCGCTGCCGCGGAAGCGGATCCACGCCAGCGCGTAGGCCGCCATCGAGGCCAGGATGATGGGGATGATCGTGGCCGGGATCGTGATGGCCAGTGAGTTCACCAGCGGCAGCGTCAGACCACCCTCGCCGGTGAGCACCGCGCCGTAGTTCGACAGCGTCGAGCTGCCGGGATCGCTGAACCACGTCCACCATCCGCTGCTGCCGACGTCGGCCTTGTCGCGGAACGAGTTGACGAAGAAGCCCACCAGCGGAACGGCCCACACCAGGGTGATGACGCAGATGATCAGCGAGGCGAAGGGGTGGCTGAAGGTGCGGCGGACGGCGCGGGTGGCCTCCGGCCCGGCGAGCCGCCCGTCTCCGGCGCTCTCGGGCAGCTGCGGCCCGGCGGCGTCCGACATGATCATCGGCGGGTTGGACGTGGTCATCGCAGAGCCCTCTCCCGGCGCATCTGCACCACGTTGTAGGCGACCAGCGGCACGACGCAGAGAAAGAGGATCACGGCGAGCGACGAGCCGCGTCCGGTCTGGTTCGTGACGAAGAGGTCGGTGTACATCTTGTTGGCCAGCACGTCGGTGTCGTTGTTGCCACCGGTGACGGTGAAGACGATGTCGAAGATCTTGAGTGCCGCGATGGTGACCGTGGTGGCGACCACGATCAGGGTGTTGCGGATCATCGGGATCTGGACCGTGCGGAAGAGTGTCATACCGTGCGCGCCGTCCAGCCGGGCCGCCTCGATGACCTCGTCCGGAATGGCCTTCAGCGCCGCGCCCAGGACCACCACGGCGAAGCCGACCTGGATCCAGACCAGGATGACCATGAGCAGGAAGGTGTTGAGCGTGGTGTCCAGCAGCCAGTTCGGCGGGTGCTGCCAGCCGAGGGAAATCGCGATCTTGCTCAAAAGTCCGGTCTGCGGGCCGGGTGTCCCGTCCTGCTCGAAGACCGGAGCGTCGTAGACCAGGGCCCAGATCAGCGACGCGCCGACGAAGGAGATGGCCGTCGGCATGAAGATGATCGTCTTGGCGACACCGGGCCGCCGCATGCGATCCATCAGCAGCGCCAGCAGCAGGCCGATCGCGACGGTCACCAGCGGCACGATCACCACCCACAGCACCGTGCGCAGCAGGGTGTGGAGCGTCTCGGAGTCGGTGAAGTCGAAGGTGTAGTTGTCCAGACCGACGAACTTCGTCTTGTACTCCACCAGCTTGCCGTCGACGAGTTTGAACTTCTGGCCGGCCGCCTGCTCGTTGGTGAAGCTGGTGTAGATCGTCTGGATCGCGGGGACGACGAGTCCCGCCAGCGAGAGGATCACGGCGGGCGCGACCAGGATCACGAGGGCCAGCGGACGCTCGAGACGTCCGGTGACCTTGCCGGCGACAGCGAAGATCGCGAGCAGGATCGCGACGAAGATCGCCACGGTGGTGACGACGCCGAAGAGCTTGCCGCCGGCCTGCGAGGCCGTGCTGGCGAGGATGACGGTGTGGGCGTGCATGGTGCCGTGTCTCCCGGTGTTCGGAGGGAACGGACGGTGGTGCGACCGGGCGCTGAGCACCCGGTCGCACCGTCGCCGTTACTTGGGCCAGGACGCGTCGATCTGCCGCGCGATCTCAGCCACCGAAGTCCCCTGCGAGAACCACTGAACCATCGCCTTCCACTCCGAACCCGCACCGACGGCAGCGGGCATCGCGTCCGAGGCGTCGAAGCGGAAGGTGGCGTCCGGGTCGGCCAGGTACTTCGCCGAGAGCTTGTCCACCGGGTCGGAGTAGAGGCTCTGATCGACCTTCGTGTTGGCCGAGACCCAGCCGGAGGCCACCTTGATGCGGCTGTTGGCCCACTCCGGGCTCGACAGGTAATTCTGGACGGCCTGCGTCGCACCGTCGTCGGAGAAGGCGGTGACGAACTCGCCGCCACCCTCGACCGGCGTCTTGACCGACGGGTTCACCGGCGGCAGGTAGAAGGCGAAGGCGTCACCGTCGGCGGAGACGGTCGTGCCCTTGGGCCACTGTGCCTTGTAGAAGGACGCCTGCTGCAGCATCGCGCACTTGTCCTTCAGGATCGGCAGGCCCGCGTTCTGGAACGTGGTGGTCGCGATGGACTGCACGCCGCCGTACCCGCCGTTGACCCACTTCGAGTTCTGCATGTAGCTCTTCACCACGTTCAGCGCCTGGATGATCTGCGGGTCACTGAATGTGATCTTGTGGCTGATCCACTGGTCGTAGACGTCGCCACCGTGGGAACCGAGGACGGCCTCCTCGAGCCAGTCGGTGGCCGGCCAGCCGCTCGCCGTCCCGGAGTTGATCCCGCCGCACCAGGGCTTGGCCCCGTTGTTGTCCTTGGCGATCTTGGCCGAGAGCGACATCAGCTCGGCCCAGGTCTTCGGCACCGTGTAGCTGTGTGCCTTGAAGTACTTCGGCGAGTACCAGACCAGCGACTTCATGTTCGCGCTCATGGGTGCGGCGTAGAACTGGCCGCCGACGCTGCCGTAGGTCTTCCAGACGGCGGGCCAGTTGTCCTCGTTCTTCACGGTCTGCGACGGCGGCTTCTTGACCTTGCCGGTCAGCACCATCTGCGTCAGGAGGCCGGGCTGCGGGATGACGGCCAGGTCGGGGGCGTTGCCGCCGTTGACCTTGACCGGCAGGTCGGACTCGAAGGTGTTCGAACCGGTGTACTTGATAGTGATGCCGGTGCAGCGCTGGAACGCGGCCCAGGACTTGTTCAGTGAGTCGGACTCCGGGCTCAGGATCGAGCCGAACATGGTCACCGTCTTGCCCTTGTGCCCCGCGTAGTCCTGGAACTGCGAGCACGAGCCGGTGAGCTTGGCGGGCTTCGACGACTCGTCGTCCCCGCCGCTGCTGGAACATGCCGCCACCAGTGCGACCGCGCTTGCCGTCGCGACGATCGTGCTCGCGACACCCCTTCGACGACTTGCCATTCGGACTCCCGTCTCCCGCGATGTAACCGGTTACATCGTCGCTGCGCGAGACTGTGGCATGGGTCACGCCGCAGGGGGAAGGGTTTGTTACCGGTTCGAAATGTTCGTGACGGTTGATCCGCGGACGCGCAGCGTTGTCGGGACGACCACGGCGTCTGCCGTCGAGCCCCGCATCTGGCTCATGAGCAGTTCGACGGCGAGGCTGCCGAGCCGGCGGACCGGCTGCTCCATGGTGGTGAGCTCGAAGATCTCGGCCAGATCGTGCCCGTCGAAGCCGACGACGGCGATCTCGCCGGCCCCCCGGTCGGAACCAGCCCGGACCCCGGCGCGGCGCATCGCATGCAGTGCGCCGTAGGCCATCTCGTCCGACATCGAGAAGACCGCCGTCGGCAGCGGGTCGCAGCCGAGGAGCTGGGTCATGGCGCGCGTGCCGCCGGCGACGGTGAACTCCCCGACCCGTCGCAGCGTTCGCGGGTGCGGCAACCGCCGTGCCCGCAGCACGTCCAGGTACCCGGCCAACCGGTCGTTCTCCGGGACGAAGGCAGTCGGCAGCGGCCGGCCGGTGATGAGACCGATGCGCTCGTGTCCGATGTCGACGAGGTGGCGCACCGCGTCGGCCGACGCCTGCCGATCGTCGATGGCGACACTGGTGATGCCCTCGACCTGCGCCCCCACCAGGACGAGCGGGATGCCGAGTGACGCGATGCCGGCCAGCTCGCGGCTCTCGCCCCCGAGGCCGATGACGATGGCACCGTCCACCCGCCGGCGCAGCCGGACGTGCGCCTCGGTCGCCGGCACCGTCCCGGCCGGTTCGTCGGTGGTGTGCAGCAGGAGGTCGAGGTCGTGCGGTGCCAGGGCTGCCTCGATGCCGGCGAAGAGCTCGGTGAAGTACCAGCGCCCGACGAAGGGCGTGACGATGCCGATCGTCCCCGATCGTCCCGTCGCCAGCCGCGACGCCGCCGGCGAGATCGCGTAGTCCAGCGACCGCGCCACGGCCAGCACGTGGTCGCGTGTCTTCCGGTCGACGTTGTCCATGCCGCGCAGTGCCCGTGACACCGTCGCCGTCGAGACCCCGGCCGCGCGCGCGATGTCCCGAATGGTCAGGTCCGCCACGAACCGTCGTCTCGTTCGTCGTCCGTCTCGGGCGCTGGCACGCTGATCGTCTATCACGAAACCGTCGCCGCGTGCGAGGGGCTCGACCGCTCCCACCGATCTGGTCACGGTCGGGGGTGCGAGACAGTAGACGCCATGACCTCGCTGTCGACGCCGAGTGCCGACCATGGACGGCTGCTCATCTCCTGCCCCGACCGGCACGGTGTGGTGGCTGCGGTGAGCGCGTTCCTGGCCGAGGCCGGCGCCAACATCGTCACGCTGGACCAGTACTCCAGCGCGCCCGAGGGCGGCGTCTTCTTCCAGCGGCTGGAGTTCCATCTCAGCGGCCTCGCCGCGGCGCGCGCGGAGCTCGAGCAGTCTTTTGCCGCCCGCGTGGGCGAGCCGTTCGAGATGACGTTCCGGCTGACCGAGGCGGCCAAGCCCAAGCGGGTGGCGATCCTGGTCTCCAAGACCGATCACTGCGTACTGGACCTGCTCTGGCGGCATCGGCGCGGCGAACTCGACATGGACGTCGCGATGGTAATCAGCAACCACCCCGATCTCGCCGACCAGGTCCGCACCTTCGGGGTGCCGTTCTTCCACGTCCCGGCGACCCGCGACATCCGCGAGCAGGCCGAACAGCGGATGCTCGACCTGCTCGTCGGCAACGTCGACCTGGTCGTCCTCGCCCGCTACATGCAGATCATCACGCCGGCATTCCTGGATCGGGTGGGCTGCCCGCTGATCAACATCCACCACTCGTTCCTGCCGGCCTTCATCGGCGCGAGCCCGTACGCGAAGGCCAAGGAGCGGGGCGTCAAGCTCATCGGCGCGACGGCGCACTACGTCACGGCCGACCTCGACGAGGGTCCGATCATCGAGCAGGACGTCGTCCGGGTCGACCATCGGCACACCGCGAGCGATCTCGCCCGCCTCGGCGCGGACGTCGAACGCGCGGTGCTCTCCCGCGCGGTCCGGTGGCACCTGGAGGACCGTGTCGCCCGGCACGGCGGCAGCACGATCGTCTTCTGAGCAGCGACGCCGCCCCAAGGCCCAGCAAGGTAAGAAACTGCTGTTTGCACGACATAGGGCAACACCTGGCGCGACCCCGGAGACGGACTTAGGTTTCGCAACGGCGCCATCCGCGCCACCGTCGCCTACCAGTCAGGAAACCCGTGACTCCCACCCAGCAGCGGCCCGGAACCGGCCGCCGTCTCCTCTCCGCCTCGGTCGGCCTCGCCACCGTCGCCGCGTTCTCCGTCACCGGGGCGAGCGCGGCGCACGCTGCGACGCCGCAGTCCTTCCCCGGCGCCAAGCCGGGGTGGGCCAAGACGTCCGCGGACGCCGGTGCCGCGCCGGCCGACACCACCGTCGAGGGCGAGATCCAGCTCGATCTGCGCAACGCCGCCGGCGCGACCGCGCTGGCCAAGGCCGTCTCCGACCCGGCCAGCAAGTCGTACCGCAAGTACGTCTCCGCGAAGAGCTGGATCGACCACTTCTCCCCCACCGCCGCCGACTACGCGCAGGTCGTGAAGTCGTTGAAGGCCTCGGGCATCACGGTGATCGCCACCCCCAAGAGCCGGCTCTTCGTCGTCTTCCGCGCACCCGCCGAGACGATGAACACCACCTTCCGCGCTGCGCTGCACCGCTACCACTACCGCGGTCACGTGCTCGTCGCGCCGTCGAAGGCTCCGTCCGTTCCGGCGAAGTTCGGCGACGCCGTCGGTGGCCTCGTCCTCGACCAGGGCAGCACCTTGACCCGGCCGAACATCGTCTCTCCGAACGCGGGCACCTCCGGCGCCGTGGCGAAGGCCGCTCCGGCTGACACGCAGCAGGCCTCGCTGCCGATCGCCTGCTCGGACTACTACGGGCAGAACCAGGTCGAGCTGCCGCCCGCGTACGGCAAGACGTCCATCCAGACCAACATCTGCGGCTACAACGGCCAGCAGCTGCGTGAGGCCACCGGCGTCCCGCAGGGCGCGGACGGCGCCGGGCAGACCGTCGCCATCATCGACGCCTACGCCTCGCCGTCCATCGTCTCGGACGTGAACCGGCTCTCGGTGAGCCGGGGCGAGCGTCCGCTCACCACGTACTCGCAGAAGGTGCCGTCCACGTTCTACGACGAGAAGGCGTGCGGTTACGCGAGCGGCTGGCAGGGCGAGCAGACCCTCGACGTGCAGGCCATTCACAACATCGCGCCCAAGGCCAACATCTTCTACGAGGGTGGCTTCAACTGCGACGCCGGCATCGACGTCGCCATGTCGGACATCCTCGACAACCAGCGCGCGAACATCATCAGCAACAGCTACGGCAACGCCGGCGAGCCGCCGCTCTACTCAGTCAAGGCCGAGGAGAACCAGCACCTGCAGGCCGTGGCCGAGGGCATCGGGCTCTACTACAGCTCCGGTGACGACGGCGACGAGACCATCAACGGCCTGCCCGCGCAGCCGGACTACTTCGCGACGTCCCCGTGGGTCACCGGCGTCGGCGGCAACACGCTCGGCATCGCCAAGAACGGCTCGGCCGCACTGCTGACCGGCTGGGGTTCGTCCCTCACGCCGATCCTGCAGGACACGACCACCAAGGAGCTGAGCTACGGCGCCGCCCTGCCGGGGACGTTCCGCTCCGGTGCCGGCGGTGGCCGCAGCAGCCTCTTCACCGAGCCCTGGTACCAGAGGGGTGTGGTCCCGGCGTCGCTCGCGGGCGGCTACCGCACTGCGCCGGACGTCTCCGCCGACGCCGACCCGTACACCGGCGAGGTCATCGGCATCTCGCCGATCGACGACGCCAACTACCCCAAGGTCGGTGCCTACACCGAGGAGACCTACGGCGGCACCTCGCTCGCCTCGCCGCTCTTCGCCGCCACCGTCGCCCTCGCCCAGCAGGCGACCGGCCAGCGGGTCGGGTTCCTGAACCCGACGCTGTACGCGAAGTACCGCAAGAGCTCCGCCGCGGTCCGTGACGCGCTGCCCGTCTCGGGCTCGACGTTCGCCTACACCTCGACGGTCTCGAAGCACTCGTTCCTGGTCACCAACGACCAGGACTCTTCGCTCGTCACGCGGCGCGGCTACGACGAGGTCACCGGCCTCGGCTCGCCCACCCTGGGGCAGCTGTCCCGGATCGTGCGGCGGTAGCTACCAGCTCGACATCCGACGGCCCGTCCACCGTGAGGTGGGCGGGCCGTTGGTGTCCCTGCCGCCTCTTTCTCGCCTCTGCCAGGTTCGCACTTTGCTGGCGTGCCACAGCTCGGCCGCCTCCGTGATCAACAGGTACTTCTGGCCGTTCTGGCGACCGGAGGTACCTGTTGATCACGGGTGTGGGTGAGGGGCCCGCACGGAAGCGCATGTCCATTGCACGAAATGTCGTCACGACGGCCTTGCCCGTCCCGAGCGGTAATCCGGGGTGAAGAGGCGAGCCTTAATTTCCGCGGGCCGTTCGTCCCTTCTTTGCACGCACCCCACCGAGAGATCGTTCCGGCGACCTTGGAGGGTTCACCTATGAAGCGTTCGGTCTCGGCAATCTCGGCCGCATGGATTACCGCCACGATGCTGTTCCTGGGCGGCTGTACAAGCGGGCCGAGCAGCATTTCGACATCGAATGCGCCGACTCCGCAGAGCACCGCGGTAACGACATCGTCCACGCCGGCAGCCGCAGCGTCGGAGAGCGCAGCGGAAGCGGCACTCGCCGCCGCTGCGTCTCGGTCGGCAGCATCCGCCGAATCCGCGTCCGCTTCCCGAGCGGCGAAGGCGTCGGCTGCGGCGAAGGCCTCCGCGGCTGCCCACGCCAAGGCTGTGGCCAAAGCCCGGCACCGGGCGAAGGTTCGAGCTGAACGTGCCGCCGCCGCCAGTCGCGCGGCGGAGGCCAGCCGCGCCGCAGCACGCAGATCAGCCGCTGCACAGCAACCCTCGTGCACGACCACCTCCAGCGGTAATTGCATCCAGGGCGGCCAATTCTGTCCCGGCGCGTCGGAGGGTGAGACCGGTTACGACGCCAACGGGCGCTCGTACGTCTGCCGCGACAGCAACGGCAATGGGCATCCACATTGGGAAATTCCCTAGCGATCGGCGGCTGCGCGAAACGCGAGTGGCGCGCCGGATGGCCGCATACTCGAACACGGCCAGGGCCGCATCCCGAATCGACAGCGGCGAAGCGCACAGCTCTCGACGGCGGTCGGGTCGAGATGAAGAGACTCGAACCCCCGACTCTGACCCCGATTGGACGTGCCGGCCGCGGCGCCGAAGCCACGAACGCGGCGGCACGGGGCCAGGAGCGAGACGCTCGGGTATGCGAGCGGCCACGGGATTACCTTCGTACCGACGAGCCGGTAACCGCCGACCTCAGCGTCGACCGGGCCAGCTTCGACAAGCCCGGCGCGCCGCCTGCCTGACCAAGGCGGAGGCCGCTGAGCCCGGTCCGCGCGTCGGCCCACGCTCAAGGCCTGACCGGTAACCGCGTGGCACCGGCTACGAGTACCCGGTACAGTAAGAGACCTGGGCTGGCCGCGAGGCCCTGGTCCACCCTTAGGCGGGGATATCCCCCGCCACACTTAGGCGGGGAGCTTTCCCCGCCTAAGTTGCTTTTCGGAGTCGGTGTGGCTGCGCGCGAACTGAGCATCTTCGTCGACGAATCTGGAGATTTCGGCCGCTTCCAACCGCACTCGCCTTACTACGTCCTCGGCCTGGTACTGCACGATCAAGGCGACGACATCGCGCCCCACCTCGAGCGCATCCACCAGGCGCTGCGCGACCGGCAGTTTGACACGCGGCACGCGATCCACACTGGTCCACTGATACGCCGCGAACAGGACTACGAGCACATGCGGATCGAGGACCGGCGCTCGTTGTTCCGTGTCCTGTTCGACTTCGTGCGCGGCTGCGATGTGCAACTCCAGTCGTGGACGTTCCACAAGCGCCGGATCGCCGACGGCGACGAGCTCGTGGCCGAGATGTCGCGAGCGCTGGGTGCCATGATCCGGGATAACTACTCGTACTTCCAGCAGTGGGACCGAGTCGTCATCTACTACGACAACGGACAGAAGGAAGTCACCAATCTGGTCAACAGCGCGTTCAACGCGCATCTGTCCAACGTTGACGTGCGGCGCGTGCTACCGGCCGACTACAGCCTGTTCCAGGCAGCGGACCTGTGCTGCACGATGGAGCTGCTGCGCACGAAGCTGCAGGCTGGCGGACTGTCAAAGTCCGAGTCGGACTTCTTCTCCACATCCAAGGTGAGTGCCGAACGGGCCTTGAAGAAGACCTACCTCAAACCGCTAGAGAAGAAGCGCTTTGTGGTCTGAGGCGGCCCCGGTCCAGACATACGCACGATCACTCACGCGACACTGACCTCATGAGCACCACGCAGGGACCGAGTGTGCGTCCGCAAGCCGTCGGAAATGGGTGGTCCTCTCGGGATGGTTGTCGAACTCTGCCCCACCCCTGTTGGTCAGGGCAGTGCGGGCCTACAGGCGGCTTGAGCTGGAGTGCGTCACCCAGTCACGCGCCTACAAAGCTTCACCCGGTCGTGCCGTCCAGCTGAGCACGAACCAGATTGGCCAGCTTCTGGCCCGCTATGCCGCCGGTACTACTGCTCGCGAGCTTGCCGCCGAGTTCGGCGTCCACCGCCATACCATCACCAAACATCTGCACGACCATGGTGTACAGACGGTTAACCGGTTCAGCGAAGTAGACGCCTAAATGTGATGCCCAGGGACGTTGTTTCAGGTTGAGCTGACTTCGGCCTGTCGTTGAGACAGGCGAAGGCCCCCGGTTGTGAAGTGGAGCTGTCTAAGGAACCGCTTCACTGACCGGAGGCCTTCGTGTCCCACGCTAACGCTGCCCTGACCCCGCGCGCTCGACTGAAGATGGCGCGCCTGATCATCGATCAAGGCTGGACCCGTTCGGCGGCGGCGAAGATGTTCATGTGCTCGCCGCGCACGGCCGCGAAGTGGGCCGAGCGTTACCGCCTCGAAGGCTCGGCCGGCATGGTCGATCGCAGCTCGCGTCCACGCCGCAGCCCGACCAAGACGTCGCCGCAGATCGTCCGCACGATCGTGGCGCTCCGGTGGCGCAAGCGGCTCGGACCGGTGCAGATCGCCGGCCAACTCGGGGTGCCGGCCTCGACCGTGCACGCCGTGCTGGTGCGCTGCCGCATCAATCGGCTCAGCCACATCGACCGCGTCACCGGCGAACCGATCCGCCGCTACGAACACCCTCACCCCGGCTCACTGATCCACGTTGACGTCACCAAGTTCGGCAACATCCCCGACGGGGGCGGCTGGCGCTACGTCGGCAAACAGCAAGGACACCGCAACCGCAACACCACCCGCGACCGCACCGGCGAGCGATCACGCAAGTACTACCCGAAGGTCGGCACCGCATTCCTGCATACCGTGATCGACGATCATTCGCGCGTCGCCTACGCCGAGATCCGCGCCGACGAGAAAGCCGACACCGCCACTGCCGTCCTACACAACGCCGTGGCCTGGTTCGCCGAGCGCGGCGTCACCGTCGAACGCGTCCTGTCAGACAACGGCAGCGCCTACCGATCCTTCGCCTGGCGCGACACCTGCAGCGAGCTCAACATCATCCACCAACGAACCCGCCCCTATCGGCCCCAGACGAACGGCAAGATCGAACGCTTCCACCGAACACTGGCCGACGGCTGGGCCTACGCCCGCTTCTACGACTCAGAGACCGCCCGCCGGCAAGCACTGCCGGCATGGCTCCACTTCTACAATCACCACCGAGCCCACAGCGCCATCGGAGGCCGACCGCCACTCAGCCGCCTGACCAACCTGCCTGGGCATCACACCTAAACCGCCATCGACCTCTACGTTCAAGGCTGGTCGCTAGCCCGCATCGGCGAACGCCTGGGTCGCGACCACACTGTCATCCGCAACGCCCTCGAGCGGGCAGGGGTACAGCGCCGGGACACTCACGGACGCGTGCGCTCGTCCTGATCTTCCTGACTAGGCAAATCGCAGTTCTGCCTCCGCGCTTTCCCCATGGCCAGATTCAGCAATGCCCGAGCCAAGCTTGGTCCCAATTCCCGCGTTGCGATACTCGTGGCTGCATCCGCTCATCGGCCGTCAGGCGTTGCTTCATAGACATCGACATCGGCGACGTGTCATCTCTTAGATGCCACTACTCGAGAGGCTGCTCGCGACACGATCATGACGACACGATAATTGGTTAAGGACTCGTCTTCTTGTCCAGTGACGTGTTTTGGGCCATGACCGCTGGCCGATACGGTGCTGGGTGGCGTATTGCTTGCCTCGCGGACCTTCCCGTTCCAATCAATTCAAACGATCCAGTGGCGAGAACGCTTAGCGACAAGACCAATAATGAGGCGGCGCGGCTCAAAAGCGCGACCAAACCAAAAATATCCAAAAGAGGTTGAACTTAGAACCTAATTACCCAGTACGACGGGCAACTCTCTGTTGTACTGCGCACGCGCCTCAGGCTCCATGTTGTGAAAATCCTCCCAAAAGCCTACGCGAAGCCAGGCTTTTGGGCCAAATTCTAGCAAACCGTCCAAGCCCACGTGCACAACCCAATTCGAGGGGACTGATTCGTCGGAGGTCTCGAACATCTCCGCTGGCCAATAACCGGGTACTCCTGCATCCGAGAGAATCTGCAGCTTGAGACCGGCCGAATCACATAAAACAGTAAGAACGTGATACTCCTCGCCGAAACGAACCCACGGGCTATTGCTCGCGACCGACCTATCGGTCGGGTTCAGCAACTTCCGACAACGCACCTTCATCGTCATCCACCCCCGGCGAAGACTACCTTGTAATCATAGACATAATTCACAGCACCGGTCACGTTGTTCATGTAGAAGTGCACCTGAAAGTTCCCATACTGGCTTTGCAATGTCCGCGTCGTGTACTTGCCCCAGTCGGCTATCTTACTACCGTCTGACGTAAGTGCTGAAACCACGTCAGGATTGCCCAACTTCGACCCGGCCACGATTTGTTGAGACCCAGCAACGACCTCAGGCTCAAGCTCACCAGAGGGCAGAAAGGCCTTAGTCGACGACTCCCTGGCAAGTTGTTCGCCTAGTCTTAAGCCGTTCACCACATTGCTCGCACCTGACCCGGCCTCGGCAGCGTCAGCGGTTTTGACGAATCTTGCCAAGCCGCATACGCCGTCGGATGCTGCCGTGCAGACTAGCATTCCCAGGTCGAAAGCAAACTTCACGCAGTCGACAGCTGAGTGCTTACCCACGCAACTCGTCAGCGACTGGGAGCAAATAACAATTTGTCCCCCGCACTCTTTCTCGTAGTGTTTAGTTGCGAGATAGAGAGACAGGAGAACACGCCCGTGCGATTGACAAACGTTGGCATCGCCGCCAACCGAGGTTTGGTTCATGCCCCGGCACATATTAGGGTTGTAGTCGCCGGATTTGTTCGGTACGTCGATATAGATCTTGTTCGGGTCGATTTTGGGCGAAGAGCCAGCGGATCCGCCCCCGCTGCTTGATCCCGAGGATGAGGAATTGGAGTTGCCGCACCCATAGCCCCAGCAGTTCTGTCCCGCGCCCTTCCCAGGCCCGCCGGGGTTTCCATTTTTGTCCGGCTCGTATCCATCGCACTGGCTTCCAACTGCCCCGGCCTTGCACAGGTGAGTCCCTTGCGGATCCATCTTATTGACCGGATCATTGTCAGAGTATGCGAACTGATTTAGCGATTGTGGGTCGGTTGCATCTATTACTGGATCAACCGAAAGAAAAGCCCCAAGGACTGGGTCATACTGCCTCGCGCCAAGGGTTTCAATCTGGTCTACCTCGTCCGAAGGCGCGTTCAAGAAGCCGCGAAGTGACCGACCGGCAAATGTCCCTTCGTCCGACGGCTGATTTCGTCGCGCTTCACCGAAGGGCGTGAACGCTCTCCGCGACGTAGTGAGCGTGGATGCCGAGACGTCCGTGTACGCGGTGCCCTGGGAATCTTGCATTTGGTAGTGCAGCGTGTTGGGACTTGTGGCGCTGGCGTCGGGAGTGGCGGTACGAACGGCTGTCGCCCCACCAGGGAACTGGTAGCGGCGAATGACCTGGGTGGCACTCCCCCCACTCAATACGATGGCGTCTTGTCCTAGGAACAGATGGGTGACGCCGTCTACGACAGTGGCTATCTGATTGCCGTCTGGGTCGTAACCGTACCGCGTGTCGTGGACGGGTGAGCTGTCCGGACCCGTCCGAATTGTTGCCACGTTCCCTTGCGGCGACCAGGTGAAAGCCTGGGTCCTTGCGGCGTCACTCTGGCTAGTACCAGGGAGCGTCGTCGTGGTGCTGATTGGTCGGCCGCCGTCATAGGTATACGTCTTGACGACTGCCGAGTCACCGCTGCCCGTCGTTACCGCGTGCAGTGCGTGCGCTTCGGTGGAGTCGTTGTACTGCTCGGACGTCGTGACATCGCTCTGTCCGGCGGTGGCGGCGTGGTCGACGCGTTCGGTCCGACGACCGACGATGTCGTATGAGTACGACTGCCAGTAAGGGGCCGGGCCGCCAATGCTCGCTTTATCCGCTGCGGTGTGGGTGCAGCCACCGAGTCCGCCGACCGCCTGCAAGCCACCTGTAGTCGTACCGGTGTCCGTCCATGCATTATCCAGGCGGTTCAGCGAGTCGTATTGATAACACTGCAGATCAGTAGTAAAAGTAGTCGTGTCTCCGCCCTGCGCGTCCAGGGCAGACGTAATTTCGCCGGAGGCCGTGTATGTGTAGTCGATGTCGTCGACGGCACTGCTGCCATTTTCGCGACTAAATGTCGTGTTTTTGAGACGTCCGGTCGCCGTGTCCCAACTGTTGGTGACAGCTGTCTGCAACGGCATGATACCGGTGACCGCGCGTATCACTCGGCCGTGCGGGTCGTACACTGTGTTCGATTCGTAAGTCGAGGCGCCACCCGAAGCAACCGGCAGGCCATAGTCGTTGTAGCTAAACGAGAAGTCCTCGTTAGGCATTAGGTTGGAAGCGCCGACCTCTGCAATGACATCGTCATAGACATTCTCGAGAACAGGGGTGTAGGTGTACGAGTCTTGATAGCTGATGTCAACGCTATTGCCGTACGACCCAGCGGGAATGGTGATCTTTGTTGCTGTCGGATGGTAGCCCGCGGTGTAGCCCGCAATGGTGTTGGTATATGTGACTGCTTTACCCAGTGCGTCGTACTCTGACCGCGAAGCGAGGAGTCCCTTGCCCTTGGTTGCCGTGTCAAATGTCCACGAAGCGACTTTTGCGCCGGCCGTAGTCGTACCATTGTACTGATTTGTAACGCGGCCTAGCGCGTCGCGGTCATAGCTCACAGTACGGCTGACTGATCCGCTTTCGGCGCCCTTGGACGTCGCTTGTACAGGTTCAGAGACGTCGTTATAAGTTGTCGTCGTTACGCCTGCGTCGGGGTCCGTGGCGCGAACAACGTTTCCGAGTGCGTCATAAGACCGGGTCCACGTGAACGCAGACGTAGCGGGCTCGGTCGCCGATAGACCCGCGATTGGTCCGACGATCGACGTCTGATGGCCACCCGCGTCGTAGCTGTAATAGGTCGAGTTGGCGTTTGCGCCGTTGGCGTCCTGCGCCAGCCGAGTTTGTTGCGCACGAACGTCGGTAGTGCTGGTCGTGTCTATGCCGCCGGCTGGCGGGACGCTGTTGGTGAGTTCCTCGCCCGGATAGGACGTAGTGCTTTGCCATTGGTAGGTTCCGTTGGCGTATAGCGCTGCTCTAGTCTGGCGGCCCCGGCCGTCGTAGGCAGTGACTGTCTCAGACGGGATGTTGCCGCTTGTTGCAGCACGGTTGGGCGTGGTAGTCGGAGCCGATTGGTCGTTGTAGAAGGCGGGGTCAGAGACGGTAACCCACCCGTGGCTGTCGTACTTTGTATTGCTGATGAGACGGACTCCGGTGCCGGCGTCTGGCGTCGACGCCTGTGTTTGGCGCTTTTGAAGTAGGGCGTCATAGATGTCAATGGCGGTGTTGTAAGTGCCAGCGTCGGTAAGCGTGGCACTCGTTGTGCTCACGAACGTGTTCGCGGCGACGGCGTATGCGAACTTGAAACTAGGCGATGAATCGTGTGTTGACTGCGCCCGGTTGGGTGCCCACGCCTGCGTGACGCGGCCAAGTCCGTCATAGGTTTTCGTCGTGATGCGACCATTGACGTCGGTTGCGGTAATAGGCAGCTGTCGAGCGGGATCAAGCGTCACTGACGTCGTCCACTGCAACGGGTTTGTGGCAACTAGCTGCGTGGGAAGGTACTTTTTGTGCGCTGCGTCAGAGCCATAGGTCGTGGTGGTTGTTCTACCCGCAGCGTCTGTCTCTGATGTAACCCGTCCGTAGGCGTCGTAGCTTGAGCTCGCCGACGTCGTCCACACCGGGGTCGTGCTCGCCAGTTTAAGCTCTTTGTGTGAGGTGACGTCTCCGTTGTTCGAGGCGGCAATGGCTCCGAGGGTGGTTGAACCGTAAAACATTTGCGCCGCCGAAATTGTGTGTGTACCCACCGAAGTGGCGCAGCCGCCTGCCGTAGTCACGACCTGCGCAGGCAAATTCAGCATATTCCGAGCGCTATCAGTGGCATAGGTATTAGTAGTGCAGCGCTCAGGCGTACTGCCGCCTGTGGAGTCGCCCGCGCTGTCGATTTGTCCAAGATCATCGACGCTCTGCGTCAGGCCTGTTGCCGTACTGAAGGTTGAAATAACACGACCGGTTCGCCAGGTCCCATCACTGAGAAGCTGTCGGTGGTCAGTGCGATCTGTTCCAATGAAGCGGGAACTCACGTCCGGCAGGCCGCTAACCGTTTGCAAGGCTGTTGGCGACGATGCCCACGGGTGTTTGATGACGACGTCCTGCACGGCACCGCCTCCGCCGCTATAGATCGCGGTCTGGTAGTCCTGACCAGCGAAGTAGTCGACATCGGGAATCTTTTCACCGGTTACAGTTGTCGCACTAACGCTTCGCTGCGTTTTCCCGTCCTTGAGAAAGTCACCATCCATCCCCTGCATATACTTCGTGATGGTCTGCGTGACGGGGTCCGGCGTCGCTCCGCTGGTCGTCGTAACTTGTGCGTAGCCGCGGAACTGTCCCCAGGTCCGGGTCTTGTCGGTCGTGAATCGGCTGTCGTCTCGGTGCCATCCCGGCGCGGCGTAGCTGTATTTCGTGACTCGGCTGGGTGATGCGTCAGCTCCCCAGACTGTGCCGTTGTCGTTTTCGTCTACTTCTGTGACGGGGTAGGAGTAGAACCAGTCGCGCACGGGGTCGGTGTATCCGTAGGGGGTCCACTTGACCGGGAAGCAGCGAGTGTTGTTGTCATCCTCGTCCGGGGCGCTGGTGCAGCTGTTGGCGCTGCTATACGTGATGTTGGTCGTGGCGCCGGTCTCCGTCGTGATCGTGGTGAGCCGACTGCGATTGATCGGAGGAACACCCTGGGCAGCGAGGCCTTCGACGCGGTTGGGCAGCGGTGTTCCGGCGAAGATCGTTGGGCTCAGGGTGACCGCGTTCCCACCTCCGCGGGTGTCCAGTCCGGTATGCGTGATGCTGTTGAGCCAAAGGGCGCCGTCGGCCACACCGCCGCTGGGGTCGGCATCGCCGGGCGAAGGGAAGCTTGGCGCCGACATGGTGTAACTGTCGACCGCGCTCCAGCTGGGAGTCGACAGCGACTCATCGAAAATCTTCGTTGTGATCTTCGAAAGCGCCTTCGTGGTCCAAAAACTTGGGGAGAATACAGCGCATGTTGTCTTGGTGTCGGCAACGCAGTTCTGATCCCAAGGGACGTCGGGAAAGTGGCCCTTGTTGCTATCCGAAATCGGAGTTCCGCAACTGAAGCCACTCTTTCCGTCGCAGCGCCCCGTTACCGAGAAGTCAATTTCGGCGCCCGGGTTGCTCTTCGCGACGTAGTCGCTTGCAAGCTGTCCGTAGGTGATGCTGGTGGGGTAGCCGCCGCGGACGTAGGCGAGGCGGGGCCTGGCCGTGAGCGTGCTGCTTTCTCCCGCCGAGTAATAGTTTGTTTCCGTGGCGTAGTGGTACACCGTGATGTTCTTGTGCGGGTCAACCTCGAAGTCGAGATTCCAGCGCCAGCCCTGCGTGCAGCGCGACGCTTCGAAGGTGGTGGTGTTGCAGGGTTCGTTGGTGTTGTCGCCGTAGACCGGTTCGCCCCAAGCTGCGTTGGTGCTGGTGTCCTTGCCGTCGCCTCCGACACTCGCGGGGAGATGGTTCGCGCCAAAGAAGTACTGGGTGCCATCGTTTGCGGTCAGTCGCCAGTATGTGCCGGCGTGCAGACCGTTGAAGTATGCGCTCGTGTCGCTCACCGAGATCTCGTCGATCTTTGAACCGTCGTCGGTCTTCAGGCGGAACTGCGTGCTGCCTGCGCTGGTCGGCACCAGGACGCCCGAGTGGCCGCCCAGCGAGACGGTGCCGTTATCTCCCGCCCAGCAAAGGTCTGCGGACTTGGTATGGCCATCTTCCAGGCAACTCTTGTAGGCGCGCTCGATGAAGCCGGGCGAGTAGTCCCATCCGTCGCCGACCCATGAAGCTTGAGCGTTAGAGGCCGAAGTGCGTCCGTCAACGCTCGCGGAGTCGTAGGACAGTGCCACCGGAGGGGCGGAGTCGCCGAGCGACGGCGGCGTGGCGATTGGATAGGTGTAGCTGTAGGAACCGCCGTTTCCGACAGACCACGAGCCCTCCGCCGCGAGTGATGTCGCCCTATAGTCGCCACCAGTCCCACTCGAGCCGGACGTCGCCGCGAGCACCGTTGCAGATGCCGGTTGGGTCATGGGCGTCGCCGCAGCTCGCTGCTTCGGTTTGCCGGTGTCGGCATTGGCGTTGCCTCGGAGCGGCACATCGGCAACCAGCTCTTGCTTCGATACATCGTTAGTCGAGGCGGGCAGAGGCGTCTGGCTGCGACAGGCAGCGCGAGACGGCGTTGTCAGAGCGCAACTGGGGAGCGCCACTAGGTGGAGGCGCGCCCCGTAGTTCCCTCCGTAGGCTTGGCCGAAGGACCGGTAGCTGAGCCTTACCGAGACAGCTGCCACTGAGGTGGAGCCGGCTCGCGGAGTTAGGCCGATCAGCACTCCGTTCACACCCGCGCGCAACGCTGCCTCATGAGTCCTGGTCTCGACGAGTACGTCGCCACGGCCGCCGCGCTGCCGAAGGCGTATTGCCGCTCGGCGGGCGGACACGTCCAGGAGACGACCAGATGTGAATGCGCCGGGCGTGTTTACGTCCACGACACCCGCCGCGGGTTTTTCAGGCATCACCCGCGTTTTGGCCTGGGCCAAGGTCACGTCGTGTGTACCGGGGCTCGGCCAGCGAGGAGCAACGAGACCGACCGACGCCCTGCGGCGCGGCTTGGCCACATCCTCGCCGGAGACGTCTTTTACTGCAACGGACCTCGTGGTCGGCTCAGCGAACGGCGACCAGGACGGATAGACCCGTGCGTGGGGGTTAGTCTCGCTGGCCGCCGCAGTGAACCCGGGGAGCACGACAGCGCTTGCTCCCAACAGAACAGAAGCAGCCATTAGGCTTCGGAGCGTGCGCAGGCCGCACAAAGTCTTGTTCACTACTTGCCCTCCCGGCGAGACAACCCTAACGGGTAGACGGACCATAGACGACTATCGACAGAATGGAAACTCGCCCCGCCCAAAGAGGGACAATCCGGACTTAATTGTTAGCTATGCTTCAGATACGTGCCCGTTAAGATACTTGACGTGGACTTCCACGGCTCATTGGCCTATGGTTCGCCCCTCGTAGACGCTCGTCGAGATGAGGTTGACTGACTTTGCTGTATTCAAAAGAACGCGGCATATCGCCATTACGGCTTGCGGTTGTGTTGGTTGCGGGCAGCGCAACCCTGTGCGCTATGACCGCCGGCAGCATTTCAGCGCACGGCACGCCGATACTTCAATCGCGGAGCGAGGTAGCATTTTCCGCTGCGTCTATTCGTGCGCAGGAAGCGGGCGATGTAGTCCCGGTCGAAGACGCGACAACTGAATACTCTTCCACAGAAGCACTTCCTGACGGCTCCTTTCAAACTACCTTTAGTGCCTCACCTACTCACGTAAAGCAGGACGGCCAGTGGGTTGATGCCAATGCGACACTTCAAGTAAAGGGTGGCGCGCTCACGCCACTGGCCACACAGAATCCCGTAGAACTATCCGATGGCGGGGATGGGCCGCTGGCTGTGGTGCACAGCGGCGGCCACCAGATCGCACTGGACTGGCCGACGGCACTTCCGAAGCCAAGCATTTCGGGACCTACCGCGACCTACCCGGGCGTGCTTCCCGATGTCGATCTGACTGTGACTGTGGACGTTCAAGGTGCGGTGTCGGAGCTGCTCGTGGTCAAGAGCGCTGCGGCTGCCGAGAACCCGGCTTTGGGCTCGTTGCGACTTGGGACGAAATTGAGCGCCGGCACGACGCTTCGTGACGACGCTGCCAATAACGTTGCGGTGGTCGACAGCCAGGGCGAGGAGGTCTTTCACGCCGCGGCACCGACAATGTGGGACTCCGGCGACAGCGCAGGACCAGAGGGCTCGATTGCGCCCGCAGTCGACTCGAAACAGGCACCAGTCGACGTCACGTTAAGTCCCGGAAGCATCACACTAACGCCCGATCAGAACCTTCTTTCCGACCCGCGCACAACTTATCCGGTCTTTATCGACCCCGACGTAGTACCATCCACGACAAAGACGCCGACTGGATGGGACTGGGCGCAGCAGGCGTTCCCGTCGACCAGTCACTGGAAAAGTACGTCGCAGGGCAAACCTGCCGTGGGCTACCAGGGCTGGACCGCGGGCTCCTACGGCAACAACAACAGCTACTGGCAGTACGACGTAAAGTCACTTACCGACGCGAGCAACGTTGTCGTCACCAAAGCATACGTGCACGCGGTGTCAACCGATTCCGGTCCCTTTGATTGCAGTGACTCCTACGCATTCAATATCTGGAACGTGGGACATATCGACTCGTCGACCAACTGGAACAATCAGCCGAGCGGCGGCACAAAGTACGACACGCAGAACGTCGCAGGTTCATCAGACGAGAACGGTTGTCCTCATCGAGCGGCCAATTTTGACGTGACAAACTCGGTCAAGAACGACGGTGACGGTGTGGTGACGTACCGACTTTCGCCAGGCCAGGAGAACAACAAGAACTACTACAAACGATTCGAAGGTACAGACACCACCCTCACCGTCACCTACGACCACGCACCGAACACGCCGTCCTCTTTGTCCACGTCACCCCGACCGTTGAATGGGGCCTCCAGCGACTGTCGACAAACGCCCGCCGGCTGGATCGGCAAGTCGACCACCAACGTTACGTTCGCAATGCGAGTCTCTGATCCGGACACGGCATATAGCCAGACGGTTCGCGCAGACCTGCACGTGTGGGACCGAGGCGGTGACGGAGTAAGCGATCCCGTCGATGTCATCACCACCGACGATGCGATCGCCCACTCGAACGCAGTCCCGCCGAGCGGCGGCACCGTGACCCGAGCAGTACCCGCCAGCACCTTCAAAGACGGACACATGTACGGCTGGGACGCCTGGGCATGGGACGGCTACATGCACAGCCTCGACGCGAGCGACCACTGCTACTTCTGGGTCGACAAATCCGCGCCGGGACCCGTAACGGTTGTCGCGAACGACTTCAGCGGAACCAAGTACGTCGGACAATCGGGGAAGATTACCGTGACGTCGACCGATCCGGACCCCTCCACAGGCAAGTACAGCGGCATCGACCACTTCAACTACTCAGTCACCTCCGCTGACAGCCTGGACAACGACGGCGGCACCACAATCAGCAGTGGCATCACCTTCAGCGGATCGAAGGCCACGGCCGCCATCCCGATCACGCCCACCACCTGGGGCACCAACTACCTGTATGTCAGCGCGGTCGATGCCGCAGGCAACCAAGTAGCGACGCCATTGACATACAAGTATTACGTCAAAGACGACCCAAACGCGAGGGTCAACCCCGGTGATATCGACAACGATGCGCACCCCGACCTGCTCGCTGAAAGCACTAGCGGCCAGCTCGATCTTTACCCGAGTAAGCCCACCATTACCGCAGCCGACCGCGTGACGGCATCCATCGGATCAGAGGCTCCAGACAACTCCAGCTGGAACGACACGCTGATCGCCCACAGGTCCTCCGTCAACGGAAGTACCAGCGGCGCCCGCGTCGACGACCTCTGGGCACTAAAAAGGGGTAGCGACCACGCCTTCTTCACCTATACGAACAACCTCAACAACGGTGGCCTCACCGGCACAGACAACAAGGGCGTCTACTATTCGGCTAATCATCGCGCGAGTGTCGGCCGCCCCGCATGTACCTATGACGAGACCATCTGCGCTACCTACAACACTGACTGGTCCACCACGACTCAGATCATCGCTACTGGAGACGCTGATGGAGACACCTTTGGAGACCTCATAGCGGTTGACAACGACTCGCTGTGGTTCTTCCACGGCACCGCTACGCCAGGTCACCTCACCGATCCTCGGCGAATCGGTGCAAGCGGCTGGAATGCTTGGCGCATCGTCTCTCCCGGGAACGCATCGGGTCCCAGCTCCAGCCCGAACGCTTGCTCAGCCAACACGTCGCCAGAGCTTCCGGACATCTGGGCCCTCAGTAACGCTTCAGATGGCGGCATCCGCCAATACAACCTCGCCGTCACAGGCTACGGCTGCGGAACTGACGCCAACGAACCGACTCGCCACATTGACACGGAATCGGTGGCCCTGAGTCAAGGGAGTCCGCCCACGACAGGCTGGGGGATGAGCAAGCGGCGCCTCGCCGCAAGTCCCGGCAACGCTGACCGCGATGCCGGCGGTAAGCCGGACCTGTTCACTGTCGGAATTTCGGGAACCGGCCAGCAGCTATGGGCGAACTTCGGCACGCAGCGGACTCCCAACGGTCCTGCGCTTTCTGGAACTACCGTTGAAAACGACGGCTCCGATATCGATTGGTCCGCTTATACCGCAATGGCCTAGCATCAGAACAGTAACGTGAATTCAGCTGCCCGGTGACGACCAGTTGTGTCGTCACCGGGCAGCCCTGGTTTGGGTCGATAATTGCCCGGCATCGTTCCCGCCAATCACGGGATCCACAGTCTGCCAGGCCCAGTCCCGAGCTTCGGCAGCGTCGGCGACCGCCTGGATAGCGCCATGATGGGGACTTCTGGTCATCGATGCAGTCGGGCTGCCCAACCTCCGCAATGGGAGCTCGATGTCGAACTGGCGAAGGCGAGCTTCGATGGATCGAGATCCGCCACAACTGAAAACAGCGCCGTTCCGCCGTCGCGTGCTGCTCTCACAATCGAGCACGAACTCCTGTCGGAAACGATCACCGTCGCCGCAACCAGTTCGTGAGCTGATGTTGAAAGCAAACTGGTGGAGGGCCAAGATGCCGCAGATATGTGGAGTACGCCCGGCCTGGGCAACGTGGCAGTGCCTGCGCACACCAACCGGCAGGCTCGACCTTCACCAGGGAAGGTGGATAGATTCGACTTTCTCTGACACTCTGAGCAGATGTTCGGTTTACGCGAAGAGATCGGCCCGCAGCTGGCACTTGAAGAGCTCGCCGCCCAGACCAGTGCCATCAGCAAGATTAGCACCAGCGGCGTTTCCGCAGTTTACCTGCTGCAGAGCTACCTCGGTTGAACGGAGAGCGCACGGCAAGGGTTACGGTCGGCGTTCACGAGCAGGACTGTTCGGCACCTAGTAGGGTCAGACCACTATTGGTTTCTCCGAACTGCGACAGACCGGAACGTCCGCGTGATCCCAGCGATCGTCGACGAGCTCGTCCAACGATCCAAGACACTCCAAGAGCTCGCAAGCGAGATCTTGGCCGAGGTGACCCGGTGGGAGCACGACGAATCCTACCTGATCGTGGTCCCCGATACCTCGATGCTGATGAGCACGCGTCCAGAGTTCGCCGACTTCGACTGGTGTGCGATCACCAAATCGCGTACATGGCTCCGCATGGTGCTTCCAATCAAGGTGATCGACGAGCTCGACCGACTCAAAGATCGCGGATCAGATGGCCAAAAGCGAAAAGCTCGCTCAATGATTAAGTGGCTCGACGGCCAACTGGCAGACGATCCGACCGAACGCAGCAAGCTGTCCCTCCCGAGTACCGCGGCCCACGTGACCCTTCAGCTGACGGTATCGTGCGGTGGGTACGACTTGGACGCCGACATGACGATCGTCGAGACAGCCAAACGGCTGTCGCAAATCGCCCAGCGACCTTCTGTGGTGGTGTCGCGCGACCTCGGGCAAACGTTTCGCGGTCGGGCCGTAGGCCAGACCTCCACGTTTGTCGCAACCGCCATCGACGCGCCGTAGAAGGGCGGACGGGTCGTACGCAGCGGGTGTATCTAGCGGGTACGGAGCGACGTCATGATCGCTGCGAGGCCCGCCGGCCACCGGACGAGACCGTTAGCAGTGAGCGGCAGCAGGACCTGACTCTGTCCGAAAGCATCACTTTTGACGAGCGCACTGTCGCTTCGGGTCCCCTTCATGACGACGCGAAATGACTTCTCGCCCATCAGGGGACCCGGTTCTTCGCCGTGCGTGTCGGCCCAAGCATGATCCTGCCCTAGAACCTCGACGCGAATTTGGGTCTGCTGCACCGAACTGTGACACCTTGACCTGACCCACGATTTCTGTTCCAGCTCGTCTGGCTAACTGACTGCGGCGACGGTGGTCGTTTCGGACAGTAGTTCGTGCTCGATCGGGGTGCGGTAGCCGAGCGCGGAGTGGCGTCGTTGGCGGTTGTGGAAGATCTCGATGTACTCGAAGATCGCGTTGGCGAGTTCGACTCTGGTCTTCCATCGACGCCGGTTGAGCAGCTCGATCTGCATCGAGGACCAGAAGCTTTCCATCACGGCGTTGTCCAGGCCGTCGCCGACGGTCCCGAAGCTAGGGAGCAGGCCAGCGGAGCGGATCTTCTCCCCGAACACCCACGACGTGAATTGACTGCCGTGGTCCGCGTGGACTATTCCGCCAGGCTCTGGCCGCCGGTTGCGGATGGCCATGTCGAGGGCGTTGACCACGAGGGTCGCGTCTTGTTTCGAGTCGATCGACCAACCGACGATGCGGCGGCTGAACGCATCCAGCACTGCCGCGCAGTAGAGCCATCCTTCTCTCGTTCTGTGTTGCGTAATGTCGGTGACCCATAGCTCGTTGGGTCGTAGTCGATGGAACTTGCGGTTGACCAGATCGTCGGCGGTGACGACGCCTCGGAGCCGCTTGACTCGCGTTGGGCCGGGCAGCCCGTACAACCCGGCCTCGGTCATGAGCACCGACACCGTGCGTTCGCAGACGGTGACGCCCATGCCCATCGTCAGCTCGGCATGGACGCGGCGGTAGCCGTAGGTGCCACGCGAGGCGACGTGCACCTCGCGGATCAGCCCGGTCAACCACTGCCGCCGCAGCTGCGTCTTCGTGGTCGGTGCGCGTTTGGCGAGGTAGTAGTTCTGCCGGTTGACCCCGAGCACCCGGCAGGCACGGTCGACGGGAATCCCGGCGTCAGCGAGACGCTCGATCACCTCCGAAGAGCCTTTTGGGCGGGGCCGGTCCTCCCCGAGGAACTTCGCCGCCTGCCTGATGATCACCAGTTCGGTCTCAAGCTCTCGGATACGTCGCCGCGCCGCGCGCAGCTCCGCGGACTCGGTGGAGCTGAGACCGGGGATCTCGCCGCGGTCAACGCGATCTTGCTTGACCCACGTCGACAGCGTGACCGGATGGATGCCCAGCTCGGTCGCGGTCTGCTTCTGTTCCTTGCCGGCCCGGACCAGGGCAACAGCCCGGGCACGGAACTCAGCGGGATAGGCACGGGGCACGATGTTCAGCCTCTCGATGAGGCAGCCACTTAGCCAGCAGAACTGGAACGTTTCTGGTGGGTCAGGTCAAACTGTCACAATTCGGTGCAGCAGACCCTACCGCTACGCCGAAGGCGACTGCTCGCTCTCGATCCTGCTCGAGCAGGCCACCGCCCGCGGCCTCACCACCCGCGCGACGCCGAAGTGGCCTAGCAAACCGTTGAGCACCACCACGGTCCACAAGATCCTCAAGAACCCCTATTACAAAGGCGAGGTCCACTACCGCGGCGTCATCTACCCCGGCATCCACGAACCGCTCGTCGACCCCGCTACGTGGCAGAAGGTCCAGGACCTCCTCGCCGCCAACAACACCGCGGGCACGCATCAGCGCACCAACCTGCACTACCTGCGCGGCTCGGTGTTCTGCGGCAGCTGCGGCCACCGCCTCATGCTCAACAAAGCCACCAACAAGTGGGGCACCGTCTACCACTACCTCGTCTGTTCCGGCCGCACCCGCCGCGTCAGCGGCTGCGACCGCCAAGCCATGCACGTCGAGACCATTGAGGAACTCATCGAGGACGAGTACCGCACCATCGCCCTCAGCCAGGAACTGCGCGACAACATCCAGGAGCTGGTGCTCGAGAATTTCGACGCCCTCCAAGCCGCCAGCGCCCGCGAACGCGCCGACCTGGACGCCAAGCGCACTGAGCTCACCGCCCAACGCCAGAAGCTGCTCGACGCCCACTACGCCGGCGCCATCCCTCTGGATCTTCTCAAGAGCGAGCAGGACCGCATCGCCGCCCAGCTCGGCCACGTCCAACACCAGCTGACCACCGCCGAAGCGAACTACGACGAAGCCAAGCAACTTCTCGCCGACACCCTCGACCTCACCCGCGACTGGCACGCTGCCTACCTCGAAGCCGACGAGGCCACGAGACGGCTCTTCAACCAGGCGTTCTTCGACAAGATCTACATCGACGAAGACGACGAGAGCCGCGAACGCAGCGTCCGCGTCGACTACAACGCGCCCTTCGACGACCTGCTCGGCCGCGTCGTGCCCGCGCACGTTCACCACCGGCTACGGGCTCAGAAGGCCCGAGAAATGGGCCCCGCCCGCCAGGAAACCTCGGCGGGCGGCAATGAAAACGCCCCCGGCAGTGCCGAGGGCGAGAGTTCTTATACGGATACTTTGGTGGAGCTGAGGGGACTCGAACCCCTGACCCCCACACTGCCAGTGTGGTGCGCTACCAGCTGCGCCACAGCCCCTTGCCTGCCCGCTGGACACCGTCCGGCGAACGAGAGCCAACGCTACACGACCGGTCCAGCGGCCCCGCACGCGGGGACCACCATGAACGACACGCCGAACCCTCGGAACCCCCCAATTACGGGGATTTTTCGAGGGTTGTAGATACTGGGGGCAGCAACGCAACCGACAATCAGAGGAGACCTCGTGAACCGCAAGGAACTGGTGGCAGCTGTCGCCGACGGTGCCGACCTGGAGCAGAAGACGGTCGACGCCGTTCTGCGCTCGCTCCAGTCCACGCTCGAGAGCGCCGCCGCCAAGGGCGAGAAGGTCAGCGTGCCTGGCTTCTTCGCGCTGTCGGTCGGCGACCGCGCCGCTCGCGAGGGCCGCAACCCGTCCACCGGGGAGACCATCCAGATCCCCGCCGCCAAGACGGTCAAGCTCACCGCGGGCAGCGCCCTCAAGGACGCCGCCAACAAGTAAGCGTCTCGACGCCACGAAGGCCCGTCCCCTTGCGGGGGCGGGCCTTCGTCGCGCTCTGGACCTTCGAGTGCGGGCGAGCCGGCTACGGCGCCGTGGCGGAGCCTGAGGGCTTCGCCGACGGCGAGGACGACGCGGCAGGAGTCCCCGATGAGGGCGACGGGCTCGGCGCGGGACCGTTCTTGCCAGCGGCCTCGACCGCCTTGACCAGGGCGGCCGCGTCGTTGTCGATGGTCTTGCCGTTGACCTTGATGGTCGGGGTGCCGTTGATGCCGTCCTGGCTGGCCCGGTCGGTGATGGCCTCGACGAGCGCCTTATGCCGCTGCGTCTCCACGCAGGAGTCGAAGTCCGTCTGCTGCGTGGAGGTCAGCTTCTGACCGACCTTCCCGGCGAAGGTCTCGATCTGCTTGTCCGTCAGGCCGCCCGCACCTTCGGCCGGCTGGACGTCGGATCGGTAGAAGTACGAGTGGTACTTCACGAAGTAGTCGACGGAGACATCCGAGGCGCAGTAGCCGGCGTTGGCGCCCCGCGAGGAGTAGAGCCCGTTGTCGGCGGTGTTCAGGCTCGCCAGCGAGATCATGTGGTACTTGACCTGGGCCTTGTTCTCCTGGACCAGCTTGCGCATGGTGGGGCCGACGGTGCGCTCGTACTGCGCGCAGATCGGACACTGAAAGTCCTCGTAGACGTCCACTGTGGCGGCGGCCTTCTTGCCGTAGACGATCCCGTTGGCGACGGAGGCGTTGGTGGCAACGAGCGAGCCCTCGACCTTGGCGCGACCGGACTGCACCCCGATGCCGATCAGCGCGACCAGGACGACGACACCGGCCAGCGAGGCGCCGATCCAGCGGTCGCGGCTACGCGCCTCGCGCCGGCGGGCCTCGAGCAGCGCGTTGTACTTGCGGCGCCCCTGCTCGGTCCGCAGCCGCTTGGCCGACGGCGGCTCGACCCGGTCGTTGCGGGAGATGTACTCGTCCAGCGACAGCCGCGTCAGCGGCCACAGCACGAGGAAGACAGCAACGGCCAGCAACCCGAGGTCGCGCAGGATGTCGAGCAGGTAGGTGGTGTCGCCCGCCGTCGTCCCGCCGCCGCCGAAGCAGCCGCATTCGAGCTGGATGCCGCGCGCCCCCGCCTGGACGATGCCGATGAGGAAGACCAGGAAGAGCGCGGCCGACGCGATGGCGACCGCCCGGGTGGCGATGCCCAGGATCAGCGCCACGCCGATGCAGAGCTCGAGGACGGGCAGGCCGTACCCGATCGCCTTGCTCAGCCACTCCGGCGTGACGTCGTAGGCGCGAACGGCCTGGACGAACGTCCGCGGGGACTGCAGCTTGTCCAGGGAGGCCCAGATCCAGACGGCTCCGAGACCGAGTCGAAGGACGGTGCCGAGCCAGGGGCGCGCGATCTGCCATCTCACGGACGCAGATTGTGCCACCGGCTCAGCCCTCCTTGGCGACTATCGGCAGATCGTGCTGCACCTGGGCACCGAGCCCGGTGCTCTGCAGGAAGGCGACGCGGGCGTAGTCGTCCGGGCCGTAGAGCAGCAGTTTCGACGAGTGCGTCTGGCCGTTGTCCTCGGCGACGGTGACATGGGCGGCGGCCTGCGCGGCGTCGATCTGCGCCTGGGTGCCGGTGAGCCCGATGACCTGCGCGCCCTTGATGCCGGAGCTGAAGTTCTGCAGCCAGCGCTTGAGGACGGCGGGGGTGTCCCGCTTGACGTCGGTGGTGACGAAGACGACGCGGGTCTGCTTGGCCACCGTGGCCGGCACCTTCTGCAGCGCGAGCTGGACGTCCTTCATCGTGGTGGGGCAGACGTCCGGACAGTTGGTGTAGCCGAAGAAGAGCAGCGTCGGCTTCTTCGCGGTGTCGGTGCCGAAGGCGAAGGGCTTGCCGGCGGTGTCGGTGAGGGTGAAGCTGGGCCGCGGCTGCGGCGGCGTCAGACCGAGCCCCCGGAACTCCCCGCTCCCGCTGGCACCGCCGAGGTCGGAGGCGGACGGCGTGGCCGAGCCACCGCCGGAGGAGCAGCCGGTGAGGACGAGCCCCAGCGCGGCGGCGAGGACGGCGAACAGCAGCAGGGGACGACGGGTCACTTCGATGCTCCGGTGGGTGGGTTCTGGCCGTACGGGACGACCGGTGCGACGACGTCGATGGGTCCGGCGTTCTCGAACTGCAGCGAGATGTTGACCTGCGAGCCGGCACGCAGCGTGCCGTAGAGCTGGCTGATCATGATGTGGGCCTTGCCGACGTCCAGCTTCAGCGTGCCACGCGCCGGGATGGTGGCCGAGTTCGTCGCCGACATGGCGCCGGAGGCGTCCGTCTTGTGCAGCACGGCCTCGGCGCCGGCACCGGTCTCGACGTCCACGAGCCGGTCCGCGGTGCCGGTGTTGTTGCGGATCGTGAAGTAGGCGCCGGCCACCTTGGTCGGCGGCAGCGGTGGCCGGACGTACGCACCGGTCACCGTGATGGGGTTGGCGCCGCCGGACGGGTCGGCCGCCGCCTGCTGCGGCATCGCCCCTCGGACGAGCCCCGCCGCGCCGAGGGCGAGCACGAGGCTCCCCCCGGCGACGGCCGGCCAGGACAGCCTCATGACGCGCGCCGGGCCCGTCCGACGACGGCCAGCCCGAGGGCACCCACCGCCACCACCAGCGCGATGATCGACAGGATCGTCGGGGTGGTGCTCGACCCGCTGTCGTGGTCGTCGTCGCTGGCGGCGACCGCCGAGGCGGACGGACCGTCGGAGGCCGACCCGCTGGACGCGCCGTGGTGATCGGTGCCGGAGCCGGCGGCGGCGAGCTCCAGCACCGGGGCGGGCTTGTCCGGCTCCTCCGACGAACCCGGCGCCTGCTGCTCCACCCAGCGCACGACCTCACCGTTGCTGTAGGTCTGGATGGCCGGGAAGGCGATGCTGTCCTGCTTGGGCAGCGGCCCGACCTGGACGTTGAAGAGCTGGAACTCGCCGGGCTTGATCGCCGCGGAGCTGGTGGCGGTCCAGGTGATCTGCGAGACGGCCTCGGTGACCTCGCCGTCGTCGGTCGTCACCGGCTTGGCGAGCTTGGTCTTGGTCTCGACGGCGGTCCAGCCCGGCATGGGCTGCGTCGCGGCGAAGGTCAGCGGCGTCGCCGTCGGCAGCTGCACCTGCAGCTTCGTCGTGCTCGCGTTCGCCTCTTCGTTGGGCACCCGGAAGGTGATCACGGCGTAGCCACCCTGCGTGGCGTCGTCGGAGGTGACACGAACGTGCGCACTGGCCGGCCCGGCGAAGGCGACCATGGCGGCTGACACGCCAACCACTGTGGCAAGTGCGGCTGTGCGAGTGCGGTTCATTCCGAGGTTCCTCTCAGTGCAGGGTGATGGTGACGCTGGTGGTCACCGCGTCGAACTCGGAGGTCGAGACGACGAGATCGAGGCGCCAGGGGCCGGCGACGGTCAGCGCGGCGGTGCCGTCGTAGACCAGCGAGCTGGCGCGGGTGAGCTTCACCGGGACGGGCCCGATGCGCTTGGCGGTCTGGGTGGCGGCGGCCGTCACCGAGGAGAGCCGCGCGCCGCCGGAGACCTCGACGGTGAGGTTGACGTCGCCGTGCGTGCCGGGGTCGGAGGTGACGCTCACCGTGCGGCCGCTGCCCAGCGGCGCCGACACCGTGATCGGCTCGCGGTACTGCGCGGCGAGGTCCTCCTTGCCACGAGGGCTGGAGACCAGCACGGAGGTGAGACCCAGGACCACCAGCGCGATGACGACCTCGACCAGCACGCCCCGGCGCAGCCGTTCGGTCTCCACATCGTCGGCGGGTGGTGGTCCGGCCAGCTCGGTGTCGGTGTTCGCGTACGCCACCCGCGGCGCCGTCCAGCGGCTCCGGACGGCCCGACGCGAGACGGCCGCGACCGCGAGGATGCCACCGAAGAGCACGATCTTGCCCAGCACGAGCAGGCCGTAGGTGGTGGTGAAGACGGCGTCGACGGTGCCGATGCCGCGCCAGGCGTTGTACGTCCCGGTGAGCGCCAGCAGCACGACGCTGGTGAAGGACACCAGGGAGACCGTCGGCAGCACGCGCCGCAGCTCGGCCGGCTCGCGCCGCGGCAGGATTGCGCCCACCAGCATGACGAGCGCGCCGAGCCAGGCCGACATGGCCAGCAGGTGCAGCATGTCGACGAGGATCGAGACGGTGACAGGGCTGGTCGTCCCCGCATGACCCGCGGCGGAGAAGGTCGCCGCCACGCCGATGCCGGCGAGCCCGGCGATGCCCTCCCACGGCGCCGGGCGCGCGTCCACTCGGAGCGAGAGTGCGAAGAGCAGGCCGAGCAGGCCGAGCAGCAGCAACCGCGCGCTGTGCAGCTGTCCGAAGTCGGTGTGCAGGGTGTTGTCGATCAGCGTGGGGTCGAAGAGGTCGAACGGTCCCCTGCCCGCGGTGTAGGGGCCCTGCAGCAGCAGCTCCAGCACCCCCGCGACGCCGACGGTGGTCCACCCCGCCCAGACCAGCCGACGGGCACGTCGGTCGTCGCGGCCCTCCGGCCAGACGGTGAGGATGAGCCAGACGCCGCCCAGCAGCGCCAACCCGGCGTAGGAGAACCAGCGCACCACGTCCAGCGCCGACTCGCTGGCGGTGTTGCCACCGGAGGCGGCGACACTGCCCCGGACCAGCGCGCCGTTGCCGACGACGAAGCGGACCGTGCCGGCGACCGGGTGCGAGTCGGCCGAGGTGACCCGGAAGCTCGCGGTGTAGGTGTTGTCGCCCAGTCCGCTGCGCAGCCGCACCCGGATCTTGCTCTGGTCGCCGCCGGGTTGGGTGGTGCCGCCGGTGTCGACGCGGGCACCGGACTGGTCGGTGACGTGCAGGTAGCCGACGCTGCCGACGGTCACCCCCTCGTCGAAGGTGATGCTCACCGTCTGCGGCGCCTGCTTCAGCCGGCTGCCGTCGGCGGGGTCGGACGAGACGACGGTGGCGTGCGCGGACGCCGGGCCGGCCAGCAGCAGGGTCGCGCCGAGGAGCGCGGCGAGCAGGCCGAGCAGGGCGACGAGCCGCCGCATCAGGCCACCGTGCGCAACGAGGTGGGACCGTCCTCGTCGTCGCTGTCGGCGTAGCTGCTGCGGCGACCCGGCGGCCGAGCGCGCTCGTTGCGGTCCAGTCCGAGCAGCAGCGCCAGTCCCACCAGGACGGCGAGATGGGTGACCAGCCGGGCGAGCGTCACCGTCCCGGCGGCGAGGTCGTGGATCGACAGCGCGGAGAGCACGAGGGTGAAGGTGGCCAGCAGCGGGATGAGTCCGGCGGCGCGGCGCGGCACCGAGGCGGCGGCGAGGAAGGCGACACCGATGGCCAGGTTCCAGGCCGCGCCCTCGTGGGCCCCGTGGTCGGACATCGCCATGCCCAGCGAGTCGCCCACCAGCGCCGGCATGCCGATCCCCAGCTGCACCACGCCGACCACGAGCAGCGCGGCCCGGAGCATCCGGCGGTGGTGCAGCACGCGCCGCGCCGGCAGCGCGACGGAGCTGGTGATGGCGGCGGCCAGATCCGGTACCGGGGCGGGGTCGAGCCGAGCCATCCGGGTGGCCCGGCCGGCCACTTCATTCCATCGGGCACAATCGGCGCAGGATGCGAGGTGCGTGTCCAGCGCGGACGGCGACATCCCGAGCGGCTCGCCGTCCAGCCGCGCGGATGCCGCCTCGCGGAACCGTTCGCACTTCACGCGGCTCTAGTCGCTCGGACGGTCCTCGAAGTTCCCGGCGAGACCCGGGTCACACGAAGTGGAAGCGCATGGACGAGTTCGACGAGATCACCGAGGTGGCGCTGCGCGCCCGCCGCGGTGACGCCGCGGCAGCGGCCGAGCTCGTCCGCGCGACGCAGGCCGACGTCTGGCGGCTCTGCGCGCACCTCGGCGACCGGCAGCACGCCGACGACCTCACCCAGGACACCTACGCCCGCGCCTTCGCCTCGCTGCACCGCTTCCTCGGTCGGTCCTCGGCGCGGACCTGGCTGCTCGCCATCGCCCGGCGCGTCTGCGCGGACCACGTCCGCTCGGCCCAGCGACGGCGGCGGCTGCCCGAGCCCGCCGAACGCCTCGGCAGCGACCCGGCCGAGTCGGTGGCCGTCCGGGCGCTGGTCAGCGGGCTGGAGCCGCAGCGGCGCGAGGCCTTCGTCCTTACCCAGGTGCTGGGACTCTCCTACGCCGAGGCGGCCGACGTCTGCGACTGCCCGGTGGGGACGATCCGCTCGCGAGTCGCGCGGGCGCGCGACGACCTGGTGACCGCCCTGGGCGACGGTCGGCAGACTCAGAACGGCTGAGCGTCCGAGGGGGCCGCGGGCTGCGTGGTGGCCGCCCGCCGGGTCTGCCGGGTGACGAAGTGCTCGGCGACGAACGAGAGCGTCGGGATGGTGCCGGCGAGCATGACGAGGGCGTAGCGCAGCAGCGGCCAGCGCAGCTTGAAGCCGAGCAGCGCCGTGATGATCACGTAGATCATGAACAGCCAGCCGTGACCGATCCAGAGCAGGCCGTAGAGCGGCGGGTCGACGTCGAAGGCGTACTTCACGATGAGCTCGATGGTGCCGGCGAGCAGCACCACACCGGTGACGAAGGCCATCACCCGGTAGCGGGTCAGCGCTCCCGCCGCGTCGGCCACGGTCCGCTCGCTGACCCGCGGCTGCTTGACCCCGAGAATGCCTGCGTCGCTCACGCCTGTCCGTTCCGCGCGTTGAGCCGCGCCAGGTAGTCGTTGTACTCCGCCAGCGTCTCGTCCTCGGCAGGCGCCGGCGTGGGGGGAACGTAGCGCCGGTAGGCGACGGGCTCCTCGGCGGTCGATGGCGCGGTGGCGCCGGGCACCTCGGGCAGCTCGCCGTCGTGCCGCAGCCGGTCCCGCATGATCTTGATCCACATGATCAGCGTGAAGAGGCTGAAGGCCCACCACTGCAGCGCGTAGCCGAAGTTGCGGATGTTGAAGTGACGCGACTCCGAGACCACCAGCTGCCACCGGCCGAGCAGGACCATGGTGACGACGAGCGCGACGGTGACGACGTGCAGCAGCAGCCAGCCCGGCCGGAAGGCGAAGCGGTACCGATGCACGCCTCCACGGTACGACAGCCGGCTGTGCGCGGACCCGGACATCACTCTGTTTTTCGAACGCACGTTTGCTACCGTCGCAGGGGTGACCGCGTTCCAGGCCTCCCTGCTCGACGTCGGCGAGGACGTCGGCTTCGGCCGCCTCGGTCACACCGTGAAGCGGGTCGAGCTCGGTGAGGGCGCGTGGCTGGATCTGCGTCCCCGATGGGTCGACGGCGCCGACACCCTCTTCGATCGGCTCCGCGACGGCGTCGCCTGGCACGCCGAGCGGCGACCGATGTACGACCGGGTGGTGGACGTGCCGAGGCTGCTGCACTTCGTCGCCGAGGACGAGCAGCTCCCCGACCCTGCCCTGGTGACGGCCAGGGCGGCGCTGGACCGTCACTACGAGCCGGAGCTTGGCGAGCGCTTCGTCACCGCCGGGCTCTGCCTCTACCGCGACGGTCGGGACAGTGTCGCCTGGCACGGTGATCGCATCGGCCGCGGCGGCACCCACGACACCATGGTCGCGATCGTCGTGCTCGGCGCGCCCCGGGCCTTCGCCGTCCGACCCACCGGCGGCGGGGCATCGCGCCGCTTCGAGTTCGGCCACGGCGACCTGGTCGTCATGGGCGGGTCCTGCCAGCGCACCTCCGAGCACTGCGTCCCCAAGACCAGCCGACCGGTCGGCCCGCGGATCAGCGTCCAGTTCCGGACGCGCGGCGTCCGTTAGCGCGGCGGCAGGTCGGTGCCGTCCGGGGCGTCGAGCCAGCGACGGACGACCCCGTCGTGCTCACCCACGCTCGGCGGCGGCGCGGAGGTCGTCGCGGCGGTGGCCGAGTACCGCACCGGGTGCCGGACCTGCGGCACCCGTCCCGGCCCGAACTCCACGAGCGGATCGAGGTCGTAGGCGTGGGCCCGCTCGACCGCCTCACCGACCGTCCCGACGAGACCGGCGGGGACACCGACCTCGGCGAGCCGCCGCTCCCACTGCGCCGCGGTGTCGACAGCGAGAGCGGCCTCGAGTTCGCGCGCCAGCTCGACCCGGTGCGCGACCCGGTCGGCGTTGCCGGCGAAGCGGGGGTCGGCGGCCAGCTCGGGACGACCGACCACCGCGGCGAGCCGGGTGAACTGGCCGTCGTTGCCGCAGGCGACGGCAAGCGGGACGTCCGCGCAGCGCAGCGTCTGGTAGGGGGCGATCGACGGGTGGGCGTTGCCGAGGCGACCGGGCGAGGTCCCGGTCGCGAGGTAGCCCGCGGCCTGGTTGACCAGGCCGCCGAGCAGGCTGGAGAGAAGCTCCACCCGCAGGTGCTGCCCGGTTCCGGTCCGCTCACGGACGGCGAGGGCGGCGAGGATGCCGATGACGGCGTCCTTGCCGGTGAGGACGTCGACCAGCGGCGCGCCGACCTTGTGCGGCTCGCCGTCGGTCGGCCCGGTGACGCTCATCAGGCCGCCGACGGCCTGCACCAGGAAGTCGTAACCCGGGCGGTCGCGGCCGGGTCCGTCGCCGAAGCCGCTGATCGAGCAGTAGACGGCGCGCGGGTTCGTGCGGGCCACCTGCTCGTAGTCCAGCCCGAACCGCGTCAGACCACCGGGTCTGTGGTTCTGGACGATCACGTCAGCCCGCCGGGCGAGCTCGCGGGCCAGGCCGAGGTCGGCGTCGTCGGTGAGGTCCAGGGCCAGGCTGTACTTCCCCCGGTTTAGCGACTCGAAGTACGCCGAGGCTCCCTCCGGGGTCCAGGGCGGACCCCACGTGCGGGTCTCGTCCCCGGTGCCGGGGCGCTCGACCTTGACCACGGTCGCACCGAGGTCGGCCAGGGTCATGGTGGCGAGCGGTCCGGCCAGCACTCGGCTGAAGTCCGCGACCAGGACACCGTCGAGCGGGCGCGTCACGACTCCAGCTCGGCCTTGAGGTTGTCCAGGGTGGTGCGGATGTTGCGGCGGTTGTGGTCCGGGAAGCTGGACCGCGTCACGATGCGGTCGAAGACGGCGGCGAGCGGATCGGGCCAGCGCTTGCGGTCGTCGTCCCAGGTCTCGATGACGCGGGTACCCCCGTCGACGGGGACGAGGTCGTAGGTCCAGGTGGCGATGTGCGCCCGCAGCCACGGCCGCTGCACCCCGATCGCCTCGACGACGAACTGGAATCGCCGCTCGGGCTCGGCGACGGTGACCCGGCAGCGGGTCGACCACGTCACGCCGAAGCGCTTGTTGTGGCCGACGAAGCGGGTCCCGGCCGGCAGCGAGGCGGGGCCGTCTTCGAGGGTGGCGCCGGTGTTCTCCGGACTCCAGCGTCCGGTCTGGCTGGGGTCGCTGACGTGGGCGTAGACCGTCGCCGGATCGACGGCGATGTCGACGGCTTCGGAGACCGTCATCGGACGACGTGGCATGCAGACCCCCTGGGTTCGGCCGGGACGCTACCGGTGCGGGCGCCGGCTTACGCCCCTGGCGGATCCGCCCTCGGCGCAATCGTCCCCACACCGGACGGTCTCGTCCCAGGCTGGGCTCATCACCGACCAGAGGAGGAGAGCATGACCGCCCCACCCGACACCGCCACCACACCCTTCGACGACGCCTTGGCCGAACGGTTGCTGCTGCAGCGCATCGTCTACCTCGGCACCCAGGTGGACGAGGTCTCGGCCAACCGGGTCTGCGCGCAGCTGCTGCTGCTCTCGGCCGAGGACGCCCGCAGCGACATCAGCCTCTACATCAACTCCCCCGGCGGCTCGGTCCACGCCGGGCTGGCCATCTTCGACACGATGACGCTCATCCCCAACGACGTCGCCACCATCGCCACCGGCTTCGCCGCGTCGATGGGCCAGTTCCTGCTCACGGTCGGGACGAAGGGCAAGCGCTTCGCGCTGCCGAACGCGCGGGTGATGATGCACCAGCCCTCGGCCGGCATCGGCGGCAGCGCCGCCGACGTCGCCATCCAGGCCGAGAGCCTGGAGTTCACCAAGCGGACCATCGAGCGGATCGTCGCCGAGCACACCGGCCAGAGCGAGGAGACCATCGCCCGCGACGGCGACCGGGACCGCTGGTTCACCGCCGAGCAGGCTCGCGACTACGGCATGGTCGACCGGGTCGTCACCGCGCTGGACGACGTGCGCCCGGCGGGCCGGCGCCGCCCGATGGGGCTGTGACCATGGCCCAGTACACGATCCCCAGCGTCGTCGAGCGGACGACCACCGGCGAGCGCGTCTCCGACATCTACAGCCGGCTGCTCTCGGATCGGATCATCTTCCTCGGCACCGAGATCGACGACGGCGTCGCCAACGTCGTCATCGCGCAGCTGCTCTTCCTGGAGTCGGCCAATCCGGACGCCGAGATCTCGATCTACCTCAACTCCCCCGGCGGCTCGTACACCTCGCTGATGGCCATCTACGACACGATGTCCTTCGTCCGCGCGCCGGTCTCGACCTGGTGCGTCGGTCAGGCCGCCTCGACCGCGGCGGTCCTGCTCGCCGCCGGGGCGCCCGGCCGCCGCTTCGTGCTGGAGCACTCCCGCATCCTGCTCGGCCAGCCCGCGACGGGTGGCACCCGCGGCGTCGTCGCGGACCTCAGCCTGCAGGCCAAGGAGATCCTGCGCATCCGCGAGCAGATCGAGGAGGTGCTGGCCCGGCACACCGGGCACGACGCCGCCACGCTGCGCGCCGACACCGACCGGGACCGCGTCTTCACCGCGGCCGAGACGGTGGCCTACGGCTTGGCCGACGAGGTCCTGACCAGCCGCTCGCTCACGCGGCCAGGTTCGTGACCTCGCCGGGCGAGGCCGGATCCAGCCGGGTGCGGGCGGCGTCGACGAGATCGGCCAGACCGATGCCGAGCGCGCCGGTGGTGGCGGCGAGAACCTCCGAGGAGGCCTCCTTACGGCCGCGCTCGATCTCGGAGAGGTAGGCCAGCGAGACACGCGCGGACTCCGCGACGTCCTTGAGGGTGCGCCGCTGCGCGAGACGCTCGGTACGCAGGACGTCCCCGACGACCTCGCGCCACAGCGGCTCGCGCGACGGGCGGCGGCGGGGCAGTGGCAGCACGGTGGCGCTCATGTCCGGAGCCTAGGCGCGGATCGGCGACGCCGGGCCGCTGTTCTGCCGAGGGCGTAACAGCCGGCGGCCGTAGCATCGGCGAGCGTGACGACGTCCCGCCGCGCCGTGCCGCTGCTCGGCGTCGCCGGGTTCGTCGCGGCAGCGCTCACCGCGGTGGCGGCGGGACGGGCGTACACCGGGACCTCCGTCCCGCCCACCCGGTGGTTCGGCCTGGTCGCAGACCGCGGCTGGGTCGACGGCCGCACCTCGCTGTGGGGCGTGCTGCTCTGGGTCGGGATCACCGGGCTGTCGGTCTCGTGGTTGGCGGCGTTGTTGCTGGTCCGTCGCGGGGTGCTGGGTGAGCGGCAGGGTTGGCTCCTCGGCGGGTCGTGGGCGCTGCCGCTGGCACTCGGACCGCCGGCGGTGAGCAAGGACGTCTATGCCTACGCCGCGCAGAGCCTGGTGGCTCACCACGGCGGCAGTCTCTATCGCGACGGACCGTCGTCGCTGGCCGGCGTGCCGGGGGCCGACGCGGCACGCGCCCTCGCCGCCGTCGACCCGCGCTGGCGCGACTCCCCCAGCCCGTACGGTCCGTTCACCGCGGCGGTCCAGTGGCTGGCAGGGGCGGCAGGCACTCCGGTCACGGCCATCCTCGTCTTCCGGGTGGTGGCGGTGCTGGCGACGGTGGCGCTGGCCTGGTGCGCGGTCCAGCTGGCCGGGGACCGGCGAGCTCAGGTGCTCGTGCTGGTCGGACTCAATCCGGTGGTGCTGGTGCACGCGCTCTCCGGCGCACACGTCGAGGCACTGATGTGCGCGCTGCTCGTCGCCGCGCTGCTCGCCGGGCAGCGGAGCCGCTGGTGGCTCGCGGTGGTCCTGGCCTGCCTGGCCGGCCTGGTGAAGGCGCCGGCCTTCCTCGGGGTGGTCGCGATCGCCTGCTGGCATGCCCGCTCCGGCCGCGGCCGCCGGACGATCCCGCTCGACGCCGCCGTCGCCGCCGTGACGGTGGTGGCGGTGAGCCTGGCCGTCCCGGACGGCTGGGGCTGGCTGCGGAATCTGAGCACGCCCGGCAAGGGGGACCCGACCTCCTCGGTGACGGGCCACCTCGCCGCGCTCGCCAATGCCGTCTCCCCCACGGCGAAGACGGTGGTCACCGCCCTCGGCGCCCTGGCCGCGGTGGCGGTGCTGATCGTCCTGCTGCTGACCTTCCGGCGGCGCCACCCCGCTGTCTCGCTCGGCTGGGGACTGCTGGCGGTGGCGTTCCTCGCGCCGGTGACCTACCCCTGGTACGCGCTGTGGGGGATGGTCTGCCTGCTGCCGTTCGTCCGCGGCCGGGCGCTGGTGATCCTGGTCGGGTTGAGCGTGGTCGAGGCGGGACTGTCGATCCCCGGTGCCCCGGCGAGCGCGACGGCCCCGCTCACCTACGGTGTCCTGCTGCTGAGCCTGGCCGGCGTGGTGATCGGCTGGCGGCGGGTCGGTCAGCCCCCGCCGAAGGACGGCGATCGGCGTTCGACGAAGGCCGCGACGCCCTCACGCCCGTCCGGCGCCGCGATGCACTCGGAGATCGACTCCGCCTCGTAGTCCAGCTGCTCGGCGAGCGTCCGGGTAGCGCCGGCGGCGACGAGGCGCTTGCCCCGCCGCAGCGCGTCGCGGGGTCCGGCGGCGAGCGTGCGGGCGAGGTCGAGGGCACGCTGGTCCGCCTCGGCGTCGGCGACGACCTCGTCCACGATGCCGACGGCGAGCGCCTCGTCAGCGGTGAGGGCGGCGTTGCGCAGCAGCAGTGAGCGGGCCCGGCGCTCGCCGACGATGCGGGGCAGGGTCCAGGACATCCCGCCGTCCGGTGTCGCGCCGATGCCCGGGTAGGCGGGACGGAACGTGGCGCCGGTGCCCGCGACGACGATGTCGCAGGCCAGCACCAGGCTCATCCCGGCCCCGGCGGCCCAGCCACGGACGCCGACGACCACCGGCGGCAGCTCGGGCAGCCGTCGTACCGTGCGGTGGAACTCGTCGGCGAGCTGCCGTACCGCGGCACCGGGGTTCGCGGCGGCGTGCATGGCGCGGACGTCGCCGCCGACGCAGAAGTGGTCACCCGCGGCGAGCAGCACCACCGCGCCGACGTCGTCGGCGAGCGCCTCGACGGCGTCGCCGAGTGCGGTGGCCATCGCCAGGTCGATGGGGTTGCGGCGCGTGCCGTTGTCCAGCCGCAGGACGGCGACGCCGTCCCGGACCTCGGCGGTCACGCTCACGAGCTCACCAGCAGGTCGTCGCGACCGTCCTGCCGCAGCAGCTCGACGTAGGCGGGGAAGAGCTGCTTGGTCGAGGGCACCAGTTTGAGCAGGGAGCCCACCTTCCCGTCGACCCTGACCTGTTTGCGCGCCATGGCGACCGGCATGTTGATCTTGCCCTGCCAGAAGCGGTTGGCGACATCGGAGGTCATCCGCATCGTGGCGTCGGCCGGGTCGTCGTTGCTGCCGAGCGACACCGTCCTGTTCGGCAGGTCCAGCAGCAGCACCGCGTCGGGCTCGGTCGTCACCACCTTCAGCACGGTGCCGGTGGCGACGAGCTTCGGCCCGAGCGTGGCGTCGGCCAGTGCCCGCTCGAAGATGCCACCGACGTAGCGGCGCAGGTCGTCCGGCGTGGTGAACGACGGCATGGCTCAGGCTCCCTTGACGCGGCACGGCATGGACTTCACGCCGTGGACGAAGTTGCTGACGAGGTACTTGGGTTCGCCAAGTTCCAGACCGGGCACCCGCTGCAGCAGCTCGCCGACGATGGCGCGCAGCTGCGCCTTGGCCAGGTTCGCGCCCATGCAGAAGTGCGGACCACCACCACCGAAACCGACGTGCCGGTTCGGCTTGCGGGACAGATCGAAGGCGCAGGGCCGCTCGAAGACCGTCTCGTCCCGGTTGCCGGAGGCGTACATCATGACGACCTTCTCACCGGCCGCCACCGGCTGTCCGGCGAGGACGGTGTCGGCGACCGCCACCCGCTTGAAGGTGAGGACCGGACTGGCCCAACGGACGAACTCGTCGGTGGCGGTGCCGATACGGCCGTCGAAGTCCTCCAGCAGCCAGGACCGCTGCTCCGGGTGCTGCTGCAGCGCCAGCATGGTGTGGCTGATGGTGTTGCGGGTGGTGTCGTTGCCGGCCACCGACAGCAGCACGAAGAAGGCGCTGATCTCCTCGTCGGTGAGCGTCTCGCCGTCCACCTCGGCCTGCACGAGTGCGGTCATCAGGTCGTCCCGCGGCGCGACGCGGCGGCTCTCCGCGAGATCCAGTCCGGCAACGATGAGGGTCTGCGTGGCGTCGTTGACGAGTTCGAGCGGGTCCAGCTCGCCCCGGACCGTGTCGTCGTTGCTCGACACCAGCAGATCCGCCGCTCGCGCCACCGGCTCCTGCTCCTCGGCGGGCAGGCCCACCATCTCGTAGATCGTCCACATCGGCAGCCGCATCGACACCTCGTGGACGAAGTCGCAGTCACCCGTGGCGAGCAGGTCGTCGACGATCCGCGTCGCCTGGCTTCGGATCTGCTCCTCGATGGTGCGGACCCGCTTGGGCGTGAAGGCCGAGCTCACCAGCTTGCGCAGCGAGGTGTGCCGCGGCGCGTCCATCGCCAGGAACGACTGGGTGGCCTCCAGGAACATCTCGGGGATGTTCTCCAGCTGCACGCCCTGCCCGGAGCAGAAGAGCTCGGGGTGATGGCTCACCTCGGTGATGTCGGCATGCCGGGTGACCGCCCAGAAGCCGTCGTCGTCCTCGGCGGGCATGAGACCGCCGTCGGCGGGACGCTGCCAGCTGATGGGCTCGTTCGCGCGGAGCTGCGCAAAATGTTGTTCCCGCTCGGCTGCGCTCTTCGACCAGAAGGCGGTGGACGAGACGTCGGTCTCGGAGTAGGCGCGGTCCATGATCACGACTCCTGTTCCGGGGTTCGCGGCGGGAGAGCGGCAGCGGCATCGAGCGCGTCCTGCCAGGCGCCGCCGACGAGCCGACGCAGGCGCATGACGACCCGCTGTCCGTTCCGGGCGAGGACGCCGCCGAGGCGGTCGCCGCGCCGGTAGAGCGCGAGCCAGTGATCGCCGGCGAGGTCGCCCCACACCAGGTGCAGCTCGTCGGACGGCTGCCCCGCGAACTGGATGCGCGAGCTGTACCAGTCCGACCAGAAGTAGGGCACCGACGCGTACGGCTCGGCCGCGTCGGGGTCGGCCGCGTGGCGTCCGGCCCGCGTCCCCTGTTCGGCGGCGTTGGTCCAGTGCTCGACCCGCAGCTCGGTACCGAGCGTCGGATGCGACCAGCGGGCGACGTCACCGGCTGCCCACTCCGCCGCGCCGGCACGCAGCGTCTCGTCGCAGACCACCCCGTCGTCGATGGTGAGTCCGCTGTCGCCGAGCCACTCGGTGACGGGGTCGGCCCCGACGCCCACCACGACGAGATCGGCGGGCAGCAGGGTGCCGTCGGTGAGGCGTACCTGCTCGACCCGGCCGTCCCCCTCGACGGCAGCGACGCTCACCGACGTCAGCAGGGTGGTGCCGTGTTGCGCATGCAGTCCGGCCAGCACGCCACCGGCGGCCTCCCCCACCGCCCGGACCAGCGGCGTCGGCTGGGCTTCGACAACGGTGACGTCCATACCGCGGGCCCGCGCGGCGGAGGCCACCTCCGCGCCGATGAAGCCGCCGCCGAGGACGACGGTCCGCGCGCCGGCGTCCAGGGCGGCGCGGATCGCGTGGGCGTCCTCGATCCGTCGCAGCGTGTGGACACCGGCCAGGCCCTCGGTCCCCGGCAGGGTGCGGGGCCGGGACCCGGTGGCGATGACGAGGCGGTCGTAGCCGATTGGCTCGTCGCCGACCGTGACGACGCGGTCGGCGGTGTCCAGCGCCGTCGCAGGCGTGCCGAGGCGCAGCTCCACGCCGAGATCGTCAACGAGCTCGGACTCGGTGCGGAAGGTGGTCTGCTCCCGCTGGGCCGCCGGCGCCAGCAGCTCCTTCGACAGCGGCGGCCGGTCGTAGGGCAGGTGCGGCTCGGCCCCGACGAGGGTGATGCGCAGCGACGGATCGGCACGCCGCGCCGCCTCGACCGCGCGCAGACCGGCCAGGGAGGCGCCGACGACGACCACGTGGGCTGGCACCTGCACCTCCTTCCGACGGACGGCGACCTGCGGCCGGAACGTAACATAGAGCACGCTACGTTTGAAGCCCTGTGTTCCTCGCCCGTAGGGCGTACGGTGACCGCCATGACCACCACGTCACGCGTCGCCGCCCGCGGTATCCCGGACACCGTCGCGCACCTGCGCGCCACCTTCCGCAGCGGCCGCACCAAGCCGATCGAATGGCGCATCAAGCAGCTCGAGGCCATGCAGCGCCTCATCGCCGAGCGGGAGTCCGAGCTGGTCGAGGCGCTGCGCATGGACCTCGGCCGCCCGCGGGTCGAGGCGTGGCTGGCCGACCTGGCCCCGGTCACCGCCGAGGCCAAGCACGCCATCAAGCACCTGCGCAGCTGGATGCGCCCGACGCGCGTGCCGGTGCCGCTCGGCGTGCAGCCGGGCAAGGCCTGGTACCAGTACGAACCACTCGGCGTCGTGCTGGTGATCGTGCCGTGGAACTACCCCCTCTACCTCGGCCTGGTGCCCGTGCTGTCGGCGCTCGCCGCCGGCAACTGTGTCGTCGTCAAGCCGTCGGAGCTGGCACCGGCGTCCTCGGCGGCGATGGCCCGGCTGCTGCCGCAGTACCTGGACACCGACGCCGTCGCCGTCGTCGAGGGCGCCGTCGACGAGACGCACGAGCTGCTGGACCAGGGCTTCGACCACTGTCTCTTCACCGGCAGCCCGGAGGTCGGCAAGATCGTCATGGCCGCCGCGGCCAAGCACCTCACCCCGGTGACGCTGGAGCTCGGCGGCAAGAGCCCCGCGATCATCACCGCGGACGCGAACATCCCGGTGGCGGCCCGCCGCGTCGCCTTCGGCAAGCTGCTGAACTCGGGCCAGACCTGCATCGCCCCGGACTACGTCCTCGTCCACCGCTCGGTACGGGACCGCTTCGTCGCCGAGCTGACGAAGGCCATCGACGCACAGTCCTACGACAGCACCCTTCCCGTGGTGAGCGAGCGGCACGCGGCCCGGCTCGCCGGCCTGGTCGAGGGCGCGGGCGGGACCACCGTCCGCGGCGGCACCATCGACGCCGCCGGCAAGCGGGCCGAGCTCACCGTCGTCGTCGACCCCGACGGCAACTCCGAGGTGATGCGGCAGGAGATCTTCGGCCCGGTGCTGCCCATCGTCACGGTCGACTCCCTCGACGACGCGATCGCGCACGTGCAGCAGGGCAGCAAGCCGCTGGCCTGCTACCTGTTCAGCGAGAAGCGCGAGGACGAGGAGCGCGTGCTGAACGAGATCAGCAGCGGCGGCATGGTCATCAACCAGCTGATGTACCACCTGCTCGTCCCCGAGCTGCCCTTCGGCGGCGTCGGCGTCAGCGGCACCGGCGCGTACCACGGCTCCTGGGGCTTCCAGACCTTCAGCCACCGCAAGGCCGTGCTCCGCAAGTCGACCCGCCCCGACCCGTCGCTGGCGTACCCGCCGTTCACCAAGATCAAGGAAGCGCTGATGCGCCGGGTGTTCTAGTGCGGCTCGTGGTCACGCGCGACGACTACTTCGGCGCCGCGCTCGACCTGCTGGCCGCGCGCGGCCACGGCGAGCTCAAGATCGGTCTGCTCTGCCGCAGCATCGGGGTCACGACCGGGTCGTTCTACCACTACTTCGGCAACTGGGACGCCTTCGTCGACGAGCTGCTGCGGCACTGGGAGCACGAGAAGACGCAGCGCCTCGCCACGACCGTCGAGGCCGAGTCCGACCCCGTGACGCGGGTGCGGACGATCAAGAAGATGGCCCTGGACCTGCCGCACGACGCCGAGCGGGCGATCCGCGCCTGGGCGCATGTCAACGAGGCGGTCGCGGCGGTCCAGAGCCGGGTGGACGCCGACCGGCTCGCCGCCATCCGGGCCGTCGTCGCTCCCTTGCTCGGCCGTGGCCGACGGGCCGACCGGCTGGCCCTGATGGGGCTCAGCATGCTGGTCGGCTGGCAGCAGCTGCAGGCACCGCTGGACCTCAAGGATCTCTCCCGTTTGCTGGACGACTACGAGGCCATCGTCCTGGGACACGTGGACGCCACCGTCGCCGGTTGACCTCTTCACAGCTTTCGCCAGGGTCGAACACAGGCCGAGCTCAGTGCGCTCCGGGATAAAGGAGATGTCGGCAGGACGCCGACGACGACCTCCCAAGGAGACGATCATCATGACCGGCCCGATGGCACCCCGTTACGACTCCGCGTTCCTCGCGTGGAACACGGTGGCCGGCTACGACGACTACGAGCAGGCGCAGGCCACCATCACCAAGCTCGCCGGCAACGGCTTCCCCGTCGAGCACCTGGACATCGTGGGCTCCGACGTCCGCATCGTCGAGCGCGTCGCCGGCAAGCTGACCCGAGGGCGGGCCGCGCTGGCCGGCGCGTCGCAGGGTGTCTGGATGGGCCTGTTCGTGGGCCTGCTCTTCTCCCTCTTCGGTACCGGGGCGGCGGCGTCGGCCACCATCCTGTCGACCATGCTCATCGGTGCCGCGGTGGGCGCGGGCCTTGCCTTCGCCACCCAGTCGGCACTCAAGGGCAAGCGCAGCTTCGCCTCCACCCGGACCTTCGTCGCCGGTCGCTACGACATCGTGGCCCGCGACGGCTTCGCCGAGCAGGCTCGCGAGGCGCTGCGTCGCACCGAGGCCGTCTCGCTGTAGCTTCTTCCGGTTTTGGCGCCCTGGCTTGGGATACCAAGCCGGGCGCCAAAAACGCTTAAGAGGTGGAGTTCTTGCGGCGGCCGGGGAACCGATTGGCCAGGTCGGCGAGCGGCCCCACCGAGTCGGCCATGACGTCGATGGAGGCGCTGAGCTGCGGCACCGCCTCGGTGACCTGATCCAGCCGCGGGATGAGAGCCTCGATCTTCGGGCCGAGCGCCACGAGCTGGTCGAGCGTCCCGCCGGGTGCGACGAGCTTGTCGACGAAGCCGCCCTCTTCGAGCAGGCGGTCGACGACGCCGCCGTCGTCGAGCAGCCGGTCCAGCAGCCCGCCGGGTTGGGTGATCCGGTCCAGCGCGCCGCCCGGCGCGACCAAACGCTCCAGCGGACCCTCGGGCGAGACGAGCTGCTCGAAGGGGCCGTCCGGGGCGAGCAGCCGCTCCAGCGGACCGCCCTCGCGCATGATCCGCTCCAGCGGGCCGTTCTCGTCCAGGACGCGGTCGAGCATGCCGCCGGGGGCGATGGCGCGGCCCAGCGGCCGGTTCGGCGCCGCCGCCTTGGCCAGCGCGTTGAGGCGCCCCAGCGGACTCTCGGGATCCCGCGCCATCTTCTCGAGCTTGCCGATGAGACCGTCCGGGCCGAGCAGGTTGGCCAGCGCGAGCGTGACGTCCGCCCCGGCCCCGGCAATGCGAGCGGGCAGGTTGAACAGATCCGTACGGCTGCGCATGCGGGCTCCCCGAAGGTCGTGGAATGGTGACGTTACCGCCGACGGCGACCATCGCCTCCCACGACGTCGGCCCCGCTGCGAGGCAGCGGGGCCGACGTGTCTCGAGGTGGAGGTGGCGGGAATCGAACCCGCGTCCTCCGCCGCTTCAACAGGGCTTCTCCGGGCGCAGTGTGCTCTGCCTCTACTCGGCCCCGACGATCACGCACACGAGACGTCGTGACAGGCCCAGTCGCTGTGAGTTTTCCCGTCCGTCCCCGCGACCGGGGCGGACGGTGAGTCACCTAGCTGATGCCAGGATCCGGGTCGGTGACGAACCCGGGCTGACAGACTTGCTCGGCTACTTAGGCAGCGAGAGCGAAGTCAGCGCGATGAGAATCGGCGCTTATTTTGTTGTGCATCGCTTTTTTAACGAGGTCAGCAATGCGGTCCTCGGCCCGCTTCCCCTGTCTCGACGACCGGAGTCGAGACCATTCACCCCCTCGTGTGGAACCCTGCAAGCCTACCCGGCGACGGCAAGGGAGACATCTCGTGACGCAGCAGCTCAACCCGTACCTGCACCGTCCCGGCGACGCCCGCGAGGTCGTGGACTTCTACCGGGACGTCTTCGGCGGGTCGGTGGACCTGATGACCTTCGACCAGGGCGGGATGCCCATCGAAGGATTCGGTGACAAGGTCATGCACGCGCAGCTCACCACCGACGCCGGCTTCGTCATCATGGTCTCCGACAGCCCGCCCGGCCACGAGACGACGCATGGCGAGGACGTCTCCCTCTCGCTCTCCGGCCGCGCCGGGGACGCGCTGCGCGGCTACTGGGAGAAGCTCAAGGTCGGCGCCACCGTCCACGAGGAACTCAGCCCGGCACCGTGGGGCGACCACTTCGGCGCCTGCACCGACAGGTTCGGCACGAGCTGGCTCGTCAACATCGGCCCGTCGGAGGAGTCAGAGACCGAGTAGCCGGGCGCCGTTCGTCCGGCAGACGGCTCGCAGCCAGTCGTCGCCGTGACCCCACGACTCCAGCGCGGCCAACTGCTCGCCGTAGGCGTACGGGATGTTCGGGAAGTCGCTGCCGAGCACCACCCGGTCCCCCATCTCGCCCAACCGCGCGACGGAACGAGCGTCCAGCGGGGCGATGTCGTCGAGGTACGCCGTCCCCACCATGGTGGTGTCGACGTGCACGTTCGGGTACCGCTCGACGAGGTCCAGGTGCTCGGCGTACTCCGGCGCCCCGCAGTGGGCGATCACCGCGGTGAGCCGAGGGTGGCGGGCAAGGACGTCGCCGAAGGGACCGGGTCCGGTGTGCCGCCCCGGCATCGGACCGCTGCCGCAGTGGACCACCACGGGCACGGCCGACTCGGCAAGCATCCCCCAGACGGGGTCGAGCAGGTCCTCGCGCGGGTCGTAATCGCCGACCTGGACATGAGCCTTGAAGACCCGGGTGCCGGCCTCCAGCGCCTCGCGGACGTACCGCGCCGCCGACGGCTCGGGGTAGAAGGTGCCGGACGGAACGCAACCCGACGTCCGCTCGCCGAACTCGCGGGCCCAGCGGCACAGCGACTCGGCCATGCCGGGCTTGTGCGGGTACAGCAGCGCGGTGAAGTGCTCGACGCCGAGCTCGTGCAGGATCTCGACCCGTCGCTCGACCGGCTCGCGGTAGTGGATCGGCCAGGCCTTGCCGAAACTGGCCTCGACCTCGTCGAAGTACGTCCACACCGCCGCGTGCACCCGGTCGGGCATGAAGTGGGTGTGGATGTCCACGAGCCCCGGCAGGCCGAGGCGCTGCCGGAACTCCCGGACGTCGCTCAATCCATGCCCTTCACCCGGCGGCCCATGGCGCGTGCGACCTCGCGGTCGGCGTCCCGCTTGGCCAGGTCCTGCCGCTTGTCGTAGCTGCGCTTGCCGCGCACCAGGGCGAGCTCGACCTTCACCTTGCCGCCGGAGAAGTAGATCGACAGCGGGACCAGCGTCAGCCCGGTCTCGCGGGTCTTGCCGACGAGGCGTTCGATCTCTGCCCGATGCAGCAACAGCTTGCGGACACGGCGGGGCTCGTGGTTCGTCCAGCTCCCCTGCTCGTACTCGGGAATGTGGATGTTGCGGAGGAAGACCTCGCCGTCGTCGATGGTGGCGAAGCCGTCGACGAGGGACGCCCGACCGAGCCGCAGCGACTTGACCTCGGTGCCGGTGAGGACGACTCCCGCCTCGAAGACGTCGAGGACGGAGTAGTCGTGCCGGGCCTTGCGGTTCTGCGCGATGAACTTGCGGGCGTCCTGCCGATTGCTGGACTTGGCGGTGGCGGCAGGCATCCTTACAGCTTGACGTACAGGCGCAAGGTCGCAAACGCGGTGAGGCCGGCGAGCACGACGCCGCCGATGAGGCTGACACCGCTGGCGACCAGCAGGTCGTTGGCGGTGAGGTCCGGGATGACGCCGCTCTCGACCTGACCGGCGAAGACGCGGTTGAGCAGGAAGTACTTGCCCACCGCCACCATGCCGAAGGAGGCGAGGGCGCCCACCACCGTCGCCACGATGGTCTCGAGGATGAAGGGCAGCTCCGTCATCCAGCGCGACGCTCCGACCAGCCGCATGATGCTGGTCTCGTTCTTCCGCTGTGCCGCCGCCACCTGGATGGTGTTCGCGATGAGCAGGATGGCGGCGAGCAGGACGACCAGGGCCACCACGATCGAGGCCGTGCGGAGGCTGTCCAGGATGTCGAGCAGGGTCTGGATCGCCGCCACCTGATTCGAGATGCCGGAGATCTGGGGCTGGTTGGCGAAGGCGTTGCGGAAGGGGACGTAGTCCTTGGCGATGTCCTTCAGCTTGACGGTGAACGACGCCGGGAAGGTGCCCTGCTGCAGGAACTGCCGCGCGTTGGCCGGAGCGGTGTCCCGAGCCCGCTGGAACTGCTTGGCCTCCGAGACGTAGCTGACGCTCCGGACGGCCGGGTAGGACTCGATCTTCTGCTTGAGCGCCTGCGTCTCGGCGGCCGTCGTCACGCCGTCGCAGGGGGCCTTGCTGAACTTCCCGCAGAGGTACACCGAGACGTTGAGCCGGCCCTCGTAGGTGTCGCTGAACCGGTCGATCTCGCGGTTGGCGAGGATCGCCGTCGAGACGAACGTCAACAGGATGACCGTGTTCAGGATGAGCGCGATCGTCATGGAGAGGTTGCGCCGGATGCCTTCCCAGACACCGGACAACACGAAGTTGGCGCGCATTACTTCCTCACTGCTCGGGGACGGTGCGCGTCATGGCACCGCAGGGGCCGTTGCCGCGGCTGCACTCAGCGGCCGACACCGTAGACGCCACGGTTCTGATCGCGGATGACCTTGCCGTTGTCGAGCTCGATGACCCGGCGGCGCATCGCGTCGACGATGTTGTTGTCGTGGGTGGCCATGACGACCGTCGTGCCCGTGCGGTTGATGCGCTCGAGCAGGCTCATGATGCCCTGGCTGGTGTCGGGGTCGAGGTTGCCGGTGGGCTCGTCGGCCAGCAGCACCAGCGGACGGTTCACGAAGGCACGGGCGATCGCCACCCGCTGCTGCTCACCACCGGAGAGCTCGGTGGGCATGCGCTGCGCCTTGCCGGTGAGGCCGACGAGGTCCAGCACCTCGGGGACGGTCCGCCGGATCGCCTTGGGCGACTTGTTGATCACCTCGAGGGCGAAGGCGACGTTGTCGTAGACGTTCTTCTTCGGCAGCAGGCGGAAGTCCTGGAAGACGCAGCCGATGCGGCGCCGCAGCTCCGGCACCTTGCGCTGGGAGATCTTGCCGACGTTGCGGCTGTCGACGATCACCGAGCCGGTGGTGGCGAGCTCCTCGCGCAGCAGCAGGCGCAGCACCGTGGACTTCCCCGAGCCCGAGGCGCCGATGAGGAAGACGAACTCCCCCTTGGCGATGTCGATCGTCACCGAGTCCAGGGCCGGCCGGGCCCCGGCCGGGTACACCTTGCTGACCTGGTCGAGCTGAATCACACGCCGCTCCTGCTATGGCTGATCACGGCGGTGAAGTTTACCGCTCCGTTATCTAAGTGCCGGGTAGGCGTGCGGGGCGAGCACAGGATCGTGTCAGCGGAAATTCGTTGTCCGCCCCGGTTGCTAGCGTCGAGCTGTGAACGACGAGCGCAGCCCCGGGTCGCCGATGATCGAGGCGACCGCGCTCACCAAGACCTTCGACGCCTTCACCGCGGTGGACGCCATCGACGTCCGGGTCGAGCGTGGCGAGGCGTTCGGTTTCCTCGGCCCCAACGGCGCCGGCAAGAGCTCCACGATGCGGATGATCGGCTGCGTCGCCCCGGTGACGTCGGGCCGGCTGCGCATCCTCGGCCTCGATCCGGCCACGGACGGGCCGCGGATCCGCGCGCGGCTCGGCGTGGTCCCGCAGCAGGACACCCTCGACCTGGAGCTCTCCGTCCGGGACAACCTCTTCGTCTACGGCCGCTACTTCGGCCTGCCGCGCAAGGTGCTGCGACCCCGGGTGGACGAGCTGCTCGACTTCGCCCAGCTCGCCGACCGCGCCGACTCGAAGGTGGAGCCCCTCTCCGGAGGCATGAAGCGCCGGCTGACCATCGCGAGGTCGTTGATCAACCAGCCCGAACTGCTGCTGCTGGACGAGCCGACCACCGGCCTGGACCCGCAGGCGCGGCACGTGCTCTGGGACCGGCTCTACCGCCTCAAGCAGGAAGGCGTGACGCTCGTCCTCACCACGCACTACATGGACGAGGCCGAACAGCTCTGCGACCGCCTCGTCGTCATGGACGGCGGCCGCATCGTGGCCGAGGGCTCACCCGCCTCGCTGATCGCCGATCACTCCACCCGCGAGGTCGCGGAGCTGCGCTTCCGGCCGGGTGACAACGAGGCCGCCGCCGAGAAGCTCGCCATGCTGATCGACGGCGACGGCGAGCGGGTGGAGACGCTGCCCGATCGCGTGCTGCTCTACGTCCACGACGGCGACGCCGCTCTGCGGGCCACCCACGAGCACGGCATCACCCCGGTCGCCTCCCTCGTCCGGCGGTCGACACTCGAGGACGTCTTCCTCCGGCTCACAGGGCGCACCCTTGTCGACTGAGGCCCTCCCCCGCGCGTCGGCGTTCAGCATCCTGGAGCTGAACCTGCTTCGGCTCAAGGGTTACTGGAAGAACGCGATCATCGTCGGGGTGGTGACGCCGGTGGCGTTCGTCCTTGCGCTCGGGGTGGGGCTCGGCACGCTGGTGGACGACGGCGGCAACAGCCTCGGCGTGCCCTACCTGGACTTCGTCGCGCCGGCGTTCCTCGCCGTGTCGGCCCTGCAGGTCGCGGCCTCCGACGCCGCCTTCCCGGTGATGGCCGGCTTCAAGTGGGTCCGGAACTACCACGGCATCGCCGCGACACCGCTGACGCCGCGGCAGCTCTCCGACGGCGTCCTGCTGGGCATCGCGCTGCGACAGGCGGCGAACGCGATCGTCTACCTCGCGATCATCGCCGCGTTCGGCGGGGTCCGGCGCTGGTGGGTGCTGCTGGCCATCCCGGCCGCCGTCCTCACCGCTCTCGCCTTCGCCGCGCCGGTGGCCGCGCTCGCGGCGACGATCCGCAGCGAGGGGCAGGCCTTCAACGTGCTGTTCCGGTTCGTGGTGACACCGATGTTCCTCTTCTCGGGGACCTTCTATCCGGTCGACCGGCTGCCGGCGTGGGGTGAGGTCCTGGCCTTCGTCTCGCCCCTCTGGCACGGCATCGAGCTCTGCCGAGGCGCGGCCCTGGGACATCTGGGCGGGTGGGCCGCGCTCGGCCACGTCGGTTATCTGCTGGTGTGGCTGGTCGTCGGCACGGCGCTGGCCCGCTGGCGCTTCGCGGTGCGGGTCCAGCGGGGATGAGCAGATGACCTCGTCCCGTATCGGCACGCCGCTGCGGCTGCTGCCGGGCAGTGTCTACGCCGGACGCGCCCACATCGTGCTGGAGCGCGCGGTGCGGGTGTACCGGCGGAACTGGCTGCTCATCCTCACCGGTTTCGTCGAGCCGGTGCTCTACCTCTTCGCCCTCGGCACCGGACTGAAGGGCCTCGTCGGCACGGTCGTCGGCCCCGGCGGGCAGGTGCTGAGCTACACCGCGTTCCTGGCCCCGGCCCTGCTGGCCACCTCGGCCATGAACGGCGCGATCTACGACTCGACGATGAACGTCTTCTTCAAGATGAAGTTCGCCAAGCTCTACGACTCGATGCTGGCGACCTCGCTCGGACCCCTGGACGTCGCCCTCGGCGAGATCGGCTGGGCGCTCATCCGCGGCGGGCTCTACGCGGCCGGCTTCATGATCGTCATGGCCGTGCTCGGGCTCTTCGGCTCGTGGTGGGCGGTGCTGCTCCTGCCGTCCGCGCTGCTCATCGCCTTCGGCTTCGCCGCGGTGGGGATGGCCGCGACGACGTGGCTGCAGACGGTGAACCAGCTCGACTACGTCCAGCTGGCGACGCTGCCACTCTTCCTCTTCAGCGGCACCTTCTACGACCTCTCGGTCTACCCGCGATGGCTGCAGATCGTGGTCGAGTGCCTGCCGCTGCACCACGCCATCCAGCTGCTGCGCTCGCTGAACGCCGGCTATCTGACCTGGGGCCTGCTCGGCCACGCCGCCTACTTCGTCGGCATGGTCGTGGTCGGGCTGACGATCACCGCGCGCCGGCTGGATGTCCTGCTGCTGCGGTGACGATCAGGCGCTGACGATCACGCGGAGGTGGACTCGGCGGCCTTGCGCCAGCGGATGCCGGCCTCGATGAAGCCGTCGATGTCGCCGTCCAGCACCGCCTGCGGGTTGCCGACCTCGTACTCGGTGCGGACGTCCTTGACCATCTGGTAGGGGTGCAGCACGTAGTTGCGCATCTGATTGCCCCAGCTGTTGCTGCCGTCCTTGAGCGCGTCGAGGGCGCTCTGCTCCTCCTCGCGGCGCCGCTCCAGCAGCTTGGACTGCAACACCGCCATAGCCGAGGCGCGGTTCTGGATCTGCGACCGCTCGTTCTGACAGGTGACGACGATGCCGGTGGGCAGGTGGGTGAGGCGGACGGCCGAGTCCGTCGTGTTGACGCCCTGACCGCCCTTGCCCGAGCTGCGGTAGACGTCGACGCGCAGATCGTCGTCGGCGATATCGACGTGGTCGCTCTGCTCGACGACCGGGAGCACCTCGACGCCGACGAAGCTGGTCTGCCGGCGGCCCTGGTTGTCGAAGGGGCTGATGCGGACCAGGCGGTGCGTCCCCTGCTCGACCGAGAGGGTGCCGTAGGCGTACGGCGCCTTGACCTGGATGGTGGCCGACTTGATGCCGGCCTCCTCGGCGTAGGAGGTGTCGAGGGCCTCGATCGGGTAGTGGTGGCGCTCCGCCCAGCGGGCGTACATGCGCAGCAGCATCTCGGCGAAGTCGGCGGCATCCACACCCCCGGCCTCGGCGCGGATCGTCATCAGCGCCTCGCGGGAGTCGTACTGACCCGAGAGCAGGGTCCGGACCTCGAGCTCGTCGACGGCACGCCGCAGCCCGGCGATCTCGACCTCGGCCTCGGCGCGCGAGTCGGCGTCGTCCATCTCCTCGGCGAGGTCCCACAGCGTGCTGGTGTCGTCGAGGCGGCGGCGCAACTCCTCGGTGCGGCGGACCTCCGCCTGCACCGACGAGAGCCGCGAGGTCACTCGCTGGGCGTTCTCCGCGTCGTCCCACAGCGTGGGCTCGGACGCCTCGACCTCGAGGTCCGCGATCTCGCGCCGCAGCGCGTCCAGGTCCACGACCGCCTCGATGTTGGTGAGGGTCGCGGACAGTTCCTTGAGCTCGGCCGGGACGTCCACGACCGGTCAGCCTACGCGCCGGTGCTCAGTCCAGCCCCGCCGCGAGCGTCTTCGGCGCGACGCAGCGGTAGGCGTCGCGGACGATCTCGGTGACCTCGTCCCAGTCGGGGGTCGGCAGACCGTCGCCCTCGAGGCGCACCCCCAGCCAGCCGCGGTGTCCGACGTAGGGCGGCCGGAAGAAGCGGGCCGGGTCCTCGGCCACCAGCTCCTGCTGGACCCCGGCCGGAGCCGAACACCAGAAGCCGCGATGGGCGACCCCGTGATGGTGGTCGTCGGCGGAGACGAACTGCTTGCTGCCCCGGACGAACCAGGACGGGCTGCCGTGGCTGTGACGCTCCTGGACCTCGGGCAGCGCCAGGCAGATCTCGCGGAGCCGTTCGATGACGTCCATCAGACGAGGGTGTCGCAGCCCCGGCGCCGTCACCACCACATCACCCGGCGCGTCGGTAGAGCGTGCCGCTGAGACCGGCGGTCCTGACGATCCGGAACTCGCGGCGCATGAGGTCGGCGACCGGCCCGCTGACCGGCATGACGCGGGTCTCGCGACGGTCGACGTAGACGAAGTCGGCGTGCCGCAGCACCGCCAGCCACGCCTCGGCCAGCCGCGCCCCGGTCGGTGGTCGCGAGCTCGGCGCGCGACCGTCACCGTAGGCGAGCGCGGAGCCGAAGGGATCGACGAGCTGCGGGCAGGACGCCGAGACCCGGTACCGGTCGTTGGCCACGGTGAAGGTCGGCATGGTGGCGACGACGCAGGCATCCCGCGGGACCACGGCCGTGAAGGCCGCGTACTCGTCGATGGCACCGCTGTCGACAAGCAGCTGACGCACGGCGAAGCCGGCGAGCGCAACGGCCATGACCATGACGGCTGCGGTCCACAGCCGTGCGGCGCGGCGACCGAGCCGGGAGATCGCCAACGACGCGACCAGGGCGAGGAACGGCGTCGCGAAGGCCGCGTAGTGCCAGTAGAAGGTGCCGGGCACCGCGAGCATGGCCACCACGAGGGCCGCGGCGAGGGCGGCGAACCGATCGAGCGGCGGCGCCGACCTGAGTCCGCTGAGGGCGAGGGCGCCAAGCGCGACGGCGATGATCACCGCCGTCGCGCGCAGCCACAGCTGCCCCGTGGCCGCCTGGCTGCCGTCGGGTGTCGCGGCGGCGAAGAGATGCACGAGGCGGAAGCTCGCGGGCGTCCGCGCCGGGGAGGAGCGGACGATCTGGTCCCAGAAGACCTGGTGGACGAAGGCTCCCGGCGCCGCTGCGGCGAAGGGCAGCACCGGGACGAGGAAGCCGGACGCAGCCCCGACGAGCAGGCGCCGGCGGCGCGACGAGCAGACGGCGACCACCGCCAGCAGCGGCACCACCGCCCAGATCTTGGTCGCGCAGGCCAGCCCGAGGAGCACCCCGGCCAGCACCGCGCGTCGTCCCCCGGCGGGGTGGTCGCCACGGAAGGCCAGCGTCATGCCGCCGAGGCAGAGCAGCACCACCCATGGCTCGAGCAGCAGTGTCCGGCTGCCGGCGATGGCGTCGCCTTGCAGCGCGACGAGCAGCACCGCCGGCACCACGACGCGGGCGCCGCGATGCCAGACCAGCCGTGCCGTCAACGGCACCGACGCCGCCCCGGCCACACCGGTGAGCAGCGACGCCACGGCGAGCCCGACTCCGGTCCCGGTGAGTCCGGCCAGCAGCGCGATCGGCGACAGCCCGATCGTGATCAGCGGCGGGTGGACCAGGACGAAGTCCCGGTAGGGCACTCGACCGTCCACCAGCGACAGCGCCGACCCGAAGTAGACGCCCTCGTCGTAGTCCGAGACCTGATGGGCGAAGCCGTGTCGCAGCCACTGCCAGCGCAGCAGCAAAGCCACCAGCGTGACGACGACGACCACCGCGACGAGGCCGGTTCGCCGCTGCGGCGGGACGGCCACCGGCCGCCCGGTCGGCCCCGGTAGCAGCCGGTTCGGCGCCAGCAGCGTCGACACCGCGCCGCCTTTCGAGGATTGGTGCCGGACTTCCCGGCATACTCTGATCGTTCCCCGATGACCGAACGGTTCCGTCGCAGCTCACATCGGCGTTTGTGCCGGGTGAGGGCCGGGTATCGGATGGTCGTGCTGACCCTCATGCTTGCCGTCGCGCTGCTCGTTCTCGCTGTCGCCGGGGCCGAACTGGTCCGCTCGGCGTGTCGCCGTCAGCTGATGGCTCCCGTCGTCATGCCCCGCCCGGTCCAGAGCACCGCAGACCTCGACTGACCGCCGTGGGACAGTCGGGGGCGTGCGTATCGCCACCTGGAACGTCAACTCGGTCAGTGCGCGACTGCCACGGCTGCTCGACTGGTTGAGCAGCGCCGAGCCGGACGTGCTCTGCCTGCAGGAGCTGAAGACCTCCGCCGACGGCTTCCCGTCCGACGAGATCGGCGCGCTCGGCTACGAGGCCGCCGTGTATGGCACCGGCCGCTGGAACGGCGTGGCCGTCCTCTCCCGTGTCGGGATCGAGGACGTCCGCCGCGGCCTCGTCGACGAACCCGGCTTCCAGCCCGAGGACGCCCTGCTGGAGGCGCACGAGCCGCGGGCGGTGGGGGCGACCTGCAATGGCGTCCGCATCTGGTCGGTCTACGTCCCCAACGGCCGCGAGGTCGGCCACCCGCACTACGACTACAAGCTGCGCTGGCTGGAGGCGCTGCGGACGACGGCCGCTGCGGAGGTGCCGGCCGCACCCTTCGCTGTGCTGGGTGACTTCAACATCGCGCCCACCGACGACGACGTCTGGGATCCGGCCGTCTTCGCCGCCAGCACGCACGTCACCGCCCCCGAACGTGACGCTCTCACCCGGCTGCGCGAGGTCGGGCTGCGCGACGTGGTGCCGCGGGCCCTGAAGTACGACACGCCCTACACCTACTGGGACTACCGGGCCGGCGCCTTCCACAAGAACATGGGGATGCGCATCGACCTCGTCTACGCCTCGGCACAGCTCGCGGACGCCGTCACCGACGCCTACGTCGACCGGGACGCGCGCAAGGGAACCGGCCCCTCCGACCACGCGCCGGTGGTCGTGGAACTGGACATCTAGGGCGTGTCTGACAATTCTCGCTCGTCGCGAGCGGCGGTCGGGTGCGCGCGATGCAAGGCGGAGGAGGACGGTCGTAGCCTGCTACGGCCGACGACGACAACGCGGCAGCGTGCGTGCCCGGGCGTCGCGCAGCAGAGCATGGGATTGTCGGACACGCCCTAATTCAGCCGGCTGACGATCGCGGCGTAGGTCTCGTCCACCGCGCCCTCGCGGGCGGGGACGACGACCGCGGTCTCACGCGAGCCGACGACGAGCAGCAGCCGGTCGTACATGGCCTCGAGCTGCCGCAGCCCGCCGACCCGGTCGAGCAGCTCCTGCGCGTCGACGTGGGCAGGTTCGCGGGCCGCGGCGGAGCGGGCGAGGAAGCGGTCCCGCATGACGTCCTTGGTGTCGAGCAGGACGAACTCGAAGAAGCGGGCACCGGTCTCGTTGGCGACCGCCTCGAGCGAGCGCAGATAGTCACCGCGGCCCAGGTACTGGGCGACCACCACGTCGAAACCCGCCCGCAGGTGATTGCGGGCGAGGTCCAGGGCGAGGTCCCGCGCCCGCATCCCCGCGGCGTACGGCTCGGCCTTCCAGCCGCCCAGCTGTCGGCGCAGCAGGTCGATCTCGAGGTTGAGCAGCATCGGGTGCGCGTCGGCGAGCCGCTGCGCGATCGTCGACTTGCCGGCACCCGGCGGTCCGTTGAGGACAATCAGGCGTGGCGCGGAGGGCGCGGGATCGGGGGGCACGGCATCAGAGCGTAGATCGCCGCATGTTCACCTGACGGTACTGGACGCGACGCCCGATCTGTGGTGGTTTAGACCAGTTGCCCGCCGGCCCCGTGGCCGCCGACCCGGAAGGTGCCCTGTGCCCCGCTCCCGCCCCGCCGCCTCCCCCGTCACCGTGCCTGCCGTGCTGCTGGCCGTCGTCGCCGCTGTCGCCGGTCTGCTCGCACTGGCCGCGCCGGCCTCGGCCGCCACGGTCAGCCAGCCGCTGAACACCATGATCAGCAACCTCACCGTCTCGAACACCGCGCACAGCGGCTACAGCCGCGACCTCTTCAAGCTCTGGGTCGACGCCGACGGCGACGGCTGCGACACCCGCGAGGAGGTGCTGCTCGACGAGGCGGTCGTCGCCCCGACGAAGGGTTCGGGGTGCACCCTCTCCGGCGGCAAGTGGTACTCGTACTACGACGAGGCGTACTGGACCGACAAGTCCGATGTCGACATCGACCACGTCGTGCCGCTGGCCGAGGCCTGGACCTCCGGCGCCTACGACTGGTCGGCGTCGCGGCGGCAGTCGTACGCCAACGACCTCGGAGACGACCGGACGCTGGTCGCGGTGACGGACAACGTCAACCAGGCCAAGGGCGACAAGGACCCGGCCGAGTGGATGCCGCCGGCGAGCAGCGCCTACTGCACCTACATCGAGTCGTGGGTCGCGGTGAAGACGCGCTGGGGCCTCACCGCCGACAGCAGCGAGGTGTCGGCGCTGCGCAACTACGCCGGCAGCTGCGGGAACCCGACGATCACGGTGACCACCGCCTGATCGGTAGCCTCGGCCAGGTGTCCCAGCCCGTCCTGCACACCGCGCGGCTGACCCTGGTCCCGCTCGGCGACGAGCACCTCGAGGACGAGATCGCACTCGACGCCTCGCCGGAGGTCATGCGCTACCTCGGGCGCGGCGTGCCCCGCGGTCGTGAGGAGGTGATCGCGACGCATGCGCAGCGCCTGCGCCGGTCGGGGCAGCGTCCCGGCCTCGGTTTCTGGGCGGGCCTGCTGGACGGCGCCTTCACCGGATGGTGGCTGCTCGATCCGGACGGCGCGCCCGCCGACGAGGCCGAGCTCGGCTACCGGCTGCGACCGGAGTTCTGGCGGCGCGGACTGGCCACGGAGGGGTCGCAGGAGCTGCTGCGTCACGCCTTCGACAACCTCGGCCTGCAACGCGTCTACGCCCAGACGATGACGGTGAACGAGGGCTCCCGCGCGGTGATGGCGCGGCTGGGGTTGAGTTACGTGGGCACCTTCCACGACGAGCAGGAGGTGCCGATCCCGGGCAGCGAGCAGGGCGAGGTCGAGTACGCGATCACGCGCGGCGAATGGCGGCGTCGATAGCGCGCCGGCGCGCGGTCTCGGCGGCCTCGGCGACCGGTCCGCGGTGCACGTCACCATGGCCGGGCAGGACGAGGTCCGCGTCCAGCGGCTCCAACGCGTCGAGTGCGGTGATCGCCTCGGCCGGCGAATGGTCGAACATCCCGCCGAGGACGTGCGGTCCGCGCACTCCGGTGGCGGCGTGACCGGTGACGAGGCCGTCCCCGGTGATGACCGCCTTGGCCTGGGGCAGGTAGAAGGCGCTGTGGCCGGAGGTGTGGCCGTGGGTGGGGACCGGAACCGGGCGCCCCGGCAGGTCGAGGGCGCCGTCGGCGTCGCCTTCGGGAAGGCGTCGGGCGTGCGCAACGGTGATGTCGGCGAGGCCGCCCTTGCGCGCGATCCGTACCGCCCAGCCGAGGACGCCGCGCCGGCCGAGGTTGCGGACCACGGCGGCGGGACCGGCCTGTTCGAGGTACTCGCGGCGGGCGTGCGCCACCTCGACGCCGTCGAAGTAGGCGGGGGTGCCGTACTCGGTGTGGAAGTGGTTGACCGAGCCGACGTGGTCGATGTGCGCGTGCGTGACGAGGATGGCCGCGACGTCGCGGGGGCCGCGTCCGATCGCCCGGAGTGAGTCGAGCAGCGCCGGGCGATCACCGGCCCAGCCGGTGTCGACGAGGGTGACGGCCTCCCCGTCGCGCAGCAGGTAGAAATTGACGTCGGTGCCGCGGACCAGGAAGACGTCCGCTGCCACCTCGATCACGCGCTCAGCCACGCCTGCCATTGTTACCCCACCACCGCAGCTCGTGCTGAGGCGACGGCCGTGTGCCGGACCTCGCCGCGGCCGAAGAGGCCGCCGAAGGTGAGCGGCAAGATCTGCTCGCAGCGCAGGGTGACGCGGGTGCGGTCGTCGGAGAGGGCGGCCCGGACCCGGACCTCGCGACGGGCCTCGTCACGGGCCAGATAGCGGGAGACCTGGTGGGTGACGTCGGCGAACTGCAGCGACTCCCCGCTGCCGACGCCGTCGCCCCGGTCGAGGCTGCCACCACCGGCGGCGGCCGCAGCGGCGGCGCCGTCACAGATGGACTGCAGGTCGCGCTGTTCGACGAAGGCCTGACCGAGGGCGACCGAGCCGGCCACGACCAGCAACGCGAGGACGAAGAAGCCGAGGATGAGCGGGATGGTCGACCCCCGGTCGCGGTCAGCGTCCACCGGGCGCCTCCCGGAAGTCGTCGACGTGGACGACATAGCGTCCGACGCTGGTGACGCCCCGGCCGGCGAGGACGGAGGGGATGCCGGGCAGCTCGACGCGGCGGATCACGCAGAAGGCGAACTCGGCGCCCGGCCGCAGGGACGGGCTGACCTGCTCGCCGTCGCAGTCGCCGGCCGCGGCCGTCACGCGGAACCGGACGTCGCGGGTGTCGATGCCCTGGTCGTCGAGGGCGAGCCGTACTGCCACCTCGGCTCGCCGCTGCGCCTCGGCGGGCGTGTCGGCTGTCGCGTAGGCGCGGCCGGCGTCGCGGGCGGCGGTCGTCACCGCGAGGTTGGTGCGCTGCGCGACCGCCACCGCGGCGATCAGGTAGACCAGCGGCACCAGCATGACTACCGCCACGAAGACGAACTCGATGATGGCGCTGCCGTCGTCCTCCCTGCTCCCACCGCGTCGGGCGAGGAGCGCGGCCGGCGTCATCGCCCCTCCTTCAGGGCGCGCGAGGTGACGTCGACGGTCAGCGGCAGGCCGAGCGGGGTGAAGAGCAGCCGGACGTAGCCACGGCACTGCACCGTGACGGTGGCCAACCCGCTCTCGGCGTCGCGCGTCTGCCCGCTACGGCAGTCGATCGCGCGCGCGTCGGCGTCGTCCAGGCCGTCACCGATGAGCTGCTCGGCCCTCGGCGCCCCTGCCGCCGCCGAGACATCCTCGGCCGCGGCGTACCGGGCAGCATCGGCGGCCGAGGCGGCGGCGACGTTGCGGGCGTAGAAATACACGGCGACCTGCAGGACACCGAAGAGCAGCAGGAGCAGCAGCACCGAGATCATGACGAACTCGACGACGGCCGCCCCCGCGTCGTCGCCGCGGCGCCCGGTCCGGGTCGGCACGGTCCGGCTACTTGTCGCCGCCGCTGACGGAGTCGAGGATCCCCGACAGCGCCTGCTTGATCTGCGGCTGGAAGATCCCCAGGATCGCCACCACGAGGATCGCCGTCATCACCGTGACACGTCCCTGATCTCACCGCGGCCCGAAACTGTCAGACCCTGCTGGCACCGTCCGGGTCATGGCCACGCCGCAGCTCCCCTCCCCCGCCACCCTGCTCGAGGTCGCGTCGCGGGTCGACGTCGGCGGGTCGGTCGAGCAGGCCGCAGCCGTCGAGCTCGGCCTGTCCGGGATCCGCTTCTGGCTGGCGGTGAATCGGCTGCTGGACGACCCGCCGGCCGATGTCGCGCTCGCGTGGGGGCCGACGATCAACCGGCTTCGGCGACTGCGGGACTCGCGGGGGCGGCAGCGCCGCGCGTCCTGAACACGTCAGTGCGTCGTGATCCCGCCTTCGTTGACGTGCCCGTGGCACTCCGGCTCGGGCGTCTGGGCTCGGCAGTCGGGGCGGAGGCAGCAGTGGATCGTGTGGCCCCGCAGCCCCGGCGTGCACCAGCAGTTCCGCCACGACCGGGTGTACAGCGGGCCGCGCTCGAACGGCTCACCGCATCCCGAGCAGTGGGTGACCTCGAGGACCAGCTGTTCCTCCTGGCCGCGGCCGGTGCGCTCGTACCTCACGACCGGGACGGTAGCGGCGGGCGCCGACAAAAACCGCCCCATCCGCTCGCGCTGGGCGAGGGATGGGGCGGTTCGTGACGTCGCGGGAGGACGCTGGGGCAGCTAGACGGTCACCGGCGTCCGGACGCCAGTAGAGGTCATGGAACCATCGCCACCCTGGCCGATCTTGAAGAACAACGAGACGCTCGGCTGGATCTGGCGAAGCACCTCGACGGCGTCGATCGGCACGTGGAAGTCAGTGTTGAGGCGAGCGAAGGGGATCTCGGTGGTCAGATCGAGGATCTCGATACCCAGCACCATGCCGAACTTGTCGACGTCCAGCTGGATCTCGTCGGTAACCTCGACCGTCTTCGCGACGTCGCCGTGGCAGAAGCGGATGTACGCCGCGTCGGCGGTGACGTCGATGGTCACGGTGATAGCAAGCTCCGGCATGTTCTCAATCCTTCCACGCTACCGACTTAACAACCACGGGCTCTTTGGTGATTCCTGGCAGCTTGACCCAGACCTTAAGGTCATCCCCCGACAATCCTGGGCCAACATAGAGGACGCTGTCCTTCGGCGTCTGCCTCTCCGTGTGATGATGGCGTAAAGCTTTGACGATGTCGAGCTGGGTGACCTGGCGCTCCGCCATCCGATCACGGGCGTGCGGGAGCACGACGATCCTCACTCGACGGTCAGCGGCTGAACATCGACGTCGAAGGCCAGCCGCCGCACCTCGACGCCGTCTAGCTCAAGGAAGACCTCGACTAGTCCAGTCGCCATGATCGGGATCAAAGCTTGGATCGTGAACAGACGGCCCGTCCGATCGCCGTAGGGTCGTGCGTTGGGCAGGTCCACGAGCTGCATGTCGAACGACATCTGCATGCCACTGGGCGCCTTCACCCTCGTGGTCAGCTGGTTCGGCGGCTCACCTAGGTTGGCCTTGACACGACCAGCCACCGAGAGGAAGTGCTGCATCGGAGTCATCGGGACCGAGATGTGGGTGTAGCTCGCGCCGATCGCGTTCAAGGTTCCGTTGCTCTGAATCGACGCGAACTCCGCCAAGAACGCGTAGTCGAGCTTCGCCATCCGGGCATGGTACTTCTCTGCCCTCGCGCGTGCATGCCGGCACGACAAAGCCGCCCCACCTTGTGAAGGGTGGGGCGGCTTCGTGGTGCGGGGGGCAGGTCAACCGATCAGGGACAGCTCCGCGGAGTCGACGGTGAGGCTGGCGGATGCGTTGGCGGCGGACCACTTCGCGCGGGCGTCGAAGGTGCAGTCGGTCGTGGTGTCGACGGTGAGGTCGGCGCCGCGGAGCGCCTGGTAGCGGAAGTTGCCGCCTGTGTCGAGGAACGCCAGCGACCCCACCCGCTTCACGGTCGCAGCTGCACCCACCCCGCGGTAGGTCATCTCGCAGTTGAAGTAGCAGGGCAGGGCCGTCGTTCCGCCGAGGCTGAGCAGGGTGAACAGGGACGCCGGGATGGTGACGGTGAACGACGCGCCGCCGAGGATGACGCGGAAGTCGAGAGACAGCGCGTTGAGGATGGCGGGCAGCTTGTAGGCGCCCCACGCCCGGAGGACGAGCTTGGTTCCGAGCTGGGGCACGTTCCTGGGGACGACCGGTTGCGTGCCGGCGGCGGCCATCATCGCTGTGCCCGACAGGCACGTTGTCTCCGTGGCGGTGTTCTCCACGAGCACGTCGGCGAGGGACTGGTAGAGCAGGGTCGAGCGGGGGTTGTAGCTCACAGGATCCTCCACTTCGTGCCGTTGGAGACGACGTGCAGCGTCGCGCCGGCGGGCAGGGAGTAGGTCTGCGCGGCGCTGGAGGTGTTACCGATGGTCTCCGATGCTGCGGCACCGGTGAGGGTGATCGCGCCGGTCGACGCGTTGACCACGTAGTAGTCGTAGGCCGTGAACGACCCGGCGGCCGGGAGCGTGACCGTGACGCCGGCGGCGGTGATCTCGACGTACTTCACGCCGGACCCGTTGACGGTGTAGCTCGCGCTCGAGGTGGCGTAGGCGCCGAGCTTGCTGCCGGCGTTGAGGGAGACGACGCCGGTGGCGGTGAGCGCGCCGACGTTCTGGTTGCGGCGGTTGCTGCCCACGACGATCCACACGCCGGCGGTGGCGGTGGACTCGACCTCGACGACGTCGTCCTGCGCGGACAGGATGTAGGTGCTCTGGCCGGCGATGGTGCCGCCGCCGGTCACCTGGACGGTGACGGCGTTGCTCGACGAGTCGGACTTGCGGATGAGGAGCCGCTGGCCGGGAGTGGTGGCGGAGCTGTAGAGCGTGAACGTCAGCGGCCCGGCGGTGGCGTCCATGTTGGTGGTGGCCGGGGTGCCGGTGGTCGCGGTGTAGGCCGCGGTGCGGGTGCTGACTCCGTTCTGGAAGTTCGTGGCGTTGGCGATGCCGTTGACGACGATGCCGTTGTTGGTGACGGTCAGGCGGGTGGTGTACTGCACCTGGAACGTGATCGTCCGGCCGGAGTTGTTGCCGGTCGAGAACCACATCGACGTGGCGGCGATGCCGATGGCGAAGTCGCCGTCGCTGGCCGACCGGAGACGGAACAGGGTGATCTTCTGCCCAACGGGCGGCGTCGCGCCGTTGCCGGGGTTGCTGATGCCGGCCGTTCCGAAGTCGACGAGGTTGCTGGTGCCGTTGTTCAGCAGCAGCAGCCCGGAGGTCTGGATGGACCCGACGTAGGGCAGCCCGGTCCACGGGGTGACCCCGTCGCCGACCTTGACCTGATCGGTGTCCGACTCGATGGCGAGCTCGCCGTCGTTGAGGACCGGGTTGGTCGACGTCCAGGTTGCCGCGCTGCCGCGGCGGAAGCGGATGTCCGCGTCGCGGGGCATCGGCTACGGGGTTCCGCCGTCGATCACCGCCGGCAGGAACGCCGACGGCAGCCGGGCGTCGCTCCCGAGTGGGGCGTACCCGTTGGCCTGCCCCTTGTTGGCCTGCTGCTCGAGCCCGGCGACCGAGGGCTGGGGCAGCGGTACCCAGTTGGCGTCGACCGACGGGTCGGCGCCGCCGGCGAGCATGTAGGCGACGGCGTTGTCGGTCTGGACGACGAACTGCGCGTCGTCGTCGACCGGCAGCGCGAGGCGGGCTGCCTGGTTGGCGACCTTGTTGACGGCGGCGATGCGGAGCGATCCGAGCTGTGAGCTGGGGATGCGGCCGGAGCCGTCGAGGGTGGCGACGCCGTTGGCCTGGCCTCGGCTGGCGGCGAGCACGTAGCGGGTGTCGCCCTGTCCGGTGGTGATGGCGGCGTAGGACAGCGAGTTCCAGGGTGTGGTGCCGTCGCCGAGCTTGAACAGGCCGGTGTTGGATTCGACGCCGGCTTCTCCGACGAGCAGGACGGTGTTGGCGTTGCTCCACTCGGTGGCGGTTCCGTGGCGGAGCTGCAGCTTGGTGAGGGCGGCCATGGTCAGGCTCCTGTGGTGTTGGAGGGGCCGCCGAGGTCGATGACGGCGGGGAGGACGGATTCGCCTGCGGGTCCGGCTGGCCCGGTCTGTGGGACGAAGACGACGTCAGCCGGGCCGGGCGGGGCGATCGCGACGGACGGGCCGGGCGCGGCATCGAGGACGAGCTCGAACGCGCTGAGACCGAGGTCAGGCACGGATCACCGTCCGGCCGGTCGTGAGGATGAGGTCCAGGCCGGTGCCGTCGGTGTAGGTGATCCGGGCTGCCGGGGTGACACCAGCCGTGGCCAGCTGGTCGATGAGCGCGTTGACGACGGACTTGTCGACCTGCCACGAGAGGGTCGGGCCGCTGACCGTGGCCGGCCACGCTGCGACGTCGCCGATGTGCAGGATGATGACGGTCCCGGCCGGCCAGTCAGTGCCGTCGCCGCGGTGCCCGGCCTGCACCCAGTCACTGTCACGGACCAGGACCGGGTTGTACCCGGTGGCCGGATCGTGGCCGAGAGTGGGCACCGGTCAGGCTTCCTCGTCGGCCGCGGCGTGGTCCGGGACGCCGGGCGGCAGGCCCATCGGCGACGAGGTGGCGGCCTTGGCGCTGCTGAGGGTGTCGTCGGTGCCGTCGCTGTCCCAGCCGGGGGTGGGGGGCGGCAGCGTGCTCACGTCGACGTCGGAGCCGCGGACGAGGCCGTGGGCGTAGAGCCACTCGACGAGCGGGGTGTCCTTATAGATGCGCGCCTGCGCCCCCCAGGCCAACGCGAGGGTCGGCAGTGCGGCGCCGAGCGCGGTGCCGACGTCGAAACCGCTCCCCGCGGCGATCCACTCGGACCCGAAGGCGGCGCCGGCGGACAGCAGCACGGTGAGCATGCCGGTGACGAACGAGGGCCGCCGCGACAGCAGCGCCGAGACCGCCGGGATGACCAGCGACAGCAGGACGGGGATCTTGGCCGAGAGGGGGATGTCGGCGAACAGCTGCACCAGGCCGCCGTTGACGTCGACCTGCTCGGCGCCAAGGGTGTGGATCACGTGATAGGTCATCGGACACGCAGCTTCCAGCCGGCCTCGATGTAGTCGGGCCGTGCGACGAGGGACGGGTGTGCCTTGCGGTTGAGCTCGACCAGGCGCGGCCAGGTCGTCTTCCAGTTCTTGGCGATGCCGGCGAGCGTCTGCCCGGAGCGGACGGTGACCGTCTTCCGGGCGGGCTTGCGGGCCGGCGTGGGCGTGGGCTTCGGCTTCGCCGGTGTCTTCGGTGGCGGCGGGGCGGGCGCGGGCTTCTGGTCGTTGACCGTGACCCAGAGCAGCGTGACCGCGGCGATTGCGCGCTTCCGCTGGCCGAGGTAGTTGCCGCCGTACACGGAGGAGTAGTGGTTGCCGGCGCGGGGGTTGCCGTCGTAGATCGAGCCCTGCACCCGCTGCGCGACAGTCCAGCCGTTGACCGTCTGCCAATCGCCGGCCGGGTAGCGCCGCTCCATGGCGTTGAAGAACTTCCCGGCCGCGGTCTCCGGCGTCATGAGCGCCTTCGGCGTCCCCCACCCGTTCGGGGTGAACATGGTGCTCTGCGTCATCCCGTACCCGCAGCCGTCCGTGGTCCACTTGCAGCCGGTCTGCTGCTGGTAGGAACCGATCGAGGCGTGGTCGTGACCGAGCCCATCGTAGGTCCAGTCCAGCTTGTCGTGCGGGTACTTGATCGACTCGGGCACGTTGGCGTTGGCCAGCACTCGGGCGCCGGACTCGACGAGCATCGTCATGACGGCGATCTGTGCCGCTGTGCGGCCCGCCTTGCCGGTGCCGTAGCGGCGCTTCGCCTCGTGGATAGTGCCGCGAATGATCGTCCGCTGCCGCTTGGTCAGGGTAGGTGCCATGACAGCTCCGTTCAGGGGTGAGGGTCAGGTCGGTGGGAGCTGGCGGCGCAGCTCGATGAGTTGGCCGGCGAGGTTGCCGGCGCGCGTGCGGATCTCTTCGATTTCGGCCTCGAGGTGGTCGACGATCGTGCGGAGCTCGCGCACCTGCGCCTCGGCAGACTCGGCGCGGTCCTGCGCGGCCTTCAGCGCGCCCTCCATCACCAGCAGCGCCTGCTGTGCTCGGGCGAGGGAAGTGTCAATCTGACGTTCCGGCTCGCTTTCGACGAGCTCGCGGCGCTTCGCGCGGGCGTCGAAGACGCGGCGGACGGTCTCGAACAGCGCGCCGGTGATGCCCGTCGAGGCGATGGCGGTGATGATCGTCTCGGCGCTCACTCGGGGTTCCTGTCCTCGAGCTGGTGCGCCTCCCGCAGCAGCCGATTCGTGAGACGTAGAGCCTTGGTGATCTCTGCTGACCGTGATCGCGCGGCGGCGGCGATGGTGACGTAGATGGCCACCCACAGCAGCGCCCGGCGCCAGTCGGAGAAGACGAGCACGCCGCCGTAGATGAGGCACAGCGGCCACAGCAGATCCAGGCCGGCGCGCTCGGCGATCGGTTTCTGCACGACGACGCCGATGAGCGCGACCAGCGCGGCCACGCCGAGCAGCCCAACCGCGAGGGACTGCACGATCTTCGGCAGCACGACCTCGGCGAGTTGTCCGGGCGCGTAGCCGATCACGTACAGCACGGCCCGGACGAACGGGATGGTGAGGACGACCAGCTGCCAGCGGTGCTGCTGCAGCCACTGCCGCCGCGTCAGTGTGGTCACCACTGGGCCCGGATCCATGACTTCAGCGCGGCCTCGCGCGGTCCGTTGTCGAGGATGAGCGCCTGTGTGTGGCCGAGGTCGGCGACCTTGGACAGCCGGACGCCGACGCCGGCGGCCTGCAGCAGCGCGGCGTACTGGTCGGCCGTTGCGGGCGGGACGAGGGTGTCGGCGCCGCCCTGGGCGATGTAGACGGGTGCCTGGCCGGGGGTGATGCGAGTTTCGGGCTCGAACGCGGCCCAGGCGGTGTCGCAGGCCGTTCGGGCGAGGCCGGCGTCGTCGTGGTCGCAGCCGATGAAGTCGGTCTCGCGCTGCCGCAGGCTGGTGTCGGTGACCAGCTGCGGCCGGAGCACCCCGGAGACCGTGACGACGGACGAGACGCCGGGGGTGTGGGCGGCGTACATGGCGATGTGGCCGCCGGCGGAGAACCCCAGGACGGTCCCGTCGTTCGGGTCGAGCCGGTACTGCGCGGCGCGGGCCCGGACCCAGTCGACGATCGTGTTGACGTCCTGCGCCTGGTCAGCCCACGTCGTGCCGGCCGAGCGGCGGTACTCGATGTTGAAGGTCTGCCAGCCGTCGTCGTAGAAGTCGCTGACCGCCGGGTCCATGCTTGAGGGGTTGCCGTCGAGCCAGCCGCCGCCGTGGACGGTGATCAGCCAGGGGGCGCCGCTGCGGCAGTCGTTCCAGGTCGCGGTGACCCGCTGCTCCGAGCTGCCCGCCACGTAGGCCTGGGTGAGCCGCTGCTTGGTGTTCGTGCACGCGGCGACGGCCCGTGACGCGGGCACGGCGACGAGACTCGACAGCAGCAGGAGCGCGGCGGCCGAGGATGCCCGGAGCTTCATGTCGTGGCCGTGGCCGTGGCCGGGCTTGGGCGGCGCGGGGCGGGTGTCATGGGGTCCTCCCGGTGAGGCATCAGGCGAACCAGCCGCTCATGGCGGTGATCGCGTTGTCGCCGATGGTTTGGAGCGCGAAGACGTACTCAGTGCCGGAGGCGGGGGTCCAGAACCGCCAGGTGCCGTTCACGGGCTGGGCGGTGGCGACCCGCTCGCTGGTGGCGCCGCCGTTGCGGGAGCGCCAGACGACGACGGAGGTGACGTTGGGTTGCGTGCCCGTGGGGGTCGGTGTGGTCCAGGAGACGTCGATCGCGCCGGCGGCCGGGACGACGGTGGTGAGGCCGATCGCGACCGGCGGTGGCGTGTAGGACACCTGCACCCGGATCTGCGTCCACGCCGACCACAGGCCCTGGTCCCGAATGCGGAGCCGGATCCACTCGTACCGGTTGTTCACCGGGAACGGCACCGACTGCGACCGAGCGCCCGCGGAGACGACGACACCGGTGTCGTAGTAGACGGTGCTGGTGTCGATGCTGCCGGCGTTGTCGGCGACCCGCTGCAGCTGGAACGACGCCTGCGACGGGGTCGACCACACGATCGTGTACGGGTCAGACCCGACCGTGCCGCCGGAGACGGGGTCGGTGATCGTCGGCGCGTTGGGTGGGGTGGCGGCGGTGAAGAACCCAGAGGAAGACCACGGGCCGACGGCGCCGAGGGAGTCGTAGGTGCGGACCTGCCACTGCCACGACCCCGCGGCCAGGGTGCCTGCGGGCAGGTCGTGGTAGTTGTTCGGCGTGGTGCCGGTGTAGCTGGTCCAGGTGGTGCCGCCGTCGGTGGAGAACCGGATGTCGTACTTCGACTGGGAGTCGCCGGAGTCGGGGTCGGAGAACGTCCACGAGAACCGCTGCGTGATGGTCCGGTCGAGGGTGGTGTTGTTCGCCGGCGACGTCAGCGTCGGCGCGTTCGGGGCGACGTTGTAGGTGATGAGCGCTGATCCGGCGCCGACGGTGGTGTTGCCGCCGCGCAGGGTGGCGGAGTCCATGTCGCCGCGGAGGCCGCCGATGTAATTCGACCCGCCGCCGCCGCCGCCGGAGCCCATGTTGGCGGTCGCCGGTCCGCCACCGCCACCGCCGTAGTAGCCGCCGCCGCCGCCGGAGCCACCGCGGTAGTTCGAGCCTCCGGTGCCGGCCGAGATGCCGTTGCCGCCGACGCCGAGCGCGCCATTGCCGGCCGAGGTCGGCCCGGCGCCGCCGGCGGTTTGGGTGCCGCCTCCGCCGCCGATGCCGTTCGGGGCCGATGCGGAGCCGCCGTTGCCGCCGCTCTGGCCTGTGTCGGCGCCACCGGCCGCGCCGGCGCCTGCAGCCTGGCCGCCGGATCCTGACCGGCCGCCCGCGCCGCCGCCCGCGGCGACCGCGACACGGTTGGTCAGAGCGGTGCCGTTCTTGCGGATGTCGGTGGCGCCGCAGCCGCCGTAGCCTCCGATGCCGCCGGTGGCCGTGGCGTTACCGCCCGTCCCGCCGCCGTTCCAGCCGCCGGTGCCGCCGGTGCCGCCCGACGGCGCGCCGGCGACACCGCCGACGTAGAAGCGGAGCACGTCACCGGCGACCACGTCGAGGTAGCCGCGGACCCGGCCGCCGAGACCGTTGACGTCGGACGCGCCGAGCAGGTCGACGTAGATGGGGCTGACGATGCCGGTGGGGACGGTCCAGGTCTGGACCGCGCCGGTGTAGCTGTAGGTCGTGCTGGTCACCGGTCGCTCCACGCCTGGAAGTCGGCCAGTGCGATGCCTGTGACCTGGACGGAGAGGCGCCGGTCTGCGGTGAGCTGCACGGTCACGTCGCCTTCCTCTCCGGTCGCCGGGTCGACCAGGGTCGCGACGACGTGGGCGGTGCCGTCTGCCTCGACACGGCGGGTGGGGACGTTGAGCTGCCAGTCCGCGTCGCTGGCCTGCGCGGTGGCGGTCGATTCGGTCATCCGAGGTGGCCCTGCACGATGGGGACGAGACCGGAGCGGCGCACCTGGACGCTGACGACATCCCCGACGGTGGGGGTGTAGCTGGACAGCTTCAGCGCCGGGATCTGCACCGTGTCACCGAGCATGACGATCTTCAGCGGCGATACGGCGGCGACGGTGGCGGAGGCGAACGCGGCCATCAGACCGACTCCGCCGTGACCGCGATGAGGTCGTTGTCGAACGTCTCCGTCCACGAGGTGATCCGCACCTTGGCCTGCCCTCCCGGCATGTCGGCGTCGGTGAGCGACGCGATGGTGTGGTGGCCGAGCACGGCCAGGTAGGCGGGGTGCAGGGTGAGCTTGTAGGTGGTGACGGCCCGCTTGTCGGCGGCGACCGTGGACGCGGCCTGGGCGGCGAAGTCGGCGGCGGTGGCCGAGGTGAGGGAGGTGACGGTGGCGTAGACGAGGCCGTTGCGGGCGGACTGTGATGCGGGGCCGTCGTTGAGGTTGTCGACGACAATGACGCCGCCGTTGCCGGCAGTTGGGGTCTGTTCGGACCCGTCGGACGCGGGGGGCATGTTGGACCAGACGAAGATCCACCGGTTCGGTGCATGCCACGGGTCGGTGGTGACGGTGCGGTCGACCCCGATGGCGGAGTCCGGGCCGTTCGTGGCGCGCAGGTCGGCGGTGACGGCCCGGTTCGCCGGGTCGAAGTAGGGGCCGGAGCGGAGCTGACCCTGCTCGTCGCACCAGACCGCGGCGTAGTTGATCAGCGAGTGGAGGTCGTTGATGATCTGCCGCCACGTCGCGGAGTCCGATCCGCCGGCCGCGGCGCTGATGGCCGGGTCACCGGTCGGTGAGGTCTGCGCGTCGGTGGACGACGCCTCACCAGAGCCATTGGGCAGCATCGGCCACACCATCGGGCGGGGCATCATCGACGCGGTGGCGGCACCGTCGATGAGGAAGCCCGGCAGACCGGCGTCCTGGTAGGCGCGCTGCAGCACAGTGAGGACGGGGACGGGGTTGCCGCTGGTGTCGACGGCGTCGTAGGCGACGGAGTAACCGGGCACCCGGTCCAGCAGCGACGCGCGGTCCTGTCCGCTGACCGTCCATACTCGCTGCGCGACGTCGAACTGGTCGATCACGACCGTGCCGAGTTTCTGGTCTGGGGTGTCGAGGACGAACACGCCGCGGTCGACCCTCGCTGTCAGGCCGGTGACGCGGTCGGTGATGGTGCGGTAGACGCGGACCAGCGCGATCCCCCACGCCAGCTCGACGGCGAGGGTGATCGACAGGTCACGGTTGACGGTCTGGTCGCCCTGCCACTGCACGTCCCCGTCGGCGATCTGGATCTTGTCGCTGATGTCGGAGTTGACGGTGAGGTCGAAGTTGAGCAGCTCGGCGCCGACTCCGATCTCGGGGTCGGTGGCGTCCAGCAGGGTGCGCTGCTGCGCGGGGGTGAGTGTCGACCAGGCTGGGGCGGGAGTGACCGGGCTGGTCACGCCGACACCGCCTCAGTCCAGGTCGTCTCGGTGATCGTGATCTGCACCGAGTTGCTGTTGGGCAGCATCCGCGGGTCGACCGGCACCTCGGCGTAGAAGCCGTACCACTTCTCCCCACGGGGGCCGCGGAAGCAGACCCGGCGGCCTTGGTGGGCCTCGAGCCATGCTGCGGCGGCGTCGGTGACGAACCCGAGGGTGAGCTGCGCGGATCGTTGCCGGCCGGGGGTGGTGACCTGCCGGAACACGCCGCCGGCGTAGGCGGCAGAGCTGGTGGTGATCGCGGCGGCGCGGGAGTAGCCGTGCAGCTCGAACGGCATGGCGTCGGCGAGGTTGGAGGCGGCGTTGAGCCAGACGACGCCGCCGAGGGTGATGCTGGCCATCAGCCGCGCCGCCGGGCCACGCGGGCGATCTGGTCGCCCTGGGCCTTGCCGTTGCGGGTGACGGCGTCGACGGTTGCGGCGCCGACGGCCTGCCCGGTCCGCTCGGGAGCGACGGCAAGGTGCGCCTCGATGGAAGCGAGACGCCGCTCAATCGCGGAGGTGTCGAACAGGTCGCGCTGCTGGGGCCGGTTGATCACGTCGGTGTGCCGGGGCAGGTTCACGAGCAGTTCGTCGCGGTGGACCTTCGCCAGTCCGCCGGAGAAGTCGGTGACGCCGGCCGAGAAGGATGGGACGGTCAGCTTCGTGCCCTTGTTCAGCACCTTCCCGGCGGTCGCGCCCTTCAGCGAAGGGTTGTCCTTGATCAACTGGGCGAGGGTCTCCGGGTAGAGGCCAAGGATGCTGCCGACGGTGTACTTCTTCGTCAGCACGATCTTCTTCGTCTTCCGGGTGCCGGCAGCAGCGCCCGCGGTGCTTTCGGCCGACAGGGCGTCGCGGATCGTCTTCACGATCGGGTCCAGCGCCGCCTTCAGCGCCGGGAACTGCGACGTCATCCCGTTGATCAACTGCATGAGCGAGTTCTGGCCCTTGGCGTAGAAGACGCCGGCCAGCGCGTCGCCGCTCTTCGCCGCGACCGAGTTGATCTGCCCCATCGAGGCCTGCAGAGCGGCGATCCCGGCCGGGCCGGCCTGCAGCAGCGACTTCGCCATCGCGTCGCCCGCATCTGAACCCATCCCGAGAACCTGGGTGATCAGGTCCTGGTTCGCGCCGTTCTTCGCCAGGGCGGCGAGGTCGGCGGCGAACGTCTTCGTCTTGGCGAGGGTGGCGTCGAACTGGGCCTGCAGCTGCGCCGCCGTCGGGACGGCCGCCTTCTGCGCATCAGCCGACGAGCTGGCGGCCTCGGCCTCGGCCTGCTGTGCGGCGGTGAGCTTCGTCAGCGCGTCCGTCTGGGCTTGCTGCGCGGCGGTGAGGGCGGCGTAGTCGGCCGGGGTGCCGCCGGCGGTGGCGATGCGGGCCTGGATCGCGCGGAGGTTGGCTTGCGCGGTAGCGTAACCGGCCGCAGCGTCCTTCCGGGAGGTGGTGGCGTTGTAGGCGGCAGCCGCCGCCGTCGCCTTGTCCCACAGCGAGGACAGGTCCGACCCGGAGGTCATGCCCTCCTTCACCGCGTTCTTGAAGTCGCCGACGGACTGGGCGAGCGCGTCGGCCTGCTGCTGCAGCGCATCGACGAGCGACTTCGCGGCGTCGGCTGCGGCCTCGCTGGCGGCCTTCGCCGCGTCGCCGGCGGTGTTCCAGGCGTCCTTCGCCTTCGCGGCAGCGTCCTTGCCCCGCTGAGCGGCCTTCGACGCGGCGTCGGCCTCCTTACGGAGGTCCGCGAGCCGCTTCGCGTTCGCGCGGGAGCTCGAGGTCGCGGCGCGGGACAGCGCGTCGGCCCGGTCCCGGAGCCGCTTCACCTCAGCGTCGGATCCGCCGTGCCGCGACGCGCGGGTCGCCTCGGCCCGCGCCTTCGCCGCCTGCTCCCGCAGATCGGACGTCTTGCTCGCCGAGATCCGGGCGGCGTCCTTGACCTGGGCGGCGAGCCGGTCGGCGTTGCGTTGCAGCGTGTTCGCGTTGGTCTGGGCTCGCTGGTAGCGGGTCTGCGCGACGGACGCGGCCTCGGTCTTCGTGATGGCGGTGCCGCGGGTGGACGCCAGCACGGCACGCAGCGCCGCGGGCGTGGTCGGGGCCGGGCGGGTCGCGGCAACGATCGAGGCGTCGACGCTGCGGCGCGCCGACGCGAGGAACTGAGCCATCGTCGGGGCGGCGAGCGGCTTGAACGCCACCGTCACCCCGGACTTCACGCCGTTCCGGACGGCGGTAATTAGCCCGGACGTGAACGTGGTGCCGGAGAACAGCCGCGTCATGCTCGTGCCCAGGGGCATCTCAGCGCCGCGGCGCGTGCCCTTCGCGAAGCCGGGGACCGCGATACCGGCGGCCATCATGCCCGCAGCGATCTTCTTGGCCCGGCCGTGAGGGATGATGTCGACCGTCGAGCCGCGCTTGACCGCGAGCTCGGTTCCCTCCTCACCGACGGCGGTCACACCCTCCGGCAGACCACCACCGGCCGCGCGGGCGTAGACCTTGCCGCCGCCGCGGTTGTGAACCTCCTGGCTGCCAGCGCCCCGGTGCGTGACCGTGTTCGTCGTGATCGTGATCGACTTGTCCCGCAGCGCGTTCAGCCGCGCCTGCACCGCATTGATTGCCGGCGACGCCTGGTCCCGAGCGTTGATGTTGATGTTCCGTGGCTTCGCCGTCTGGCCCAGGATCACGTCGAGGTTGGCAAGCGTCGGTCGCGTGGCGTCGGTTGCCGTGAACTTCGTGTCCCGCTTGGTCGGGAGTCCGAGGATGCGGCGCAGAACGTCGCCGACCGCCGACTTGGCGACAGTCGGGTCCGCGAGCAGGCGCGTCGCCACAGACTTCGGGATGCGCGAGAATTGCGCGACATACCTCGCTACGTCGCCCGCCGCGAACTTGTACTGACCCATCTGCCGCTGCAGCGTGCCGATCTGCGACCGCCACTGGTCTTCGGTGATCTTCCCGGCCTTGAACTGGCTGGCGAGCGCGGCAGCGTGGTCGCGGATGTACTGGACGTTCATCCGGCCGGCAACTGTGGTCTCGTTCAGGGTGGTGCCGTAGAACTTCGTCTGCGTCGCGACGGTGCGGGTGGCCAGGTTGAGCTTGCCGGTGGCCGCCTGGAACAGGTCGGCTTGGCGTCCGGCACGTCCGAGGAGCACGCCTTCCTGCTTCAGCAGCGGGAGCAGCTTGGACAGGGCACGGGACTGCGCGTTGCCCATGAGGCCGTCGGGCGACGTCACGGCCTTGCTGAAGATCGCGTCCATGGCGGCGCGCAGCTTCTTGTTGGCACGGTTGCCGCCGGCAGCGGCGTTGACCACGAGCCCAGGGTCGATGCCGCCCTGCTGCGCCAGTTTGAGCGCACCCGCTTTCTGCAGGTCATTGGCGATGGCGAGCTTGGTGTTTCGTCCGATGGCGTCGCTGTCGGCGGAGATGGCGTCGCTGAGGTTCTGAACTGCCTGCCGCTGCTCGTCGATGCGCTGCTTGGCCCGCTGCGCAGCTGCGGCGGCCTTGTCGCCAGCGCTCTGGCCGGCGTCGCCGGCGGAGTTGAAGACGTCCCAGAGGCCCTTGACTGTGCCGGCGAGGGCACCGACCGCCGCGCCAACGCCCGTTCCGATGACGGGGACCACGGAGCCCACCGCAGCGCCAGCCAAGGCGCCACCGCCAGCGTCGAGACCAATGGAGGCGAGGTCGGTCCCTACGCTGCCCTTCTTGTTCGCCTTCTCGACCGAGTGACCGGCCGCGAGCAGGCCGATGCCCACGGCTGCCGTTCCGATTGCCGTCATGGCCCGCTGCATGCGTGTCGCGGTCATCTCGCCCCGGCCGGCCAGGATGTCGAATTGTCGGCTGACGAATCCAACGGCTCCGCTGACCTTGCCGCCGATGTAAGCCAGTGGCCCCATCGCTGCCAGGATTCCGACCGAGAAGCCGAGTATGCGCTTTTGAGCGGGATCGAGCTTATCGAGCCACTCGAAAGCGCCAGTGGCCTTGTCGGCCATGTTGCCGAGGAATGGGATCAGTCTTTCGCCGATCGCGACGGCGAGCAGCTTCGCCTTGTTCCCGGCGTCGCTCAGTTTGTAGGCCAGCGTCTCCTGCGTGTCGCTGAAGCCGTGGGTGTTCTTGCCGGCGTGCTCTGCCGCCTGGGCGACCTCGGCGACGTTCTTGGCGTTGTCCTTGGCGTACTTGCCGGCCGACTGCATGGTGACCGCGGCGCCGGTCATGCCCCCGAGCATCTTCTGGTACTGCTGGACGCTGGTGCTGAGGGTGCCCTTGCCGGAGCGCAACTGGTTGGAGAAGCCAAGCGCGTTCTTCGTCAAGGCGAGGAACTGCAGGGCTGAGGCGCCCTGCACGCCGCCGAGAGACTTGGCGAAGGACGTGTAGTCCTTGATGCCGACCTTGCCGGACCGCAACCCTTCCGATTGGGTCTTCAGCGCGCCGCTCATCGAGCCGAGCATGACGTCGAGAGAGTGCGTGGCGAGAGACGCGGCCTTGTGGACGTCGACGACGACCATGCCGTTCTTGGTGTGGTCTGCGAGAGCCTTGTCGACGATCGCCAACGTGCCGGTGAGGCCGCGCTTGCCGAGGTTCTTCGCGAGGTCGACGGTGTTGATACCGAGCTGCTGCATCGCGGCGCTGGCGACGTTGTTCTGGCCGGCCAGGTTGAACATCAGGTTGCGCATGTTCTGCGTCGCGCGCTCAGCTGAGACGCCGTGCTGAGTCATCGTGGCGAGGGTTCCGCCGACCTCGGCGAAGCTGATCCCGAGTGCAGCCGCGATCGGGGTGACGTTGGACAGCGACCGCGAGAAGTCAGCGAAGTTGGTCTTGGCGAGCCCTGAGGCACGGACGAGCTGGTTCTGCACGCTGACCGCGTCGGACGCCTTCGAGTGGTAGTCCGTCATCACCGTCGTCAGCGCGTCGGTGGCCTCGGCCATCGGAACCATCTCGGCTCGCGCGCCCTCGGCGGACGCCTTCAAGATCATCATTTGATCGGCGACGCCCCAGCCGCGAGACTTCGCGGCCTTCGCGATGACGTACTCACCCTCGGCCAGCTTCTCGATGTCCGTGGCTGTTGCGCGCGAGATGGCCTTGATTCCGTCGGCGATGCCCTTCAGGTCCGCGACGGGGGTCCCGGCTGCCGTATGCAGCAGCATCATCTGCCGCTGGAAGTCGATGGCCTGCTTCGCGCCGTAGGCTGCGAAAGCCACAATCGGGAGCGTGATGGCGCGGTTCATCTTCTTCCCGGCAGCCATCATCGACGTCGCCGACAGGGCCTGCGCCTCAGCCATCTTCTTCGACGTGCCGAGCGCGCGGGCCTGAGCGGACGCTAGACGGGCCGTCGCGGCTGCCTGCTTCTCCGCGGCGGAGCCCGCCTCTGCTGACGCGCCGGCGAGCCGCTGATCCGCTGCGGCGGCCTGTAGCGACAGGATCCGGTGCCGGGTCGACGCCTTCGCGGTGCGGCCCATGACCGCGGCGACCTCGGCCGTCGCCGTCGCGCGCCGCTGCGCAGCCGCAGCAGCCTTCTCCTCCGCCGCGGCAGTCCGTGTGGCCGACGTCCCGAGCTCGACGGACGCCTTCGTCGCCCGCCCCATCCCGGCAGCGGCCGTGGTGCCGGTCTTCCCTGCTGCGGCGAGGGCACCGTCGAGCTCGGCCGTCCCCGCCGCGGCCTTCGTGCCGGACGCGCCGATCTCGCTCATCTGCCGGGTGACGCGGACGTACACCCGCTGGAACTGCACGTCCTCGAGGACGACCCTGCCGACGACGGCACCAAGGTCCAGGCTCACGGCAGGGTCACCTCCTCGAAGACGTCGCGGATGGGGGTTAGGCGGTGTCGAACAGCGCCCGCTGCAGCCGAGTGGCGTACAGCGGACGCTGCCGGTAGTGCGTGCCGTCGGGGTCGTTGACGCGGAGGTAACCCAGCGGCGGACGGGTCAACAGCCCGGCGATGCGGACCTCACCCCACCGCCACGTGCGGTGGTGCTTGATCCGCGGATCACCGACGTCGATCCCGAGGTCTTGCAGGTCCTGCTCGATCTCGTTCCAGTGGTCGAGCAGGTCGGCCCAGGTCAGACCGCCTTCGCCGCCTTCTTGGCCGGCGCCTTGCGGGCCGCGGAGGTCCCGGATGTGCGGGTAGAACCCGTCCCGGTTCGGGGCGCCCTTGTGGCCGAAGACGTTCGGCTCGATTTCGACCCAGCCTTCGGCGAGGAGCCGCGCCCGCTCGCTCGCCGCGCCGCCCGGTTCGGCTGGGCCTGGGATTCCCCCGCTGCCTCCACGCTGGCGGCCGCCGCGGCGGCGAGCGCGTCGTCGATGGTCTGCGCCGAGCCCCAGTGCCGCAGCAGCAGCCCGAAGATCTCCTGCACGTGCCCCCACGACACCTCGTCGGCGCGGAGCTGGTCGAACGTGCCGCCCATGACCCGCTTGTAGACGTCGACCTCTTCGTTGTCGTCGAGGACGAGCTTGCCGAGGTCGTCGGCCAGCGACTCGGACTCGGCGATGACCGCCTCGTCGCCGAGCTGGGTGGCGAGCGCGGCGCGGCGGCCGAAGACCAGCAGGTTCTTCAACCAGAGCCCGACCTCGAACGACGGCGACGCGAACGTGTACCCCCTGCCGTCGGGGTGCTTCTTGCTCGGCACGTCCTCGAGGGTGATCGAGTCATCCTCGAGGTACGCGCCGAGCGAGTAGGTGGCCCCCACGATCAGGCGAAGGTCACGTTGAACGCGGCGGAGGTGCCGGCGCCGTTGGTGACGGTGACCGGGACGGTGCCCCCGCTCTTGGCGGGGGCGACGCCGGTGATCTCGTTGTCCGACCACACGTCGAACGACGTGGCCGCGGTGCCGCCGAACGCGACCGCACTCGCGCCGGTGAAGCCGTTGCCGAGCATCCGGAACCGGGTGCCGCCAGCGACCGCGAACGTCGACGCGCCGCCGGTCGGGGTGATGGAGGCGATGTTCGGGGCGACCGCGGTCAGCGGGTACGGGTGGGTGATCTTGTTGAGCTTGCCCTGGCCGGTGAAGGTCAGGGTGACGTCACGGTTCGCGGTGGGGTCGCCCAGGTTCAGCTTCAGCGTGAACAGCGCCTGACCCTGACGGGCGTACTTCCGCACCGACTGCGCGGACGGGTTGAACTCGTAGAAGCGGATGTCGACGAGGCCGTCGTAGCCGAGCAGGCCCTCCCGGTCGAGGCAGTACTGCAGGGCCGGGTCGAGGCTGGTCGCGTCGGAGGTGAGGGACGCGTAGGCGACGGTGGCGGTGACGTTCCAGCCGGTGCCGGTCTTGTTCGAGCGGGCGTACCCGCCGTCGCTGTACCGGTTCTCGGCCTCCATGTTCGCGTCGTCGGTGGTGGGGTCGACGTTCTTGAGGCCGGCGAACGGCACGTAGAGGCCGTTGATCTTGACGTCGAGGCCGAAGTTGCGGGCGACCTCGGACGGGTTGAGCGTGTTGACGATGGGGGCGGTCATGATCTCTCCTTCGTGGGTGTTGCGGGCGCCCGCTGCGGGCATGGCGGTGGCCCGCGGCACCGGACGGTGAGCGGGTGGTCTACGGGGTGGGGATCAGTAAGGGCGGGCGCGGTGCTCGCCGACGGCGAAGACGTAGTTGTCGGTGACCTCGACGCGGTCGTTGGCGTCAGAGCCGAGGTTCGCGGAGCCGGCGTGCTCGCAGACCCGGATCGGGTAGCCGTTCGGCAGAACCGTCGGCCAGCGGCCGAGGAGGACGCCGCGGATGGCGTCGCGGACGTCCCAGGCGGTGCGGGGGTCGCGGGTGCCGCGAATCCAGAACTGCAGCGCGTACTGGGAGTCGGCGAGCGTCGAGTCGGCAGTGAGCTGCCGCGGCGACAGAGTGACGATCTCGTCGGGGCTGGCCGGCCGGATCGCGAGGTACAGGCCCCGCTGCCCGGACGTGTAGGAGGCGTCCGGGGACCAGGCGAAGGGGCGGCCGTTCACCGTCGGGGCGAGCGCGACGATCTGCTCAGCGACACCCTCAGCGAACGCGCGGAGCCCGTCCGGGACGGTCACGGTCAGAACTTCAACGTCCGGGAGACCGCGGCAATGATGGCCGGCCCCTCGGTGCGCATCGGGTCGGATAGGAAGTGCGCCTGCCCGCCGTTGGGGTGGTTCAAGTGCTCGTCCTCGTGCTGCCGGACGCCGTAGGGGTAGCCGTCCTTCGCGACCGCGTCGTAGACGACGGCGGCGCCGATCCCGGCGTGCGGGTCGACGTGACCGGACTCGGCAAGCTCGCCGGTGTCGCGCGGGACGAGCGGCAGGGAGGCCTGCAGCAGCATCTCGGCGCCGGCGATCTCGGCGAGCTTGACCCGCTCGGCCATGACCGCGGCACCGTTGATCTTCGGCGGCCGGTACGAGAACTGGACAGCCATCACAGCACTCCGATCACCTGATGCGCCGGGAGCGGAAGCCCACCAGCGTCGCCGACCTCGGTCGACACGACCTTCACCTCTCGGCCCCCGAACACGTCCGGGAGCGTCACCCGCGACTCCACCGGCACATACGCGACGTCGATCCCGAACGCGAACCGACCCGCCGCGATCACCTCGCCGCCGGAATACTCGGTCCGGTCGGAGTAGAACCCCCGCACCGTCTCCGGCTCGCCGTAACTGTCGCTGTACCCGCCCGCGCCGAGATGCCGGCGGACCTGCACCTCATGCACGAACCAGACCTCGTCGAGGCTGGTCACAGCGTCGGCCACGACGGCATCGGCGGCCACCGGTACGCGTCCGGCGAGTCCAACCCCCACGACGGGAGGCAACCCGTCGTGTCGAACAGCGGCACCGACACCACAAGCAGACCGGCGACCTGCAAGATCGCGCGGGCCTCGTCGGCGAGATCCTTCGCCGCCGCCGCCCGAGCATCGACCAGCGCCTTCGTGTCGTACTCCATCTGCCCGGTCAGCAGCTCGGTCCGCTTCAGAGGCGCCTGCTCACCAGCGACGCCACCGGTAGGGTCGATGCCCGACACCACCCAGGCGGCGACCTGCGCGCAGGTGGCATCCCGCAGCCCCGCGGCCTCGGCCCCGGTCGGTGCAGTGTCCGTGTAGGGGTTGCGGCCGGCGGCGAGCGCGACCAACACAGTGGCCGACCGCAGCAGGCCCTCCACATTGTCCGGAGACCGGTCGAGCCAGTTCCCGCCGACCAGATCTTCAGCGGTCGCGTAGATGATCATGATGTCCTCCGGTGAGTCGGGAGCGGGACGCGCACGGGGGCTGCAGCGCCCCGCTCCCGAGTCTCAGCGGCGAGCGTCCGGCCGGACGGTGTCGGGCTCGTCAGCCGGAACGGTGTCGGCCGGGGGCGTGTCGATGCCAGCGACCATGGCGGCGAGATCCGCGGTCGCGGACTGCGCCTGGTCGCCAGCGCCCGCCTCGTCGGCGAGCGCGGCGGTGGCCCGCTCCAGCGCGATCAGCGCCGGCGACTCCACCGCTGCACCCTCGCCCCGGTAGTACTCGGCCAGCCCGACGTCGCCGTCCTCGAACTCCACCACCCGACCATCCGGGTACCTGGCGGTCGCCATCACGCAGCCCCGTAGGCCGCGATCAGGTCGTCCTTGGTCGACGCCTCGGCCTCGTCACGGGTCGCGCCCTTCGACACGGCGTAGTCGACCCAGGTGGCCTTGTCCGCCGACTTCGGCGGGATCGGGCCATCCGGACCGTCCACGTCGTCGAGCTCGTCGGCGTCCGGAGCGGTCAGCACCTGCTTCCCATCCCCGGTGACGACCGGCTCGAGACCGCCGACCGGCTCGCCCTCGACAACGAAGCCGTTGGCGATGAGATGGTTGAGCTGCTCCGGATCCACGTCGTCGGGCAGGACGGCGCCGCGGTGCATGAGCTGCGCGAGGCTGCCCTTGAGGTTGACCAGCGCAGCCTGCGCCACGATCACGTAGGACTTGGCCATGATCAGACCCCCCATCCGGTGATGAACTCGGCCGCGCCGGGCTCCTGCACCATCGGGGCGCGGACGAGACGTGCGCGGAACCGGACCCCGTCCACGGCCTCCTCGCGCCACTTCTTGGTCTCGACGCCCGACGACGTCGGGTTATCCTCGTTCGCGCCGGGAGGCACCGGCGAGCCCTGGTATCCGCCACCGAGACGCTCGTAGGCGAGCGAACCGAGCATGGTGGAGTCCAGCACCAACGGATTGGCGAACCCGTTGTTGGTGGCCAGGTAGGTCAGGCCGGCGATGCGGGCCATGTTGCCGTTGGCGATGATGTTGTCCGCGGTCTCGCGGGGCATGCCCTGCAGGACGACGGCGCTCGAGACGACGTAAGCGAACTGCACGAAGGTGCAGACGACCACGTCGGGGTTGTAGCCCTTGTTGAGGCTGATGATGTCGGCCTTGGTGAGCATCGCGTCGCGGAACGGGTTCGCTCCGGCCGCGGTGAGAGCAGCGCCAGCAGCGCGGGAGGCCGTCACCTGCGAGCCGACCGCGGCGAGGACCAGACCGTCAGCCTTGAGGACGAGGGTGTTCGCGATCTTGGTGAGGTCGCGCATCACCTTGTCGATTCGGTTGTGCGCGATGTCCTCATCGCTGATGAGGGAGTCGAGGCCGTCCTTGAGCGGCTTGACGACGGCCATCTGGCCGGGCGTGGTCGCGGTGAGCGGGTACTCCGCGAGCGGCGACACGGTGCCCGACATGAGGTCGGCGACGATGCCCTCGGCGATTTCGTAGACGCCGGCGCCGGAGCCGGTGAGGTCGACGCGGCCGGCGAGGACCTTGTGCCCGATGAGGAATCGCTGGACGAGGGTGTTGAGCAGCCGGTAGATGCGGCGCGGGTCGTTCACCAGCCACTGCACGGTGATCGACTGGCCGGACACCACCGGTGCCGGGAAGTCGTAGGTGACGTCGGGCATGGGTCAGACTCCGTTCAGGGCGTAGGTGACGGACTGGCCGTTCGAGGCGGCCGAGCAGGCGGTCGCGATGAACGCGGCCACCGGGTCGGTGCCGGTGACCCACTTCCGGACGCTGCCGTTCGCGGCGGCGCAGAGCGGGTCGCCGACGGCGATGGTGCCGCTGGCGGTGCCGATATGGACGCCGACGCGGTAGACGGTGCCGACCTGTCCGACGGCGACGTCGGGTCCGATCACGCCGGCCACGCCGACCTGGGCGTCACCGGCGACGGCACCGGCCCAGGTGACGAGCTGGCCACCGGCCAGCGGTGCGGACGCGGTGAGCGGGATCTGGTCGCCCGGCAGGTAGCGGGGCAGGTACTGGCTCATCGGAGCGCTCCCTTCGGCAGGCCGGCGAGGGCGCCGAGGGCGTCGGCCTCGTCGTCGGTGAACGGCTCGGCGGTGACCGAGCTCTCGGCTCCGGCGGTGCCGGGGGCGCTCTTCGCGACCGGGTAGAGAACGGCCATGTCGGCGATGCGCCGGGCGGTCAGCTCGGGGTCGTTGTCCCAGTCGGCCTTGAGCTTGGCGACGTTCTCGGGGTTGCGGGAGAGCTTGCCGTCGGTGATGGCCTTGGCGATGGTGGCGTCGCGGTCCTCGGCGGACTGGCGGGCGGACGCGGCGGCGCCCTTGGCGGCCATGGTCTTGACGTCCTCCCACTGCTGGGTGTCGACCAGCGTCATGCCTGCAGGGATCTGGGCCGTGGCGGGAGCCGGCTCGGGCTCCGCCTTCTCGTTGAGGGCCTCGGCGTTCGCGGCGAGCACGGTGGCCTCGTCCGCGTCGTCCGAGAGCCCGAGCTGCTTGCGCAGCCCGTCGAGCAGGGTGTCCGACATGGCGTCGGCCTCCTTGGGATCGGTGGATGGGGCTACCGGCGGGGTGGCCGGGGTCTGGGGCGCGGCGGCGCGGGCTGAAGCGGCCGGGAGCAAGGCGAGGTCGAAGCGGCGGGCGGCGGCGCGGGCGGCGGGGTTGAGCTCGATGTCGATCTCAATGACGGTGCTGTCGTCGGTCTCGTCGGGCTCGTCCTCAGGCTGCGGCAGGTTGGCCGGCAGCATCGGGTCCAGGCCGACGCGGTCGGCGAGCTTGGCGGTCACAGCGGCGTCGGGCGTGTACCAGGTGGTGTCGCGCATGACGGCCCGCCACTGCTCGGCGGTGCCGCCAGCCTTGAGGGCGTAGAGGCTGGCGTAGCTGTCACTGATGGCGTTGAGCATGTTGAGGCCGGCCTGCATCGCAACGACGTCGCCGTAGGCGAATCCGGACGCGTCGTGGACCATCAGCACGCTGCCGGGCGCCATCGACAGGGTGCTGCCGGCGACGGCAATGATGGAGGCCGCCGAGGCGGCCATGCCGTAGACGGTGACGCGGACGTCGCCGGGGTAGGCGCGGAGGAGGTTGGCGATGGCGACGCCTTCGGTGGCCTCACCGCCGGGCGAGTTCACGCGAACGTAGAGGGTGTCGACGGCGCCGATCTCGGCCAGGGCGGCGTCGACGTCGTGGGAGGAGATGCCCCACCAGCCGCCGTAGCTGTCAATCACGTCGAAGATGTCCAGCGTGGCCGAGCTGCTCGCTGCGTCTGTGCCGCCGCCGGTGGGAACGCTGCCGGCCGCTTCCGCTCGGGCGGCGTGTCGGTGGATCGCGACCGGGCGTGACACCTCGGCGGACGGCCGCACTGAACCGCGGTAGCGGTACTGCGGCACGATCTCGTGCTCGGTCACTGCGCCTCCGTCGGTGTGCCTGTGGTCGGATCGGTCGGGACCGGCTGGTTCGCCGGGTCGTTCGGGTCCTCGTCGGGGATGCCGTACCGGTTGCGGATCCAGTCGCGGGCTGGCTGGTCGCCCCTGAGGCCGCCGTACTGCATCAGCCAGTTGATGTCTTCCGCGGTGAGCTGAACGTCCGCGCCCACGTCCTCGCACACGATCTGCGGCGCCGACTCCGAGTCGCCCCAATTGGCATCCACCAGCGGTACGACGATCTGCTGCGTGCCGTCTTGGGCGATGCGGTCAGCCTCGGCCTGCTGCGCGTAGACCATGAGGTCCATGACCGTCTCACCGAGGGACCGGTTACCGCGCTCGGCGGTGGCCATGTCCAGGATCGAAGTCAGGGTGGCGCGGGTGATGTAGCGGTCGAGCATGTTCACGAACGCGGGAGCGTCCGGCACGGACCCGGTCATGCCGGTGAGCGTGTACCGGTAGCCGGGCGGCGGAACGATGTGCGACCGAGACGTGGCCTGCAGCGTTGACAGGGCGCGCTGCGCAGCGGCTTCCTGCTGCGGTGTGATGCTCGCGCCCGGCATCGGCTCGAATCCGGGGACGCCCATCGAGAACCGTTGGATGGCGGTGGCGTGTCGGCGCAACGCGTCGGTCTTCATCAGCCACGGTGCGTAGGCCTCACGGATCATGGATCGGCCGAAGTAGTTGCTGCCCTCTCGCTCGCGGGCGTACCAGATCAGCTCGTGGTTGGCCGTCTGCATCTGGACTGGCTTCCCGGCCATGCCCAGGCCCTGTTCGGCGGCCTTCAGGGTGCCGTCCGGGTTCAGCCGCAGCGCACTGATGGTCTGCGGCATCCGCTCCTGGACCATGCCGAGCCGCCACGCGCCGTTCTCGTCGTTCCACTGCTGCGCGAACGGGGCGTGACCGAACACGGTCGACAGCGACAGGGCGACACGTAGGTGTTCGGCCCAGGTGAACCCGCGTCGACGTGCGCCTTTCGGCTCGGGGTCCACACCCTTGATCGGCAGGCCGAGGTCATCGGCGATGCGGGCCGTGACTTCGTCGCGGCAACCTGACCCGTCGATAGACCAGCGGGCGCGGGTGATGGCGAGGTAGTAGGCGCGCAGGACGGCGGCGATCTGGGGGTCGTGCCGCATCTTGGCGAACGTCTCGACCGACTTGGGGTGAGTGAGGTCGGGGTTGGCTTCGAGGACGAGGTCCATCGCCACGCCGAAGATGTCCGGGGCGAGAACAGCGTCGTCGAGGTAGCCGCTGAGGGAGGCAGGCTCGGCCATCGGTCCGCCTCCTCAGGGGTCAGAACGCTGCGGTCAGGAAGTCGACGTCGTCGGGGTCATGCACAGGGCGCTGCGCCTGCTCTTCGAGGGCCGTCTGCATCGGAAGCCAGTGGGCGATGGCGACGCGGGCGGCGTAGGCCATGACGTCGACCTGGTCGTCGTGGGCCACGTTCGGGAAGTCGGCGTGCTCGTCGAGCCACGTGTCGAGCCACTCGGCACCGTTCGGGAGCCACACCTTGTGCTGCCGCACCAACCCGGCCGCGGCGAGTGCCCTGGTGAGCTTGTCCTTGTCCGGGGTCAGCTTTGAGATCGGGACGTTGCTGCGGCCGAGCGCGTGCGTGAGGGTCGTCCCGAACGACGCCGCCTCGATGTGGACGACGTCGTACATCCCGAGCCAGCGTTGCCGCAGCGGCGCGAGGAACGCGGCGTGGTCCAGCTCGGGCACCCGGTCGCGGCGCCGGTCGAGCAGCACCAGATCACCGGAGATCGTGATCGCCCACGCAGCGGCGACGGTGTAGTCCGCAGATGTCTTAATCGAGGTGGCGAGGTCGATGGTGATGAACCGTGAGCAGTCGGCCAGGTCGAAGCTGTCACCCTCGAGCCGCAGCATCTGCCGGCCGGAGTCGGTGAACGGCTCCCAGTAACGCCAGTCGCCGCGTTTGAAGATGCCGCCCTCCGCCGCGGTGGGCCGCTGCTGGTACAGCGACGACCACACGTAAGGCGACGTCGTCTTCTGCTTGGCCGCGTAGTAGCCGGGCGGGTGCAGGTCCGGGTTCGCCGACGCGATCTCCTGCCCCGGTTCGCGGCCGAGCGGATCGTCGTTCTCGGCGAGCGCCGGCATCGACAGCACCGTCCACTGGCCCGGTTCCCGCTCAAGCAGCCGGCCGGACAGATCGTCGACGTGCCAGCGGGTGTTCATCAGGATGGTGCGGCGGGCGCGGACTCCGCCGTCGTTCTCCCAGAAGTCCCACGCCCGGTCCCGGATAGTCTTCGACTCGGCAGAGGCGCGGTCCTTGAACGGGTCGTCGATGATCAGGACGTCGATGGGACGGCCGGTGGTGCCTGCGCCGATGCCGGTGCAGTAGAGCCCGCCGCCCTGAGCGGTTTCCCATCGGCCGGCGGCCTGCGAGTCGGCCTTCAGGGTGAGGCCGAGGTCAGCGTTGGCCTCGAGGTCGCGTTTGATCTGCCGTCCCCAGCGGACGGCGAGTTCTTTCTCGGCAGAGACGATGACGATGCGGGTGGTGGGGTCGCAGGTCAGCATCCATAGCGGCGTCCACCGTGACACCCGCTGGGACTTGCCGATCTGGGGTGGCGCGTAGATCTGCTGCTTGGTGGTGCGGCGGTCGAAGACGTTGACCACGGCCCGGTCGATGAGGTCGAGCGGGGCGGTCTGCCGGGTGAGGGGGTCGCAGTGTCGGGCGAGCTCGCCGGGCGTGGCGAAGCGGCGCGGGGCCGGCTCGAACGACCGGGCGGCGTACTCCCACCAGTCGGCCATCCTGGTCTCCTAGCTGGCGAGCGCCCTCAAACGGAGCGGCACGACCGTCCCGGCCTTCGATGCCTGCTCCGGGGTGAGGTTGAGGTCGTCGAGGATCTTGCGGATCACGTCGGCGACGAGCGCGCCCTGCTCTTCCGCGAGGCGGACACGGCGCTCTTCGATACCGGCCTTGATCGCTTCGGCGCAGATCTTCACGAGCCGGTCATGCCACTCACCGAGCAACGCGAGCCACGCGTTCGGCTTGGCCTCGTCGGTGGTGCCGGCGTCGTCGCCGCCGGTCTTCTCCTTCGTGCGGCCCCACACGAGATCGTCGTCGGTGTCGACGCCGGCGACCTTGTCCCGCAGCCAGGAGACGTACCCGGCGGTCCACTTCACCGCGTCGAGGAGCGCGTCGGTGGGGTTGGTGTCGATGGGCTCGCCGAAGCGTCGGAGGACGCGTTCAGCCTGCTGTTCGGCCACGCGGCGCTCCCCTGCTGCTCGGTTGGCTGGTGCGGCGCCGCCGTGGACGGGGCACACGTCCTGGCCGCGCATCGGGAACCTGCCGCACGGCCGCGGCTCGTCCAGCAGCGGCCGGTCCTGGCCGGGGACGTACCCGTCGCGGTCGTGGGTGACGTGGCTGGTGCAGGTTTGCAGCCCGTTCCGGCCGATGTGCTGCTGGCGGCAGGACTGGCAGACGGGGACGTCGTCACCGCGGGCACGTTGGGAGCGTGGGTTCGCCATCACGCACTCCCTGGAACGGCGAAACCCCGGCCAGCTGACACCTGGTCGGGGTCCCTGGGCATGACGAACACACCCAGACCGCTAATTGATACCACGACGGTCACGGTTCCCGCCAGTATCAGTCAGGCCAGTGGGCGCGGTACGTACTGTTTGTGGCGTCGTATTGGTCGCGCTCAATGACGTAGACGACGGTGCGATTCCTTGCACGGATCGTGAGAACGTCGTCTTCCAGCGACACGTACCTCGCGTAGGGATGCCAACTTCCCGCCTCGGCGAGCTGCTCCAGCTCTTGCAGCAGCCCCGATGTGACGCGCATGACGGGATCGGCACGATCGATCGTGAACGGACTGCCGTTGAGCGGTAACGGGGTGTCCTGGCGCCACAGCTCAAGGAGCTCAGTCATGACGCCCTCCGTGCTCGGTCCTTCGGGTACTCGTGCGGACGGTACGCCTCCACCAGGTCGAGCAGCTGCCGCGCGTCGAACAGCTCGGCACCGGTCTTGTCGACGGCGCGGACCTCGAGCCGCCGGTGGTAGATCCACGACCGGACAGTGGACGCCGGCGGCCAGGTAAGCTTCAGGACGCGTTGCGCGAACGCCCGCAACGGGGCGAGCGGCACCAGCGCCCCTTCGAGCGAGGCGGTGAGCCATTCTTCGCGTTCGGCGACGTCGTGGACGGTGCCGCAGCCGTCGCGTTGCCCGTCGGGTGCCCAGCCGTCGCAGGTGATGGTGACGTCGCGGCCTTCGGTGATCTTCGTGGCGAGCCAGTCGGCGTCGAAGACGCGTCCGGGGGCGTAGAGGTCGCGGTCGCAGCGTCGCTGCACGGGGACGATCCACTTCGTGCCGTCGCGGTCCTCGCTGACCTCGTCGACGATGGTGGCGTGGCAGGGGCCGGCGAACACCCGCGACGGGGACCGGTCGATCACCCGCTCGATCCGCCAGCGATGCCACACGATGCGGTCGTGGACCTCGGCAGCGTCCGGGGAACGGCGCACCTCCCGCATGTTCGACAGCAGCCACCCGACCACCGTGCGGGAGCTGACCTCGTCCGCCCCGACCAGGCACGCCAACCTGAGCAGCTCATCGATGGTCTCGCGGTGCAAGTCCGACGCGGTCAAGTCCACCGGGAGCGGGTTCGGCTTCAACGCCAACGTCGCGCCGCGCCAGTCCTCGTCCGGCGCCGCAGCACGCCGCCCGGCACGGTAGGTGCGGGCCTGCCGTGACGCGGTCACGGTGAGCTCGGCGAGCAGCGCGGGCAGGTCACCGAGCGCGGTCTCGACCTCGCTGGTGTGGTGGCCGCAGAGGTGGAGCTCCGTCGGCCGCTGGCAGTCAGGAACGAGGCAGCTCACGTCGAGTCTCCTTCGCGGGCCCGCAGGCCGTCCTTGAATCCTTGGAGGTAGCCGGTGCGCTCGCCGAGCCGCCCGACGGTGATGTGGCTGGCGGAGAGGAACGCGACGATGAGCAACCAGAGCCAGGTCATTCGGTGTTCTCCTTCTGGGCTGAGGCGAGAGCAGCGGCGAGGTACCGCCGGAACGTGGCGATCGCCCTGTCATGGAGTTCGCGGTCCTCGGGCGTGTCCATAACGACGTGCTCGTGAACGTCGATGACGTTGTTCGCGAGCTTCGTCAAGTTGGCGATGCATGCTTCTGCCACCGCCAACCGGGAAGCAAGATCGTCACGCTGAGCTTCGGTTGCGATCAGCATCCACATCGCTGCGGTAGCCGCGTCTCGCATAGCTACGAAGCCGATCGAGTCGAGCCGACGCAGCTCGGCGTGCCAGTCGGTGGGCTCGTCCGGGGCGTAGACCGAGCGGAATCGACGGACAGCGGCATTGATCGTGTCGAGCTCGCGCAATGCCTCGTCGAGGCCGCCCGCCTCGTCGCTTCTCGGGTCGCTCACCGGGAACCACCCCGCCGTGCGCCGAGGAACAGAAGCACGTACTGCGCGGCCAGGCAGGCGAGAGACAGCCACCACCACGGGTCGGTCGCCTCACCCATGCTGCTCACCCCGCCACATCGCTGCGACGGCACACGTGGCCGTAGTCGTCAGGGTCGCGCCGGACGCCGTGCTCTCGGTCCCACTGGTCGTCCCGCTCACGCTCCCGGCCATGGACAAGCCCCTGCCGGTACGAGAGGGTGCAGCCCATCGTTGTGATGACCGCGACGACGCCCAGGAGCAGCAGCAGCGCCAGTACCCCGCTCATCGCTGCTCACCGCCAGCCTCGGGGTCGATGCGTACCTGCAGCGTCTGCAGCGCCCCATCGATTGACACGGTCACGTCCAACACCAGATCGGGCGCCTCCACCGCTGCGATCTGCACGTCCATGCATTCGACAAGGCGACCGTCTGGCAAGCGAACCGTTCGCCAGTCGGTGTGACTCACGGTCTTGTCGCCGCTCATCGTCTGTCTCCGTTCTCGCGGGTCTCGTCTCCGTAGAAGCCGTGGAGCTGCGTCGCCGTCGCCTGGCGATGAAGCTCGGCCACGTCCTCCGGCGATAGGCGCGCCGTCGCGACCTGGCCGTCCGGCAGGCGAATCTGCAATCCAAAGAAGCCAGGCCGATCGACTGAACCCACCACGCGCACCCCCGGCGCCGGCTCGTCCAGGCCGTGAGACCAGACCGCGTCGCAGGCGATGAACTCGGTAACCATGCTCGGCTCGCTCATCCCGTCGTCTCCGTGGTGTCGGGTGACGAGGCGAGGACGGCTGTTCCGGCTTCGGTTCGCGCGTAGGCGTGCACGTGTCTACCGCAGGAGATCGCCCACTTGGACTCGGCCAGGCCGAGGTGTTCAAGCTGAGCCAGTAGGGCGCCAGCCGCAGCGGCTTTGAGCCCGGTTCGGTATGCAACCACGTTCCGCGTGATGTGCCGCTCGTCGAGCGCTTGCAGCGCACGCAACGCGAGAAGCTGATCAGTTGTGCATTGCACTTGGACCTCGCTCATCCCGTCGCCTCCGTGGTGTCGGGTGCGGAGTTGGAAGTTCCTGCAACTCGGGTTGCAGCGTCCGCCTCCGTGGTGTCGGGTGACGAGGGATACCCAGCGAGGTCTCGGGCGTCGCGGACGAAGGTCATACGCCTGTGCTCCGGTGTCGACCCCAGCAACGCCGCAGATAGGAGGGCATCGATCTTGGCGAGTTGGGCGCGGGCCTCGTCAGCCTCGCCCTGCGCGGTATCTACCTCGTTCTCGGCCCAGTTCAGCCGTTCTCGCAGCTCCCGCGCTTCCCCTTCGGCACGCTCAGCACGGGACAGGGCGGCGTAGGCCTGATCGGCGTTCTGCTTGGCTCGCGCCTCCAAGGCCTCGCACGAGCTGTTGGCGTCGCGCAACAGTTGCTCGGCGCTCTCAGCACGAGCCACAGCAGCGGCCAGCGCGCCGATCGCCGGCTCGATGATCGTTGCGATCTCTAGGGACTCGGCCACGATGTTCGTGACGTCGTGGCGTTCGAGGTCAGCCGCTACTGCGGCTGCGACCTTTGATCGGAGCCCGTCACGGTCCACCCCGGTCACGACGACACCCCGGCAGCGAGAGCAGTAGCGCACGGCCAGGTGGTCTCGTCGTAGCGTGTCGGCGGTCGCTGACATTCGGCGCACATCTGGTCAGTGCCTCCGACCGTGGCCACCGACACCGGGCGGTGCAGCGCCAAGACCGCGCGCAACGCAGCGACCAAGGCGGGGACGTCGGTACGGGCCGCAGCGATGAAGTCAGCGTCCTCAATCGCAGACTCGATACCGGAAAGCTCGGTCTGCGCGACATGCACATCCAGTGGGTCAGGGGCGCCGACGAAGACCATGCCGCCCTCCCCGATGCTGCGAACCCACGGCCCGCGGGTGGCTGCTGCTGCCTGCTGTTCGATGCGGTCGAGGTCCAGGCCGGTCATGACTCTCCTCGGTGGTCGGCCATGCAGTCGGCAGGGCAGTCGTCGTCGCAGTGCGGGCCACTCGGGCAGCCGCACACCTCGCACACGTTGTCCTCGGGACACCAGCGGCAGGGACCGGTCGGCTCGCCGCAGCGGGGGCACAGGCCGGTCATGACGCCGGCTCCCACGTTCTGTTCTGGCTGCGCAGTCACGACGACACCTCGGCACGACGAGCCGCGGCGGCGCTCTGATGTTCATGTGCCCAGCCGAAGATTTCGACACCTGAACCGAAGTTGGGGTACCAGGCGCCGGATGATCCCTGGGTGCAGTTGCCGTGATCGATTGCTCGCGTGCCCAGCAGATAGCTGTCGCGAGCGTCCCAGTCGGGCCTGATGCCCGTAGTGGGTCGTTCGTTGGGTAGCGTCATCGCCAGCCCCCTTCTCGTGTGCGCGAGTGGTGGGTTAGGCCCCGGTTGGTGTTTCCAGCACCGCCGGGGCTGTCTCTATTTTCGCACGTCCGCGCATAAACCGCGAGCAGCAAACCCGTCACGACGCCTCCTCGATAAGTCGGTTGAGAGATGCCGCAATCCGCGCGGCCTGGTTGATGTCGAGCCACTGCGGAGCGGCGATACAGACGCGGTTGCCGACACGCAGCACGATCACGTCGCGGGCAATCTCCGTCGCAAACCCCGGCCCCGACGGGAGTTGCCCGGCGATCACCGCCGTGTCTCCGTCTCGTCCAGCCACACCCGCGGTTACCTTCGGGCCCCACGCCGTGACTTGCGGTGCGGCGTGGGGGTTCGGAAGTAGTCGGCCGCGTCCCGCATCTGCTGAGCGAAGCGGCGAGCCTCCCGATAGGCCTTCAAGCTCTCGTGTTCGAGAATTAGCTGACCCTGCTCATCCCAGTGAGGCGCCGAGCGGGCCAGGATGTCCCGCAGGCGTCGTTCGTCCTCCACGTCCCCACGCAGCTGCGCGTCGGTGATGTAGCGGTGCAGCGCGGAGCGGAGTCGAGCAGACTCGGCTGCGGCTAGATTCAGCCGGCGGCTAAGAATTTCTCTGTCATTGTCCATCCGTCCTCCGTCTCGTCCAGCCACACCCGACACACCCATCACGCAGCCACCGCCAACTGCTCAAGCAGCTGCTCGCCAATGTGCTCGGTGAAATACGGCGGGATGGCCTCAGCCAGCTCGTTGCGGTTCGTCCAGTCGATCTCCATCACCTCGCGAGCGAGCGCCACCGGGTAGCAGTTCCCCGCCACTGAGATGACGGTTCCGGGTTTCCAATGGCCGGCCTTGCTCGCTGGAACCAAGTGCCTCGGATGCGGCGGAGCAGTCACTGAGAAGGACGTCTCGAATAGGCGATGTCGGTAGAGCGCACGACCGAACATCGCGCCGCACAACATCAGACCCGACGCGCCCAACAGATCATCCTGGTGCGGCAGTCCCGAACCGAGCACGTTCTCCATCACCCACGGTTTGCCGATGCGCTGAAGCTCGAACCGGGTCACGTCGATCAAGGCCGGGTAGGTCTCTCCTACACCGGGACGGCAGTTCGTCATGCCGCTGTACGACTGGCACGGCGGCGACGCGTGGATAGCGTCGAACTCGTGCCCGTGATCGCGGATGAATTGCACCGCGTCGGTCTGCATGAACTCGCTGCCGCAGTAGTTCGGCTGTGGAGACAGGTCAACGCCGACGACATCGAACCCGGCGCGCTCGTAGCCTTTCGTTGCGCCGCCAGCGCAGCAGAAAGCGTCCAGCAGTCTCGGCCGCCCGCTCATGCCTGTTCCCTGTTCGACAGGTCACCGTCAGCCGCCGGCGACGACGGCTGACGGAGTTGGCACCAGCCGATGCCGTGTGACTCCGCGACGTCAGCGATTGCGTTCTCGGCCCGGATTACACCGGCGTAGAAGCTGTCCACGGCACCGGTCTCGGACCGCTCTACGTGGACCGCGAGCCAAATCTCGTGCAGTAGGTCTCGAACATCGTCGCTGCTCATGTCCCGGCCCCGGTGTCAGCAGCAGCGAGCCAGGCTTCGAGGGTGCGGACCGGTATTCCGACCTGCCTGGCGGTGAAGCACTCCAGCATCGCGCCTTTGGACTGCTCCCATCCGGGCAGGAGGGCGACGCCGGTGCAGGCCATCATCGCGGCGAGGTCTCCTCGCATGTAGCAGTCGTAGTGCCGCGTCTCGTCCTCGCTGATGGGCCCGCATTCGGGCAGGCAGATTGGGTCGCAGTGGAAGGGGTTGACCGCGGTGAAGCCGTCGGCCTCTAGGCGCACGGCTGCCATGGCGAAACGCTTCCGCGCATTGGTGACGCCTTTGATCGGGCCGCTGATGTAGATCGTGCTGCTCATCGCGTGGCCTCCCCGGTGTCAGCAGCAGGATGCACTTGACGGCGTTGGCGGCCCGCATAAGGCCCGTACTGGTGGAAGACCTGCACCTGGCCGGCGGTGATCTCGTTCAGAACGGCTGCAGCTTCTCGTGCGACCGCTTCGTAGTGCGCCTGTAGCTGGTTGATGGCCTCGGCTGGTTCGGCCCAACCCCATACTCCGATGCCGCCGTGGCGCGTGCTGATCTCGGTGTACTTGTCGCTCATCGCTGGGCCTTCCTGGTGTCGAGAGGGAGGGCGTCGCGGACGAGCGCTGCCCACTGGGCGATGGTGAGGACGACGCGGTAGTCGCCACCGTGGAGGCGGAGGAGGGTGGCGGCGTGGGTGGCGCCGGCGTTGCAGCGTTGCTGCTCGGCCTCGAGCGGCTTGACGCGGAGCGCGCGGGTCTTGTCGGCCCAGTCGGCGACCTGGACGACGGTGTCGGGGATGCCGTCGAGGTCGCCTTCGTCGTCGGTGCGGCCGGCGCCGAGTTTGCGGCGGACGGGGTAGCCGAGGTGGTCGGCGATGAGGGTGGCGGCTTCGCGTTCGGCCCGGTCGCCCTTGCGTTTCTGGGATCCGGTCATGCGGTTCTCCGGGTGTTGGTGTGGGTGCAGCGGCCGGCTGGTTCTCGGGTGTGGGGGTCCTCGAGCCAGCCGGTGCCGCCGCAGTCGGGGCAGTTGCGGATGGCGTCGGCTTCGAGGCGGGCGGCGCGTTCTTGGTCGCGGTCGGCGCGTTTTTCGGCGCGTTCGCGGGCGGCTTGGCAGCCGCGGCAGGGGCCGGGGTCGGGGTTGCCTCGGTGGGTGGTGCAGCGGGCGTCGGCGGGGGTGGCTGGTGGGGGCTGCGTGGCGTCGGGCGGGGGGAGCGTTTCGTAACGGTCTCCCTCTTCGGAAGTACCGCTGTTGTCTCTGTCTGTGTCTATGTCTATGTCTATGTCTATGGCTTCGGACGTCCGAAGCACGCTGCTTCGTTCTGCTTCGGTGTTTGCTTGGCTGGGTGCTTCGGAGCGGCGAACCTGTCCGCTTCGTTTTCCGCCCTTGCGGCCGGCGGCTGCCTTGACCTCGGCTTCGGCCTCGAGCTGGGCTCGGGACTTGTTTCGCTTGAGGTAGCCGGGAAGGTGGTAGCCGTCGTCGGTGTGCTCGGCGAGGCCGACGTCGACGAGCCGGTCGGCGTCGCGCTTCCCGATGCGGGGGGTGTCGGGGTAGACGAGCTTCCCGACGACTTCGGCGGGGACGTGGCCGTCGGACTTCTCGCGCTTGCAGTACCGCCACATTGCGACGAGGAGGTCGCGGCAGGCGCGGGCTTCGCCGGGTCGGGTGTAGCGGGCGAGGCGGGCTACTTTCTCGTCGTCGTCGAAGTCGACGTCGAGGGGCAGGAACACGCGGGTCATTGGCTGGGCGCCTCCTCGGCTGGTGGCTCGCTGCTGTTGACGTCGCTGCTGTTGACGTCGTGTCCGGCGGCGGCGCGGATGCGTCGCCAGAGCAGGGGCCAGGGGTTGGCGTAGGCGCGGGTGATGCCGGCGCTGACGGTGCGGGCGAGGTCGGCGGGGCTGGCAGCGTGGTCGAGGGCTTCGCGGATGACGGGGACGGTCTGGGGGTCTAGGCGGAGTGCGTCGCGGAGCCGCCATGGCAGGGCGCTGGTGAAGTCCCGGAGGCTGGTGTCGGCCGGCTGGGTCATCGCAGCGGCTCCACGCTGATCAACTTCGCGACAGCTCCACAGCGCTTGCACTCCCAGTGATCGCTGAGAGACGCAAAGCGCAGCATGACGTTTGTGTGCGCATCGCAGAGCAAGATCACGGCGTGCTCACAGACGGGCTCGAAACGCAAGACGTTTGAGGCCACCCCTGAGCAGCGCGGATCCTCGCAGGGCGGCTGCAATTCGTTGCGGGTGCGCTCGTCGAGCACAGTCTCGGTCGCGGTGGTCATGCGGTCCGCCTGGTGTGGCCGCGGGATTCCCGCTCGCCGACGATGCCCTGGCCGAGCTTGTGGCCGCTGGGGATGCCGTGACGGCCGCGGAGCCCGCAGATGCTCTTCGGGCTCATCTTCAGCGCGGCGGCGATGTCGGGGTCGGAGACGCCGCGGCGGGCGAGGCGCCGGACCTGCTCGATGCGTTCCTGTGCGCTGGCCGGGCGTGCCGGGCGCCGTGGCTGCTTCCGTGCGAGCTGACGGCGTTCGTCGGGGTCGAGGCCGCCCCACACGCCGTGGGTTTCGCCGGCGTCGAGGGCGGCGGTGAGGCACTGCTCGACGATGGGGCAGTCGATGCAGATGGCTTTGGCGGCGACGGTGTCGTGGCGGCTGAGGGGGTAGAAGACGTCGGGGTCGTCGACGTTGGCGCAGGCGGCCTGCTCGGTCCAGGGTGCGGGTCGGAGGTCGTACTGGGGGGCGATGGTGGTGGGCTGCCGGCGGGTGATGACGGTGTCGGTGGTGTAGGTCATGGGGTGTCCTGGGTGGGGATGAGTGTGTGGAGGGCGCCGTGTTGGGTGCCGATCCAGCGGCGGACGAAGGCGCCGTGGGAGGGCTTGTCGCTGGAGACGTCGACCCCGATGCGGCGGATGATCTTGTCGTCCTGTGCCTGCCGGAACAGCACGCCAGAGGTGAAGCGGGAGAAGCCGTACTCGCGGAGCTGGGTGCGGCAGTCGTTGGCGGTGAACGACTGGCCGGTGCGGGCGAGCTTCTCGATGAGGGCGCGGCCGGCGGTCCAGTCCGGGCCGGTGTCGTCGATCTCGGCGGTCATGCGACGGCCTGCCGGAGGGGCCAGGAGGGGTCGACGGTGTCGGGTTTGCCCTGGCGGCGGAAGTAGTCCTGCAGTGACGCCGCCTGGCCGGCGCGCCACGCGGCTTGCAGGTCGTTGACCTGGGTGAGGTCGCCGAGGAGGTTGGGGTGGAGGTTCGCGAGCCGCCACGCGAGGCGGGCGGCGGCCTTGGCGTCTTCGGTGGAGTCGTGGGCGGCGTCGAGGCGGACGCCGTAGTGCTCGCAGGTGGCGGTGAGGGTGCGCTTCCCGCGGCGGTAGGGGTCGACGTGCTTGTCGATGACGTGGCCGTCGATGATGGGTCCGCCGATGGTGACGGCGCCGACGTCGTGGCGGCGGAGTTCGCGGTCGAGGACGGTGAAGTCGTAGGCGAGGTTGAAGCCGATGACGGGGCGGCCGGTGCGCCAGGCGTCGCAGATCTCGAACCAGATCTCGACGGCGGCGCTGGCGGGGTTGGTGCCGTTGGCTTGGGCGATGTCGGTGGTGATGCCGTGGATGGCGGCTGCGGCGTCGGGGATGTCGATGCCGGGGTTGACGAGCCAGGCGCGGTCTTCGGTCTGGGCGCCGTTGATCCAGACGGCGGTGCCGGTGACGATGCGTGCGTCGTCGGGGTCCGGCGAGGTGGTCTCGAGGTCCCACGCGAACAGTGGACCGTCCTGCCAGGTCATGCGTCACGCGCCTGTTCGCGGATGTCAGCGCCGTACTCGATGGGCATGACGTCCATCGACTTGCCGACGGCGTACCTCAGTGCGTCGATCTCCCTGTCGAATACGGCGAATCCGGACCAGTCGCCGTAGTAGGCCAGCCAGACGCGGTTGCCCTCCTCGGCGCTCATACCCCAGCCTCCGCGTGCAGAGCGTCGTCGTGGGGCTGGCCCTCGCCGGCGTTGCACACCGGGCACGGGTCGATGACCTCGCCGGTGATCTCGTTCGCCGTGACCCGGCCGTCGTCCTGCCCCGCCTCACGCTCGATAACCGGCGGCAGGGCCGGGACCGCGCCGTCGCTGATGCCCTGCGGCACACCCCGGTCAGCGAGCAGCGACCCCGACTGGTTGTCGACCTCGACCGCAGCGACGAACGTGGTCGTCTTGGGGAGCAGCTTGAACAGCTGCCGCACCGCGGTCTTGCGCTCCATCCAGTGCATCGGGTCCGGGATGCGGCCGGACGGGCCGGACTTCCCGCCGCGGAGCGCCTTCACCTCGTCGACGGTGAGGACCACGAACGCCGACGCGCCGGACTTCAGGCGGGCCGCGGCCCAGTAGTGGGTGATCTTGCCGCGGTCGCCCTTGGCGGGCTTGTGCCGCAGGTCGGCGTTGACGCCGTACCAGTAGTCGAACTCGTCGTTCTCGTGGACGGCCTGCGCGTCGAGGTGCGCGGCGAGCGGGTGGTTCCAGAACAGCTTCGCGAGGCCCTGATAGCCGACGATCAGCGTGCACTCGTTCTTGTAGGCGACGAGGTACGCCTCGCCGTTGACGCCGGGCTCGAGACCGAGCGCGGCGGCGGTGAGCAGCGCGCCGGCGAACGAGGCGGGGACGCAGCGGCCGAGGGCCGGATCCTGACGCACGCAGGTCAGCGCGAGACGGGCGATGCGGTCAGCGTCCATGCCGCGCGGGAGGGCACGGGCGATCTCCGGCTGCAGGCGGGAGATGAACTGGCCGACGGTGGGCTGGTCGCCCTGCTCGTTGCGGGTGGCGATCTGGGTCATGACGCGGTCTCCTGCGGGAAGTTGGGGCGAGCGAAATCGCCGAAGTAGGCGAGGGCAGCGGCGTCGTAGGCGCGCGCGGCCTGCAAGGTGGTGTCAAAGGTGCCGAGGCAGATGGACTTACCGTCGACCGTGATCTGAGCGGCCCAGCGGCCGCTCGGTCGGCGGCAAACCCCGCGGTAGCCCGACGCGCCACGCGGCGTGCGACTCGCGCGGATGTTCTGCGCGTGAGTCGCCCGACGTAGGTTCGCGCTGCGGTTGTCCAGCCCGTTGCCGTTGATGTGATCGACGAGCTGCCAGCCGGTGATGAGCCGGTGCATGACGATCTGCTTGGACGACGAGATGCTGTGCCGCGCGTACCAGGTTCGACCACTGCGGTAGGCGTGCCATGGCCCGGCGGCGAGGACACGGTCTTCGTCGGCGTCATCGACTAGGGCGACAAGGCCGCGAGAGAGCGGGATTTGGCGAGTCACACGCTCACGTCCTCGAACTGCCTCTCGTACCACGCCGGAAGTGAGGCAAGCTCGACGTCGCGGGAGTAGCCCGGCCACTCTCCCGTGCGCATGCACTCGGCATAGGTGGCGATGGCGCGGCGGTTGAGGTGGGCGCCGATGCGCATGGCGGTGACGTCGAGCTGGATGACGTTCACGAGGTACGGGGGCTGCTTCTCGATGGCGACGAACACGAACTGCGGGTCGTCGCCGAGGTCGAGGGCGCGGACGCCGTCGAGGTACCACGGGGCCTGCTGGTGGTAGCCGAAGTCCATGGCGGAGCGGGCGAACTTGTCGGTCTCGGCGGAGCGGGCGGTCTTGAGGTCGGCGACGAGGGTGCGGCGGCCGGGGCGGTGCTTGATCCAGTCGAGTCGGGCGCGGCGGGTGATGCCGGTGGTGTCGTCGGTCCAGTAGAGGGACTGTTCGGCGGTGCCGGTGCCGGGTTCGAAGAGGCGGCCGGCGACGGGGTGCGCCCGGACGGCCGCGACCATGGCCTTCACCTCGTCGTGGTCGGCGGCGAGGATTGGGACGGCCCCGCGGGCTCGGGCTTCGTCGCGCTGCTGCTTCGCGGCCTTGGTGAGCCAGTTGTCGGCCTCGACGCGGACGACCTCGGGGCCGCCGCCGAGCAGCTCGTCGTGAGCGACCGACCCGGTGTCGAGGGCCTTCGTCGGCGGGCGCGGGTTGTCCTGCTCGTACCGGAACAGGGCCGGGCAGGACGGGGGCAGCAGGCGGCGGGCGCCGGTGGACGACAGGGACCCGCCGGGGGCGAGGGTGTCGGCGTGGTAGTCGGTGGCGGTGAGGTCGTAGACGCCGGGGCCGGCCCACCCTGTCGCCGGGAGTGTGGGTGCGGCGGTCACCACGGCACCTCGCTCGGGAACGGGTTCCGGCCGGGTGGGGTGTCCCACTCGGACGGCACGTCCAGCGGGACCGCACGGACGGCGACAGGCGCCGCGTCGCGGTGGCTGGTGTCGGTTGGGCAGGCTGCGGCGGCGGCCGTCTCGTGCGCGACGTCCCGCCAGTTCAGCTGCGCGAGGCTGGTCATGACGCCCACCCCCGGCGGTGCTGGTCGGCGGTGTTCCAGATGATGACGATGACGGCGACCGCGCCGATGGTGGCGGCAGCAGTCCGGGCCAGGAACGAGGTGAGGGTCATCGGGTCTCGCCACCGATGCGGAGGACCTTGGCGCCGTAGACCATCGATGCCGAGGCGGGGTGGTCGGCCGACGTGCGCCAGCACACTCCGTCGAAAATGAGGACGCCGCTGCTGCCGTCGCGGCACGCCAGTGATGCGGGGGGAAGCCGGTTGAAGTTGCCCTCGTTGAGAACAGCACCGCGCTCTATCACTGGGGCTACGACGGTCAGGTGCTGAGCGAACGCACCGACCTGTGCGCCGTCCGGCAGGATGATCAGGTAAGCGTCGTCGCAGCTTCCCGGTAGCGCCGAGACGAGACCCTCGTACTCGACCCGGACCCGGTCCCCGGCATTCGGGCCGGCCTTCGGGGCGCTCATCGGTGACCACCTCGCCGCTGCTTCCGGTCGGAGCGGGAACCCCACGCCAGAACCACAGCCACGAACAGCAACGCGGCGACGATCAGCACGACACCGATCACCTGCTGCTCCGCGTAAGACAGGGGGCTCACGCGGCACCGGCCCGGTCGATGCGGACCTGCTCGGCGAGCAGCTGCGCCTTCCACTTCGCGTCCGAGCGGAGGCCGTCGACCATGTCGACGCGGCTGTGGACCGCGTACCCGGCCGTGCCGTCCTGAACCCGCTCTGCCTCAGCGAGGACACCGGCGATGTGCTCGACGGTCTCGACCCGGGCAGGGCCGACCATGCCCGCGGCGATGGTCTCGGCCTGCTCGACGTTCAGGTCACCGTCCCATGCCTCGGCGAGCGCGAGGATCGCGCCGACGAGCGGGTGGGTTGCGGGTGTCGGCTGCTGCCGTGTCGCGGTGGGGTGCTGCATGATGGTCATGTCGCCTCCTGGGGCGATCGGAGCGGCGTCGGGGTCCAAGCCCGGCGCCGCTGCTTACTTGCGGTGGGTGGTGGTCCGGGCCGGCCGTGCGCTCCCCCGAGCGCTCACGGACGGGCCCGCGGTCTGTGCGGTGGCCTCGGCAGCCCGGCGGCGAGCGCGAGCCGCGAGCAGCCGCTCCCGCATGACGGGGTCGGCGAGCATCGCGCCGTAGGCCTCAGCGGCGTCGGCGATGCAGTCCTCACGAGTGGTGCTCACGACCGCGCCCCGCCTTCTTGGGGCTCCCCGGCCACGGGACAGCGGGTCTGCGGCCGGGGAGCACCTACGCTGCCTTCACCATCACGAGAAGGAGCGAAATCATGGGCGATCTGCGAAACCGCATTGACGAATTGAGCAACGAGATCGGGAGTCGCATTGACGCGCTCGACGCGAGCGATCCCGCGGCCTACCTCGGAGGAATTCAGGGCCTGCAGTTCGACGTCCTCTGGAGCGCGGTAGAAGTCCTCGCGGACGGACTTGATCTGCTGTTGGAACGCGTGCACCTGCCGCTGGCTGAGTAGCCGGAGGCGCTCGTCCACCACTGCTATGAGGGCAGTGAGGGCAACTTCAAGGTGCTCGCGCAATAGGTCGCCGCTGACGGCGGACATGCGACGTTCGACCTCGGCGTAGACCGTCTCGAACCCGTTGTCGTCCAAGACGGTGTCCGCCACGCGCTCGCCCAGCGAGCGGTCGTCGGCGGTCACGCCGACACCGGCTCGGCGTCATCGGCGAAATAGCCGGCCGGGACGATGGACGCCTGGCGGACGTTGTAGACCCGCGCGAACGAGGCGAGCAGTACCCGCGTAACGGGACGTCGTCCGGCCTCGATGTTCATGAGGTGTGGCCGTGAGATGCCGAGCTCGTTCGCCGCTTCGTCCGGCCGGAACCCGCGCATCTCGCGGAACTCACGGAGCGTCGCGCCGACTCGTGCCGCGTTGTCCGGCACTCGCCGCTGCTCGGTCTGCTGTTTCATGCCGTGAAGTCTAGGAAACTCACGGAAACACGTCAAGGCATCTCACGGAAACAGGTCAGATTCCACGGCACACGGGGCCGTCAGGTGTAACTACACCGCGGTATTTCGGGACAAAGGTGCCGTGCTGTACGCCGAGGGCTGCTTGCTGTTTCTTGGGGTTTCTTGAAACATTCGCCGCATGAAGCCGAAGAACAGGAGCCCACCAGCCATGGCAGCCGACGAGGAAGCGCGGAACCGAGCACGAGCCCGCGTCAACGACGAACTCGTCCGTCGTCGCATGAGTCCTCGTGACCTTGCCCGCGAGGCCGGAGTCGACTTCGACACCGTCGGCGACTTCCTCAACGGCAAGCGCTGGCCCCAGCCCGCGCGGCGCGGAATGATCTCCGCCGCGCTCGGTTGGGCCGACACTGGCATCGACCAGATCGTCCGCGGCGAGGAGCCAACCCAGTCCGGCGGCTATGTCGCTGGCTACGTCGCCGGCTCCGAAACTGTCGTACCTCGTACTCAAGATGACGGCGTGCTGCTGAGCATGCCCCCCGAGGCTCTTGAGGGGCTGGGCCCGGCAGAACGTGAAGAAGTGCTCGCTGCAGCGAAACTCAGCGCCCTACAGACGGCGCGCGCGATACGGAGGCGGCTCGATGACGAGGCACAGAGGTGACGACTACGACCCCTGGTTCGACGCCGCCGAGCGGTACCCGGCCGTCCACATCGAGTGGCACCCGATCGCCCCGCTCCACGCGGCCTGGGTGCCGTCCGAAGGCATCGTCCTCGTCGACGAAAACATCACCCGCGCCGAGCGCCGCTGCGCGCTCGCGCACGAGCTCGCCCACATGGACACCGGCGACCTCAACACGACGTCGTGCTGGTTCGGCAGCCGGCAGGAGACTGGCGCCGACCGTCTCGCCGCCCGGCGGCTGATCAACCCCCAGCGGCTGGCCGAGGTCGCCCGCTGGTGCGACGACCCCCGCGAGATCGCCGAAGAACTTGAAGTCACGCTCAACGTCCTCGCCATGAGGTGGCGCTGGATGCATCCGACCGAACGCGGGCCGCTGTGGCGCGCACGAGCCATGAGAGAGGGAGCGGCATGAGCTTGGGCCAGTCCAACCGAGAGGTGTTCTACAGCGCACCTCCCGCCGACACGTTTCGCGATGCGCTTGATGCGCTCGCCGCGGCGGGAACCGTGGAAGAGCACAGCTCCCGCACGCTGACCGCGACAGCACGAATCCGCTACGGCCTGCAGCGGGCACGCATCCGCGTCGCGGTGATGCCAGCGGACGGCGGCAGCGTCATCAAGATCATGGGCGCGAGCGACGATATCTGGGGTGCAGGGGCAAGAAAGGCCGCAGATAAGTTTGTCCGTGCGCTCGGATGATCTCAGCTATTTCGCCCATGCTGTGACCCAACCCAGGGGAAACGACAGTACAGGCTGACGGGGCCGCAGAAACCTACCATCAAGAGACGAGTTGAGGATGCGAACACCGACCCAACGCGACATCGAATCTGCCAAGCGAATCGCTATCTGGAACCAGCAGCACGGTGCGACTGCAATCACAGCAATCACCGCCCTTTTCGATCGGTTCGTGGAAGCGACGACCGGTTTTGCTCACGAAGCGACCTCGGCGAACCTGATTCGCCTGAACACTGCAGGCGCCGCCCTTGCCCACGCGGCGCGTGACGCCCTCGACCTACCCGTGGCAGGGGTTGATGAGTACGACAAGTCACGCCTAGAAGCGCTAGCACTGTACGAGAAAGCTGGGGCCTTCGCTTCACAGTGGGATGCGCTCAGTGCAAGCGAGGAAGACGGGTTCATCGCGGCTGCGCTGCTGATTGAAGGTCAAGCAGCGACTGCGCGAGCGACGGCCTACACCAAGGCTTTGTTGCAACGCGTGCAGACAAGGTAGTTGCTGACCCATGCCCCGCCTCGCCCCTGTTCCTGACGCGCCGCGGCGCGCGCTTGGGCTGATCCGCGTCTCGAAAGAGCGCGACGTCATGATCAGCCCAGAAGTGCAGCGAACGGCGATCAGCGACTACTGCGTCCAGCGCGGATACGTCATCACCAACTGGCGCGAGGGCATCGACGAGTCCGGCTCGCGCGCCCGCTCGGCGTGGTGGCCGCGGCTCAACGAGGCAGTAGAGCTCGTCGAGGCCGGCCGCGTTGACGTCGTGGTGGTGTGGAAGTACTCCCGCACCGCGCGGCACAGGCTGCGGTGGGCGACCGCGCTGGACCGGGTCGAGTCCGCCGGCGGCAGCATCGAGTCCGCTACCGAGCAGATCGACGCATCCACCAGCACCGGCCGCTTCACCCGCGGCATGCTCGCCGAGATGGCCGCCTTCGAGGCCGAACGCATCGGCGACACCTGGCGCGAGGCGCATGCCCACCGGGTCGCCCGCGGGCTCCCTGCCAACGGCCGGCCGCGCTTCGGCTACGTCTATCGCGACGGCCGCCACCACCCCGACGATGAGCTCGCGCCGGTCCTGGCATCGCTCTACCGCCGCTACGTCGCCGGCGAATCCGTCTACTCCCTGGTGCGGTGGCTCAACGACGAAGGCCACCTCACCCTGGCCGGCTACTCCGCCCGCGGACCAGGACCGTGGACCCAGACCACGCTGCGCCGGGTGCTTGACTCGGGATTCGGCGCCGGCCTCATCACCGTCCGCGGCGAAATGCGGCCAGGCGTACACACCGCCGTGATCGACGAGAAGCTCTGGACGGCATACCAAGCCGCCCGAGCCGCGCGCCGCACCCGCCGGCGCTCCGAGCGCTCGCAGTACCTGCTGTCCGGCCTGCTGCGCTGCATGGCCGACGTCGACGGCAAGCCCTGCGGATCATCGATGGGCGGTGGCCAGTTCGGGTCGCAGCGGCAGCCGAAGTACCGGTGCCTCGCCGCGGCCGCCGAGCGCAGGCACGCCGGCGGCTACGTCCTCACCGGAACCGTCGAGGCCGCGGTGCGGACATGGCTTGAGGACGTGGCCGCCGAGGTCGACGCCCCGGCGCAACGACGAGCCGAAGCCGCCCCTGGGCAGTCGCTCGCGAAACGGGACGCCGACGCGATTGCGCGAGAAATCACCCGGCTCGACGAGCAGCTCGTCACGCTCACCCTGCAGCTCACCCGCCGCCTGGTGCCGGAGTCGGTGTACGAGCGCACCCGCGACGAGATCCTCGCGCAGCAGAAGGCCCTGGCCGCGCGGCACGCCCGCCTCGTCGAGACGGTCAGCCACGCCGACGCCGGCCCAGCCGCAGCCAAGCTCCTCGAGGACTGGCCGGCGGCTGACGACGACCCCGAGCTCATCGGGCCGTGGCGCGACGTGCTGCGCAAGCTGCTGGGCGATGGAGGCCGCATACTGGTGCGGCCAGGGCGACCGCGCGCCGACGTCGAAGTCAGGCCGTCCTGGGACGCGCGCCGCGGTGAGAAGACGCCCTAGTCACGACCGTCACCATCACCCAACCGGGCACGTCGCCGCGGTCGCGCTCGCCACGCACCCGAGCGAGGACGACCAGCAGCCACGCGGTGATCATCTGCATTCTTCTCTTCCTCCCTGTCGCGTCACCGCGCCAGCGACGTCAGCGTCAGCAGGCCCGGGAACAGCGCGAACAACACAGTCACCGGCAAGATCAGGAAGACCACCGGCACCATCATCGAGATCTCCTTGCGGCCGCCGGCCTCGAGCAGCGCTCGCTTGCCGGTCTCGCGGACGTCGACGGCCTGGGCACGCAGCACGTCGGCCAGCGGGGTGCCGCGCTCGATGGCGACGACGAGGCCCTGCAGGAACCGCGCGAAAGCCTCCATCGTCGTCTGCTCGGCGAGCTCGGCGAGCGCCCTGGCCACCGGGGCACCGGAGCGGGCGCGGGCCAGGGCACGGTCCAGGTCGCGAGCGAGCTCGCCACCGGTGAGCCGGCAGACACGGTCCAGGGCGTCGACCGGCGACTCCCCCGCGACCACCGAGAGCGCGAGCAGGTCCGCGACGACGGGGAACTCGGCTAGCATGGCTTGCTCGCGACGTTCGAGCTGCTTGCCGAGGTACCAGTCGCGGCCGAGGACGCCCGCCAGCAGTCCGGCCACAGCCGCCAGGACGACGAGGAACGGATCGAGGTCGCCATGGGCCAGCGTGGTGCCGGCGACCAGCAGCGCGGCGCCGATGGTCCCGGCGAGACCCCAGAGAACCTGCTCGACCCGGAACTCTTCGACGGTGGCGTGCGCACCGAGTCCGGCCAGCCGTCGCCGGACCGACGCCGCACCCCCGACCGCGCGGTCGAGAAGGTCGACCGCCTCGCCGAGCAGCGGGCCGAAGAGGCGACGCAGCACCGTGAACGGCGCGCTCGTCGCCTCGGGACGGGCCAGCAGTCGCGACGGCGGCGGCGCGTCCCCGAGGTACGGTGCGATGCGGTCGGCGAGCCGGATCGGACGCATCGGCGGCGTGGCGCGGACCGCCACTATGGCCCCGATCCCGGCGAGCAGCCCCAGCGCGGCGCCGACCAGCCAGAGTCCGTTCATCGCAGCACCCGCTGTTCCTCGGGCAGCTTGCCGATGTGCAGCATGACCCGGTAGGCGACGACGCAGACGGCGGCGCCGATGACCAGCAGCAGCGTGCCACCGGGGGTGTCGTACGCGGTGAGCGTCTCGGACTGGGTACCGAGCAGCAGCAGGACGACCCATGGTGCGGCCACCGCCAGCCGCGCGGCGTTGACGACCCAACCCTGGCGTGTCTCCAGCTCCGACCGCGTTCGCGCGTCGGCGCGCAAAAGTTCCGACAGCGTCCGCAGCACGGTGCCGAAATCGCTGCCGCCGACCTCTCGGGCGACGCGGACGGTCTCGCAGACACGGTCTCCCACCGGGTCGCTGAGATCCTCCTTCAGGCTGTCCAGGCACTCGCCGAAGCGACCGGTTGCCCGGTACCCCGCGGCAAACCGGGCAAACGGCGCCCGCAGCTCGGCGGGCCCATGCACCGCGAGAGCCGAGAGCCCCTCGGGCAGCGACATGCCGGCCCGGACGGCGGACGCGAGATTGTCGATCGCTTCGGGCCAGAGTTCGCGCAGCACGCCCTGGCGGCGGTTGCGCATCCGACGGACGACGACCACCGGCAACACGAAGCCGAAGACGCCGAAGCAACCGGCCACCGTCACGGTGCGGGTCAGCCCGATCACCACGACAGCAGCGAGCAGGCCGGTCATGATCTGGACCGCGACGAGCTGGCCGGGTCCGACCCCGTCGACGCCCGCCTGGCGCAGCAGGTCACGTCGGCGGGCGACCCACCCGGAGGTCCGCGAGCCGGTGCGCTCGGGAGCCCGCGGACCGCTGCGCCAGATCAGGAGCAGCCCCAAGCCACCGATGAGCCCCACCAGCGCGCCCACTTCGACCGCACCCCTCCCGAAATGTCCGATGCGTAGGCAGCGTAAGCGGAAATGCCCGGCTTCACGAACCGGGGGTCGACAAGCTGTGGATAACTCCCCGAGGCCCGCCATTCGGGATAGTCCCGAGACGGACCCCGTTTCACCGTCAGGCCGGACGGGCGAGCAGCCGCGGCAGGTCGATGCCCGCGGCCTGGAAACGGTCGGCGTGGGGCGGATATCCGTCCGAGCGCTCCAGGCGCCCGTCACGGCTCGTGTAGATCTCCGACGTCTCGATGACATCGCCCTCCACACGCCCGGTGACGGCGACGATCTCGCGGACGCGACGCCGACCGGAGGCATCCATGCCGAGGTGAACGACGAGATCCACGCTGGCTGCCACCGTCGGCACGACGAAGGAGGCGGAGACGTTCTCGCCTGCGAGCAGCGGCAGCGTGCACATCTTCACCAGCGCCTCGCGGGCGGAGTTCGCGTGCAGCGTGCACATGCCGGGCAGCCCACTGTTGAGGGCGATGAGCAGGTCCAGGCACTCCTCTTGGCGGACCTCGCCGACGATCAGCCGGGACGGCCGCATCCGCAGGGCTTCTTTCACGAGCCGACGCAGCGGGATCTCCCCGGTGCCCTCCAGGTTGGCCTGCCGCGTCTGCATGGCGACGACATCGGGCAGACGGACGTTGAGCTCGAAGACCTCCTCGACGGTCACGACCCGCTCGCGGGCCGGGATCGCTCCGCAGAGCGCATTGAGCAGGGTCGTCTTGCCGGCCTGGGTACCGCCGGCGACGAGGATGTTGAGCCCGGCTGCGACGGACGCGTCGAGGAAGCGGGCGGCATGGTCAGTGAGCGACCCGGCCCGGACGAGCTCGTCAAGCGCGCGCAAGCCGACCGCGAACTTGCGGATGTTCACCGCCATGTGACGGCGGGTGATGTTGGGAATCACGACATGAAGCCGCGACCCGTCGGGCAGCATCGCATCGACGAAGGGCGTGCTCAGGTCAATCCGCCGGCCGGTGGGACGCAGCATCCGCTCCACCAGCTCGGCCACCTGCTCCGCGGTGAGGATGACGGTGGTCAGCTCCGAGCGACCCCGCCGCGCCGCGAAGACGCGGCCCGGCTCGTTGATGTAGATCTCCTCGACCTCGGGGTCGTCCAGCAGCGGCTGCAGCGGCCCGAACCCCGCCACGGCATCGAGGACGGCCCGACCGGCCACCGACTCGTCACCCATCGGCGGCATCGCCGAGGTGATGGAGCGATCGCGGTAGTCCCCGATCACCTCCTCGACGAGCCGCGCCACCACCTCGGGCTCGGCGATCGGATCGATCCCCCGCCGCCGAACCAGCTCGCGCACCTCACCCTCGACGATCGCCACCGCCGACGTCATCCCACACCCTCCCGAATGTCCGATAGACGCAAATCGTAGGGCGCGGCAGAGCAGCGGGTCACGCCAACGGTCTCGGCCTGTGGACAATCGTGCGGCGCGTCGATGCGCGACCAGAGGTCTGCCGCGCCAAGTGGCGCCACGAAACCCAACTTGTCGCCTGCGAAACGTAGGGTTCTGCCGGGCAGCGACGTTGGGGGCTCATGGCGCTCAGATTGATGGGGCTGCTGCAGGAGGCACACGCGCCGAGGGTGGTGAGGGCCAGTCATGCGAATACGAGGGGCGGTGCGTCGGCGCGGTGAGGTGTCCGAGCTTGGAGCCCGGCTTCTGACCGAGCTTGGGCGGCATCGCACGCCTGCCTGGTTGGCGGTTATCGCGCTCATTTCCGCAGCCGCGGTCGGCACCGTCAATCCCGTGTTGGTCAAGTACGTTTTTGACGACGCCTTGTTCGGGCCTTCGGGGGTCGATCTGGGAAAGCTGCTGCTGCTCGTTGCGATCATGCTCGTTGTCGCCGGAACGTCTGCATTGTTCGGCATGCTGAGCACGTTTCTCACCGAACGGGTCGCGCAGGCGATGGCTCGAGACACGAAGAACTCACTGTTCGACCGTCTGGCTGGTGCGCCGCTGAAGTACTTGCAAGACGCACAGCTCGGCGAGGTGTTGTCCCGGTTCACGTCCGACCTAGTGACGGTCGAGACCGTCCTCACCAACGCCGGTGTCGGCCTGATCGCCAGCGCGGCCGTGCTGGTCGTGTCGGTAGCTGCGATGGCGTTCCTGTCGCCGGTGTTGACGTTGGTCACCTTGGCCGTCTCTCCGGTGTTCGTCGTGTTGACCCGTGCGATCGCGAGCCAGCGGCGCGCCGTGGCCGAGCGGGTCCAGGACCAGCTCGGCCAGCTAAGCGTGGTCGTGGACGAGACATTGAGCGCGTCCGGCATCGTCCACACCCGCCTGTACGGGCGCTTGGACGAGACGCGGCGAACGTTCGGTCGGCTGACGGAATCGATCTACCGCGATCGCATCCGTCAGGCTCTGCTCGGCGCTCGACTGGACGCCGCGGCGACCGTCCTGTTCGCGTTGCTTCCTGCATTCGTCTACCTCGGCGCCGGCCTTGCGCTGACATGGCACCACCGATTGGATCCTGGCACGGTCGCGGCCTTCGTCGCCGTCCAGATGCGGTTCTTCGGGCCCCTAGGCCAATTCATGCAGCTGTACTCGGAAGCCGTCGGAGCGCTACCCGCGCTACAACGGGTCGTTTCCTTCGGGCCGGTCGCCGACTCAGCGCCGCCTGAGCCGCAGGGGCCCCTTGGCGAACCAACGCTGGCGACACAAGAGATCGTGCTCGACGAGGTCGAGCACCACTACCTCGAAGCTCTGCCATCGGGTCGGCAACGCGCGGGATGGCGGGGATCGTTGATCATCCCGGCGGGCAGCGTAGTGGCTGTGGTCGGTTCCAGCGGTTCGGGCAAGAGCACCCTGGCACATCTGATCGCCGGCTTGATCGAGCCCACGAGGGGCGCGGTGCGGATCGGATCGGGACGGCCCGGCGCCGGGGTGGTCGGGCTGGTCACGCAACGTCCGCATCTGGTCAACGCCTCCGTGCGCGCGAACGTGGCGTTTGGCGTAGACGTCAGTGACGACGTGCTGGACACCGCCCTCGCCGTCGTCGGCCTCGCCGAGCGCGTGGCAACGCTGCCTGAACGGCTCGACACGGTCCTCGGCCAGGACGGCCTGCTCCTGTCCGGTGGAGAGGCCCAACGATTGTCGATCGCACGCTTACTAGTCTCTGATCCACCGGTCATGGTGTTCGACGAGGCAACCAGCGCTCTCGACCCCATCACGGAGACCGAGGTGTGGCTCCGACTACGCGCCACCCTTGATCAGCACACGGTCGTCGTCATCACTCACAATCCGGGGCTGGCCCGGCAGGCCGACCACATCGTGTTTCTCGACCAAGGGCGGGTGGTCGGGATGGGACCGCACGCCGCCCTCTTCGCCAGCTCGCCGGGTTACCGTCGCTTCATCTCGACGTCCAGTGCTCAGACCGAGGAGGGCGGGGCGTCGTAGGCCAGAACGGACGGATAGCTGATCGGGTCCGCCATGCGAAGCAGGCCGTAGGCGATGCCGGCCAGCCCTGTCATCATCCCCGGAGTCTCGACACCTCGCGGCATCCCGCAGAGCCAACCGTCGGTGCGGATGCTGTGCACAATCCGGTGCCGAGCCAATTCGGCGTCTGCCGCACTCGCCCCTATGCCGGCGAGCACTTCGTTGAGGGCCTCCAGGTTGCCCACGTCGCCGTGGCACAGAGAGTGGTTCTGTCCAAATCCTTCGGCGAGAATGGTGGTGGCTGCGACGGAGAGCTCACCGGCGATCGATGGATCGTCGAGCAGAGCCGCGCTCCGTGCTCGGGCCAGCCCGATGCCGGCGGCGCCGTGGCACCAAGCAGTGATCGGTTGCGGTCGCTCCTCGTCCCGACGTCCCGTCAGCACATAGGTATTGCGCACATCGGTCCAGTTACCGAAATCCGGGTCGAAAAGGGTGCGCTCGTAGGCGATGCCACGCTGAGCGGCCTGCAGATGGCGCGGCTCGGCCGTACGTCGATGAGACTCCAGCAGCGCCCAGCTGATGCCGGCAGCACCGTGCGCGAGTCCAGCAAGCGGACGTAGCGCGAGTTCGGCGCTGCGCATCGAGTCCGCGAGCCAACCACCGGACGTGTCCTGCGCGGCACAGAGCCGATCTGCGGCGGCTGCCATCACATCGGTGAGCGGGCCGTCCACGCCGCGGAGATGGCGGATCTGAACGATTGTGCCGGCCGAGCCGGCACTGATATCGAACTCGGTGTCCCGGTCGATGAGTTCGTACAGCCGCGCGATCTCGTCGCGGGTCACCAGCGCGGCATCGGAATCTGCGAGGAAGGAGCGGATCAACATGCGCCCGTACAGGTAACCGGGGTAACCGCTAGTCCCACCAAGCCCGAACAGTGTGCCGCGTTCGACCTGCAGGTTGATCGTGTCCAGGGTGGACCGGGCCGCCGACGCGTAGGCGTCGTCACCGGTGGCGCGGCCCAGCGCAGCGAGAAGGACAGCCACACCGGCCAGACCGTGGTAGAGGTCAGGTCCCAGCACGCCGATCGACCAACTCTGACCGTGCGATGAGTTCACCCCGAGCCACCCCACCTGGTCACCATGATGAATCGCAAGGCGAAGTAGGTGTTGACCGATGCCGTCGGCAAGCTCGACGAGATCGGCAGGTGACGCAGCCCGCTCGTCGACCGATCGGTTCAACGGGTAGCTCGGATATACCAAGCTCGGTGACAGGTCGGTCGCGGCCGCCGCCAGAGACGCCCGGATCAACCAGGTCTGACGGGCCAAGTCCTCAGCGCCGAGTGCGCCGAGGCGGTCGCGGACGGCATCGATCCCCGTTTTTGTCACCAATCCTGCGATGCGTTCGCCCCGGGCGGTGAGTACGTCGTATCCGTTAGCAGGCACTGTGAAGACCGGGATGTCGTTCGCCTGCAGGTCGGTGCGTTCAGCGTCGATCAGGTGTACGAGATTGGGGACGTTGCCTGCGTCGATCCACAACCGATCGTACAAGCGCAGCCGCGCCATGCTGTCGCCCAGCACGTCCGGATGATACGAGGCCATGTGCAGGACGCCGTAGTGGATCGTGTGTCGCACAAGCACACGCACCTGATCTTCGGCGAACGCCGCCACCGGCCCGCCCGAGCCCAGGAGTTCGTTGCTATGAGCCTGCATCGCCTGGTACGCCGCCGTGAACCCCTCGATGAGATCGTCTGTGAACTCGAGAAGGTCCAACGGACGCAAGTCATCCGTCGGCTGGTTCTGGCTTCCCGGAGTCTCCCCGGTACGCAAGTCGATCCGCATCATGTCGGTACCGGCGTCGACGATGAACGGTGCACGAAGACCGCCCTGTTGACCCGACCACCCGCCGATACCGCTGACGTCGGCACCGGCGCGGCCGACCTGTTCCCAGCCCCGGTTGGGCAGCAACCCGACGCGGAGCACCGACTGCGCTGTGAGTGCCGAAACGCTCTCCTCGATGTCCAGCAGTCGGGTGTCGGTGAGGTCGAGGACCGGCTGGCACAGGGATTCGAGGTCGATCAAGATTGGGTGCTCGCCTGTGGCGATGACGTTCTCAGCGTGGAAGTCGTTGGCGGACAACAGATATAGCAACGCCATCGTCATTCCGAGCCGGACGTAGAAGCGACGCACCTCCTCCGGTGAGCCGCAGGTGCGGCCGACAACCTCGCGCTGCCATCCATATCCCGGGCGTACGAGCGACTGCGTGGTGGTCAGCTGCAGCGGGACATCGTGGGTATTGAGCCAATCGACCAGACCGCGGAAATGCAGGTCGATCGAGAGGTCTCGTGGCTTGTAGATGACGGCCGTGCCTGAGTCGAACTCCAGGCGCGCAACGGAACGCCCGCCACGGTGGCGATCACCGAGGCCGGTGCGGATAGACATCAGACGCCCAAGTGAACGGCCGGCGCCGACCGCGAAGTCCCCGATGAGTTCATAGTCAGCCGAGACTCTCCCGACAAGTTCCGTCGCAGCGTTCGACCAGTTGGTAACCGCGACACGAATCTGTCTTGCCAGCACGGGGTAGCGGCTGAAAAACGAACGGCGGTAATCGACCGTGCTGCATCGCGCGGTGAAACTCGCGAACCGCGCCTGCGGAGTGTCGCCACTGAGCCCGCCGGCCGCACGGAAACGATGCAGCTCGACGATCGACGATCTCGTCAGCATGTCGTTGATCTGACGACACAACGCGTCGAGCAGATCGGCCACGACAGCTTCACAATCAGCAATATCAGTCAGCCGTGCTCGAGCAAGCCGTTCCAGTGCTAGGTACTCGTCGGCGAGCAATGGAAAGGCCAGTGCGATGAAGTCGTACTCGTCTGCGACTGCCGGAATTGACGCGTCGATTTCGAGCAGTTCCCCGACCCGATCGAGGTCGGCGGGTAAGTAGCGGACGCCGGCGTCAGTCGGAGGCTCGGACAGAATCTCGGCGAGCCTGTCCGGGTCCAAGCCGTCGGCACCCAATCGCCGGGTCCACAACTGCTCGTCGCCGAAAGGCGGCTGCTCGCTCCACGCGCGTGCCCGCCGACGCCCCTCGTCAGTCGCGCTCGAAGCTTGCTCGGCTCGTTCCGCCAGCGACAAGGCACGGGTCAACGACCGGCGAAGGCGACGACTGTCCTCCACCGCGTCGATACCTGGAGCCATGGGTTCAGGTCGCCCGCCGGGGCGACACACAACGGTTCGGCGTCACCCCGGCGAGACGTACAGCAGATCGCACAGTCAGCAGCAGCAGGGTCGCGTGCTGTAGTGCGAGGCGGTGCAGGTGCACGTCGACGTACAGGTCGACGTGCCCGCCATGACTCGTCGGTCCCCACCGGTCTCCGACAACTGCTCGAGTTCCGCGGCCAAGTCTCCGGCCGGGAACTCAACGAACTCAACCTCCGGAACCTTCACCAACACGGCTTGCGACATGCTTCCTCCCAAAGGGGACAAACTGGCGGCCGCCAGCTAGTGATGTATACCACAGCAAACCTCTGTGCGCACTGGCAGTGCGGCGGGTGGCGCTCGGCACACGCGCACGTTGTCGCAAGCTGGTTCAGCAGATCCTGATCCGGAGCCAACAAGACACGAGAGCCGGACTCAGTCCTTGCGACCGGCACGTCCCCGCAGCGACTCAGCCCCACTCGGCGCCGGACTCGGGCCGGTTGCCTAGCCATGCTTGCATCTGCCACAACGGCAAACAGGCATGACAGAACGGCACGACGACCCAGCAAAGCGGACTTCGTGAGACCGGAGCTACGTCAGGGCCTGGCCGACCCGGGCCAAGGCCTCGCACGTCAGGTTCGTCGGGCCGCCAAAATCACCGAAGACCTCGAGCGAGTAGAGGCCGGCCTCCGCAGCCCATCCGGGGCCGATCGTCATCGACGACATGGCCGAGGACGTCAGCGTGGTCGGGCCCCCACGGAAGGTGGTGCCGTCGGCGTTCTCCTGAATTTTTCTGCCGTCCAGGCAACGTGGGTACCGGGACCGCCGCCGGGGCCGTCGATGGGGTTGGCGTCGGGTTGCGATGACCTACGCCGACAGGCGCTTCCATCTCGCATCGGAGGCCCGGCGCCGCGGGTGGGTCTGACGACCGCGCGAGAGCAGGTCCGCCAGCGAAGCACGCGCGAAGGTCGGGCAGTGCGGCGCGTAGTCGCCGGTAGCTCCACCTCGACGACCAGCCCGCAACGGTGGCCCGGATCGTCCCCCGCAGGATCGGCCCGGCCCGTCAACAAGGACACCTCGCTGGAATCCGCCGAGCTGCCATCCGTGGCCGTCCTGCCTTGTTGCGGGCAAGCTACCCGAGATGACGCTCGAACCAACACCGGCAGGAAGGTCTCTGCACGAACGCTCATGTCACCGCGTCGGCGTCGGCGCCCGAGATCAGAGCTCCGAGGGACGGTCAAGATCGCGCCGCAAGCGGGGTCGACACGGCGTCCTCGCTGGCGCGCAGCAGTTCGTCGATGACGAGCCGGGCGTAGGGCGCTGACGAGACCGCGGGTCGGCTGAGCACGCGGACCTGCCGGCGGGGCGCCGTCCCGGCTACGGGCCGGATGACGACCCCGTCCAGGTTGGTGGGCTGCGCCATGCGTGGCACGAGAGCCACACCACCGCTGGCCGCCACCAGCTGGATCACGGTGGCCCAGTCGTCCGAGCAGTGCTCGACCCTCGGCGTGAAGCCGGCCGCGTTGCAGGCCGCGTCGCTGATCCTTCGGCACGGGTTGCTGGGGATGCCCGCCACCCAGGCATCGTGGCGCAGGTGCTGCAGCCGGATGGAGCGCGAGACGGCGCGCCGGTGGTCGGCCGGTAGCACGACGTCCATGACGTCCTCGAGCAACGACACCGAGACCAGGCCACGTTGCTCCACCGGGGCACTGCCGGGGTACGCCAGGGAGAGCGAGAGGTCGACCTCGCCGTCGATGACCGCCTCGATGGACCGGTCGCCGACGAGATCGCGCACGCGCAGCGCCAGACCGGGGCGCTCAGCTCGAAGCCGTTTCATGGCGGGGACGACGAGAGCGGCGATCGCGGTCGGGAAACCGCCGACCGTCACGACGCCGCGGCGGCCGTCGGCCAGCGCGTCGAGCGTGCTCTCGGCACGGTCCAGCTCGTCCATGATCGCCTCGGCGTGCTCGACCAGCGCCAAGCCGGCCGAGGTGAGGACGAGCCGGCGGCCGCGACGCTCGACCAGTTGCGTGTCGGTCTGCCGGGCCAGCGCGGCCAGCTGCTGGCTCACCGCAGGCGGCGTCAGGTTGAGCGCCGAGGCGGCGGCGGTCACCGTCCCGCAGCGGTGCAGTTCCCGGAGGACGAGAAGACGGCGAACATCCAACATGAAGCCCAGCTAACTCTTTCGACGTCAATCTGTACATGGACTTCATGAACCAGGCCGCCGACGATGACGGTGTCGAAGGAGTGAACCATGATCGGTCTGATCGTCTGCCTGATAGCCCTCGGTGGGCTCGTCGGCCTCGGCGTCTGTGCCGGGAAGGGTTGGTGCCCCGACACGCGCGACACCGACTGGTCCCTCGGTCGCGTGATGGACGCGCGCACACGTCCGGCTGCAACGCAGGCAAGGACCGCAGCCCTGGTTACCGCGGCACGCCGCGGAGCACCGCGGATCAGTCGGACCAGGACAGCCGGTGAGCACCGAGCGGACACGCGGGGCGAGGCCGCGGTGTCGACAGGTTGCTGAAGGCCAGCGGCAGGACGGGCTGGCGGACGGTGCCGAACGGCCCCTCGACGACGACGGTGGGCAGTGACGATGCCGACGGCCGGGGCAGCCCGGCCACGTCGCTCGGGTCGAGGAGGCCGAGATCCTGGACCCACATGCAGACGCGTGCCAGGTCGATGCGGATCTGCCACGAGCCCCCCTCGACTGCCCGCCGGCGGATCGCGGCCAGCGTCGCGGCTGCACCCAGATAGGCGGCCAGATAGTCGTTGAGCAGATGGGTCGGCGGCAGCGACGGCCGGTCGGTTCCCTCCTCGAGGGAGAACCCGGTGGCCGAGCAGGCCAGCTGATCGAACCCACCGCGGTCACGCCATGGCCCGTCGGCTCCCCAGCAGTGGAACTCCACGGTGACGACGCCAGGTCTCGCGGCGATGAGGTCCGCGGCGGCGAAGCCCCGCGCAGCCATGCCCTGGTAGGAGTTGACGTAGACGTCGGCGGCCGTGGCGAGCCGTCGCAGGCCGTCCGCGTCCGTCGGGTTAGCCAGGTCGCAGAAGGCGTTGCGTTTGCCGGCACCGGTGAGGATCTGCATGGCGGTCGGGTCCGCGAGGTTCGGACGGGAGATGTGCAGCGTCTCCGCACCGAAGGTGGTCAGTAGCTGCGCGGCCACCGGCCCGGCGATGACGTGCGTGTTGTCCAGCACCCGCAGCCCATTCAGCACCCCGCTGCTGCCGCCACCGGGAAGCGGCACCGGGTCCGCGTCGGCGACACGCTCGATCGACACCACCGGGCGATCGAGCAGAGGCTGCGCGACCTGGTGGCGACGCCACTCGGCAGCGGTCCTGGCCACGGCACAGACACCACCGGCGGCGCAGACCGCAGTCTCCAGGGCGTGCGCCTCCCACCCGGCCGCCGCGGCGGCGATGAGCGACTTGACCGGCGGCACCCCGAGCACCGTGCAGACCGCGTCGCGTTGTTGCGGGTAGGTGGTGATGAGAAAGATCCAGCGGCCGTCACGGGTCCGGTAGAAGTCGTTGTTGGCCAGGGCGGACGGGTCCTCCGCGATGGCCGCCGCCGGCACCCCGTTCACGGTGTACAGGAACGCCGCGCGAAGCTGGTCGATCGCCTGATCGACGCGGACAGTCACCCGTTGCGCAGCACCTCCCCGGTCCTCGACGACACCGGCAACCTGGTGGCCGAACGCCGCGATCGCAGCAGCCGACGCATCACCGAGCCGATGGACCGACGGCACCAGCGGTTCGGCGCCAACGACCTCCACGACGGAGCGCGGCACGTGGGCCCCGCTCAGCAACCGGGACAAGGCGAGCGCGACGTCGTCGGAGCGTGTCTGGGCCATGCCCCCAGTCTGCGGAGGACGACGACCGATCGACGCGTCCTTCCGCATATGCGCAAGGATGGTTGCATGCCCGAACCGTCCCGGCACCGCAGTGTCGAGCGCATCGATTCCGTCATGGACGCGGTCGCCCGCAGCGCCTCGGGGCTGCGCCTCACCGAGATCGCCGCCGCTCTCGCTCTCCCCGTCAGCTCGACCAAGGACCTGCTGGCCGAGCTGACGACCTACGGCTATCTCGTCCGCGACGGAGCGCGCTATCGCGCAGGTCCGCGCAATCACGTGCTGGCCGTCCTCGGTGGCTGGACCACGCCGGCGGGCATTGGACACGAACGGCTGTCGACGCTGAGCGCGGCCGCCCGCGCACCGGTCATGCTCGCGGTCCTGGCCGGCACCAGCATCTACTACCTCGACCATGCGGGCCCTCGCGCGCCTTCCCGGCTGCAGGATGTCGTCGACCTGCATCGTCCGCGCCCGCCGCTGCGCACTGCGGCCGGGCGGTTGCTGCTCGCCCTCGGGCCATCGCTGCCGACCTCGGCCAGGGCCCGTCTCGCGAACTCCGATGCGCAGGGGTGGCGTGAGTACACGCAGCAGGAGGCAGCCATCCGGACTCACCGAGTGGCCCGCAGCGATGGCCTCGCCGACCCCGACATCCGCGCGATCGCCGTCCCGGCCGATGCCACCGAGCCCGCGACGGCAGCGCTCGTCGTCACCGGCCGACGCCGTGGTCCGAGCGACCGTTCACCCACCCTCGACGCTGCGGCACGTCGCCTGATCGCCGCACTTGCCTGCAGCAACGACGCCGCCCCCCGACAAGGCGTTACCGACACCTGAGGACCAACTCCCTGTCGCCTGTCGCCGCCACGATTCGCCGCTGTCGCCACCTGCTGCCGGGGATCACCTGACACGAGCCCGAGAGGTACAGGCGGGCGAATGCCACCAGCTCCTGCAACAGCTCGTGCTGCTCGGCCCTGCCCCATTCCGGGAAGGCACCCGTGAAGCCACCGTCGGTCTCCACGCGGAAGATCTCGTAGTCGAGTGATATCCGAAAGAAGCGGCTGGAATGGTCACCCGTCAACGTGACCTCGGGATACCGACCGTCGTCGAGTGAGAAATGCAGGGCAGGAGCGGCGGAACTCTGCCTTTCGACGATGGCGACCATATCGGAAATCGACAGCGATGCTGCGGCGTCATTCTCCATCTGCAGCGCACCTCCCGGAACGAACGACGGTGATCGTCAGACCCAGAGAATCAGCACTTCCTTTCCTTTCGCACAGAAAGGCGCCTCCGCCACCCGACGATCGACACGGGCAGCGACCGCACGTAGGTTTTTCGCATGTCGACGTCCTTCACGGCAGCGCTGATCGAATGGCGCGGACCGGCGCCGTACTACTGGTTGCCGCTGGGCGAAGCGGCGTGCGACTACGTCCGCGGCGAGGATGCAAGCTACGGCTGGGGGGCCGTCCCGGTGCGGGCCCGCATCGAGACGACGGAATGGGAGACGTCACTGCTTCCGCGTGACGGCGGCTACCTGCTCCCGGTGAAACAGGTGGTCCGAGCTGCGGAGCGCATCGGTGACGGCGATGCCGTCTCGGTCACGCTCACCGTCGCCCCGCGTGGTGGTCGCGCCGCGAACGGCAGCGGGCCCACGGTCTGAGCATCACCTGCGACGGCGGGACCTCGGCAGACACCGAGGCCCCGCACGTCCGCATCAGGGCCAGAGCTGACGGAGAACGGCGACCACGCCGATCGCCAGGCCGAGAGCGGCCCAGGATTTCCACGTCTTGAACTGCAGGGCATGGACGTAGTTGCCGTCCGCCGGCTTGCGCCACCCCAGGTTGACCAGGAGCTTGTTCATCGGCTCTGCCTTTCGTCACGAGTCATGGGGCTGCTACCAGAGAAAGTTCGCGAAGCAGGCCCCGATCGCCACGGCGGCGTATCCCTGCGGGCCGAGGTACAGCATCGCGCCCCGCGAGAGCAGATTCACCACCAGCGTCGTCCCGGCGGTCCCCACCAGTCCACTCGTTGCCCCCTTGAGGCAGTTGTTCCAGATTCCGCTCCACACCTTGCCCAGGATGTTGCCCCAGTCCCAGTCGAACGGGTTCCAGGCAATGCTGGGCTGCGCCGCATCCCCCGGCGCTCCCGGACTCGGAGCGATCACCGGACAGGCCCCGGCAGCCGGACGAGGTGCCGCGGCGACTCGCTGCGGGAGTGCCGCATCCTCGGCGATGGTGCGGCTGTCATGCAGCGTCAGTTTCGGCCGGTAGCGCCCGGTGGGGCAGCCGCGGGAGTCCCTGACCGGGGTCATCGTGCTGACGGTCGCCCACTGTCCCTTGGTGTTCTTGTTCGGGCCGGACGACCGCTTCCCCGGCAAGTAGGCGAGTGCGGCTCCCAGCGAATGTCGTGTCGGCGCCTTCGCCAACGAGAAGGTGATCCGCGCGCTGCTGCTGACGTCGGGCGGCGACGCTGCTGCCGGGGCCGAACAGTTGCCGACGACAACGGCGAACAACGCGATCACCGCCAGCACGGGTCTGGCGAGTCGATGGGAAATTCGGTGCACGCGAGTCGTGCCTCCCTTCGCCTGCTCGCTCTGCGGCGGCAGGCTCGGAACGGAAAGATGGGGTGGGAAAGCGCCCGGCCGGGCAACAACAGCGCATCTCTCGACTATGACTGTTGTCGGATCAGACATTAGACCGAATCGGACATTTCGGCAATCCGTTCCGGCAGTGCTGCCCGATGTCCGCGGCCGGTATGCGCCGAGGCGAGGACGCGTCGACGAGGGTGCCCGGTGCGAAGCGTTCGTCCCGCTGATGACCCCATCTCTGGTCAGATCGGACATCGGCTGGCAGCGTGTGACGTCCGGCAGGGATGCCCCGCAGAGACCCTGCGGTTCCCCCGCCCCGCGCGGGCGACGCGAACGGACGTCTGACGTGACGACAGTCCTCCCCCACGACCCCTCCGCCACCGACTGTGATCTGCTGATCGGCCTCGACTTCTGCGACGGACGGATGACCCTGGCCGGCGAACTGGACGCACTCACTGCGCCCCGGCTCACCGAAGCCGCCCAGGTGCTCCGCAGCATGGGATGCCGTGACCTCGTCGTCGACCTCGGCAAGGTCTCCTTCATCTGCGCGGCCGGGTTCAACGCGCTGGCACGTGTCGCCGTCGACCTCGAGGCCGAGGGTCACCAGCTGCACCTGGTCAACGTCCCGCCGCGGCTGGTCCGCTACTTTGCTGCCGGCTCGGCGAGCTGGCTGCTGCCGCACTGATCACTCGCCGGCGCGGGCACGGCGCGGCTCCGGTCCGGCTCGACCGCTACCGGGTCAGCGGTCGGCGGTGACCCGCAGTTCGCCGAGCCGCTCGGGCTCCTGTGCCGCGCGGTGCCGGGGGGCGTGGGACGAGACGATGAGCCCGGCCACGGCCGCCAGCAGGGCCGCCGCCGCACAGATGCCGAAGAGCACCCGGTAGGCGGTGAGTGACGGCAGCGCGAGCCCGCCGACCGAGACGGTGATCGCGGTGAGCAGGCTGCCGCCGACGGCGCTGGCGAGCGTGCTGCCCAGCGACCGGGCCAGGGCGTTGATGCCGTTCGCGGCGGCGAGGTCCCGGGCCGGCGTGTGGAAGTTGATCAACGACGGCAGCGTGGCGTAGCCGATCCCGGTACCGGCCCCGATGATCGCGGTGCCGAGGACAACCTGCCAGAGCGAGTCGGTCAGCACGATGCGGACGAGCAGCCCGGCGGCCATGACGACGCCGGCCAGCGCGAGCACCCGGCCGCCACCCCACGAGTTGATCAACGAGGCTGCCAGGGGCGAGAGCACGAGCATCAGCACGCCACTGGGCAGCAGGCAGAGGCCGGCGGTGAGCACGCTGGAGCCGAAGCCGTACCCGGTGGCCTCGGGCGCCTGCACGTAGCTGGCGGTACCGACGAAGCTGGCGAAGAGCGCGAAACCCACGAAGAGCGAGGCGATGTTGGTGATGGCGACCGGCGGGTTCGCCAACGCGCGCATGTCCACCAGGGGGCTCGCCGAGCGTCGTTCCACCAGCACGAGCGCGACCAGCAACACCACGGCCAGGACGAGTAGGACCACTGTCCGGGCCGAGGTCCAACCCCAGCTCGACCCCTCCGACAACGGCAGGATGAGCGACACCAGCCCCGCGGTCAGCAGCACCGTCCCCGGCAGGTCGAGGCGGGACGTGGCCGTCACCGGCGGCTCGTCCACGAGCAGCCGTACCAGCACGAAACTGATCACCGCACCGGCGAAACCGATCCAGAACAGCACGTGGTAGTCGAAGTGCTCGGCGATCAGCCCCGCCAGCGGCAGGCCGAAGGCGCCGCCGACGCCGAGCATCGCCGAGACCATCGCCGTTGCCGAACCCTTCCTCGCGTCGGGCAGCGTCGCAGCGAGCAGGCTGATCCCCAGCGGGATCGCCGCCGACGACAGCCCCGCGATCGCGCGGCCGACGATCATCACCCCGACGTTGCTGGTCAGCGCGTCGATCAGGGACCCCACCGCGAGCGCGCCGAGGCTGACCAGCAGCATCTTGCGGCGTCCGACCATGTCGGCGAGCCGACCCAGCACCGGGACGGCGGCGGCCGCGACCAGCAGGGTCGAGGTGAGCAGCCACTGCGCCTGCGTGGTCGAGGCACCGAGATCGGCGCCGATCTTCGGCAGCACGGGGATGACCAGCGTCTGGGCGAGCGCCGCCATCAGGGCGCCGAGCCCGGTGGCGACGATCTCCAGGTTGGCGCGCAACGGCGACGGGGCGGAAGCGGACACGACGACTCCAACGCTTGCAAACGAGTGTTTACATACAGCCTAGGAGCGCGATGTGGACGCGGTCAAACGATCGTTTACATGCCTCATACTGGCGGGATGACGTCGCCGCCCGCAGCTCTCGTGACCGAGCATCGCCCCCGCGACGCCGAGTCGACCCGCGCCGAGCTGCTGCTCGCGGCGAAGCGCCGCTTCACCCTGCACGGGTACGAGCGGACGACGGTCCGTGACATCGCCACCGACGCCGGCGCCAATGTCTCCCTCATCAACCGCTACTTCGGCTCGAAGGAGGGGTTGTTCCAGGCGGTCGTCGAGCAGGCGGCCGGCACGATCGCGGAGCTGCCGGCCACCACGGTGGCCGAGCTCGTGGACTACCTGCTCGACGGCCTCACCCCGCAGTCCTGGCCGGAGTACGGACACCAGCACCCCCTGCTGCTCCTGCTGCACGGCATCGGCGCCGATCAGCGCTCGTCCGACCTGCGCCGCACCGTGCTGCGGGGTGTCCTCACCTCCTTCGGCGCACTCGTGGCCGACGACCGCCGCGATGCTCGCGCCGCGGCGTTGCTCGCCCTCTTCGCCGGCGTGGTCGTCCTGCACGAGGCGCTGCCCGACTCGGCGGTCATCACGACCGACTCCGTCGCCCTGCGCGCCATCCTCGGCCGCACTGCCGCCGCCATCGCCGACGGCTGACCTTCACGCGACCGGCGTCAGCCCCTCGTCAACGCTCGGCCAGCGCCGCAGCGTCGAGCAGCGACGGCCCGTACCAGGTGAGTATTCGCCCGCTGACGAGTTCGGTCGGGACGGCGAAGACCTCGGGGCCGTCGTCGACGCTGAACTCGTACGGCTCGTCCGGCAGCAGGACGGCATCCGGACCGAGTGCCTCGATCTCGGCGACCGTCGTGTGCGGATACCGGCCCTCGGCGTCGGCGAAGACATTGCGCCAGCCCAGCCGGGCCACCAGGTCGCCGGTGAAGGTGTCGCGTCCCACGACCATCCACGGATCGCGCCAGATCGGGATCGCGACCGACCGGGTGGGTGCCGGCACCGGCCCGGACCACCACCGCTCGGCCTCGACGAGCCACGCCGGCACCTCCCGTCCGAGGCCTTCGACGACGAGCCGCCGCATCGACGACAGCGCCGTGGGAACGTCCTCGATGACCGTCACCCACACCGGCACCCCGGCGTCGCGCAGGCGGCGGACGTCCAACTCGCGGTTCTCTTCGCGATTGCAGACGACGAGGTCCGGGCGAAGTGCGACGATTCTTGACGTGTCCGGGTTCTTCGTGCCGCGCACCCGCTCGACCGAGAGGTCGGCCGGGTGAGTGCACCAGTCCGTGCAGCCGACGAGCAGCCTGCGATCGATCGAGGCGATCGCCTCCGTCAGCGACGGCACCAACGACACGACCCGACGCACGTCGTCGACCACCGGCACGTCATGACCCAGGTCGTCGGTGCGCATCCCTCGATCCTGCCTGTTGACGATTTACTAGGACGTCCTAGTAAATTGGTGTCACCGTCACACATCGGAGCCGTCCATGCCCGCTGACCTGCACACCCCGTCGCGCCCGATCCGGGTCGTCACCGCCGCCGCGCTCTTCGACGGCCACGACGCGGCGATCAACATCATGCGGCGCATCCTGCAGGCGCAGGGGGCCGAGGTGATCCATCTCGGCCACAACCGCTCCGTCGACGAGGTCGCGCTCGCCGCAGTGCAGGAGGACGCCGACGCCGTCGCCATCAGCTCGTACCAGGGCGGGCACGTCGAGTTCTTCACCTACCTGGTGCAGACGCTGCGCGAGCGCGGCGCCGGGCACATCCGGGTCTACGGCGGGGGCGGCGGCACCATCGTCCCGGACGAGATCGCCCAGCTGCACGCCGCCGGCGTCGCGCGCATCTTCTCCCCCGAGGACGGCCAGCAGCTCGGCCTCGCCGCCATGGTCAACACCATCCTGCGCGACTGCGACACCGACCCCACCACAGCACCGGAGCAGCGGCGCGTCGATCTCGACGCCGTTGCCGCCGGAGACGTCGCGGCGCTCGCCGGCGTCCTCACCGCCGTCGAGTCCGGCAGCCTGGACGACGGCCAGCGCAACCGACTGCGGGAGCTCGCCGCCGGGCACAGCGCTGCCGTCCTGGGCATCACCGGGACCGGCGGCGCCGGCAAGTCCTCACTCACCGACGAGCTGATCCGGCGGCTGCGTATCGACCAGGCGGACAAGCTGCGCACCGCCGTGCTCGCCATCGACCCCAGTCGCCGGCGTGGCGGTGGCGCCCTGCTCGGCGACCGCATCCGCATGAACGTCCTCGGCGACGACCGCGTCTACTTCCGCTCGCTGGCGACCCGGGGCAGCAGCAGCGAGGTGCCGAGCCAGGTCCCGGACATGATCCTGGCCGCCAAGGCCGCGGGCTACGACCTGGTGATCATCGAGACGCCGGGCATCGGTCAGGGCGACGCCGCGATCGGCGAGCTCGTCGACCTCTCGCTGTACGTCATGACGGCCGAGTTCGGCGCCGCGTCCCAGCTGGAGAAGATCGAGATGCTCGACGTCGCCGACGTCGTCGCCATCAACAAGTTCGAGCGGCGCGGCTCGGACGACGCCCGGCGGGACGTCGCCCGGCAGCTCGTCCGCAACCGCGAGGCCTTCGGCAAGTCGTGGGAGGACATGCCCGTCTTTGGCACGTCCGCGGCGAGCTTCAACGACGACGGCGTCACCGCCCTCTACCAGCACCTGCGCGACGAGCTCGCCCCTCGGGGCCTGACGGTGGGGGAAGCCGCGCTGCCGCGGGTGGCGGGGCGGACCTCCACCGGCGTCTGGACGGCGCTACCGGCCGAGCGGGTGCGCTACCTGTCCGAGATCTCGGAGACGCTGCGCGGCTACCACGCCACGACCATGCGCGACGCCGAGCTGGCGCGGCAGCGGGCGCTCCGGTCCCGGACGGCCGCCGCGCTCGGCGCCCGCGACGACGCCGAGGCCACGACGGCCCTGGCTGTGCTGGACGAACTCGCCGCCGAGGCCGAGAAGAAGATGGCGGCCGACTCGATCGACCTGCTCGCGGCATGGGACGCGACCGTCGAGGCGTACTCGGGCGACGAGCAGGTCGTCACCGTCCGCGACAAGAAGCTGCGCACGCCGCTGCGGCGCGAGACGCTCTCGGGCAACACCATCCCCCGGGTCGCACTGCCCCGCTTCCGCGACGAGGGCGAGCTGCTGCGCTTCCTGCGCTCGGAGAACCTGCCCGGCCGCTTCCCCTTCACCGCCGGCGTCTTCCCCTTCAAGCGGGACGGCGAGGACCCCGCCCGCATGTTCGCCGGCGAGGGCGACGCCTTCCGCACCAACCGGCGCTTCCACCTGCTCTCGGAGGGGCTGCCCGCGGCGCGGCTGTCCACGGCGTTCGACTCGGTGACCCTCTACGGCCGCGACCCCGGCGAGCGCCCGGACATCTACGGCAAGGTCGGGACGTCCGGCGTCTCCATCGCCACGCTGGAGGACATGCGCGAGCTCTACGCCGGCTTCGACCTGCTCGCCCCGACGACATCGGTGTCGATGACGATCAACGGTCCGGCGCCGACGATCCTGGCCTTCTTCCTCAACGCCGCCGTCGACCAGCAGGTGGAGAAGTTCCTCGCAACCGAAGGACGCGAGCCCTCCGGTGCCGAATTGGACGAGATCCGCGCAAACGTCTTCCGCACCGTCCGCGGCACCGTGCAGGCCGACATCCTCAAGGAGGACCAGGGCCAGAACACCTGCATCTTCTCCACCGAGTTCTCGCTACGGATGATGGCCGACATCGCCGAGTGGTTCGTGCAGCACCAGGTCCGCAACTTCTACTCGGTGTCGATCTCCGGCTATCACATCGCCGAGGCCGGGGCGAACCCCATCAGTCAGCTCGCCTTCACCCTCGCCAACGGCTTCACCTACGTCGAGTCCTACTTGGCCCGCGGCATGGACATCGACAGCTTCGCACCGAACCTCTCGTTCTTCTTCAGCAACGGCATGGACGCCGAGTACACCGTGCTGGGCCGGGTGGCGCGGCGCATCTGGGCCGTGGCGATGCGCGACAAATACGGCGCCAACGAGCGATCGCAGAAGCTGAAGTACCACGTCCAGACCTCCGGACGTTCGCTGCACGCGCAGGAGATGAGCTTCAACGACATCCGCACCACGCTGCAGGCGCTCAACGCCCTGTACGACAACGCCAACAGCCTGCACACCAACGCCTACGACGAGGCGGTCACCACCCCGTCGGCGGAGTCGGTGCGGCGTGCCCTCGCCATCCAGTTGATCATCAACCGCGAGTGGGGACTGTCGATGAACGAGAACCCGCTGCAGGGGTCGTTCATCGTCGAGGAGCTCACCGACCTCGTCGAGCAGGCCGTCCTGGACGAGTTCGACCGCATCACGGCCCGCGGCGGCGTCCTGGGCGCGATGGAGACCGGCTACCAGCGCGGCAAGATCCAGGACGAGTCGATGCTCTACGAGCAGCGCAAGCACGACGGTTCGCTGCCGCTGATCGGCGTCAACACGTTCCGCGCGCCGGACGACGGCGACGAGCCCCGTGAGCTCGAGCTCGCCCGCGGTACGGAGGCCGAGAAGCGGTCGCAGCTGGATCGGCTCGCCGACTTCCAGTCCCGCAACGCCGCCGTCGCGCAGCAGGCGCTCGCCCGGCTGCAGCAGGTCGTCGTCGAGGGCGGCAATGTCTTCGAGGAGCTGATGAGCGCGGCGCGGGTCTGCTCGCTCGGCCAGATCACCGACGCCTTCTTCGAGGTGGGCGGGCAGTACCGGCGCAGCGTGTAGTCAGGACATGAAGTCCACGGACTCACCCTCGCCCCGGATCGGCGTCCAGGGTGACCTCGCTGACCCTGATGCGACGGTGCTGGCTCGTCTGACGTCCCATTCGTCCCGTCCAAGCGAATCCCTGCTCACATCGCGACGAAGCGAGGCCGCCAGCCGGGTAGACAGGAGGACGTAAGCGATACCGGTGCAAGGAATGAGGGCTTCACATGACCAGCAGCATGGCGCGCAAACACCACGTGGTGGTGATCGGCTCGGGCTTCGGAGGGTTGTTCGCGGCCAAGCGCCTGAAGCGGGCCAACGTGAACGTCACGCTCATCAGCCGCACCACGCACCACCTCTTCCAGCCCCTGCTGTACCAAGTGGCGACCGGCATCCTCTCCGAGGGCGAGATCGCGCCCTCGACCCGCGAGATCCTCAAGCGCCAGCGCAACGTCCAGACGTTGCTGGGTGAGGTCACGGCCGTCGATGTCGACGCCCACACCGTCACCTCCGAGGCCGGCGGCAAGCAGACCGTGACCTCCTACGACTCCCTCATCGTCGCCGCCGGGGCGACCACCAGCTACTTCGGCAACGACGACTTCGAGACCTACGCACCGGGGCTGAAGTCCATCGACGACGCCCTCGAACTCCGGGGCAGGATCCTCTCCGCCTTCGAGTTCGCGGAGCTGGAGCAGGACGAGCGCATCCGCGAGGAGTGGCAGACCTTCGTCGTCGTGGGCGCCGGCGCCACGGGCGTGGAGATGGCCGGGCAGATCAGCGAGCTCTCCCGCCGTACCCTCAAACACGACTTCCGAGCCATCGACCCCAAGCGCTCCAAGATCATCCTCGTGGACGCGCTCGACAGCGTCCTCGGCGCCTTCGGCAGCAGGCTGTCCCACAGTGCCGCCAAGCAGCTGGAGAAGCTGGGCGTGGACGTCTGGCTCGACGAGAAGGTGGTGGCGGTGGACGATCGCGGCATCACCGTCGCCGACGCCAGCGGGGCGAAGACCCGCATCCCCACCCGCACCGTCATCTGGGCCGCCGGCGTCAAGGGCTCGTCGCTGGCCAACAGCCTCGCCGAGCAGACCGGGGCGGAGATGGACCGCGGCAACCGCATCAAGGTGCAGCCGGACTGCAGCCTCCCCGGCCACCCCGAGGTCTTCGTCATCGGCGACATGATGTCGCTGAAGAACTACCCCGGCGTAGCCCAGGTGGCCATGCAGCAGGGCAAGTACGCCGCGAACCAGATCCGTCGCAGGATCAACGGCAAGGCGCCGCAGAAGGACTTCCACTACTTCGACAAGGGCAGCATGGCGACGATCAGTCGCTTCCGTGCTGTCGCCAGCATCGGCAAGTTCCGGTTCGGCGGCTTCATCGCCTGGCTGCTGTGGCTCGCCATCCACGTGCTGTACCTGGTGGGGTTCAAGAACCGCGTGACGACCGTGCTGCATTGGGCGGTCAGCTTCATCGGCCGGGGCCGCAGCCAGCGCACCACCACCAGCCAGCAGCTCGTCGGGCGCAATGCCGTCCGCACACTGAAGCTGGCGGACAATGCTGACCCCGCGGCTGCGGAGAAGGCGGTGTCGACCGAGGGCCCGACGACGGGCGACAAAGCGCGACCCGATGTGAGCGGTCAGCGTCCGCAGCCAGCGCGGCGGGGCTGAGGTGAAAGCATTCTCCTGCCCGGTCTGCCGCAGCCTCGTCTTCTTCGAGAATTTCATCTGCCTGACCTGTGACACCGAGCTGGCCTTCGACCGGTCTTCGCGGGAGTTGGTCGCCCGTGAGGGCCGGCCTTACTGCCGCAACTCAGCGCTGGCCGGCTGCAATTGGCTTGCTGAGGACGACGCCGCGGGCTACTGCGGTTCCTGTCGACTCACCCGGACGCGTCCCGCCGACGACGATGTCGATGCCCAGCCGGCCTTCGTCCGGACCGAGGCCGCCAAGCGACGGCTCGTCTTCCAGCTCGACCACCTGGGTCTGCCGACGACACCACGCAGCGAGGACGCCGACCACGGCTTGGCCTTCGACCTGCTCTCCAGCGCCAACGAGCACGTCATCACCGGTCACGCCTCCGGGGTCATCACCATCGACCTGGCCGAGGGCGACGATCCGCATCGCGAGGCGATGCGGGTGAAGCTCGCCGAGCCGTACCGGACGATGCTCGGCCACCTGCGGCACGAGATCGGACACTGGTACTGGGACGTCCTGGTCGACGACTCGCCCTACCTGGACCGCTTCCGCGACCTCTTCGGCGACGAGCGGGCCGACTACCAGCAGGCGCTGAAGGAGCACTACGGGCGCGGCACCGACACCGACGACTGGGTCGGGACCCACGTCAGCCACTACGCGGCCTCCCACCCGTGGGAGGACTGGGCCGAGACCTTTGCGCACTACCTGCACATCCGCGACACCACCCAGACGGCGGCGTCGTGGGGCGTGCGCAGCGACGGTCCGGCCCTGGATCTCTCGCTGGCCTGGGACGCGCAGCTCGAGGTCGAACCCACCGAGGATTCCGACTCCTTCGACGAGCTGGCTCGGCAGTGGTTGGCGTTGAAGCTGGTGCTCAACGCCCTCAACCGCAGCATGGGCAAGGAGGACCTCTACCCGTTCGTCCTCACGCCCACAGTGCTGGACAAGCTGCGCTTCGCGCACGTCGTCATCACGTCGCATCGCGCGGTCCCGGCCTGAGCCGAGCGGCTCGTCGCGTCCCCGACAACGATGACGGGCTCGCATCGGCGTCGTTGCCGATGCGAGCCCGGGAAACGGACATCGTCCGTGCGCCTCCAATGTAACCGTAGTCACAGCCGCGAGACAAGGGTGGCGGCCGACTCGGGACAGCCACCGCACGACGGCACCGGTCGGTACCGTCTCGTTAGGGTGAGGTCGTGGCCCCGGAGGGAGCGTCGATGAGGCAGGCATGGCGTTCGTTGCTGCCGGTCGTCGACACCGCCCTCGACCGCACCATCGTGCCGGGGTACTCGCGGATCGGCTACACCGTCCGCCGCTCGTGGTGGCCGGCCGACCTCCCCGATGGCGCGCTGGACGGGCACACCGTCGCCATCACGGGCGCCAACTCGGGGCTGGGCAAGGCGACGGCGCTCGGTGCCGCCCGGCTGGGGGCGGCCGTCCGACTGCTCTGCCGTAACGCCGAACGGGGGGAGCAGGCCCGGCGCGAGATCGCGGCCGCCGTCCCCGGCGCCTCGATCACGATCGACGAGTGCGACCTGAGCTCGCTGAAGTCCGTCCGGGCCACTGCCTCCCGGCTCCGCGACGAGCTGCCCTCACTGCGCGGGCTGGTGCACAACGCAGGCGTGTTGCCGCCAGAGCGCACCGAGACCGAGGACGGTCACGAGCTCACCGTCGCGACCCATGTCCTCGGACCGCACCTGCTCACCGCCGACCTGCGACCGCTGCTCTCGGCCGACTCCGACGCGCGGGTCGTCTTCGTCTCCTCCGGCGGCATGTACGCGCAGCGGCTGCGCGTGGACGACCCCGAGTTCCACGAGGGCGACTTCAACGGCACGGCTGCCTACGCCCGCACCAAGCGGATGCAGGTGGTGCTGGCCGAGCTCTGGTCGCGCCGGATGACCGGCGTCGCCGTCCACGCGATGCACCCCGGCTGGGCCGACACGCCGGGTGTCACCGACTCGCTGCCCGGCTTCGCGAGGCTCGTCGGCCCGATCCTGCGCAGCGCTGAGCAGGGAGCCGACACCGCCGTCTGGCTGCTCGGCGCCCCGGAGGCCGGCGCCACGACCGGGTTGTTCTGGCACGATCGCCGTCCGCGCCCGACCTCGTACCTGCCGTACACCCGCTACTCCGACGCCGAGGCAGAGAAACTGTGGGACTACTGCGCGGTGGCGACCCGGCTCTAGCGCCCCCCGCAGCCGGTCCCGGCCGGTCCTGGCCGGTCCTGGCCGGTCCTGGCCGGTCCCGACCGGTCCTGGCCGGTCCCGACCGGTCGCTTCGCTCCGGTTGGCCCCACGTCGGCGCGGTTGGCCCCACGTCAGCGCGGTGGATCCGACTCGGTGACCGCGCCGAGGTGGGGCCAACCCGCGGCGTACCGCGGCCTGTGGACAACGCCCGACGCTCAGGACCGATCAGTGGCACGGTCTTCGTCCGTGCGACCCCTACCGATCATTGCGTTCCGTCAGAACGGCGTCTTCACCACGCAGCAGGCGTTGGACGCCGGCTGGACATCGCACGCGCTACGTCACGCGGTGAGTGCCGACCGGCTCTACCGGGTTCGCGAAGGCGCCTACTCGCAGCCTCGCGCGGACGCTGTCGACGAACTTCGAGCAAGAGCGACCGCGGTCTCGCTGACCAATCCGACAGTGCAGATCAGTCACAGTGCGGCAGGGGTGCTCCTCGGGCTCCACCTGCTCGCCGTGCCCTCTCACGTCTGCGCCACGTATCCGCGGGGTCGGCGCGGTCCCATGAGTGAGGTCCACCGACACCGCGGCAAGCTCGGTCCCGGCTCGACCGGGCGGCTCGGCGCGATCCGACTCACCACTGCGGCACGCACCGTGCTGGACATCGGTCACGAGCACGGAACGGATGCCGGGATCGTTGCGGCCGACTCAGCGCTGCGGCTCGGACTCATGACCCCGGCTCACCTCGAACATGCCGTCGTGGCCACGCAGTTCTGGCCGGGAGTCGCGGGTGCACAGCGCGCCGCGATGCTGGCCGACGCCGCCGCCGAGTCGCCTTTGGAGTCCATCAGCCGGTTGCGCATCATCGACTTCGGGCTTCCGGCGCCGGAGCTCCAGGTCCCCATCTACAGCTCGACGGGGCTCTTCCTCGGCCGGCCGGACTTCTATTGGCAGGGCCCCGGGGTGATCGGTGAAGCCGACGGCTTGGTCAAGTACAACGGCAGTCCCGACACGCTGGTCACCGAGAAGCGACGCCAGGCCGCCCTCGAGCAGGCAGGACTCATCGTCGTCCGTTGGCTGTGGCAGGACCTCGCCAACTTCTCCGTCGTGACGGCCCAGCTCCGGGACGCGTTCGCGCGCGGGCTTCGTCCCGATCGGACGCAACGTCGCTGGATCGCCGGCGGTTGGCCCCAGCCCAGCGCGGTGGGATGAGGCTCCGGACCGCGCTCGCATGGGGCCAACCGCGCCCGAATGGGGCCAACCCCCGGGGTGCTCGGGTGGGGCCAACCGCGCCCGGATGGGGCCAACCCGCGGCGGGCGGCGGGTGCCTAGGCCTTGTACTCCCGCAGCAGGCCCCGGCTGATGATCGTCTTCTGGATCTCCGACGTGCCCTCGCCGATGAGCAGGAACGGCGCCTCGCGCATGAGGCGCTCGATCTCGTACTCCTTGGAGTAGCCGTAGCCGCCGTGGATGCGGAAGGAGTCCTGGGTGACTTCGGCGCAGTACTCGGAGGCGATGAGCTTGGCCATGCCGGCCTCGACGTCGTTGCGGGTGCCGGCGTCCTTGAGGCGGGCGGCGTTGACCATCATCAGATGCGCGGCCTCGACCTTCGTCGCCATCTCCGCCAGCTTGAAGGCGATGGCCTGGTGGTCGGCGATCTGCTTGCCGAAGGTCTTGCGCTGCTGGGCGTAGGCGACGGCGAGCTCGAAGGCGCGGATCGCGATGCCGCAGGCGCGGGCGGCGACGTTGACGCGACCGACCTCGACGCCGTCCATCATCTGCGCGAAGCCCTTGCCGCGGGCCTCCGTACCACCGAGCACGCGGTCGGCGGGGACGCGAACGCCGTCCAGGATCATCTCCGTGGTCTCGACGCCCTTGTAGCCCATCTTGTCGATCTTGCCGGGGATGGTGAGGCCCGGACGGGTCTCGCCGAAGCCGGCCTCCTTCTCGATGAGGAACGTCGACATGTTCTTGTAGACCGAGTCGGCGCCCTGGTCGTCCTTGACGAGGGTGGCCACGACGCGGGAACCGCCACCGTTGGTGAGCCACATCTTCGAGCCGTTGAGGACGAACTCGTCGCCGTCCTGCTCGGCGCGGGTCTTGATGGCCGAAACGTCGGAGCCGAGGTCGGGCTCGCTCATCGAGAACGCGCCGCGGATCTCACCGGTGGCCATCTTGGGCAGGAAGTACTGCTTCTGCTCGTCGGTGCCGTGCTGGGCGATCATGTACGCCACGATGAAGTGCGTGTTGATGACGCCCGAGACGCTCATCCAGCCGCGGGCAATCTGCTCGACGACGAGGGCGTAGGTGAGCAGCGACTCCCCCAGACCGCCGTACTCCTCGTCGATCATGAGCCCGAAGAGGCCCATCTCCTTCATGCCCTCGACGATGGCCTCGGGGAACTCGTCCTTGTGCTCGAGGTCGTTCGCGTACGGCAGGATCTCCTTGTCCACGAAGGTCTTGACGGCCGAGAGGATCTCGGTCTGGACCTCGGTGAGGCCGGCGGTCTGGGCGAGGCGAGCCATGCGTCATTCCTTCGCGACTGGGCGCGCGGCATCACAGCCGCGTGGCGAACAGATGTACTCGGAGTATCCCTCGTGCATCGCGGGTGGCCCAGCCGAGCACCCGTGACATCACTCTCAGACCGCTTCGGCCACGACGGCTACGAGGGCAGCGACACCGTCTGCGCGGCCGGGGGCGGTGTCACCGTGTACGGCGAGTTCCAGTCCGAGAAGACGAGCGTCCCACCTTCGCCGGACTCTTTAGAGACGAGCTTGAGCGGGTAGGGCGTCCCGGACGAGGCGATGTCGATGGTGCCCTCGCTGTCGCCGTACGTCGTGGTCGCGACGCCGTTGACGGACGCCTGACCCAGCCGCTTCAGGTTCTGGACGTCGGGGTCGTCAAGGTTCTTGGAGAACGCGGAGATCAGCGAGCTGCGGTCGGCGAACTGTGCGAAGCCCTTGCCGGCCTCGGATCGCTGGGAGGTCTTGACCCACTTGCCGGCGAATTGCCTGGCCGCGCCCTCCCCGGCCTGTTGCCGCCAGAACGACGACGGCGCCTTGAAGTACACCAGAGACCCGACCGTGCGCACTGCGACCCGCACCCCGGACATCCCGATCGAGCCCGCCGCGCCGTTGCTGCCGTAGTGGACGTCGAGGTCCAGCGGCTCGCCGTTGTCCTGCCCCGACGCGACGACTCTGTAGGACTTGGCCTGCTGCGCGGCTCGCAACGACGTGGCGATCGCCCGCTGCGCCTGCGATCCCCCGGTTCCGGTACTCGAGCTCCCGGATGTGGGATCCGAAGCGCCAGCGGTGCCGGATGCGCTGGAGCCCCCGGTAGCGCCGGGTCTCCCGGAACCGTCGGTGTCGGAGCCGCAACCGGTGAGCACGGTGACGAGCACGGTGCCGATCGCGAGCGTGGTCAGGGTGGTGGTCTGTGCCCTCCGCATGAGCCGCTACCTACCCGGCAGCTCGCTCGCCCACACACACCGCGAGATTCAGCGTTGCGGGTACCCCTGCTGCGGCTGCTGCGGATATCCCTGCTGCTGGTAGGGCTGCTGCGGGTAACCCTGCTGGTTCGCGGCGAGGAGCTGCTCCACCTCGGCCTTGGCGACCTTCGTCCCTGCGCCACAGAAGGTGCAGGTCGTCGAGTGCGTGATCCGGAACGGGAAGACCGGGATGAAGAACAGCGTGAACCAGGTGCTCCGCTTCACCAACTGCTGGGCCGCCGGATTCCCGCAGTTGCGGCAGACGAAGTAGAGCGTGGCGAGCAGCTTCACCATCGTCCGCGAGCCGAAGATGATCACGAAGTCCCCCTTGGTGCGGTGTCCGTCGCTGGCAGTCTGACCCGGCGGCACTGAGAGCGCACCACGACGGGCAGGGCAGTCGTCCCCGGTCGTCCACCGCGCGGCGAGCAGCCGACGCGCCTAGCGTCGGCGTCATGACACCCCTCACACCACGCCGTCGCCTGACGACCCTGCTCGTCACCGCGACCGCGGCCAGCACCGTGCTCCTGCCCGCCGTCACCGCGCCCGCCGGTGCCGCCTCCCCCGGCCACGCCAAGCGCGTGGTCAGCGGCGACTTCCCGGACCCCGGCTTCGCCAAGTTCGGGTCCCGCTACTACCTCTACAAGACCGGCGGCCTCTTCGGTTCCACCTCCTCGACCTCGCCGGCGAGCGGATACGGCAAGGTCGTGTCGTCGATGAAGTCCCGGCCGAAGTGGGTCGCCAAGGACGCCAAGCTGTGGGCGCCGCACGTCTTCAAGACCAAGGACGGGCTGGGCCGCGCCCTGTACGTCATGTACTACACCGGCGTCTACGCCAAGACCGGCGTGCACTGCGTCGGTGTCGCGAAGTCCGGCAGCCCCAACCGTGGCTTCGTGGACAGCAACAGCAAGCCCACCGTCTGCTCGGGCAAGGCCGGGTACGAGGCCATCGACCCGTCGGCGTATCTCGCCAAGGACGGCAAGCGTTACATGCTCTACAAGGTCAACTACCGCAACCAGAAGAACTTCGACATCCGTGCCATCCAGATGGACCCGTCCACGGGCAGCGTCACCATCGGGTCGAGCAGGTCCAAGATCTTCCTCGCCTCGTCGCGGATCGAAGCGCCGTCAGCCATCGCGCACGGCGGCAAGGTGTGGCTGTTCACCTCGCGCGGCGACTACATCAACTGCACCTACTCGACCGATGTCTGGGTCGCGTCGACCTTCTGGGGCGGCACCTTCAAGCGGGTCAAGACGGTGATGTCGCGGGCCTCCACCGGGCTCTGCGGACCGGGCGGCGCCACCGTGCTGCAGGACGGCAGCACCACCCGCATCGCCTTCCACGCCTACATCGACGCGAACCACAACGGCGTCAAGGACGGCAACACCCGGCAGGCCTGGGTGGGCGTGCTGCGCTGGAACTCGAGCGGTCCCTACCTCTACTGACCGGCGCCGACCTTGGCCAGGAACTCGGCGACGTAGGTCCACGTCGAGTTCCTGGCCGTCGGTCCGCTCAGCACACCGAGATGGCTGCCGGGGGCCGTCTCGTAGCGCAGTGATCGTGCTGCGGTGAGGACGTCGCAGGCCCGGCGGACGCAGGCGATCGGCGCGATGACATCGGTCTCGCCGGCGACGACGAGGACGTCCTGCGTGACCCGGCCGAGCTCGACCCGGCGGTCGCTGCTGAGCTGCAGGTAGCCCCTGCTGAGCTGGTTGGCCTGCACGGCGTGGGCGTAGAGCTGGTCGTAGAGCCGGCCGGGGTAGCCCGGCATCATCCCGATGAAGCGGTCGACGGCCTCCATCCGGCCGAGCGTCTCGGTGTCACCGAGGTTGCGCAGCACGAACCAGGGCTTGGTGAGCTCTCGCTGCAGCGCGGTGAACCGGAAGCTGCCCTTGACCGCCCAGGCGGGCAGACCGCCGGCCGCGCGGAACGTCGTCCGCAGCACCCGGCCGCCGGTGTACTTCCCGAGGGTCCGCAGCGGCGCCAGGTAGGGGACGGCGCTGTAGTCGATGGGCGTGCCGACGGCGGCGATCGACCGCAGCGGCAGGTCGTCGTGGGACGCCGCGGTGAGGAAGGTGAGGGTGCCCCCGAGCGACCAGGTGACGACGTCCACCGGACGGTCGCCGTGCCGGGACGAGACCCGGCGGAGCGTCTCGGGGATGATCCCGTCGATCCAGTCCTCGAAGCCCATCCGGCGATCGGCGAAGGTGATGTCGCCGAAGTCGACGACGTAGACCGGACGGCCGACGCCCACGAGGAAGGCTGCCAGGCTCTGGTCCGGACGCAGGTCGAAGCAGCTGATGTGCACGGCCAGCGGCGGCACCAGCAGGATCGGATCGCCGGCAGCCCCGGCCGCGCCGTAGCGCCGCAGCCGCGCATGGGGCGCGTCGTGGACGAGCTCCGACGGCGTCGGGTCGGCCGGCTCGACACCGTCGCCGAGGTAGTGCGCCCAGGCGTTGCGGACGTTGCGGGCGAGCGCCACGGCGCGACCTCCTACTGAACCAAGTTCAACGAGATTACGCGACTGCGCCAGGCGTGACTGTCATCCCGGTGACATCCACGGCTTTCACGGGTACTGCCCGTGCGACCGGCTGCTACGTTCCGCTGGACCTGACCTCGCCGAAAGGGAGACGATGCGACCCGCCCGAGATTTCTTCACGCCGCTCGCCGTCGGGGCACCTGCCCCGTTGCGGGAGATCCCGGCCCGGCCGTCTCGCATGATCCACTTCTTCGACCCCAGCAACGCCAAGATGGCGGCCAAGATCCCGGACATGGTCGGCACCGTCGACGTCCTGCTCGGCAACCTCGAGGACGCCGTCAAGGCCGACAACAAGGAAGCCGCCCGCAACGGCCTCGTGGAGATCGCCAAGACCACCGACTTCGGCCGGACCCAGCTCTGGACGCGCATCAACGCCCTCGACTCGCCCTGGGTGCTCGACGACCTCACCACGCTGGTGCCCGAGATCGGGGACAAGCTCGACGTCATCATGGTGCCGAAGGTGCAGGGCGCCGAGGACATCCACTACGTCGACCGACTGCTCGCCCAGCTCGAGGCCAAGGCGGGCCTCGAGCGACCCATCCTCATTCACGCGATCCTCGAGACCGCGCGCGGCGTCGCCAACATCGAGGAGATCTGCGCCGCCTCGCCGCGCATGCACGGGCTCTCACTCGGCCCCGCCGACCTCGCCGCGGACCGCCGCATGAAGACCACCCGCGTCGGCGGCGGCCACCCCGGCTACCTCGTTCGGCAGGACCCGACCGACGGCGACATCACCGGCCAGCGGACCACGTACCAGCAGGATCTCTGGCATTACACGATCGCGCGCATGGTGGACGCCTGCGCGATGCACGGCATGTACGCCCACTACGGTCCCTTCGGCGACATCGCCGACGTCGTGGCCTGCGAGGACCAGTTCCGCAACGCCTACCTGCTCGGCTGTGTCGGCGCCTGGAGCCTGCACCCCAAGCAGATCGCCATCGCCAAGAAGGTCTTCAGCCCCTCGGTCGAGGACGTCACGCACGCCAAGCGTGTGGTCGCAGCCATGGGCGACGGCACCGGCGCGGTCATGATCGACGGCAAGATGGAGGACGACGCCTCCACCAAGCAGTGCTTGGTCATGGTCGAGCTCGCCGAGCAGCTGGCCGCGATCGACCCGGAGCTCAAGGCTGAGTACGACAAGATCGTGATCGACGCATGAGCGCCGAGTTCCGGCCGCGGCGGTCCGTCCTGTACATGCCGTCGTCCAATGCCAAGGCGCTGGAGAAGGCCAAGACGCTGCCCATCGACGGCGTGATCTTCGACCTCGAGGACGCCGTCGCCCCGGACGCCAAGCCGGCGGCTCGCGAGGCTGCGGCGACAGCGGTGAGCAGCGGCGAGTACGGCAAGCGCGAGCTGACGATCCGCGTCAACGGCATCGGCACCGAGTGGCACGACGAGGACATCGTCGCCGCCGCGCAGGCCGGCCCGGACGGCATCGTCGTACCGAAGGTCAACACCGCCGACGAGGTCCGCTCGCTGGTGGCCGCGATCGAGAAGGCCGGCGCCCCCGAGCGGACCAAGCTCTGGGCCATGATCGAAACCCCGCAGGCCATCTTCAACGCCCGCGAGATCGCGACCGCCTCCGACCGGCTGGCCGTCTTCGTCATGGGTACCAACGACCTGGTCAAGGAGCTCTACGCCGAGCACGTACCCGGCCGCGCGCCGGTGCTCACCAGCCTCTCGCTCGCCGTCCTCGCCGCGCGCGCCGGCGGCATCGCCATCCTCGACGGCGTCTACAACAACGTGAAGGACGCCGACGGTTTCCTCGCCGAGTGCCGCCAGGGTCGGGAGTTCGGCTTCGACGGCAAGACGCTCATCCACCCCGGTCAGGTCGAGGGTGCCAACGAGGCCTTCGCGCCGTCCGAGCAGGCCGTCACCGACGCCCGCGGCATCCTGCAGGCGTGGGAGGACGGCAAGGGCACCGGCGTCGTCACCTACAACGGCCGGATGATCGAGAACCTGCACGTCGAGTCGGCGCAGCGGACGCTCGCCATCGCCGACGCCATCGCCGCGCTGGGCTGAGTGACGCCGGGTCGACGCCGCGGTAGCCCCGCCGAGCGTTCATGATCACCAGGTGACGGCTCGGACGGGTGCGCTCCTGAGACTTCTTCACACGGGTCGCATGGCAGCCACCTCGGCTGAGTAGCCTGCTCGGGTGAGCACCGGCGACCGCGTCTTCGTCGCCCGGCTGGCCGGCATCGAGGTCTTCGACCCGTCCGGCGACCAGCTGGGCAAGGTCCGTGACGCCGTGACGATGCTGCGGGCCGATCGGCAGCCGCCGCGCGTCCTCGGTCTCGTCGTCGAGGTCGCGCAGCGGCACCGCATCTTCGTCCCGATGGGGCGGGTGGTGCGCATCGAGCCCGACCAGATCGTCCTCGCCTCTGGCACCGTCAACATGCGCCGCTTCGAGCGCCGCACCAACGAGATCCTCATCCTCGGCGAGCTGCTCGACCGGACGGTCACGGTCCGCGACTCCGGGCAGCGGGTCACCATCGTCGACGCCGGGATGGAGACCAACCGGGCCCGCGACTGGGTGGTCTCCCGGCTCGCCGTCCGCACTCCGTCGGCCCGCCTGTCGCGGCGCCGGGGGCAGCTGTCGCAGGTGGAGTGGAACGAGGTCGCCGGCCTCACCCTGGACGAACCGCAGGACGTCGCGGCCCAGGGCACCGACGCCACCGTCGCGATGCTGTCGGACCTCCGGCCCGCCGACGTCGCCGCCGCATTGTCGGACATGACCCCGAAGCGGCGCCTCGAGATCGCCAACGCCCTGGACGACGAGCGGCTGGCCGACGTCCTGCAGGAGATGAGCGAGGACGATCAGGTCGACCTCGTCCGGCAGCTCGCCGACGAGCGGGCCGCCGACGTCCTCGAGGCGATGGACGACGACGACGCTGCCGACCTGCTGGGCGACCTCCCCGCCGCGGACCAGCAGCGGCTGCTGGAGCTGATGGAGCCCGAGGACGCCGAACCGGTCCGACGGCTCATGACCTACGCCGACTACACCGCCGGTGGCCTGATGACCTCCGAGCCGCTGATCATGCTGCCGGACGCCACGGTGGCCGAGGCGCTGGCGCGGCTGCGCAACCCGGAGCTCTCCCCCGCCATCGCCGCGCAGGTCTACGTTGTGCGACCGCCGATGGCGACCCCGTCCGGACGCTTCCTCGGCACCGCACACGTGCAGCGGCTGCTGCGCGAACCACCGTCGGCCCTCGTCAGCGGCATCTGCGAGAAGGACACCGGCGCGCTGCGTCCCAACGCCTCCATCGACGAGGTGACCCGGCACATGGCGACGTACAACCTGGTCGCCGTCCCGGTTGTCGACGACCACGAGCGGCTCCTCGGCGCCGTCTCGGTCGACGACGTCCTGGACCACCTGCTGCCGGAGAACTGGCGCGACGACCGGTCGGAGGTCGGCAATGGCTGAGCGCGGTCGGCGGCCGGAGCGGATGCGGCTGGACCAGCCCGCCACCGGATCGCGGGGGCCACGCGTCCGGGTCGATGCCGAGGCCTTCGGCCGCGTCACCGAGAAGATCGCCCGCTTCCTGGGCACCGGCCGCTATCTCGTCGTCCAGAGCGCGATCATCGTGATCTGGATGGTCGGCAACGCCATTCCGGGCCTGCCGCACCCCGACGCCTATCCCTTCCTCTTCCTCACCCTCGCGCTGTCGTTGCAGGCCTCCTACGCCGCGCCGCTGATCCTGCTGGCCCAGAATCGCCAGGATGACCGCGACCGCATCAACCTCGACGCCGACCGCGAGGAGGCTCGGGAGTCCAAGGCCGACCTGGAGTACCTGGCGCGGGAGATCGCGGCGATCCGGATGGCCCTCGGCGAGGTCGCGACCCGCGACTACCTGCGCTCGGAGCTGCAGCGCATCGAGGAGCGCTTCGACGACGTCAAGGTCAGCAAGAAGGGCAAGAAGCGGGTTCAGGCCGACGCCAACGACTCAGCCGAGACCGAGGCGTAGCAGCGCGGCCGTCGCCGCGGCGGCGACCACCACGACGAGGAACGGGGCGCGACGCCACACCGCGATCGCGCCGACGGCGAAGCCGGCCAACCGCGGGACGTCGGCGTCGAGCCGGCGGCCGTCGGCGAGCAGCTGCACGACGACCAGGGCCGCCAGCAGTGCCACCGGCAGCAGCTCCACGGCGCGCCGGACGTGCCGGTGGTCCAGTACCCGAGCCGGCACGAGGTAGCCCGCGAGCTTCTCGGCATAACAGCCGGCGATGGTGCCGAGGACGAGCAGCCAGAGCGTCATGACGGCCGCTCCGATCCCACGGCGGTGGCGAGCAGCAGTGCCGCGCTCGCCGCCAACACCGGGATCCCCGGCGGTGTCAACGGGATGAGCACGACCGCGATGACGGCGCCGGCGACCGCCACCCGCCTCTCGATGCGTCCGGCCCGCAGTCGGGGCGCCAGCAGCGCCAGGAACGCCGCGGGGACGACGGCGTCCAGGCCGAAGTCGACGGGGTCGACGACGCCACCCACCACCGCCCCGGCGACGGTGGTGAGGTTCCAGAAGACGAAGACCCCGCCGGCCGTCCACCAGAACGCGGCGCGAGCGTCGGCCGGATCGGCCGCAGGCAGGTCCCGCGCCACCGCCATACCGGTCGACTCGTCGATCGTGCCGTGCGCCGCGAGCAGGCGCCGCCAGCCACGGAGGCGCAGCAGCGGCGCCAGCCGCATCGCGTAGAGCGTGTTGCGTGATCCCAGCAGCAGTCCGCTCGCCAGCGCCGGACCGACGCCACCACCACCGGCCACCACGCCGACCACCGCGAACTGCGTCCCGCCGGTGAAGGCGAGCAGCGACAGCAGGCAGGCCTGCAGCACGCTCAACCCGGCTGCGACCGCGGCCGCTCCGAAGGCGAAGCCGTAGGCACCGACGGCGACGCCGACCCCGAGCGAGTCACGAACGACGGGTCGGACGGGCCCGGTCACTCGGCGGCGGTCACTCGGCTGCGGGCGCGATACGGGCGAGCAGCCCGCCCAGCACCCGCAGCTCGTCGTCGCTGAAGTGCTTCAGCCAGTGGTCCCGGACCCCGGCCAGGTGCACCGGTGCCGCGGCACGCAGCGCCTCGAAGCCGGCGCGGGTGAGCACGGTGAAGGTGCCCCGCGCGTCGTGAGGCGCCGGCTCGCGGCGGACGAACCCCTCGGCCTGCAGCCGGTCGACCAGCCGCGTCAACCCCGACCGCGACAGCAGCACCCGGTCGGCGAGCTCGGCCATCCGCAGCCGGTGTCCCGGCGCCTCGACCAGCTGCAGCAGCACGTCGTACCAGGCGATGGGCATCCCGGCGTCGGCGAGCTCGCGCTCGAGCCGGCCCAGGACCGTCGCGTGCGCCCGCAGGAACGAGCGCCACACCCCCACCCGCCAGTCCGACGGCCGCAGCGCGTGGCCACGGTCACCGCTACCGGAGGGAGCCTGCGAGGTCACGACTGCCGATCCTACGTACCATCGACCGTGTGTCGCACCCGAATGAATCCGCTGTCCGCGAAGCGCTGACCACCGTCGACGACCCGGAGATCCGCAAGCCGATCACCGAGCTGGGCATGGTCGAGTCGGTCACCGTCGACGCCGACGGCCGCGTCGCCGTGGGCGTGCTGCTCACCGTCCCCGGCTGCCCGATGAAGGAGCAGCTGACTCGTGACGTCACGGCTGCGGTGAGCAAGGTGGCGGGCGTCTCCGGCGTGGACGTCAGCCTCGGCGTCATGACCGACGCCCAGCGCACCGCCCTGCGCGAGCAGCTGCGCGGCGACGCCCCCGCCAACGAGATCCCCTTCGCCCAGCCAGGCTCGCGGACCCGCGTCTACGCGGTGGCCTCCGGCAAGGGCGGGGTGGGCAAGTCGTCCACCACCGTGAACCTGGCCGTCGCGCTGGCGAAGCGTGGGCTCTCGGTCGGCGTCGTCGACGCCGACATCTACGGCTTCTCGGTGCCGCGCATGCTGGGCGTCGAGCACAAGCCGACCCAGGTCGACAACATGATCATGCCGCCCATCGCGCACGACGTGAAGGTCATTTCGATCGGCATGTTCACCCCCGGCAACACCGCCGTGGTGTGGCGCGGTCCGATGCTGCACCGGGCGCTGAACCAGTTCCTCGCCGACGTCTTCTGGGGCGATCTGGACGTCCTGCTCATGGACCTCCCGCCCGGCACCGGCGACATCGCAATCTCGGTGGCGCAGCTCGTGCCGTCCGCGGAGCTGCTCGTGGTCACCACGCCGCAGCTCGCCGCCCGTGAGGTGGCCGAGCGGGCGGGGTCCATCGCGCTGCAGACGCACCAGCAGATCGTCGGCGTGGTGGAGAACATGAGCTGGCTGGAGATGCCCGACGGCTCCCGGATGGAGCTCTTCGGCAGCGGCGGTGGCCAGGCGGTGGCGGAGTCGCTGTCGCAGTCCACAGGGACGAACGTGCCGCTGCTCGGTCAGATCCCGATCGACCAGCAGGTTCGCGAGGGTGGAGACGAGGGGCTGCCCGTCGTGCTGCGGGCGCCGGAGTCGCCGGCCGCGCAGGCGCTGAACTCGGTCGCCGACGCCCTCGCCGCCCGCTCACGCAGCCTGGTCGGCCGTTCGCTGGGGCTGACCCCGGTCCGCTGACGGTCGCCGGCCCCCTGATCGAGAGCTGCCCCGCGACCTGATCGTCGGGAGTGGGACGGGTCAGAGGGCGGCGAGCGCGTCCGGGATGGCGTCCTCGCCCGAGACGGCCTCGAACTGCTTGCCGATGGTCGACGGGGTCTCGAGTGCCTCGGCGATGATCGCCGCGACGTCCGCCCGCGGGATGCTGGCCCGCTCGACTGACTCGGCCAGCGTCACCCGGCCCGTGCCGGCGTCGTCGGAGAGACCGCCGGGACGGACGATGGTCCAGTCCAGGTCGGTGTCGCGCAGCGCCGCGTCGGCCTCGCTCTTGGCGCGAAGGTAGACCTGGTAGACCTCGTCGGAGTCCGGGTCGAAGTCGTCGGTGTTGATGGCCGAGACCATGACGTAGCGCCGCACGTTGGCCTGCTGCGCTGCCCTGGCGAGCTTGACCGCGCCGTCCCGATCGAGAGTGAGCTTGCGCGCCGCGCCGCTCTTCGGGCCGGCACCGGCGGCGAAGACGACGGCGTCCGCGCCGCGGAGTGCAGCAGCGATCGCGTCCACGTCAGTCTGTTCGAGGTCCAACACCGCGGCCTCCCCTCCCGCGGCAACGACATCGGACTCGTGGTCGGGGTTGCGGATCAGCCCCACCGGATGGTGCCCGGCGTCGGCGAGACGGCGGGTGAGCAGCAGGGCGATCTGGCCGTGTCCTCCGGCGATGACGATGCGCATACCAGGTACCTGCCCGGCCGTCGCCGGGTCGTCACGCCGACTCAGGTGATGTCGTCGCCATAGCTGCTGGGACGCGGGCGCGGACGAGGACGAGGCGAGGGGGCCTCGGAACCGCCCTTGGTGACGTCGATCCGGCCGTGAGCGTGACCGTTCGCTCCGTTGACCCGGGGCGCGGGACTGCCGTCGGCCCGGTCGTCGAAGGAGTAGGAGGATCGGTAGCTGTCCCGGAGGTCGCGCAGATCGGAGCGCGGGTCGGCGGCGCGGAGGTCCTCGTCGCCGAAGAAGGCGTCGCGCATCATCGACTTCGGGTCGAAGCGCCCCGCCTCGTGGTCGTCGCCGAGCACCATCCGGGTGACAGCCGTCCGCGGGTTGAGATTGCGCAGGTCCATGTCGGCGAACTCGGGACCGAGCTCGTCGCGCAGCTGCTGTCGGGCCCCGGTGGCGAGCTCGCGCAGGGTGCGCAGCATGCCGGCGGCGTCACGGGCGAGGCCGGGCAGCTTCTCCGGACCGATGACCACGATGCCGACGATGGCGAGAACCACCATCTCCATCGGCCCGAGGTTGAACATCAGTCGTCCTTTGCGAGGGTGACCGTCACGGTCTTCTTCTGCGTCGTGCCCTTGACGTAATACGTGACTTCGATGCGGTCGCCGGGGCGCCGCTGGGAAACGAGGACGGACAACTGGTCGAACGTCTGGATCACCTGGCCGTCGGCAGCCACGATAACGTCGCCCTGCTGAAGACCAGCCTTGGCTGCCGGGCCGCCGGGCGAGACCTGGACGATGTAGCCGCCGACCTGCTTGCCCGGTGTCGCCGAGACGACAGTGCGCCCCTGCAGCCCGATGCTGCCGTGCTCGGCCTTGCCGGTCCGGATCAGCTCCTGGGCGATGCGGCGGGCGTAGTCGATGGGGATCGCATACCCGATGCCGGTGATGGCCGCGCCCGAGCCGTTGGGGCCGACGGTGCCGAGCGCCGCGGCCGAGTTGATGCCGATGACCGCGCCGCTGCTGTTGACCAGTGCCCCGCCGCTGTTGCCGGGGTTGATAGGGGCGTCGGTCTGGATGGCGTTGAGGTACGCGTCCAGGCCACCGCTGTCGTTGTCCACCCGTACGGGGCGGTTCAGCGCCGAGACGATGCCGGAGGTGACGGTGCCCTGCAGACCCAGCGGCGAGCCGATTGCGACGACGCTGTCACCGACGGCCAGCTGGGACGATTTGCCGAGCGTGGCGACGGTGAGCTGGTCGTCCGGGACGCGCAGCACGGCGAGGTCGCTCTGCGGATCCCGTCCCACGATGCGGGCCGCCGCGGTGGCCTCGTTGCTGAAGGTCACCACGATGGTGCCGTTGCCGTCGGCGGCCGCCTCGATCACGTGGTTGTTCGTGAGCACGTCGCCGGCGGAGCTGATGACGACGCCGGAGCCGATGCTGAACTGGGTCTTCGTCGTCACGGCGATCGAGACGACGGCCGGCCCCACCCGCTTGGCGATGCCGGCCACGGACCCCGCCGGACGCTGCGTCGGCGTCTCCACCTGGGCGATGCTGGCGTCCGGCCGGAAGAGCGTGTCGTTCGCGCGGTCGGTGAGGAACCACCCGACGACGCCGCCGACGGTCCCGGCCAGCAACAGGGCGAGGACGAGGACGAGCGAGGACCGCAGGCCGAACCTGACGTGGCGGACGTTGTCGCCGCCGGACTCGGCGCCGTCGAGCTCCTCGTCGTCACCCTCGTCGGCGAGCTGCCCGGCTGCCGCCTCGGTGTCCTGCTCCGGCCCCAACTGGCTCGGACCGGCGGGGCCGAAGACGGCGCCCCGGCCAAGCCAGAACGGCGCGGAGGGGTCCCGCCACGGGTCCGACGGTGCGTCGGCCTTCCACCAGGGCGACTCGGCAGGCTTGCCGGCCGGCGGCAGCCGCGAGCCGGGCGCCGGGTCGAAGCCGTCCCGCGCGGTGGCGGGAGCGCCGAAGGCGTCGGCGAAGACGCGCGGTGTCGGGGCAGGGGTGGTGTGGTGCGGGACGAGCCGCTCCTGCTGCGGCGGCGCGAAGGCGGACGCGCCCTGCGGGCGGCCGAAGACGGCGGCCTCGGCCGGATTGACGGTGGGCGGCGGCGGCCGGTAATCCGTCGGCGCGTCGGATCGGGACTCGAAGCCACCGGAGACGCCGGCCGGACGGGCGTAGGCCGCGTCCGGGGTCCGCTCGACGGCGTCCGGGGAGCCGGGGCTCGCGCCGGAGGCGTCGGGGGCGGCGTGCCTGCCCGAGTCGCTGCGCTCGCTCACACGTCACCCTCTCGTGATCGTTCCGCCGGGCAGGAACGATCGCCGCCCGAGGTGTTGGCCTGCTGTCGAGTCTGCCCCGGGATGGGCCCGGAGGACGAGCCGACCGGGTTTTGCTCAGCGACCGCCTGCGCGGAACACATCGAGATCGGCGGACCGCGGGGCGGCCGGCGACGGCGTGCTGCGATGCTGCACCGTCGTCACCGTGCCGGTCCCGCTGCGCTCACCCGAGCCGTCCTCGCTGTCACCGGCGACCGCGGCGGTGGTGACCAGCGCACCGGCCAGGGCCACGACGGCGGCGGTGGTCCCGAAGAGGCCCGCGCGCGAGTGGGACCGATTCGGCCGAGCCGACTGCTCCGGGACGAACGCCGCGACCGAGCCGAGCGCACCGGAGGTGGCGAGCATGGTGCTGCCGTCGGGCATGACGACGGTGGGCGGCGACGCGATCGGCGTCACCTGCGGCAGCCCGCAGAGCCGGTCGAAGAGGCCCCCCGGTAGCTCGGGAGCCGGCGCGGTGCGCAGCACCAGCACCGCTTCCCGCTGCACCCGGACGGCCTCGGCGCACTCGGCGCAGGACCGGGTGTGACGGGCCGCGCGATCGCGGGCGTGACCGGTGAGGACACCGTCGGCGAAGGCCGCGACGGCCTCGTCCGAGAGGTGCTGCGGGTGGACGATCATGCGTCGCTCGTCTCCCAGTGCTCGGCCGCGGGACGGCGGCCGGGAGCGCGGTGGGCGAGGGCCTCGCGCAGCAGCACCCGGCCGCGGTGGATACGCGAACGCACCGTCCCGACCTTGATGCCGAGGGTGGCGGCGATCTCCTCGTAGGAGAGCTCCTCGAGGTCGCAGAGGACCACGGCGACGCGGAAGTCCGGCGGGAGCGCGTCGAGCGCAGCCTGGACCTCGGGGTCGAGGTGGAGCTGGTCATAGGTCGCCTCGGGGCCGGGGTTGGCACCGGCGAGGCGGTCGTGCGCGTCCTCGGGCAGGGCGTCGAAGCGGATGCGCTGCCGCCGGCGCACCATGTCCAGGAAGAGGTTCGTGGTGATCCGGTGCAGCCAGCCCTCGAAGGTGCCGGGCTTGTACTCGGCCAGCGAGCGGAAGACGCGGACGAAGGTCTCCTGGGTGAGGTCCTCGGCATCGGCGCGGTTGCCGGAGAGCCGGAAGGCGAGCCGGTAGACCCGGTCGGCGTGTTCGCGGACGACCTCGTCCCACGACGGCGGCACCCACGCCTGCGGGACCGTCTGCTCGGTCGCGTCGACCGTCATCACTCACCTCACGCTCGTCCGGGGACCGCTGCGGCCCGCCGGGACGAGGCAATCATCCGAAGCTGTACGTCTCCCACAACGTCAAGGTCGCTCTCAGCGTTCCCGGCGCGCGTTCCCGGCTGCCGGTCCGCTGGTACGGCTGTCGTGTCGCGGCCGGTCGTTGCGCCGTAGGCTCGGCGCTCGTGCACCGCATGACACCGGACGACGAACGGGCCGTGCAGCGGCTGGCGTGGTTCTGCCTGGAGCGACTGGCGATGTCCGCACCGCCGATCGACCGCCCGTTGACACCCGCCGAGCTGGACGAGCAAGCCGGCGAGACGATCACCGCCTCGGGTATCGGCATCGACGAGGCGCTGCGGCTCTGGCACGACGTGCTCGGACCGGCCTGCCTGTCGGTGGACCACCCCCGCTACCTCTCCTTCATCCCCAGCGCGCCGACCCGGGCCGCCGCGGCCTTCGACATGCTGGTGGGTGCGACGAGCGTCTACTCCGGCTCGTGGCTCGAGGGCTCGGGCGCGGTCTACGCCGAGAACCAGGCGCTGCGCTGGCTCACCACTCTGGCCGGCCTGCCCGCTGAGGCCGGGGGTGCTTTCGTCCAGGGCGGGACGATCGGCAACCTCTCGGCGCTGGTGGCCGCCCGTGAGTCGGCCAAGCATCGTCGCGGTGACCGGCGGCCCGGCCGCTGGGCGGTCGTCGTCACCGAGCAGACGCACTCCTCGGTCGAGCACGCGCTGCGGGTGGTCATGGACGTGGACATGGTCCTCGTCCCCGGCGACGAGCGCGGCCGCATGACGGGGGCGGCCCTGCGGGAGACGCTTGCCGCCACCGACCCCGAGGTCCGGGACGGCATCTTTGCCGTCGTCGCCACCGCCGGGACCACCAACCTCGGCATCGTCGACGACATCGCCGGCATCGGCGAGGTGGCCCGCGAGGAGGGCTGGTGGCTCCACGTCGACGCGGCCTACGGCGGTGCCGCGCTGGCCGCGCCGAGCGTGCGTCATCTCTTCGCCGGCATCGAGCACGCCGACTCCTTCATCGTCGACCCGCACAAGTGGCTCTTCGCGCCCTTCGACTCCTGCGCGCTCATCTACCGCGACCCGGTGCAGGCGCGGGTGGCGCACACCCAGCACGCCGGCTACCTCGACCCGGTCACCGTGGACGGCGAGTGGAACCCCTCGGACTTCGCCATCCAGCTGACCCGCCGGGCCCGCGGCCTGCCGTTCTGGTACTCGCTGGCCGTCCACGGCACCGAGGCCTACACCGCGGCGCTGGAGAAGACGCTGCAGGTGACGCGGGAGGGCGCGGAGGCGATCCGCAGCCGGGACCACGTCCGGCTGCTGCTCGAACCGGAACTCAGCGTGCTCGTCTTCGAACGCATCGGCTGGAACGCCGAGATGTACGCGCGCTGGAGCAGCCGCATCCTCGACGAGCAGATCGGCTTCGTCACCCCCACCACGCACCGCGGTCAGGTCTGCACGCGTTTCGCCATCGTCAACCCGCTGACGACCGTCCAGGACCTGGAACTGCTGCTGGACTCGATGATCTGACCGACCGATAGTGGATCGCGGTGCTGCGGCACCCGGATTCACGATCATTCCACCGATAGGGTCTGCGCATGGCCGAGGCGATGCTGAACCAGGCGAGCTTGTCCTACGCGGAGTCTTTCGCCGTCGAGGACGACATCACCGCGCGAGCGCGCGAGCGGGGCCGCGAACTCGGCTGCACCCCCATCGGTCCGGCCGGCGGCGCGACCCTGCGCCTGCTCGCCGCCGCGACCGGCGCGCGCAGCGTGGTGGAGGTCGGGACGGGTGCCGGCGTCAGCGGGCTCTACCTGCTCGGCGGCATGGCGCCCGACGGCATCCTCACCACCATCGACGTCGAGGGCGAGCACCAGCGTGCCGCCAAGCAGGCCTACACCGAGGCCGGGGTCGCGGCCGGCCGGTACCGGCTCATCAACGGCTCGGCCGCCGAGGTGCTGCCCCGGCTGCGCGACGACGCGTACGACCTCGTCCTGGTCGACGCCGACAAGCCCGCCTACGGCGTCTACTACGAGCAGGCGCTGCGGCTGCTGCGCCCCGGCGGCGTGGTGGCCTTCGACAACGCGCTGTGGCACGACCGGGTCGCCGACCCGTCCCACCGCGACCCCGAGACCTCGGTGCTGCGCGACCTCGGCCGGACCGTCCGGGACGACGAGCGCCTCGTCCCGGCCCTGCTGCCGGTGGGCGACGGACTGCTGGTGGCCGCGCGCCGCTGAGCTTCCGCGCCGACTGCCTCAGTCGGCCGGGCGCATCGCCCACTGCAGGACGGCGCGCCGCACCGGGTCGGGCAGCATCAGCACCTGCGGCTCGGCCTCGACCCAGCCGGGTTGCTTGGTGCGCTTGGCCTGCTCCAGATGATCACGGTCGATGGCCTGCGTCAGGTCGAGGTCGCGCGCGCCGTCGGGACCCTGGACCGAGACCCAGTACAGGTAGTCCTCCCCCTCCTCCCGCAACCGGAAGACGATCTCGATGGCCATGCGCTCCCGGTCGAGCGAGGCGACGCACTCGTCCACCCGCTCGTCCAGCATGGCCATCCAGCGGTCGGCCTCGGCAGAGGCGCCGGGCAGCACCTTGCCGCGTGATAGCGACACGGTCAGCCCCTCGGGAATGCTCTTCGGACTCATGGGGCGAATCGTCTCGCACCCCACCGCGTAGGTTTGTCGCCGTGCGAATTGCAGTGCTGGCCGGCGGTATCGGCGGGGCCCGTTTCCTGCGTGGAGTGCGTGCGGCATTCCCCGGCGACGACGGCGACCACGAGATCACCGCCATCGTGAACACCGGCGACGACGTGACCCTGCACGGGCTGCGCATCTGCCCGGACCTGGACAGCGTCATGTACACCCTCGGCGAGGTCCACGACGTCGAGCGCGGCTGGGGCCGTACCGGGGAGACATGGCGGATCAAGGAGGAGCTCGCCGCGTACGGCGCGGAGCCGTCCTGGTTCGGCCTCGGCGACCTGGACATCGCCACCCATCTCGTCCGCACCCGGATGCTCGAGGCCGGCTACCCGCTCAGCGCCGTCACCGAGGCGCTCTGCCGGCGCTGGCAGCCCGGCGTCACGCTGCTGCCGATGTCGGACGACCGCTGCGAGACCCACGTCGTGGTGGAGCTCGCCGAGGCGGGCGAGGCCACCGCGCGACGGCGGGCCATCCACTTCCAGGAATGGTGGGTCCGGCATCGCGCCAGCCTGCCGGCGCAGGCGTTCGTCCAGGTCGGCGTCGACGACGCCACACCGGCGCCGGGCGTCCTCGAGGCCGTCGCCTCCGCGGATCTGGTCCTCATCGCCCCCAGCAATCCGGTGGTCTCGATCGGCACCATCCTCGGCGTGCCGGGCATCCGGGAGGCTCTCGCGGACGCGCCGGCGCCCGTGGTGGGCCTCTCCCCCATCATCGGCGGGGCACCGGTGCGGGGGATGGCTGACTCCTGCCTGCCGACGATCGGCGTCGAGGTGAGCGCGCAGGGGGTGGGGCGTCACTACGGCGCCCGGCGCGACGGCGGACTGCTCGACGGCTGGCTGATCCACGACACCGACACCGCCGACGTCCCCGGCGTCCGGGTGGCGGCCGTCCCGCTGCTCATGACCTCCGACGACGCCACCGCGGCCATGGTCCGCGCGGCGCAGGAGCTGGTGGTATGAGCGACGCGCCCGGAGCGAGGCGAGGACGCGTGAGCGACGCTTGCGGAGCGACTCAGCAGCACAGCGCACACCGAGCCTCGTGCGCGCCCGGAGCGAAGCGAGGATGCGTGAGCGACGCTTGCGGAGCGACTCAGCAGCACAGCGCACGCCGAGCCTCGTGCGCGCCCGGAGCGAAGCGAGGACGCGCATGAGCACCGATCACGCCGCGCCCCGGATCGAGATCGAGGCGGTCACCGGGATCGGGGAGATCCACCCCGGCGACGACCTCGGCCGCATCATCGTCGACCACACGACGCTGCACGACGGCGATGTCGTGGTGGTGACCTCCAAGATCGTCTCCAAGGCCGAGGGGCGCATGGTGGTGCTGGACTCCGCCGACCCCGAGGTCCGCGAGGCCGCCCGGCAGGCCGCCATCGACGCCGAGACCGTCCGCCTCGTCGCGCGCCGCGGCACGCTGCGCATCGTGGAGAACCGGCAGGGGCTCGTCATGGCGGCCGCGGGCGTGGACGCCAGCAACGTGGCCCGCAACGAGCTCGCGCTGCTGCCCGTCGACCCGGACGCTTCGGCGGCGCTGCTGCGCGACCGGCTGCGGGAGCTGACCGGCGTCACCGTCGGCGTCGTCCTCAGCGACACGATGGGACGACCCTGGCGCGGCGGCGTCGTCGACCAGGCGATCGGCGTCGCCGGCTTCGGCGCGCTCAGTGACCCGCGGGGGCAGACCGACGCCTACGGCAACACGCTGGAGGCCACCATCGTCGCCGTCGCCGACGAGGTCGCCGCCGCCGCCGACCTGGTGAAGGGCAAGCTCGGCGGGGTGCCGGTGGCGGTCGTGCGCGGCCTGGGCGCCGGCAACCGGCTCGCCGACGACGGCCGCGGCAGCCGCGAGCTGCGACGCGGGGCCGACGACGACATGTTCCGGCTCGGCACCGCCGAGGCCATCGCAGTGGGACGGGCCGACGCCGAGCGCGCCGACTCGACCCCGCCCCCGCTGCACGCCGATGCCCTGGACGTCATCGGCGCCATGCCCCCCGGCGAGGTCGCGGACGCCGCGATCCGCCAGGCCTTCCTCGGCTTCCTGGCCGCGCGTCCCGACGCGATGTGGCGCTCCTGCGTGCCGGGCCACCTGACGGCGAGCGCGCTGGTGGTGGACCCGTCGCGCGGCGCCGTGCTGCTGACCCTGCATCCCCGGGTCGGCATGTGGCTGCAGCTCGGCGGGCACTGCGAGCCCGGCGACCACACGCTGCTGGACGCCGCGGCCCGCGAGGCCCGGGAGGAGAGCGGCATCGGGTCGCTGTCCTTCGACCCCACCCCGCTCAACCTGGGCATCCACCCCATCACCTGCTCGCTCGGCGTCGCCACCCGGCACTTCGACGTCCGCTTCCTGGCGCTCTCCGCGCCGGGGGCGGAGCCGGTCCGCAGCGAGGAGTCGTTGGACCTGCGGTGGTTCCCCTGGGACGACCTGCCGCACGACGTCTCGCCGGAGATCTCCAGCCTCGTCGCCATGGCCCGCAGCAGGGTCACGTGAGCGCGCTCGACCAGCTCAGTGACTGGCCGGTCCGGACGGCGGCGGCCGCGGTCGTCGGCCCCGACGGCGTGCTGGCGACCCGTGGCCCGGACGACCACGTCTTCGCCCTGGCCTCGGTCACCAAACCACTCGCCGCCCTGGCCGTCCTGGTCGCGGTCGAGGAGGAGGCCGTGAGCCTGGACGATGCAGCCGACCCCGAGCTGCTGCCGGGCGCGACGCTGCGGCACCTGCTCGCACACGCCTCGGGAATCGCCGGCGACCAACCACGTCGCCAGTACGCACCGGCCGAGCGGCGGGTGTACTCGAACGCGGGATTCGACCTCGCCGCGGGCCTGGTCGAGCGCGGCACCGGGATGCCCTTCGCGCAGTACCTGCAGGAGGCCGTCTTCACGCCGCTGCAGATGTCCGGCGCCACCCTGGACGGCTCCCCCGCGCATGCCGGCCGTGCCACTGTCGGTGACATTGCGCGGGTCTGCGCAGAATTGCTCTCCCCCACCGGACTACTGGCCCCTGAGACGCTGACGGAGCTGCGATCGGTGCAGTACCCGGGCCTGCGTGGCGTTCTGCCCGGTTACGGCGGACAGACCCCCAACGACTGGGGCCTCGGCTTCGAGTTGCGCGGGACGAAGTCGCCGCACTGGACCGGCTCGGCGAACTCGGAGCAGACCTACGGTCACTTCGGCCAGGCGGGCACCATGTTCTGGGTCGACCCCGTGGCCCGGCTGGCGCTCGTCGCCCTGGCCGACGAGCCCTTCGGCGACTGGGCCAAGCAGGCATGGCCGCCGCTGTCGGACGCGGTACTGTCGGAGTACCGCTAACCGCGTCCTAGATTGCGCGGATGTCGGTGTAATTGAACTTGGGGCCGTAGCGGGGCGCCCGGATGCCGGTGGCCTCGATGAGCCGCATGACGCGCTGTCGCTGCCCCGGCCAGGCGCCGAGCAGCTCCACCATCTCCTCGTCGGTGCCCCGGGCGCGTCCGGTGAGCAGGTGCACCACCATGTTCTTGAGGTGGTAGTCGCCGACGCTGACGGCATCCGGGTCGCCGAGGGCCCGCTGGGTGGTCTCGGCGGCGGTCCACAGTCCGATGCCGGGGATCAGCAGCAGCCGCCGGGTGGCGTCCGCGTGGGTCATGGCGGCGGCCTCGTCCAGCCGGCACGCGACGCCGGCCGCGGCCCGGATGGCCCGCTGGCGTTTCAGATCCACCCCGAGCCGGTGCCACTCCCAGCCGGGGAGCTCGAGCAGCGCCTGCGGTGACGGCGGGACGCGCAGGCCCGGCTGCGGTCCGGGGGCGGGCGCGCCGAAGCGCAGCAGCAGCAGGCGCCAGGAGCGGCGCGCCTCGAGACCGGTCACCTTCTGCTCGAGCACGGCCGGCACGAGGGCGTCGAAGACCAGGCCGGTGCTCACCAGCCGCAGCCCGGCGCTACGCCGGTGCGTCTCGTGCAGCAGCCGATGGGAGCTGACGTCGAGGCCGGACCAGTCGTCGTCACGGCCGAGCATCACCGGCAGTCGGGCGAGCAGCCAGTCGGCACCGGGGCCCCACGCCTCGGCCGTCACGACGCTGCCGGTGGCACTCACCGCCAGCGTGCCGGGGCCGTCCGGGGTGAGGCAGGCGCGCCAGAAGCGGCCGGCCGAGTCCCAGCGGTGGGCGGGATCGTCCCGACCCCGCCGCAGCGGCGCCAGGGTGGCCCGCAGGTCGATGCGGTGCCCGGCATCCCAGCTCAGCACGCCGTCGATTGTGACTCACGGCGGCGACAGCCGGTGGCGCGTGCCTCAGACGTCGGCCGAGAAGCGCAGCGAGCAGTCCGGTAGCACGACATCGGGCCAGAGCCGTGCGCCGTGGCGTAGCTCGACCCGCTCCCCGACCGTGGCGCGGTCGCCGACGACCGCGTCCTCGATCACCGCGCCGGCACCGATCACCGCGCCGGCACCGATCACCGAAGCGCGGACCACCGCACCCGGACCGATCCGCGCCCCGTCGAAGACCACCGAGGCATGGACCTGCGCACCCTCGGCGACGACGGCGCCCCGGCCGACGGTGGTGCCACCGGTGACCGTGCCGGCGACCTCGGCGCCGGGCAGCAGCAGTGACTCTCCCGGCGTCGCGACGGCCGGCGAGGGCGCGCGGCCGAGCACGAGGTCGCAGGAGCCGGTGACGAAGTCGGCGGGGGTGCCGAAGTCGCGCCAGTACCCGTCGTGGACGTAGCCGTAGACCCCAGCACCTGCCTCGAGCAGGCCGGGGAAGGTCTCCCGCTCGACCGACACCGGACGTCCGGTGGGGATCGTGTCGATGACGGGGCGCCGGAAGACATAGAGGCCGGCGTTGATCTGATCGGTGACCGGGTTCGGGTCCTTCTCCAGGAAAGCCGTGACGCGGCCGTCGGGGTCGGTGGGCACGCAGCCGAAGGCCCGCGGATCGCTCACCCGCGTCAGCGTCAGCGTGACGTCGGCGTCGCGCTCGTGGTGACTGGCCAGCAGCGCGACGAGGTCGACACCGACGAGGTTGTCGCCGTTGAGCACCAGCACCGTGTCGCCGCGCAGCGAGTCGGCGACGTTGCGGATGCCGCCGCCGGTGCCGAGGGCCTCGGTCTCGACGACGTACTCCAGCTCCACCCCGAGGTCGGCGCCGTCGCCGAAGTGCTCCTCGAAGACCTCGGCCCGGTAGCTCGTACCGAGCACGACGTGGGTCACCCCCGCCTCGCGCAACCGGGTCACCAGATGGGTCAGGAACGGCACGCCTGCCGTCGGCAGCATCGGCTTCGGCGCGCTGAGCGTGAGCGGCCGCAGCCGCGTGCCCAGCCCGCCGACGAGGATGACGGCGTCGGTGTCGGTCATGGGCGGTCCTCCGGAGGTCGCCCCGCAGCCTGCCACACCCTGCGGGGGTGTGCGGTCACCCCCGACGAACTGTGAACAGCGTCGTACCGACGCCCATGGCCCACTGCAGGTCGTAGCCGGTGACGGTCGTCGTCCGCGCCTTGCCGTTGCTGCCAGTGCCGGTGAGCCGGGCCGAGAGCACCCGGCCACCCCAGGCGCCGCCGCCGTCCCGCTTGGTGATGGCCAGCCGGGTCAGCTTCGCGAAGCCGAACTGCGAGGCCAGCGAGCGGACCGACACCGTCCGGGTGTAGTTCACGTAAGGGTTGCCGGGCGCGCCGGGGTCGTAGGGGTCGGCCTTGGCGGGCAGGTACGGCTGTCCGCCCGAGGCCATGTACCCGCCGTTGGAGGCCGAGAACTGGGCGAAGACGGTCCGACCCTGGTAGCGCAGCACCTGGTTCGCCGTCGCCACGGCGGCGGGCTGGTAGTCGCGGGCGACGATGCGACCGGCACGGTCGTACCGGGCGCGGCCGCCGTAGACCTGGCACTGGGTGGTGTCGCAGATGTCGTAGTTCCGGGTCCCCTCGTTCTCCACGGCGTAGCGGCCGTAGGAGCGGGCGGCGACGGCCTGCGCGTTGACGGCCTGCGCCTGCCACGAGGTCGGGATCTCGCTGGGGACGACCCCGGCGGTGTAGTTGTCCAGGCTCGTCCGGTTCACCGGGTAGGCACCACTGCCCGAGCGGACCGCCCGCAGCGCGCCGAGATAGCGGACGCTCGACCCGTCCGCCCGGTACAGCCGCACCGAGCCCTTGGTGGTGCGCCAGAACTCGCTGCCGTCGGGCAGCCCGCTGCGCACGGTCCGCCAGCTGCTGCCGGCGGCGCTGCCCAGCTGCTGCAGCGTGAAGCCGGTCCCGCTCGGCGCGAGGCGGTACTTCTTGATGCCGGTGATCGGCAGGGCGTTGCGCTGCCCGGTGACGGTGAGCCCGCGGTAGGCGGCCACGGTCAGTGAGTTGGGGAATCCGGAGAGCCGCACCCGGATGGTCGAGGCAGCGAGCCGCGTCACGGCGGCACCGGGGTAGTAGAAGTTGAGGATCTTGCTGAACGACAGGCCCTTGGCCGCCGCGCCCTCGGCGCCGTACTGGCTCATGCCGTGACCGTGACCGTTGCCGCGCAGCGTCACCACCAGCGTCCCGGTGGGCGAGAGGGTCACCGTCTCGGCCGCGGCGGGCGGGGTTGAGGCGGCTAGCAGGGACGCGGTCAGGGCCGCGGCACCGGCCAACGGCAGGACGAGCTGACGGGAGAGACGTCCGGGCATGGTTCGGGGCACCCGGTGGGGGGACGGGCTCATTTACCACTCGATTCGGGGGGATCGTCGGCGACACGCCGTGGTGAATTCGAGGTTAGTTTATGTCCCCGGCGATCGGAACCCCCGCGCCACTGCTCGTCCCCAGCCATCCTCGCGCAGCAGTCGGCGACCCGCCCCGCGGCGTGCGCCGAAACCGGCGCAGGGGCGGTTAGCCTCGGCCCCGATGAGCGACGACGACCATCCCGCCTCGGCCACCGACCGCGCCGCGGCCGGGCCCCGGCCCGTCCGGGAGCTCGGCGGCGGCATGCCCTGGAAGGTCCGCGTGGGGCTGCGAGCGCTCTGCGCCTCGATCTCCCTGCTCGTCCTCGTCGCCAGCGGCGTCGCCTGGGCGACCTTCCAGAACTTCCAGAACAAGGTGCCGCACGGCGAGAGCGTCCCCGGCGCCGGTCGGGACGCCGACGGCCGCCAGCAGAACATCCTGCTCATCGGCAACGACACCCGCGCCGGCGCCACCCGCGCGGAGCTCGACGCCCTCCACACCGGCCACGACACGACGACGGTCAACGCCGACACGATGATGGTGCTGCACCTGCCCTCCGGCTCGGACGCGCGGCCGACGCTGGTCTCCTTCCCCCGCGACTCCTGGGTCACCATCCCCGGCCAGGGCCCCGGCAAGCTGAACTCGGCCTATCCGGACGCCTACAACGCCGCCCGCTCCGCCGGGCGGAACGAGGAGCAGTCCGAGAGCGCGGGCATCCGCGCCACCATCGCCACCATCCAGGCCCTCACCGGCCTGAAGATCGACCACTACATGCAGGTCAACCTGCTCGGCTTCTACCGGATCAGCAACGCCATCGGCGGCGTCGAGGTGTGCCTGAACGCGGCGCAGAACAAGTACACCGAGACCGACGGCACCCGCCGCGGCTTCAGCGGCATCGACCTGCCCAAGGGCGTCTCGACCATCAAGGGCAAGCAGGCGCTCGCATTCGTCCGGCAGCGTCACGGCCTGCCCGGCGGCGACCTGGACCGCGTGAAGCGGCAGCAGTACTTCCTCAAGGCCGCCTTTGCCAAGATCACCTCGGCGGGGACGCTGCTCAACCCCTTCAAGATGCGGGATCTGCTGCACGCCATCAGCTCGTCCATGCTCACCGACCCCGGCCTGGACCTGCTGTCGTTGGCCAAGCAGTTCCAGTCCCTCACCGCCGGCAAGATCCAGTTCGCCACCCTCCCCAACGACGGCAGCAAGCTGATCTACCCCGGCGGCATCGAGACCTCGATCATCCAGGTGAACACCAAGGCCATCCCCGCCTTCGTCGCCCAGCTCGAGGGCAAGACCGACGACGCGATGCGTAAGGCCAAGGCCGCCGCGCCGGCGTCGGTCACCGTCGACGTCCTGAACGGGACCGAGACCAGCGGCCTCGCCGCCAAGAACGGCTCCGGATTGCAGCGGCTCGGCTTCCGGGTGGGCACGGTCGGGACGGCCGACCCGACGAAGAAGACGACGGTGCAGTACCCGCCCGGCGCCGAGGCGCAGGCCAAGGCCGTCCTCGCCGCCGTCCCCGGCGCGAAGGCCACCCTGGTGCCCGACGCGGCGCGGGTGACCGTGGTGGTGGGCGACAACGACGTGATGGTCCGCGGCGTCACGCCGCCCCCGGCACCGGCGGGCTCCCACGGCGGCTCCGCGAGCTCGTCCGGCGGCACCGGTGGCGTCTCTCCCGAGGCGGCCAACGGCCTGGGCTGCATCAACTGAGAGCTCGCTTCAGCCCTCTCACATCGAAACAACTTGTACGGTGGCGCGGTGTCCACTCCCGAACTGCCCGCCCATCTCGACCCTCGCGGTCGTCACCGCGGTGGCCAGGACAGCGGCCTGCACGGCGGCCTGCACGCCCTGCGGCCGCTCGGCCGGGTCGTCGGATCCATCCTCTCGGTCACGCTGCTCGTGGTGGCCGGCTACGTCTGGTACCAGTTCCGCGACCTGAACAACAACACGTCCCGGCTGGGTGTGAAGGTCGGGGCGCAGGAGGCCGGCGGCACGCCCGCGCCGGACATCGACGGCAAGGACCAGAACATCCTCGTGGTCGGCAACGACGACCGCGAGAACATGACCGACGCCGAGGTCAAGGAACTGCACGTCGGGCGTGACGGCGGCAGCCTCGCCACCGACACCATGATGATCATCCACGTCCCGGCCGACGGCACCCGCGCCACGCTCATCTCGCTGCCGCGCGACACCGTCGTCGACATCCCCGACGGCTACCGTCCGAACAAGCTCAACTCCCCGTACGCCAGCGCGTACACCGACGCCAAGGCCGCCGGGAAGTCCGACACCGAGGCGCGGACCGCGGGCGCGAACCTCCTCATCAAGACGATCACCAACCTCACCGGCCTGCAGGTCGACCACTACGTGCAGATCGACCTGCTCGGCTTCTACCGCCTCAGCAAGGCCATCGGCGGTGTCCCGGTCAACCTCTGCCACAACGTCGACGACCGCAACAAGACCGTGATGGCACGCGAGGGCGTCCGGGGTGGTTCCGGGCTCTACCTCAGCAAGGGCAAGCACGTCCTCTCCGGCCGGGAAGCCCTGGCCTTCGTCCGGCAGCGGCACGGGCTGCAGGGCGGCGACTTCGCCCGGGTGAAGCGGCAGCAGTACTTCCTCACCGCCGCCTTCCGCCAGGTCGCCTCCGCCGGCATCCTCTTCAAGCTGCGCGAGGTCGGCGACGCGCTCAAGCGCTCGGTCTACTTCGACGAGTCGCTCAACATCCTGGATCTGGCCCGGCAGCTGCAGAACCTCACTGCGAACAAGATCGTCGGCAAGACCATCCCGGTCGCCGACGACGGCAGCGTGAACGTCGCCAAGGTGAAGCGCTTCGTCGCCAAGGTCATCGACCCGCCAGCGGCATCGCCGGCACCGGCGAGCTCCGCGCCCGGGACGAGCGGCAGCAAGGCCCCCGCCTCCTCGGCCTCGTCGTCGCAGGTCTCGAAGTCCCCCGCGGCGATCGACAGCAAGTGCATCAACTGACCCCGGAGCGGCGCTTCGCCGCCCTCGTCGCCGAGGACGCCTCGCGGCCCTTCGTGACCTATTACGACGAGGTCAGCGGCGAGCGGTCCGAGCTGTCGCGCAAGTCGCTGGCGAACTGGGTGGCCAAGACCCGGAACCTGCTGGGTGACGAGCTGGGCCTCGGCGTCGGCGACACGGTGGCGGTCGCGCTGCCGATGCACTGGCTCGCTGCACCGATCGTCCTGGGCTGCCTCGCGGCGGGCGTGACGATAGCCAGCGACGGCGCGGTGGACGCCGCCTTCGGCACACCGGACTCCGTGGCCGACCTCGACGTCGACGACCGGTTCGTGATCGACCCTGCGCGCGGAGCCTTCGGCTTCGGCTACGCGGCCCCCGCCGGGACGACCGACTACGTGAGCGCGGTCCGGCCGCAGGGCGACGCGTGGGCGGCGGTCAGCATGCCGGCGGGACCCGCCGACCCGGCCGTGGTCGGCACGACCCGCGGCGAGCTGCTCGCCGCCGCGACCGAGCGCGCCGAGCAGATCGGGCTCACCGAGGGTGGCCGGTTGCTCGTCGTCGACGACGCCTCGTGGCACGAGACGGTGCTGCTGCCGCTGGCCGTCGGCGGGTCGGTCGTGATGCTGCGGCAGGGGTTCGGGGCGGGTCCCGTGCCCGACGACATCGTCGCCCGCCGTGCCGAGCAGGAGCGCGTCACCGTCCGGCGGTGATCACAGCGGCTGGATGCCCCAGCTGCCGGCCCAGGTGTCGCCGGGCTCCAGCACGACGAGCCCGTCGCCGCTGTTGAAGGCGTTGGGCGCGCAGCTCATCGGCTCGATGGCGATGCCGTGCTGCCCCGGCGTGACGTCGTCGACGGTGAAGACCTGCAGGTAGCCGAAGGCCGCGTCGAACCAGAGCCGCGTGGCGCCGTCGGCTGTCCGGAGCACCGCGCCCGCCCGGCCGTCGGCGTCCCGCTGCACGCCGGTGAAGCCGCTGTCGAAGCGGCGCGAGCCCAGCCGGGCGCCGGAGCGGAAGTCGGTGGCGGCGTCGACGGCTCGCCGGCCGACCGGCAGCTGGTGCTCGTCGGTGACGAGCTGCTCGGCGACGGGGAGCGTGAGCTCGACGTCGTCGAGGCGGGTGCCGCCGCTGGACAGGTACGGGTGCGACCCGGCGCCGAAGGGCGCGGGGCCGGTGCCGTGGTTGCGGGCGGCGAGGGTGACGGTGAGACCGCGCTCGGCGTGCACCTCGTAGGTGACCTCGACGCGGACCTCGAACGGGTAGCCCTTCTGCGGCACGATGTCGAGACCGAGGGTGACGAGGTGGGCGTCCTGGCGGACCGGCGTCCAGCGCACCCAGCGGCCGAGACCGTGGATCGCGTTGCCGGCGTCCGGTTCGGTCAGCGCCAGCTGCTGTCCCTCGCCGGCGAAGGTGTAGCGACCGCCGGCGAGCCGATTGGGCCAGGGCACCAGGGTGCTGCCGCAGCCCTTGGGCGGCAGGATGCCGTCGCCGTAGCTGCAGGTGAGGTCCCGGTCGCCGACCCGGTAGCGCAGCGGTCCCGCGCCGACCTCGACGACCGTGGCCAAGTGCTCCTCGGCTGTGATCGTCCACTCCTTGCCGCTGAGGGTCATGGTTGCGACGGTAGCGACCGGCCGGGGCCTCGCTAGGCTGCGGGCCATGTCGAATGCGTTCTCCGACCTCGCCGACCGCATCCTCGCCGGGGAGACCCTCGGCCGAGAGGACGCCCGGGAGATCCTGCAGTCCTCCGACGACGACCTGCTCGACCTCGTCGCCGCCGCCGGCCGGGTGCGCCGCAAGCACTTCGGCACGAGCGTCAAGGTGAACTACCTCGTCAACCTGAAGTCCGGCCTCTGCCCCGAGGACTGCTTCTACTGCTCGCAGGCCGTCGGCTCGAAGGCCGAGGTGCTGAAGTACACCTGGCTCTCGCAGGACGAGGCGGTACGCCAGGCCAAGCTCGGCCTCGACGGCGGCGCCTCGCGCGTCTGCCTGGTCGCCTCGGGGCGCGGTCCGCACCAGCGCGATGTCGACCGGGTCGGGGCCGTGGTCAGCGAGCTGAAGCAGCAGCACCCGCAGGCCGAGGTCTGCGCCTGCCTGGGGCTGCTCTCCGACGGGCAGGCCGAGCAGCTCAAGGCCGCCGGTGTCGACGCCTACAACCACAACATCAACACCGCGGAGTCGCGCTACGAAGACATCTGCACCACCCACGACTACGCCGACCGGGTCGACACCGTCGAGAAGGCCAAGGCCGCCGGATTGTCGCCGTGCTCCGGCCTGATCGTGGGCATGGGTGAGACCGACGACCAGCTCGTCGACGCCGTCTTCGCCCTGCGCGACCTGGACAGCGACTCGATCCCGGTCAACTTCCTCATGCCCTTCGAGGGGACCCCGCTGCAGGACGAGTGGACGCTGACGCCGGGCCGCTGCCTGCGCATCCTGGCGATGGTGCGGCTGGCCGCCCCGACCGCCGAGGTCCGGATGGCCGGCGGTCGCGAGATGCACCTGCGCTCGCAGCAGCCGTTGGCGCTGCACCTGGCGAACTCGCTCTTCCTCGGCGACTACCTCACCAGCGAGGGGCAGGCTGCTGCCGCCGACCTGGCGATGATCGCCGACGCCGGGTTCCACGTCCTGGGCGCCGACGACACCGACGAGGCCCGCAGCCGTCCGGTCTCGCGGCAGCGCGGCGCCGGGACCGAGGTCGCCCCCAACGCCTGACCGTCGCCTTCCCCTGTCGTCTGGTCGATTTCCGGCTCGCCGATCGACCAGAGCGCAGGGGAAGCGTCAGGTGGCGGCGGTGTCGTAGGTCCAGAACGAGCGGACGGCGAACCCCGCCACCGCGACGACGGCGATGCAGGCGATGCCGCCGCCGACCCAGGAGAGGGTGGGGCTCACCGCCGCCGCGGTCCCGCCCGCCCGGAGGTCGCCCAGGCGCGGACCGCCGGCGACGACGGCGATGAAGACACCCTGCATGCGGCCCCGCATCTCGTCCGGGGCGTAGGTCTGCAGGATGGTCTGCCGGTAGACGGCGCTCACGAGGTCCGCGGCGCCGGCCACGGCGAGCAGGGCGACGGCGAGCCACAGCTGGTGCGCCAGTCCTGACAGCGCCACCGCCGCACCCCAGCCGAGGATGGCGAAGGTGAGGGCCCGGCCTTGTCGCCGGACCCGGCCGATCCAGCCGCTCGACAGCCCGGCGATGACGGCCCCGATGGCGATCGCGGCGTAGAGCGGACCGACGTTGCCGCCGAAGCGGTCGTCGGCTACCTCGGGGAAGAGTGCGCGGGGCATCGCCAGCACCATGGCGGCGATGTCGACGAAGAACGACATCAGCAGCACCGGGCGAGTGGCGATGAAAGCCAACCCCTCGGCGACGGACCGCAGGCCGAGCTTGGGCGCGTGGCCGTCGGGCTTGATGGCGGGCAGCCGCAGCGCCGAGTAGAGCGCGGCGGTGAAGAGCACGGCGTCGACGCCGTAGGCCAGGGCGAAGCCGTGGGGCAACGTCACCAGGACGCCGGCGAGCAGCGGTCCGGCCACCTGCCCAACGTTGCCGACGGTGAAGTTCAGGGTGTTGGCAGCGGGGACGAGCTCGGTCGGCACCAGCCGCGGGATGATGGCGCCCCGTGCCGACGAGGCCACCGCGAACGCCCCGGACTGCACCGCCACGAGGGCGAGGATGAGCGGGACGTTGTCCAGGCCGGCCAGCGTCTGCACCAGCAGCGCCAGGGTGACCGTCCAGGACAGCAGCGAGGACCAGAAGTAGAGCACCCGCCGGTCGATGGCGTCGGCGATCGCGCCGCCGTAGAGGCCGAAGACGACGATCGGGACCAGCCCGGCGAGCCCGACGAGGCCGACGTAGAGCGACGAGTGGGAGATGGCATAGATCTGCACCGGGACCGCGACCTGGGTCAGCATCGAGCCGATGAACGAGGTGCCCTGCCCTATCAGCAGACGCTTGTAGGCGGGGATCGCGAGCGGCCGGGTGTCCACCGCCTGTTTGCGCAGCATCGCGCGAAGTCTCCGGGCCTGCTCTGCGGCGACATCCGCCGAGACGTCGTCGGCCAACACCTGGTTTGCACCCGGCGGCGCCTCCAACTCCTCCGCTGACGCCACGTCAGCGGCGTTGCGAGGTGCACACGGTTCCTTCGTCATGGGGCTAGACGCTCGATCGTCCAGCTGGCGCCGTCGCGGCGGTAGCGGATGCGGTCGTGCAGGCGCCCCACCCGGCCCTGCCAGAACTCGACGGCGTCGGGGGCGAGCAGGTAGCCGCCCCAGTGCGGCGGCGCCGGCACCGGACCGTCGCCGAAGCGTGCCGCGGCGGCCGCCTCGGCCGCCTCGAGCTCGGCGCGCGAGGCCACCACCGCGGACTGCGGCGAGGCCCACGCTCCCAGCTGAGAGGCCCGCGGCCGGGAAGCGAAGTAGGCCTCGGTCTCCTCTCGCGACACCTGCGTCACCGCACCGACGAGACGGACCTGCCGCTCCATCGGCAACCACGCGAAGACGGCGGCTCCGCGCGGGTTGGCGGCGAGGTCGCGGCCCTTGGCCGAGTCGTAGTTGGTGTAGAAGACGATGCCGCGCTCGTCGATGGCCTTGGCCAGTACCGTCCGGACATCGGGACGTCCGGCGGCGTCGGCTGTCGCGAGCTGGATGGCGTTGGGCTCGGCGACGCCGGGGTCGGCCACGGCCTCGTCGAACCAGGACCGCAGCTGCGGCAGCCAGTGGTCGGCGACATCGGCCTCGGCGAGATGGCCGCGGGTGTAGCTGTGTCGCAATCCGGCGGGATCGATGGTGCCGTCGCTCATTCCCGCCATCTTCGCACCTGCCCGCCAGCGTCCGGCAACGATGTGGGAAGAATGGGGCCTGCCGGCGTGACCCGCCGGTGCGACAGTCTTGCCTTGATTCCCGGAACAACCCGAACGGAGCGCGTCTATGGCAGCCGACTACAGCCCGGGCCTCGAAGGCGTCATCGCCTTCGAGACCGAGATCGCCGAGCCCGACAAGGACGGCGGCGCGCTGCGTTACCGCGGTGTCGACATCGAGGATCTCGCCGGCAGTGTCACCTTCGGCAACGTCTGGGCGTTGCTCGTCGACGGCAAGTTCGGCCCGGGCCTCCCGCCGGCCGAGCCGTTCCCGATCCCGGTGCACACCGGCGACGTGCGCGTCGACGTCCAGGCCGCGCTGGCCATGCTCGCCCCGGTGTGGGGTTACCGCCCGCTGCTGGACATCAGCGACGAGGAGGCCCGCGAGCAGCTCGCGCGTGCCGCCGTCATGGCGCTCTCCTACGCCGCCCAGTCGGCCCGCGGGCTGTCGAACCCGGCGGTGCCGCAGTCGCGCATCGACCAGTGCGACACCATCATCGAGCGGTTCATGACGCGCTGGCGTGGCGAGCCCGACCCCAACCACGTCAAGGCCGTGGACGCGTACTTCGTCTCCGCCGCCGAGCACGGCATGAACGCCTCGACCTTCACCGCCCGCGTCATCGCCTCCACCGGCGCCGATGTCGCCGCCGCGATGTCCGGTGCCATCGGCGCCATGTCCGGCCCGCTGCACGGCGGCGCCCCGGCGCGCGTGCTGCCGATGATCCAGGAGGTCGAGAAGTCCGGGGACGCCCGCGGCTTCGTCAAGGGCATCCTGGACCGCCACGAGCGGTTGATGGGCTTCGGCCACCGCGTCTACCGCGCCGAGGACCCCCGCGCCCGCGTGCTGCGCCGCACCTGCAAGGAGCTCGGCGCCAGTCGCTACGACGCCGCCATCGCCCTCGAGCAGGCCGCCCTGGCCGAGCTGCGCGAGCGTCGTCCGGACCGCCCCATCGAGACCAACGTCGAGTTCTGGGCCGCGGTCATCCTGGACTTCGCCGAGGTGCCGCCGCACATGATGCCGGCGATGTTCACCTGTGCCCGGACCGCTGGCTGGTCGGCGCACATCATGGAGCAGAAGAAGACCGGTCGCCTGGTGCGGCCGTCCGCGCGCTACGTCGGTCCCGACCCGCGCAAGCCCGAGGACGTCGAGGGCTGGGCGGACATCGACCACGGCTGAGACCAGCGCCGATCGTGGACCCACACGCTCGATTGTTCGGCGTGTCGGTCCACGATCGGCGGTCAGCCGAAGGTGACGCCCTCGCCGCGGTAGGTCGGCACGGTCTGGACCACGGCACCGTCGGCGACGACGTGGATCTCGGCGAAGCGCTCGTTCAGCTCACCGGCCTTGGCGTGCCGGAACCACACCCGGTCGCCGACGGCCAGCGTCTCGGCCGCGGCGCCCCGGACCGGCGTCTGGACCTCGCCCGCCCCCTCGGTCCCGACGAGCGACAGCCCCCGCAACACCGGTGAGGGCACCCGGGTCTTGCCCGCCGGGCCCGAGGCTATGTAGCCACCGCCGAAGAGCGTGGCGATGCCGGGGGCTGGGCGCCGGACCACCGGCAGCGCGAAGAAGAGCGCCGGACGCGGCGCGAAGGCCCGGTAGTGGTCGAAGAGCGTCGGGACGAAGAGCCCTGACCCCGCCGTCACCTCGGTGACGCACGGGTCGGCCGAGCTCACCTCGAGGCTGCCGGTGCCGCCGGAGTTGACCAGCTCGAGCCTGCCGGTGGCCTGCTCCACGGCCGCGACGACCGCCCCGCGGCGCTCCCGCAGCTCGGCCGCCGAGCGCCGCTTCACCAGCCGCACGGCCGGGGAGCTGTCCGGCAGCCCGGCGATCTGCGCCTCGTAGAACATCACGCCGACGACGCGGAACCCCATGGCATCGGCGGTAGTGGCGACCATGACCGCATCGGTCGGCGTCCGCAGCGGCGAGCGGCGGACGCCGAGGTGCAGGGGGCCGAGCCGCAGCGAGGCGTCGACGTCCAGGCAGACCCGGATCGGAGCCGACGTCTGCCGCCGGACGAAGGCCAGCTGCTCGGGGCCGTCCACCATGATCGTGATCGCGGCGAGCAACTCGTCGTCCGAGCCGAGCTCGCGCAGCGCCCCGGCGTGCGCGCTCGGATAACCGACGAGCACGTCGGTCATCCCGCCGCGCACCAGCCAGATCGCCTCGGCCACCGAATAGGCCATGACCCCGGCGACGCCGGGGACGGCGAGCACGCGGTCGAGCACCCAGCGGCAGCGCACCGACTTCGACGCCACCCGCACCGGGGTCCCGCCGGCCCGCCGCACCAGATCGGCCGCGTTGGCGTCCAGGGCGGTGAGGTCCAGCGCGGCCAGCGGGGCGTCGAGATCGGCGGTGGCGCGGGTCAGCTGCTGCACGTCAGGGGTCGGCCGGGTGCTCACCGCGGCAGCCTACGGCTCGGCGAATGGCACGATGCTCCGGTGACGACGTGGACGAACTGGGCCGGGACGGTGACCGCGGACGTGGCGGTGGCGCGACCGGCCACCGTGACGGCACTGCAGCAGGTGGTCGCCGAGGCCACCGCGCGGGGTCAGCGCATCAAGGCCGTGGGCGCCGGGCACTCCTTCACCGCGATCGCCGCCACCGACGGCCTGCAGCTGCGGTTGGACCGCCTCGCCGGCATCGTCCACGCCGACCGCAACACCGGCCTGGTGACCGTGCTCGCCGGCACCCGGCTGCACGACCTCAACGCCGCGCTGTGGCAGCTCGGCCTCGGCCTCACCAACCTCGGCGACATCGACGTGCAGTCCGTCTCCGGCGCGATCTCGACCGGGACCCACGGCACCGGGCTGCGGCTGGGCGGGCTCGCGACGCAGGTCCGCGCCCTGGACCTGGTGCTCCCCGACGGCTCCCTGCTGCACTGCGACGCGGTCGAGAACCCCGACGTCTTCGCCGCGGCGCGCATCGGCCTCGGCGCGCTCGGGGTCATCGCCACCGTCACGCTGCAGGCCGAGCCGGCCTTCGCCCTTGCGGCGCAGGAGGCCCCCGCCTCGCTCGACGACACCCTCGCCGACCTCGACGCCCTCGTGGCGGGCAACGACCACTTCGAGTTCTACTGGTTCCCCCACACCCGGCGGGTGCTGACCAAGGCCAACAACCGGGTGCTCGCCGAGACGGCGCTGCGTCCGGTCGGCCGGCTGCGGGGCTGGATCGACGACGAGTTCCTCTCCAACAAGGTCTTCGAGGGCATCAACCGGCTGACCACGCGACGACCCGAGCTGATTCCGGCCGCCAACCGCGTCGCCGCTCGGGCGCTCTCGGCCCGCGGGTACATCGACCGCTCCTACCGCGTCTTCGCCTCGCATCGAGACGTCCGTTTCCGCGAGATGGAGTACGCCGTCCCCCGCGCGGCGGTGCCGCAGCTGCTCGCCGGCATCGAGTCCGCTCTCGCCGCCAGCGGGGAGCAGATCGGCTTCCCGATCGAGGTGCGCTTCGCCGCCGCCGACGACATCTGGCTCTCCACCGCGCAGGGTCGGGAGTCCGGGTACGTGGCCGTCCACCAGTACCACCGGCGCGACCACCAGCGGTTCTTCCGGCAGGTCGAGGCACTCGCCGTCGAGCTGGACGGACGGCCCCACTGGGGCAAGCTGCACGAGCGCGACGCCGCCTCACTGCGACCGGTCTACGAGCACTTCGACGACTTCGTCGCCCTCCGGGACAAGCTCGACCCCGGTCGCGCGTTCGGCAACGAGTACCTCGACCGCGTGCTCGGCTGAACCGCGCGACGGTGGGGCCGCCGCGAGGTGCAAACGGCGAGCGGCCACCCGGGACACTGGGCCGGTGACCGCCACCGAGCTCACCATCCCCGCCGACCTGCTGCCCGCCGACGGCCGGTTCGGGTCGGGACCGTCCAAGGTGCCGGCCGCGACGGTCCGGGCGCTGGGCGAGACCGGCGGCACGCTGCTCGGCACCAGCCACCGGCGCCAGCCGGTCAAGGACATCGTGGCCCGCATCCGTCGCGGGCTCGCCGAGCTCTTCTCGGTGCCGGACGGCTACGAAGTGGCGCTCGGCAACGGCGGCTCGACGCAGTTCTGGGACATCGCCGCCTTCGGCCTGGTCCGCGAGCGCGCCGCCCACGCCGTCTGCGGCGAGTTCTCGAGCAAGTTCGCCAAGGTGAGCGCGGGGGCGCCGTTCCTGGCCGACCCGGTGGTCACCTCGGCCGACTACGGTTCGGCGCCGGAGCTGCGTCCGGTCGACGGCGTCGACGTCTACGCCTGGCCGCACAACGAGACCTCCACCGGCGTCGTGCTGCCCGTCCGGCGGATCGCCGACCCCGACGCCCTCATGCTCGTCGACGCGACCTCCGCGGCCGGCGGCATCACCGTGGACGTCGCCGAGACCGACGTCTACTACTTCGCCCCGCAGAAGTCCTTCGCGGCCGAGGGCGGGCTGTGGCTGGCGCTCCTCTCCCCGGCGGCGATCAGCCGCGCCGCGGAGCTCGGCGCCGCGCGCTGGACGCCGCCGTCGCTGGACCTCACCATCGCGCTGACCAATTCCCGCCAGGACCAGACCTACAACACCCCCGCCCTGGCGACGCTGTGGCTGCTGGCCCATCAGATCGAGTGGCTGCTCGAGCAGGGCGGACTGTCGTGGGCGGCCGGTCGCAGCGCCGACTCCGCGAGCCGGCTCTACGGCTGGGCCGAGGCCTCGCCCCATGCCCGGCCCTTCGTCGCCGATCCGTCCCATCGCAGCCCGGTGATCGGCACCATCGACCTCGACGAGGCCATCGACGCCGGCCGGGTGGCGGCGGTGCTGCGCGCCAACGGGATCGTCGACACCGAGCCGTACCGGGGGCTCGGCCGAAACCAGCTGCGGATCGGCATGTTCCCGGCGGTGGAGCCCGACGACGTCAGCGCCCTGACTGCCTGCGTGGACTTCGTGGTCGGCCACCTCTGAGCTCCGCCGGCGGCGTGTGCTCCGCCGAAACCGCCGGGGGCCACCTATCGTCGCGAGGTATGCGCCAGTTGCGTCTCACCCGCGTCGCCGCGGACACCGGCGATCTCGTCCTGGACAGTGCCGACGGGCTGGAGAGCTTCTCGCTCCGGGTCGACGACGCCGTGCGCGCCGCCGTGGCCTCCCTCGCCGTGCCCGCAGTCGAGGCTCAGGCGCCGCGGCACGCGGTGCCCGCGCCGAGCAGCGCGCCCGTCGAGATCGGACCGCGGGAGATCCAGGTCCGCGTCCGGGCCGGCGAGTCGCCGCAGGAGCTCGCCGACTCCCTCGGCGTCGCCCTCGATCGCGTTATGCGCTTCGCCGGACCGGTCATGGACGAGCGGCTGCGTATCACCGACGAAGCGCGCCGGGCCCGCGCCCGCCGCCCCGGCGCCGAGACCGAGCTGGTGCAGTTCGGCGAGACCGTGGACGACCGCTTCACTGCTCACGGCCTCGTCGCCACCGAGGTCGAGTGGGACTCCCGGCGCCGCGAGGACGGCGACTGGGTCGTGGTGGCCGAGTGGTCCGGCGGCGAGGGACGGCACCGCGCCGAGTGGCTCTTCCACCGTGCCTCGCGGACCGTCTCCCCGCTGGACGATAGCGCCGAGGACCTCCTCAGCGACCGTCCGATCAGACCCGTCGTCCCGCCGCAGCCCGAGCGTCCCGTCCTCACCGCCGCTCCCCCACTGCAGGCGGGTGTGGTCGCCTTCCCGCCCATGCCGGACGCGCACACCGGACCGCTGCCGCGCTACCAGGAGGTCTTCGACCAGGAGGCCCCGCCCGAGGGCCCGCGCGAGCTGCCGCCCTTCGTGCCGGCCAACGCCTCCATCGAGTACGACGAGCCGCCGCTGCCGCTCGGGATCACCGACCCGGCCCAGCGCCCGGAGGCCGCGGGGGTCCCGCCGCACCCGCTGGCCCGCCTCACCAACGTCAACAAGAAGCGCGACGAGTCCGAGGACGACAAGGCCGCGCGCGCCCGCATCCCCTCCTGGGACGACATCCTGCTCGGGGTCCGCCGCAAGGACTGAGCACGCGGCCTGAAACTCGCTCGCCCGCTGTCAGGGGTGAGACGTAGCCTCGCTCAACGTGGCGAGCCCGGACGATCAGCAGCACGTCGGGTCGAACGACACCCTGCGGGTGCTGTGGCGGCTGCGCCGCTGGGTGCGGCCCCACCGTCGGGCCGTCGCCGTCATGTTCGTCACCTCGGCCGGCGCGATGCTCGCGCAGGCCCTCGTCCCGCTCGTCACCGGCGCGGTGGTGGACGGCCCCATCCGGCACCGGGACACCGCCGGCCTGTGGGCCCTGGGTGGCCTCGCTTTGCTCTTCGGCGTGGCCGAGGCTGCGCTCTTCTTCGGCCGTCGCTGGGCGATGGCGAGCGCCGCGCTGGGGGTCGAGACTGACCTGCGGCGTGACCTTTTCGCGCACCTGCAGCGGCTGCCGGTCGCCTTCCACGACCAGTGGCCCTCCGGACAGCTGCTGTCGCGGCTGACCACCGACCTGTCGACGCTGCGCCGCTTCATCGGCCTGGCCGCAGTGTTCCTGCTCGCCAACGCGCTGGCGATCACCGTCATCATCGGCGTCATGATCCACCTCCAGCCGTGGCTGGGGCTGGTGGTTGTGGCGTCGATGGTGCCGCTGCTGCTCGGGACGGTCCGCTTCGAGAAGCGCTACAGCGTCGACTCGCGCCGCACCCAGGACCTCACCGGTGACCTCGCCACCTCGGTGGAGGAGTCGGCGCTGGGGATCCGGGTCATCAAGTCCTTCGGCCGCCGGCGCCACATGCTCAGCGGCTTCACCAGCGACGCGTCGCGGCTGCGCGCCGCGGAGCTGGTCAAGATCGGCACCCTCGCCCGTTTCTGGATGCTGCTGGAAGGGTTGCCCCAGCTGGCGTTGGCCGTCGTCGTCACGGGGGGTGTCGTCGCGACCGCCAACGGTGCGATGACGCTCGGCGACCTCGTCGCCTTCGTCGGGCTCTTCCTGCAGCTGGTCTGGCCGATCGTGATGTTCGGCTGGCTGCTGTCCCTCACCGAGGAGTCCGCCTCGGCGTGCCGCCGCATCTTCGAGGTGCTCGACACGGCGCCGACGATCGTCGACCCCGAGGCGCCGGTGGCGGCCGAGAAGGGCACCGCGCTGCGTTTCGAGGACGTCCGCTTCCGGTTCGCCGACGCCGAACGCGACGTCCTGCGCGGCGTCGACCTCGACATCGCCCCCGGCGAGACGATGGCGCTGGTCGGTGCCGTCGGCACCGGCAAGACGACGCTCACCGCCCTGGTGCCGCGGCTCTACGACGTCACCGGCGGCCGGGTGACCATCGGCGGGGTCGACGTCCGCGAGCTGCGCCTGGACCAGCTGCGGCACGCTGTCGCCACGGCCTTCGAGGACGCCACGCTCTTCTCGGCCAGCGTCCGGGAGAACCTGACCCTCGGTCGCGCCGGGCTCACCGACGCCGACCTCCTGGAGGCCCTCGACGTCGCGCAGGCCGACTTCGTCCACGAACTGCCCCACGGGCTCGAGACCCGCATCGGCGAGCAGGGGCTGTCGCTCTCCGGCGGGCAGCGACAGCGCCTCGCCCTGGCCCGTGCCGTCATCGGACGGCCGCGGGTGCTGGTGCTGGACGACCCGCTCTCGGCCCTCGACGTCCACACCGAGGCGCAGGTGGAGGCGGCGCTGCGGCGCGTGCTCGCCGGCACCACCGCCCTCGTCGTGGCCCACCGGCCCTCCACCGTGCTGCTCGCCGACCGGGTGGCGATGCTGGACGACGGCCGGATCGCTGCCGTCGGTACCCACAGCGAACTCCTCGAGACCGTGCCGGCCTACCGTCGCCTACTCGCGCAGACAGCCGAGCTGGAGGCCGCGCCATGACCGACACGTGGCAGGGACGAACCGTCGAGACGGCTGCCGACACACCCGATCTGCGCAATCCGCAGGCGGGGCGCGCGCTGCTGCGGGAGCTGATCCGTCCGTATCGCCGTCAGATCGCCGGGGTGCTGCTGATCGTCCTCGGGCAGGTGACCGCGACGATGGCGGCGCCGTGGCTCGTCGGGGTCGCCATCGACGACGCGCTCCCCGCGGCGGCTGACGGCGATTACCGCTCGCTCACCCTGGTGGGCTGCCTGCTCCTCGCCTCGGCGCTGCTCTCGGGCTGGCTGCGCGCGGTCTTCGTGGTGCGCAGCGGACGGGTCGGCCAGGCGATCCTCTTCGACCTGCGGCGTCGCGGTTTCGACCACGCGCAGGCCCTCTCCGTGGCGTTCCATGAACGCGTCACCTCCGGCAGGGTCATCTCGCGGCTCACCTCGGACGTGGACACCCTGACCGAGCTGCTCGACACCGGGCTGGACGGGCTGCTGACCGCGGTCTTCAACAGTGCGGCGATCGCGGCGCTGCTGCTCTTCCTCGACGTCCCGCTCGCCCTCATCGCCTTCGGTTCCCTGGTGCCGCTGCTGGTGCTCTACCGCTGGTTCTCGCCGCGGGCGGCCGTGGCGTTCCGCGCCACCAGGGACAAGGTCGCCACCCTCATCGTGGAGATCGTCGAGACCTGCAACGGCATTCGCGCGGTACAGGCGTTCCGCCGCGAGAAGCGCAACGACGCGATCTTCGCCGAGCTCAACGACCGGTACCGGCTGGCGAACCGGGACACCTTCCGGCTGCAGGCATGGTTCATCCCCGGCACCGCGCTGATCGGCAACGTCGCGACGGTGGCGGTGCTCGTGGTCGGGGGTTACCGGGTGGCCGGCGGCGGCCTGGAACTGGGGGTGCTGACCTCCTTCCTGCTCTACCTGCGGCAGTTCTACGACCCGATGCAGGACGTCGGCGTCTTCTACAACTCGCTGCAGTCGGCCACCGCGGCCATGGACAAGATCGCCGCGCTGCTGGCCGAGCCGGCCGAGGTGGCGGAGCCGAGCGACCCCCGCGCGCTGCCGCAGCCGGTCCGCGGCGGCGTCCGCTTCGACGCGGTGAAGTTCGGGTATCACGCCGACCGACCGGTGCTGCGACGACTGGATCTCGACATCCCCGCCGGAGAGACCGTCGCCCTCGTGGGCGCCACCGGCGCAGGCAAAACGACGCTGGCCAAGCTGCTGTCGCGCTTCTACGACCCGACGGCCGGACGGGTGCTGCTCGACGGTGTCGACCTGCGGGAGATCGCCGACGAATCGCTGCGCAGCGCCGTCGTGATGATCACCCAGGACGGTTTCCTCTTCTCGGGGTCGGTCGCGGACAACATCGGCTTCGGACGCCTCGACGCCACCCGCGACGAGATCGTGGCCGCGGCGCGGGCGGTCGGCGCCCACGACTTCATCAGCGCGCTGCCCGAGGGCTACGACACCGACGTCCGCAAACGCGGGGGCCGCCTCTCTGCCGGACAGCGGCAGCTGGTCGCCTTCGCCCGCGCGTTCCTCGCCGACCCGGCGGTCCTCATCCTGGACGAGGCGACGTCCTCGCTCGACGTGCCTACCGAGCGGGCGATCCAACGAGCGCTGCGGACGGTGCTCGCCGACCGGACCGCGCTGATCATCGCCCACCGCCTCAGCACGGTGGAGATTGCCGACCGGGTGCTGGTGATGGCCGACGGGCAGGTCGTCGAGGACGGCAGCCCGGAGGCCCTGGTGGGTTCCGGCGAGGGCCACTTCGCCAGGCTGCACGAGTCGTGGCGGACCTCGCTGGTGTGACCGTCGACGGCCCGGCCGCCGCGACCGCGCCGCAGGAGGATCGCAGAAGCTGCAGCACCCTCGCATGAGCCGTCGCAGGAGCCGGCACAGGAACCGGCACAGAAGCTGGCACAGAAGCTGGCGCGACCCCTTGGGCGTACACCAGGCGGAGCCAGCCGGGGCCGGACCCTCGAAGTCGTGACGTCGGCCCCTACGTTTTTCAGCCCCGTGTTCTGCACCCGAATACGGGTGCAGAACACGGGACGCACAAGGCGGTGTGGGGACGGGGGCCGCGGGGACTGGGTGGACGGCCGTGGCACCGAGTCGACGGCCGTAGCACCGAGTCGACGGCCGTAGCACCGAGTCGACGGCCGTAGCACCGAGTCGACGGCCGTGGCACCGAGTCGACGGCCGTGGCACTGCAGGCATGGTGGCGGACGGACGCCCCCGCGGGAGCAGCGGACGGCGGCGACGGCGGCCGGCGACGGCGACGGCGACGGCGACGGCGACGGCGACGGCGCCGATATCACTCAGCGGGTGATGACCTGGAGCTCGCCGCGCGCCGTGCCGGTGACCCACACCCGCTTCGACCCCGGCGCCACCGCCACGGTGTTGGGTTGCTGCACCGCCGGGTAGCGCGCCACGACGCGCGGGTCGTCGCGTGCGGTGTCGAGGGCGACGACCTGGTTCCGGGCGGTGAGCGTCACCCACACCGTGCCGGTGGTCCGGTCGACCGCCATGCCGTACGGGGTGCCGGGCAGCGCGAGCGAGCCGATCTGCTTCAGCGGCGAGGTGGTGAAGACGAGGATGCGGTCGCCGCGGGTGTCGGCGACGATGATCCGTCCGTCGGGCAGGGGTTCGCCGTGGGTCGGCCCCTTTCCGGCACTCACCCGACCTGTCCGCTTCAGGGTGGTCAGGTCGTAGGTGGAGAGGGTGAAGGCGCCGACGTCGACGACCGCGATCGAGTTCGGGGCGCCGGGGACGGTGACGACGCCACCGGGCTGCTTCAGATCGGCGATCGTGCCGATCACCTTGCCGCGCCGGATCACCGAGATCGACTTGCCGAACTCGTTGCCCACCACGATGTCGCCGTTGCCGGCCTGCGCAGCGTCGTGGGGCTGGCGCCGGACGTTCGTGACGGTCACCGCGCCGCCGCCGACCGGCACGCGGACGAGCTGGTTGGCCGACTCGACCGGCACCAGGACGGCGCCGCTGCTGCCGGCCACCTGCAGGTGGCGGACGTCGCCCGGCAAGGGGACGCTGCGCCGGACGGCAGAGGTGACCGGGTCCAGGATGAGCAGCCGGTCCGGCTTGCGGACCGCGACGGCGACGGCCTTGTCGGTGGCGTCGTAGACGATCCCCTCCGGTGTGTTCCCGAGGGCTCGGACCGCACCGGCTGGCGCGGTGCTCGGAGCCGCGGCGGTGGCCGGTTCCGCCGCACCGGGGCCCTTGCCGCCGGAGTCGCCGCCGCAGCCGGAGACCGCCGCCGCCGTCACGAGAAGCCCTGCCAGTACGACGATCCGATGCCGTGGTCGCTGCATGTCCGAAGTCTGCCCCGTGCTCCGCGCACGCTACGGCGAGACCGGGATCACGATCATGTGTCGAATTGATGAAACCGGTCCGGGTCACGGCGACGAATTACCCCACGAGACCCCGACCAGGAGGAAAGATCATGCACGCAACCAAGAAGGTCCTTGCCGGTGCAGCCGTTCTCGGCCTGGCCGCCACCATGGCCGCCTGTGGCAGTGACAGCAGCAGCAGCAGCCCCAAGCCCGTGGGCGAGTTCAAGACCCTGACCGGCCAGTCGACGACGGTCGTCCCGGACAGCGGCTTCGTCCAGGCGCTGACGCAGCTCAAGGTGACGCCCGGCGTCGTCGGCACCGCGAAGGTGACCAGCGAAGGCTTCGCCTTCCCGATCACCGGCGGCAACGCCAAGATCTACAAGAAGGGCGAGGTCACCCCCTACGTCCAGGGCACCATCGAGCACGAGGGCAGCGGCCTGTCGCTGACCGCCGGCGGCACCAAGGTCGAGCTGACCAACTTCGTCATCGACCCGGGCAACAACTCGAAGCTGACCGGCGATGTCTCGGCCAACGGCAAGTCCGTGGTCAAGGACGCGAAGCTCTTCGACCTCGACGGCAGCACGCTGCAGACCCCGACCCTCTCGGGCGGCGTGGCCACCCTCAAGGGCACCACGATCTACCTGTCTGACGCGGCGGCCAAGCTGCTGAACCAGACCTTCAAGATCGACGTGCTCAAGGGCGGCGTCGGCGGCACCAAGGTGGGCACCGCGATCGTGCGCGCCACCGGCAAGTAAGCACCACGCCTCACACTCGGACGGCCGTGGGAGTTCGCTCCCGCGGCCGTCCGCGGCTTTTAACCGCAGAAGTGCGCGAAAGCTACGGCGGCTGCGGTCGCGACATTGAGCGAGTCGACGCCGTTCGCCATCGGGATACGTGCCCGGACGTCCGCGGCCGCGAGGGTGGCATCGGGCAGTCCGGGACCCTCGGCACCCAGCAGCACCGCCCAGCGTGGCGGCGGTGCCACGTCCTGCAGCCGCAGCTCACCCCGTGGCGTGAGCGCGATCGCGGTGAGCCCGCGCAGCGCCGTCAGCGCCTCCGGCCATGCGCCGGGGAGGACGGCGAAGGGCACCGAGAGCGCGTGTCCCATCGAGACGCGCACGCTGCGCCGGTACAGCGGGTCGGCGCAGGTCTCGTCCAGCACGACCGCCTCCACCCCGAAACCCGCGGCGTTGCGGAAGAGCGCGCCGAGGTTCTCGAAGTCGTTCAGTCCCTGCAGCACCGCCACCCGAGACGCCGAGGCCAGCAGCGCCGCCGGATCACGGGGCGGCAGCCGGTCGGCGGAGGCGAGGACACCCCGGGTCACCCGGAAGCCGACGACCTCCGACAGCAGCCACTTGTCCACGGCGTAGGCCGGGACGTCCACGTCCGCCAGGGGCCCGGCCAGGGCGTCGAGTCGGGCCGGAACTCCGACGACTGCGCGCACCGGGAACGGTGAGCGGCCCAGCCGCTCGACGACGTTGACGCCCTCGGCGATGACGATTCCGCGCCGATCGGGGCGGACGTCGGCGTCCATGAGGTCGCGGAAGTCGTCCAGGCGGGGGTCACCGGCATCGGTGACGGTCTCGACGTGCACGTCGGACGATTCTGCCGTGGCGTCAGTTCGCGCGAAGCCGGGCGACCGCCAGACCGGCGACCTCGCCGGCGTGGATGCCGCGGTGCCGGGCCAGCGCAGCGGCCAGGACGACGACGCTGGCGAGGCAGACAAGGCCACCCCCGACCAGGCCCCAGCGCGGCCCGGCGACTCCGGCGAGCCAGCCGACGAGCGGCGCTCCGAAGGGCGTGCCGCCCAGGAAACAGATCAGGTACAGCGCCATCACCCTGCCGCGCATGGTGGGCGCGACGCCGAGCTGGACGTGGGAGTTCGCCGCCGTGGTGATCGACAGCATCGCCAGCCCGGTCGGCACCAGCATGGCGGCGGTCCACCAGAAGGTCGGCATCACGCCGGCGAGGATCTCGGCCAGACTGAAGGCGCCGGCGGCAGTCAGCAGGAAGACGGGGCTGGGGCGCCGGGAACGGCGGGTGGCGAGCACCGCACCGGCGAAGGCGCCGACGGCCAGCGAGGTGGAGAGCAGCCCGTAGCCGCTGGCGCCGTGATGGAAGACCTGCTTGGCCATCAGGGCACAGGTGATGGCGAAGTTCAGTCCGAAGGTGCCGATGACGAAGATCAGCACCATGGTGAGGACCAGGTCGCGCCGACCGCGGACGTAGGCGAGCCCCTCGCGGAGCTGACCGCGAGCGCGCTGCAGCGGCGGCGCCGGGTGCAGCTCGCCGGCGCGCATGAGGGCGAGGCCGGTGAGGACAGCCAGGCTCGACGCGGCGTTCACGACGAAGGCCCAGCCGGTGCCGACGGCCGCGATCATCACGCCCGCCACCGCCGGCCCCACGATGCGACCGGCGTTGAAGATGGTGGAGTTGATGGCCACCGCGTTCGTGAGATCCCGCTTGCCGACCATCTCCACGACGAAGGACTGCCGTACCGGGGTGTCGACCGCCGTGACGACGCCGAGCGCTGCGGCCAGGACGAGCACATGCCAGTAGGTGACGACGCCGGTCACGTCCAGCACGCCGAGTGTCAGCGCCACCAGGGCGATGAGGGTCTGCGTCACCAGCAGCAGGCGCCGCTTGTCCATCCGGTCGGCGAGCATGCCGCCCCAGAGGCCGAGCAGCAGCTGTGGTCCGAACTGCAGGGCGGTGACGACACCGAGGGCGGTGCCGGAGTTGGTCAGCTCGAGGACGAGCCAGTCCTGGGCCACCCGCTGCATCCAGGTGCCGGTCAGCGAGATCAGCTGGCCACTGGCGTAGAGGCGGTAGTTGCGCACCCGCAGCGAGCGGAACATGCCACCTGCGTCGTCGGGCCGCTCGGACGGCGCCTGCCGCGACGCGACGGCCGTCACTGCTGAGCCAGCTTTTCCAGGATCGGGACGACCTGCTCCAACATGACGCGCTCCTCGGGCTCCAGCTCGGCGAGGTGGCGTGCGAGCCAGAGGTCGCGAGACCTGCGCTCGGACTCCAGCAGCTCGTCACCGGCGGCGGTGATGGTGATGACGACCTGCCGCCCGTCGGTCGGATGCGGGTCCCGACTGACGAGGCCGTGCTCTTCGAGGCTGGCGATCACCTTCGTCATCGACGGCGGCTGCACCTTCTCGCTGGCCGCGAGCTCACCGGCGCTGAGCGGCCCGCGGGCCGACAGCGTGTACAGCGCGGACAACTGGGTGAGGGTGATGGAGGTGTCGACCCGCTGCTGCCGGACCTGGCGGGTGAGGCGCAGCAGTGCCGGGCGCAGCAGGGCGGCCAGCTCGGCCATGTCAGGGTCGCCGGTGACGGTGCTCGTCGTCACCGGTCCCGAAGTCGCCACATCGTTAGGTTACCTAACGACCAGCGGCAGGACCATGCATCAGGACCTCTTTCACAGCATCCACCAGTGCCTCGGCCGCGGGCAGGGTGCGACCGTCGACGCTTCGGACGGCGACCGCGCCGCTGAGACTGGAGGTCCAGAACGCCGGGTGACTCCGCAGCTCGTCGGTCGTGAAGCTGCGCAGCTCGACGGGGCGCCCCTCGTCGCGGGCCAGATCCAGCACGGCGCGACGGGTGACGCCGGGCAGCAGGTCGTCGCGGAGCGGGGGCGTGACGAGACCGCCGTCGGACCGGACGAGGAAGAGGTTGCCGCGGCTCGTCTCGAGCACGGTGCCGTCGGCGGCGACGAAGAGCGGGGCCTGTGGCCTCGCGGCGGCCTCGGCAGCGGTGAAGGGACCACGGTCTGCCCACTTGTGTCGCCAGAGCCCCTCCGGCCGGACCACGCAGACGAGGTCGGAGCTCTCGGGTGGCGAGGCCGCCGGCCGTGCCGTCACCTCTGCTGCCCCGTCACGCCACATGATGCGGACGGCGGCGCGGCCGTGCGGCAGGCTGGCCGCGGTGGACCGGACCCGCGCGGCGAGGTCGGGGTCGATGCCGGCTCCGTGGAGCTCGCGGGCCGAGCGGTCGAGGCGGGCCAGATGGTCGGCCAGCCGCAGCGGCACGCCGTCGACGGCGAGAACGGTCTCCAGCAGGCCGCGGTCCGCCCCCGCGGGCGGGGTCACGCGCGGTCGTCGCCGGTGTCCGGCGTCCCGCAGCAGCGGGGCCGCCTTGTCACCGCACTCGTGCCACTCGAGCATGGGCACGCTGTCAGCGGTGACGCCGCCGCCGACGCCGAGACCGATTCGATCGCCCGCGAGCTCGAGGGTCCGGATGGTCACCGCGAACTCGGCGCGACCGTCCCCGAGGACAGCCCCGATCGCGCCGGTGTAGTGCCCGCGCGGCGCGTCCTCGATTTCCGCGATGGCCGACAGCGCCGCCACCTTGGGGGCGCCGGTCACCGAGCCGGGCGGGAAGGTGGCCCGGAGCAGGTCAGGGACGGTGACCCCGGCGGCCAGCCTGCCCCGCACCGTCGAGACGAGATGCCAGACACCGGGATGGGGTTCGACACCGAGCAGCGAGGTCACCCGGACGCTCCCGGTCTCGCAGACCCGGCCGAGGTCGTTGCGCAGTAGGTCGACGATCATGACGTTCTCGGCGGCGTCCTTCACCGACTCCCGCAGCCGGCGGGCGTTGCCGCCGCTCGGGTCGTCACCCCGGTCGTCGTCCAGCTCGTCACCCTGGCCGCCACGGGGCAGCGTGCCCTTGATCGGCGCGGTGACGACCTCGCGACCGACGACGGCGAGGAAGAGCTCCGGGCTCAGCGAGACGAGCGCACCGTCCGGCCGCGGCAGCAGGGCAGAGCGGGCCGGCCGCAACCGATCGGCGAGGTCGGCGAAGAGCGCCGCCGGGGATCCGGTGAAGGTGGCCGTGAAGCGGGTGCAGATGTTGACCTGGTACAGCTCACCGGCACGGATCCGGTCGACGGCGCGCTCGACGGCGGCGAGGTGCCGGTCCCGGTCGGGGACCTCGAGGTCGGCCATCCGCCACGCCGGACGGTGCGACGACGGCATCGCCAGCAGCGCACGCCACCGGTCCAGCACGGCAGCGAGGGCATCGGCCCGCGCCGGCGTGGTCAACGCCTCGAAGCTCCACTGCCCGTCCCGATGCCGCAGCACGTGGTCGTGCCGGGCGAAGCGGGCGCTGCCGTCGGCGGCCAGCACTCCGAACCAGCCGCCGCCGACGAAGTCGTCGGGTAACCCGTCGGGCAGCGGGCCGAAACTGTCCAGGTCGGCCGGGTCGGTGGTCGTCGCGACCGGCTCCGCCGTCACCATCATCCCGCCGCCGAACCAGTCGCCCCAGAGGACGGTCAGGCCGGGCAGGGCCGCCGCGCGGCGCAGTAGCTCGGCGGGATCGGGACCGGCGCCGAGCGGAACCCGCTGCGCCCACGCGTCGGTAGGCTCGCCGGCATGGCAGCGCAGCGGCGACTCGTGGTCCCTCCCCCGGTGCAGCTGAACGCGCGCCGCATCGTCGCCGTCGGCACGGTCTGCTTCTTCGTCGCCTTCGTGGCGCTGCTGCCGTTCTGGGGCTGGCTGGGACGCCACGATCACCGCATCTGGCTCTGGACGTCGCTCGCCGGTTGGCTGCTCGGCCTCGGCGGCTACGCGATCATGACTCGGCATCGGGCGATGGGGCGCACCGTCTAGCGGTTCACTCCGACGGCGACTCGGCGGAGCCGGCGGGCGCCCCGGTCGCAGACTCGGTCGGCGGTTCCTCGGGAGTGTCGGCGGGCGAGTCGTCGCCGGGCACCGGGTCGGCGGGGTCCACGGCCGGCTCGGCACCGGCCGGGGTGACCTCCACCGGGTCGTCGGCAGGGTCGTCGGCAGGGTCGTCGGCAGGGGCGTCGGCAGGGGCGTCGGCGGCAGGCTCGGCGGGGGCAGGCTCGGCGGTCGCGGCATCCCGTGCGGTTGTCTCGACGACCGGCTCGACCGCCTCGACGACCGGCTCCGCGACCGTAGCGACCGTCTCGACGTCCGGCTCGGCGACGACCTCCCCGCCGGACGGCTGCGCCTCCCGGGCCGCGGCGATCTCCGCGGCGGGGGCGATCTCCGCGGCGGGGGCGGCGGGCGGCTCGATCTCCCGCGGGCCGCGGGGCTCGTGGCTGATCTCCTCGCCGTCGTCGAAGACGAGCTCGCCGGTCTCGGCCAGCGACGTCGCCGGCGGACGGACGCTGGAATGGGCGCCGCAGCCGAACTCCACGCTGACGACCCGGCCGTCGCTGTCGACGACCTCGTTGCCACAGACGCCGAAACCGGCAGCGAGCGATCCCGCCAGCGGCAGGAAGAAGCCGCAGGTGCCGCAGGCGGCCGGGGCGTGCCGGGCCATGGCGGCGTCGGGGCCGCGGTCGCCGCCGTACCAGCGCTCGGCGGCGAGCTCACGGCCGTCGCGGGAGAGCACCGTCTCCCGTCCCAGCCCGAGCTCGAAGGCCACCGCCTCGACCTGCGGATCGTCCGAGAGCGTGTACGCCGGGACGAGCCGGATGTCGTCCTCGGTCGTCGGCAGCAGGTCGCCGGGACTCAGGTCACCCGGCTGCACCCGCTCGCTCCACGGCACCCAGGTGGGCGCCAGCAGCGCGTCCTCGCCCGGCAGCAGGACGACCTCGTCGACGGTCGCCGTGTCGCTGTCGGGCGTGCGGGCGAGCGTGACGGCCCAGTGCCAGCCGACGTAGCCGGGCAGCGTGGCGGCGAAGGCGTGCGTGACGACCCGTTCGGCCTCGCCCCGGACACCGAGGTGTTCGCCGACGGCGTCCTCACCGACTTCGACCGCCGCCTCGCGCGCCAGCTCGACGGCGGCGGCCAGCGTCTCGTCCGGCGCTCCCGGCAGCGCGAAGACGCGAACCGGCTCGATCTCCTCGACCACGGCGGCGACGGCGGGCTCGACCTCGTCGTCGGGCGTGACGGGAGGCGCGGGCAGCTCGGTGTCGTTCACGCCGGACATTCTCCCCCACCGACCCCGCCACGCCGCCATCGCGCCCCCGCTCCGGCACCCGCGGTGCGGCAGAATGGGCCCGTGGCGAAGCGAAAGGGTGGCCGGTTCACGCGCACCGGACACACGTCCCACCCGCCACGCGACATCGGCGCCAAGCCCCCGGCGGCCGGCCACGACGGCACCCGCGAGTACGGCGTCACCCGCGAACAGGACGTCACCCGCGACTATGTCCCCCCGCAGGAGCACGAGTACGTCCGTCGGGAGGAGCAGGTCGAGGCTCGCACCGAACGCATCCCCGACCCCGCGCAGCTCGAGTTCCGCAAGGACGACTTCGACCGGCTGCCGGAACGGCGGCCCGGTTACGGCGCTCCCACCTATCACCGTCCGGCAGCGGCCGCGCCGGCCGGCGACGCCCCGGCGGACTCTCCCCGGCCCGAGGTCGCCGGGGCCCCGACGCGACTCGACACCGCCGCACGGACCGGAGCCCGGACCGACGCGGCGAACGCCCCCACCGTCGGGGTCGCGGCGAAGAACTTCGGCAAGGCCACCCTCTCGGGAACCGGCCGCGCGGCGCGCACCATCACCCGGAAGGTCATCACCGCCAGCAAGTCCGACGGCGCCGAGGAGTCCGGCCTCACCGCGCTGATCTGGAACCAGGTGCTCAGTTACGGCACCGACGCGATGGTCACGGTCGCGCTGGCCGGCACCGTCTTCTTCGGCGCCTCGGCCGACGCCCAGCGCGGCAACGTCCTGCTCTACCTGCTGGTCACTATGGCGCCCTTCGCCGTCGTCGCCCCGGTGATCGGGCCGGCCCTGGACCGGCTGCAGCACGGCCGCCGCTGGACCATGGCCGGCACCGCTCTCGGACGCATGGTCCTGGCCCTCATCATGGCCGCGCACCCCACCGAGCTCCTCTGGCTCTACCCCTGCGCGCTGGGGTCGCTGGTGCTCTCCAAGGCGTACGCCGTGATCCGCGCGGCCGCGACACCGCGGCTGGTGCCGCGCGGGATGACCCTCACCGAGGCCAACGCCAAGCTCACCGTCTTCGGCCTCGGCTCCACCGTGGTCCTCGGCGGTCTCGTCGGCGCGATCATCAAGGTGACGGGGTCCTACACGATCGGGCTGGTCGTCACCGCCATCGCCTTCGGCGTCTGCGCCTGGTTCGCCTTCAAGCTGCCCAAGCAGGTCGACTCGGCCACCCGCGCCCCCCGGCATCCCGAGGAGCCGGCCCGCCCCACCCGACAGGAGCGCGTCCCGCCGCTGCGGCGGCTGCACGGCTGGGCGCGCCGGGGTTTCGACCCGCACCTGGTGGTGGCGTTGCAGGGCGAGTCCGCGCTGCGGCTGCTGTCGGGCATGCTCACGATCTACCTGGCCTTCTACGTCGAGTCGACCAGCCACGGCTTCGCCGGCGTCGTCCAGCTGGCAGGGGTGGTGGGGGCCGCCGGTGCCGGCAACTTCGTCGGCACCGCCATCGGCACCCGGGTCAAGCTGAACCGGCCCGAGACCGTGATCATGATCTGCACGGTCGCCGCGGCCGGGGTCTGCGTCCTGGGCGCGCTGCTGTTCAGCGTCGTCGTCGCCTGTGTCGCGATGTTCCTCTCGGCGGTGGCGAACGCGCTCTCCAAGATCGCGTTGGACGCGCTCATCCAGAAGGACGTCGCGGAGACGCTGCGCTCCAGCGCGTTCGCGCGCTCCGAGACGTTCCTGCAGCTCGCCTGGGTGCTGGGGGCGGCCCTCGGTGTGGCACTGCCGAGCAACGACCACGGCGACGGGGCGATGGCCCTGATCGTGGCCGCGGTGATCATCGGGGCCGTTGCGGTGCTCGTCGTGCTGCGCAGCCGGGCGACCTCCCGCCCGTCCGGACGGATCCCGCCCCTCGGTACCGTCGAACCTCGGAAGGTCCTCTGACGCCGTCGGCGTCATGTCGGCGGGAGATGTCACGGACGTCCTGGTGATCACGGCCGTGGGTGCCGAACGCGATGCCATCACCGAGGCACTCCCCGCCACGGCGCCGGTCCGGGTCGTCGCCGGTGGCGTGGGCCCGGCGGCGGCCGCCGCCACCACCGCCCGGGAGCTGACCGCGGGCAGGGCCGACCTGGTCATCAGCGCCGGGATCGGTGGCGGCTTCGCCCCGCTGCGGTACGGCGAGATCGCGGTGGCGACGGCCTGCGTCTTCGCCGACCTCGGCGCCGACACCGGTCGCGGCTTCACCCCGTTGTCCGCGCTCGGCTTCGGCAGCGAGACCTTCCCCGTCGAGGCGAAGCTCGCCGTCGAGCTGGCCGACCGCACCGGCGGGCACCTCGGCAGCGTGCTGACCGTCGCGACCGTCACCGGCACCACCGAGCGGGCCCGCGGCTTCCTGGCCCGGTTCCCCGACGCCGTCGCCGAGGGGATGGAGGGCGCCGGGGTCGCGACCGCGGCGGCGCAGGCCGGCGTCCCGCACGCCGAGCTCCGTGCCGTCAGCAACGCGGTCGGACCCCGCGACCGCGCCACCTGGCGCATCCCGGAGGCGCTCGCCGCCCTGGGCCGCGCCGTCGCCGATGCCACCAAGGAGCCCCTGACATGAGCCCGCTGCGACTGGCGTTCTCGCCGTGTCCGAACGACACCTTCGTCTTCCACGCCTGGACGCACGGTCTCGTCGGCGAGGCCGCCGTCCCGGACGTCACCTTCGCCGACATCGACGTCACCAACGGTGCCGCCGAGCGGGGCGAGTTCGACGTGGTGAAGGTGTCCTACGCCGCCCTGCCGTGGCTGCTCGAGGACTATGCGCTGCTCCCGACCGGCGGCGCGCTGGGGCGCGGCTGCGGTCCGCTGGTGCTGGTCCGCGAGCCGTCCGAGAGCCTCGACGGGCGGACGGTGGCGGTGCCGAGCGAGCGCTCGACGGCGTACCTGCTCTTCCGGCTCTGGGCGCAGGGTCAGCGGCCGGCGCGCATCGACGTGGTCCCGTTCGCCGAGATCATGCCGGCGGTCCGGGACGGCCGCTACGACGCCGGCCTGGTGATCCACGAGGCGCGCTTCACCTACCCGTCCTTCGGGCTGACGGCGCTGGCCGACCTCGGCGCGTGGTGGGAGTCCGACACCGGGTTGCCGATCCCGCTGGGGGCCATCCTGGCGCGCCGCTCGTTGGATGCCGACGCGCTGACGCGCACCATCCGTGCCTCCGTCGAGCACGCCTGGGCGCACCCGGAGGCGTCGGCCGAGTTCGTCGCCGCCCACGCCGCCGAGATGTCCCCGGACGTGCAGCGGCAACACATCGGCCTCTACGTCAACGACTTCACCCGCGACCTCGGCGAGGAGGGCTACGCGGCCGTCGAGGCGTTGTTGGGCCGCGCCCACTCACTCGGGCTCACCCCGGCGAATCCCGCCGTCCGCTGATATTCCTCCGCACGCCCGGACGGGCGGCGCTCAGGCCTCCAGGTTGTCGGCGAAGACCCGCAGCAGGCCGGCGATCTTGCGAGCCTCGGCGCGGTCGGGGTAGCGGCCGCGCTGCAGCGTGTTGGAGGTGTGGTCCAGCAGCTTGATCAGATCCTCGACGAGCGGGGCCATCTCCTCGGCCGGCTTGCGCGCGTTGCGCGTCACCGACGGCACCGGGTCGAGCAGGCGCACCTGCATGGCTTGCATGCCCTTGCGGCCGGAGACGATGCCGTACTCGACCCGGGTGCCGGCCTTGAGCTCCTGCAGGCCGTCGGGCAGTGCGTCGCGGTGGACGAAGACGTCGTCGCCCTCGTCATTGGACAGGAAGCCGAAACCCTTCTCCGCGTTGAAGAATTTCACTTTGCCGGAAGGCACCGCAGGCTCCTCGTTGGTGATGGTGGATCGATCAAGAGTCGAGGCACCGCCGTCGGGCGGTGCCTCGGAGATCAAGGCTACCGGGCCCGCGCCACCTCGTGCGCCTGCTCGGCCCGCGACCGATCGGCCACAGCCCCGGCCGCAGCGATACAGTGGGCAGTCCGCAATCGCCGCCGTGAGAGGGCCTGTGATGGCTGAGTCGACTCCCCGCCTTCCCGAGCAGTTCCGCTCGTCCGACGACCACATCGTGGACGACTTCCACGTGAGCGAGCTGGTCTCCGACTCCGCCGGGGCGCACTCGCCGTACGGCGATCTCGAGTTCCCGATGCCGGTCGAGTCCCTCTTCTACGTGCACCCGGGGCCGGCTGACCGGCCGAACCTCGCCGGCGAGCGCTGAGCCGCAGTCGGAATTCGGGGAACCTCGCCACGTGAGCGCATCCCCGACCCGGTCCGAGGCCGACGGTGAGCCTCCCGTCCGGCCCGCTTCCCTCACCGAGTGGCTCCGGGCACGCACGGACCGGCAGCTCGTCACGCTGCTGACGCTGCGCCCTGATCTGGGCCTGCCGACACCACCGGACATCGCGGCACTGGCCTCGCGTGCCGTCGTCCGCAGCTCGGTGCAGCGGGCGGTCGACGCGCTCGACGCCTTCACGCTGCGCACCCTGGAGACGCTCGTCCTGGCCGCGGACGACGCCGACACCGTCGAGCCGAGCGAACGGCCCGAACTGGCAGAGCTCACCGCCGACGACTCCGGCAGCGCCCTCGACGAGCTCTACGACCGCGCGCTGGTCTGGGGCGCGGCCGACCTGATCCACATCGTCCCGACCGCTCGCGAGGCGGTGGGGATGTATCCCGCCGGGTTGGGCCGTCCCGCCGCCCGGCTGCTGCGGCAGGTTCCGGACGCGCAGCTCGCGCCGGTGCTGCGCAACGCCGGCGTGCCACCCACCGCACAGCCGCGTGGCGGCGCCGCTGTCGCCGAGCTGCTCGCCGACCCACAGTGGTTGGCGGCGCGGCTGGCCGACCTCGACAGCGGCGAACGAGAGATCGTCGAGGCCCTCGCCGTGGGACCGCCGGTGGGCAGCGTCGGCAACACCCGAGCGGCGGCGACGGCCGCCGAACCGACCGCGGCGCAGCGGCTGATCAACCGTGGCCTGCTGGTGCCGCTGGACGCACAGCGCGTCGAGCTGCCCCGCGAGGTCGGCCGGGCCGTCCGCAGCGCGCTGAGTTCCGGACCCGCCGCGGCGCCGCCGGAGGTGGAGCTCGTCGAGCGCCGGCCCGACGAGCTGGACCGGCTCGGTACGACCGCGGTGATGGACGTGCTGCGCCTCGTGGACACACTCGCCGACTCGTGGACCGCCCATCCCCCGCCCGTCCTGCGTTCGGGCGGGCTGGGAGTCCGGGAACTGCGCCGCACGGCCAAGGACCTCGGCCTGGACGAGGGTTCCACCGCCGCCGTGATCGAGAGCGCCTTCGCGGCCGGCTTGCTCAACGCGACCACCGGCATGGAGCCGGTGTTCCTGCCGACCGGCGAGTACGACCTCTGGCGCGGACGCGACGTCGCCGCCCGGTGGCTGGTGCTGGCCGCCGGCTGGATCGGCATGACGCGGCAGCCGTCCCTCGTGGGGCGCCGCGACGAGCGTGATCGCGTCATCACCGCCCTCGGCCCGGACGTCGAACGCGGCACCGCCCCCACCCTGCGTCGCCAGGTCCTGGAGGCCCTGGCCGACCTGCCGCCGGGGGCTGCGCCGCGCCAGCGCGACGCCGTCCTGAACCGCCTCGCCTGGTACCAGCCGCGGCGCGCGTCGGCCCAGCGACCGGCCGCGGCGGCCGTGCTGGCCGAGGCCGACCTCCTGGGCGTCACCGCCGCCGGCGGCATCACCGGCTACACCCGAACCCTGCTGGCGGGTTCGGCCACCGCCGCCGAGCACGCGCTCGACCTCGCCCTCCCCGATCCGGTCGACCACTTCCTCGTCCAACCGGATCTCACCGTCGTGGTGCCGGGGCCGCCGACGCCGCAGCTGGGGGTCGAGCTGGGGCTGCTCGCCGAGCTGGAGTCCACCGGCGGCGCCAGCGTCTACCGCATCACCGAGCGCTCGGTGCGTCGAGCGCTGGACGCGGGGCGCTCCGGCCAGAGCGTCACCGCCTTCCTGGCTGCGCACTCGCGCACCCCGCTGCCGCAAGGCCTGACCTATCTCGTCGACGACGCGGCCAGACGCCACGGCGTGCTCCGGGCCGGTGCCGCCGGGGCGTACCTGCGCAGCGACGACGAGGCCCTGCTCGCCCGGGTCGTCGCCGACCGCGGCACCGCCAAGCTGGGACTGCGACTGCTGGCCCCCACCGTCGTGGTGGCGACCGCGCCGGTGACCGACGTCCTGGAGACGCTGCGCGAGGCGGGCTTCGCCCCCGCGGCCGAGGCCCCGGACGGTGAGCTGATCACGCTCGGCGTGGAACCGCCCCGCGCCGGGCCGCGGCCGAGTGCCCGCTCCGTCACCAGTCGCGGCGCAGTCGATCCCACCACCCAGGCTGTCGAGCTGGTGCGCAAGATCCGCTCCGGCGACGCGCTCGCCGGCCACGATCCCCGGGTCCGGGCGATAGCGGTCGCGACCCCGGGTGTCACCTCGGCCGGGACGATGGAGACGCTGCGGACCGCCGTCCGCGAGGCCAGGCTGGTGTGGTTCGGCTGGGCCGAGGCAGACGGCAGCACCACGGCCCACACGCTGCAGCCGATCTCACTGGCCGCCGGCACCGTCCGCGGGTACGAGCGCGGCCGTCAAGGGCTGGCGTCCTACCCCGTCCACCGCATCACCGCGATCCGGCTGCTGGACGAGCCCGACGACGACGGCAGCGACACCGACCCGGCTCGATGAGCCTGCTGACGACACGCACGCCCGCTGCCCTCTGGCGCATCCCGGCGTGGATCGCGATGACGGTCCTCACCGTCCTCGTCACCCACGGCACGGCTGGCCGGGTGGCCGCCGGGGTGCTGATGGTCTCGTCCTGGCTGGCGCTGCAGCTCATCGACGAGGGGCGGCGGCTGGGCGGCTGGGCGGTGGCCTTCGCGACCGCCACCGGGCTGGCGACCTGTGTCGTCGCGACCAGCGGTGCGGCCCCGGTCCTCGTCTGTGTCGCCGCGGCGAGGGCGCCGCAGGTGCTCGCCGGCCGCTGGCTGCGCGCCTTCGTCGTCCTCGGCGCTGCCGGCTTCGCCCTCACCATCGCCCTCATCAGCCACTCGGTCTTCGGCCTGCTGGCGGGGCTGGCCGTCCCCACCCTGGTGCAGCGCACCGTCGAGCACCGGGAGCTGGTGCGCGAGCGCGACCGCGCCCGGGCGCTGCTCGCCGAGGCGCAGCAGGGCCGAGAGGCGGAGGCCCGCGCCGCGGCGCTGCAGGAGCGCGGCCGGATCGCCCGCGAGATGCACGACGTGCTGGCCCACAGCCTCGCCGGGCTGTCGGTGCAGCTGCAGGCGGTCCGGGCCATCGCAGCCCGAGAGCAGGCGGGACCCGCCGTGCTCGAACCGTTGGAGAAGGCCGCTGCCCTGGCGCGCGAGGGGCTCGGCGAGGCGCGCGCCGCGGTGAGCACGCTGCGGGACCCCACCGGTCTGGGCCTCGCCGAGCTGCCCGCCCTCGTCGCCCGGCACCCCGGCCAGGCGGTGCTGCGGACCTCCGGCGAGCCGGGCACGGTCTCGGCGGAGGCGGGGCACGCGGTCTACCGTGCCGTCCAGGAGTCGCTGACCAACGTGGCACGGCACGCGCCGGGCGCGGCGGCGACGGTGGCGGTGTCGTGGACGCCCGGCGAACTCACGGTCGAGGTCCGCGACACCGGGCCGGCCCCCGGCCGGACGGCGGTGGTCGGGGCCGGGACCGGACTCGGGCTCTCCGGGATGTCCGAACGGCTGCGAGCCGTCGGTGGCGGCGTGGCGGCGGGACCGGCCGACGAGGGTGGCTGGACGGTGCGCATCACCGTCCCGCGCGACGAGACCAGGGAGGACCAATGACCATCAGCGTGGTGCTGGCCGACGATCAGGCGGTGGTCCGCGACGGGCTGCGGCTGCTGCTCGAGGCGGCGGGCGAGGTCCGGGTGCTGGCGGCGGCGCCGGACGGTGACGCCGCGGTGGCCGCGGTCCTGGAGCACCGGCCGGACGTCGCGCTGCTGGATCTGCGCATGCCGGGGCTCGACGGCGCGCAGGTGACGGCCACGCTGGCCGAGCAGGCGCCGGAGGTCCGGGTGCTGATCCTCACGACCTTCGCCGACGACGACGCCGTGCTCCCGGCGCTGCGGGCCGGGGCGGTCGGCTACCTCACCAAGGACGCCTCCGGGGAGGTCCTGCTCGCCGCGATCAAGGACGTCGCGGCGGGACGGACGGTGCTCGACCCCGACGTCCAACGGCGGCTGGTGGAGCTGGTCCGGGAGCGTCCGGCACCGGCGGCACCCGCCGCGGAACCTGACCTCGGCGGCCTCACCCGCCGCGAGGTGGACGTGGTCCGGCTCGTGGCCGAGGGGTTGAGCAATCAGCAGATCGCGCGGCGACTCGTCGTCAGCGAGGCGACGGTGAAGACCCATCTGAACAACACGCTGGCCAAACTGGACGTGGACGGCCGGCCGGGCCTCGTCGCCTGGGCGTGGCGACGCGGCCTGGTGCAGAGCTGACGCCGGCTCAGCGGTCGTCGGCCGGCGGGTCGTCGAGCAGGCCGAGCTCCAGGGCACGCCGGGTGAGGTCGGCCTTGTTGCCGACGTCGAGCTTGACCCGGAGCCGCTTGACGTAGGTGTTGACGGTCGCGGTGCTCACCGACATGCGGCGGGCAGTCTGGGCGTGCGTGAAACCGGAGGCGACCAGCCGGAGCGCCTCGCTCTCGCGCGGCGTGATGCTCTCCAGCACCGGGTCGGGGTCGACACCCTTGGCCGCCAACGCGGCAGCAGCTCGCTGCTGCACCTGGTGACGCACCGTCTCGCTCAGGTAGGCCGCACCTCGGGAGGCCGCGAGGGTGGCCTCGGGCAGCTCGGTGATCGCATCGTCCGCGGTGAGCAGGCACGGCACGCCGGCGGCGAGCAGTGCCGCCACCGCAGTCGAGTCGACCTGCTGGCGGAGCACGACGACGATCCGGGAGCGTCCGGCCAGTACGGTGGCGACGGCGACGGCGTCGTCGTCGCGGGCGGCGAGCCAGACGGTGACGTCCGGCGCGGGATCGAGCTCGGCGAGCTCGGCCGCGTTCTCGACGGTCCCGATGACGTCGACGGCGTGGCCGTGCAGGGCGGAGGCGACGCCGAAGGCCGCCATCGGATGCTCGGCGGCGACGACCACGCTCGGCAGCGCGGTGCTCACCGGTCGCGGCGGCACCGGTGCCGCCGGGGTGGTCGGCGCGTCCCACACGGGTCGGAGGTCAGGCACGGCCCGCAGCTCGGTGGCGATGGGGACGGTGGCGAGGTTCGCCGTCACCGGCGCGCCAGTCGTCGGGAGCGAGCCGGGGACGGGGCGGAGCACGCTGAGTCTCCTCGATCGGACGGACCTCGCCCCGGCGCTCGGCCGGAAGCGAGGCGGGGGAGGTCACATCTCAGCTGGTTCGACGCTGGGCCGTCGGGCGACGGTCAGCAATATGAACTGGCTATGGATGTACACCCGGCGAATGTACACAGCGCGAACAAAAACGCAAAGAGTTAGCCCTGAGTTGATTCGTCCGATTCATGCCGGGGTCCCTGCCGGACATCGACGAGACGTCGCAGCTGCTCGACGACGAGGAGGTCGGGCACCCCGGCGTGGACACGCCGCCGCATCGGCCGGCCGTGTCCCGGCGCGATCCGCACCACCATGCGCCGGGGGGTGGTCCTCGGATCAGGGACGGCTGGCCCCTCGGCGAGGTCGGCCGCCGCAGCGACGACCGTGACGCCGCGCAGCTCCGGCTCGTGCGCCGCCACCCGCCGCGCCCGTTCCAGCCACGACTCCCGCTCGGCCGGAGTGATGCCGTCGGTGTCCTCGAGGACGATCACCCATCCGTCGGTGCCGTCCGCGGCGACCTCCGACCCGACCAGGTCGGGGACGGCGGGCTCCGGGCCGGCCGACGCGGGGATCACGGGCTCGCGAACCATGGGTTCGGCGAACTCCGACGCCGGGACCTCCGACGCCGGGACCTCCGACGCCGGGACCTCCGACGCCGGGAGACGGACCCGCAACCCACCGGGGACCACAACCGTCGTGACCACCCCGTCGACCGTCACCTCGACCACCAGGTCGGCCACGTGCAGCTGCAGCGTCGCCGAGGTCTCGGTGGGGACCGCCGCGCTCGGCAGCGCCGACGTCCCGGCGACCTGCCCCTCGCGACGGCCTCGGCCGGCGACGGCTTCGGCGCTCGGTGTCCACACCGGCGCCGTCGCGGTGCCGGGGTCTCCGGGCGCGACCGCCGGCACCGATCCGGGCGCGGCGCCGGTGGGGGTGAGGTCCAGCTGCACCGCGCCGGTGGTGCGCTGCTCGCCCGTCCGCTCGCCGCTCACCTTCACCGTCGCGGCACCGCCGGTCTGGACCGGCCCGGCCGGCCGCGCGTCGCGCAGCCCGAAGCTCAGCGTCACCTGCCGCGGCCCGGGCAGCCGCAGTGACTCCGCAGGACGGGTGTTCATCGCGCCCACCACCGTCGCCGGCGTGAGGACCGGGCCGGGGGCCGACCCGGTGCGCCGGGCGATCTCGTCGGCGACGGGACTCAGCGAGACGTCCAACACGCGCGAACCCGAGGGCAGCGGCCGGGTGAACGCGACCGCTGCGTCACCGGCGCGCTGCGGCACCGCCAACTCACCCTGCGGCACCTGCAGCCTGATCGTCGAGACGGCGCTGCCGGGGCCGGCGGCCTCGGGCCGGGCCGGCGTCGGCAGCACCGGCACCAGCGGCCTGCCGTCGACACGCAGCTCCACCAGCCAGCGGACGGTGCCGGTCATCGGCACGGCCGGTGTGTTCGGGTGTTCGGCCTCGGCCGTCGTCGTCTGCTCGGTGGTCGTGGTGCGTGTACCGGTGGCATTCGCGCGGACCTCGCCGCCGGCCGAAGCCGCCCCGTGGGCCCGCGACCAGGACGAGGAGGTGAGCCCGTCCAGGCCGACCGTGCCCCGAGCCCCGACCTCCCGCGTGGTCGTCTGCCGCTGCCCCTGCCGGACTTCCTGCGTCCGCTGCAGCGTCACCGGGGCAGCAGCGACATCGTCGGCGGGACGGACGTCCGCGACGGCACTCACCACGACCTCGACGACCACGGCCCCCGGCCCGTTCTCGGCGGCCGCACGCAGCCGGGCACCGCCGTCCAGCGCCGCCGCGAGCAGCTCGCCCCGGCCAGCCGGTGCGGTCAGCCGAGCGAGGTCGTGGCGCAGCGACTGCCGGATCCGGGCCAGCCGCTCGGGTCCCACCCCGGCACCCGACGCGCGCTGCGCCAGCGAGTCGGTGGCGAGCCCGTCGACCAGCCGCTCCACCTGCTGCCGCAGCGGGGCGACGTCGAGCTCGTCGATCCACGACCCACCCCGGCCGAGGAGGGCCGACGGCTCGCCGGTGGCGGGCGGCGCGACCTCGTCGGGGGCCTGCGGGACCTCCGCGGTCACGGTCAGCCGGACCTCGGCGACCGAGCTGCTGCCCGCGGCCGTCCCCAGCGGCAGGTTCTCGGCGGCCTGCCCGGTCCGCCGGGTCTGGACCGTGCCGGCGAGCACGAGGTCGTACTCCACGACCTGCAGCGGAGCCGAGCTGGTGCGATGCCGGGTGTCGACGACGGTGAGGCCGTCGCGCGCGGCGCTCGCCGTCGAGGCACCGGCTCGGGCGGAGACCGTGGGACGGACGCGACCACCGTCTGCGGCTGACGAGGTCGCCCGGCCGGTGAGCTCGACCTCGCCCCGCAGCCCGCTCCCGGCCGTCGAGGTCTGCTCGGTCTCGGTGACGGCGCTGCGCCGCACCGTCGCCGCACCGCTCTCGGTCGCGACGACCCGGCGGCCGACCACGTGGCCGGTGATCACCAGGTCGTCGACCTCGTCGCCGAAGCTGCCCGACCGCAGGCCGGGCGCGGGACGCCAACCACCGGCGAGGATCTCGGGGAGGTGGGCCAGCACGTCCGCCTCGCGCAGCCGCCGACCGACGCCGGTGGCGTCCTGCGGACCGGTGACGCCACCGCCGAGCGCCCGACCGAGCCAGCCGGCCGCCTCGGACGCACCGCGACGGGCGCGGTGCACGGCGGCGGTGACCTCGTCACGCAGCTCGTCGACGGCACGGGGCGACAACCGCAGCGGCACGGCGCCGGGGTCGAGGTCCCGCGCGGGGAGGGTCGCCACCTGCGCCGGAGCGGCCGTCCCCTCCGGCAGCGCGAGCCGCTGCCGTCCGGTGACCACGGTGTGGCCGACGACGTCGTCGCCGTCGTGGACGGTGATGTCGAAGGCGACCGGCTGCCGCAGCAGGTACGTCGTGGCGTCGGGGCGTTGCACGCGGTGCTCGTCCTGGACGGTGGTTCGCTGCCCGGTCTCGGTCGAGGTGGTCCGCTGCCCGTTGAGGCCCCCGCGGAGCGTCCCCGTGGTGCCGCCCGCCCCAAGGCTGGCCGTGGCGTCGGCGCTCACGCCGCTCTCGCCGCTGCCGGAGCGGGTCTCGCCGCTGCGATGACCACTGCGCAGGCCGTGCCGACTGCCGACACCGGTGTCGACGTGCTCGAGCGTCGCCGGGCCAGTGGGGTAGCGGGTGACGGTGACGGTCCGCAGCGCGTCCCGGTTCGTCGCGGTGGCCCAGGCACGACCGACGCGCACGACCGCGACCGCCTGCGACCCGTTGGCCAGCGCCGAGGCCGAGAGGGCCTCCGACAGCACCCGACGGGCCTCGGCCGCTTCCCGATCGTCACCGGTGAGCTGCAGCAGCGACTCGGTCGCCGCCAGCACCTCGCCGGCCGGCTCGACCGCCGTCACGGTCGCCCCGCCGAGTGCGGCGTCCGGGAGCGCGGCGACGACCTGCCGATCGGCGTCGGTCGCCTCTCGCCGGGTGTCCTCGGGCACCAGCATGCGCGCGCCGCGGGGCAGGGTGGTGGCACCGGAGCGAGTCCGGCCGGCGCCGGTGACGCTCCAGTGCACGGTGAGCGGGACGTCCCACAGCCGCATCTCGCCGCTGCGCTGCACCGCCAGGCCGACGCGGGCGCGCTGGGCGATCTCGGCCACCTGCCGGCGGCGGCCGCTGGTCCCGGCCGTCACGGAGGCTACGACGTGATTGAGGACGTTGACCCCGACCCCCAGCGAGGCACCGGGCGCGCGCTCGGTCGTCGTGGTGGCGCCGCTGGTGTGCTCGGTGGTCTGCTGCACCCGCGAGGTCACCGTGAACGGGTCGCTGACCGCTGTGGCGGGCGGAGCGCCGTCCCCGGTGTGCAGCTCGGCGCGGAGCTCGATCTGGTGCACCGCGGCGCCGGGACGGGCCTGCAGCGGCGCAGAGCGCAGCGGTCCCTGCCGCAGGTCGGTGAGCAGGTCGGTCAGCCGCTGCCCGCCCAGGAACGTCGTCGCCGTCTCCCGCGACGCCGAGCCGGGTGCGGTGAGCTCGTCGGGCAGGGCGTCCAGCACGTCGTCCTGCAGCAGCCGGCTGTCGTTGACGGTGAGCGCGACGGCCGAGTCGATGCCGGCTCCGAGCGCGGCGGTCTCGGGCGCGGTGGTCAGCCCCGACGGCACGGTGAGCGTGATCGACTGCGGCCGGTCGACGACGACAGGGGGCCGTGGCGTGCCACCGTCGAGGCGGACGATCCAGCGCGCGGCGTACCGGAAGGTGGCGCGGACGCCGTCGTAGCTGACGGAGGTCGTCTGCTTGCGGGCGGTGGCGACCTCCGCCGAGCGCGCGGTCCGCGTCAGCAGCCCGGTCAGCCGGGGACGCAGGAAGAGGGTCGGCGCGGCACCGACGGGGAGCGGCAGCATCACCGGCAGCGGATTCGTCGTGGTCTCCACCGCCGCGCCACCGCGGGTGATGGACGTGGTGGCGGACTGCTCGGCCTCCAGCTCGATGTCCTCGTCCCGACCGGCCTCGGCGGGCGTCGGGTCCGAGACGACGAGCTGGACGTGAGCGGTGACGGCGCCACCGGGGGTGCGCAGCGTCAACGGGACGCCGTCGCCGGTGAGGGCCCGGTAGTTGGCCCGGACTCCGTCCGCGGAGAGCAGGAAGCGCAGGTCCTGCCACGCCGACGCGCTGGCGCTCGGATCCATCCCCAGGGTGTCCGCGACCCGCTGCACGACCGGGGCGGTGTCGCCGACCTCCTCGACGCGGGCGAGCACCGGGTTGACGGCCGCGGCCGAGGCGACGTGGGGCACCGGGCCGGGACCAGGCGGCGGGGCGTCCGCGTCACCGCCGGCTGTCTCCGTCGCGGCCGGGGCGCGGACCGCCGCCACGACCTCCCCGGCGACGGCCGCCACGGTCTGCGGGTCGGTGGTCGCGAGCACCGCAGCGGCGACGAGGGCTGCCGCATCGGTGCCGCCTTCGGCGATGGCAGCCGCGGTGCGGTCGACGATGTCCGTGACGAGGAGCGCCTCGGTCGCGGCGGCGGCGTCCCGACCGGCCTCGGTTCCCGGATCGACCCCCCGCTCCGCCACAGCGTCGTCGGCGGCCCGACGGGCCAGCCGGCGCACGGGGGCGAGTGCTTCGGCCAGGTCCGCCTGCGCCACGCTGTCCGGCGCCGCGGCCCCGCTCGGACGACGGGCTGCCACCTGGTCGAGGACGACGCCGCCGAGGTCCCTCGCGTCGTCGTGGTGGGAAGGCGTGGTCGGGGTGACGGCCCGCGGCGGGGACGGTGCCTCGTCGTCGGCGGCGTACCCGTCGTCGTCGTCGGGGGTGTCGACGGGGGTGTCGACGGGGGTGTCGACGGGAGCCGTGCCGATCGCGGGCCGCAGTCGCTCGACGAGGTCGTGGATGGCCTGGCGGCTCAGCGCCGCCTCGGCGACGCGGGCGACAGCCGCGCCGGAGTGGGCCAACTCCCCGGAGCGGAGCAGATTTTGCGCGGTGATGAGCAAATCGTCGATGAACGTGGTCTCGACCTGGTGGAGGAACGGCAGGTCAGCCGGTCCGCGCAGCAACCCGAGGTGCTCCAATGCCTCGGCCCCCCGGTTCCGGATCGCGCGGACCGCTTGGTCGATCGCGGTGTCCAGCGACGGGATGTCGTCGGCCCAGAGCTGTCCGTGGGTCACACCGGGAAGATCCAGCAGCTCCGCACCCCGGACCACAGATCGCTCGACCACGTCCTCGATCGGGTCGAGCACGGAGGTCTCGGCGGCCCGGGGCGCGAACGGACCAGGGGTCGGCGGCTCGTCGTCGTCCCCACGCCGTGACGGGACGACCGGTCCGAGCTCGCCGTGAGAGTCGGAGTGTTCGGAGTCGCTCTGCTCGCCGCGGGTGGAGTCGGTGTCCCACGCCAGGGGGCGGTTGGGGTCCTCGTGTGAGCCGTACGAGGACCCGCCAAGGCCGATGAGAAACTCGGCGACCTCCTGCGGCGTCGGGTCCGGATGCGAGAACTGGTCCACCGGGATGGAGTTGCCACCCTGGTGCCAGCCGCCGCCGCGGTGCGCGCCGGGACGATGCTCGAAGACGGTGGCGTCACAGGTGATGCAGGGCCTGCGGTTGCCACCGGTGAGGTCGCGCGGCAGCCGTAGCGAGCCGATCTGCCCGGCGGGCACGCCGCGGGAGAGGGCGAGAAAAAGGCGAATGCGACCCTCGGCGTGCAGCGAACCGGTGCCGACGGCCGCGACGGTGAACGGCCTCGTCATGGCCTGCCGGAACGCCTCTGCCTGCTCGGCACTGGCGTTGGCGAGCGCCATTGAGTCGTCCCCGTCGAGCAGGGTCTGCAGCGCACGATGATGCTGCATCGCACGCTCGAAGGTGTGGACGTCGATGAGGGTGTTCGGCGCGCCGAGAGTGGCCGAGAGCTCGCGCAAGACGTCATGTGCGGGGCGTCCGGCGACCCAGCCGGCGAAGGCGGCGTTGGCGGCGTTGGTGTTGGTGGCGACAACGAAGCGCTGCTCCTGCAGGTCCAGGTGAACCTGCACCTCGGTGCCGCGGGGGCCCGCCTCGTGGCCGAAGCGGAACGCGGTCGCGATGTGGCGCAGCGGCTGGTTGACCCCGTTCCACTGCGAGCGGCGCGGCGCGTAGGCAGGCTGCGCCGTGCCCGGCTCGGGGACGATGACCCCGCCGAAGGCGCGGCTGCCGCCGTCCATCACGCGAGGGTCGTTGCGGAGCACCTCGAAGGCGTCGGCCATGAGCCGATTCGGTAGGTAGGACTGCTGGGTCGCCCGCATGAGGGCTTTGGGGTCGCCGAGCACGCCGGATCCCGAGGCTGCCGCGGCCTTGCCTTTTCCCTTGGGTCCGGACGTCGTGGGTCCGGACGTCTTTGCCGGCGCCTTCCCCTTGCCCTTGCCCTTGCTCGTCGAGCCAGCGGTCTCGGCCGGCGCCTTGCCCTTGCTCGTCGAGACGGCGGTCTCGGCTGGAGCCTTGCCCTTCGACGTCGGTCCGGCGGCCACCACGTCGGCCGGCTTCGCCGAGGTGCTGTCGCCGACGCTCGCACCCGAGCGGTCAGGCGCGGACGACGTGGCGCGTTGCTCGCCCTTGTCCGCGGGCGGCGGGACGGACGAACTCTCGATCGGCTCGTTCGGACGAAGGGGCGATATCGGCGGAACCGCAGGCGCCGCCTCGGCGCTCGTCACCGCAACCGGATGCAACGGCGACCGCGGCGGGACAGCAGGCGGCGCCTCGGTGGCCGGCACCGCCTCGCTGCTTGTCGCCGCATCCGGACGCGACGGCGACCGCGGCGGAACCGCAGGCGGCGTCTCGGCGCTCGTCACCCCAGTCGGCCGGAGCGGTGACCGCGGCGGAACCGCAGGCGGCGCGTCGGCGCTCGTCACCCCAGTCGGCCGGAGCGGTGACCGCGGCGGAACCGCAGGCGGCGCGTCGGCGCTCGTCACCCCAGTCGGCCGGAGCGGTGACCGCGGCGGAACCGCAGGCGGCGTCTCGGCGCTCGTCACCGCAACCGGACGCGACGGCGACCGCGGCGGGACGGCAGGCGCAGCCTCGGTGGCTGCCGGCCCGGACGGACGCAACGGCGACCGCGGCGGGACGGGTGGCGGCGCCTCGGCGCTCGTCACCGCAGTCGGCCGGAGCGGTGACCGCGGCGGGACGGCAGGCGCGGTGTCGGCCTCCGCCGTCTCTGCCCCGTCGGGTCGGCCGGAGCTGGAGGACGAGGTCGAGCTGACAGCGGACGACGAACTCGTCGACGAACCAGGCGACGAAATCGGCGACGAATCAGACGACGACGAGGGGCTCCGCGTCGGTCCGGCCGGGCGCTCAGCGACCGACGGCGTCGGCCCGCCGGAGGACTCGGACGGCGCAGCGGGTCGCGGTTCGGCGGCTGCAGTCGTCTCCGCCGGCTTCGGCGCCGAGCCCTCGCCCGGCGCACCCGACGACCTCGGCGTCGCACCCGCAGTAGTCGCACCCGCAGTAGTCGCACCCGCAGCCGGCGCACTCCGAGTCGCAACACCCCCCGTTGCAGAGCTCTCGGACTGCACACCCGACGTCCTCGGCGGTGCGGCCGCGGCCGGCGCATGCTCGACGGGTGCGTCCGCCGTCTTCGGCGCCACCCCGGCCGACGGAACGGCCGAGACGCGGGTCGTGGCACCACCGGTCTCGGCACCCTCGGCCGGACGACCACCTCCGTACGTGGCCGGGGTCTCGGCAGCGGGGCGCGAGTTGGGTCGGAACCCCGCCGGGGTCTCCCCCAGCTGCTGACCATCACCGCGCGGACCGGTCGGACGGGCCACCGGCGCCGAGTCACCCGGAACAGTCGACCCGTCCTTCAGCACCCGGCCGGGACCGGTGAACGACGAGGACGATTCACCGGCGGGTCGCCCGCCGGGCTGCGCATCCGCCCCGGTGGCGCGAGCCGGGGTGGGAATGTCTCGACCGGCGTCGTCGGCGGCCGTCGCCGTCTGCGTGTACGAGCCCTGCCCGCGGTTCAGCGTGCCGTCGCCCTGCCGTCCGGCACCCGGCGCCGACGAGTGCGGGGCGTTCGAGAGCGTCGCCGGATCGGAGGCCGAGTACCCCCGACCGGTCTTGCGCGGTGCCGGCGGGGGAACCGACTTGGTGGCGGTGGGCGCACCCGTCGCCGTTGCGGGCGTCGAGGTCGGCTCGGCGGCGCGCCGAGCCTCCGCCGCGGCCGCCCGCACCTCACGCGCCTCCGCCGAACCAGCCGGCGGATCTGCACGACCGGACGACGTCGCACCCAGCCGCTCCCCCCGTCCACCGAAGGCATCCTCGGCAGCCGGACGCGACCCCCGCGGCGGCTCGGCACCACCCCGCGGCCCCGCGGGCACCGGCGACGACCCGTCACCCGAACCCGACGACCGCAACCGCGCCTCGGCAGCCGCCGCCCGCACCTCCCGCGCCTCCGCCGAACCTGCCGGCGGATCCGCACGACCCGAAGACGTCGCACCCAGCCGCTCCCCCCGTCCACCGAAGGCATCCTCGGCAGCCGGACGCGACCCGCCCGGCGGCTCGGCACCACCCCGCGGCCCCGCCGGCACCGGCGAGGAGCCGTCACCCGAACCCGACGACCGCAACCGCGCCTCGGCAGCCGCCGCCCGCACCTCACGCGCCTCCGCCGAACCAGGCGGCGGATCTGCACGACCCGACGACGTCGAACCCAGCCGCTCCCCCCGTCCACCGAAAGCATCCTCGGCAGCCGGACGCGACCCCCGCGGCGGCTCGGCACCACCCCGCGGCCCCGCCGGCACCGGCGACGAGCCGTCACCCGAACCCGACGACCGCAACCGCGCCTCGGCAGCCGCCGCCCGCACCTCACGCGCCTCCGCCGACTGCGTCGACCCACCACCACCGACATCCCGCGAACCACCACCGGCCGGCGGCGCGGCCGTCGGCTCGGCCCGCACCGGTGTGGGTGCGGCCTGGTCGCGTGCGACGTCCCGGCCGGGACCACCGGTGGTGGCCTCACCGTGCGTCGGCTCGCCGTGGCCTGACGCACCGCTGGTCCGGGGCGGGTCGGCGACGGCAGTGGCGGGCGGGTCGCCGGCCGAGGTGCGCGGCGCAGTGCCGCTGGCAGCCGCCGGCGGGTCGGTGGCCGTCGTCCGGGCCGGGCTGCCCCCCGCCGTCGCCGGCGGATCGGCGTCGGCGGGACGGGGTGGACCGGCCGGCGAGGTCCGGGCGCCGTCGGTGACGCCCTCGGATCGGGGCGGCTCGGACGTCCCCGCCGCCCGCGACGGCGCGACCGGTGCGGGTGCCGATTCCGTGGCGCCACGTGTCGGCGGCTGCGTCGGGGTGCTGCGCGTGGCGGCGACCGGCGGCGCCGCGACGACCCCCTCGGCGGCGGCGTTCTCCCGCGTCTGCGGTGGGCGCGGCGCGGCCACGGCGGCCTCCTCGCTCACCCCCGGCTGGTCGCCACCACCCCGGGTCGGCCGGGCCGTCGTGACACCGGCCGGCGGCGGGGCCACCACACCCTCGTCCCCGCCGACGGAGCGGCTGCCGCCGAGCGCGGCGGGCCGTGCGGAGACGGTCTCGCCACCGGTCGCGCCGGCACCGCCCCGAGTCGGCGGCGGCACGACCGGAGGTTCGGCGCCGGGCGCGAAGCGTGGTCCGTTGTAGACGGGGCTGGTCACCGGCCGCGGCCCCGCACCGCTGATGCTCGGCGGGTCGATGCCCTCGCCGGCGCGCCCGCCGATGCCCGGCAGGCGGCCCCCGGCGCCGAGTGCGTTCGCACCGCGGCCGAGGACGCCCAGACCGCCCGCGAGTCCGGCGGCGATGCCGGCCTGCTCCCAGTTCGGCTCGAACGGCATGCCGTAGGCGGCGGCCCCGATGCCCTGGGCGGCCAGGTCCAGACCGAAGTTCAGCGCCGCCTCGGTGGCACCGACGGCGAAGGTGGCCAGGACCCGTCCCAGCGCGGTGGAGAGGCCGGCGATGAGCGCGTCCAGCGCCGGGCCGATGAGGAGGTCGAGGCCCACGAGCAGCAGCGAGAAGACGCCCACCAAGATCATCACGAGCTCCATCTCGTGTTCCTTGGCGATGATCTTGTCGATCTTGTTGGCGTAGTCGTTGATCAGCTCACCGACGGTCCAGCAGGCCCGCGCCGCGGTCACCGCATCAGGGTTGTCGACGTAGACGTCGTTGGCCTTACCGAGCTGATCGGCAGTCAGCGACCCGCCGGAGGAGGCGAGCGCCCCCGCCGCGCCCGTCCAGTGACCGGGGAGGGCACCGGCCGCACCACGCACCGTGTTCGAGCCGTTGTACAGCGCGTCGCCCATGGCGAGCCACTGCTGGGCCAGCGCGTGCGCCTGCCCGGAATCCCACCCGCTGTACCCCACGTGCTACCCCGGCACGCCCGTGGTCCGAGGGTCCGGATCGAAGACCTGCACCCGCTGCGCCGCACCGGAGCGCGAGGCCAGGACGGCCCGTCCCACCGGCAGCTCGGCCAGCTTCTGCTGGTGCGCGACGACGCCCTCGCGGGGGTCGCCCGAGAGCAGCAGGAACGGCGCGGCGGCGTCGCGCAGCCGCGCCAGCAGACCGTCGCCGAAGGCGGAACGCGAGATGCCGGCGCTGCGCCGCGCCAGCACCACGTGCAGTCCGATGTCGCGGGCGTGAGCCAGGTAGCCGAGCACCGGCGTCACCGGCGAGGTGGCCCCCTCCCACAGATCCAGGTCGTCGACCACCAAGTAGAGCTCGGGACCCTCCCACCAGGACCGCGCGGCGAGCTCGTCGGCCGACAGCGTGGACGGTGGCAGCCGCCGGTCCAGCTCGGTGCAGAGCTGACGCACGTAGTGCTCGGCCGCCTGCCGATCCCCGGCGTAGGCGGAGAGGTGGTCGTCGGCGACGGCGCCGAGCAGGCTGCGACGCGGGTCCAGGACCATCAGCTTGACGTCGGCCGGGTCGTCGCGGGCCACGATGCCCCGGACCACGGTGCGCAGCGCCGCCGACTTGCCGCTGGCGGCGTCGCCGACGACGACGAGATGCTGCTCGGTGCCGGCCAGATCCAGCCGGACGACCGCCATCGCGTCCTCGCCGATGCCCACCGGCACCCCCGGCGCGGCCAGGGCGAGCTCGGCCGGCTGCTCGGCCAGCGCGATCCGGTCGGGGAGCATCCGCACGGCCGGCGCGCGGTGACCGGACCATGCCTCGTCGATGCGCTGCAGCAACAGGTTCCGCGCGGCGGCCAGCGTGTCGGCGTCGATCCGGCCGTCCACCCGCGGCAGGACGACCTGCACCCAGCGTCCGCCGGCGGTCAGCAAGCGGCCCGGCACAGCCGGCGCCAGCCGTGCCTGCTGCCGGTGCACCTCGGACTCGGTCGGGTCGTTGAGCCGGAACTCGGCGCGGCCGTCGATGGTGTCGCGGAGGTTGGCGCGGATGTCGGCCCAGCGGTTGGCCGTCAGCAGCAGGTGCACGCCGACGCCGGGTCCGCGCGTGGCGACGTCCTGGACGAGCTCGTCGACCCCGGCGAGCTCGGCGCGCGCGGCACCCCAGTTGTCGATCACGAGCACGAGGTCGGCCAGCTCGTCGAGGTCGGCCATGGCGCCGGCCGCGCGCCGGCTGCGGGCGTCCGCGCTCGAGACGATGCCCTCGCGGCGGTAGAGCGCCTCGCGCTGCTGGATGCGCGTGCGCACCTCGGCCAGCACGCGGCGGGCGCGGTCCGGCTGGTGGCGACCGGCGATGCCGCTGCAGTGCGGCAGTCGCTCCAGCGCCTCCAGCCCGCCGCCACCCAGGTCGATGCCGGTGAACTGCAGCTCGGCCGGGGTGTGGCTCAGCGCCAGGCCGGTGAGGAAGGTGAAGAGCGCCGTGCTCTTGCCCGTCTGCGGCGCGCCGACCAGCGCCCAGTGGGCGGTCCGCTCGACCTCGATGCTCCAGATGTGCTGGCGCTGCTCGACGGGGAGGTCGATGACGCCGACGGGGCCGCCCACCCGGGTGCCGCCGCCACCTCCCCGGATGTGCAGCCCGCGGTCGGCGGACGTCATCAGCGAACCGGTGACGGCGTCCAGCGGGATCGCCTCCGGCAGCGGCGGCAGCCAGACCTGGTGCACCGGACGTCCGGCGGTGAGGCAGCGCCGGGTGAGCACCGCCATCACCGTCGGCCGGGCGAGATCGGCCGCCTCCACCTGCGGCGTCGGCTCCGGCTCGGGCGCGGCCTCCTGCACGCTGTCGCCGCCGCAGCGGACCAGCCGCCACGGGCTCACCCGGACCGCCGCCTCGGCGGCCCGCCGGTCGGGGACGTACGGGGCCGAGACGTGGGCGACCTGGAAGCGGGTGTAGACGCTCTCGTCCACCTTGAGATACGCCGCGCCGGGCTGTGCCGGCAGCCGGTAGGCATCGGGGGTGCCGAGCACGGTCCGGCTCTCGGCAGCCGAGAAGGTCCGCAGCGCCAGGCGGTAGGACAGGTGCGAGTCCAGGCCCCGCAGCCTTCCCTCCTCCAGCCGCTGGCTGGCCAGCAGCAGGTGGATGCCGAGGCTGCGCCCCACCCGGCCGATCTGCAGGAAGAGTTCGGTGAAGTCGGGGCGCTGGGCCAGTAGCTCGCCGAACTCGTCCACGATCACGACGAGGTCCGGCAGCGGCTCCAGCGGACGACCCTCCCGGTCGGTCATGCCGGCGGCGTGCCGCATCTGGTACTCGCGCACCGAGTCCAGGTCGCCGGCCTGCCGCAGCAGCTGCTGCCGGCGCTGCTGCTCACCCTGCAGTGCGGCGCGCATCCGCTCCACCATCGCCAGGTCGTCGGCGAGGTTGGTGATGAGCCCCGCGACGTGCGGCAGCTCGGTGACGCCGGCGAAGGTGGCGCCGCCCTTGAAGTCGATCAGCACGAGGCTGAGCAGGTCCGGCGAGTGCGTCGTCGTCAGCCCGGTCACCAGCGTCCGCAGCAGCTCGCTCTTGCCCGAGCCGGTGGCGCCGACGACGAGGCCGTGCGGACCCATGCCGCCCTGTGCGGACTCCTTGAGGTCCAGCGTCACGACGTCGCCGTCGGCGTCCACACCCAGCGGGACGCGCAGCATGTCGGGCGAGCCGGCGCGCACCCAGCGCTGCGACGGCTCGAAACGCTCGGCGTCGTCGACACCGAGGACGTCGAGCAGGTGGACCGAGCCGGTGAGCGCCGACGGCTGCTCGCCGTCCTGGACCAGCGGCGCCAGCCGGCGCGCGAGGAGCTCGGCCAGCTCGACGGGGACGTCGTCGGGATCGGCGTCGGAGACATCGGCGACCAGGGTGGGGTCCGGGGACTCCAGATGCAGGACGCCGGCGTCGTCGACCACCGCGCGGACGTCGACCCGCGACGGCTCGTCGGTGCGGCGGGCCACGAGGCAGACGACGTGCACCCCCAGACCGGGTCCGGCGGCGGCCAGCAGCGACGGCAGCAACGCGCGGCGAGCCCACTCGGCGTGCGGGTCGAAGCGGTCGAGCACGACCACGAGATGGCGGCGCTGCACCTGCTGCGCGCCGGCGAGGCTGCCGACCGCGGCGAGGCCCAGTCCCAGCGGCGTGCCGGGGGCGTCGGCCTCCTGCTGGGCGTCGGCGAGCAGCCCCAGCAGGCTGTCCTCCAGGTCGCGCAGATCGGCGCCGACCATCGGCACGCCGGCCTCGGCCGCACCCGGCGGGCGGGTGTGGGGCAGCCAGCCGGCCCATTCCCACTCGGCGAGGTCCTCGGGGCGGGACGATCCCGCGGCGACGGCCACCCGCACGTCGGCGGGGCCCTGCAGCGCCGTCAGCTGGCAGAGCAGGGAGCGGGCGATACTCCGGCCGACGCCGGGTTCGGCGAGCACGCTCACCACGCCACTGCGGGCGAGGTCCAGCCAGGCCGGCGCCAGCGGCAGCGTGCTCGTGGCATCGAGCAGCGCCTCCGCCGCGGCCGCGGCCACGTCGTCGTGCTCGGCCATCGGATCGCCGCGGCCCGGCACCGCGACGGGCGTGCCGAGGGTGCCGTCGCCGAAACCGACGCGCACCTTGAGGAAGTCGGCGTCCTCGCGGCGCCGCTCCCAGACACGGCGGCGATCGGCCACCAGCTCGAGCAGCCGCTGCGGGCCGGGGTGGGTCTGCAGCGCGACCCGGTTCTGGGTGCGGGCGATGTCGCGGGCCTGACGCCGGACGTCGGAGACGTGGGCGAGGTACTTGTCGCGCGCGAGCTGACGATCCTGCCGCTGCGTCTTGGTCATCTGATAGCGCAGCGCCAGCGTGGCGAAGACCGAGAGCACGACGAAGGCGATGCCGAGGGCGATGAGCACCGGCCGCCCGTAGCTGATCATGTAGCCGGCCATGGTGAGGCTGGACAGCAGCGGCAAGGCGAGCGTCACCCAGCCGCCGGCGGTCTGCGCGCGGCGGTTGACGCGCAGCGTGGGCGCGAGCGCGAGCCCCCCGGTCGGCAGCCGCTGCCCGGTCAGCCGGGCCGGGCGGTGCAGCAGGACCCTGCTCATCGGGACCTGCTCATCGACCCACGGTGTCGTAGCTGACCGCGGTCTGCTTCGGGTCGTTGATCGCGCCGTTGCCGGCCGGCGGGCTGCTCGGCGCCGCGCCGCTCAGACCGGTGTTGTAGTCCTGCCACTGCTTCTTCAGCTGGGCCTCGGTGCTGTCGAAGCCGTCGGCCGCGGCCTTGAGGTAGGTCATGTACTGGTTGAGCACCCCGATCAGCGGACCGGAGGCCGTCGTCACCCCGTCCGACCCGTCGGAGCCGAAGACGTCGTCGCAGGCGGCGCCGAGCTGCTGCGCGAAGGCCTGCGCCTCGTGGGCGGAGTCGCTGTTCCAGCCGGTGCTGAGCGCGGCGAGCGCACCGAAGATGGTGTTGACGTGGGCGAGCAGCGCCTGCCGGCTGCTCTCGACCTTCGTGGCGAGCGCCCACAGCGTCTGCGGGTCGACCTTGATCGACGCGCTGTCGTAGTCGGCCGGCGCGCTCATGCCCCACCACCACCGAGCATGGCGGCGTTGGTGTCGAGGACGTGCTGGTAGTTCTGCCGGGTCTTCTGCACCCGCAGCAGCACCTCGCCGAGCAGCGAGTGCAGCGTGTCGCAACGTTTGGCGACCGCGTCCTGCAGCTGGCCGGCGGTGGCGGCCGAGGGCGAGGTCCAGGACGACGGCAGCTCGCCGAAGTGGGACTTCAGGCCGGCCAGCTCGCCGGCGAAGCCGCTGATCTCGCCGCTGATGACACTGATGGCGTGGTCGAAGGCGGCGATGTCGCCACGCAGGTCGGGGACGCTGGTCATGACGCTGCGATGCACCTCGATGCGCTCGGACGATGTGCGGCCGGTCGGGCGTCCCGACAGGACCTGCCTTGACCCCGCGACGCTAAGCCGCCGCCCGAGTCGGGCGATATCCCCCTTTCGGGGGTTTGTGTGGTCCGGCCGTCCCCGACGATGCTCAGCGCATGGGCGACCCCTCTTCGCTGGACCCGGGCCCGATCCCGAATCCGTTCACCGACGACAAGGGCGGCGGCGACTCAGCCCCGCCCGCGCCGGAGGAGGATCCCTACCGCTCGAAGGTGCTGTGGTCCGAGGTCCCGCACATCACGCCCACCGACTCCGGCGGCGGTGGCGACGCCCCGACCGCGGCCGCGCCCACCGGAGCGGCGATGTCGATGGACATCGGCGCCGTCCGGGACATGCTCACCGGCCTGCTCGGCACGGTCCGCGGGTTGTCCGACCAGCAGGACCGTCTCGTCGACGCGGTCCACGCCGCCCACACCGACAGTTTCTGGGGCGAGAAGGCCGGCTGGTCGTACTACAACACCGGCTACATGAACCAGCCCGAGGGCGACATGCAGTTCTCCTCCGACAGCGCGGTGGCGGGGCCGGCGAAGCAGTTCGCGCCCATCATCAGGGAGATGCAGGAGAAGGCGCTGCAGCGCGTCGCGACCGCCCTGCAGGCCACCGGCGAGTGGATGGCCGGCGTCGACCAGTCCGCCGGGGCCTACGCCTCAGCCGATCACGCCGCCCGGCTGCCCGAGATCCCGGCCGTGGTCGACCCCGGCACGGTCAAGACGACCTGACGCGCCGGCCCGACTCCCGGGCTCAGGCCGGGGCGACGTCCGCGGCGGTGAGCGTGCGGAGCTGCTCGGTGTCGGCGTCCGGCTCGGCACTGAGCCGGTGCGCCTGCCGCTCGGTCATGCGCTGGAAGAGCTGCCGCGCCGCGCGGCCGTTGCCGAAGTGCTCGTCGCGCTCGGCGTCAGCGAAGTGTTGCAGCAGCGCCGCCGCAGCCGAGTCGTCGACGGCGTACTCGTGCGGCGCGGCCACCGCGCGGACGATCCGGACCAACTCCTCGGGCGTGTAGTCCTCGAAGAGCATGGTCCGGGTGAAGCGCGAGCTCAGGCCGGGGTTGGCACCGACGAAGCGGGCCATCTCGTCGGGGTAGCCGGCGACGATGACCACCACCTCGTCGCGGTGGTCCTCCATCAGCTTCACCAGCGTCGAGATGGCCTCCTGCCCGAAGTCGTTGCCGACACCGGGCGGCACCAGCGAGTAGGCCTCGTCGATGAAGAGGACGCCGCCCAGCGCGCGCCGGAACGCCGCCTGGGTCTTCGGGGCGGTGTGGCCCACGTACTCGCCGACCAGGTCGCCGCGGTCCACCTCGACCAGGTGGCCCGAGGGGAGCAACCCCAGCACCGACAGGATGCGGCCGTAGAGCCGCGCCACCGTCGTCTTGCCGGTGCCGGCGTTGCCGGCGAAGACGAGGTGGCGGCTCAGCGGCGGGGCGGCGAGGCCGGCGTCCTGGCGTCGCCGGACATGCTGCATCAGCGTCACCATGGTCGAGACGTCCTGCTTGACGCGCTCCAGCCCCACCAGGTCGTTGAGCTCCGCCAGCAGCGCGTCGAGCGCGACCTCGGCGTCCTCGGCGGGGTGGTCGACCGTCGTCGCGGGCGCTGCAGGTCGGGGTTCGAGGGCCAGGGCCCCGGCAACGACCGGACGGGCGGCGACACTCCGCTCTGCCCGCTGCGGCAGCCGCGGGTCGGCGACCCGCTCGGCGGTGCTGCCGGTGAGGACGGCCTCGACCGAGTCGGCGAAGAGCAGGTCACGCTCCACCTCGCGCACCGTGCAGTCGATGAGCTCGGGACGCGCCCGCTCGCCGGCGCAGACGGCGGGGAATGCGGTGCGCGCGAGGGTGACCCGGTGCAGCGCGGCGGCGGCCCCGTCGTCCAGGAAGACTCCGTTCTTGCCGCAGTCCTCGATGGCGGTGCCGCGGACGGCGACAGCCGCGCCCGCGCGCACCACCAGCCCGGTGCCGGCGATCTCGGCGAGCCGGCCGCCGTCCATCTCGAGCTCCGCGCCGGTCTCGGCCGTGACCCCGCTGCCGGCGACCGTGCAGTCGCGCAACCAGGCGGCACCTGCCACCTGCACCCCGGGCCCGGTGCTCTCCGAGACGGTCAGCGAGCGCAGCAGCACCGGCCAGCTCGCCGCCACCCGGACGCCCACCCCGCACTCTGCGACGGCCGTGCCAGCGGCCATGGCGGCGGCCGAGGCGGTGACGTCCAGGCCGACGCCGCAGGAGCGGATCGTGCCGCCGTGCAGTCGCGCCCGCGACCGTCCCGCCACCGTGACCCCGCCGCGGGAGGTGTCGGCGATCGTGGCGTCGTGGACCTCCAGCTCGGCGTCGGTGTCGACGTAGACGGCGTCGAGGGTCGTGTGATGCGCGCCGACCCGGTCCAGCCGGACGCGGGCGGACCCGGTGACGAAGACCCCGTTACCGCCGGTGTGCGAGACGACGGTGGTGGCGACCGTCAGCAGGCTCTCGTCGGCGGCGACGATGCCGGAGTCGCCGCAACGGGTGACGGCGCTGTCGTGCAGCTCCAGCCGCGCCGCGCCGGTGGCGAGGATGCCGACCTCGTCGGCCTCCACCCGCAGCGCGTCGCCCTCGACGCTGGCCTGGTCGCAGGCGGCCACACCGCGGCCGGCCCGTGCCTGCAGGCCGGTGAGGGCCAGCGTGGCCCGGTCCTCGGCGAGGGCCGCCAGGCCGGCGGCGTCGACGGTCACCGCGGCGGCCCGCAGGGTGGCGTCGGTCCGGGCGCGCAGCGCCGCGCCCACCACTCGTTCGGCCCGCAGCCCGTCGAGGGTCACCGTGGCACCGGCGTCGGCCAGCACGCCGTCGCCGTCGATGTCCCGCACGATCAGGTCGCGGCCTCGGAGCTCTCCGTCGCCGTCGCAGCGGATGGCCGGACCGCTCACGTCGTGCGCGGCGAGAGCACCCAGCTCGGCCGTCGCCGTGCCGGTGATGCGCACGCCGCGACCGGTGACCTCGCAGCCGGTCATCGTCACCGTCCCGGCGCGGGCCTCGAGGACCACCGTGGCGACGCTCGCCGCGCCGCTGGTCAGCACCAGCCCCTGCAGGACGACGTCGCCGCCGTCGACCACGACGGCGGCCTCGTCGCGGCCGACGATGCGGACGCTGCCCGGTTCCTGCTCGACCACGATGCGCACGTCGCGGTCACAGCGCACCGACTCGACGTACTCCCCCGGCGCCACCGAGACGGTGGCGCCGGGATGGGCCTCGCGCACCGCCGCGCCGATGGTCCGGTGGGTCCCCCACCCGTGGGCGGCCACCCGCAGCTGCGCGGTGCTCACGCCACCGACCTACTGCCAGCAGGTCAGCTTGACCTGCGTGACCGAGTGGTGGCGCCAGGTCGGCGTGCGGTTCTGGTCGTAGGGGAAGCCGTTGCCGTGCTCGAAGAGCATCAGCTTGCCCGTCGTGGTCGTCACGGTGCCGAGGTCCACCCAGCGGCCGCGGTTGGCTTGCTCGTCGACACCGCTGAGCTTGAGGTGCTTGCCGGCGTTGAAGTCCCAGCTGTCCACGAAGTCGTAGCCGGTCGGGTTGCCGCCGGCGGCGCGGATGTCGGCGGTGTCCGGGACCCACGTCGCCGCCGAGCAGGTGGTCGTTCCGGGCGTGACGCTGAACTGGAACCGGGCGTCACGGCCGCTGTCACCCCAGCCGCCGGACATCGGCATGCTGTCGAAGCCGCCGTTGCAGGCACCGCCGCCGCTGTTGTGCCACATCCAGCCGTTCTCCGGGTGGTCCCGGTCCTCGTAGCGACCGTCCTCGAAGAAGGCAGAGTCGCGGGAGTAGCAGCCCCAGCCGGTCACCTGGTGGGTGACGTTGCGCTGCGCGGTGAGCCGCTGGGCCAGGCGGCGTCCCGCGGTCGAGGAGGACCTCGCAGCAGGCGCGGCTGACGCCCGGCGGGCCGCCGTGGTCGACCGGGCTGCCTTCGCCGCGGCCGGATGCGCAGCCGGGGCGGGTGCGGTCACGGTCCGGGTCTCGGTCACCGTCGATCCGGGGCCGGGCACGCGGACGTAGACGGTGCGGGTCTCGGTGCCCCCCGGCACCGGCACGCGGATGATCTTGGTACGCCACCGGGTGGTCACGCCGGGGGTGGGAGCCGGCGACGGTCCTGCCGACGAGGACGCGGCGAGTGGCTGCGGGTCCCCGACGGGCCGGACGTGCGCGGGTCGGGTGAGCGCGCCGACGCCCACGCAGACGGCGATGACGGCGACGAGGGCCGAGGCGACCAGCAGGGCGCGGGAGAGCCCGAAGGCCACGCCGGTGTTGCCGCCGGAGCCGCCCGAAGAGTGGCCGAGGGCGCGCTGCAGCGATCGCGAGGTGCGGTCCGGGGAGGTCACGGTGTCTCTCGTTTCGTCGGTCGTCCGGATGCCGGGTCGCCGCGACTCACAGCGAGCGCCCGACGTGCCAGAAGTGTTCGAAGACCTCGAAGCTGCCGACGGTCAGCACGACGGCGACGGCCACCAGCAGCACGCTGGTGATCCGCGCGGCACGGACCAGACCGTGCTCCGCCGACGACGCCGACGACGCCGACCGGGGCTTGGCGGCAGGGCCGGCCTCGGTGCCCGCGCCGCTCAGGCCGAGGGCCACGGCGAGCAGGACCAGCACCGACACCAGCACGGGGCCGACCCAGGCCGGCCACCAGCGGCCCGGCAGGACCGAGAGGACGACGAGGGCGGCGGCGGCACCGCCGACGAGCAGGACGGCGCCGTCCGTGGCGCGGCGCGCGGGCACCGCCCGCAGCAGGACGAGGAGGGCGAGCACGCCCGAGAGCACCGCGGCGTAGACCGAGGTGGCCCGGGCGAGCACGACATCGGCAGCCACCACGAGGGCGGCGCCGAGGAGGCAGGCGGTGACGAAGACGACGTGGACCTGGCCGACGGCCAGGGCGATGCGGGACTGCATCGCGCGCTCCCAACGCGCCTGCACAGCGGAGCGTCGGACCGCCGGCACCCGCGGTCCGGCGGGCTCGGACAGCTGCTGCGCGGTCGCCTCGGGGACGAGCGCACCCAGCCGCCCGGCGAGGGCCGGGGCGAGGGTCACGAGCAGCGCACCCAGCGTGCCGACGACAGCGGCGGACTGGACCGGGTCGGCGCCGGTCCCGGTCAGCAGGGCGGTGGTGATGCCGGCGCCGGCGACGGCGAGCGCCGGTCCGATCACCGGCAGTACCGGGACGGCGGCCCCGGCGAGCAGGCAGGCCAGGGCCACGCCGACGCCCACCCGCGGGACCAGGTCCCCTGCGGAGGCGCTGTAGCGGGCGGCCACGGCCAGCACCGTCACCGCGCACCAGGCGGCGAGGACGGCGTCGCCGCGGGAGGGGCGAGGTCCGCGGTGGCGCAGGTTGGCCGCGGCGAGCAGCACCAGGCCGACGACGGCGGTGGCGAGACCGAGGACGGCCCGTCCCTCCCCGCGGACGGCGACGGTGAGTCCGGTCAGCGCGGCCACCGCGGCGCCGAGGTAGCCCAGGCGCTCGACGGCTCGGGTGGCGGCAGCCGGGGTCCAGCGGCCGAGACCGTCGCGCTCCTCGGCGTCGTGCACCATCTCGCCGATGTCCAGCACGAGGGCCTCGCCGACCTCGTCGGCGGCCGCGTCCCGGACCTCCAGCACGGCCCCGTCCAGCACCCCGGCCTCGGCGAGGGTGGCCATCGGCGCGATGGCCGGACGGCCGACCTCCCCCAGCGTCCAGACCGGCGGCAGCATGACGTCGCCGAGTGCGAGGTCTCGCACCACCAGCTGGGTGACCTCGAGCAACGGAACCCGCGAGGGCAGCGACACCGTCACCCGTCCGCTGCCGGGCAGGACCACCGTGACCCGGCAGTACCGCTCCGAGACCAGCGGCCGGGTGAGTCCGGCGTCCGGACGCTGAGCCGGCAGGACCGGTCGCGCCCCGGCCGGGAACCCGGCTGTCCCGGCGGGTGGCTGGGCCGCTGGCGGGTGCTGCGCCGGCGGGTGCTGCGTCCGGACGGTCTCGCCCGGTCGGCCGGCCGGCGCCGAGCTGGACCGCAGCGGCGTCGACCCCGGTCCGGCAGGGCCGCGACCGGGTGGCCCGTACGGGGCGGAGACCACCGTCAGTGCGCCCAGGTCTTGGTGTTCGCGCCCTCGGTGGCGCCCCAGTTCTCGGCGATCCGGTCCAGGTCGAAGGAGATGGAGCCGAGGATGGAGTCGGCGGACTTGGTGCCGTCGCCGAAGAGGTTGCGGCTGGCGACGTCCCACTCGGTCTGCAGCTGCTGGTAGCTCTCGGAGGCGCCGACGCCGGTCCAGAACTCGGCCAGCCCCTGCGTGCGGGCCTTCAGCGACTGCAGCAGCTCGTAGATCTGCCCGGAGCGGGCGGCGACGGTCGAGCCGGCGGTGGCGAGCTCGGCCTTGACCATGAAGTTGCCGGGTGCGCTCATCTCGTTCTCCTGGGGTCTCGGGGCGGGATCAGAACGACGCCGGCGGCAGGTTGTTGGTCAGCGTCTGCATCGTGGTGGTGTTGGTGGAGCCGGTCGCGTCGTAGTTCTCGGCGTTGCCCCGCAGGCCGTCCGCGATGCCGGAGAGGGCGTGGTCCAGGGACTTGGCGTTCTGGTCGAAGCGCGCCATCAGGTCGATGAAGGCGGCCTGGTCCGAGCCCTTCCAGAACTCCTGGGTGCCGGCGACGAAGGACCGCAGCTGGTCCAGCTCGTTCTCGATCTCCTGCACCGTGTTCACGACGTAGGACGAGGTGGACCGCACGTCGTCGGTGACGACGGAGAAGTTGGTGATCTGCGCCTCGGTCATGGGGTTCCTCCGATGTCGGCCCGGGACTCGCGCGGTCTCGGATGTCGGTCGGTTCATCCTGGAATGGCGGGGCTCGCCCTGACCATCCACCATTCGGAGGACAAGGGGACAAAGGGAGCAACCGGACAGCGACGTCCGCGACAGCCTCAGGCCGCGACGAGCTGCCGCTCGCCGACGGCACGTCCGGCGACGGCGCGGCGACCGCGGACCACCAGCAGGCCGGTGCGGACGAAGACCTCGCCCATGGCCATGAGGACCAGGGCCGCGGTCCAGGCGTCACCACTGGTGATGTGGTGCTGCAGCGAGAAGCGGGCGAGCGACGCGTCGCCGCCGTGCTCGGCCCAGAGTGCGAAGCCGAAGCGGAAACCCATGCTGGCGACCCAGGTGCCGGCGGCGATCCAGCCGGCCCGGACCAGGGCGTGCCTTCCGCCGTCGGCCCGGACCCGCGTCGTCATGCCGCTGAGTAGGCCGCAGCCGATGCCGACGGCGGTGAACCCGCCGATGAGGACGAGGTCGTTGCCGCCGGTCGGGATGTCGCGCAGGTAGTGCATGCAGACCCAGGCGCAGATGCCGAGGGGCAGCAGGATCGCCCGGAGGTCCAGGCGGGCCTCGCGGATCTGACGGAAGACGATGGCGATGAGGGCGATGTCGAGGATGTAGTCGGTGGCTGTCATGGGGAGAACCCTCGTCCGATCGGCGCCGGATCGGATCGGCCCCGGGGTGGAGACCGGGTGGAGGCCGGGTGGAGACCGGCGTGGATATCTGGCGCGGTCCCTCACCCCCGGTGTGCACCCCGCGGTCCCCCGGCTTGCACCCCGCGGTCCCCCGGTTTGCACCCCGCGGCGCGCCTAACGGTGTCTCGCGGCAAGCGATAGCGACGCCGCGAGGTGCAAAGACGGAGCACCCGGATGCACATCGGGGCGACGGAACACCCCCGCGGTCGCCGATGTTTGCGACAATGGACAGTCGCCTTCCCCCCGTTTGGAGCACCGTGACCGACGGCCCCCTGATCGTGCAGTCCGACAAGACCCTGCTGCTCGAGGTCGACCACCCGCTGGCCGGTGAGGCCCGCGCCTCCATCGCGCCCTTCGCCGAGCTGGAGCGCTCACCCGAGCACGTCCACACCTACCGGCTGACACCGCTGGGGCTGTGGAACGCGCGGGCGGCGGGCCACGACGCCGAGCAGGTGGTGGACGCCCTGGTCCGTTACAGCCGCTACGCCGTCCCGCACGCGCTCCTGGTCGACGTCGCCGACACCATGGACCGCTACGGCCGGCTGCAGCTGGTGAAGCACCCGACGCACGGACTGGCGCTGGTGAGCCTGGACCGCGCCGTCCTGGAGGAGGTGCTGCGGCAGAAGAAGATCGCCCCGATGCTCGGGACTCGGGTGGACGACGACACCGTACTGGTGCACCCGTCTGAGCGTGGTCGGCTCAAGCAGGCGCTGCTAAAGGTCGGCTGGCCGGCCGAGGACCTGGCCGGCTACGTCGACGGTGAGGCGCACGAGATCTCCCTCGCGCAGGACGACTGGTCGCTGCGCGACTACCAGCAGCAGGCCGCGGACATGTTCTGGGCCGGCGGCTCGGGGGTCGTCGTCCTGCCCTGCGGTGCCGGCAAGACGATGGTGGGCGCCGCCGCGATGGACAAGGCGAAGGCCACCACCCTCATCCTCGTCACCAACACCGTCGCCGGCCGGCAGTGGAAGCGCGAGCTGCTGGCCCGCACCACGCTCACCGAAGACGAGATCGGCGAGTACAGCGGCGAGAAGAAGGAGATCCGTCCCGTCACCATCGCGACGTACCAGGTGATGACGGCCCGCCGGAAGGGCGAATACCGCCACCTGGAGCTCTTCGACTCCCGCGACTGGGGCTTGATCATCTACGACGAGGTCCACCTGCTGCCCGCGCCGATCTTCCGGCTCACCGCCGACCTGCAGTCGCGGCGGCGGCTCGGGCTGACGGCGACGCTGATCCGCGAGGACGGCCGCGAAGGCGACGTCTTCTCCCTCATCGGCCCCAAGCGCTACGACGCGCCGTGGAAGGACATCGAGAACCAGGGCTGGATCGCCCCCGCGGACTGCACCGAGGTGCGGGTGACGCTCACCGACGCCGAGCGGATGGCCTACGCCACCGCCGAGCCCGAGGAGCGCTACAAGCTCGCCGCCACCGCGCGGACGAAGCTGCCGGTGATCCGCTCGATCATCGAGCAGCACCCGGACGAGCAGGTGCTGGTGATCGGCGCCTACCTCGACCAGCTCGACGACGTCTCGGCCGAGCTCGACGGCGCGCCCGTCATCCAAGGTTCGACACCGACCAAGGAGCGCGAACGGCTCTACGACGAGTTCCGTCGCGGCGAGTCGCGGGTGCTCGTGGTCAGCAAGGTCGCCAACTTCTCCATCGACCTGCCCGAGGCCGCCGTCGCCATCCAGATCTCCGGCACCTTCGGGTCGCGCCAGGAGGAGGCGCAGCGGCTCGGACGGGTGCTCCGTCCCAAGGCCGACGGCCGGCAGGCGCACTTCTACACGGTGATCTCCCGCGACACCCTGGACGCCGAGTACGCCGCCCACCGGCAGCGCTTCCTCGCCGAACAGGGTTACGCCTACAAGATCGTGGACGCCGACGACCTCCGCTCGCCCCTCCCCGAGGTGCCGGGCGAGGACGACTGACGCCCGTCCCGCCAGATCCGCCCCTCCGGCCTGACCCGCCCTTCCCGCCTGACCCGCCCCTCGTTTCCATGATCAGCAGGCGGTTTCGGTCGCCGGAACGACCGGAACCGCCTCTTGATCACGCCACCGGATGCGGCGCGCGGCTGCGACCGCGCCAGAACGGCGAGGCCGGGAAGCGCGTCTCGCTGGCGTAGAGATCCGCCACCCCGGCCAGGTAGTCGTCGAATTCCCCGGCGAGCAGCTCGGCGTGCCCGCGACAGTCCAGATCGGGACGTGGCCGCTCACCCGCCAGCAGCTCACCGGCGCGGATGCCTATCTCGAGCGCCCGGTGGATGCCCTGCGCGGAGACCGGGTCGTAGGAGGCCGCCGCGTCCCCGACGGCCAGCCACCCCGGACCGGCGGCACGATCGAGGCGTCCGGAGCGGGCGGTGCGGACCTCGAGGGACGGCGCGACCGGGTCCGTCCCGAGCAACCACCCCGCCAGGTGCCGGGTACGGCCGAGCGCCGACACCCAGCCCTGCCACGAGCCGACACCGGTGCGCCGAATCGCGGCGGCGTCCGTGGCGAGGCTGACGACGAGCCGGCCGTCCGGCACCCCGGCCGCGTACCACCAACCCTCCTCGACGGCCTCCACGGCGGTGCGCTCGATCAGCGGGTGACCCGGTCCGGCCCGCAGCCGGGCCGTCACCAGGACGATGGCGCCGGCGGGTTCGACCCGGGCGCCGAGGTGCCGCGCCACCCTGGCGGACGGGCCGGTGGCGTCCACGAGGTACCCGGCGCGGAGCGTCTCGACCCCGTCGCCACGGGTGAGACCGACGGCGAACGGGCCGCCGTCGGAGGTCACGGTCACCACCCGTCCCGGGGTCACCAGCACCCCGCTTCGAGCCGCGCGCCGGCGGAGCTGACCGTCGAAGCGCGCCCGGTCCAGATGCCAGCCGACACCGTAGGCACTGCGCAGGAAGTCGTTGTGGCCCGGTTCGTCATCGCCCCAGCAGGAGACGCTGCCGACGCAGCGCTGGTGCCCACCGCCGGTCACGATCTCGTCGAGCACGCCCAGCCGGTCCAGCAGCGGTGTGGTGACGGGCGGGATGCTCTCGCCCGGCTGCGGTGGACCGCCGCCGTCCACGAGGCTGATCCGCAGCTCCGGACGCGCCGCCGCCAGCGTGATGGCGGTGGCGCAGCCGGCGGTGCCGGCCCCGGCGACCAGGACGTCTACCGGGGCCGACAGCTCCGACCGTGAGGATGCCGTCGTCAGTGGACCGCGCCCATCCCGAGGATCTGACCGGTGCGGTGGCCCTTGACGACGGCGCTCGGCGTGTTCAGCCGCAGGCTGGTGTGCGCCGCGGCGAGCATCGGGCAACCCTCGGCGATCCAGCGGTGCACCACCTCGATACGCAGCTCGCCCGGGTTGCTGACGCTCTCCAGCGCGAAGACCGAACCCATCGGGCCGGTGGGCGAGATGAGGTTGACGAACTCGCTCGCCGCCGGAACGCCCGGCGTCACCATCTCGTTGCGGCGATCGGCCAGCGCGGACATCAGCTCCGACGTCGGTCGCCCGAACCACCAGTGCACCGACCGCGCCATCCCGTCGGCGTCGGCGAGGAAGTTCTCCTGGTGCGCCGGGTTGCCCGCCTGCACCGGCCGCAGCTCGTCGACCAGATCCGCCATCGCCCTCGCCGCCAGCTTGCGACGGGGCTTCGGCGGAGCCGGCGGGGCGGCGAGGGATGCGGTGTAGCTCGCCCACAACGCGATCTCGTCGTCGGTGAAGACCCGGTACATCGGACCGGTCTCGAAGTCGAGGAGCTGGTTCAGCCTGCTGTTCGGCCAGTCACCGGGGGTGAGGTAGTCGTGCGCCACGAGCGCGTCGAGGAACCCGGCCGGATCGGCGAACCACTCGTTGATGGCGGTGTCACCGACGGTGTGCCACTGGTGGTTCAGGCTGCCGTACTCCGCCTTGGCCGCGATCATCTGCAGCACCTGCTCGCGCAGCGTCGGCGGGGTGGTGAGCAGGTCCTGCATGTCCTGACCCAGCGTGCCGATGGTGCCGAAGGCGACGAAGCCGTTCCAGATGCGACGCCACGCCTGCTGCACCGCGTCGTCCCCACCGGTGGCCCTGACATTCTCCAGATAGATGTCCACCGCTTCGACGGCACGCGCACCGTGTCCGTTGACGGAGTTGTCGATGCCGATGTGCATGACATAGAAGTGCGAATCGATACCGAAGTGGTCGAGCAGGTCGCGAGTGGGCTTGAGATCGACGACCTCCCATTCGAGCTGCAGGGTCATGCCGAGCAACTCGGGAAAGTACTCCTGCGAGAACTGCGAAATCGCCAGCTCGAATGCCGGGACGGTGAAGGCGCTCTGCAGCAACTGCGGATCGAAGGCGAACTCGGCGCTGTTGACCGGTGGCGGGTAGTAACCCACCGAATGGCACAGGTCGAGATAGATGTTGCAGTGGTTCTTGGAGATGTCACCGTCGCCGAGCTCGTCCATCAGTACCGAGAAGAGCAGCGACCGGACCTCGTCCATCGGCCCGGCCTGGCCGATGTTGCGCAGCCAGGCCCCGTCCATGAGGTTCAGCGGCGCCATCTGCGTGATGCGCGTGATCATGTCGGCGCGGGTGCGGAAGACCGGGTCGCCGCTGGGATCGCTGGCGTCGGCGGCGTCCACCAGCTCCTGGTAGATGAAGTCGAGCCGGTCCTGCAGCGCCTGCTTGCTGTACGGGAAGAAGCGCTGGTCGACGACCGCGGTGGGGTCGTCGGAGAGCCGCTGCGCCCACGCCAGCCAGTAGTCGGTGTACTGCCGGGCCTGCGCCAGCAGCCCGGCGTCCTCGTCGTAGTTGAGCAGCCGGTAGAAGAGCTGCCGTTCGTCCGGCGGCGAGGACGGGTCGTCCGGATTCGGCGTCGAGGAGAGATTGGGGAACGGCTCGACGGGCGTGAGGTCGGTGTCGATGAGCTGGCTGCCGGCCTCGAGCAGCCACCTCGGCTGCGGCGTGCCGGGCAGGCCGTCGATCGTCGGGGCCTGCATGACCGTGCCGATGCGATGCCAGTTGTCCAGCATCTGCGAGATCGGCTCCTGGTAGCGCCCCCAGTTCTCCGGCAGGTCGGAGTCGGTGCCGGCGCCGCGCACCGACCAGCGCTGCGGACCCAGCTCCAACGTCCGCTTGTGCGTCCCCGGGTCGTCGACGGTGTCGACCACCACCAGCAGGTCGTCGGCGGGGAAGACCGCGACCGGACGCTGGGCCGGCCAGGACCAGAAGAGCAGCCGGTTGCCCTTCGGATTCGGCGACGGCGGGTGGGTGGAGCACGAGTTGTAGTCGGTGTGCCACGGCAGGGCCATGAACTTGGAGAGGTCGCCCGGCTCGACGCCGTCGGTGACGTGACGCGGGACGAAACCGCCGGTCAGCAGCGGGGCTCCGGTGGCCGCCGCGCCGTAGTCGAGCTCCTTGCGCCGCACCCGGAAGGGTCCGCCGTCGCTCCAGTCCCGGACGTAGACCTCCGGCTCCCGGGTCACGAAGGTCATGTCGATGCCGGGACTGAACCGGCCGCCGAGGCAGTTCATCAGCGACGCCTTGTCCAGCAGCTCGCCGTGACCGAGGGCAGGCGCCGGGTCCGAGGAGTACGTCCCGGCGTTCCACTGCTGCAGGAAGAAGTACTGGGTGCGGCGCAGCGCCAGCATGCTCTCGCTGGCATCACCCAGGGCGAGCGGCATCAGCGTGGTGTTCTGGTATTGGTCCTTGTCGGGGTCGCGGAAGATGGCGGCGAGACCGGAGACGGGCGTGGACCACGGATCGGTGGCGGCGGTGATCGTGTCCAGTTGGGCGTGCGCGGACTGCGCAGCGGGATTGAGGTTCGTCGTCCACTGCGCCAGCGACGCAGCCCGGAAGATCGGATGCACCTGGTCGTCGAAGGACGGCCGGTAGCTCGCGTCGTAGCCGGTCTCGGGACGGAAGATCTCCGGGGAGAGACCGAGCTCGCGCACCCAGACGTCGTAGAGGTCGTCCCACAGCGAGACGATGTTCAGCACCTGCGGCGCGAAGCCGGGATCGGTCGCGGTGACCCACGCGCCGTGCACCGCCTGCACGGTGCCGTCGGTGAAGACGAGGGTGGCCTCGACCGGGCCGTCGCAGCTGTCGTCGAACCACTGGTCGTTGTTGACGTCGTCGTCCAGCGGCGGCGCCGCCCCGGCCACCCGCCAGCCCGCAGCCTTGCCGTAGCCCCCGGCGAAGATCAGGCGGCCGTCGGCGTCGGTCCGCAGCTCGCCGAGCGTGTCGATCGGTCCGGCGGTGGCGACGAGGTCGGGAAAGGTGTCGGCGGGAAACGAGGTCGCATAGTCGGCCAGTTCCCGGGTCTCTGCCGCGCCGGGGGCCCGATAGCTGGCCGGGGTGGCGGCGTCGAAGGCCACCGGCCCGCTGTCGGCGCCGTGGACGGTGCGCGGGCCGGGGTCGATGGTCAGGGCGCGAACCCGGTCGGGATGGTTGAGCACCGCGAGCTTGTCGGCCGGCTGCCGGTGACCCGGCTTCGGATACATCGCGTTGCGCAGCGGGGGCAGGCGGCCGTCGGAGTAGCTTGCGATGCCCTGGTGCTCGCCGTCCTCGACCAGCACGAACCAGTTCGCCTTCTTGTTGGCGACGTGCACCGACCAGACGATGTCGGCCACGACCTTGCCGTCCACCTCGCTGCCGAGGGTGATCTCGGCGCCCTCGCCCGACGGCCAGGTGGCGGTCGGCTCGGGGTAGGCGAAGATCCGGAACCGGGCTGCCTGTCGCCGCAGCCGACCGCCATCGTCGCGCAGGTCGCTGCTGGTGATGTGCTCGTCCTCCGTGCCCGCCTTCAGCGGCAGTCCGCCGAGCACTGCTCCCTGCCCCGGCTGGTCCAGGCCGGTCAGTGATTCGGGTGCGAGGTTGAATTCGGAGCTGTTACCGACCCGAGCGATACCGATAGCCGGGTGAATACGAAATTGCGACGGCATGGCGAAGCCTTCCCTCCGGGGAACGGACGCAGGATGGCGAGAGGCCGAGAAACGGCGTTAATGCGACGTCGACGGCTTTCACCCGGCGCTTCGGACGCAATTCGGACAGCTCGTGACGAGGAACATAGTTTCACGCCCAACTCACGTCAAGAGTGCGCGTCGCTTATTCGGCGAATGGTGGGCCCGGGCGCGCCAATGGCGTTGCCGAACCGGGACCGTCACGGCGTCGGCAGCCCGGGCGCGACCGCGCGGTAGCGTCTGCCCATGAACGAGCCCGCCGTCCCCGAGCCGGACGGCAAGGACTGGACCTGGACGCTCACCCGGCCCTGCCCGGAGTGCGGCTTCGACGGGCCGGGGATGGATCGTGCCGATGTCCCGGCGCTGACCCTCATCCACACCGCGACGCTCACCGCCGCCCTGGCCGGGTCGGCCGCGGTACGCCGCCCGGCTCCGACGGTGTGGTCCCCGCTGGAGTACGGCTGCCATGTCCGGGACGTCTGCACGCTGTTCCGGGATCGGCTGCGGCTGATGCTCACCGAGGACGATCCCGAGTTCGCCAACTGGGACCAGGACGCCACCGCGCTGGAGCAGCGCTACTGGGAGCAAGACCCGGAGGCGGTGTCGTGGGAGCTGCGGATGGCTGCGGACGACGTCGCCGACGCCTTCGGCGTGGTCCGCGCCGACGAGTGGCAGCGGACGGGCCGCCGCTCCAACGGCTCCGAGTTCACCGTCGACACGTTCGCGCGGTACTTCCTGCACGACCTCGCCCACCACGCATGGGACGTGACCCGCACGCGGTGACCTACGCCGGCCATTCCCAGCCGATGCCGTACACCCCTCCTGCCGCCGGGGCCGCCAGCGAGTGGACGACACCGAAGGGTGAGACGGGCAGCTCCGCGCCCCTGATCTTGGCACCGTCCACGGTCTCGCATCGCAACCGGAAAGCGCGGGCAGGACGGGCGTTCGGCGAGAAACGAAGCTGGAACGACACGGTCGTCGACTGCGCCGGATCGACGTACAGCGACTCGTCGTCGGTCGGTGCCGTCGGGTCCGCGGGACCGAACTCGACGGCATAGCCGACGAGCAGCCGCTCCCCGGCGCGATATCGCCGGCCGAGCGAGCCGAGGAACGCGCGGCCCGCGGTACCGGCCACCTCCGAGCTCTCCTCCGGCTCGAGGTTCACCCACTGCTCCGGGATCGGCGCCATCGAGCTCTGCCCGAGCGGGTAGCTCAGCACCACCAGCAGCTCGGCAATGTCGGCCTCGACATCGAAGACGCGCGTCACGGCCAGCGTGCGCCAGCGCCGATCCTCACCGATAGTGACGACGGTGTCGGTGGTCACGGCGCGGATGGCGCTCCGCTGCCGTGCCACCGCGTCGCGCAGCGCCTGCTCGGTCGGCGCCTCGTCGAAGAGATCGAGGATGTCCAGCTCGGCGAACCGCCAGGCCGCGACCAACCGGTCGGCGTCGGCCGCGTTCAGTCGCAGCGCTGCGCCGAGCCCCAGTAACGTCGCACGGTGCGGTCTGAGCGCCCGGCCCGATTCCAGCGCACGGACCGTCCGCTCACTGACCCCTGCTCGTTCGGCCAGCTCCTCCTGCGTCAGCCCGGCCGCGACGCGCGCCTGCTGCAGTGCCCGCGCCCCCTCCCGCGCACCCATGTCAGGGCCACTCCCGGCGAGCGGATCGCCGGTGCGCCGGCACCCTTCCGTCCGGGTGCCGACGCATCGGCTCGACGCCACACCCGGGGACGATCTGTCCCTCCCGGCACCGCGCCCCTGTGGCGGCACACGGCAGATCGTCTTCTCGCGGATGCCTGCTGCGTCTGCCGAGAACGGTAGGAGCGGCCGACGCTCCGGAACAGGAAGACTCGGCGGCAACCTTCGTCACCGCAGGTCGCTCCCGTCCCAGTACCACCGCAGGCCGCATCTGCCGCAGCGCGGCGACCGCGTGAGCATCAGCCATAGCTGAAAGTGTAGGAAAAGGCGCCTTCCGGTATTGCGGGTGAGAACTCCCCACGGTTCCCCGGCCGGGGGTGGTACCCATGACGCATGCGCCGCCGACACGCCCTCCTCGTCCGGCTCGCCGCCGCCGTCCTGGTCGCGACCACGGCGACCGCATGCACCTCCGACGGCCAGAAACCCGCGGCACCGGCATCGTCCGCCAGAACCGCCACGACCGCCACGACCGCCGCCGGCACGCTGGCGACCTCGCTGCGCTCGGGGCTCGCCGGGGTGACGTCGGCCCACTTCGAGCTGACCGGCACCCTCGGTGGCCAGCGTTTCACCGGCTCGGGCGAGGAGAAGATGGACGCCGGCACACTCACCGGACTGCAGGCGCAGGCGGCCCTGCCCGCCGGCATCGGCGAGGTCGAGCTGATCGTCACCGGCGGCGCTAAGTACGCCAAGCTGCCACCGCCCTTCGCCACCACCGCCAAGCCGTGGGTCGCGGTCTCCGCCAGCAGCAGCAACCTGATCGTCAAGCAGCTCGCCGGAGTGCTGGACGCCGCGCTGGCGGCGGCCGACCTCGGAGGGCTGAGCACGATCGCCGGCGCCGCCACGAGCGTCCGCACGACCGGGACCGAGACCGTCGCGGGGACGGCCACCACCCGCTACGCGCTCGTCATCGCCCCCGCCAAGCTCCCCGGCGAGCTGGCCACCGCCCTGGGCAGCAAGGACATCCCCGTCACCCTCTGGGTCGACGACAGCGACCGGCCGGCGCAGGTGCGGACCGCCGTTGCCGTGGCCGGGCAGCCCGTCGCGGTCACCGTCGCGTTCAGCAGATTCGACGCGCCGGTGACGATCACCGCCCCGCCTGCCGGACAGGTCACGACCGGCTGAGCGCAGGCCGGGCAGAATGACTCGGTGCACGCCGCCATCACCATCCTCGGCCTCGTCGCCGTCGTCGGCGTCGTCGCCGGTATCGCCCGACGGTTCGGCTGGTCCGAGCCGCTCGTCCTGGTGGTCGTCGGCATCGGCATCAGCTACATCCCGAACGTCCTCGAAGTCGAGCTGACGCCGGACCTGGTGCTGCTCGGCCTGCTCCCGCCGCTGCTCTACGCGGCCGCGATCCGCACCAGCCTCGTGGACTTCCGCGCGAACCGCCGGCCGATCCTGCTGCTCTCGGTCGGCCTGGTCATCGTCTCGACGGTGGCGGTGGGGCTGGTGACGTGGTGGGTCGTCCCCGGCGTCACGCTTGCCGCCGCCTTCGCCCTGGGTGCGGTCGTCGCGCCGCCGGACGCCGTCGCCGCCACCACCGTCGCACGACGGGTCGGCATGCCGCGCCGCATCGTCTCCATCCTCGAGGGGGAGAGCCTGGTCAACGACGCGACCGCCCTGGTTGCGCTCAACGCCACCATCGCCGCCATCACCGCCACAGTCACGCCGTTCGAGGTCGGTCGGGACTTCGTCATCGCGGCCGGTGGCGGCCTGCTCATCGGCGCGGCCGTGGCGCTGGTGCTCGGCTTCGTCCGGAAGCGGATCGACGACCCGGTGCTGGACACCACGCTCTCCTTCGCCGCGCCCTATGTCGCCTTCCTCCCCGCCGAGGAGATCCACGCCTCCGGCGTCCTCGCCGTCGTCGTCGCGGGCCTGCTGCTCGGCCACAACGCACCGCGGCTGCAGACGGCCAGCTCGCGCATCGCCGAGAACATCAACTGGCGGACGGTGCAGTTCCTGCTCGAGAACGTGGTGTTCCTGCTGATCGGGCTGCAGGTGCGCCGGCTCATCGACGGCGTGCGCAGCGACCACGACGCCCTCGGCCCGGTGCTCCAGGCCTGCGCCGTCGTGCTGGTGACGACCATCGCCGTCCGCGTCGCCTACGTGCTGGGCTCCACCGGGATCATCCGGCTGCTGCACGCCAATCCCTGGTCGTGGCGCGCCTCCTTCGCCATCTCGTGGGCCGGCATGCGCGGCGTGGTGACGCTGGCGGCGGTCTTCCTGCTCCCGGCGGAGACTCCCGAACGTTCGCTGCTCGTGGTGGCCGCCTTCGCGACCGTGGCCGGCACCCTGCTCATCCAGGGGCTGACCCTGCCGTGGCTGGTGCGTCGGCTGCACCTGCCGGGGCCGGACGCGGCCGAGGACGCGCTGCAGAGTGCGCAGCTGGTGCAGGCCGCGGCCCAGGCCGGCCTGGCCGCCCTGGACGAGATCGCCACCGAGGACGACGCCGAGGAGGTCCTCGAGGAGCTCCGGGCCCGCGCGAACGCCCGCAGCAACCGCATCTGGGAGCAGCTCGGCCGCTCGCACGCCGAGCTGGAACCCCCGGCCGCGGCCTACCGGCGGCTGCGACTGCAGATGCTCTCCGCCGAGCGGGGGTCGGTCCTGGAGGCGCGCAGCCGCGGGGTCTACGACGACGAGGTGCTGCGCCGCGCGCTGCAGTCGATCGACCTGGAGGAGTCGCTGCTGGACCGCGTAGCCGACGCGGCCAACCGCCTGGACGACGAGCTCACCACCCACGAGCAGCGCGCCGGCGACTGTGAGCACCTGCAGGACGCCCCCCGCTTCATCGAACCGACCACGCCGAACGGCTGCGAGGAGTGCCTGCGCGACGGCACCCAGTGGGTGCACCTGCGGCTCTGCCTCACCTGCGGGCACGTCGGCTGCTGCGACTCGTCGGTCGGCAAGCACGCCTCGGCCCACTTCCGCGAGACCGAGCATCCGGTCATGCGCTCGATCGAGCCGGGCGAGGCATGGCGCTGGTGCTTCGTCGATGAGCAGCTCGGCTGACGCCGACTTCTCCCCCGCGTCCCGTATCGGACGCTTTCCCGATTTGCGCCGGACACCCACGGGCAGGACGTTGGGGTTGCTCTCAGTAATCCCACACCGCTCCCGGGGGAGACATGCGCACACCGCACCGCCTGCTCACGATCGGCGTGACGGCGACCGTCACGGCCGCCGCCACCGCCACGCTCGTCGCCACCGTCCCGGCCGACGCCGGACCCGGCGACGCGCCGCACCACGGCCACACGACCTTCGCCACCCCGACGGTGTTCGGCCACCGCGGCGCGGCCGGCTACCGCCCTGAGCACACCGCGTCCGGTTACCGCGTCGGCGCGCAGCAGGGCGCGGACTACCTCGAGCCCGACCTCGTCCCCACCAAGGACGGCCAGCTCGTCGACCGGCACGAGCCCGAGATCAGCCAGACCACCGACGTCGCCAGCCATCCCGAGTTCGCCAACCGCAAGCGAACCGTCACCATCGACGGCGTCAAGACCACCGGCTGGTTCAGCTTCGACTTCACGCTCAAGGAGCTGCGGACGCTGCGCGCCGTCGAGCGCATCCCGGCGATCCGGCAGCACAACACCCTCTACAACGGCCTGGACCGGATCCCCACCCTGCAGGAGGACATCGACCAGGTCCGCGCGCTGTCCAAGGAGTACCACCGCACCATCGGCATCGTGCCGGAGATCAAGCACTCCACGTTCTTCCGATCGATCGGCCTGCCGATGGAGGACCGCTTCCTGGCGATCATGAAGCGCAACGGACTGCTGACCAGGCATTCGACGACGCCTGCGGTGCTGCAGTCCTTCGAGGTCGGCAACCTGCAGTACATCCACCGCAAGGCCCCCGCGCTGCCGTTGGTCCAGCTCACCGAGGCCACCGGCGCCCCCGCGGACTTCGTCGCGAGCGGCGACAAGCGCACCTACGCCGACATCACCTCGGCGTCGGGCTTGCAGCAGGTCGCCAAGTACGCCACCTGGCTCGGGCCGGACAAGAACCAGATCGTGCCCCGGACGTCCACCAACGCGCTCGCCCGGCCCACCACCCTGGTCGCGGATGCGCACCGCGCCGGGCTGAAGGTCGTCCCGTACACCTTCCGCAACGAGAACACCTTCCTGCCGACCGACTTCCAGCGCGGCGCGAACCCGGCTGACTACGGCAACGCCCTCGCCGAGGACCGGCTCTTCTACGAGCTCGGCATCGACGGCATCTTCACCGACAACCCCGACACCGCCGTCGAGGCGCGCAGGCTCTGGGTCCAGGCGGGGCGCCCGCGGCGCTGACCCGCGCCCACGATCGGGGAGTGCTGGTGCCGCTGAGCGGGACCAGCACTCCCCGATCGCGTCGGTGGGGTAGGTCTTGGTGCGTGCAGACCTTCCTGCCCGTGCCCGACTTCGCCGCGTCGGCGCGCATCCTGGACGACGCCCGCCTCGGCAAGCAGCGGGTCGAGGCCTTCCAGATCATCCGCACCATCGACGGCGTGGCCCGGGGCTGGCGCAACCATCCCGCGGTCCGGATGTGGCGCGGCTTCGAGCCCGCCCTCCTCGAGTACGCACTGGCCGTCTGTGACGAGTGGGACCGTCGCGGCTACGTCGACACCGTCCGGGTCAAGCTCGCGGCCCACGCCCGGGAAGCCGGCCGCCGCGTCTTCCTGCCTGACTGGTTCGGCGACGAGGCCTTCCACGCCAGCCACCGCAGCAACCTGCTGCGCAAGGATCCGGAGTTCTACCACCGCTACGGCTGGACCGACCCACCGGACCTGCCCTACGTCTGGCCAGTCTGACCCCCCGATCGGGGAGGGCTGGTGCCGCTGAGCGGGACCGGCACTCCCCGATCGGCTGGGCGCAGGCATAAGAAAGCCGGAAGGGCGGCCCCGTGACCGGGACCGCCCTTCCGTGTGGAGCTGGTGGACTCAGAAGTCCATGCCACCCATGCCACCGTCACCGGCGGGGGCCGGGGCGGCCTTCTCCGGCTTGTCGGCCACGACGGCCTCGGTGGTGAGGAAGAGCGCGGCGATGGAGGCCGCGTTCTGCAGGGCCGACCGCGTCACCTTGGTCGGCTCGACGATGCCGGTCTTGAACATGTCGACGTACTCACCGGTCGCGGCGTTGAGGCCGTGACCCGGCTCGAGGTTGAGCACCTTCTCCGACACGACGCCGCCCTCGAGGCCGGCGTTGACGGCGATCTGCTTCAGCGGGGCGAGCAGCGCGACCTTGACGATGTTGGCACCGGTGGCCTCGTCGCCGGTCAGGTCGAGCTTGTCGAACGCCGAGACGGTCGCGTTGGCCAGGGCCACGCCACCACCGGGGAGCAGGCCCTCCTCGACGGCCGCCTTCGCGTTGCGAACGGCGTCCTCGATGCGGTGCTTGCGCTCCTTGAGCTCGACCTCGGTGGCCGCGCCGACCTTGATCACCGCGACACCGCCGGCCAGCTTGGCCAGGCGCTCCTGCAGCTTCTCGCGGTCGTAGTCGGAGTCCGACTTCTCGATCTCGGCGCGGATCTGGTTGACCCGACCCTGGATCTGGTCGGCCTCGCCGGCACCCTCGACGATGGTGGTCTCGTCCTTGGTGGTGGTGAACTTGCGGGCGCGGCCGAGCAGCTCGAGGCCTGCGTTCTCCAGCTTCAGACCCACGGTCTCGCTGATGACCTCGCCACCGGTGAGGATGGCGATGTCGGCCAGCATGGCCTTGCGACGGTCACCGAAGCCGGGCGCCTTGACGGCGACGGACTTGAAGGTGCCGCGGATCTTGTTGACGACCAGGGTGGCCAGGGCCTCGCCCTCGACGTCCTCGGCGATGATCGCCAGCGGCTTGCCGGTCTGCATGACCTTCTCGAGCAGCGGCAGCATGTCCTTGACGTTGGAGATCTTGCCCTCGTGGATCAGGATGTACGGATCCTCGAGCTCGGTCTCCATGCGCTCGGCGTCGGTGACGAAGTAGGCGCTCAGGTGACCCTTGTCGAAGCGCATGCCCTCGGTGAGCTCGAGCTCGAGGCCGAAGGTGTTGCTCTCCTCGACGGTGATGACGCCTTCCTTGCCGACCTTGTCCATCGCCTCGGCGATGATCTCGCCGACGGTGGTGTCAGCGGCGGAGATGCTCGCGGTGGCCGCGATCTGCTCCTTGGTCTCGACGTCCTTGGCCTGGTTGCCCAGGACCTCGGAGACGGCGGCGACGGCGGTCTCGATGCCGCGCTTGAGCGCCATCGGGTTCGCACCGGCGGCGACGTTGCGCAGGCCCTCGCGCACCAGCGCCTGGGCGAGCACGGTGGCGGTGGTGGTGCCGTCACCCGCCACGTCGTCGGTCTTCTTCGCGACCTCCTTGACGAGCTCGGCGCCGATCTTCTCGTACGGCTCCTCGAGCTCGATCTCCTTGGCGATCGAGACACCGTCGTTGGTGATCGTGGGGGCGCCCCACTTCTTCTCCAGGACGACGTTGCGGCCCTTGGGGCCGAGCGTGACCTTGACGGCGTCGGCGAGCTGGTTCATGCCGCGCTCAAGGCCGCGACGGGCCTCTTCGTCGAACGCGATCAACTTGGCCATTCGGTTGTCCTCACTCTGTGATGACTGTTCTCGGTTCAGGGACCGGCGGTGCAGTGCCCGCGACGGACGGCTCGCCTGAGCCTCACCGCGCACCGGTTGGCACTCAGCCTAGCCGAGTGCCAATTCGAGTCTGGCACTCGACCCCGACGAGTGCAAGCAGCCGGAGAGGCGCCTACCCACTGCTGACGGAGGCCGGCCGGCACCGAGCTCGCAGGGACCGGCCACCTCACTGTGGTAGTTGTCGTCCATGCTGGCGATCGAGGACTTGATCAAGACTTTCGGCGACAAGCGCGCCCTCGACGGGGTGACGCTGCGGGTCGCTCCCGGCGAGACCGTCGGCTTCGTGGGCGCGAACGGCGCGGGGAAGTCGACCACCATGCGCATCGCGATGGGCCTGCTCGCCGCCGACAGCGGCAGCGTGCGCTGGAACGACCAGCCGCTCACCTTCGCCGGCCGGCGGCGCTTCGGTTACATGCCCGAGGAGCGCGGGTTGTACCCGAAGATGCGCGTCCTCGAGCAGGTCGCCTACCTCGGTCGGCTGCGGGGCATGTCCGCACGCGACGCCAGCCGGGCCGCCACGGCCCTGATCGAGCGGATGGCGATCGCCGGCTCCCCCACCGACTTCGTGCAGGCGCTCTCGCTGGGCAACCAGCAGCGCGTCCAGCTCGCCGCCGCGCTGGTGCACGACCCCGAGCTGCTGATCCTGGACGAGCCGTTCTCCGGTCTCGACCCGGTCGGCGTCGACACCATGGCCACCGAGCTCGCCGACCGGCGCGCCGCCGGGTGCGGCGTGCTCTTCAGCAGCCACCAGCTCGAGCTGGTCGAGCGACTCTGCGACCGAGTGGTGATCGTCCGGGGCGGCCGGCTCGTCGCCTCCGGGACGTTGGACGAGCTACGCGGGCCGGCCTCGCGACAGGCACTGGAGGTCATCGTCGACGCCGACCCGTCGTGGGTGACCGGCGTGCCCGGTGCCACCGTCGTCGAGCGGGACGGCAACGCGGTCGTCCTCTCGCTGCAGGACCCGGACGACGACCAGCGCGTCCTCGCGGCTGCCGCGGCGGCGGGCCGCGTCGAACGTTTCGGCTGGCGGCAGCCCAGCCTCGCCGAGCTGTACCGCGAGGTCGTCTCCGAGAGCGACGACGCCACCCACGCGCAGGTCGCGGCATGAACGGCATCGTCGCGCTGATCGCCAAGCGCGAGATCCTGACCCGGCTGCAGCAGCGCGGATTCCTGATCGGCGTCGGCATCACGCTGCTCATCGTGGTGGCGGTCTGCGTCGTCCCGGCGTTCTTCGACAAGGACGACTCGCCCACCCGGTACGACGTCGCCGTCGCCACCTCGAACGCAGCGCTGTCGCAGGCGCTGCAGAAAGCCGACGACCCGGCCTTCACGGTGCACGAGGCCTCCGCGGCGGAGGCTCGCCACAAGGTGAGCAAGGGCGACTGGGACGCCGCCGTCTTGCCGGGCAACCGGCTGGTCGTGCCGAAGTCCGGCGATGCCGTCGTCGGCGCCGTCCAGCGGGTGTGGGCCGACGTCAGCCTCGTCGGCAACCTGCGCAAGGCCGAGCTCTCCGACAGGCAGATCAAGGACGCGCTCGACGTGCGGCCGCTCGCCGTCTCCGGCACCGACTCCACCGCGGACGGCCAGCGACAGGCCATCGCCCTGATCACCGTGATCCTGCTCTTCGGCCAGCTCATCTCGTTCTGCACTTGGGTGGCCATGGGCGTCGTGGAGGAGAAGGCCTCTCGGGTCGTCGAGGTCATCCTCTCGGCGGTGCGCCCGCTGCAGCTGCTGGCCGGCAAGCTCATCGGCATCGGCATCCTCGCCGCCGCCCAGGTCCTGGCGATCGGCGTGGTGGCCCTCGTGGCCGCGACCGCCGCCGACACCATCTCCATCCCGGCCTCGGCGCTGGTCACCGTGCTCATCGCCTTCGGCGGTTTCGTCCTGGGCTATGCCTTCTTCGCCGCGCTGGCGGCCGCACTCGGCTCCACCGTCTCGCGGCAGGAGGAGGTCTCCGGCGTCCTCACGCCGGTGACCATCGCACTGACACTCTGTTACGGGGCCAGCTTCGTCGGCCTCAACGAACCGGATTCCACGCTCTCGCGCGTGCTGTCCATCCTGCCGCCGGTCTCGTCCATCGCCATGCCGGGCCGGATCGCCCGCGGCGACGTCCCCGTGCTCGACATCGTCCTCGCCGCCGTGCTGCTGGCCCTCGCCGCCGCCGGCATGCTCGTCGTCGCCGCCCGCATCTACCGGGCCAGCGTGCTGCACAGCGGCACGCGGGTACCGCTCAAGACGGCCTGGCGGGGGGAGGCGGTCTCCGAGCTGGGCTGATCCGCCTCAGCCGGCGACCAGCACAGCCAGACCCTCGGGCGTGAAGATCGACTCGGCCAGCAGGTGGGCCAGGCCGACGACGCCGGCACGGGGGTCCAGCCGGCTCCGGACGATGAGCAGGTCACGCGTCGCCAGGGGCAGCGACCGGCGGTAGACGACCTCCCGGATGCCGGCGAGCAGCTGCTCGTCGACATGCGCCAGCTGGCCGCCGACCGCAACAACGCGGGGGTTCAGCAGGTTCACCGCGTCGGCGATGGCGTGGCCGAGCACCCGGCCGGAGCGGCGCAGCAACTGCTGGGCGAGGACGTCCCCGCTCCGGATCAGGCCGACGGCGTCGTCGACAGTCTCCACCGAGCGACCCGCGGCACGCAGGTCCCGGACCAGCGCCCAGCCGCCGGCGCGCGCCTCGACGCAGCCGACGTTGCCGCACTGGCAGCGCGGTGGCTCCTCGTCGCCGGCCTCGAGCAGCTGGATGTGCCCGATGTCCCCGGCGGCCCCGTCGGCGCCGCGGTGCACCCGGCCACCGGTGATCAGGCCCGAGCCGACGCCGGTGCCAATCTTGATCATCATGAGATCGCCGACGTGCGGGTAGTGGGCCTGCCGCTCACCCACGACCATCGCGTTGACGTCCTTGTCGACCAGCACCGGTGCCGCGTACCGCTCGGCGAACCAGGCCCGGATCTCGAAACCGTCCCAGTCGGTCATGATCGGCGGGCTGACGACCCGGCCGCTGGCGAAGTCCACCGGGCCGGGGACGTCCAGACCGATGCCGAGGACGTCACCCGGCAGCCGGCCCGCGCGGTGCAGCAGCGTCTGGAACCGGCTCTCGACGGCCTTGAGGACGGCACGGGGGCCCCGCGACACCGGCATGACGTGCGCGATCTCGTCGACGACCGCGCCGGAGAGATCGCAGAGCGCGACCCGGAACGCGGTCGCCCCGACATCGGCGGCGAGCAGCACACCGCGGTCGACGTGGAAGGCGAAGCGTTCGGCCGGGCGTCCGCCGGTCGAGTCACCGGTCGAGGCGACGAGGAGGTTCGCAGTGAGGAGCGCGTCGAGGCGCTGTCCGACGGTGGTGCGCGACAGCCCGGTGACCCGCATGACGTCGGCGCGGGTCAGCGGCGACGAGGCCCGGAAGAGCGCCAGGACGTCGGAGAGGCCGGTGCCCCACGGATTGGGCTCCGGCTCGGCGCCGCCCACGGCGACAGGATCGCTCACCGCACGAGGCCGCACCACGGCCTGAGAGTAGTGCGCCAGCACCCGGTCACCCTTCGTCGTCGTCCCGTCGGAACTTTCTTCTGTTACCTCTAGCACTTTTGCATAGCGCGAGTCTAAAGTCTGCAACGCCAACGACGAAAGCCCATCCGGGCGACCACGAGGAGAACCTCATGACCCGATACGCCCACCGGCACAACGGCCGTGCCGCCTGGCGCATCACCGCCGCACTCGGCGCCGCGAGCGCCCTCGCGCTGGCGGGCTGCTCGTCCGACAGCGGTTCCGGCTCCGGTTCGGGCGGCGACGGCAAGATCGCCGTCGTCATCAAGGGCCTGGACAACCCGTTCTTCCAGACGATGAAGCAGGGCGTGGACGCCGGCGCCAAGGACGGCGGCGTCAGCGCGACCGTCCAGGCCGCGCAGTCCATCTCGGACACCAGCGGGCAGGCGGACAAGCTCACCACGCTGGCCAACCAGGACTTCTCCTGCTTCGTGGTCAACCCGATCTCGGGCACCAACCTCGTCCAGGGCGTCGCCCGCATCGCCGCCAAGGGCAAGAAGATCGTCAACATCGACTCCCCCATCGACGCGGCGGCCGCCACGAAGGCCGACGCGAAGATCGCCACCTACATCGGCACCGACAACACCGCCGCCGGCGAGCTCGCCGGCAAGGAGATGGTCAAGCAGCTCCCCTCGGGCGGCACCGTCTTCGCCATCGGCGGCACCTCCGGCGACGTCACCAGCGGCGCCCGGGTCAGCGGCTTCACCAAGGGCGTCGCCGGCTCGAAGGTGACGCTGCGCCAGACCGTCGCCGCCAACTGGGACCGCCAGACCGCGCTGACCGCGGCCACCACGATCATGCAGAACAACGCGCAGGTCTCCGGGTTCTTCGTCGCCAACGACGACATGGCCCTCGGTGTCGCCCGCGCCGTCGCGAACCTCAACCGCACCGGCAAGGTCAAGATCATCAGCGTCGACGGCATCAAGGACGCGCTCTCGGCGGTGCAGGCCGGCCAGCTCACCGCCGTGGTGGCGCAGTACCCCTACGTCATCGGCGAGATGGGCATCGAGGCCTGCCGCGCGGCCGACGCCGGCAAGGACCTGCCGAGCAAGGTCGATGCTCCGGTCGAGCTCGTGACCCGCTCCACCGCTGCGCAGGCGCTCGCCAAGACGCCGCAGCCGTTCGGCAGCTACGACGACCCGTTCGCGAAGCTGCTCTCCAAGTGACGGAGGCCCCGACCATGACTCCTGCGACGTCCCCGACCCCGGCGGCGGCATCCGCCGTCTCGAAGAGCAAGACCGACGGCGGCCCGAGCACGACCGAGAAGAGCCGCGGTCCAGTCGCGACCAAGCTCACCGACCCCAACTTCTGGGTCGACTGGGCGGCGCCGATCGGGCTGGTGGCGCTGCTGATCTTCTTCGGCAGCACGGCGGACAACTTCCTCTCGACCGGCAACCTGCAGGCCATCCTCGCCGCCGCCGCCATCCCGATGGTGCTCGCCGTCGGGCAGACCTTCGTCATCATCACCGCGGGCATCGATCTGTCGGTGGCCTCGGTGATGACCTTCGCCGCGATCGTCATCGGCAAGACGGTCACCAGCGCGCCCGGCCTGGTCTGGGCGCTCGTCCTCGGCGTGGTGGCCGGGGCGGTGGTAGGCGCGGTCAACGGCATCGTGATCGCCAAGGGCCGCATCGCCGACTTCATCGTCACGCTGGGCGCGCTGTCGGCGGCCTCGGGGCTGGCGCTCATCCTGGCCAACGGCCAGCCGATCAACGTCATCGACACCTTCATGCTCAAGCTCTCGACGACCTCGTTCGCCGGGGTGTTGAGCTACCCCGTCGTCATCGCGCTGGTGGTGGCCGCCATCGGCCACGTCGTGCTCTTCCACACCCGCTTCGGCACGCACGTCCTGGCCACCGGCGGCTCGGCCGAGGCTGCCGCGGCCACCGGGGTGCGCATCGACCGTGTGAAGATCGCCGTCTACGTGATCAGCGGGACGCTGGCCGGCCTGGCCGCGATCCTGCTCGTCTCCCGCGTCGGTGCCGCCGAGCCCGCGTCCAACACCACGTTCCTGCTCAACTCGGTCGCCGGCGTCGTGCTCGGTGGCGTCAGCCTCTTCGGTGGCCGCGGGTCGATCTTCGGCCCGGTGGCCGGGGCGCTGCTGCTCACCGTCCTCACCAGCGGACTCACCGCCCTGCGGGTGCCCGAGTTCTACCAGCCCCTCGCGGTCGGCGTCGTCGTCGTCGCCGCCGCCTTCCTCTCCAGGACCCGCCGATGACCACCGACACCATCGTCTCCGTCGACGACGTCTCCCTCTCCTTCGGCAGCGTCCGCGCGCTGCGAGACGTCTCCCTCACCCTGCGCCGCGGCGAGATCACCGCACTCGTCGGCGACAACGGCGCCGGCAAGTCCACGCTGGTGCGCTGCCTCTGCGGTGTGCACCGCCCGGATGCCGGCCGCATCAGCATCGACGGCGCCCCGGTCGACTTCCGCTCGCCCGAGGACGCCCGCGAGGCCGGCATCGAGACCGTGCACCAGAACCTCGCCCTCGTCGAGGACCTCACGGTCTGGCAGAACCTCTTCCTCAACCGCGAGCTGGTGCGGGGCAGGTTCCCGCTCGCCTTCCTGGACCGGCCGCGCATGCGCCGCGAAGCCAAGGAGATGGTGTCGACGCTGGCCGTCAACGTGCCCGGCGTGACGTCGCGGGTGCGGCGCCTGTCCGGCGGGCAGCGGCAGGCCGTCGCGATCTGCCGCGCCGCCGGCTTCACCTCCCAGCTCGTGATCATGGACGAGCCGACCGCCGCGCTCGGCGTGCAGGAGACGGCGAAGGTCGAGGACCTCATCCGGCGACTGCGGGACGAGGGCCGCTCGGTGCTGCTGATCAGCCACAACTTCGAGCAGGTGCTGCGGTTGTCCGACCAGGTCTGGGTGATGCGCGCGGGACGCTGCGTCGGCGGCCGGCGTACTGCAGAGACCACCGGCGACGAGATCGTCGGCCTGATCACCGGGGCGGTGGCGGCATGACCACGATCCCGAATCCGCTGGGCGTCCACGCCCTCGTCTGGGTCGGCGACACGTCGCCGGCCTCGGTGACGCAGGCGGTCACCGCGACCGCCGCGGCGGGCTACGACCTGCTGGAGCTCTCGCTGCACGACGCCGTCAACCTGGACGTCCCGGCGGCCCGCGAGGCGCTGTCCGCGGCGGGGCTGCAGGTGGCGTGCTCGCGTGGCCTCGCCTTCGACGCCGACGTCTCCAGCGACGACGCCGCGGTGGTCCGCCGGGGTGCGGAGCTGCTGCACGACTCGCTGCTGATCACGGCCGGCCTCGGTGGCACCCACCTGACGGGCGCGCTGTACTCGGCGCTGGGCAAGTACGGCCATCCGCTCTCCGAGGCCGGACGGGCCAATGTCGTCAGCGTGCTGCGGGACCTGGCCACCGAGGCCGCCGGCCGGGACATGACCCTCGGCCTGGAGATCTGCAACCGGTACGAGACCAACGTCGTCAACACGGCGGCCGATGCGCTCCGGCTGGCCGACGACATCGGCGCCGACAACGTCACCATCCACCTCGACACGTACCACATGAACATCGAGGAGGACGACTTCGTGGCGCCGGTCCTGCTGGTCGGCGACCGGCTCGGCTACGTCCACATCGGCGAGAACCACCGCGGCTACCTCGGCTCCGGTCACCTGGACTTCGCCGCCTTCTTCGGCGCGCTGGCCGAGATCGGGTACACCGGTCCGGTGACCTTCGAGAGCTTCTCCTCGGCGGTCGTCTCCGCCACGCTGTCGAACGATCTGGCCATCTGGCGCAACCTCTGGGACGACGGCGCTGATCTGGCCGGGCGTGCCCGGGAGTTCATGGTCGAGCAGATTGCGGTGGCGTGGTCGGCACGCTGAGCACCCCCACGCTCGACGAGCTCGTCGAGCGCATCGCCGGGCTGCAGGCGGTCTCGTCGCGGCCCCGGCTGGTCGTCGGCATCGCCGGCAGCCCGGGCTCGGGCAAGACCACGCTGGCGCAGGCACTGGTCCGCCGGCTCTCGGACGTCGACGACTGGCGTGACGGTCCGGTCGCGCACGTCCCGATGGACGGCTTCCACCTCGCCGACGCCGAGCTCGACCGGCTCGGCCGGCGCGAGCGCAAGGGCGCACCGGACACCTTCGACCCCGGCGGCTACGCGGCGCTGCTGCAGCGCGTCGCCGCCGGAGAGACGGTGTGGGCACCGGACTTCGAGCGCGTCCTGGAGCAGCCCATTGCCCAGGGACTGCCGGTCGGCGAGCAGGTGCGCACCGTCGTCAGCGAGGGCAACTACCTGCTGCTGGACGACCCGTCCTGGCGCGGGGTCCGCGCCTGCTTCGACGAGGTCTGGTTCTGCCGGGTCGATCCGGCCGTCCGGGTGGAGCGGCTGGTGGCGCGTCACATCCGCTTCGGCAAGTCGCCGGCCGCGGCGCGGGCGTGGGTGGCCGCGGTCGACGAGCGCAACGCCGCCCTGGTCGAGGCGTCGGCCGACGCCGCCGATCTGATCGTGGACTGCGGCTGACGCCCTGCTGAAACGACGTTCGGCCCGAGCCGGTGGGCTCGGGCCGAACGTGGATGAGGTTCTGGGTCAGACGATGCGGACCGCGTCGGCCTGCGGGCCCTTGGGACCCTGCACGACCTCGAACTCGACGCGCTGGTTCTCGTCCAGGCTCTTGTAGCCGTCGGCCTGGATGGCCGAGTAGTGGACGAAGACGTCCTGACCGTCGTCCACGGCGATGAAGCCGTAGCCCTTCTCGGCGTTGAACCACTTCACGGTGCCCTGTGCCACGTGCACTCCCTGCTGCGTTCCCTGGGGGACTGACCGAGATCACCGCACGTCACGATGCTCGGGGTCTACGTTCCTCGGTGCCGCTTCACTGCTCTGCACGATCCGGTGACCGGAGCGTGATACTGCGCGTCGCTTTACGTTCGTCACTTCGACCGCCGCGGACGCTACCCGGCAGTTCCACGACGGCTCAACCCCCGATTCACGCAATTCTCACAACGGGGTGAATCCGGACCAACCGTCGCGGACCTGCGGATCAGAGCAGCCCGGCCTCGCGCATCCCCTTGATGGTGGGCTTGATGATGGCCGTCGGACGGGCGCCGGCGCTCACCGCGTCGACGGTCTTCAGCCCGTCGCCGGTGTTGTAGACAACGGTCTCGACGGACGTGTCGATCGCACCCTGCTCGACGAGCTTCTTCAGCGTCGCCACGGTGACACCGCCCGCGGTCTCGGCGAAGACGCCCGTGGTGCGGGCCAGCAGCTTGATGCCCTCGCGGATCTCGTCGTCGTTCACCGCTGCCATGGCGCCGCCGGTGGTACGCACGGCGTCGAGCGCGTACGGGCCGTCTGCGGGGTTGCCGATGTTCAGCGACTTCGCGATGCCGGTGGGGCGAACCGGCACGACCTCGTCCACACCGGCCTGGAAGGCAGTGGCGATGGGCGAGCAGCCGGCCGACTGTGCACCGAAGACCTTCCACTGCGAGTTGGACGCCACCAGCCCGGCGCCGGCGAGCTCCTTGAAGGCCTTGTGGATCTTGGTCAGCATCGATCCCGACGCCATCGGTGCGACGTACTGGCCGGGCAGTCGCCAGCCGAGCTGCTCGGCGACCTCGTAGCCCAGGGTCTTGGAGCCCTCCGCGTAGTACGGCCGGACGTTGACGTTGACGAAACCGGTGTCCTCGAACTCGTCGGTCTCGCCGAGCTCCGAGCAGAGCCGGTTCACGTCGTCGTAGGAACCCTCGATGCCGACGAGGGTGCCGCCGTAGATCGCCGTCTGCGTGATCTTGGCCGGCTCGAGGTCGGCGGGCACGAAGACGATGGAGGGCATGCCGATCCGCGCGGCGTGGGCGGCGACGGAGTTGGCCAGGTTGCCGGTCGAGGCACAGGCGATGCGGGTGAAGCCGAGTTCACGGGCTGCGGTGATCGCTACCGAGACGACCCGGTCCTTGAAGGAGTGGGTCGGGTTGGCCGAGTCGTCCTTGATCCACACCGGCGCGGTGAAGCCCAGCTCGTCGGCGAGGCGGTCGGCGCGGATGAGCGGCGTCATGCCGGTGCCCGAGTCGACGCGGGTGGCGGGGTTCTGGCCTACCGGCAGCAGGCCCGCGTAGCGCCACAGCGAATGCGGTCCGGCCTCGATCTCGTCGGCGGTGACACGAGCGAGCGCGGCCGGGTCGTAGCCGATCTCCAACGGACCCCAGCACTCGAGGCAGGCGTGCTGCGCGCCGAGGGGGTACTGCGCGAGGCAGTTGCGACAGACCAGGCCCGAGGCGGGCGAGGGGACGGTGTGTCGATCGATCAGGGCAGTCATGTACGAGGCCTTTCTCCTCATCTTCCCCGCGCAACGTGCGCGAGCCGGAGTTGGCACCTGCGGCGGCGGCCTCGCGGAAGCAAGGTGAGCGCACGTGGTTGCCGGGGCTTCGTCGGGCCGGTCCCTCTGCCCCTCTGGATGAGCGTGCTGTTCAGTTGTGGGTCGAACGACAGCCATGATGACACAGCGAGGTGTGTGCTTCAGCCCGTCGAGTAGTCGGGGGTGAGGACGACCACGATCGGGCCGCTGGGGAGCTCGGGGAACTTCTCGACCACTCGCTTGATCCCCGGGAACTGATCGCGCAGCGCCTTGGCCGCCGCCTCCGCGCCCTTGACGCCGGGGTCGTAGTAGGCGCAGGTGGAGATGATCTCGTTCTGCAGGTTGCCGATCTCGCTGACCTTCCACCCACCCTCGCGGAACTGCCGCGCCGCGTCGGTGGCCAGGCCGTTCGTCGTGGTGTTGTTCAGCACCACCAGCGGGATGGTCTTGTCTGCCGCCTCGCTTCCGGGCGAGGAGTTGCCGAGGCTCAGCGTCGGACCGCTCGGCCGGGACGTCGGCCGCGGCGAGGTCGACGGCGCAGGCGAGGTGGCTGCGGAGGTGGGCGCCGGTGAGGAGGAGCGCGGCGAGGTCGAGGCAGCACCGGTAGACCGCTCACCGGCGGTCTTGTCGTTGCCGTCCGGCGCGTTGAGGGCGATCACCGCAACCACGAGCACGACGACGCCCAGAACAGCCAGGACGATCCCCGTGACACGCTCCCGGTGGCGACGTCGCGCCTGCTGCCGGGCCAGACGGCCGTGCTTCTCGTTCAGTTCCTAGACCTCGATACCCAGACGACGTGCCGACCGCTGTCGCTGCCGGCTCGCCCGTAATCTTCGCAAACGCTTGACCAGCATGGGATCGGCGGCCAGCGCGGCGGGGGTGTCGATCAAGGCATTGAGCACCTGGTAGTACCGGGTGGCCGACATGTCGAAGAGCTCCCGGATGGCCTGCTCCTTGGCACCGGCGTACTTCCACCACTGCCGTTCGAAGGCGAGGATCTCGCGGTCTCGCCGAGTCAGGCCGTCGTCGGGCTCGTCCGAGCCCTCGGCTCCGGAGGCGGCGTGCGCGGACTGCATAGGGGCTTACTCCTGCCTGCGGGGGCGACGTTCGTGGGGTGCTACCGGGCAGGCGCGCCGGGTCGTCGCGGCCCGAATCCCACCCGTGTAATTCCCAGCTCGTATTCAAGCACGAGCGCCCTCGTCAAGGGGCCGCGGCGCGCCTGTGGACGACCGGCCCGTCGTCCACAGACCGGCGCCGACCTCCCCGCGGCGGGCACGCGGCGGCAAGGCTCGACGCATGGACCCCTTCGACATGCAGTACCCGGCACGGGTGGCGGCGACGGCGGCCAGGCTCGACGAGGTCGGGCGGGCGCTGCGGGAGCGGGCGGCCCGGCTCACCGGCACGATTGCCGGCTGCCGTTGGGACGGCGCCGGAGCCAGGTCGTTCCGCGTCGCGGCCGAGACGGCGCTCGCCCGGTTACGGATCGCGACCGGTGACGTCGAGGCCGCCGCCGCCGCGCTCCGCCGGCACGCGGCGGCCGTCGGTGACGAGCTCGACCGGCAGCGGGCCGACGAGCTGCGCCGCCACCGCGAGGACCTCGAGCGGCTCCGGTCCCTGCTGCATGCAGGCCCGCCGTGACGACGCCGGCACCCGTCCCTGCTGTGCGGGTGACCGGCGGCACCGGCGGCATCACCGCCAACCGCGACGAGCTGGAACACCTCGCGACCCTGCTCGGCCACGACGGCGAGACGACCTCGGCCGACGGCTTCGCCGTGGACCGGATCCACGATGGGCTCGGCAGTCCGTACCTCGGCGGCCCCCTCGGCACCGCCGGCAATCTGGACGCCGCCGGGCTGCTGCGCGCGAACGCCCTGCTCGCCGACGGGGCTATCCGGCTCCGGGCCGCCGGCGACCAGCTCACCGACCTCGGGCACAAGCTCTCCGCCGCTGCGCAGGGATATCCCTGGGGCAGCTCTGTGCTCAGTGACGGGATCCTCGCGCCGGTCGAGCTGCTCCTCGGCCGTGGCGGCCTCGGCATCGCCACGTCCGGCGTCTTCGGAGCCGGGGTCGATCCCCGGCCGCGGCAGGCCGATGCCGCGGTCGAGCTGCTCGGGCTGACCACGATCACCTCAGCCGGCGCACCGACCCGGGACGGCCGGGGCGTCGCGGTGCCGACCGGAGCCCCCGCCGCCGTCGCGGCCCCGCGGCGCCTCGTCGACGTGGTGGACGGCCTCGCCGAGACCAACCGCCGCGGCGGCGGCGGCGGGATCGACGTCCGCCTGCTGGTCGGCAGCGACGGCGCCCGACGCGCCGTCGTGGACATCACCGGCACCCGGACCTGGCGCCCCGGTGGGGCCAACCCCGCCGACGTCACGACGAACTCGATGGCCCTCCTGGGCCGGAGCGGGGCGTACAGCCACGGCGTCCTGGCCGCGCTGCGCCGCGCCGGGGTACGCAGCGACGAACCGGTGATGCTCGTCGGCCACAGCCAGGGCGGGATGGTCGCCGTCACCGCCGCCCGCGACGCCGTCCGCAGCGGCGAGTTCCGGGTGACGCACGTGGTGACCGCGGGCTCGCCCATCGCCCGGACGGCCAGGGATCTCCCCGCTTCGGTCCGGGTGCTCGCGTTGGAGAACAGCCGCGACGTGGTGCCGTCCCTCGACGGCCACCCCAACCCGGACCGGCGCAACATCGTCACCGTCAGCGGCGCGGTCCCGCAGGCTTCGCTCGGCGACGACCACGACATCGGCCGCTCCTACCGAGCGTTGGCCGAGGGTGCCCAGCAGAACGGGGGACGCTCCGTCCGGGACTTCCTGCACACTGCGCGGAGCTTCTTCGACGCCACTTCGGCCGAGCGGCACCCGTTCCGCGTGGAACGACGGTGATCCGACGATGACCCCGACCGGTACCCGGGTACCCGCCATGCGAGTCGCGCGCGACCTTGCCCGGCTCCGTGACCTGCGCCACGATCGAAGCATGCTCGGACTGATGCAGGACGCCCCGCTGACCATCAACTGGATCGCCTCGCGAGCCGAGCAGTACTACGGCCACAAGGAGGTCGTCACCCGCACCGCCACCGGCATCGAACGCAGCACGGTCGCCGACGTCTGCGCCGACGCGCGGCGGATCGTGGGGTACCTCGACGCCATCGGCGTCAGTCCCGACGGGCGCGTCGGCACCTTCGCGTGGAACACGGCGCGCCATCTTGCGCTCTACCTGGCCATCCCCGGCTCCGGCCGGGTCATGCACACCCTGAACATCCGCTACTTCCCCGACCAGCTCATCTACACCGTCGAGCACGCCGAGGACGAGGTGATCTTCGTCGATCGCTCGCTGCTGCCGCTCTTCGGCAAGTACCTGCCGCAGCTGACGTCGGTGCGACACGTCGTGGTCATGGACGACGGCGCCGAGGCCGAGCTCCCCGACGACCCCCGCGTCGTCCGCTGGGAGGAGGTCGTCGACACCGCTGCACCCGTGGACTTCGCCGACCGGGTCAGCGACGAGCGGCAGGCCGCCGCCCTCTGCTACACGACGGGGACCACGGGCAATCCGAAGGGCGTCCTCTACTCCCACCGCTCGGCGTGGCTGCACTCGAACTCCTGCGGCATGACGGCGACCTTCGGCCTCTCCGACCGGGACCGCGTGCTGCCCGTGGTCCCGATGTTCCACGCCAACGCGTGGGGACTGCCCTACGGCTCCCTGATGGCCGGTGCGGCGATGGTCATGCCGGGACCCGATCTCTCACCGAAGGCCATCGCCGACCTGCTGGAGTCCGAGCAGGTCACCCTCACCGCCGGCGTCCCCACCATCTGGATGGGGCTGCTGCCCGAGCTCGCGGGTCGCAGACTGGCGCTGCGCCGGGTGCTCTGCGGTGGATCGGCCGTGCCGAAGTCGCTCTCCGAGGCCTTCCGGGAGAAGATCGGCATCCCCATCCTGCAGGCCTGGGGAATGACCGAGACCTCGCCGATCGCGTCGGTCGGCATCATCCGGGGCGAGCTCGCCGACCTGCCCGAGGACGAGCTCGCCGACGTCCGGGCCAAGGCCGGCATCGCCCCGCCCGGCGTCGAGCTGCGCATCGTCGACGCGGACAGCCGCGAGGTACTGCCCTGGGACGACACCGTCAGCGGCGAGCTCGAGGCCCGCGGACCGTGGATCGCACGGCAGTACTACCGCACCGACGAACCGGGTGAGCAGTTCTCCGACGACGGCTGGCTGCGCACCGGGGACGTCGCGACGATCGACGAGCTGGGATACGTGCGGCTGGTCGACCGCACCAAGGACCTCGTCAAGTCCGGCGGCGAGTGGATCAGCTCGGTGCACCTGGAGAACGTGATCATGAGCCACCCGAAGGTCGCCGAGGCCGCCGTCATCGCCGTGCCCCACCCCAAGTGGTCCGAGCGTCCGCTCGCCTGCGTCGTGATCAAGGACGACGAGGAGCTCACCCGCGACGAGCTGTTGGAGTTCCTCGCCGGCCCGTTGGACAAGTGGCAGCTCCCCGACGACGTCGTCTTCATCGACGAGGTGCCCAAGACCTCCGTCGGCAAGTTCAGCAAGAAGACCCTGCGCGACAAGTACGGCGACTACCAGCTGCCGACAGCCTGACCGAACTCTGCGCCAACTCGGGCCCCGGGTTGCGGCGGACCGGGTCCGGCGACGCACGGCACGGCCCTCGAACGAGCCCCGTCCGCCGGGCAACTCGGGCCTTTCGGCCCTAAAGTCGAGACCCGGCGTGTCGCAACACGGGCACCACTTGTCACAGGCGTAACTTCGATGATTTGATCATCAGCGCCCCCACCCCCGAGGGGGCGGGCGAGCTGTCTCCTGAGTAGCCGCCCCGACGACCTGCGGTTCCCCCGGCCGCACGCCCGACGGGAAGACAACCCATGAGCTCAGCTCGCCACCCATTCCTTCGTCGGTACGGCACCCTGCTGCCGACCTTCCTGCTCGCCGTCACCGCCGGTGTCGGCGTGCTCTCGGCCAGCGGCACCGCCACCGACCAGCCGACGGGCGACTCCCCCCGCGTCGCCGCCGCCAGCTACGCCGACGGCAGCCCGATCGGCAAGGTCGGCCGGACCTACCGCGTCCAGGGCGGCGCGCGCTTCAAGGGCTGGGCCTTCGATCCCAACGCCAAGAAGACGCCGCTGAGCGTCTTCTCCAGCGTCGACGGCAAGTACACCAACGCCATCGTCGCCAAGGACGTTCGCACCAGCCTGCTGCGCACCAACCCGGGCGTCGGCACGGCGCATGGCTACAGCCTCGTCGTGCCGGTGCCCGAGGGCCGGCACACCGTCTGCGTCCTGGCCAAGAACGTCGGCAAGGGGCGCAACACCACCCTCGGCTGCCTGCGCAACACCGTCTTCGACTACGGCCCCTTCGGCGCCCTCGACGCCGTCGACTCCCGCCCCGGCAACGTCCACGTCAAGGGCTGGCTCGTCGACAACGACAGTCCCAAGTCCCCCGTCACCGCCCGCATCTCCGTCGACGGCGTCGCCACCGCGGTCGTGGCCACCCGGTCACGTCCCGACGTCGCCAAGGCCTACCCCAGCGCCGGCGCCGCCCATGGCTTCGAGGCCAGCTTCCCGGTCGCGCAGGGCAAGCACTCCGTCTGCGTCACGGCCGTCAACATCGGCATCGGCACCGACAACCGCTTCGCCTGCCGCACCGTCGTCGTGGACGACCGTCCGGTCGGCGCCTTCTCGGTGAAGCAGCGCTCGGGCAAGCTGCGCGTCCTCGCCTGGAGCTTCGACCGGGACAACCTCGCCACGCCGCTGCGGCTCTCGGTCCGGGTGGACAACGGCCCCGCGGTGATCCACACCTCCACCAAGACGCGCGACGACATCGCCTCGGAGTACCGGGTGCCGGCGGCAGGCCGCGGCGTGGACCTGCGCTACGCCGCCACCGAGGCGACGCACACCGCCTGCGTCACGATCCTCAACATCGGCTACGGCTCCAACCGCTCCCTCGGCTGCCGCAGCGTTACGCTGAACTACCGGCCGACCGCCGCGGTCACCGCGCTGACCCGCGACGTCGCCGGGGTCACGGTCGCGGGCTGGGCCAAGGACCCCGACACCTCCGCCGCGATCCCGGTGCGCCTCACCCTCGACGGCCGTCCCGCGGGCACCGTGACCGCCAACCGCGCCGGGTCGATCAAGAGCGGCCACAACTTCGTGACCACGCTGCGCACCGGCTCGGGCCGCCACACCGTCTGCGCCGTCGGCGTCAACCAGGTCAGCGGCACCCGCGACTCGGTCGCGGCATGCCGCACCATCACGCTCACCATGTCGCCGATGGGCAGGCTCGACAGCGTTAGGCGGGTGGGAAGCAACCTGCAGCCGGTCGGCTGGGCCTTCGACGCGGACAGCTCAGCCGCGATCAAGGTCGCCTTCACGGTGGACGGCAAGGCCGCCGGGACCTCCTCGGCGAACGTCGCGCGACCCGACGTCGCCAAGGTCTACCCCGCGCTCGGCCGCAACCGCGGCTTCGCACCGACACTGGTCACCACCGACGCCAAGCACACCGTCTGCGCGACGGCCAAGAACGTCGGCGGCGGCAGCGACACCAGCCTGGGCTGCAAGCTCGTCATCGCCGTCAACCCGACGGCGCCCGGCGCCCCGACGAACGTCTCCGCACGAGCCGGCTACGGCGCGGTCACCGCGTCGTGGAGCGCGCCCGCCAACGACGGCGGCGCCCCGCCCTCGTCCTACCGCCTGGTCGCCAGCCCCGGCGGCCGCAGCGTGACCGTGCCGGGCACCTCGCGCTCGGGCACCATCTCCGGCCTCGCCACCAAGGCGAGCTACCGCGTCACCGTCACCGCGGTGAACGTCGCCGGCCGCTCCCCCGGGGCCGTCTCCGGTGCCGTGACCACCCTGACCGGCCCCAAGCCGCAGACCACGCCGGCGCCGGTCTCGGTGAGCCGCTACGTCCGCAACATCCGTACCTGCAACGCTGCCGAACAGGCCGAGATGCGGGCCTTCGGCCGCTCCGACGCCGCCCGCAACGTCAGCGGTCACCGCTACATGATGCTGCTGGACATCGGCGGCCAGAGCCAGCAGTACGGCGGCGTCGTGCTGAGCGCGACCACCCGCTTCGTCAGCTACGCAGCCCTGCTCACCTGCTCCAAGTCCTACGTCGACGGATACGCCGGCGCCATGAAGGCCACCGCTCCGGCGGTGATCGCGATCGGCGTCAACAACGACATGGACGTCAACACGCAGACCGGCCGGGACTGGGCGACCAAGATCGTCAACCCGCTGCTGAGCTATGCCAGGAAGTACGCCGGCATCCGCATCGCCGGGGCCAACGACATCGAGCCGGGCTTCAGCGGCTCGTACGCCGCCACCCGCAACTGGCTGTCCGGATACCTGGCCGCCACCACGGCGCTCTTCGTCTTCAACGGCTCGGCCGACGGCTGCGCCTGGAGCGTGACCAACCGCAGCTGCAACAACGGCTGGTCCATGGCGGGTCTCTACAACCTCGCCGCGGGCATGCGCCCCGCGCAGATGGTCAACCTGCCGCAGATCTACAACTACACGATGGCCGACCAGTGGAAGTACATCTCGCTGACCGGCGTCGAGCGGGGCCTCACCCGGATCAACTTCGCCGGTCCGCTCACCGAGGTCACCGCCTGCGCCCAGGCGCGCAGCTGCGACAGCATCAGCGGCCGGGCGGCCTGGCAGCGGCTGTGGTCCAACCTGCAGTCGCACCCGCAGCTGCGGGTGGGCAGCCTGCCGTATGCCACCGACCTGCGGATCGACAGTTGAGCCGCCGACCCCGCCTGACGCTCGCCGGCCTCGCGCTGAGCCTGCTCGCCGCCGGTTGCTCGGCCTCCGGCGGCGGCAAGCAGACGGCGGCCCCGAGCATGCCGCCGGTCACCGACGCGCCGCCGACGTCGAGCGCACCCGTGACCTCGGCCAGCCCGACACCGACGCCGACCGTCACCACCGCGACCCCGTCCGCCACCCCGACGGTGACGAGGACGAGCCCGGCGAGCCCGGTCAGCTCGGCGACGACGCAGCCCGCCGCCTTCACCACCACCTGCACCGACCTCATGGTGATGGTGATCAAGGGCGGGGCGATCCGTGGCGCCGAGATCGCGGCCATGCAGTTCACCAACACCGGCAGCACGGCCTGCACCATCACCGGCACCCCCACCGCGCACCTGCTGCGCGACGGCGCGCGCATCGGCCAGGCCTCGGCACCCAACGGGGACCGCGTGCGGCCCTTCACGTTGCAGCCGGGGGACGTGGGCGAGAGCCTGCTGCGGGACTTCTCCACCTGCAACGCCCCACTGTCGGACAAGCTGCGGCTGCACCTGCCGGCGCGCAACGGCGCGCCGGGCCGGGCCGTGACCGCGCCGGTCACGCTGCGGGCCTGCGAGCTGCAGGTCGCGCCGGTGGGGCCACCCGCCTGAGCGCAGGACCACCCGCGCCCCGCGACGGCGGCGGCCACCGGCAGGATGGGCGGACGTGACCGTCACGCCGGCCGACGCCGACCTGCCCCGCCCGACCGCAGCCGCCGCCCGCCCGGTGCTGGTGGCGGCGCTGGTGGTGACCGGGCTCTCGATGCGGACCGCAGTGACCAGCGTCGGCGCGGCCCTGGACGAGCTGCAGGACGACTTCCATGCCTCCGGCACGATGGCCGGCCTCATCACCACCCTGCCCGTCCTCTGCTTCGCCGGGTTCGGCGCGGCGACGCCCCGACTGTCCCGGACGCTCGGGCCGCACCGGCTGTTGGTGCTCGCCCTGGTCGCGACCACCATCGGGCTGGCGGTGCGCCCGTTCAGCGGATCCGCGCCGCTCTTCGCCCTCATCAGCATCGCTGCTCTGGCCGGCAGCGCGGTCAGCAACGTCCTCATGCCCAGCCTGGTGAAGCTGCACTTCCCCGACCGGGTCGGCGCGATGACCGCCATCTACTCCACGGCGCTGGCCGTGGGCGTCACGGCCGCCGCCGGACTCACCGTGCCGCTCGGCGACGCGGTCGCCGACTGGCGCACCGGGGCAGCCTCCTGGGCGCTGCTCTCGGCGCTGGCCGTCCTGCCGTGGTTGCCGATGGTCCGGGGGGACCGGCCCGCCCCCGGCAGCCCGCGCAACCTCCCGCTCCGTGCGATGCTCCGCAGCCGCACCGCGGTCGCGCTGGCGATCTTCTTCGGCTGCCAGTCCGTCCAGGCCTACATCGCCTTCGGCTGGTTCGCGCGCTTCCTCACCGAGCACGGCGTGAGCTCGGGACGGGCGGGGCTGATGCTGGCCGTCCTCACCGCGCTCTCCATCCCGGTCTCGCTGGTCGTCCCGCGGATACCCCCGTCGCTGCACCGGGCGACGGTCGGCTGCTTCGTGATCTGCCTGGGCAGCGCGTACACCCTCATGGCGACGGCGCCGGCGGCGACGGCCTGGCTGTGGATGGTGCTGGCCGGGGTGGGCGGCGGATCCTTCCCGCTGGCGCTCACCCTGCTGGGGACGCGCGGTCGGACGCCGGCCACCACGGCCACGCTCTCGGCCTTCGTCCAGGCCATCGGCTACCTCATCGCCGGCATCGGACCGCTGCTGTTCGGGGCGCTCTTCGGGGCGACCGGCTCGTGGGCGCTGCCGATCACCCTGCTCTTCGTGGCGCTGGCGGTCATGACGGCGGCGAGCATCCCGTCCACCACCCCGCGCTTCATCGACGACGAGGTGGCAGCATCGCCGCGGTGAGCGACGACGACCCGCAGGCGCTGCGACGCGACGACTTCCCGGTGCACCGGACGATCCCCACCCGGTGGTCGGACGACGACACCTACGGCCACGTGAACAACGTGGTCCACTACCTGATGTTCGACACCGCCGTGAACGGCTGGCTGATCGAGGCGGCGGGTACCGACATCCGCCGGCTCCCCGCCATCGGCCTGGTCGTGGAGACCTCGTGCCGGTATTTCGCAGAACTGCGCTTTCCCGAGACGATCACCGCCGGCATCGCCCTCGAGCGGCTGGGGACCTCTAGCGTGGTCTACCGGTTGGCGCTCTTCGGCGCGGCCGAGGAGCCGGCGGCGGTGGGGCGCTTCGTCCACGTCTACGTCGATCGGGACGGTCGGCGACCCACCCCGGTGCCCGACGAGATCCGCAGCGCGCTCGCACAGCTCGCGACGCCGCCCGGGTAGGAATGCTCAGGCGCCGGCGGTCCCGCTCGCGCAGGGTCATGGGCATGACCTCCATGCAGCCGCCCCGCAGCGGCAACACCACCGCCTTCTACGTCCAGTCCGTCGTCGCCTTCGCCATCGCCCTCGGCATGGTCACGATCGGCATCCTCTACCTGCCGGTTCCCGCATGGACCCGCGGCTTCCTGGGTCTCGGCACCGTCTTCCTCGTCAGCTCGACGTTCACGCTCGCCAAGTGCGTCCGCGACGCGCAGGAGTCCGGTTCGGTGGTGAGCCGCCTCGACCAGGCCCGGGTCGAGCGGATCCTCGCCGAGTACGACCCCTATCGCCAGCCCAACTCGGCCTTCGATGCCGAAGCGGCGTGAGCGCCCCGTCCACTAGCGTTCGCGCCATGCCTTCGGCCGCGCCGCTCCGGCTGCCCGTGACCGGCATCCGGCTGTCGCTGTGGCGGGCCGTCGCCGCCTTCCGGGTCGCCGCCCTCTCGGTGTGCCTCTTCCTCATCATCCGGTGGCAACCGATCTACCAGCGGCCGAGCGCCGCGCTCGCCGTCGGCGCCTGCATGCTCATCGTCACCGCCGCCGTGGTCATCCTCGGCTGGACGGGGCGGGCACACCGGCGCCCGCTCGTGCTGGCGGACGTCGTCGTCACGGCCGCGCTGACCTACGCCACGGTGGCCGCCCAGACCGCGTCGCAGCGCCAGGGCGGCATGGTCACGCTCACCACCATCTGGGCGGCCGGGCCGGTCGTCGAGGCGGCGTTCGTGGCCGGCCCGGTCGCCGGCGCGCTCGCCGCGCTCGCCCAGTACGGCGTGGCCTTCGGGGTGCGCGGCGACTACGCCGGCGAGACGCTCTACAGCGGCACCGTGCTCCTCATCGTCGGCGCCGTCGTGGGGCTCGTCGCCACCTATGCCGTGCGCGCCGAGGACGAGCTGCGCGCCGCCGCCGCCGCCCAGGCGGCGCTGGCCGAACGCGAGCGACTGGCGCGCTCGATCCACGACGGCGTGCTGCAGGTGCTAGGACTGGTCTCTCGCACCGGACGCGACGACGGTGGACGCTGGGCCGCCATCGCCGACGCCGCGGCGGAGCAGGAGGCGGCGCTGCGCGGCCTCATCACCTCCCGGCCCCCGACCGAAGCGGGCCACCGCGATCTCGGCGCGGCGCTGCGTGAGTTGCGCTCGGCGACCGTCACCGTCTCCGCGCCGCAGACCGAGACGGCCTTGCCCGCCGGGACGGTCCGGGAGGTCGTCGCCGCCGTCCGGGCCGCGCTGGACAACGTGGCCGCGCACGCCGGAGTCGACGCGCGGGTCTGGGTGCTGATCGAGGCGCTCGAGGCCGAGGTCCGGGTCACGGTGCGCGACGACGGCCTCGGCATACCCGCCGGCCGGCTCGCCGAGGCAGCCCGCGACGGCCGGATCGGGGTGGCGCGTTCCATCCGCGGGCGCATCGAACACCTCGGCGGTCGCTGCCGGATCACCTCGGTGCCCGGTGACGGAACGGAGATCGAGATGGCGGTGCCACTGACGTGACCGAGACGGTGAAGGTCCTGCTCGTCGACGACCACCCGATCTGGCGCGAGGCGCTCGAACGCGACCTCGCCGAGGCCGGGTACGTGGTCGTCGGCGCCTTCGGCGACGGCGAGTCCGCGGTGCGCATCGCTCCTGCCGTCCGACCGGACGTCGTCCTGATGGACCTGCAGCTGCCGGGCATCTCCGGCGTCGAGGCGGCCGCCGCCATCGTCGCCGCCGACCCGTCGGTGCGGATCCTGATGTTCAGCCAGTCCGGCGAGGACGCCGACGTCCTCGCCGCCGTCAAGGTCGGTGCCCGCGGTTACCTGGTCAAGTCGGCCGGCAAGGCGGAGCTGCTGGCCGCCGTCGAGCGGACCGCCGCCGGACACGCCGTCTTCTCGCCCGGCCTGGCCGCGCTGGTCCTGGGCGAGTACCGCCGCATCGAACGGGACGAGACGTCGCCCACCGCGGTGCTCACCGAGCGCGAGACCGAGGTGCTGCGCTTCGTCTCGACGGGGCTGACGGCCCGCGCCATCGCCGACCGCCTCGGGGTCTCGTACCGGACGGTGCAGAACCACGTCCAGAACACGCTGCAGAAGCTGCAGCTGCACAACCGCGTCGAGCTCACCCGCTGGGCCGTCGAGCACGGCCTCGCCGAGTGACCCCCACCCCTCGCTGCTGTGCCGGTTTTGGCGGCTGACGCTCGTATCCGAGCGTCAGCCGCCAAAACCGGAGGTCGGGAGGGGTGGGGGTCAGCCCAGGTACTTCTCCCACGGGCCGGTGATGGCGAAGGTGATGCCCGGCGTCTGCATGTTGACGAAGAGCACCTTCCCGTCGGCCGAGAAGGTCGGGCCGGTGAACTCGCTGTCGTTGAGCTCGTTGCGGGCGATGGCGTACGTCGGCCCGTTCGGCACCGTGGAGAGCACGTGCGAGGCACCCACGCCGTCCTCGGCGAGGACGAGCGTGCCCCACGGGGTGGCGGTGACGTTGTCCGGACCGTCGAAGGTCATGTCGCTGAACCTCGGCGTGGAGCCGTCCTCGGCGGTGACCTGGTGCGGGAAGTACGAGACGAGCGAGATCGTCTCGTCGGCGTAGTCGTAGAACCACACCAGGCCGTCGTGCTTGACGGCGTCGGCGGGGAGGTCGCCGGCCTTGAAGGCGTAGCTGTTGACGATGTAGCAACCGCTGTCGATGCCGAAGACACCCTCGAACTTCTTGCCGCGGGTGACGGTGCCGTCGGCGAACTGCTTGCGGACCGACGTCGTCTTCGCGTCGCGGTCCGGGACCTCGACCCACTCGACCCGGAAGGGCCGGCCGAGCTGCGCGGACGTCACGTAGGCGACGTCGGGCAGGACGCTGCCGTCGTCCAGCAGGATCTTCATCGCCTCGAGGCTGCCCTCGGTGTCACCGAGCTGGTGGGCGATGCCGGGGCCGAGCTTCACGCCGCGAGGTGCCGTCCAGCGGTAGAAGAGGCCGGTGGGGCCGGAGGCGTCCTCGGAGAGGTAGACCCGCCGGCGGTCCGGGCTGACGGCGAGCGCCTCGTGCGCGTAGCGACCGAAGGCCTTGATCGGCTTGGGCAGCTGGCGCGTCGAGCTGCCGGGGAAGACCTCGAAGACGTAGCCGTGGTCCTGCTGGTAGGTGCCCGACTTGTCGCCGACCTTCCACGCAGTGCCGGCCTTGGTCTCGGTCTCCTCGCAGGTCAGCCACGTGCCCCACGGCGTGTGGCCGCCGGCGCAGTTGGTGAGCGTGCCCGAGATGCCGACGTGCTCGCCGAGGTTACGACCCTGACCATCGGTCTCGACGACGGTGCAGCCGCCGGCGTTGATGGCGCCCGCGTCGTAGACCGTGCCGGGCACGTGGGGGACGCCGTACTCGTGCTGGTACGAGCTGAGCTCGTGGTTCTGGATGAGCTTCGTCCGACCGCGGCCGGCCTCGAAGGCGTAGGTGCCGTCGTGCGCGCCGGGCGTCTTGCCGGCGTTGCCCTCCAGGGCGGTGACGCCGGTGCGGGTCACCACGCGATAACGGAAGCCCTCGGGCAGCGCGAGCAGCCCGGCAGGGTCGGCTACCAGCGGCGGGAACGGGGTGTGCTTGGGCTCGCGGGGCTTGCCCGGACGAGCCGCGTCCTTGCCGGGGCGGGGCGGGGTCGCCACCGCGTCGCCGGTCAGCGCGCCGGGCAGGGTGCCGGCGACGGCCAGGCCGACGCCCGCCGCCCCGCCACCGAGGATCTGTCGCCGAGAAACGGCCATGAGGACATGTCTCCTGAGATGTCGTGACTGAGTACAGGCTGAAACTCTGGTTCGCGGACGTGGCCGCGAGGTGACGAGCCGGTGGCCGCCCGACCGCGACGAACCGCACGCCTGCAGACAAGCTGTGAGCGACTTAGGCCCACCCGCCGATGGTGGAGACCGCACCTCGACGTCACCACGGACAACTGCACCATTGACGAATGGCACATTCGATGCTGCAGTAGAGCCATGCCGACCCCCGCGATCTCGCGCCGGTCCCGGATGACGGCTGTCGTCGCCCGGCACACGCTGCGACCGCTGGGGACGGTCGTCCCCGCCAACGCCGCCGGCGTCGCCTTCACACATCGCCTCGTGGCGACGGCGATGGCACTGTCGGGACCGGCGCCCCGCGGCACGCAGGTCACCCCCGTGGACGTCCTCACCGCCGCCGGACGGGTGCGCGGCGAGTGGGTGCGCGGCCCCGATGCGCATCGCCGGGACGGCGCCGTCTGCTACGTGCACGGCAGCGGGTACGCGATCTGTTCGCCCCGAACCCACCGCGCACTGGCGGCGCGCATCTCGACGCAGACCGGTCTGCCCGTCTTCGTCGTCGACTACCGCCTCGCGCCGCGGTACCGGTTCCCCACCGCGGCCGACGACGTCATGGCCGCCTGGACATGGCTCACTGCCACCCAGCAGCCGGCCCATCGGGTGGTGCTGGCCGGCGACTCGGCCGGCGGGCATCTCGCCCTCGACCTCTGCCTCGCCCTGCTCCGCGGCGGCGCACGGGCCGAGACGGACCTCCCCGCGGCGATGGCCCTGATGTCGCCGCTGGTGGATTTGAGCTTCGCCACCGCCGCCGCGCGCGAGCAGCTGCGCCCCGATCCGCTGCTCGGCTCCGGCGCGGCCCGCCGGCTGCTGCGCCACTACGTCGGCGACACCGACCCCGCGCACGCCCGGATCACCCACGTCCTCGCCGACGGTGAACGGCTGCCCCCGACCCTGATCCAGGCCGGCGGCGCCGAGATGCTGGCCGCCGACGCGCATCGCCTGCACCGCATGCTCCGCGCGGCCGGCGGCGACAGCACGCTCGACATCTGGCCCGGCCAACTCCACGTCTTCCAGGCCCTGCCCCGCCTGGTCCCCGAGGCCGAGCCCGCCCTGCGGCGGCTCACCGCCTTCCTCGCCGACGCGCTTCCCCGCACCACCACGACCGGACGCAGAAGGCGGATCGCATGATCGGTATCGTCAGACGCCGCAGCCACGACACCCGCGCGGTGGTGACCGGCGCCGGCAGCGGCATCGGCGCCGCCTTCGCCGTCGAGCTCGCCGCGCGCGGCGGCAGCGTCGTCTGCAGTGACCTGGACCCGGCGCGGGCGCAGCTCACCGTGGATGCGATCACCGACGCCGGCGGCAAGGCGACGGCGGCACGCTGCGACGTCGCCGACCTGGAGGAGGTCGAGGCGCTCTCGACCGAGGCTCGCGCCTGGTTCGGCGCACCACCGGACCTCGTGATCAACAACGCCGGGATCGGCGCCGGCGGCACGCTCGTCGGCGAGACCACGATGACGGACTGGAACCGCACCCTCGACGTCAACCTCTACGGGGTGATCCACGGCTGTCACGTCTTCGTCCCGCAGCTGCGCGAGGCGGGGCGGGCCGGGCTCATCAACGTCGCCTCCGCGGCGAGCTTCGCCGCCGCGCCGTCGATGGCGGCCTACAACGTCAGCAAGGCCGGCGTCCTCGCCCTCAGCGAGACCCTCGCCGCCGAGCTCGCCGGGTCGGGCGTCCACGTCAGCGTGCTCTGCCCGACGTTCGTCAAGACCAACATCCTGGATAGCGAGCAGATCACCTCGTCGTCCACCGCCCTGGCGCAGCGCTTGATGAGCCTCACCGGGATGTCGGCACGACGCGTCGCGCGCACCTGCCTGGACGCCCACGACCGCGGCCGGCTGCACGTGCTGCCACAGCTCGACGCCAAGGCGATCTGGCGGGGCAAGCGCCTCGCCCCCGCCACGTACACCCGATCGGCCGGCCTCCTCGGCCGCGTCACCCCCCACTGAAAGGACCTGCCGTGCCGATGGACATGGAGCAGATGCTCACCAAGATCAAGAACCACCAGTGGGCGCTGGCCGACATCGACTGGGACGCCCCCGGCGCCGAGACGATCAGCGCCGATTTCAAGCCCAAGCTCAAGGCCTTCATGGCCGACCTGACGTGGATCGAGAACGTCGGTGCGCGCGGCTTCGCCGCCATGGCCCGCAAGGCGCCGAATCCGACACTGGCCGAGATCTACCGCTACTTCCATGCCGAGGAGCAGCGGCACGCCAACGCCGAACTCGCCCTGATGCAGCGCTGGGGCATGCTCGCCGACGGCGAGATCCCCGAGCCCAACGTCAACATCAGGCTCGCCGTCGAGTGGCTGGATCGCTACGGCGACGACATGCCGCTGTCCGTCCTCGGCACCGTCATCCCCATGCTCGAGGTCGCCCTCGACGGGGCACTGCTCAAGTTCCTGCTCGACGAGGTGGACGACCCGGTCTGCCACCAGGTCTTCGAGAAGATCAACAACGACGAGTCCCGGCACATCGCCGTCGACTTCGAGGTGCTGAACCTGCTCGGCCACGCCAGCACCCGGCGGCTGATCATCGACCTCGTCGGCAAGAACGCCTCGCCGGGGCTCATCGTCGGCATGGCCATGTACATCCCGCTGCTGAACCGGATGCGCAACAACATCGTCGAGATGGGGTTGCAGCCCGAGCGGCTGTACAGCGCGATGCGGCGCTTCACCAAGCTGGGCGAGCGCGGCGAGTCGACGCACCGGGTGCCGCTGTACCACGTGATCAAGTGGCAGGCCGGCATGGTCGTCAACCCGAAGCACCCGTACCACCTGCTCGCCAACAGCATGGTCTGGGCGAGCGAGAAGATCCCGACGCCGATCCTGCCCGGCCTGCCGACGTGGTTCCGCGAGATCACCTACCGACCGCAGAGCGAGGGCGTCGTCGCTCCGCAGGGCGCCGCGGCGTGAGCGACGGGAACCGCACGGTCGACGCTCTCGTCATCGGCGCCGGTTTCGCCGGGCTCGGTGCGGCCATCAAGCTGCGCGACGCCGGCGTCGAGGACATCGTCGTCCTCGAGCGCGCCGACCGGGTCGGCGGCACGTGGCGCGACAACACCTATCCGGGTGTCGCCTGCGACATCCCGTCGGTGCTCTACTCCTTCGACTTCGCGCCGAATCCGGACTGGTCGCGGGCCTACGCCCCCGGCGCGGAGATCTGCGCCCACCTGGAGCAGCTCACCGACCGGCACGGGCTACGGCCCTTTCTGCGCTTCGGCCGTGAGGTCACCGGGTTGCGCTTCGACGCCGACGAGGGTGTCTGGCACGTCATGACCCGCGCCGGCGAGCGCTACCTGGCCCGCACCGTCGTCGCAGCCTCGGGACCGCTGGCGGACGCCAGCCTGCCCGACATCCGCGGCGTGGAGTCCTTCACCGGGACCTCGATCCTGAGCGCGCGGTGGGACCACGACGTCGACCTGCGCGACAAGCACGTCGCCGTCGTCGGGAGCGGGGCGAGCGCGGTGCAGATCGTGCCGGAGCTGGTCCGGACCGCGGCGTCGGTGAAGGTCTTCCAGCGGACGCCGGGCTGGGTGCTGCCGCGCCTGGACGCCCCCATCCCGGCGCCGGCGCGGTCGCTCTTCGCGAGGGTCCCGCTCGCGCAGCGTGCGGTGCGGACCGGGCTCTTCCTCGGCCACGAGGCGATGGCGACCGGACTGGTGTGGAACTCGCCGGTCACCACCGCGGTGCAGCAGGTCGCCCGGGCGCACCTGCACCGGCAGGTCAAGGATCCGTGGCTGCGACGGCAGCTGACCCCGCAGTTCCGCGCCGGCTGCAAGCGGATGCTGATGTCCAGCGACTGGTACCCGGCGCTGCAGCGTGACAACTGCAAGCTGATCACCTGGCCGATCGCCACCGTCAGCCCCGAGGGGATTCGCAGCAGCGACGGTGTCGAGCACAAGGTGGACGCCATCGTCTACGCCACGGGCTACGACGTCCATCTCGACGGTCCGCCCTTCGAGGTCATCGGCCTGGACGGCCGTCGGCTGGCCGACGACTGGGCCGGGCACGCGCATGCGTACAAGAGCGTCAGCACCTCCGGCTACCCGAACCTCTTCTTCACCACGGGGCCGAACTCGGGTCCGGGGCACAACTCGCTGCTGGTCTACCTGCAGGCGCAGCTCGACTACGCGGTACGGGCCGTCCGGCTCGTCCTGGACCGCGACCTGCGCTACCTGGACGTCCGTCCCGAGGCGGAGCGGGAGCACAACGAACGGCTGCAGCGGCGGCTCGGTCGCACCACCTGGATGTCCGGGTGCAGCAGCTGGTACCTCACCGCGGACGGTCACAACGCATCGATGTATCCGGGCTTCGCCAGCCAGTACCTTGTGCAGATGCGCTCGCTGCGAACCCGCGACTACGTCCTGGCCCCGCGGGAGGTCGCCGCGGTCGCCCGGCGACCACGACTGGTGAGCTGACGTGAGCGCCCGCCCCGGCCCGTCCGGGCTCGAGACCCTGCTCGAGACCCTTCGGCGCGCGCCGGGGCAGGCCACGCGCAAGCCCCGGGCGGCGGTGCAGTCGGTGGTCCGGCAGCTGCTCGTGCGGGCCTCGCAGCCGTCGGCGCCGCGGCCGGCGGCCGAGCAGCGCCAGTTCCGGGTGGACGACCTGGCCCGCGCCGCCGGCACCTCGACGCGCAACGTCCGGGCGTACCAGGAACGCGGCCTGCTGCATCCGCCGCAGCGAGTCGGCCGGGTGGCCCTCTTCGACGACAGCCACCTGGCCCGGTTGAAGCTCATCACCTCGATGCTGGAGCGTGGCTACACCAGCGCGCACATCGCCGAACTGCTGGGCGCCTGGCAGGAGGGCCGCGACCTCGCCGACGTGCTGGGCCTGGAGCGGCTGGTGCGGCCGTGGGCCAGCGACGAGCCGACCACCATGCCGGTGCGTGAGGTCCGCGATCTCGCCGGCGACGGCGCGAGCCTGGAACGGCTGGTGCAGGCCCGGCTGGTCGAGCCGCGCGGCAGCGACGCGGTGGTGCAGCGACCGGCGCTGCTGCGGGCCTTCGCCGAGATGCGGGGGCATGGCATGCCGATGTCCGACGTGCTGGACGTCTACGACCGCATCAACGGACCGCTGGAGGACGTCAGCCGGGTCCTCGTGGCCGCCGGCGCACGGCTCGTGGCCGACCGGCTGCCCGAGCGCGGCGAGCTCGACGATGCCGACGTCTCGGGCCTGGTCGAGGCGATGCTGCGGTTCCGCACCATCGCCCTGGACTCGGCGACGGCCACGCTCGCGCATGCCATCGAGCAGCGGATCGAGGCGCTGCTGGCCGACTACCTCTCCGACCTCGCCGGCCTCACCCCGGAGAAGGTCGGCTCCGCGGACGAGGCCGACGCCGGCTGACGCGGCACGGGAGGAGGCTCAGCTGGCGCGGCGGACGTCGCTCGCGCCGGCGCGTTCCGCGATGACGCGGTGATAGTGGCCGAGCAGCTCGTCGGTGACCCGGCCCCAGGTGCGGTGGACCACGGAGGGTCGGGCTCGTTGCGCCAGCTGGGCCAGCCCGGCACGGTCGTCGCGCAGCCCGCCGACCTGGGCGGCCAGCACGTCGGCGTCCTCACCGGCCCAGAGCAGGCCGTTGTCACCGTGACGGACGAGGTCCAGTGGACCGCCGCTGGCCGTCGCCACCACCGGCACGCCGGCGCACAAAGCCTCCTGCACGACCTGGCAGAAGGTCTCGTCCGCGCCGGGGTGGACGAGGAGGTCGAGCGAGGCGACGGCACGGCCGAGCTCGTCGCCGGTGAGCTGGCCGGTGAAGTGCGCCCGGGGCATGAAGCGTTCGAGCTGCCGGCGGCGCGGGCCGTCCCCGACCACTACGACCGTGACACCCGGCAGACGGGTGATCGGCTCCAGCAGGTGCACGCGCTTCTCCGGGGCGAGGCGTCCGACGAAGCCGACGACGAGGTCACTGCCGCCGAGCTGTGCCCGCCACGTCTCGTCGCGTCGCCGGGGGTCGAAGAGCACGTTGTCCACGCCGCGCTGCCACAGCGCCAGCGGTCCGATGCCCTGCCCGCGCAGCTGATAGGCCGAGGCGCTGGAGGGGACGAGGGTGAGGTCCGCGGCGTTGTGCAGTCGTCGCAGCCAGTTCCAGACGAACCGCGAGCTGAGGCCCAGGTGGTAGCGGCGCGCGAACGACGAGAGGTCGGTCTGGTAGATCGCCACCGTCGGCAGGTCGAGGCTGTTCGCGGCCTGCACCGCCGCCCGCCCCAGGACCGCAGGCGAGGCGAGGTGCACGACGTCCGGGGCGAGCTCGGCGAGCAGCGGCACCAGGTCGACGCCGGGTCGCGTCACCTCCAGTCCGCGGTAGCCCGGCAGCGACATCGACGGCACCGTCACCACCGGCACGGCGTGGCCGCTCCGGCTGCGGTAGTCCGCTCCGCTGGGCGCCACCACGATCGGCTGGTGCCCGCGGCCGGCGAGCTGGTCGGCCACCTGCTTGACGGAGTTCACCACTCCGTTCACGGCGGGCGTGAAGGTCTCGGCGATCAATGCGATCCGCACGGCCCCGACGGTCCGGTCCGCGTCTTACCTGTCTGCCAGGTGAAGCCGACGTCCACCTGAACAGCGGGTGACCGGTTGGCCGGAGGCTAGGCTGGCGGCGTGGGTAACTCGCAGCCGCCGAAGGCACAGTTCGACCTCGTGGGCAGCCACGCGCGCAGGCGCGGCAGCGACGTGGAGCTCGTCTTCGTCGCGCCCGTACCGGAGATCACCGCGCTGTCGACACTGATCCTGCGTCGCGCCGGCCGTGACGTCACCGCCACCCTCGAGCACGGCGACGGCCGTTCCGTCGCCCGGGCCCCCCGGGCACAGCTCAGCGACGGCATCTGGAACATCCGTCGCAGCGCCGACGGCGGTGACGACGAACGCCTCAACGCCCGGCTGCTGGTCCAGGGCGAACGGCCCCTGGTACTGCTCTGGGGCGGCACCACGCCGGGGTCGGTCGTCCCGAAGGCAGTGCGTCACCTGCCGCCGGCCAACCGCATCGCCGCGCACGCCGGCAGCGCCCTGGACACCGTGCTGCAGCGACTGCCGGAGGAGTCGGCGACCAAGATCCGCAGCGCGGTCCGCACCCGCGCCCGGCGCGCCCTCGGCTGAGGCCCGAGCGGGTCTCGCGGGCCCGCGCCGCCCGGCTCAGTTCAGCAGGTCGCTGAACGCCTCACGGATCGCGGCGGCCGGCGGCGGGGTGCGTCGGCCGCGGAGCCGGACCAGCTCACTCCAGCCGGGGCTGGCGAGCACGTGGTGCGGGTTCTTGGCGCGGCTGCGCTCGAGGATCTCCGTCGGCACGTCCTGCGGATCCTGATTCGCCGCCGTCTCCACCCACTCGTCGTAACCCGGCAGCACTCCGTCGCGGTCGGCGTTGGGGGCCAGCACGAGCACGACGCCGGTCGGCTCGGTGTCGATCTCCAGGACGATCAGCTCGGGGCACATCTCGCGCAGCGCCAGCCCCGCCTTGTAGACGTCGCCCGTCCACGAGGCACTGACCCGGTAGCGCGCCGCCTGCTGCACGCTGCGCGGGAGCATGTCGTCGAAGAGCAGGACGCTCGTCGTCGTGGTGAAGCGCTCGACGGCGAGGTAGTCACGCAGGGCGTACTCGGCCAGGTGCATGCCGTCGATGAAGGCGAGGTCGACGATGTCGAGGGGCAGGGCTGCCAGCGGGTGCTTGCGCGCGAAGAACTCGTCGCTGGTGGTGCGGGCGAGGTGGACCGGAGCCAGCAGCTCGGACTCGATCGCGAAGGCGGGGTCGATCCCGATGCTGGGCACCCGCGACAGCGTGATGCTCTGCCCCTTCTGGATGCCGGTCTCGAGGTAGGTGCGCGGCGCGACGAGGTCGTGCAGACCCTTGAGGAACTCGTGGCGGGTCATCCTCGCCGAGGTCGTGGTCGTGGCCTGCGCGGTGCTCATCGGACCAGGGTAGAGGCTCCACCCCGGCCCGCCGGCGAGGCGGCCTCAGCTCAGCCGGTTGAGCACCTTGACCATGTCGTCCTCGGTGTCGCTGCCGATCTTCTCGAAGACGAGCTTGACCAGCGGACTGGCGAGCTTGGCCGCGCCGGACATCTCGATGACCGCCTCGTAGGTGATCTCGCTGCCGGCCTGGTGCGGCCGGACTGTGATCGTGTCGGTGGAGGTCGCGGTGTCGTTCTTGCCGACGAAGACGATGGTGTCGTCGGTGAGCTTCTCCAGCGTGTAGGTGAGTTCGGTGCTGACGCCGGCGATCTTGGACGTGTTGTGCCACTGCGTGCCGACCGCGACCGGGCCTGCACCCAGCTGCTCGCACTTCTCGGTGCCGGGGTCCCACTCGGTCGCGTGACCGAAGTCCTTGAGGTAGTCGATGACGGTGGCCGGGGCGGGCTCGACGGTGAACGTACGGGTCACGGTGGTCATAGCACTGCCGTGCCCCGGTGGTCCGCCCCGGTAACTGTGCGGGGCTCCTGTGCGGGGTCTCAGCCCTCGCTCGTCGCGGCCGCACAGCCGTCTGCCGGCAGGTTGTTCGAGGCCCAGGTGGTGAGCTCGGCGAGCGCCGGGGTGAGCGCACGGCCGTTGGCCGTGAGCTCGTAGGTGACCGTCACCGGTGGTCCCGGTTGCACGCTGCGTTCGACCAGACCGGCCCGACCCAGCTCGCCGAGTCGTTCGGAGAGCATCGAGTCGCTGATGCCGGCAACCGAGCGCTTCAGCTGGCTGAACCCCATCGGACCGCTGACCAGGGTCGCCAGCAGCACCCCGTTCCAGCGCTTGCCGAGGAAGCGGAAGGCTCGGGTCAGCGCGGCGTCGCAGAGCCGGGGCTCGTGCTGCACGTCACTGTCCGTCGCCATGAGAGCCATCGTAACGGTGCTATGTTCATCGAGGTCACTTTGATTTACAAAGTGACCAGTCGAACAGTAGCTACTGGACGGAAGGAGCCCCTCATGACGCTCACCGACACCCCTCGGACCCTGCCCCGCCTGGACGACGCCGGGCGTGCCCTGCTCTTCACCGAGGCACGGACGGCGAACTCCTTCGCCGACACCCCGGTCACCGACGCCGAGCTGGAAGGCATCTGGGCGCTGGCCAAGTGGGCGCCGACCGCCGCCAACACGCAGCCGCTGCGCGTCGTCTTCGTCCGCACCGAGGAGGGCAAGCAGCGCCTCGTGCCGCTGATGGCCGAGGGCAACCAGGACAAGACCGCCTCCGCCCCGGCGGTCGCCATCCTCGCCTTTGACTCCCGCTTCCACGAGCACATCCCCACCGTCTTCCCGATCAAGCCCGAGATGCAGGACGCGCTCGAGGGCAACGAGGGCATGCGCGAGGGCATGGCCAAGTACGGCAGCACGCTGCAGATCGGCTACTTCATCCTCGCCGCGCGTGCCCAGGGCCTGGCCGCCGGGCCGATGGCCGGCTTCGACGCCGAGGCGATCGACCGCGAGTTCTTCCCCGACGGCCGCTACCGGACCTCGCTCGTCGTCAATCTCGGACACCCCGGCGAGAACCCGTGGTTCGACCGGCTGCCGCGACTGGAGAACGACCAGGTCATCGACTGGGCCTGAGGCGACTCAGCCCCAGCGGGGGCCGCGCCCGATCCGGACCGGTCCCCTCACCTGCGTGGCATCGACGGCCTCGCCGCGCTGGGTCACCACGACGGTGCCGGCAGCGGCGAGCTCGGCGGCGAGGTCACGCACCAGGTCCATGAGGTCGCGCCACGACTCGCCACCCACGACGCGGGAGACATCGCTGGGGCAGATGGTCTTGGCCTCGCCGCGGTGGCGCAGCAGCGTGCGGATCGTCGCCTCGACCCGTGACCGACGACCGGCCTCGGACGGTTCGTCCCACCACGGGTCACCCCGCTCCCCGAGGGCGATCTTGGCGTCGTGGACGCGGGGGCGGGCCGTCTCCGGTTCGCTGCGCACGGCCCGACGGGCGGCCATCAGCTCGGCGACGAGCTCGGCGCGCAGCTTCTCCGGGATGCCGGGGTCGGTCGCGCGCCACCGGCGCCCGTCGACGACCAGGTAGCGCCCGTCCGGCGTGTGTTCGACGACGCGATCACTCACGCCGTGGGTCTACCCCGCCGCGGCAATCACCTCAGAGCGGGATGTTGGTGTGCTCGCCGCGACGGCGCGGGGCAGCGGCGATCGCCTCGGCGACTCGCCGGCGCGTCGTGGCGGGGTCGATCACCTGGTCGAAGGCCCCCAGCTCGACCCCGCGGTGCAGCCCGGCGACCTGCTCGCGGTGCTCTCGCACCAGCCGCTCCCGGAGCGCGGTCGCCTCCCCTGCGGCCTTCGCGGCGGCGAGCGCCCGACGATGCAGGATCCCCACTGCCGCATCGGCCCCCATCACACCGACTTCGGCTTCGGGCCAGACGAAGACGGCGGTGGCGCCCAGCGAATGCGAGTTCATCGCGATGTAGGCGCCGCCGAAGGACTTCCGCGTCACGACGGTGACCCGTGGCGTGACCGCGGCGCTGAACGCATGCAGCAGCTTCGCGCCGCGACGGACCACACCGCCCCACTCCTGCTCGACACCCGGCAGGTAACCGGGGACGTCCACGAGGACGACCAGGGGGATGCCGAAGCTGTCGCACATCTGCACGAAGCGCGCCGCCTTCTCGGCGCTGAGCGAGTCCAGGCAGCCGGCCTTGCGCAGCGGGTTGTTCGCGACGATCCCCACCGTCCGGCCGGCGATCCGGCCGAAGGCGACGACAACGTTCGGTGCCCAGCCCGGTTGCAGCTCGAGCAGTCCCGGCGACTCGTCCACCATCGCGGCAGCGAGGGGACGGACGTCGTAGGCCCGAACCGGTGAGGCCGGGAGCAGGGCCCGCAGGTCGCGCGGAGCCCCGATGCGGGCCGGGGAGATCTCGCGCTGGTCGGCGAGCAGCCGCACCAGCTCGCGGGTGCTCTCGTAGGCCGCGGCCTCGCTGGGTGCCACCACGTGCGCCACGCCCGACCGCGTCGCGTGGGCGCCCGGTCCCCCCAACGTCTCCATGTCGACGTCCTCACCGACCGCCGCCCGCAGCACGTCCGGACCGGTGACGAAGACCCGTCCGGTGTCGGCCATCACCACGACGTCGGTGAGGGCGGGACCGTAGGCCGCGCCACCGGCGGCCGGACCCACCACGACCGACAGCTGGGGCACCCGACCGGAGGCGCGGACGGTGGCGGCGAAGATCGCGCCGTGGCCCTCCAGCGAGGCGACGCCCTCACCCAGGCGCGCGCCGCCGGAGTGCCAGACACCGATCACGGGGACGCCGTCGGCCGCGGCACGGTCCACCGCCGCGGCGATCCGCAGGCACCCGGCCAGGCCGAGCGCGCCGCCCATGCGGGCGCCGTCGGTGCAGAACGCCACCACCGGCAGCCCGTAGATGCGGCCGGAGACGACGACCACCCCGCAGCCGTCGTCGGGCTCCGGATGCTCCATACCGCCGTCGAGCAGGGCAGCGAGCCGGACGAACGGGTCGCGAGGGTCGTCGCGCACCGTGGCCGCCGGCCGCTCGTCGCTGCGCTGCCGGATCGGCCCCTCCCCCGCCGTGCCGCTCATGCGATACCGATCTCGTCGTCGATGAGCGCGAACATCTCGTCGTCGGAGGCGTCGTCCAGGCTGTCGTCCGCGGCGTCGTCCGGTGTCCCCTCGGCCGACCGGAGCGAGCGCAGCAGCTCCTCCAGCCGTGCCGACGCAGCGCGGCGGTCCGCGCCGGGGACGTCACGCAGCGCGGCCGCCACGCCGTCCAGCGCCTGCCGCAACGGATCGGTGGCGGAGCTGCCGGCCGGTGACGCACCGGGTACCTCCTCGACGAGGAAGCCGGCCAGGGCCGTCGGTGTGGGGTAATCGAAGACGAGGGTAGGCGGCAGCCGCACGTCGGCGACCGCCGCCAGCCGGTTGCGGAGCTCGACGCCGGTGAGGGAGTCGAAGCCCACCTCCCGGAACGAGCGCTCGGCGCCGATGTCGGCCGGACCCGCCATGCCCAGCACTCGGGCGGCCTCGGTCCGGACGGCGTCGAGGACGGCGTCGAAGCGGGCGACGGGTGGCAGTCCGGCGAGGCGCTGCCGCCACGACCCGCCGTCGCTGTCGTTCGCCGCCGCGCGCGGGGCGACCGCGGTCCGCCGGTGCGCCGCCGGCTCGACGAGCTCCCCGAGCAGCGCCGGCGCGGCGACGGCCGCCGCCGGTGGGGCGAGCCGCGCGGCGACCAGTACCGGGTCGGCGGCGACGAGGGCGTCGTCGAGCAGCCGCGCCCCGTCGGTGTCGTCCAGCGGCTCCAGGCCGCGTCCGGCCAACCTGCGCCAGTCCTCGGGGCGCAGCGCGCCGGCCATACCGTCGGCAGTGCGCCACGGACCCCACTGCACCGAGACCGCGGGGACGCCGCGCCGCCGTCGCCGGACGGCGAGGGCGTCCAGCGCGGAGTTCGCCGCGGCATAGTTGGCCTGGCCCGGCGTGGCCCACGAGGAGGTCACCGAGGAGAAGAGGACGAAGCGGGCCAGCTCCCGGTCGTCGACGAGCTCGTCGAGCAGCTCTGCCCCGCCCGCCTTCGGTCGCAGCACGGCCGCCACCCGCTCGGGGGTGAGCGCGCCCAGCGGGGCGTCGTCCAGGACGCCGGCGGCGTGAACCACCGTGCGCAGCGGAGCCTCGGCGGGCAGCGCGGCGAGGAGCGTGGCCATCGCGTCACGGTCCCCGCTGTCGCAGGCGACGACGCGGACCTCGACCCCGGAGTCGGCGAGCGCGGCCACCGTCGCGGACATCGCTCCCGTCATCCCGCCGCGCGAGGTGAGCACGGCGAGACGAGCCCCGGCGTCGTCGACGACCTGGCGGGTCACGACCCGGCCCAGGGCACCGGAGGCACCGGTCACCAGGACAGCGCCGCCGGGTGCCGGGGGCGCGGGCACCGTCAGCACCACCTTGCCGACGTTGCGGCCCTGGCTGAGATAGCGGAAGGCGTCGGGGGCGCGGCGCACGTCCCAGCAGGTGACGGGAAGCGGCCGGAGGGTGCCGTCGGCGAAGAGCGGAGCCACCGCGGCCAGCACCGGCCCCATCGTCGGGACGCCGTCGGCCAGCAGGTCGAAGGCCTGGTACTCGACCCCGTAACAGGACCGGATCCGGTCGCCGTCGCGCAGGTCCGTCTTGCCCATCTCCACGAAGCGGCCACCCGCGGCCATCATCCGCAGCGAGGCGTCGACGAACTCCCCGGTGAGGGCGTTGAGCACGACGTCGACACCGCCGGCCACGGCAAGCTGCGTCTCGAAGGCCACGTCCCGCGACGAGGCGATGCGGTCACATCCCAGCGCCCGCACGGCCGACCACTTGCCCGGACTGGCGGTGGCGAGGACCTCGGCGCCCAGGTGCCGCGCCAGCTGCACGGCCGCCTGCCCCACCCCGCCCGCGGCGGCATGGACGAGCAGCGTCTCGCCCGGGCGTAACCCCGCCAGTCCGACCAACGCGTGATGGGCGGTCGCGAACGCCACCGGCGCAGCCGCGGCCTCGGCCCAGGACCAGCCCGGCGGGACGGCGACGAGCAGCCGGGCGTCGGTCACGGCCGACGGCCCGAACGCCGAGCTGACGATGCCCATCACCGCGTCGCCCGGCGCGACGCTGTCGACATCCGGCGCCACCTCGGTGACGACCCCGGCCGCCTCCAGCCCGAGGGGTCCGGCCGGCCCCGGGTAGACGCCGAGCACGGTGAGGACGTCGCGGAAGTTCACGCCGGCGGCACGGACGTCGATGCGGACCTCACCCGGTCCCAGTGGGCGGGTTCCGGCCTCGGTGCGAGCGAGGGCGAGCCGGTCCAGGGTGCCCTGGCCGTCGTAACCCAGCGACCACACCCGATCCGTCGGGTCCCCGACCGGCAGCGGCAGGGCCGGGTCCGGACGGACCAGCCGCGGCACCAGCAGGTCGCCGCGGCGGAGCGCGAACTCGGGCTCGCCCAGCGCGACGCCGGCGGCGAGCTGGGCGTCGAGGGCGGGACCGTCGGTGTCGGTGTCGGTGTCGGTATCGGTATCGGCCAGCACGATCTCGCCCGGCTGCTCGGCGGCGGCGACCCGCACCAGCCCGGCCAGGGTGGCGGCGGACGGGTCGACCGGGACGTCGCCGGCGTCGCTGCCACCGGAGAGCACGACCACCAGCCGGGTCCCCGCCAGCGCCGGCCCGGTCTCGTCGCCCCGACGCAGTTCGTCCCACCGCTGCAGCAGGGTCAGCGTGCCGGCGACATCGTCGGGGCACCGGACCGCGGCGACCGCCGGGGCCGACTCCGCAGCGGCCGCGGTGACGAGGTCGGCGAGCGCCGCGTCGCACCACGTCACGGGGGGATGGGTGGCGCTGCTGGCGGGGGCGGGTTGCCAGCGCACCCGCAGCAGCTCCGGGGCCGGGCCGGCCGGGACCGCCGCCGCATCGAAGGCGCGCAGGGTGAGGCCACCGACCGTCGCCACCGGTTCCCCGGCGGCGTCGGTGAGCACGAGCGAGACCGGGCCGCCGCCCGGTTCGGCGGCGCCGAGCAAGGTGGCCCGGACGGTGGTCGCACCGGTGGCGTGCACGGTGACGTCCGACCAGGCGAAGGGAACGCGCGGCGCCTCGCCGTCGGCGCGACGGCCGAACAGGTGCAGCGCGGCGTCGAAGAGGGCGGGGTGGAGGCCGTAACCGGTGGCCTCGACCGCCGCGGGCAGCGCGACCTCGGCGAAGAGATCCGGGCCGTGTCGCCAGGCGGCGCGGACGCCCCGGAAGGCAGGGCCGTACGCCAGGCCGGCGCCGGCGAGCTCGTCGTAGAGGGCGGAGATCTCCAGCGGCTCGGCACCGGGTGGCGGCCACGGCTGCCGTGTCGGCGCAGCCGCCGTCGCGGCGCTCAGTCGGCCGGTGGCGTGCCGCTGCCAGGCGCCGGTCGGATCGGCCGCCGGTCGCGAATGCAGCGACACCGGTCGGGGTTCGCCGTCCCCGGCCGTCCCGACGACGACCTGGAGGTCGACGGCGCCGTGGTCGGGGAGGGTGAGTGGGGTCTCGACGAGCAGTTCGTCGAGGCCGGGGAGGTCGAGGTCGCGGCCGGCGCGCAGGGCGAGCTCGACCAGGGCGGTGCCGGGGACCAGGGTGTGGCCGGCGACGACGTGGTCAGCCAGCCACGGATGCGTCTGCCGCGACACCCTCCCGGTGAGGACGACGTCGCCGGTCGGCGCCACCTGCAGACCACCGGAGAGCAGAGGATGCTCCAGCTCGGTGAACCCCGCGGCGGTGACGGCGGCGGCCGGGGCGTCGAGCCAGTACCGGCTGCGGCGGAACGGAAAGCTGGGGACGACCGGCGGCTCGGCGCCCGGCTCGCTGTGCAGAGAGCTCCAGTCGACGGTGCCGCCCCGCACATACACCCCCGCCGCGGCCGACACCGCCGAGACCGCCTCATCCCGATCCCGCCGCAACACCGGCAACCACACCTCCCCGGCCACCGGCTCCACCA